>NZ_ML703268.1:150783-323525 GCF_008520305.1 Mesorhizobium sp. SARCC-RB16n | reverse complement strand
TCCGCTCCAGCAAATGCCGGGATTAAACATCTAGCTGGTGACGACGGTCGAGCCGGGCTGGTAGCCTCCCTCGATGATCTCGAGAAGATCGCGCCGTTGGAAAGATGTTGGCTGGGGAACCTGGATTCGAACCAGGACTAACGGAGTCAGAGTCCGTGGGTCTACCGTTAACCTATTCCCCAGCAGGCGCGGTCATGGACCGCGCGGGCCGAACGGCTGAGCCGCTTGAGCGCTGCCTTGTAGCCGCCAGCGGAAAATAGTCAAGCCTGCTCTGCGGTTCAATCGCCAGCTTTAACACCGGTTCCAAACGCCACGATTTCGAATGTCGGGCGGACTCCGGGCCTCAGCTCTCCTTCCGGCTGAATTGCGAGCGTTCGAAGAACAGCACGATGCCCAGGCCCAGAAACAGCGGGATGATCAGATAGAACAGCCGAAACACCAGCAGCGCGGCCAGCACGCCGACCGGGTCCATGTCGGAAAGCCCGGCCAGGAACACCACTTCGAACACACCGAGGCCACCTGGCGCGTGCGAGAGCTGGGCGACAGAGAAGGAGACGAGGAAGACGCCCAGCACGACGAAATAGCCGGGATTGTGCACTTCGGGCAGGGCGAAGAAGATGATCGCCGCGGCGGCGAGCAGTTCGATCGGTCCGATCACCAATTGCCGGGCGACGATCGGCAGCGCCGGATAGTGCAACTGGAAGCTGCCGATCTTCAACGGGCGAAGATGCAGCCAACTGCCGAATATATAGGCTGCGATGAGGACCAGCATCGCGATGCCTGCCGCCTCCGACAGGCCGTGATGGGCGATGCCGGAGAAGCGGTCGATAATCTGTGGCTCGAACACCAGCACAAGGCCGGAGGCGAGGATCGTCGACAGCACGAAAGTTATCCAGCAGACAGCCACCAGCACTCCGACTTCCTGGCCGGTCAGGCCCCTGGTGCCATAGGCACGGTAGCGGATGACGGCGCCGGAAAACACCGAGCCGCCGATATTGTGCGACAACGCATAGGTGGTGAAGGAACACAGCGTCACGAACAGCCACGACACTCGCCTGCCGATATGCAGCAGCGCGATGTGATCGTAGCCGGCGAGCGCGGCGTAGGCCACCACCGAACTCAAGCCTGCCAGCATCCAGCCGCGAGCCGGAATGGCCGCCAGCCCGTCCCAGACGTCGTCGAGCGAGATGCCGCGCAATTCATGCCAGAGCAGCAGCAGCGAGAGGATCACCGCGCCGATGCCGACGACCGGCCAGAAATAGCGTTTCCAGTTCATTCCCCGACTGCCATGCGTTGCGTATCCGCTTCCTTTTCTGTCGAGAGGCTGACCGCCCCGAATTCCCCATTCAATTCAGAAATGCCTCATTGAAGCCGGCTATTCAACCGCGAACACTTGTCGCGCCGGATTTGCCGTGCGCCGCGACAGCAGGCGCACGGCAAACGGCGGCCGCCACTGCCGCGCCGCGATCATCTTCGACGGCGTCGCGCTATCAACTCGGCCTTGCGGGAACATTACGCCGGTGCCAAGCAGGCCGCGCATCCAGCCGGCAAAATTCAGCATGGGCTCTTGGTGATCGGGCGCCGCGCTGTTAGTCTGGCGGCAACTTGAAACATGCCAAAGCGCCTGCTGCGTCCGTCACCGGTTCGCGCGGCGCCGGAAGGAACGACAGTGGAAGACCGCGACACCGGCGCAGGCGCGCCGGAGGTGGGCGCGTCCAGCGCTTCCCCGGGATCGTCAGGCCCGGGGGCAGCCGGTTGGCAGCAACGCCACCCAACCGAGCCTCGCTCCGTGAACGGGCAGGCGGGCGACGCGACCCAGAAGGGCAAGCCCAAGAAACGGCGCAAGCGAAGGCGTGGGCGCAAGGTTTTTGCGCGCGACGATGCGCGCCCCGAAGACAATCGGTCGCCGGTGCCAGGCAAAGCCGCTGTCGCGGCAGTGGACCTGAAACCTATTGCGGCTCCGACGATCTCGCCCGTCGTTCCAATGCCGCGCCCCGAACAAGGCAACCGCCGGCCGCCGGTGCACGAGCTTCCCGTTTTCGCCGCCCTCGATCTCGGCACCAACAATTGCCGGCTGCTGGTCGCCGTTCCCACCCGGCATGGCCAGTTCCGCGTCATCGATGCCTTCTCGCGCATCGTCAGGCTGGGCGAGGGGCTCACCGCCAATGGCCGGCTTGGCCAGCCGGCGATGGACCGCGCGGTCGAGGCGCTGAAGGTATGCGGTGATAAATTGCGCGGCCGCAAGATCAGGAAGGCAAGGCTGATCGCCACGGAAGCCTGCCGCACCGCCGAAAACGGCGTTGAATTCCTTGATCGTGTCGAACGCGAAGCTGGCCTGAAGCTTGAGATCATCGACCGCCAGACAGAAGCCCGCCTTGCGGTTTCCGGCTGCGGCTCGCTGGTCGAGCGAGACACGCAAGGCGTCGTCCTGTTCGACATCGGCGGCGGCTCCTCCGAGATTGCCCTGATCGATCTCACCGGCCGCCGCTCGCCAAGGCTCGCCAATCATATCGTGTCGTGGACATCGCTGCCGGTCGGCGTCGTGTCATTGGCGGAACGCTTTGGCGGCCGCACCGTGACGCGCGAAACCTTCAACGCCATGGTCGACGATGTCGCCGGCAGGCTGGCCGCTTTCGATGGCCGCGATCGGCTGAGCCACCTCAAGACGAGCCCGAATTTCCATCTGCTGGGCACTTCGGGCACGGTGACGACGCTGGCCGGCGTCCATCTCGATCTCGAACGCTACGACCGCCGCCGGGTCGACGGCCTGTGGATGGACCGCGACAGCGTCGACCGCATGGTGGAGAAACTGGTCGGCTGGAATTTCCAGCAGCGCTGCGCCAACCCCTGTATCGGCGCCGACCGTGCCGATCTCGTGCTGGCCGGCTGTGCCATCCTCGAAGCAATCCGCGCGGTCTGGCCGTCGGAGCGGCTGCGCGTTGCCGACAGGGGCCTGCGCGAGGGTATATTGAGCGAGCTGATGGCCGATGACGGCGTCTGGCGCAACGATGGACGTGCTAGGGCGTGAGCATGCTCAAACAAGAAATCAGGCAATGACCAAGAAACCGGAAAAACCAGGATCCGCCGGCATTCGCGTGCTGAAGACGCGGATCAAGAAGAAAAGCGGCCTGAAGGAATCGTCGCGCCGCTGGTTGCAGCGCCACATCAACGATCCCTATGTCCAGCGCTCTAAGGCTGACGGCTATCGCTCGCGCGCGGCCTACAAGCTGATCGAGATCGACGACAAGCACCATCTGCTGAAGCCCGGCATGAAGGTGATCGATCTGGGTGCCGCCCCCGGCGGCTGGTGCCAGGTCGCGGCCGCGCGCACGAAATCGACGGCCGAACATCCGCATGTCGTCGGCATCGATTATTTGGAAATGGACGCCGTGCCCGGTGCGCCGGTGCTGCTGCTGGATTTTCTGGATCCGCAGGCTCCGCAAAAACTGGCCGAGGCGCTGGGCGGGGACCCGGATGTCGTGCTGTCCGACATGGCGGCACCCACCACCGGCCACAAGCGGACCGACCATATCCGCACCATGCATCTGTGCGAGGTGGCGGCCGATTTCGCGCTGTCGGTCCTGAAGCCCGGCGGCCATTTCCTCGCCAAGACCTTCCAGGGCGGCGCCGAAAATGAGCTGCTCTCCATGCTCAAGAAGAATTTCCGCTCCGTCCACCACGTCAAGCCGCCGGCCTCGCGGGATGAATCGGTGGAGCTCTATCTCTTGGCGAAAGACTTCAAAGGGCGAGACGCTGGTTCGCTGTCAGGCGGATCGGAACGTCCGATGGACGTTTCCTAGAGCCGGATGATTTCAGGTCGAGTCGACCTGAAATCTGAATCCGTCTCTAAATCAAAGAGATAGAGCATGATGTCGTCCGAAAACCGCTTCACACTTTTCGGCATCATGCTCTAGACGTCGAGCGCCCGGAGCCACAGTGAAGGGCCGGACGACGCCAAGGGCTGAACTGGCTGGCTCACTCTCCCGGCGATCTGACCGGTTCCAGTGCCTTAGGCGTTGTCAGCCGGCCATGGCCGGAGACGGCATTGCCGGCGTCGGGTGCCAGCCGCATGAACGACAGCGAAGCCGCCGCCGATACAGCCGCCACGATGAAGAAGGCGATATGGAAGTCGCCCAGCGTCAACGGCCCGCCATGGACCGAGGTCGAGACTTCCAGAACGCCGCCGGCGAGCGCCACGCCGAGCGCGATCGAGAGCTGCTGGAACACCGCCGTAATCGGCGTCGCCTTGCTAGTATCTTCCGCTGAGACTTCGGCATAGGAGAGTGCGTTGACACCGGTGAAGAACATCGAGCGGATGAAGCCGCCGACCAGCAATATGGCCAGCATCAGCGCGTAAGGCGTTTCGGGGGTGAAGAGGCCGTAGATGGCGATCGACGCGGCAGCGACCAGCGAGCCGAGGATCAGCACGCGGCGGAAGCCGACGATGCGGAAGATCAGCGCGGTGACGAATTTCATGCCGATGGCGCCGATCGCCGAGACGAAGGTGATCATGCCGGACTGGAACGGGGTCAGCCCGAAGCCGATCTGGAACATCAGCGGCAACAGGAACGGCACGGCGCCGATGCCGATGCGAAACAGCGAGCCTCCAAGGACTGACGAGCGGAACACCTGGTTGCGAAACAGTTCGAGCGCCAGCAGCGGATTCCTGGCGCGGCGCGCATGCATGAGGTAGAGCGCGCCCGACAACAGCCCCACGGCGATCGTGATCAGACCGGTCGCGGGCGGCAGATAAGGCAGGCTGACGACCGAGAGGCCAAAGACGACGCCGGATGCTGCCAGCCCGCTCAGGACGAAGCCGATGAAATCAAGCGGCGGCGTTTCCATCGATTCGGTTTCCGGCAGGAAGCGGGTGGCCAGCCAGATGCCGATCAGGCCGATCGGCACGTTGATCAGGAAAATCCAGTGCCAGGTGAAGTAGGTGGTGATGAAGCCGCCGATCGGCGGGCCTACCAGCGGCCCGACCAGTGCGGGAACAGTCAGCCACGACATGGCGGCGACCAGTTCGCTCTTGGGCGTGGCGCGTACCAGAACCAGTCGCCCGACGGGCGTCATCATGGCGCCGCCGATGCCTTGTAGGAAGCGTGCAATCACGAAGGCCGGCAGCGAACCGGAGAAAGCGCAAGCGACGGAGCCGGCGATGAACACCGCGATCGCGGCGCGGAAGACGTTCTTGGCGCCGAAGCGGTCGGCCATCCAGCCGCTGATCGGAATGAAGATCGCCAGCGACACCAGATAGGCCGTCAGCGCCAGTTTGAGCGCGATCGGGCTGGTATGGATGTCGATGGCGATCGCCGGCAGCGATGTCGCTATGACGGTCGAATCCATGTTTTCCATGAAAAGAGCGACCGCAAGGATAAGCGGAATGGTGCGGTTCAACGAACGCGTCCGAATTGGTCAAAAATTGCCTGCCGGCTGGGGCGAGCCGATGCAACGGGCGGTTATCACGCCTTCGGAGCAATGTCGCATTAATTTGCTGTCACTTTTGTGCGACTTCAACGCCGTGGAGTGCCTCTGCAGCGGTCAGAGATTGCTTGCCAAGGAACCAAGCCATTGCTATTGTAGTTAAAATAACTACTTGGATGCGATCATGGACGAATCCGTTTCAGCCGCCGACGCCAATCGAAAATTTTCGCTCATTCTTCGTGGTGTGCGGGAAGGGCAGAGCTTTGTCGTGACCAGTCATGGACGGCCG
Organism: Mesorhizobium sp. SARCC-RB16n; assembly: GCF_008520305.1. Taxonomy (GTDB): domain Bacteria; phylum Pseudomonadota; class Alphaproteobacteria; order Rhizobiales; family Rhizobiaceae; genus Mesorhizobium. Next base: position 317,812 of record NZ_ML703268.1, on the reverse strand, counting down.
GTTGCGCGGATCGTGCCCGTGGACAATCGCAGTCAGGTGGCCTCGCGTTCGCGCAACACATTGCTGTCGCGGCTCGAACGGCAGCCTGTCGTCGATGCCGGGCAATGGACGCGCGACGAGCTTTACGAGCGGTGAAGGTCGCCCTCGACACTAACATCCTTGCTTATGCTGAAGGCGTGAACAACGCCGATAAGCGTGACGCTGTTCTGGAATTGCTCCGCAACGTTCCGCAAGAGGCAGTTGTCATTCCGGTTCAGGTGCTTGGCGAACTGTTCAACGTGCTTGTTCGCAAGGCTGGACGATCTTCGCAGGAAGCTCGGGATGCGCTTCTGGGCTGGCGCGACGCCTTTCCGGTCGCCGGAACATCGCCTGAGGTTATGATGATGGCGGTCGATCTTGCAGCGGACCACCATTTCAGTATCTGGGATGCGGTCATCCTATCAGCTGCCTCGCAATCGAGTTGTCGGCTGCTCTTGTCGGAAGATCTGCACCATGGCTTCACCTGGGGCGGCGTAACCGTTGTCAATCCTTTCACATCGCCACATCATGAATTGCTCGATGCTCTGCTGGGCGCGGACCAGGTTCCAGGAAAAGTGTGAAACGGTTTTTCCCGTCCGGAACTGCGTAGAAACAAGAAGTTGGATCGGTTCCGCGGCGCTATCGACACTGAACCGATCCAGGAACCTTAACGACCATTCAACGATCGGCTTTTCATCGACGCTGCGACGTGTTACCAGCCACCGCCAATCCTGAAAGGGAAGAACGAGTCGGCGCTGTCCATTCCGGTCCAGCGCTTTTTCGCATTCAAAGGGCTGGCCATGGCAAAAATCATCGAAACGTCCACCGGCGCACTGGCGCTGACCTTTGACGACGTGCTTTTGCAGCCAGGTCATTCCGAGGTCATGCCCGGCCAGACCGACATCCGCACCCGCATCGCCGGCGACATCGACCTCAACGTGCCGATCCTGTCGGCGGCGATGGACACGGTCACCGAGGCAAGGCTTGCCATCGCCATGGCGCAGGCTGGCGGCATCGGCGTCATCCATCGCAATTTTTCGCCCGCCGAGCAGGCCGAGCAGGTGCGGCAGGTCAAGAAATTCGAATCCGGCATGGTGGTCAACCCGGTCACCATCGGTCCCGACGCCACGCTCGCCGACGCATTGTCGCTAATGCGTACCTATTCGATCTCGGGCATTCCGGTGGTCGAAAACGGCGGCACCGGCGGCCACAAGACCGGTCGGCTGGTTGGCATCCTGACCAACCGCGATGTGCGCTTCGCTTCCGATCCGGCGCAAAAGGTCTACGAATTGATGACCCGTGAGAACCTGATCACGGTCAAGGAGAATGTCGATCAGGACGAGGCCAAGCGGCTTTTGCACCAGCACCGCATCGAGAAGCTGGTCGTGGTCGACAAAAAGGGCAATTGCGTCGGGCTGATCACCGTCAAGGACATCGAGAAGTCGCAGCTCAACCCGCACGCCACCAAGGATGCGCAGGGGCGCCTGCGCGCCGCGGCCGCCACCAGCGTCGGCGACGACGGCTTCGAGCGCGCCGAGCGTCTTATCGAGGCCGGCGTGGACCTGCTGGTAATCGACACCGCGCATGGCCACTCACAGCGCGTCCTGGACGCGGTGACGCGGGCGAAGAAGCTCTCCAACTCGGTGCGCATCCTGGCCGGCAACGTCGCCACCGCGGAAGGCACGCGGGCGCTGATCGACGCCGGCGCCGATGCCGTCAAGGTCGGCATTGGTCCCGGCTCCATCTGCACCACCCGCATCGTGGCCGGGGTCGGCGTTCCCCAGCTTTCGGCCATCATGTCGGCGGTCGAGACGGCGCACAAATCAGGCGCCTCGGTGATCGCCGACGGCGGCATCAAATATTCCGGCGATCTCGCCAAGGCACTCGCCGCCGGCGCCAGTGCCGCCATGATCGGCTCGCTGCTTGCCGGGACCGACGAAAGCCCTGGCGAGGTCTATCTGCACCAGGGCCGCTCCTTCAAGGCCTATCGCGGCATGGGCTCGGTCGGCGCCATGGCGCGGGGCTCCGCCGATCGCTACTTCCAGGCCGAGGTGCGCGACACGCTGAAACTCGTGCCGGAAGGCATTGAAGGGCAGGTCCCCTACAAAGGACCTGTGTCTGGCGTGTTGCACCAGCTTGCAGGCGGGCTGAAAGCCGCTATGGGTTATGTCGGTGGCCGCGACCTTGCCGATTTCCGGGAACGCGCCACTTTTGTGCGCATATCCAACGCCGGACTTCGTGAAAGCCACGCCCATGACGTCACGATTACCCGCGAAAGCCCCAATTATCCCGGCGGAGCCTGATTCTTCCGGGCTTTGGCACAGCTTGACCGCCATGGTGCTGCGCTTGTCACGCCATGTCGCGGCGCTCTGTTTCCTCTCGGCAGCGGTTTTCATCGCCATGACGGTGATGGAATTCTTCTATTTCCGCCAGTTGAGCGGGGGGCTGCCCTCGCTCGACATGCGCTATTTCGGATTCACGCCCGACGAAGGCATGGCCTGGCTGACGGCGCTTGGCCGGCGCGGTGGCGAGATCATCCTGGTCTGGCATTACCTGACCTTCGATCTTTTGTTTCCGGCCCTGTTGTCGCTGACGCTGGTCAGCCTGATCCTGGCAACCGGCCGGCGCCTGAAGAATTTCCGCGTGCTGCCGGCGCAGGTGCAGGCAATCTTCGCGCTGGTCCTGGTGCTGCCTTATACGCTCGCCGACTACGTCCAGAATATCGCCGTGGCGCGTCTTTTGTCCGACTTCCTCTACGCCAACCCGGACTCGCTGTCATTCGCCTCGGCGCTGATCGTCACCAAATTCGCGCTTCTCGCCGTCCCGTCCATTGTCATTGCCGCTTTCTGGCTGGCGGGCCAAAGACATCAGAATTGAAGCAGAACAGGGCAGGGGCGACTTCATGAACCAGACGACGATCTTCTGGCCGGTGCTTGCGCAAGTTCTGCTGGTCTACATCGTTTATGTCGTCATGGGCCGGCGCCGCCATTTTGCGGTCAAGTCGGGTGAAGCCAAGGTCGGCCAGTACAAGGTTCGTTCGACCGAGCCGGCCTCCACTATCACCGTCGCGAACAGTTTGATCAACCAGTTCGAACTGCCGGTGCTTTTCTACGTGCTGTGCCTGTCACTGCACATGGCCAACGGCGTCAATTACATCACGCTCGCACTAATGTGGATTTTTGTCGCGTCGCGCTATTCTCACGCCTGGGTTCACCTGACCAGCAACAACCTGCTGCTGCGAAACCGCTCCTTCGTCCTGGGCGCGGTGGTGCTGGCGCTGGGCTGGATCTGGCTGGCCCTGCACTTGCTCGCAATCGTCTGAGCTGTGCCAACTCACTTCTCCGCAAGGGGAGAAGGAAAAGACGGCGCGCTTACAGGTCGAACACCGCTATTTTTCGCTTGTCGAACTTGATCCCGATCTCGCCGCGCACCAGCTTCAGCGCCTGTTCGCCGAACACGGCGCGCCGCCAGCCTTGCAGCGCCGGCACGTCGGCCTCCTCGCCCTCGGCGGCGATGCGGTCGATATCGTCGCTGGAGGCGAGCACCTTCGAGGCGACGCCCTGTTTTTCGGCGACGATCCTAAGCAGCACTTTCAAGAGTTCCGCAGCCGCATTCGAGCCCTCGGGCGGCTGGAAGTTTTTCGGCAATTTCGGCATCTGCTCCTTGGGCAGGGCGAGCGCGGTGTTGACCGCGCCGAGCAGTGCCGTCGCCGTCGAGGAGCGTTCCCAGCCCTTGGGCGTGGTGCGCAGCTTGGCAAGGGCTGTTGCATCGCGCGGCCCTTGTTGCGCGATCTCGTAGATCGCGTCGTCCTTGAGCACGCGGCCGCGCGGTACGTCGCGCTCGCGCGCCTCGCGTTCGCGCCATGCCGCCACGCCCTGCACGATCGCCAGCTCCTGCGGTTTGCGAAGCCTCATCTTCAGCCGCTTCCAGGCATCCTCGGGGTGCGGATCGTAGGTCTCGCGCGAGGTCAGGACATCCATTTCCTCGTTCAGCCAGTGGGCGCGATTTTCCCGCGCCAACTCGGCGTTGAGGTGCTGATAGACCTCGATCAGGTGGGTAACGTCGGCCAGCGCATAGTCGAGCTGCTTGTCGGACAGCGGCCGATGGCGCCAGTCGGTGAAGCGCGACGACTTGTCGAGCCGCGCCCCGGTGATGCGCTGCACGAGCTGATCGTAGGACACGCTGTCGCCGAAGCCGCACACCATTGCCGCCACCTGGGTGTCGAACACCGGATGCGGAACGAGATCGCCGAGATGGACGATGATTTCGATGTCTTGCCGGGCGGCGTGGAAGACTTTGACCACCGCCTCGTTGGCCATCAGCCTGAAGAAGGGAGCCAGATCGATATCAGGTGACAGCGGATCGATCAGCGCCGTCACGCCGGGCGCGGCCATCTGGATCAGGCACAGGATTGGCCAGAAGGTCGTTTCGCGGATGAATTCGGTGTCGACGGTAACGAAATCCGACTTTTCGAAAGCGGCGAGAACGGTCTCGAGTTCTTTCTGGGTGGTGATGACGTGCATCAAATCGCTTTTGGCAGGAGTAGGGTCTTCCTAGATTTCAGCCGGGAAGGCATTCGTCAAGCTGTGCTGCTGGCATCACGGCCCGTCCGGGCTGTCTGGATCACTATTTCTCCTGGCCAGCCGCGCGAAAATGGTCGAGGTGCGCAACAGCGCGGTGAAGCGGCTGCGCTTGCCTGCCGGTACTCCAGAGCGTGCCTGCATGCGGTAGAGAATGACGGCGATGAAAACCGCGTAGACCACTGCACTGAAGACAAACAGTGCGCTTGGCCCGAAATACTGCATCGCTGTCGAGGCCGCGAAAGGGCCACCAATGGCGCCGAAGGAATAGAACAGCATCAAGGCAGCGTTGATCAGCACGAACTCGCCGGCATCCGCGCGATCATTGGAATGCGCCGCCGACAGCGAATAGAGCGGCATGGCGAAACAGCCGAAGATGAAGATGATGATGAAGTTGAGCACCGGATTGCTGCCGGCGACGAACACCAGCGCCAGGGCCGAAAGCATCGCGCAGCAGGTCGTCATCAACAACACCCGGCGCCGATCCCAGCGGTCGGAGAGGTAACCGAGCGGATATTGGATGATGGCGCCGCCGAAGATGCCGACGCTGACGAAGGTGACGACGTCGGCGACCGACATGCCGATCTGCTCGGCATAGACCGGCGACAAGGTGCGAAAGGCACTGTTGGTGACGCCGACTGCGATGCAGCCGAAGCAGCCAAGCGGCGAAATTCGCCAGACGCGCGCCAGATCGAGCTTGACCTCCTCCGGCGGCGTCGGGTTGGAGCGGTCGCCGAGCGAGACCGGCACCAGCGACAGCGTGATCATGATCGACATGATGGCGAAGATGGTGAAGCCACCGGCGCCGAAGACCGGGATCAGGAACTGGGCTGATGTCACGGAGCCGGTATCGACCATCCTGTAGATCGCCAGCACGCGGGCGCGGTCCTTGTTGGTGACGCCTGAATTCAACCAGCTTTCGACGATGGTGAACAATCCGGCGAAACAGAAGCCGCCGGCGAAGCGCACCGCGCACCACATCACCGGGTCGAGAACCAGGACCAGCAGCAAAGTGCCGACCGAGGCGATCGCCGCCAGCGCCGAAAACGCCCTGATATGGCCGACCGCCTTCATGATGCGCGTGATGGCCAGGCAGCCGAGCAGGAAGCCGGCAAAATAGAAGGTGCCCATAAGGCCGATGTCGGAAGCCGAAAATCCTTCCTGCGCGCCGCGCAGCGCGATCAGTGTGCTCTGCAGCCCGTTGCCGCCGAGCAGGATGCCTGCGGCGAGGAGAAGCGGGATCAGCGGCCGGATGGAGGACATGAAAGAAGGCAATCACGTGTCGGTGATCTCTTCTTGGACCATTGTTCCAGTCAGTGCCAGCGGCATTTGCCGGCGGCGTTGGGCCATGACGCCCGCTTGCCTTGACAAATCCGGCCTCCCATGCGCTTTTCGCGCAAATTTTGAGGCCGGGCCGCAATGCTTCGGCCTGCCACCCAGCACCCCGGACTTTACCAATGACAATGCATCGTTACCGCAGCCACACCTGTGCCCAGTTGAGAAAGAGCGACGTCGGCTCGACCGTTCGCCTGTCGGGCTGGGTGCATCGCGTGCGCGACCATGGCGGCCTGCTCTTCATCGACCTGCGCGACCATTACGGCCTGACCCAGATCGTCGCCGATCCGGATTCGCCTGCCTTCAAGGTCGCCGAGACCTTGCGCGGCGAGTGGGTCATCCGCGTCGACGGCGAGGTCAAGGCGCGCCTGCCCGAGACCACCAACGCCAACCTGCCGACCGGCGAAATCGAGATTTTCGCCCGCGAGATCGAGGTGCTGTCGGCGGCCAAGGAATTGCCATTGCCGGTGTTCGGCGAGCCGGACTATCCCGAGGACATCAGGCTGAAATACCGCTTCCTCGACCTGCGCCGCGAGACGCTGCACCGGAACATCGTGGCGCGCACGAAAATAATCGCCGAGATGCGCAAGCGCATGAGCGAGGTCGGCTTCACCGAATTCTCGACGCCGATCCTCACCGCGTCGTCGCCCGAAGGCGCGCGCGACTTCCTGGTGCCGTCCCGCATCCATCCCGGCACTTTCTACGCGCTGCCGCAGGCGCCGCAGCAATACAAGCAGCTGATCATGGTGTCGGGCTTCGACCGCTATTTCCAGATCGCGCCCTGCTTCCGCGACGAAGACCCGCGCGCCGACCGCCTGCCCGGCGAATTCTACCAGCTCGATCTTGAGATGAGCTTCGTCGAGCAGGACGACGTGCTGTCGACCATGGAACCGGTGATGCGCGGCGTCTTCGAAACCTTCGCCAACGGCAAGCCGGTGACGCAGAAATTCCAGCGTATTCCCTATGATGTCGCCATGCGCAAATATGGCTCCGACAAGCCGGACCTGCGCAACCCAATCGAGATGCAGGCCGTCTCAGATCATTTCCGCGATTCCGGCTTCAAGGTGTTCGCCAACATTCTGGCCAATGACCCGAAGGCCGAAGTGTGGGGCATTCCGGCCAAGACCGGCGGCAGCCGCGCCTTCTGCGACCGTATGAATTCTTGGGCGCAAGGCGAGGGCCAGCCGGGGCTGGGCTACATCTTTTGGCGCAAGGAGGGCGACAAGCTCGAAGGCGCCGGCCCGCTCGCCAAGAACATCGGCGAGGAGCGCACCGAGGCGATCCGCCAGCAGCTCGGCCTTGCCGACGGCGACGCCGCCTTCTTCGTCGCCGGCGATCCGAAGAAGTTCGTTTCTTTCGCGGGCGCCGCGCGCACCCGTGCCGGCGAGGAACTCAATCTCGTCGACCGCGAACGTTTCGAACTGTGCTGGATCGTCGACTTCCCGTTCTTCGAGTGGAACGAGGAGGAGAAGAAGATCGATTTCGCCCACAACCCGTTCTCCATGCCGCAAGGTGGCATCGATGCGCTGAACGGCGAGGACCTGCTCGGCATTAAGGCCTTCCAGTACGACATGGTCTGCAACGGTTTCGAGATCGCCTCTGGCGGCATCCGCAACCACCTGCCCGAAACCATGGTCAAGGCGTTCGAGACGGTCGGGCTGGACCGCGCCACGGTCGAGGAGCGCTTTGGCGGCCTCTATCGCGCCTTCCAGTATGGCGCGCCGCCACATGGCGGCATGGCCGCCGGTGTCGACCGCGTCGTCATGCTGCTGGTCGGCGCCAAGAACCTGCGCGAAATCACCATGTTCCCGATGAACCAGCAGGCCTATGACCTGTTGATGAACGCGCCGTCGGAAGCGAGCCCGCAGCAGCTTCGCGATTTGGCGCTGCGCGTCGCGCCGACCAAGAAGGACGCCTGACCGGAGCTTCAGGCTTCACTTCAGGTATTCGCTCGAACCGGTTCTTCCGATTCGGCAATCCAACAAAAAAGCCCGGCATCGCTGCCGAGCTTTTGCGTATTGAGAGATCGTTTCGATCAGTCCTCGTTCGCCTTGACGCTGACGCCGAGTGTCTTCGGCAGGTCGAGCGGGTTCGACATGGCGCCCGCCATGATAAGCGCGAACGGCACCGACGCCGGCGGCTCGGCGGAGATTTCGAGGCTCTTCGGATCGTCGAGATATTTGCTCACCGCCGCGGTCACCTGAGCCGTCAACTCGGGATTGTTGAGCTGCGCCATGCCGAACGGCACGATCGCTTTGGCTTGGTTGGCGATGTCCTTGGCCGACATGCCTTGCTGCTTGCCGACATACTCAAGCACCTTGCCGGTCAGCGAATCGTCGTCGAAGCGGATCGAGGCGCTGTTGAACGAGAGCTGCTGCAACAGGCCGAGCATGGCCATGCCTTGCGCCGAATTGTCGGCGCCTTCCGGCTGTGCGGCCATCTTCTTCTGCATTTCCTGCAGCGACTTGATGAAGTCGATCGTGTAGCCGCCGAGGTTGAAGGTCATGCCGAGCGTGCCGGCATTCTCGACGGAGATGTCGTATTTCGACAGTTCCATCTTGCCGTCAGATGGCTGCCAGGTGCCGGCCATTTCGAGATTGCCCGAGATGTTCTGGTAGCCGAGCGCGTTGATGACCTCCTTGGACTTGGGATCGTCGACCAGCGAGAGATCGGCCGTGAACTTCTCCGTGTTGGCGGTGAACTCCATCGCCTTGCCGTCGGCAGGCGGCGTGATCTCGATGGCAAGGCCGTCCATCGAGAAGGCGGTCTTGTCGGCGACCTTGACCGTCATGTTCGACAGTTCGGCGGATTTGTACATCATCAGCGAGCCAAGCGGGCCGGTGGAGCCGTCGGCCGGTACCGTCATGTCGTGGATGACGAAGGGGCTGAGATCGAGGGTGACGCCGTCCTTGCTGTGTTCGAAGGCCGAGGTCGACACGGTGCCGATATCATAGCCGCCATTGGCTTCGGTGACGTTCTCGAGCTTGACGTCGCCGATCGGCAGCGCTTCCTTTTCCGCGGCCGGTTTCACCGACACGCCCTGCAGCACCATGCTGGTGTTGTCACCGGTCACGCCGGTCCAGGAGATCTCGACGCCCTGGGCCGCGAGTGCTGCCTTCAGCCGGTCCGCGACCGCGGCGTCCTGGGCAAGGGCCGCATTCAGCGGCAGTGTGAGCAAGAAGGTCGAAAGAGCGAATTTCCGGAGAGTTGAGCGGTTGATTGTCATCGCAAGGTCCCTGAGAGTGTCCTGAAAATTGTTTTTCAATTCTTTGCGCCATCACCATTCCGTGACGAACTGGACGGGAAAAAGGCGTGTCCCGGCACAATGGTCGAAAATCGCAGCGAAAGGCAAACCCGATCCGAACGCTATTGGAGAATGCGGTGAATTTGGCATGAAGGTCGGGCCGCCAAGCGTGCTTCGCAATAGATGTGGCATGTAACAGATTGATGTTGGCCGGCAAGCACGACCTCGCGGTTTCCTGTTGCAGAAAAGTGCGCAAATCGATCGGTCCGGTGCGCGCCTCTTGCCGCGAATCACCCGCTCGGCTAGGTCCAGCCCATGGGAAAAAGGCTTTTGCCGCCTGACAATGGCGGCGGCGATCATATCGAACCGGTCGACCTGAAGAAGGCGCTGGAAGAGCGCTATCTCGCCTATGCGCTGTCGACCATCATGCACCGGGCGCTGCCGGACGTGCGCGACGGACTGAAGCCGGTCCATCGCCGCATCATGCACGCCATGCGCCTGCTGCGCCTCAATCCCGACCAGGGTTTTGCCAAATGCGCCCGCATCGTCGGCGAGGTGATGGGTAAATTCCACCCGCATGGTGACCAGTCGATCTATGACGCGCTGGTACGGCTGGCGCAGGACTTTTCGATGCGCTATCCCTTGGTCGACGGCCAAGGCAATTTCGGCAACATCGACGGCGATAATGCCGCTGCCATGCGCTACACCGAAGCGCGCATGACCGACGTGGCGACCGAATTGCTTGCCGGCATCACCGAGGATGCCGTCGACTATCGGCCGACCTATAATGAAGAGGACGAGGAGCCGGTTGTGCTCCCCGGTGCCTTCCCCAATCTCTTGGCCAACGGCTCGTCCGGCATCGCGGTCGGCATGGCGACATCGATCCCTCCGCACAATGCGGCCGAACTTTGCGACGCCGCGCTGTACCTGATCGAGCATCGCGACGCACCGGTGGCGAAGCTGATGGATTTCGTCCAGGGGCCGGATTTCCCGACCGGCGGCATCATCGTCGACAGCCGCGCCTCCATCCTCGAAGCCTACGAAACCGGGCGCGGCGGCTTTCGCGTGCGGTCGAAGTGGAATCAGGAAGACCAGGGCAGGGGCACCTGGAGCATCGTCGTCACCGAAATCCCCTATGGCGTGCAGAAGGCGCGGCTGATCGAGAAGATCGCCGAGCTGTTGATGGCCCGCAAGCTGCCGCTGCTCGAGGACGTCAGGGACGAAAGTGCCGAGGACATCCGCGTCGTGCTGGTGCCCAAGAGCCGTTCCGTCGACCCCGGCATCCTGATGGAATCGCTGTTCAAGCTCACGGAGCTCGAAAGCCGTTTCCCGCTCAACATGAATGTGCTGTCGCGCGGCAAGGTGCCCAACGTGCTGTCGTTGAAAGGCGTGCTGCAGGAATGGCTGGATCACCGCCGCGACGTCCTCATCCGTCGCTCGAGACATCGCCTTGGCGAGATCGAGAGGCGACTGGAAATCCTCGCCGGCTACCTGATCGCCTATCTCAACATCGACGAGGTGATCAAGATCATCCGCGAGGAGGATGAGCCAAAGCAGGTCATGATGGCCCGCTGGTCGCTCACCGACACCCAGGCTGAAGCGATCCTCAACATGCGGCTGCGCGCTTTGCGCAAGCTGGAGGAATTCGAGATCCGCAAGGAATTCGATGGCCTGACCGCCGAGAAGAAGCAGATCGAGGCGCTGCTGGCTTCGGATGCAAAGCAGTGGTCGACGATCAAGTGGGAAGTCACTCAGGTTCGCGACAAGTTCGGCCCTGAGACCGATCTCGGCAAGCGCCGTACCCAGTTCGCCGATGCGCCCGAGCACGACCTGACCGACATCGCGCACGCCATGATCGAGCGCGAGCCGGTCACCGTCGTGGTTTCGGAAAAGGGCTGGCTGCGGGCGATGAAGGGGCATCTTGCCGATCTCTCGACGCTGACCTTCAAGGAGGGCGACAGCCTCAAGCTAGCCTTCCATGCCCAGACGACCGACAAGGTGCTGGTCTTCACCACCGGCGGCAAGTTCTACACGATCGGCGCCGATCGGCTACCGGGTGGCCGCGGCCATGGCGAGCCGATCCGCATCATCGTCGACATGGACAATGACCAGGACATCGTCACCGCCTTCGTCCACGATCCCAAGCGCAAGCTGCTGCTCGCCTCTTTCGACGCCAACGGCTTCATCGTTCCGGAGGAAGAGGTGGTCGCCAACACCCGCAAGGGCAAGCAGGTGATGAACGTCAAGACCCCCGACGAAGCCAAGCGCTGCGTGCCGGTCACTGGCGATCATTTGGCCATCGTCGGCGAGAACCGCAAGATGCTGGTGTTCGCGCTCTCGGAGATTCCGGAGATGGGCCGCGGCAAGGGCGTCCGGCTGCAGAAATACAAGGATGGCGGCCTTCTCGACCTCAAGCCGTTCACGCTGGAGACCGGTCTTTCCTGGCAGGATTCGGCCGACCGCACCTTCACCCGTTCGCGCGAGGAGCTGGCCGAGTGGATCGGCGCGAGGGCATCGGCAGGGCGTATGGTGCCGAAAGGTTTCCCGAGGACTGGCAAGTTCGGGTGAGGTGCTGATCTCCCCTAGGGAATGCGAGCCCGTCTCGATCCCTCAGGAAAGCGTAGCGCCTGTGTCGCCTGGCGACCCCTCGTGCCTGCGGGCCATCTCCCCTCGAGGGGCCTCAAAGAGAGAGATCCCAAGACATTTGGACTATCGTCACGATTGCTGCACTATCTCAGTGCATAACTGACTAGATGGGCCGGGGAGAACAGGGCGTTTGAAAGAAACCAGGATCCAGAAACCGGAACGACAGCAGCGCCTGTTCGGGCTTTCGACGCCGCTCCGTTCGGCCGTCATTCCGCCGCTGTCGGCGGCACGCTGGTTGCTGGTGCTGATCGTTGCCGCCGGTGTCTATTTCTTCCACGGTTTCCTGTTCCCGGTACTGGCCGCGCTCGTCATCGCCTTCGCCAGTTGGCCACTCTACCGTCGCCTGCTGGTCGGCGTTGGCGGCAACCGCACCATCGCCGCCACATTTGCCATCCTGTTCATCCTCGCCTTCCTGGTGATCCCGATCGCACTTGCCGGCACCTATGCGATCAACGAGGTGCGCGAATGGGTGGGCTGGGCGATAGAGACCAATCGGCACGGTGCGGTGACGCCGCACTGGATCGCCACCATGCCTGTCGTGGGTGAGTGGCTGAACGAGCAGTGGACGACCAATATCGGCCATCCCGGCGGCATCGGCGAACTGATCCAGCTGGTCAGCGGCGCCAATATCGGCAGCATCTACCGGGGCGCGCTTGCCGCCGGCGGCAGCGCTTTCAGTCTTTTTCTAACGCTGCTGTTCATGATGATTGCCCTGTTTTTCGCCTATCGCGACGGTGAAAATTTCGCCGGCCAGATCGATCGCCTCGGCGAACGCATCCTGCCGACCCGCTGGGAGCGGATCTCGCGCGTCGTGCCGGCGACCATTTCCTCGACCGTGACGGGCATGACCGTGATTGCCATAGGCGAGGGGCTGGTGCTGGGCATCGCCTACTGGCTGGCCGGGGTGCCGTCACCTGTGACGTTGGGCGCGCTGACCGGCGTGATGGCGCTCATCCCCGGCGGTGCACCACTGTCCTTCACCCTGGTGTCGATCTACCTCGCCGCCAGCGGCTCGCCGATGGCCGGCCTGGCGCTGTTCATATGGGGAACGGTCGAGCTGTTCATCGTCGACAAGACCTTGCGCCCCAAGCTCGTGGGCGGGCCGATAAAACTGCCCTTCCTGCCGACCTTTTTCGGCCTGATCGGCGGCGTCAAGACCATGGGTTTTCTCGGCCTGTTTATCGGCCCGGTGCTGATGGCGCTGCTGGTCGCGATCTGGCGCGAGTGGCTGCGCGAGGTGGAACTCTCCGACGAGGCGGCTGCCGGATCGGCCACCGAGATCGAGACCGGTCCGCAGATCGAGGCCCTGCCCGAACCAGGCGCCGCGAAGAAGGCCAGCGCCTGATCTCGGCCTCTACGCCGGATGGTGCACCGCGAGGTCGCCACGTTGCCTGCGCCCGTCATGCAATTGCCATAGCGAATGGGCGACCAGCGTGACAATCAGGATGCCGCCGCCGATCAGGCTGTTGCGGGTCGGCGTCTCGGCGAAGATCATCCACACCCAGATCGGCGCCAACACGGTTTCGAGCAGATAGAACATCGCCACTTCCGGTCCTGTAATGTATTTCGGCCCGGCGGCGAGGCAGAAGAACGAGATCGGCATGATGACGGCGCCGTTGAAGATGATCCACCATGGCGCGTTCACGTGAAAGCCTTCGCCTGTCACCATGAAGGCGGACAGCCCAAGCGGTAGAAGGACGCCGATGAGCGAGGTGAACCCCATATCCTTGCCGCTGGCGCGCGAGATGGTGATGGCGACCGCGATGAAGAAAGCTGAGCAGAGCGCCATGAAATCGCCGAACAACTTGCCGGTACCGACCGAGCCGCCGACGATGACCAGCACGCCGAGGATCATGACCAGCATCGCCACGATCGTCACCGCTCGCGGTCTTTCCCTCAGGAATATCCAGGACAGCAAGCCAGCGAACACAGTGTTGAAGGCCAGGATGAACACCAGATCGGCGGTCGAGGTGTGGAAGACCGCGGTAACGAAGGTGATCGAGGTCAGCCCATAGCATATCGCCACGATCAGTCCGGACCAGCCGGGGATCAGCGGCGGGACATTCCGGCTCAGCGCGCGCCAGACCGACCAGATGATCATCGCGGCGATGAAAGTGGTTCCGGTTCGCAGCAAAAGGATCGTCCAGGCGCCGCCATCCGCAAGGCGGATCAACGGTATGTCGACAGTCAGTATCAGTCCGCCAATGGCGGTTATCAAAAGGCCCTTCTGGTGATCGTGGTGAGAGGACATGCAGGAACTTTCGCAATGAAATGCAGGTGGCGGCCGATCGGCGCAATCGCGCACTCTCTCCAGCCGAGCGGCTGAAAGACCAGCATCCCCTGCCTTGAAACAGTTTAAGCGTGGATCGTGGGAAAACTCAGCGTCAGACCGCTTCGTTGGTGTAGCGCTCCCAGCCTTTTGGACCGAGATGCTCCTGCGGCATGAAGCGCATCTTATAATTCATCTTGCGCGAACCATTGACCCAGTAGCCAAGGTAGACATGGGGCAGTCCCATCGCCTTGGCACGGGCGATGTGGTCGAGGATCATGAAGGTGCCGAGCGAGCGGCTTTCGAAATCGGGATTGAAATAGGAATAGACCATCGACAGGCCGTCGGCCATCTTGTCGGTGAGTGCCACCGCGATGAGTTCGCCCTGACCCTTGCCGGTGATGAAGGTGTCGGGTCCGCGCCGCCGGTATTCGATCACCTTGGTGTCGACATGCGTATCCTCGACCATCATGGCGTAGTCGAGCACCGTCATGTCTGACATGCCGCCGCGGCGGTGGCGGGCATCGAGATAGCCGCGAAACAGCGAATATTGTTCGGTCGAGGGCTCGGCATTGTGCATGGCGCCGACGAGGTCGGAATTGTGCTGCAGCACGCGCTTCATGTTGCGGCTGGCGGTGAATTCCTGGGCCAGGATGCGCACGGATACACAGGCGCGGCAGGTCTCGCAGGCTGGCCTGTAGGCTATGTTCTGCGAGCGGCGGAAGCCGCCTTGCGTGAGCAGGTCGTTCATCTCCGAGGCCTTGTCGCCGACCAGATGCGTGAACACCTTGCGCTCGAACTGGCCGTCGAGGTAGGGGCACGGCGACGGCGCGGTCAGGAAGAACTGCGGCGACTGGGTCGGGTGCTGCGTCATCGAGCCTTGGAAACACTCCTTCGAATCGCTCTACCTTTGGCTCCGGCGGCGAAAAATTCAACAGGATTGTGAAGGTGTGGTTGACTGAACACCTTCACATTTGCGCTCAAAGAGCCGTGGTTTCTCTCGAGGGCCGGTTTTAGCGGCCAGTACGGCTGACGACCGTGCCGAGCAAAAGATCGTGCAACGTGCGCTTGCGGTCCGAAAACAGCGTCACCAGCAGGACCAGCGGCGACAGGATGACGTTGCCTGCCCAGAACAGCACGGAATGCACCACCGCGGTGAGGCCGTCGATCGGCCTGCCGTCGAGACGGTCGAGGCGGATGCCCATCATCTTCATGCCCGTGGTGGCCTGGTCGGCGCTGCCCAGAGTGTTCCAGATGTAGAGGATGGCGACTGCCGGCACCAGGACGCCGAACAGCGTCCAGCCAAGACCGAGGGTCAGAAGCCCGAGGAAGAATACCAGGATGGCGAACGGAATGGTCAGCAGGGCGACGATGATATAGTCGAGCACGCAGGCCAGGATGCGCCTTGTGCGCACGCCTTCATAAGCCCTGACATCGTCGATCCGGGTGTTGATGATTTCGCCGTCGAGAACGCGAGCGTTCATGTCATTTCCTCGTAACAGGGGCCTGCTTAGCCTGCGCCCACCTCATCAGAAATGGTGAAGGCCCATGGTGGAATCAAGATCGGGCCGTTTCGCCGCCGCGCGCCGGGCAGGACAGAACAGGCTGACGGCCTGAACCGGTTGAATTTGCGGTGCGGATGGCGTTAGCTTGCTGCGGCGCAACAAGACGCCGAGGGAACGGGGCAATATGGACTACGACATGCTGGTCATCGGCAGCGGCCCCTCCGGCCGCCGCGCGGCGGTGCAATCGGCCAAACTCGGCAAATCGGTGCTGGTTGTCGACCGGGGCCGGCGTCTTGGCGGCGTCTCGGTGCACACTGGCACCATTCCTTCGAAAACGCTACGCGAAACGGTGCTCAATCTCTCGGGCTGGCGCGAGCGCGGCTTTTATGGACGCGGCTATCGGGTCAAGCAGGATATCTCGGTCGGCGACCTGATCGAGCGCCTGCACAAGACGCTCGACCATGAGGTCGAGGTGCTGCAACACCAGTTCATGCGCAACACGGTCAAAAGTGCGCGCGCGGCGGTAAAATTTCTCGGCCCCAACAAGGTCAGCCTGACATCGGACAATGGCGACTACAGCGAAGTCGGCTTCGCCAATGCGCTGATCGCGGTCGGCACCAGACCGCATCGGCCGGGCGAGGTGCCGTTCGACAAGACCCGTGTCTTCGACAGCGACGAGATGCTTGAACTCCACCGCCTGCCGCGCACACTGACGGTTATCGGCGCCGGCGTCATCGGCGTCGAATACGCCACGATCTTTTCCGCGCTCGACGTACCGGTGACGCTGGTCGAGCCGCGCAACTCCATCCTCGATTTCGTCGACCGCGAGATCGTCGACGATTTCATCCACCAGATGCGCGACCGCGGCATGACGATAAGGCTGGGCAGCGCGGTCAAGGAAATCCGCTCCAAGCCGGAAACCGCGGAGGTGGAACTGGCCGATGGCCGCACGATCCGCTCCGAGGTCGTGCTCTACGCCGCCGGCCGCACCGGCAATATCGGCAGCCTCGGCCTCGACGTGGTCGGGATCGAAGCCGACTCAAGGGGCCGCATCAAGGTCGATCCGCAGACCTTCCAGACCAGCGTGCCCAATATCTATGCCGCGGGCGACGTCATCGGCTTTCCGAGCCTCGCCTCCACGTCAATGGAGCAGGGCAGGGTGGCCGCCTGTCATGCCTTTGGCGTGACCTTGCCGGCGCCGCCGGAGACCTTTCCCTACGGCATCTATGCGGTGCCGGAGATCTCGACGGTCGGCCAGTCCGAGGAACAGGTGCGCCAAAGCGGCGGTGCCTATGAGGTTGGCGTCGCGCGCTTCCGCGAGACGTCGCGCGGCCACATCATGGGCGTCGACACCGGCTTCCTGAAGCTGTTGTTCTCGATCGAGACGCGACGCCTGCTCGGCGCGCATATCGTCGGCGAGGGCGCCACCGAACTCATTCACATTGGCCAGGCGGTGATCAACCTCGGCGGGACGGTCGACTTCTTCGTCAACAATACCTTCAACTACCCAACCCTGGCCGAGGCCTACAAGATCGCAGGCCTCGACGCCTGGAACAGGATGGGGCGCGGGTAGGGGCGCGACGGCTATTCGGCGGTCGCCGGCTCGATAACGTTGCGGACCTGCGAAATCCGGTCGGCCGGAAACCCGGACCTCTCCGCGTGCTGGCGAACCAATCCTTCGTTCGCCGCGTAGTAGACGCAGTAGATCCTGTCGTCGGTCACATAGCTTTGGATCCACTGGATTTTGGGGCCAAGCGCGTCGAGCGTATCGCATGATTTTTGTGCTGCGCCTCGCAATTCAGAGGCTGAAAGCTTTCCGACGGCCGGCATATCGCGTTCGATCACGAATTTGGGCATGAATTCCTCCTGTCGACCAGCCATCATTGACGTGGTCGTCCGTTGGCGCGATGCTTGAGCAGCGCTTCGACGACAGAGAGCTTCCGTCGAAAAATCGTGGCAAGCCATGATCGAAACACCGGGCAGACTGATCGAACGACCGGCAGAGGGCCAACCCGAACCCAGGCAAGACCTGTTGCTTGATGTGCTGTCGCAGGTTCGGCTTTCGGGTTCGATCTTCCTGATGGGAGAGTATCGCGCGCCCTGGGCGCTGGATTCGCCGGAAGCAGCCGACATGGCCAAGCTGCTGGCGGTCGGATCGAAGCGGCTGATTCTGTTCCATATTGTCCAGGAGGGGCATTTCCAGATCAGCGCCCGCGGCGTCCATGTCGAGGCCGGCGCCGGGGACCTCATCGTGCTTCCGCATGGCGACCGGCACCTGATGGGCAATCCCGCGCTCGTTGGAGCCGTGCACGCCGCCGATCTCGTCCCGCCGCCGCCATGGCAAAGCCTGCCGGTGGTTCGCATCGACGGCGGCGGCGAAGCGGCCCGCGTCGTCTGCGGCTACCTGACCTGCGATCAGCTTCTTTTCAATGTCTTCATGCAGCGCCTGCCCGCCGTCTTCGCTGTCCGGCCGCGTCCGGGTGCGCTCACCGAATGGATGCAGGCCTGCTTCACCTATGCGCTGGATGAAAGCGCGAACGCTCGCCAAGGAAGCCGGCTGCTGATGGCGCGGCTGCCGGAGTTGCTTTTCGTCGAAGCCCTGCGGCTCTATTCCGAACAGAAAGCTTCGGATTCGGGATGGCTGGCCGCGGTCAGCGATCCTGTGCTCGGCCGTGCATTGGGCCTGCTCCACTCCGAGCCCAGCCGCAAATGGAGCAATGAAGAGCTGGCGAGACGCGCCGCCACGTCGCGGTCGGTGCTGGACGAGCGGTTCCGCAATCTGCTTGGCCAGTCGCCGATGCGTTACCTGACCGAATGGCGCATGCAACTGGCCGCCGATCTGCTGCGCGACACCAGCCTGAAGCTGCTGTCGGTGGCCGAGCGTTGCGGCTACGGCTCCGAGGAAGCTTTCAGCCGGGCATTCCACCGCTGCCTGGGGGCATCTCCGGCGCAATGGCGCGAGGCAGGCCTGTCCGCGAACAGCGCATCGGTATCGCGCTGACGCCTCAGGCGCATGTTCGCAAGCGACGAAGTCGAACTCGGTTCGACGCGTGCTCAGCCTTCCAACTGGGCAAGCAAAGCCAGCATCACGTCGGCTGACGGCATCGGCAGCACCGCTTCGATTTCCGCCGGCCGCACACCGGCGATCGCGGCATCGGCGCCGCCGGTGACGGTGCCGAGCGGCCCGCGGAATCCGTGTTTCGACCAGGCTAGTTCCTGCAGCTTCGGGCTGGTCAGCGCTTCCAGCAACCCGTCGACCGACGGATCGATGACAATCAGCGGATGTGCCGAGTAGACCGTGGGCCTGGGGTAGAGGATCTCGGGCTTGGCGCCCATGCCGGCCTGGACCCTTTGCCAGCGTGCGGGATCGGCGAGCGCCCATTCCACCAGCTGGTTCTCATAACCCACCACCATCGGCTCGGCGCCCAGACCACCGGCGATATATTGGTCGAACAGTTTTCCCGATGATGACGACTTCAGGCCCATGCCGCGGAAGATCGCCTTGGCTTGGTCGCCATGCTGGGCAAGCAGTTCCTGCGTCGCCACATCGCCGCTCATCAGGCTGAGCACCAGGCCCGCGAACATGAAACCGGAATTGGATCGGTCGGGATCGGTCGAGACGATGCGCGCCCGGCCGTAAAGTTCGTCGATGCCGAGGTCGGACCAGTTCTTGCCGGCCAGGATGGCATCGAGCAAGGCCTTGAGGTCGAGCTGGTTGTAACCGCCCTTGGCGGCGACCGTGACCAGGGCGCTTTTCTTCAACCCTTCGACCACCGGCCCCCAGGTGTAGACGACGATCGGCGAGTTCAGCACCACCTGGTCGTTGCGGATCGAGACGCCATTTTTGCGCGCAAGGTCGACCATGATCGACGAGGAGGGCCACAGGAATTGCGGCTTCTGGGTAAGCAGTGCCGGCTCGCGTACCATCTCCACCGAACCGGCGACACGTGCGTCAAGCTCAAGCCCATAGCCACCGAGCGCATGAACGACATCGGGATCGGCGAGGAAAGCCTGCTTCTCGCCGCCGATGAAACCGAACAGATGCGCCCTGTTGCCGAGATAGCCACGGAACTCGGGACGATCCTTCAGCGTCAGATAGCCGCCGGTGCCGGCAGCGGCGGCGCCCAGCAGACCCAGTCCGAAAGCGCGGCGCGAAATGGCCATCAGCGTCCGATATCCTCTTTCAGCGACTCCTGAATGAGTCGCAGGTCGACGTCGAGCGTGCCGAGTTCGCTATCGGCCAGGCTGTCGGCGTAATGCGCGAAAGCATCCTGCAGTTTGGTGATCACCGCGCCGACATTGGCAAGCCTTGCCTGGCTCGGCGCGCGCCGGTTGGCCAGCGTCGCATAACCTTCCGCCACTTCCGCCGCCTGCGGCACGTAGTAGGTGAGGAAACGCCGCACCGAGGGCGCGGTTTCCGGTTTCGTCTCGACTTTGGAAATCACGTCGGCGGCGATGTCGGACAGGTTCTTCACCTTGGCCTTCATGTCCTTGTCGGCGATCGATCCGGCCGCTGCGGAAAGCCGGTCCGCGGCCGGCTGCGCCTGCGCCAGCAGTTCGCGCGCGAACGCGACGCGGCTGCCGCTTATCGAGCTGAGATCGAGCCCTTCGAACAGCTGGCGCGGCGCCAGAACGAACACCAGCCCGGCAAAGACAAGGGCGGCGATGATCGCCGACACCAGAAACGGGAAATGGGTGTAGAAGCTCAGCCCAAGGAGCAGCGCCGCCGAGACGGCGCCTGCCACGATCCAGTTCCAGTCATTGCCGAAGCCACGCATCCCGGCAGGCTCTAATTGTAGCCGCGCGCGGCGCGGAAGGCGCCGGCCAGGTCGCCGCTGCCGTCGAAGACCCGCGCCGAGGTCGCCTTTGCGAGGCTATCGAGCTGGCTCTTATCCGCATCGCCGAAGGTGACGCCGAAGACCGGCACGTGCACGGGGGCGTCGCGCCAGTGAGCGAGAAACAGGTCAGCGCCGCCATCGGTGCGGCCGTCAGTCATGATGACGATGGCCGGCAGGTATTTCGAAAGATCCGCCGTGGCGACGATCTTCTGCAGGGCCTGGTCGGCGCAGGCGTACATGTCGGTGCCGCCGCCGGCGCGCTGCTGGGCAACGTCCGCCAGCAACTCACTCTGGCCCGCTGCGTCGCCGCTTGCCTGAAATGTGTCGCGCACGACGGCGTCGAAAGGCAGCACGAAGATGCGATCGGACGGCGTCCACTGCACCAGCACTTCGCTCGCCTTTTCCGGCGTGAACAGGAATTGCGCCGCCGCCTGCAACTGTTGCTCCCCCTTGTCCTCCATCGAACCGGAGAAGTCGAAGCACAGCGCCGTCAGCGACGGCTTGCGCAGCGCCTCCTGGTAGAGGTCGAGCGCCTTGCGGATCACCGCGGGCTCCGGCATGCGGATCGACGTCACCAGCTTGCTTGGATCGAAGTTCCAATCCGGCTCGGCGGTCGCCTGGATGGCCGCGCCGCCGAGCGGCAGCCGCCGGCCGGTATCGGCAATGCGCTTGCGCACCGCGTCGGTCTGCAGATAGGCGAGCAGGTCGGTGAAGAATTTCTCGACATCGGCGCCGCGCCCGTGGTCGATGAAGCCGAGCGGCGAGTCGCCGACGGCGACGCCGTCGGCCGGATAGATGGCATAGAGCGGCTCGTTGCCCATTTGCTTGAGCTTGTCGTTGGTCTCCTTCAGCGTCGCTTCGTAGTTCCACATCGCGTCATAGACGGTGCCCTTGCCGGCGCTGTCGACATAGAGGTCGGCGAGCCAGCCCGACGAGCCTGACGAGCGCTCGACACCTTGCAGCAGCGTGCCGACCGTATCGCGCACGCTCGGATTGTCGAGATCGCCGGGCTCGATCACTTCCTTGCCGCCAAGCGCGCTGGACAGCATGGCAAGGTAGGCGCTGGCGCCGGAATTGGACTGCGTCGCCGAGGTCATCAGGAATTTGAGCTTGCCGTCCTTCACCGCGGCCAGGATGTCCTTCATGAACACTGGTTTGCCGACCCAGCCGAGTTCGACGGCCTTGGATTTGCGCACGCCCAGAATGACCGGCATCTGCGCGATCGAGGTCAGGTTGCGCACCTTGCGGCCGGTATCGAACAGGTCGACCCAGACGCTCGATGCCGGCCAGACCGCGTCCTGGTCGAGACCGCCGGGCTTCTGCAGGCCAAGGCCGATGTCGAGCGAGCCCTGATAGGAAATAGTGCAGGTCGCGCCCTGCTTGGTGCAGAATTCCTGAGCGATCGGCTCCAGCACCGTGTTTTCGGAACCGGAGACGATCGAGAATTTCACATGGCTCGAATTGCAGGCCGCTAGCAGCACCGTGAAGGCGAGCAGCAGAACGGACGTCAGCGTCTTCGGCATGGCGGTTCCGATCAGGCCTGGGTCAACGCTTTCTTCAGATTGATCGTCATCTGGTCCATCTGCTTTTCGGCGTCGGCCCGCTTCTGGCGGCCCTCCTGCTGGACCTTCAGGACGCCTTGCACCGTGTCGATGAGGTCGCGATTGGCCTGCGCCAGCGTTTCGACATCGACGATGCCACGCTGCGCCTGCTCTTCGATCGAGATCGCCTGATCCTTCATCATCTTGGAGGTCTGGCGGATCATCTCGTTGGTGGCGTCGGTCACCGTCTTTTGCAGTTCGAGCGCCGACTTCTGGTTGGTCAGGCCAAGCAGAATGACCATCTTCTGCTTCCAGGCAGGCACGGTCAGCGCCGATGTCGCCTGCAAATTCTCGATCAGCGTCTCGTCGCCGGACTGGACGATGCGGATCTGCGGCAATTGCTGGATACCGAGCTGGCGCGCCTGCACCAGGTAGAAGACGCGCTTTTCCAGCCGATCGAGCGCCTGTACCGCGTCTTGATAGGTCTGCGCCTCCAGCGTGCCGCCGACATCGCCGCCGGCCGAATCGGCCGCTGCCTTCAGCTTTGGCAAATCGTTGGCGCGATAGTCGTCGACGAATTTCTTGCCGGCCTGAACATAGGCATCAAGCTTGAGAATGGAATCCTTTGTCTGCTCATGCAGGTCGTCGAGCACGGCAATATCGCGGCGCAGCGTGTCCTTGTGGCGGTCGAGTTCGAGACCGATGCGGTCGATCTGTCCCGCTACGTCCTCGTATTTTTCCTTGAAGCGTTCGAGCCGCGCCTTGAACGAAGAGAACAGGCCGCTGAGAAAACCCTGGTCCTTCAGCGAGGCCGGATCGAGATTTTTGGCCTTCATGATGATGTCGGTCAGGAGATCACCGGTGTCGCCGAGATCGCGGTTGCGCAACTGGCCCAGGATCTTGTCGGCATAGTCGCTGACGGCCTGCTGGGCGCGGTCGCCATAGACCGAAATGCCGGCACGGTCCCTGACGTCGATCGTACTTTCGATTCTGGCGATGTCGGACGGATCGGCAACGATTGCCGGCAATGTCGAAGTGTCGTCGAGCAGAGTGATGCTGTTCTTGTCGGCCATGCACACGTCCCCTCAGTGAACAGTATCTCGATAGCCAATCTGTAACAGTGATATGTCGCCGCTGTGGACAATGGAAGAGCCGGGCCGTTTTGTTGGTGAATCGCTGCGTCCCGACCCGAGCAACCGGTGTATCCTATCCGGCTGCCGCTTGCAGCGATACGGGCCGGCGCGAGCAAGCAGGGAACAGGACGTAGAGGTTTGCGCCTTCCGGCAAAGAGGCCGGTCTGCCTACGTCACGACGCCCGATCCCGCCAGCCAGTACCTGACGATGGCGGCGTCCGGGTCGCCGATTTCGTGGCCCGATGGTACAATCCGGGCGTCTATCTCTGTGCCGTGCCGGCTGAGCAGCGTCACCAGCGCCGGCGCGAAAGGCCCATAGGTCTCGTCGGCGGCTCCGGCAATGATGAGCGTCCGTGTTCCCGCAAGGTCCGTCGCCGGGACCTTGTCGAGCACCGGCATTGCCCTCAACAGCGCCGCCCTGCGGACAATGCCGGGATGGAGCAGCATCAGGCTCGAAACCAGATTGGCGCCGTTCGAATAGCCGAGGAATGTTGCGTGATCGAGATCAAGCCCATGGCGCCCGGCGGCTTTGCTCGCGAATGCCGCGAAGGCAGCTGTCTCCGAGTGGATGCTTGTCTGCTCGAAAGTGGTCGGGGTGATTCGCTCGAACCAGCGAAAACCGTCCTCCTGCGCGATGCGGCCACGCACCGCAATCAGGACGGCGTCGGGTGCAATGCGCTTCGCCAGCGGCACCATGCTTGTCTCGTCGACACCCGATCCATGCAGCAGGAACAGGCATTCACGGCGCCCTTTGCCGGCGCCGAGGAGACGATAAGGAAAGGCCAGATCCAGTGTCAACGGGCCATTTTCGATATTGGCGCCGGTCATATCGCATCCCGTTGATTATATGAGGTTCCGCTCAATTTGCCGGCTTCAAAACGCAATATTTTCATGCTCCGCGAAAGTTGATTGAACCAGGCGCATTCCAGCCCGTTTCTGCGTCGATATACTCCCTGTGGGAGGAATCGAAGCGGTGCGTCGGGGGTCGCATTGCTGGACATGAACAACCAGCTTTGAGGCCTTTTGTCGATGACTACCCCTGTTTCGCCAGATCGCGATTTGCGTATCTTGGAACGCGATACGCGTATCGATGTGCTGCGCGCACTGGCCCTGCTCACGATCTTCATCGACCATGTGCCGGGCACGGTTTTCGAGGCCCTGACCTACAAGAATTTCGGGTTTTCGGATGCGGCCGAAGCGTTCGTGCTGATTTCCGGCATCTCGGTCGCGCTCGCCTACGGCACGAAATTCCGGCCGGGAGGCCGGCTACTGGCGACGTTGAAGATGTGGCGGCGGGCGGGCGTGCTCTACGTCGCCCATATCGTCACGACCATGGTGGTGATGGCCCTGTTCTGCGCCGTGGCGGTGTTTGCCAAGCGGCCGGAACTGCTGAAGCTCATCAATATCGAGCCGCTGATGAAGAACACGCCGCAAGTGCTGGTCGGCATCGTCACGCTCGGCCACCAGCTCGGCTACAACAACATCCTGCCGGTCTATGCAGCGCTGCTTTTGATGGCGCCGGCCTTCGTCCTGTTCGTCAGCTACAGGCCCGTCGCGGCGCTTGTCGTATCGGGCACGCTGTGGCTCGTTGCCGGAATCTGGCAGATCGCGCCGCCCAATTATCCCGAGCCGGGCTTCTGGTTCCTCAATCCACTCTCCTGGCAGTTCCTGTTCAACATCGGCCTTGCCACCATGCTGCATGTCAGGCGCGGCGGTGTCATTCCGGTCAACCGCTGGCTTGTCGGCGCGGCCGCGGCCTATGTGCTGGCGGCGCTGGTGTGGGTGCATAGCCCGCTCTGGGGACAGATAACGTGGTTCAACCTGCCGGTGGTGATCGGCGGCTTCGACAAGACCTTCCTGTCGCTGCCGCGGCTGTTGCACATCCTTGCGGTCAGCTACCTCGTCGTCGCCCTGCCGGCGCTCTCCAGCCTGTTCCGCACCAGCCCCGACCATCCGCTGGCGATATTGGGCAAACGATCGCTGCCAGTCTTTATTGCGGGCACGGTGATCGCCATGGTCGCGCAGGTCATGAAGCTGATCAATCCGGGCGGGTTCGTCTATGATAGCCTGCTGATATCGGCCGGCATCGCCATGCAGTTCGCGCTCGCCTTCTATCTCGAATGGCTATCGACCATCGGCGGCTCGGGCAAGGCCCGTTCGGCCCAAAAGGATACCGCACCGGTTCGTGCGCCTTTCGGCCTCTCTACCGTGGCAAGAGCCAATCGATAGGCGGTTCAGCCGCGGGGCGGACCCGACGAGCTCCGCACGATTAGTTCGACCGGCAGTTGGTGCCGGCTGACCGGCCCGTCGCTCTCCAGGATCGCCCTGACGGCAAGGCGGCCCATCTCGGCAATCGGCTGGGCGATCGTGGTCAATGGCGGCTCGGACACCGCTGCTTCCGGAACACCGTCGAACCCGACGATGGAAACATCGTCAGGCACGTTCAGCCCGCGTGCGCTCAGCCATTCGAGCGCCACCAGGGCTATTCTGTCCGACATGGCCAGGATCGCCGTGGGCGGCGCGTCGGAGGCGAAGATGGTTTCGAGCCCCGCCTTCGTGCTCGCCACGTCGTTGGCGGTCTCATAGACGGGCACTTTGGATGTGTCGACGCCAACCCGCGAAAGCTCCCGGAGATAGCCGGTGAGGCGGTCGCGCGTCCCTGCATAGGTTGCGGCCCGGACCTGTTCAGCCGAAACAAGGCCCGTCCTGTCGTCGGCAAAGGGCAGCGCCAGGACGGCAAAGCGGCGATGTCCGAGATCGGTGAGATGGCGGGCCGCCATGCCGGCGCCGGCGATGTTGTCGACACCGATCGCGGCGACCGACCCGTCCTCGGAATCGAGGTCGAGCGCGACGAAGGGCAGCTTACGCTCGCGTGCCAACTCCACCAGGCGTGAGCCGCCTTCGATGCAGAACACGATGAACCCGTCGACCAGGGCGCTCTGGATGTTCCACGCAAGCTGCTCGTTGTTGGCGGCCGAAACCAGGGAGATGCCGGCTCCCGTCGCATCGCAGGCCTGTGAGATGCCGGCCATCATGACGCGCGCAAACGGATCGTCGAAGAAGTAGGAGAGGGGCTCGGCGGTGGCGACGCCAATGGCGTTGACCTTGCCGGCCCGCAGCAGCCGGCCCTTTGGGTCGGGCCCGCCATACCCCATCGCCTCGGCGGCAGCGCGAACCCGTTCGCGGACTTCCTCGCGCACGATCTCGGGGCGGCTGAACACATTGGACGCGGTGCCGTGCGAAACACCGGCGGCCTTTGCGATATCCGCCAGTCGGACGGGTCGTCGATTGCCTGAGGTGAGTGACGCCATTTGCGCAATGCCTCCTGACATGCATTTAGCACGTTCCCGAGCAGCATCTAGCATTTTGTTTGGATCGATTCAAATTTTGCTTGACCTGCGACAGCCGGGGTTCTATGTTTGAATCGATCCAAGTTGCAGGCATGTTCTGCTTGATTAGCCAGAGGGAGGAGCGCCATGCATCCCGTCAACTATCTCTACGACGACATCTATCGCAACGACTGGAATATCGGCTCGGCCGCCAAAGCCAGGCGTCGTGGTGAAACAGGCCCATGGATTCGCGACCTTCGCTTCCTGGTGGTGCGCAAGCGGAGCTGATCAACCGGCTTTTTTGCGTCCAATGATTGGATCGATTCAAGTGCAAGGAGGATGAGTCATGCATCCCATCAAACATCTGTTCGAAGACATCTATCGCAACTACTCCAATGATTGGATCGATTCAAGTGCAAGGAGGATGAGTCATGCATCCCATCAAACATCTGTTCGAAGACATCTATCGCAACTACTGGGGTATCGCGCCGGCCACCGAACGGCCGGAGGCGCGGCGGCGGGCAAAACCCGCCGCGCGCAATCGCGACCTTTGGATCCGCCGGGAACGCCGCCGGGATTGACCCGGAGCAATCACTTCAGGGTCGTGGACGCGCCACGGCCGAGATCGCTATCGCGAGCCAGCCTGCAATGAGCAGGGTGCCGCCGATCGGCGCCGACATCGGAAACAGCCTCGATCCCCAGAAATCGCGGGCGAGAAGATCACCCGCGAAGAGCAACAGCCCGGCGAGCAGAACGAGGCTTGCGATGCGCAGCCAGCGGTTCGCGCCGACAAGGCCAATGGCAAGAAAGACCGGCGCATGCATCAGGAGGAACGACGCGGCCGTGCCGGTGAAGGCGCCGCCACGGTGCGCGGCCGCTGCCGACAGCGCCACGCCCGCCGCGCCGACGAGACCGCCGGCAAATACGAAGAGACGGCTGCCGTTTGGATCGGCAAGGTTCATGGTCGGCGTGCTCCTTCTTCTTGCCGGTCGGGCGAGCCTCAAGGCTTGCCCGCTTCCAGCGCCATATGCCGCGTCCGCCGCGACTGGACAATCCAGTTGTAGACGGCGCCGAGCGCCATCAGCACCGACGTGCCGAGAAACACCGCCGGCATGCCGAAATGGCCGCCGACAAAACCGCCGGCCAGCGGTCCCGCGACCTGCCCGACATACTGCGCCGAGATCGCCAGGCCAAGCACGTTGCCGCCAACGCCGTCGGGAATGTTGTGCCTGATTACACTGGTGATGCAGGGCAGGAGGCCGCCCAGCGCCAGGCCCATCAGGAAACGCAGGCCGATAAGCTGCCAGCTGTTGGTGACAAAAGCCTGCGGGATGAGCAGCAGCGCCGAAACGGCCAGCGCTCCCACGACAACGTTCCAGTGCCCGATCCGGTCTGCAAGCTTGCCGACCCAGGATGCCGACAGGATGGTGCCGAGTGCCGCCGCCGACATCACAACGCCGGCGACGAGCGTCACCCGGCCCTGGTCCTCGATGAGCTGTTGCACATAGACGGTGATGATCGGCTCGATCGACATTGTGGCGAAGGCGAGCAGCATTCCGGTGGTCAGCATGGCCACGACCGGGCGCTTGTCCGGGATCTGCGACCAGCCGCTTTTCGGCTTTGCCGTCGATGCGGCTTTGGCTGGCTTGGGACGCGGGCTCTCCTTGATGAGGAAGGTGGTCGCCAGGAAAGCGAGAAAGATCACGCCGCCCGACAGGAGGAAGGTGGCGCGAATGCCGATTACCGGCGGCAGCACGCCGCCGAGCAGGGGCCCGACCAGCGAGCCCGCCGTAATCCCCGCCGACAGGACGCCAAGCGCCCAGCCGGAGCGCTCCTTCGGCGTCTGCATGGCCACCAATATGGTTGAACCCGAGGAGTAGCCACCGGCGAAGCCGATCAGCAGGCGCAGCAGGACCAGTTGCCAGACCGTCTCGACCATGCCTGTCAGCGACATGCAGATCGCCATGCCGAAGGAGGCGCGTACCAGCATCACCTTGCGGCCGTAGCGGTCGCCCAGGCGTCCCCACAGCGGCGCGACCATTGCCGCGGCGAAGAAGGTGGCGCCATAGGCGATGCCGGACCATTGTACGATGGCGGCGTGACCCTGTGCACCGAGCTGTTCGACATAGAGCGGCAGGAAGGGCAGCAGCAGGGTCATGGCGACGAGCGTGCTGAACGAGCCCGCGAAGCAGACCGCGAGATTGCGCCGCCAGTGGATGTTGTAGCCGCTTTGCCGCGTGTCTTCCTGCGTCATGTCCTGCCTGCCCGGTATCGGCGCTTGTTGCGGATACCATTTTGGGATACCAAACTGGTATCCGTCATGAACTTCAAGCCGGCCGCTGTCAATGTGGCTTCGGAAAGGACGCGCGATGTCGCAGATGCAGAATGTCGAACGGCAGCTTCGCGAGATGATCCTGGCGCTCGAGATCGGGCCGGGGGAGCGGCTGACCGAACGCTGGATCGAAAGCCGTTTCGGCGCCTCGCGCACGCCCGTCAGGGCAGCACTTCTGCGGCTGGAGACCGAGGGCCTGGTCGGCAGGGATGGGCGCGGCTGGACGGTCTCGCCCATCAACCTGGCCGAGCTCGAGCAGATCGCGGTCTATCGCGAGGCGGTCGAGGTCGCGGCGCTGCGGCTGACATGCGGGCAAGCCGACAAGAGTGTTGTCGATGTCATTGAGGCGATGCTTGATTCGTGCGACGAAAACACGCCGCGCGAGGAATGGCATCGTGTCGGCATGGATTTTCACATCGAACTGGCGCGGCTCTCTGGCAACGAATTCCTGTTCCGGGCGGTTCGTGACGCCATGACGCGCCTGTCGCGCGCCCGCTGGCTGGAAGTGCGTGACGAAACGGCCCTTGGCCGCGCCTGGCTCGAACATCGCGCCATCCTTGCGGCAACACGCCTTGGTCAGGCCGATGAAGCCGCGCGGCTACTGTCGGCCCACATCGTCGGCAGCCGTGACCGGCTGGTGACGTCGCTTGCCAACGACCGACGTGGCCTTCGCGCCAGGGGATTTGCCGTCGTCGCTGCCTAGTGCGGTCTCTGCGCGGCAACGCTCGCCGGAAAAAGAGGCGGCCTCTGGGGTGAAGCGCACTTTCGGCCTCGCTTCAAGCAAGCCGATGGCGTAAGAGCGGCGATGGAAAACAATCGGTTTGAAACGCCCGTGACCGTCAAATCCGTCACGGCGGGAAGCACTCAGCTCTTGCGTTCGGCAAGGGAGGCTTCCGATTACCTTCTCAACAGCTGGCCCGGCAAGCGCAGCGCCAAGCATCGTGCGGCGCTGCAGGCCTGCCACGACGCACTCGCCGGCGACAAGCCGGCGATGAATGCCCGACGCGCTTTCATCGCCGCGGCGCGAGAGGTGGATGTTTTCATCAGCGACAAGGCGCCAGCCTGACATAGGCTGGCACCGACAATTCGGATGGAGGCACGGCCCGCATGCCGTTACTCCTCGGTTTCGGTCTCTGTCTCGGTCTCAGGCTTCGAACGTTCGCGCGCGGCAACCTTGGCCGCCAGCTTTTCAGCCTTCTTGGCTGCTTTCTGGCGGTCGCGCTCCTTGCGTTCCTGATCGTAGTTTGGTGCTCGCGCCATATCGGCTCCTTTTGTCACTGCCTTGCGGCCCTGAACCTGCCTAAGAGCATTAGCCGTCAAACACAACAGCCGAAGCGACAATGCCTCGGTGCTGATGTCGAACAGATGCGGGGCTTGCCAGATGGGCGCCACAATGATGTAGGAAACGCGGGGCGCCAATGAATTGAGACCTGCCTGTTTGTTTTGATCAAGTGACCGATGGCCACAATTTCGCGGACCGCAGCAAGAGTTTTCTATTATGCGAGAAACGTCGCGCGCGATGTCGCTCCGCAAGCGCTGTTTCGCGCCAGGTTGGCCGGCCGTCTCGAAAGGGCCAGGCTTTCCGGTGAGGCGGCGCGCCAGCGCTTGAATTACTACAACAAGTTGCAGCAAGATTTCGCGCCAAGCGCCAATGCCAAGCGCATCAGCAAGCTGCCCTTCACTCCGACCATGTATTATTACGACCTGAAGGAATTCGCCCGCTACTTCGATCCGGATTTGCTCATCGACCTCGAATTCGGCGACGTCAGGCGGGTGCCGAAGGTGCCGGCGATTGTCAAGGATCGGCCGATCCTTGACGATGACGAGAACGCGATCATCATGAAGCTCGACAAGTTTCGTCACTTCCAGATGCCGGCTGACGCCATCTCGTTCGCCGACAAGCTGCCGATCGTCGTCTGGCGCGGCGATCTTAACAATCCGATCAGGACAAGATTCCTCAAGGCCGTGCGCGACCTGCCGTTCTGCGATGCCGGCTCGCACAAGCCGAACGCGCCGGCGGAATACGCCAAGCCTTTTCTCAGTATCAGCCAGCACCAGCGCTACCGCTACATCGTCTCGCTCGAAGGCAATGACGTGGCGACGAATCTCAAATGGATCATGAATTCGAAGTCGCTCTGCATGATGCCGCCACCGACTTATGAGACATGGTTTGCGGAGCGGCAGCTCGAAGCCAATGTGCATTATGTGCCGCTCGAGACGGATTTCTCGAATCTTGCGGACCATGTGGCCTATTTCGAGCGGAATCCGGCGAAGGCAGAGCGCATCATCGCCACCGCGAACGCCTATTGCCGGACATTCGACGACGAGCGGACCGAGCAGGCGATCTCCCTGCTGGTGCTCTACAAGTATTTCGTGCTCTCGGGCCAGATCAAACCTGACGCCGAGGTATGGCGCTACATAACGGGCTAGTTGCTTTCCACGCCGCCCTGTGCGCCTTATCGCGACGGGTAGCCACGCGTTCGAACACTGCCGGAATGCATGGCCCAATGATGCGCAATCATGCCACGGAACCATCCCGGCCATCATTTGTTTAACCGCGTTTATCTCTGATCTAAAGAACGATGGCCACCATAAAACGGACGACGGCAAGGGTCTTTTACTACGCGCGAAACGTCATGCGCGATATCGCACCCCAAGCTATCTTCCGACGACGGTTGGCGGGCCGCCTGGAGCAGGCGAGGCTCTCGGACGAGGCGGTGCGCCGGCGGCTGAATCACTACAACAAGTTGCAGGCCGCTTTTACGCCGGGCCCGGATGCGGTGCGCATCGACAAGATGCCTTTTGAACCAAGCATGTACTATTACGACCTGAAGGAATTTGCCCGCTATTTCGATCCGTCATTGCTTATCGACCTGAAGTTCGGCGACGTCAAAGGCGTGCCCGAGCTGCCGACGCTCGTCAAGGACCGGCCGATCCGCGCCGACAACGGCAACGCTGTCGTCATGAAGTTCAACAAGTTTCGCCACTTCCACATGCCCGTCGACGCCTTCGCCTTCGCCGACAAACGACCGGTCGTGATCTGGCGCGGCGACCTCAACAATCCGATCAGGACACGGTTCCTGGATGTCGCGCGCGACTTGCCGTTCTGCGACGTCGGTTCGCACAAGCGCAATGCGCCGGTTGAGTACAGCAAGCCCTTCCTGAGCATCAGCCAGCACCTGCGCTATCGCTACATCGTCTCGTTGGAGGGCAATGACGTGGCGACCAACCTCAAATGGATCATGAATTCCAACTCGCTCTGTCTGATGCCGCCGCCGACCTACGAGACATGGTTCGGCGAGAGCCAGCTAGAGGCCGGTGTCCATTATGCGCCGCTCGACCCGGACTTCTCCGATCTCCGTGAAAAGGTAGGTTACTTCGAGCAGCATCCGGCCGCGGCGGAGCGCATCATCGCCGCAGCCAATGCCTATTGCCGCAAATTTTCCAATGAACGGGACGAGCAGGTAATCTCCCTGCTAGTCCTCTACAAATATTTCGTGCTCAGCGGCCAGATCGAACCCGATCCCGAACTCTGGCGGTTCATCGGGAGCTAGAGCAATTCCAGGAAAAGTGCACAGCGGTTTTCCGTCCGGAATTGCGTGGAAAAAGAAGTTGGAGCGGGTCAGAGATTCTATCAAACGCTGAACCGCTCCAACTCTTGCTCTCGGCCTGACGCCGCTGATCAGATATCGCTGCGGTCGAGAACCATGTCGGCGGGGCCGAAGCGATCCTTCGCCGTCAGTTGCTGGTGCCAGTAGGGGTAGAGCAGGGGCGGCCGGCTGACCGCGTCGAGGCGCTGGCGTTCCTCGCTGCCGAGTTCCAGGGCGGCGGCCGCGAGATTGTCCTTCAGCTGGACGTCATTGCGGGCGCCGATCACCAGCGAGGAGACGGCAGGGCGGCCGAGCAGCCAGGCAAGGGCCACTTGCGCCGCCGATACACCACGATCCCCGCCGATGTCGACCAGCACATCGACGATCCGCCAGAGCCGGTCCTCGTCGCGGATCGGCGGCTCGGACCAGCCGGCAAGCTGGCGGGCGGTTGGGCTGTCGCGGCGGTATTTGCCCGACAGCAGGCCGCCGGCAAGCGGGCTCCAGACCAGCACGCCCAGTCCCTGGTCGACGGAGATCGGCAGCAGCTCGTACTCGGCCTCGCGCGCTTCCAGCGTATAGTGGATCTGCTGGGTGACGAAGCGTTGCTGGTGACGGCTATCGCTGATGGAAAGCGCCTTCATCACCTGCCAGCCGGAATAGTTGGAGCAGCCGATGTAGCGCACCTTGCCCTGACTGACCAAAGTGTCGAGCGCGGCAATGGTTTCCTCGATCGGGGTGAGGCCGTCCCACTCGTGGACGAAATAGATATCGATGACATCGGTTTTCAACCGCTTCAGGCTTCTCTCGCATTCGCGGATCAGATGATACCGCGACAGGCCCTCGTCGTTCGGGCCCTTGCCGATCCGCATCCGCGCCTTGGACGCGATCAGCACATCGTTCTTGCGTTTGCCGCCGAGCGCTTCGCCTATGATCTCTTCAGACAGGCCGTTCGAATAGACATTTGCGGTGTCGATGAGGTTGATGCCGGCGTCGATGCACATGTCGATCATCCGCTTCGCGTCGGCGAGATCGCTGTTGCCGACCGCGGCAAAGGGCCCGGCGCCGCCGAAGGTCATGGTGCCCAGCGTCAGTGTCGAAACCTTGAGGCCCGAACGGCCAAGGGTGCGGTATTCCATGTCAGATCCTCACGATTTGTTGAAGAGGCGCGCCGCCAAGGGGCAGGCCTGGAATGCGACCGGATATTTGTAGGACAATTCGGTCGGCTTGTCGCCATGCGATGGCGTTGGATCGAGGATAGATCGCTGATTCTGTCGTGCCGGCAATCGCGCCCTCACTGCAATAAAACCGTCACTGCCGGCCTATATTGAAGTCGGCTCAGGTGTTTCCATTCCCGGCCGCCGGCCAGCAATTTGGGGCGCCCAGAGGTAACCGACAGGGCTTGCAAGCGGAGCAGTTGATATGACCGAGCTAAAACAGAATTCCCCTGCCAAGGACTGGCTTGAAGCCGAACTCGCGGACACGCTCGACGAAGATTATGAGCTCGAATTGTCGGAGCCGGCGCTGTCGATGGAGATCGCCAAGATCTACAAGAACTCGCATCCGCCTTCGATCGATCGCATGCAGTATTTTCGCGACCTGATCACCTTGCAGTCCGAACTGATCAAGTTGCAATCCTGGGTCGCCTATCACAAGAAGAAACTGGTGGTGATTTTCGAGGGCCGTGACTCCGCCGGCAAGGGCGGCGTCATCAAGCGCATCACCCAGCGGCTCAATCCGCGTATCTGCCGCGTCGTGGCGCTTCCAGCGCCAACCGAACGCGAGAAGTCGCAATGGTATTTCCAGCGCTATGTCCCGCATTTGCCGGCAGGCGGCGAGATCGTGTTGCTCGACCGCTCCTGGTACAACCGCTCCGGCGTCGAGCGCGTGATGGGTTTTGCCAGCGCCGAGCAGGTCGAGGAGTTCTTCCATGACGTGCCGGAGTTCGAGCGCATGCTGGTGCGCTCGGGCATCACCGTGGTCAAATACTGGTTCTCGATCACCGACGAGGAACAGCAGATGCGCTTCCTGATGCGCATCCACGACCCGATGAAACAGTGGAAGCTGTCGCCGATGGATCTGCAGTCACGTGTGCGCTGGGAACAATACACCAAGGCCAAGGAGGAGACCTTCGCCCGCACCAATATCCCCGAGGCGCCCTGGTTCATCGTCGAGGGCAACGACAAGAAGCGCGCGCGGCTGAACTGCATCGATCATCTGCTGAAGCAGTTGCCGTACGAAGACGTGCCGCACGAGGAGATCACCCTGCCGGAACGCGTCTTCAACCCCGAATATGAACGCCAGGTCCTGCCGCGCGAGCTTTACGTGCCGGAGAAGTATTGAAATAGAGGTTCCCTTCTCCCCGTATAGTGACGGGGAGAAAGGAGCTATGCCAAGGGCTTCGCCTAAGCCCTCTTGATGATCACGTGCGTGGCAAGTTCAGTTGCCACCTGCTCGATGCACTGATAGCCAAGCTTTGGCATGTCGAGGCCGGCAAAAAGGTTCTCGCCCCTGCCAAGCAGCACCGGTGAGATCGCTAGGTGCATCTCGTCGATCAGTTTTTCCTGCAGATATTGCCGAATGGTGGAGACGCCGCCGCCGACCCGCACGTCCTTGCCGCCGGCTGCCGATTTCGCCTGCTCGAGCGTCGAATGGATCCCGTCGGTAACGAAATGGAAGGTCGTGCCGCCTTCCATCGTCAGGGATGCCCGCTTGTGATGGGTCAGCACGAAAACAGGCACATGATAGGGCGGGTTGTCACCCCACCAGCCCTTCCAGTTGTCGTCAGGCCATTCGCCACGGATCGGGCCGAACATGTTGCGGCCCAGGATCCAGGCGCCGAGGTTCTCGAAGCTGCGTGCCGCGAACGCCTCGTTGATATCGGTGGTGCCGCCCTCTGCCCCGAGCACCATTTTGCGGAAGGTGCGGGTGCCGACTACCCATTTGTGCAGGGATTGTCCGCCGATGCCGAGCGGATTTTGCAGATCCTGATCGGGACCGGCGCCATAGCCGTCGAGCGACAGGGTGAATGCGTTGACACGCAATTTGGACACGGGATGTTCCTTGATAGCTGATTTTGTTTCGCAAGCAGTTTATTTTAACAAGCAGATTGCGAAATACAACTGGGATTTCAAGGAAGACGAAGGCTCCTGCCAGATATTGCCGCAAGACGATACCGGATCGTTTTACCGGGAGTTTGACGGGCGGCCGTGTCGACGGCCGCCCGATCATCAGTCAGTCGCCGGTGGTTTCCATGAAGCGGATGTGGTTGCTGAACGGGTCGATGACCTCGACCGTCAGCAGCCCGTCCTCATCTTCCATGCCGGGATTCATGTAGCGGTAGCCCTTGCTCGCGAGTTCCTTGTGGAAGTCGCGGATGCCCTTCATGTAGATGACCATATTGCTGCCTGGCGTCGCGTCGCCGACATGTTCGGACAGGTGCAGGACAAGGTTGCCGCGCGAGACCTGTGTATAAAGCGGGAAGTTGTCGCCGTAGCGGTGCTCCCAGTCCACGGCGAAGCCGAGGTAGCCGAGATAGAATTCGTGCGCCTTGGCGAGGTCGCCTTCGCCCGACGGTGAAACGGGTCAGGAAGCCTCCTCTGGAGGCGTTCGCCATACCTCTTGGGCGAGGCGCGGACTGCCGGCCGCCTCCGGCCGTGCGGCTATGATAACTGCCGCCGCCGCTTTTTGTCACCGGGAATTCGAAGGAACCGCCGACCGGTCGAAAGAGTGGTGACACCTACTGAAAGGCATTGCCCGGGAAGTCGGGCCTATCCCTTCAGCATCACCGCCACTTCGGGCGCGAAATAGGTCAGGATGCCATCGCAGCCGGCACGCTTGAAGGCGAGCAGCGATTCCAGCATCGCCTTCTCGCCATCTATCCAACCATTGGCGCCGGCCGCCTTGATCATCGAATATTCGCCCGACACCTGATAGGCGAAAGTCGGCATCTGGAATTCGTCCTTCAGCCGACGGATGATGTCGAGATAGGGCAGGCCGGGCTTGACCATCAGCATGTCGGCGCCCTCGGCGATGTCCTGTTCGGCCTCGCGCACCGCCTCGTCAGAATTGGCGTGGTCGATATAGTAGGTCTTCTTGTCGCCTTTGAGCAGCCCGGCGGTGCCGACCGCCTCGCGATAGGGGCCGTAGAAGGCCGAGGCGAATTTCGTGGCGTAGGACATGATCGCTACGTCCTGGAAACCGTTGGCGTCGAGCGCGTCGCGGATGGCACCGATACGGCCGTCCATCATGTCGGACGGCGCGATGATGTCGGCGCCCGCGGCAGCCTGGATGACGGCCGCCGCCGCAACCTGTTCCACGGTTTCGTCGTTGACGATGATGCCATCGCGCAGGATGCCGTCATGGCCATGGCTGGTGAATGGGTCCAGCGCCGCGTCGGTGATGATGCCGATCTCGGGCACCGCCTCCTTTATCGCGCGGGTGGCACGGTTGATGACATTGTCCGGGTCGAGGATGTGCGAGCCGGTCTGGTCGCGCAGGCCGAGATCGACATTGGGGAAGGTGGCAAGAGCCGGGATACCGAGCTTGGCCGCGCGTTCGGCCTCCTTGACGGCAAGGTCGACCGACAGGCGGAAGACGCCGGGCATGGCGGCGATCGGTTCGCGGACATTCTTGCCCTCGACGACGAAGATCGGCCAGATTAGGTCGTCGACCGAAAGCCTGTTCTCCTGCACGAGCCGGCGCGACCAGTCGGCCTTGCGCATGCGGCGCAGGCGGCGGCTGCCGGTGACGTCGTCGACGCTGCGCGCGCCGGCAGGTTTTGCTGGGGTGAATTTGTTCATGGCCAAAACTCCGGATCGGCGGCTTTTACCACGAGCCCTTGGTGCTGACCAATGCGACACGTTTGTGCCAGCGTCTGAAGCTGCCACGGCGCTGTATACCACGGCTATTGGTCAGGGCTGCCCATTGCCCGAAAGGATCTGTGCCGCGCCTTTGATGGCCACACGGAACGCTTCGTCGAAACTGACGCCACGCACCTGCCAACGATAGGTCTTGCCGTGATCGGCCAGTCGCCAATCGGCGATCCAGCCTAGCTCCCTGTCGCTCCATAGGATGCTGCCGGCGAGCGCTTGGACGCCACCGGCCTGTTTAGCCAGCCGATCCAGCCTTGCCATGTCGGCGGCACGCAGTGCTTCTTCACTCAAGCCGGCAAGCTGCGCGGTCTTCGGAAATACGACATGTATCAGTATCGGGCCGCTGGCATTGACGAAGGATTCGCGCATCGTCTCGCCACGCTTTTCCTCGGCGCTCAGCACGAAACGCCGGGCGCCCTGTTCGATGGTGAGAAAGACGGCGAGCGTCGGCCGTTCGCCAAGCCAGGGCCTGCTGCCGAGCGACGCCAGCACCTTGTCGATCACATCAGGCTTATAGAGGCAGGTGAGGTCATGCGGCCGGTCATGCGTGCCTTGCTCGTCATGAATTGGAATGCCCTCCAGCCGGTCGCGGTAGCGAAAGCTGTCGACAAAGCTGCCGGCCTTGTCGCGCAGTTCCGCCATTTCTGGTTTCCCAAGCAATCGCTGATCGCCTGAAACCCTGACCAGAACCCGGTCCAGGCAGTCCTTGAAGCCTATCTGGCGGTTCACTTCGCCCTGGCCCGTGACGATGGTCTGCGCCTGGTAGAGCTCTTCGATCGTGGCGGCGAATGCAGCGCACGGTGCCAGGCAGGCGATCATAAGTCCGACCGTCAGAAGCGCGATACGAAGAAATCTGGACATGGCTGAGCCTCCCCGGAAGCCGTCCCGCGCGCGGTATAGGCACGTCGCCTGCAGCGGCGACGGTCTTCGTAGCATCGGCCACCGCTTGCCGCCAAGACCGCGGCCGACAGGCTGCTGCCATTGACGCACCCATGCGCCGCCTTTAGCACTTCAGTCCCGCAGGCGCGGGGACAAGGATTCTCTGGCGATGGATTTTGGTGGAGGCGACGAAATTCGCTTCGAACGGTTGGGCAGGGCCGGCGTCGTCACGCTGACGCGGCCGCAGGCGCTCAATGCCGTCACCCATCGCATGGTCAAGGCGCTGGACAAGGCGCTGCGTTCCTGGGAGCGCGACGACGGCGTGGATGTCGTCGTCGTCAAGGGCGAGGGCAGGGCGTTTTCGGCCGGAGGCGATATCCTGCACATCTACGAAGCTGGCCGGGCCGGAAAGCCGCCGGTCGAATTCTTCGCCGACGAGTATCGGCTCAACGCCTACATCGCCCGTTTCAAGAAACCCTATGTGGCGCTCATCGATGGCATCGTCATGGGCGGTGGGGTCGGCATTTCCTTCCACGGTTCGCACCGCGTGATGACCGAGAATGCCCAGTTCGCCATGCCGGAGGTCGGCATCGGCTTTTTCCCCGATGTCGGCGCCAGTCATCTGCTGCCCGACCTTGGCGGCTCCTTCGGCATGTATCTGGCGCTGACAGGGAATCGCATCCGCTATGGCGATGCGCTGTGGTCGGGGCTGGCCACCCACACCATCAAGGCCGAAGACCAGGCAAGCGTCCTCGATCGGCTGGCGCTGACGGGCGATCCTGAATCGGTGCTGCGCGGTTTCTTTGTTCCGGCCAAGCGGGAAACCGACAGGCCGATCCTGGAGGCGATCGCCCGCCATTTCGCCCAACCGTCGCTGCCGGATCTCATCGACAGCCTGGATCGCGCGGGCAAGGACGAATTCGCGGCCAGGACGCTGGCGACGATCCGCTTGCGCTCGCCGACCAGCCTTCGGGTCGCCTGGCGCCAGATCAGCGCCGGGCAGACATTGTCGATGGACAACTGCATGAGGATGGAGTTCCGCATCCTGAACCGCATGCTGGCCGGCCGCGATTTCTACGAAGGTATCCGCGCCGCCATCATCGACAAGGGATCCAAGCCGCAATGGCGGCCGGCTAAGATCGATGCGGTCAGCGAGGCGGACGTCGAGGCCTATTTTTCTCCGCTCGGCGATCGGGAGCTTGAGCTGTGAGCGAGGTGACATCGAGACGCGTCGTCCTGCAGCCCTCGGCGGTCGAGGTGATCTTCGCCTGGTTCCAGCGCGTCATCGCGGGCTACTGCCTGCTGTTCGGCATCCTGTACTGGATCAAGCTGATCGGATTCTATCCGGGCTCGCTGTGGCGCTTCGACCTTATGCCGGTGCATTGGCAGGTGGCGGCGGTGATGCTCGCCGTGTTCTTTCCCTTCGCTGCCGCGGGGTTGTGGATGCTGGCGTCCTGGGGGCCGGTGATCTGGTTCATATGCGCGGTCACCGAGACGGTCATGTATGCCGGCTTTCCCCAGCTTTTCGGCTATCATCTGCTGATCATCGTCTCGCACGCCTGCGTGGCGCTGCTCTATATCGTCTTTCGCGTCGTCATCTACCTGCAGAAACGACCGGCACGGCACTAAGCCCTTGTGCGCGTTGACGACATGGCGACCGCTTGGATCCGGTCCCGCGATCGTTGCCTAAATCTTTAGGTTAATCATCCTTGCTCGGGTGACCGTTCGTTAAGCGTCTTACGAAACCTCTTACCGGTAAGCTCTTGTTAGCC
This sequence comes from Mesorhizobium sp. SARCC-RB16n, assembly GCF_008520305.1. GTDB lineage: Bacteria > Pseudomonadota > Alphaproteobacteria > Rhizobiales > Rhizobiaceae > Mesorhizobium. The sequence continues at coordinate 277,930 of NZ_ML703268.1, read as the reverse complement.
CTAGCGTTTAAGTCGAATTTTATGAGTATTCGATAGTGTCGCGATCAAGGTGAAAAACAAAAAATCACCAGGGCGACAAACGAGAGGCAAAGACAATGATCAATTCGCGTCCGGCGGCGAAGTCCGCCAACGTTTCCGACGATCGCCGCGAGGCTATCCGTTCCCTGTACATGGAATCGCTGCAGCTGGTCGAGCGGCTGCACCGCCGTCTGCTTGATGTCATCAAGGACGAATTCGACCGCAACGGCCGTTCCGACATCAATGCCATCCAGGCGCTGCTGCTCTTCAACATCGGCAATTCCGAACTGACCGCCGGCGAGCTGCGTTCGCGTGGCTACTATCTCGGCTCCAACGTCTCCTACAATCTGAAGAAGCTGGTCGATCTCGGCTTCATCAACCACCAGCGCTCGCGCATCGACCGCCGTTCGGTCCGCGTCTCGTTGACGCCGAAAGGCAATGAAGTGGCTGATGTGGTCGCCGGTCTCTATGAGCGTCATGTCGGCTCGATCGAACAGGTCGGCGGCATCAACACCGACGAGTTCAAGCAGATGAACCGCGCCCTGCAGCGGCTCGACCGCTTCTGGAACGACACGATCGCCTACCGGATGTAAGACCATCCAGGAGACGGAGCCACGCCGCAGAAGCGTGGCCGAAACAGCGACCTCCAGTCAGGGCCGGTGCCGAAAAGCACCGGTCTTTTCTTTCTTGCGCCCGGCCAAAGCAAATTACGGGCCAAGGCCACGTTGCCGCCATATTCCAATGGAACCGAGGATGGCAGTGATGCTGTGGTGAAGACCATGCGTCCACCCGCAACCGTGTCGCGCCTCTTGCCTTTGTCGCCAATGTGATACGGACCATGGTTGGCTAATTGTTAAGATTGCCGATTTTAGAGTGCGGGCGAGATCGCGCGATGATCGACCCAGCAAGTGATCGAACGCTACAAGAATGTCTGGAATGTCCATGAGAACCAGCCGCCGTTTTTTCCTTTCCGGAGCCTCTGCCCTCGCCGCCGCCGTGGTGGCCGGCCGTGCCAATGCGCAGGATGTGATCGGGGATATCCTGAAATCCTCGGCCCGCGGCAACTGGGATGACCAGTTCGACGCCCGCGCTAGCGAAGGCGGCAAGGTGGCCTCGACGCTGCCGATCTTCAGCCCGCAGACGGTCGCCTTCACCGAGCAGGCGGTCGCGCAGTATCAGAACATCGTCTCGCAGGGCGGCTGGACAGACGTTCCGGCGACCAAGAAGCTTCAGCTCGGCGTCGACGATCCGGACGTGGTGCCGCTGCGCAAGCGCCTGATGGTGGCGGGCGACCTGTCGCAGAGTGCCGGCATTTCGACGGCTTTCGATTCCTATGTCGACTCGGCTGTCAAGCGCTTCCAGTTGCGCCATGGCCTCCCGGCTGACGGCTCGATGGGCAAATACACCTACGCCGCGATGAACGTGTCGGCGCAGATCAGGCTTGGCCAGCTGCAGACCAATCTGCAGCGGCTGAAGGAGAAGGCCGGTACGCTGGGCAGCCGTTATGTCCTGGTCGACATTCCGGCGGCGCAGGTCGAAGCGGTTGAGAACGACCGCGTCGTGCTTCGCCACACCGCTATCGTCGGCAAGATCGATCGCCAGACGCCGATTGTCAATTCCAAGATCAACGAGATCATCGTCAATCCGTACTGGAACGCACCGGTCTCGATCGTGCGCAAGGACATCATTCCGCTGATGCGGAAGGACCCCGACTATCTCAAGAACAGCCATATCCGCCTGTTCGCGCCCGATGGCAGCGAGGTCGATCCGTTGACGGTGGACTGGTCGACGGACGACGCCGCCAAGTTCCGCTTCCGCCAGGATCCCGGCTCGGAAAACGCCATGGCGTCGGTCAAGATCAATTTCCCGAGCCCCGACGGCGTCTACATGCACGACACGCCGCAGCAGAGCCTGTTCGGCAAGATGATGCGCTTCGATTCTTCGGGCTGCGTGCGCGTCCAGAACGTGCGCGATCTCGTGACCTGGATCCTGCGCGACACGCCCGGCTGGGATCGCCAGCATTTCGAGGCAGCCATCAAGACCGGCCAGAACACGCCGATCCAGGTCACCAACCCGGTGCCGGTGCATTTCCTCTATCTCTCGGCCTGGTCGACAGGACCCGGCGTCGTCCAGTTCCGCGACGACGTCTACGCGCTCGACGGCGCCAGCGAACTGCAGATCACGTCTTCTCTATAACTGGCTGACATTTTTGAAAAAAAGCCGCTCTCAGGGCGGCTTTTTTGTTGCGGACGCCGTCAGATCCAGCTCCTCGTCCGGCTGGACGAAGCTCCGACGATTGGCCATGGTCGGCGAACAGCGGAATCGTGCCATGGGCGTCGCCATCTTCATTCTCGTCGTGCTCGTCTTCGTGGCGCTGTCGGGCGCGCTCGTCCGGCTGGTTCGGGTGCCGCTGCCGGTGCTGCAGATCGCCATCGGCGCGGCCCTTGCCTGGCCGGTCAGAGGTCTGGATGTCGAGATCGATCCGGAACTTTTCCTGCTGGTGTTCATCCCGCCGCTTCTGTTCGGTGACGCCTTCACGGCGCCGAAACGCGAACTCGTCGCCCTGCGCGGACCCATACTCGATCTCGCCATCGGGCTCGTCGTCTTCACCATTGTCGGCTTCGGCTATGCGCTGCACTGGCTGGTGCCCAGCATTCCGCTCGTCGTCGCTTTCGCGCTGGCCGCCGTGCTGTCGCCGACCGACGCCGTGGCGGTGTCCTCGATCGTCGACCGGAATGTGGTTCCGTCCCGGCTGATGCACATATTGGAGGGCGAGTCGCTGCTCAACGACGCGTCGGGCCTTGTCATGTTCCGCTTCGCGGTGGTGGCGGCATCGACTGGCAGCTTCTCGCTGGCGGCAGCCTCGCTCAGCTTTCTCTACGCCGTCGCGGCCGGCATCCTGGCCGGTGTCGCGGCCCTGTTCACCGCCGCCAAGGCGCTGCAACTGCTCAGCCGCATTGGCGGCGTGCCGGCCGAGGCGCAGGTGCTCATCACGATCCTGCTGCCCTTCGTCGCCTATCTCGGCGCCGAGCACTTCGGCGCCTCGGGTGTCCTGGCGGCGGTGACCGCCGGCTTGCTGACCGGGACCACCGGTATATTCCGCTTCCTCGGCGTGTCGGCGCGCATGCAGACCCTGTCGCTCTGGGCGACGCTCACTTTCGTCTTCAACGGCGCTCTGTTCATTTTGCTCGGCCTGCAGCTTCCCGACATCATCCGCAAGGTCCCACCGGAATTGTCCAGCCGGCATTGGCTGATCGAGCCGGTGGCGACGGTGCTGGTCCTGACGCTTTGTCTGATCGGCCTGCGCTTCCTGTGGATCTGGGTCGGCGACATCGCCCAGGCGATCGCGGCGCGTCTCGGCAAGCGCAAGGCCACGCCGTTCGGATTTCGCATCCGGCTCGCCGGCTCCGTGGCCGGCGTGCGCGGCGCCATCACATTGGCGGGCATTCTGTCATTGCCGCTGGCTTTGCAGGATGGCTCGCCCTTTCCTGCACGCGATGTGGTGATCTTCCTTGCCGCCGGCGTCATCATCTGCTCGCTCGTCATTGCCAGCTTTGCCTTGCCCAGGATCGCGCGGGGACTGGTCGAGCCAGGCGAGGATCCGGCGGCGGCGGAGGAGCGCCGGGCGCGTGTCGGCGCCGCCAATGCGGCGATCGCCAGGATCGAGAGCATCGCCAACGAGGCAGGCGAGGGCGAGGCGGTCGAGGCCCGGCTGGCCGTCGCCGACAGCATCGTGGCAGGTTACCGTAGACGCATCGCAGCTTCGGACGAAGCAGACGAGGCCCGCGCCGAGGCCCGCGAGGCCGGCAGACTTGAACTGGAACTCAGGGCGGCGGGCATCGAAGCCGAGCGCGCTGCGCTGCGCGACATGTTCCGCAGCCGTGAGATCAATGATCACACGATGCACGCGCTGTTTTCCGAAATCACCTTGACCGAGGCCCTGCTGAAGCAGCGGCGGGGCAGGAAATAGCGGTCTGCCCCGATCCTTTGCCGCAAACCGGCTAGCAAATTTCGCGCCGCAAACGTGGCGAGCCCAAAACAACTGTGTTAATGGCCCGGCGAACGCAATGCATGTCGCCCGGACCGTCCAGTGGTTTGGGACGACGGCATGCACGAATTTGCCCTTCCAACCCTAGGGGAACTCAGGCCATGGCAACAGCAGCGGCGGCGTCCAACAAATTCGAATCCTTCTTCGAAACCACCTTGGAAGATGCCGATCCGGAGATCTTCGGCGCCATTCGCAACGAACTCGGTCGCCAGCGCCACGAGATCGAGCTGATCGCCTCGGAAAACATCGTCTCGCGCGCCGTGCTCGAAGCGCAGGGGTCGATCATGACCAACAAATATGCCGAGGGCTATCCGGGCAAGCGCTACTATGGCGGCTGCCAGTTCGTCGACGTGGCCGAGGAACTGGCCATCGAGCGCGCGAAAAAGCTGTTCGGCTGCAACTTCGCCAACGTCCAGCCGAATTCCGGCAGCCAGATGAACCAGGCGGTATTCCTGGCGCTGCTGCAGCCCGGCGACACCTTCATGGGTCTCGACCTCAATTCCGGCGGCCATCTCACCCACGGCTCGCCGGTCAACATGAGCGGCAAATGGTTCAAGGTCGTCTCCTATGGCGTGCGCAAGGACGACCATCTGCTCGACATGGACGCCATCGAGAAGACCGCGCACGAGACCAAGCCGAAGCTGATCCTGGCCGGCGGCACCGCCTATTCGCGCATCTGGGACTGGAAACGTTTTCGCGAGATCGCGGATGCGGTCGGCGCCTATCTGATGGTCGACATGGCGCACATCGCCGGCCTCGTCGCCGGCGGCGTGCATCCCTCGCCCCTGCCGCACGCCCATGTGGTGACGACCACCACTCACAAATCGCTGCGCGGCCCGCGCGGCGGCATGATCCTGTGCAATGACGAGGATATCGCCAAGAAGATGAACTCGGCGGTGTTCCCCGGTCTGCAGGGCGGCCCGCTGATGCATGTCATCGCCGCCAAGGCGGTGGCCTTCGGCGAAGCACTGAAGCCGAGCTTCAAGGTCTATGCCGAAAGCGTCGCCGCAAATGCCAAGGCGCTGGCTTCCAGCCTCAAGGAGACCGGACTCGACATTGTCTCCGGCGGCACCGACAACCACCTTATGCTGGTTGACCTCAGGCCCAAGAACGCCACCGGCAAGCGCGCCGAGGCGGCACTTGGTCGCGCCAACATCACCTGCAACAAGAACGGCATCCCCTTCGACCCGGAAAAGCCCTTCGTCACTTCGGGCGTGCGGCTGGGCACGCCGGCCGGCACCACGCGCGGCTTCGGCCAGGCCGAATTCCGTGAAATCGGCAAGCTGATCGCCGAGGTGCTGGATGGGCTCAAGGTCGCCAATTCCGACGAAGGCAATGCCGCGGTCGAAGCGGCGGTCAAGGCCAAGGTCGTTGCATTGACCGATCGGTTCCCGCTCTATCCCTATCTCGGTTGACCATCCTTATCCCGGTTGACCCGGCGCGAAGTGTCATCTTTTATCCACCGCCAGTGCGTCACCCCTGATCGGGTGACGCATGGAACTGGAGATTGATGATGCGCAATTTTTGTCTTGCCGCACTCGGTGCCTTCGGCTGGCTGGCCGCTTGCGGACCTGTTTTGGCGCAGACGCAGCCCGGCCCGGACATGCCCGCCACCAGCACTTTTGGCCGATGGACGACCATGGTCGATACGCTCGACACCGGCCAGGATGCGCACAAGACCTGCGCGGCCTCCACGGCGTTCTTCGATGCGGGCGGCAATTCGGGCACGCTGACATTGTCGATCTCGACCGGCGACGCGCTGCCGCCTGATGCTTATCCGGCCGTCATGATCACCATCGACAACCGGACCTTGCCGACCGACAAGAAGATCACGGCCATTTTCGGTGATCCCGGCGTCAAGGTTTCCGCGACGGTTTACTCCAACGATGCCGTCAATGGTCGTCCCAGCTGGACGATCGACAACGAGGCCAAGACAAGTCTCGCCTTGCTGCGGGCCATGCGAAAAGTCACGTCGCTCGACGTCACGTTCGGTAAGCAGACCGTCGCCAGCATTCCGATGGACGGTTTCACGAAGGCCTATCGCAACCTCGGCACATCTTGCGGCTTCCCAACCAAGGACGTTGCGCCCTAACGGCTTGGCTGGAGCAGGGGACCTATGGACATTCTCTGGAAAGGCGTGGTCGGCGGGCTGGTGACCGCGCTGATCGTCTGGGCGTCCAAGCGGGGCAATGTCTTGCCCGGCATCCTGCCGCTGGCGCCGACCTTTGCCGTCATCGCGTTGCTCGCCGTCGGCGCCAAGGGTGATCCAGGCGGATTCCGCGATGCCTGCCTTGCCGGAATGAAGACGATTCCGGCCTATCTCGCCTTCCTCGGCGCCTGTTGGCTGTTCATCGGCAAGGTCGACTATCGTCTGGCTGTTGCCGGCGGCATTGCCGTCTGGCTGCTTGCCGCGCTGGCAATCTTCCTCGCGCCTCGCTATCTCTGAGGCGCGGCAGGCCGTCGACGAAATGGAACTGCTTCAATCCGCACCGGAAAGGCTCTAAGCCTTTCACCCCACAAGATTCGCGAACCCAAGGCTCTCCATGCGCTGTCCCTATTGCCAGTCCGAAGATACGCAGGTGAAGGATTCGCGCCCCGCCGAGGACGGCGCGGCGATCCGCCGGCGGCGTGTCTGCCCAGATTGCGGCGGCCGTTTCACCACGTTCGAGCGCGTGCAGTTGCGCGACCTCGTCGTGGTCAAGAAATCAGGCCGGAAAGTGCCGTTCGACCGCGACAAGCTGTTGCGCTCGGTCGAGATCGCGGTGCGCAAGCGCAATGTCGACCCCGAACGTATCGACCGCGCGGTGACCGGCATCGTGCGCCAACTGGAAAGCTCCGGCGAAACGGAAGTGGCTTCCGGCGAGGTCGGCCGGCTGGTCATGGACGCACTGAAGTCGCTTGACGATGTCGCCTACGTGCGCTTCGCCTCGGTCTATCGCAATTTCCGTGAGGCCAAGGATTTCCACGAGCTGCTCGGCGAGCTGAAGGGGGACGAGGAAAAGAGCGAAGAGGACGCCGGCTGAGCATGGCAGCACCGCACCGCAGCGAGGCCGAGCAGGCGGCCCTTGACCGCCGTTTCATGGCCGCGGCCTTGCGGCTGTCGCGCAAGAATGCCGGTCGCACCTCGACCAATCCATCCGTTGGCACGATCATCGTGCGTGACGACGGTTCAGGTCCGATGATCGTCGGCACCGGCGTCACCGCGATTGGCGGCCGGCCGCATGCCGAAACCGAGGCGCTGGCGGAGGCCGGCGAACTCGCGCGCGGCGCCACCGCCTACGTCACGCTCGAGCCTTGTGCCCATCACGGCCGCACGCCGCCTTGCGCCAACGCGCTGGTCAATGCCGGCATTGCGCGTGTCGTGGGTGCGGCTAGCGATCCCGATCCGCGGGTCTCGGGCAAGGGCTATGCCATCCTGCGCGAAGCCGGTGTCGAAGTGGTGGAAAAGGTGCTGGCCGCCGAAGCTGCCGAACAGATGGCGGGCTATTTGATTCGCTCTCTGAAAAAACGCCCGGAAGTTGTTCTGAAGCTTGCGCTTTCCAGCGACGGCAAGATCGGCAGGGCAGGCGCCGGTCAGGTCGCGATAACAGGCGACATGGCGCGCCGCGAAGTCTACCTGATGCGTGCCGAGGCAGACGCCATTCTGGTTGGCATCGGCACGGCGCTGGAAGATGATCCGGCGTTGACGGTGCGTTTGCCCGGACTGGAGAACCGTTCACCCGCGCGCATCGTGCTCGACCGCCAGATCAGGCTGCCGGAGGGCTCGAAGCTGGTGTCGGGCGTCGATCGCGTACCGCTTTACGTCGCGGCTTGCCTGGAGGCCGATCCGCAGCGCCGGGCGACGCTCGAGCGCGCCGGCGTGCGCTTCATCGGTACGGAGACGCACGAGGGCGGCGTGGCATTGCCGGAGCTGCTCGAGGATCTGGCGGCGCTCGGCATGGCAAGCGTGCTGGTCGAGGGCGGCGCCAAGGTGGCGAGCGCCTTCCTGGCCGACGGGCTGGTCGACCGCATCGTGCTGTTCCAGGGACCGGAAGCAATCGGCGGTGACGGCATTGCATCGCCTGTCGACGCCGGCCATATCCCGGCAGGTTTTCGCAAGCTGCGCGAGATGCGGTTCGGCGAAGACGGTTACGCCGAATGGATCAGGGATTTTCAGGGATAGCGATCGATGTTTACCGGGATTGTCACCGATATCGGCACCGTGGCCGCCATCAAGCCGCTGCGGGAAGGGGTGGGGCTGCGCATAGACACCGCCTACGATCCGCAGACCGTCGCCATTGGCGCCTCGATCTCCTGCGGCGGCGTCTGCCTGACGGTCACGGCGTTGCCCGACGCCGGCGCGAACGCGCGCTGGTTCGAGGTCGAGGCCTGGGAGGAGGCGCTCAGGCTGACGACGGCCTCGGGTTGGAAAACGGGCACCAGGATCAATCTGGAGCGGGCGCTGAAGGTCGGCGACGAACTCGGTGGCCACATCGTTTCGGGCCATGTCGACGGCACCGCCGAGATCGTCGAGCGCAGGGATGAGGGCGACGCAGTGCGCTTCACGCTGGAAGCGCCGCGCCATCTGGCGAAATTCATCGCGCCAAAGGGCTCTGTTGCGCTCGACGGTACTTCGCTGACCGTCAACAGTGTCGAAGGCACCCGCTTCGACGTGCTGTTGATCCATCATTCGCTGACCGTCACGACCTGGGGCGAGCGCAAGGGCGGCGACCGTGTCAATCTCGAGATCGACACCATGGCCCGCTACGCGGCGCGCCTGGCGGAGGCCGCGAAAGAGGGGCTGTAGGTACAGCCTCAATCTCACTCGACGCAATCTACTTTAATCGCTATGATTAAACTTGATTGCGAGGCTCGAATGGACACAAAAGTTATCACCGCTCATGTCCCGCTCCCGCTTGCGGAGAAAGTGGACCAACTGGCTGCTCGACTTGAGCGTCCGCGCGGGTGGATCGTCAAACAAGCCCTTTCCGCTTGGGTTGATTTGGAGGAGGAACGTCGACGGCTCACGCTTGAAGCGCTGGCCGATGTCGACGCTGGTCGGGTTATAGACCACCAGGCCGTTCAGGCCTGGGCCGAGAGTCTGGGTACTGAAAAGCCACTGCCGGTACCACGTTGATGGAGCCGAAGTGGACCAGTAAGGCTTTGTCCGATCTGGTCAGGCTTCACGACTTTCTTGCACCAGTAAACAATCAGGCGGCAGCCCGTGCGGTGCAGTCGCTGGTTGCCGCCCCAGCACGGCTAATCGAGTATCCGCGTATCGGGGAGAAGCTGGAAGAGTTCGAGCCGCGCGAAGTCCGCCGCATTTTGGTCGGCAACTACGAGATTCGCTATGAGATAGCGAACACCACGATTCTGTTGCTGCGCCTGTGGCACACGCGAGAGGATCGATAGGACGACTAGCCCACGGGCAATCTTCCGCTTGCGATCAATCCGGCTTCGGCCTAAGTCACCGGCAACCCCCGGAGACTTCTATGGCTGGCATATCCCAACACGGCAAAGCCTTCATTCGCCCGAAGGCGAAAGCGCATTTGCTCATCATCGAGGCACGCTTTCACGACGACCTTGCCGACGCGCTGCTCGACGGCGCCACAAGCGCGCTCGATGAAGCGGGCGCGACTTACGACGTCGTCACGGTTCCAGGTTCGCTCGAAATTCCCGCAGTGATCACCTTCGCGCTCGATGGGATGGCCGAAGGCGGGACGGATTATGACGGTTTTGTCGCGCTCGGCACCATTATCCGTGGCGATACCTATCATTTCGACATCGTCGCCAATGAATCCAGCCGTGCGCTCATGGACCTGTCCGTGCAGGACTCGGTCTGCATCGGCAACGGCATCCTGACCACCGAGAACGATGCGCAGGCGTGGACGCGGGCCAAGCGCTCGGAAGGCGACAAGGGCGGCTTTGCCGCGCGTGCGGCGCTGACCATGATCGCGCTGAAGGAACAATTGGGAGCGCGATCGTGAGCGAACCCGCTTCGCCAGGACAGCCCGCGGTGCGCCATGCCAACAAGCGCGGTGCTGCCCGTCTGGCCGCCGTGCAGGCGCTCTACCAGATGGATGTTGCCGGCAGCGGCGTGTTCGAGATCACCGCCGAGTACGAGGCGTTCCGCCTCGGCAAGGAAGTCGACGGTGCGCTCTATCGCGAGGCGGACGCGCAATGGTTTCGCGCCATCCTGACGGGCGTCGTCGAGAACCAGAAGACCATTGATCCGATCATCCGCCAGGCGCTGACCGACGACTGGCCGCTGTCGCGCCTTGATTCCACGCTGCGCGCCATTCTGCGCGCGGGCGTCTATGAACTGATGAAGCGCGAGGACGTGCCTGTCGCCGTCATCGTGACCGAGTATGTCGATATTGCCAAGGCCTTCTACGAGGAAGACGAGCCGAAGCTGGTCAATGCCGTGCTCGACCGAGTGTCACGTCGCGTGCGTGGCGAGGGCCGCGGCAAGGACGCTTCATGACGGCCATCGCCGTCGAGGCAGGCAAGGAGGCGCGGCGCACCGCACTGATCCTCGCCGCCTCGCAGGCGATCATCGGCTCGGCGGCTCCGATCGCCATCTCCATGGGCGCGCTGGCCGGGCAATATCTGCTTGGCGCCGACAAATCCCTGGCGACGGCGCCCATCACCGGCTTCAATCTCGGCGTGGCGCTCGGCGCCTTGCCCGCGGCCGCCATCATCCGATGGCTGGGGCAGCGCGGCGGCTTCATGACCGGAACCGTCGTGACCGCGCTCGGCGGGCTGGTCGCCACCCTGGCATTGTTCCACGGCAGCTTCTGGCTGTTCGCGTTCGCATTGCTCGTCATCGGCGTCGGCGGCGCCTTCGTCCAGCAGTTCCGTTTTGCCGCTGCCGACAACGCGCCGCCGGCGTTCAAGGCGCGCGCCATCTCCTTCGTGCTCGCCGGTGGCATCATCACCGCCATTCTCTCATCTTCACCCGCGAATTGTTCGCGCCTGTCATGTTTGCCGGTTCTTTCGCCTCGATCCTGCCGCTGGCGGCGGTCGGCGCCATCATCCTGTCGTTCCTGCGCTTGCCGGCGAGGGCCGCGAGCAAGGTGGACGTCGCCGACGGCGATGCCAGACCTCTTGCCGAAATCGTCACAAAGCCACGTTTCGTCGCGGCGCTCTTCTGCGCCGTCGGCAGTTACGCGCTGATGAGTTTCGTCATGACCGGCGCGCCGCTCGCCATGGTTGGCTGCGGCCTGTCCGAGGACGATGCGACGCTGGGCATCTCCTGGCATGTCATGGCGATGTTCGGGCCAAGCTTCTTCACCGGCTCGCTGATCCATCGCTTCGGCGCCGAGCGCGTTGTCGCCACCGGCCTGCTGTTGCTGACCGGCTGTGCCGTCGTTGCCTTGTCTGGCTTGGCGCTGTGGCAATTCTGGGCGGCGCTGATCTTGCTCGGCCTCGGCTGGAATTTCAGCTTCATCGGCGCCACAGCCATGGTGGCGGCCAGCTACCACCCTTCCGAAAAGGGCAAGGTGCAGGGCTTCCACGACTTCGTCCTGTTCGGCTCCGTCGCCTGCGCGTCGCTGCTGTCGGGCATGGTCTACAACGCCTGGGGCTGGACGATGCTCAACTGGATGATCTTTCCGGTCGCCGCACTTTGCTTCGTGGCACTCGGCGCGCTGAAGATCACAAGCTTGCGGCCGGCTTGACGCCAATTTGAAAGTTATGCGTCCGGCGGCAGAACCTGAAGCACACGCGCTATGAACATGTGGAACTCAGCCATATAGTTGCGCAGGAAGTCCTCCGTGGATTCAACCGTCACCTCGCCGTCGTCCGTGATCAGCCCCGGCGTGAACTGGATATAGGCTTCGGGGGCATTCATCTGCGGTGAGTTGCAGAAACTCAGAACGCTGCGCAGGCTTTGTTGGGCGATAGCGGTCGCGATAGCGCCCGGCGATGTTCCGATGACGGCGGACGGTTTGCGCGCGAATGAATTCTTGCCGTAGGGGCGACTGGCCCAGTCGATTGCGTTCTTCAGTCCGCCGGGGATCGAGCGGTTATACTCCGGGGTGACGAACAGCACGGCCTGGACGGAGGCGATCGCCTTTTTGAAAGCCTGGGCCGCCGGTGGGAAATTGGCGTCATAGTCGTAACTGTAGAGCGGCAGATCCTTGAAGACGATTTCCGTCATTTCGAGTTCGGGAGGGGCAAGTTGAACAAGCGCCTTCGCGAGCTTGCGGTTGATGGATCCCTTGGCAAGGCTGCCGATGAGATAACCGACCTTGTGTATGGCCATGACACGCTCTCCGTGTTTACCGCCCGCACCCTCACGGCATTATCCACCGGAAGGCGGCCGATCGCCAGCCCGCTGTTGCCGCCACGCCGAAATCGGCGCGTCGGGAACAAAAATATTGCGCTGATCCCCCTTTTTATGAAACCGTGTGCCCCGACTGGCCGTTGAAGCCATGCTCATATGCGGCCGCCGCATTCCGGTTCACAGCAAGGGGTTTCTACAATGTTTTCAGTCAAGGTTCTGGCCAGCGCGGCATTGGCGCTGGCCATCACGGCGGCTTCCGCGAGCGCCCAGGTTGTCGTCTCCTCGAAGATCGACACCGAGGGTGGCGTGCTCGGCAATATTATCCAGCTTGTTCTCAACGCCAACAACATCAAGACCACGGACCGCATCCAGCTCGGCGGCACGCCGGTGGTGCGCAAGGCGATCACCGCCGGCGAGATCGACATCTATCCCGAATACACCGGCAACGCCGCCTTCTTCTTCGAGAAGGCCAATGATCCCGTGTGGAAGGATGCCGCCAAGGCCTATGAGACGGCCAAGAAGCTCGACTACGACGCCAACAGGATCGTCTGGCTGTCGCCGGCACCGGCCAACAACACCTGGGCAATCGCGCTGCGCAAGGAAGTCGCCGAAACCAACAAGCTCGCCACGCTGTCCGACTTCGGCAAATATATCGCCGGCGGCGGCAAGATTGTGCTGGCGGCCTCCGCCGAGTTCGTCAATTCGGCTGCAGCCCTGCCGGCCTTCCAGACCACCTATGGCTTCACATTGAAGCCGGACCAGTTGATCACCCTTTCGGGTGGCGACACGGCAGCAACCATCGCCGCGGCCGCCAACCAGACCAGCGGCGCCAACGCGGCCATGGTCTACGGCACCGATGGCGGCATCGCGCCGTCAGGTCTCGTCGTGTTGACTGACGACAAGGGCGTGCAGCCGGTCTACCAGCCGGCGCCGATCATCCGCGAATCCGTGCTGAAGGAGCACCCGGAGATCGAGACGCTGCTGAAGCCGGTCTTCGCCAAGCTCGATCTCGTCACGCTGCAGGAGCTGAACGGCCGCGTGCAGGTCGGCGGCGAGCCGGTCAAGGGCGTCGCCGAGGATTTTTTGAAGAAGAACGGGTTTTTGAAATAGTCAGCCTGAACTCGTGACACCGGTGCGAGGCATGACCATCCGCTTCGACAAGCTCGGCGTGGTCATCGCCGCACTCGCTGCTTACGCCGCGTTTCTCGCACCATTCGCCACCTTCCGCGCCAACCGCATCGTTCCCGGCCAGGCACGCCCGATCCTCGAAGCTCTGCCGGTAACGACCGGTCCGCTGCTTTTGGCGATCCTCGTCCTGGCCGCCCTTGTCGCCCTGTTCAGGACACCGCTAATCTTGCGCCTTGCAGTCAGCGTCGTGGCGCTTGTCGCGCTCGCGCTGCTCATCGGCGTCGCCGGTACATTCCTCACTCCGGCAGGCAATACCTTTGCCCGGGTCTCGCCGGCCTCCGGCTTCTGGATTCTGATCTTCGCCTTCACGCTTTTGCTCGCCGACGTGCTGACCAGGCTCAACCTGTCGCCCTGGGCGCGCGTCGGGGTGCTTGTGGTTGCGGCGCTAGCCATCGGCTTGCTGCTGATTTCGGGACGCTGGGACAGCCTCTCGATCCTCAAGGAATATTCCAACCGCGCCGACAGCTTTTGGGCGGAAGGCTCCAAACATGTGACCCTGGCTCTCGGCTCGTTGCTTGCCGCCGTGATCGTCGGCCTGCCGCTCGGCATCCTGTGCCACCGCGTCGAGAGCCTGCGGGCCGGCGTCCTCAACGTCTTGAACATCATCCAGACCATTCCTTCGATCGCGCTGTTCGGCCTGCTGATCGCGCCGCTCGGCTGGGTCGCAACCCATGTGCCTGGAGCCGCCGCGCTCGGCATCAGGGGCATCGGTACGGCGCCCGCTTTCGTCGCGCTGTTCCTCTATTCGCTGCTGCCGGTGGTGGCCAACACCGTGGTCGGGCTAGCCGGCGTGCCGCGTGCCGCCAACGACGCGGCGCGGGGCATGGGCATGACGGACCGCCAGCGCCTGTTCGGTGTCGAGTTTCCGCTGGCCTTTCCGGTGATCCTGACAGGCATCCGCATTGTCCTGGTGCAGAATATCGGCCTTGCCACCATCGCCGCGCTGATCGGTGGCGGCGGTTTTGGCGTGTTCGTGTTCCAGGGCGTCGGCCAGACGGCGATGGACCTGGTTCTGCTCGGCGCCGTGCCGACCGTCGCGCTCGCTTTCGCCGCGGCCATCATCCTCGACGCGGTGATCGAAATGACCGCCACCAAGCGCAGGGTAGAAACGGCATGATCGAGATCGAAGGCATCACCAAGCGCTATGACGCGACGACGGTCGTCGACAATGTCTCGATGGTCATCGAGCCGCGCACGGTTTGCGTCATTGTCGGCACTTCGGGTTCCGGCAAGACGACGCTGCTGCGCATGATCAACCGGCTGGTCGAGCCGACATCAGGCATCATCAAGCTCGACGGCGCCGACAATCGATCGGTGCCCGGTTACCAACTGCGCCGCAGCATCGGCTATGCAATCCAGGGCCACGGCCTGTTTCCGCATCGCACCGTGGCGCAGAATATCGCCACCGTGCCGGTGCTGCTTGGCTGGGACAAGGCGCGCATCAAGGCTCGCGTCGATGAACTGATGACGCTCTACCAGCTCGACCCCCAGGGATTCGGGCCGCGCTACCCGCACGAACTGTCCGGCGGCCAGCAGCAGCGCGTCGGCGTTGCCCGCGCGCTTGCCGCCGAGCCCAACGTGCTTTTGATGGATGAGCCGTTCGGCGCGCTCGACCCCATCATCCGCACCAAGGCGCAGGAGGATTTGCTGGCGATCCAGAAGCGCTTCGGCACCACCATCATCCTGGTCACCCATGACATGGAGGAGGCCGTGCATATGGGCGACAGGATCGCGGTGATGGATGCCGGCAAGCTCGTGCAATATGCAAGGCCGGCCGAGATTCTGGCGAAGCCGGCCAACACCTTTGTCGAGACGTTGGTAGGCGCCAGCGAAAGGCCATTCAGGCTGCTGTCGCTGGGGCGGGTGCGCGATGCGGTCGAGCAGGGCGTCGCCGAAGGCGAGGCGATCCCTGGCGACGCCAGCCAGCGTGACGCGCTTGCGGAACTTCTCTGGTCCGGCAAGCCGGCGCTGCCGGTGAAGGGCGCCGACGGCAAGCCGCTCGGCCGCGTCACCGTGGATGGCCTGGTCAAGCGGGCGGCGAGGCCGGCATGAAAGCCTGGCTGCCTCTGCTGCTCAGGCTTGCGCTGGTGGTGTTGCTTGTTGCCTTCATCACCAGTCCAGGTTGGTTTGAGCCGTTGCTGAGGCCGCTGACCGAAAATAACGCTCCCGCGATCTACAACCAAGGCAGCCTGCTGACGCTGACGCTGCTGCATCTGCGTACCGTGTTGATCGCGACCGTCGCGGCCACCATCGTCGCTGTGGCGCTCGCTATCCTCGTCACCCGGCCTGCCGGCGCCGAATTTCTGCCGCTGTCGCGCAGCCTGGTCAATATCGGCCAGACCTTGCCGCCAGTGGCGGTTCTGGCGCTCGCCGTGCCGGCGGTCGGCTTCGGCGAGAAGCCGACACTGATCGCGCTGTTTCTCTACGGCCTGCTGCCGATCTTCGAGAACGCGCTCACCGGGTTGACGACACTGCCGGCCAATGTCGTCGAGGCGGCGCGTGGCGCCGGCATGACCGGCTGGCAAAGGCTCACCAAGGTCGAACTGCCGCTTAGCGCGCCGATCATCCTTGGCGGCATCAGGCTGTCGGTGGTGATCAGCTTGGCCACCGCCACCATCGGCTCTACGGTGGCCGCCAGGACGCTCGGCGAGGTGATCATCGCCGGCTTGCTGTCGAACAATCTGGCCTTCATCCTGCAGGGAGGCCTTATCGTGGCGGCACTTGCCGTGCTGATCTATGACGGACTATCCGCGGTCGAGCGCTACACGGCGCGCCGGATGGGACGTGAGGTGGAATAGCTGTCAGCGCGCGTTGGCAGGACAAAGTGATCGAGAATTGCCGCCAAGGGCGCCGACTTCTCAAAGGCCCTTGCCATTGTCTTGAAAATTGCAACGCTTGTTCAACCAAGGTGAGTGCAAGGCGCAGGCTCAACGGCACCAGGTGAGGCAGGAAGATGGATTGGCTAGCAGGCCTCGGTCGCAGGCTTTGGCGCTCCGGTCAAGCAAGGCCGGCGCGGCCAGTCGGCTTCCCGATTGCGGTCCTGTCGTTCGACAGGCCGGGCTATCTGCGCCAGATGCTCTACAGCCTTCGCCCGCAGATCGCCGAGCCGGACAGGGTGGTTCTGTTTCAGGATGGCGGCTGGAACCGCTGGAGCGGTCGCCAGAAGGGCAGTGCCGAACTGATTGCGCAGTGCGTTGCTGCCTTTCGCCGGATTATCCCGTGGGGAGAGGTAGTCGAGGCGCCGGAAAACCTCGGCATCGCGCTGAATTATGAGCGCGCCGAGCGTTACCTGTTCGAGGATTCGCGGGCTGAGAAGGCGCTGTTTCTCGAGGATGATCTGGTGCTTTCGCCCAACTATCTCGGCGTCGTCGGGCAACTCCTCGATCTCGCCGAGCAAGACCAGCGCATCGCCTATGTCGCGGCCTATGGTGATCTCTGGGCCGGCCGGCGCAGCCAGCGGCGCCGAGCACACGACCTCATCCCGATGCACGAGAACTGGGGCGCCGCGCTCACCCGATCCGCCTGGCTGGCCGAGCGTCCTTTTCGCAAGCAATATCTCAAACTGGTCGGCGATTGCGACTATTCCAGGCGCGACCACGAAGCGATCAAGGCTTTCTATTCCGGACGCGGCTGGAAGAATGAGATCACCAGTCAAGATGCCGCCCGCTGGATAGCGTGCGCCGAACGTGGCGCGGTGCGTGTTACCACCTTCGCCTGTCACGCCCGCTACATCGGCATGCACGGCGAACATTCCACTCCCAAGCTGTTCAAGGCGTCGAAGTTCGACAAGACGGTGGTGTTCAGGGGCACTCCGCCTGATTTGGCCGCACCGACGGACGATGAGGTGGCATTGTGGCTGGGTACCGAGCGCCAGCGCTTTCAGGGCGGCGGCAAGCCGTTCTATGTCGGGCACGGGCTGTGATCCGAATTTAATCGGTTTGCACGAAAGCAATGCGGCGAAAGCCGGGCAAAAACCGAACAATATCTTGACGTTCGCAGCCCTGTTTCGCATACACCGATGCGAAGAGGGGGATTCCATGCACGGGATTCCGTCTTTGTCTCAACGGCCCAGGGAGGGGTTCTTTTGGGCCAACAATCGAGGAAAACCCGGCAATGACCATAATTTCCGCCGTCATCGCCTGCGGCTTGCTTTCTGTCCTTTACGCCATATGGGCGACACGTTCGGTCCTTGCGGCCGATCAGGGCAACGCACGCATGCAGGAAATCTCCGCCGCCATTCGCGAAGGCGCGCAGGCCTACCTGGCACGCCAGTACACCACCATCGCCATCGTCGGCGTGGTCGTGCTCCTGCTCGCCTGGTGGCTGCTGTCGATCACCGCCGCCATCGGCTTCCTGATCGGTGCTGTTCTGTCGGGTGCCGCCGGCTTCATAGGCATGCATGTTTCGGTGCGGGCCAATGTGCGTACCGCGCAGGCGGCTTCCAACAGCCTTGCCGCCGGCCTCGATATCGCGTTCAAGTCGGGCGCCATCACCGGCATGCTGGTTGCTGGCCTGGCCCTGCTTGGCGTGTCGATTTATTACCTCATTCTCACCCATTTCCTCGGTCTCCAGCCGAACGATCGCATCGTCATCGACTCGCTGGTCTCGCTCGGCTTCGGCGCTTCGCTGATCTCGATCTTCGCCCGTCTCGGCGGCGGCATTTTCACCAAGGGGGCCGACGTCGGCGGCGATCTGGTCGGCAAAGTCGAAGCCGGTATTCCGGAGGATGATCCGCGCAATCCGGCCACCATCGCCGACAATGTCGGCGACAATGTCGGCGACTGCGCCGGCATGGCCGCCGACCTGTTCGAGACCTATGCCGTGACGGTTGTCGCCACCATGGTGCTGGGCGCCATCTTCTTTGGCGGCACCGCCATCCTTGGTGCCGCGATGCTCTATCCGCTCGCCATCTGCGGCGCCTGCATCCTGACCTCGATCGTCGGCACCTTCTTCGTCAAGCTCGGCTCCAACGGCTCGATCATGGGCGCGCTTTACAAGGGCCTGATCGTGACCGGCCTGCTGTCGGTCGTTGGCCTCGGCGTCGCCACTTCGGCCACGCTCGGCTGGGGCGAGGTCGGCACGGTCGCCGGCATCGTCATAACCGGCAAGAACCTGTTCATCTGCGGCCTCATCGGTCTCGTCGTGACCGGCCTTATCGTGGTGATCACCGAATACTACACCGGCACCAACAAGCGCCCGGTCAACTCGATCGCCCAGGCATCGGTGACCGGCCATGGCACCAACGTCATCCAGGGCCTCGCGGTCTCGCTGGAATCGACGGCGCTGCCGGCGATCGTCATCGTCGGCGGCATCATCTCGACCTACCAGCTCGCCGGCCTCTACGGAACGGCGATCGCCGTCACCACCATGCTCGGCCTTGCCGGCATGATCGTCGCGCTCGACGCCTTCGGCCCGGTCACCGACAATGCCGGCGGCATTGCCGAAATGGCCGGGCTGCCCAAGGAAGTGCGTCACTCCACCGACGCGCTCGACGCGGTAGGCAACACCACCAAGGCGGTGACCAAGGGCTATGCCATCGGTTCGGCCGGCCTCGGTGCACTGGTGCTGTTCGCGGCCTACTCCAACGACCTGAAGTTCTTTGCCGCCAATGGCGACAAGTATCCCTACTTTCAGGGCATGGGCGAGATCTCCTTCGATCTCTCCAACCCTTACGTCGTCGCCGGCCTGATCTTCGGTGGCCTGATTCCGTATCTGTTCGGCGGCATCGCCATGACGGCCGTCGGCCGCGCTGCGGGCGCCATTGTCGAGGAAGTGCGCAAGCAGTTCCGCGAGGATCCGGGCATCATGGCCGGCACCTCGAAGCCAAACTATGCGCGTGCGGTCGATCTTCTGACCAGGGCGGCGATCCGGGAAATGATCATCCCCTCGCTGCTGCCGGTGCTGGCGCCGCTCGTCGTCTATTTCGGCGTACTGTTGATCTCGGGCTCGAAGGCGTCCGCCTTCGCCGCCCTTGGCGCCTCGCTCCTCGGGGTCATCGTCAATGGCCTGTTCGTCGCCATCTCGATGACTTCGGGCGGTGGCGCCTGGGACAACGCCAAGAAGTCGTTCGAGGACGGCTTCACCGACAAGGATGGCGTCAAGCACCTGAAGGGTTCCGAGGCGCACAAGGCTTCGGTGACCGGCGACACGGTCGGCGATCCCTACAAGGACACCGCCGGCCCGGCGGTCAACCCGGCGATCAAGATCACCAACATCGTGGCCTTGCTGCTGCTGGCTGTGCTCGCGCACGGCTGAGCGAGAGCAGTGAAAAAGACAAACCCGCGGGAAGCGATTCCCGCGGGTTTGTCTTTTCAGGTGACTGGTCGCTTGGTCCTGGAGCCCGGGCGCCGCGCCCGGGGCAGCCACTATTCTCCGGTTTCTTCCCGCTTGCTGCCTTTGCGGTAAATGGTCAACAATTCATCCACGCTCGGTTCCCGTACAGGCATGGGCGGCAGGCCGCGTACCTCTCGCAGCATGAGGACAAAGGCACCGCGTCGGTATTTGCGGCGAAACTCGACGGATCTCGGATGAATGCCGCATGCAGCCCAAATCCTGCGTTTCAAATAACTGGATTTCTTCAGCCGGGACGGCACCGCCGCTGCGGCAAGAACCCTGATACGCAGATCGTCCGGTATGCGCATGCCGTCGATGAGTTCCTCCTGTTCCATCGCCGTGTCTTGGAGATAACTGCCGCTGCGCTGGCCGGAGAAGATACTTAGCACCGTCAGATGCGGCATGGTCGCGATCACGGCTCCCTTTCGCCAGGCCCGGAAGAGCCAGTCCTGCGAACTTTCGCAAGAGCATTCGCTGGCAATCCGCCAAGGGCCGAGCCAACCCAGCGATGCCCGCCTGACCACCTGTGCCGATCCGTATCCGGCTGTGACGACGGGATCGTAGAAACCGTCTTTGCCCATTCCGTAAATCGAGGTCTTGAGAGCATCGCCTTTCATCAGCACCGGTTCAATGATGGCTCCGCGAGCGATGACGACATCCGCGCCGGTCGCATCGATCCATCCAGTGGTCGCGGCAAGATGGTCTGGAAACCAGAGGTCGTCGTGATTGAGCAAGGCGACGAATCGGCCGCGTGCCCGGGCAAAGCCGATATTGTTGGGACCGGATTGTTCGCCGAAATTTACCGGCAGGTCGACATAGGCGATGCGGGGATCGGCGAATTCGGCGATGACCGCCGCGGTATCGGGGCGACAGGCATCGCCAATCACCAGAATTTCAAAATCCTGCAGGGTCTGGCGTAAAACGCTGCGCAGCGTCTGTCGCAAGGCCGCGGGACGATTGTGGGTAGCAATCACCACCGAGACGAGCGGCACGCTCCGCCCTGTTGCATCATCGGACAGGCGCGATCCTTCCACGCTACACCAGTTTGTAGGGGATATGGTCCGTATCGGGAGGCAGCCGCCAGTGGTCAGGCGCGTCGTACGCATAAGCCTTATCGACCAGGTTGAGCAGCAGAGCGGTCTCGGGGCCTAGCGCCGCCACGCCGTGCCACACGCCTGGCGGGATGACGACAATCGCCGGCCGCAACGCACCGACGATCTTGTGCCAGACCTTGCCGAAGCTGGGAGAAGCCTTGCGGCCGTCATAGAGCGATATGCGCACGCTGCCGGCGCAGCAGAAAAGCCGATCCAATGTCACCTTGTGTGCATGCCAGCCCGTCACGGCACCCGAATACATCGTGCGCTGGAAGACCTGGCCGACAGGCAGTTGATCGAGATCCCATTCGTCCCGAAAAATCTCGGTCAGATAGCCGTTGGACGTCGCGACCGGCCTGATTTCCTTGATCTTGACACCCTCGATCGTCGGCGGTCAATGGCCAGCCAGTCGGGTGTCACCGTTTGCCGGTCGGATGTCCCCGCGGCCATCCATCCTTCCGGTGCTGCGCGCTCGTCACTGTTCATTTCAAAACCTCAAGCCCGGCGGACTTGATACGGACATGCCTCATTGCTGGCAAGCCGGCTTGGCTTTGACCAAACAAAAACCCGTGAGATCGCTCCCACGGGTTTTCGGTCGCCTGAGACATTTCTGTTCCCCAAGTCAGGGAGCAGGATTCTAGGGAGCAGGATTCTAGGGAAGCAGGATTCCTGGGGATCAGGGAGTGCCGCCGCCGGGAATGCCGGGTGCCAGCTTGCTCGCGCCGTTGATGATCTGGCTGAGGAAGTTCTGGTCCTTGCCGCCGGTGGGCGTGGTGCGCGAAATGAAGTCGAAGATCTTGCCGTCCTTCAAGCCGTAATTGGCGATCTGGGTGACGCGGCTGTCCGGGCCGAAATAAACCGCCAGCACCTTCTGGTCGACCAACCTCGGCTTGTCGAAGGCGACGTAGCGCTTGCGCGTCTGCGAGATATAGTAAAACGCCTCGTTGTCGAAAGTCGCCGTGGTTGACGGCGTGCCGAGCGCCAGAAGCACCTGCTCGCGGCTGGACCCGACCGGCACCGAGTCTATCGCCTGCTTATCGAGGACATAACCTTGCGTGAACGTCTCGCTCGGATTGAGGTCGCCGATCATCTTGTTGGTGTGGCATGCAGACACCGCCGCTACGATGGCCAGCAGCGAGATCGCGCCGGCAGGCCTGGAAGTGAAAGTCGACTTGAAATTCAGCGCGCGCAACAACAATTCTCCATTCCATCGCCGCAACTTGCGCTGGGCCGCAAAACCGGTAAACCAGCTTGCTTGCCGATGCAACAAGGCCAATTCAACAAACGGTCCCCGGAGACCATCCCCATGTTCCAGCGCCTTTTTGGCCGCGAACGCCAAGCTAACCGCGCCATCACCGAGGCGCTTTACGCACAAATCGTGGCGGCGGCGCGGCAGAGTGTTTTTTATTCCCACTGGAATGTGCCGGACACGCCGCTTGGCCGTTTCGAGATGCTTTCGCTGCACATGTTCCTGGTCCAGCACCGCTTGCGCGGCGAGGATGGCGTGGCGCAGGAGATCGCGCAGGTGCTGATCGACGAATTCTTCCTCGATGTCGATCATTCCCTGCGAGAATTGGGCATTGGCGACGTTGGCGTGCCAAAGCGCATGAAGAAACTGGCGAAGATGTTCTATGGCCGCACCGCCGCTTATGATGATGCGCTGGAACGAAACGATCATGAAGCGCTGACCGCGGCCCTTGCCCGTAATGTCTGTCCCGACGCTGGCGCCTGGCCGGAAGCATCGCGTTTGGCCAGGTATGTCGCAGACGCCAGCCGGCAACTGAGTGCGCAGCCGACCGAATCGATCGTTGCCGGCACTCTCGCGTTTCCAGAAGCCAACGGAGGCTGATCGATGAAGCACGCGGATATGAAAAGTCCGGTATCCTTTTTCGCCAATGTCGCCCGGCTGCCGCAGAAGGGGCTGCCGGTTGTGATCGAGGCCGACGCCGCACAGCGCGCCGCGCTCGCCGAGGCGCATGGGCTGCTGTCGGTCGAAGCCTATCGCGCCGAACTGCTGGTCGCGTCGTGGAAGCGCAACGGCGTCAAGGTCAGCGGCCGTGTCGAGGCGGACATCACCCAGGCCTGCATCGTCACGCTCGACCCCGTCCAGGCCCATATCGATGAGCCGGTCGAGGCACTGCTCTTGCCCGAGGACTCCAAGCTCGGACGGCAGGGATTCGAAGGCGGCGGCGAGATCCTGCTCGACGCGGATGGGCCCGACAGTCCCGAGACATTTTCGGGCGACATCATCGATGTCGGAGCGCTTGCCGAACAGTTCTTCGGATTGGCGATCGATCCCTACCCGCGCAAGCCCGGCGCCTCGCTTGGTGCCGGTGACGACACCGGATCGGCCGAGAATGAATTTCAGCAAAAACTGCGATCCTTGCTGGGAAAATCCTGAAAACCTCGTCCGCGACGGAAAAGTCGGTTGTGCGACAGCCTAAAACCGCTATTTTCGCCGAGCCTTTGCGATCTCTAAAACGACTTGCCGCCTAACCGTGAGATGAATACCGCGTGATCAGGATTTCCATCGATGCCATGGGCGGCGATCACGGACCAACCGTGGTCATTCCAGCGCTCATGACGGTCGCGACCCGCCGTCCCGACATCCGCTTCGTCATCTACGGACGTGAAGAACTGGTTCGCCCCGAACTGGCCAAGTTTCCCAAACTGGCCGAGGTCAGCGAGTTCTTCCACTGCGAGGTCGCTGTCAGGATGGACGACAAACCGAGCCAGGCGCTGCGCCATGGCCGCTGGAAATCGTCGATGTGGAAGGCGGTCGAGGCGGTCAAGTCGGGCGCCGCGGATGCATGCATCTCCGCCGGCAACACCGGCGCGCTGATGGCGATGTCGAAATTCTGCCTGCGCACCATGGCCACCATCGATCGCCCGGCGATCGCGGCATTGTGGCCGACATTGCGGGGCGAAAGCGTGGTCCTCGACGTTGGCGCCACCATTGGCGCCGATGCGCATCAGCTCATCGACTTTGCCATTCTCGGCACCGGCATGGCACGCTCCGTGTTCGGCATTGCCCGGCCGACCGTCGGCCTGCTCAATGTCGGCGTGGAAGAGATCAAGGGTCAGGAAGAGGTCAAGGAAGCGGGACGCATGCTTCGCGAAGCCAACATGGCCTCGATGAATTATCATGGCTTTGTCGAAGGCGACGATATCGGCAAGGGCACGGTCGACGTCGTGGTGACGGAAGGCTTCGCCGGCAATATCGCGCTGAAGACGGCGGAGGGCACCGCGCGGCAGATCGCGGGTTATCTGCGCGCCGCGATGAGCCGCACTCTGATGGCCAAGATCGGCTATGTCTTCGCCAAGGGCGCCTTCGACCGCCTGCGCGAAAAGATGGATGTCGGTCGCTCCAATGGCGGCGTGTTCCTGGGGCTGAACGGCATCGTCGTCAAAAGCCATGGCGGCGCCGATTCGGACGGATTCGCCGCGGCAATCGAACTCGGCTACGACATGGTGCGCAACAATCTGCTCGACCGCATCGAGGCCGACCTCGATCTGTTTCATGCGCGCAACCCGCATGCCCTGACATCTAGGAAATCCGACGTCGTTATCGACGCAAAGGAATAGGAAAGAATTTTGATCAGATCAGTTGTGCGCGGCACGGGCGCCGCGCTGCCCCGCCGCATCATGAAGAATGCCGATTTTGAAGGCATGGTCGAGACCTCGGACGAGTGGATCGCCCAGCGCACCGGTATCCGCCAGCGCCATATCGCGGCTGATGACGAGACGACGGCTTCCCTGGGCGAGGCCGCGGCGCGCGCCGCCCTTGCCGATGCCGGATTGACCCCGGACGATATCGATCTGATCGTGCTGGCGACCTCGACGCCCAACAACACATTCCCGGCCACTGCCGTCGAGATCCAGAACCGGCTAGGCATGCAGCACGGTTTTGCCTTCGACATGCAGGCGGTGTGCTCTGGCTTCGTCTATGCGGTGACGACAGCCGACCTCTATATCCGCGGCGGCCTGGCAAAGCGCGTGCTGGTGATCGGCTCGGAGACCTTCTCGCGCATCCTCGACTGGAGCGATCGCTCGACCTGCGTGCTGTTTGGCGACGGCGCCGGTGCGATCGTTCTGGAAGCGGGCGAGGGGGCCGGCGCCATTGCCGACCGTGGCGTCCTGGCGGCCAGCCTGCGTTCCGACGGCGCGCACAAGGAGAAGCTTTTCGTCGACGGCGGGCCGTCCACGACGGGAACGGTCGGTCATCTGCGCATGGAAGGCCGCGAGGTCTTCAAGCACGCGGTCGGCATGATCACCGATGTCATCGAAGCGACCTTCTCGACCGCTGGCATTACCGCCGACGATCTTGACTGGTTCGTGCCTCATCAGGCCAATAAACGCATTATTGACGCTTCGGCAAAAAAGCTTGGGATTGCAGAGCAGAAGGTGGTGGTGACCGTCGATTTGCACGGTAACACCTCGGCTGCCTCCGTACCGCTGGCCCTGTCGGTGGCCGTCGCGGACGGCCGCATCAAGAAGGGTGACCTGGTGCTCCTGGAGGCAATGGGTGGCGGCTTCACCTGGGGCGCCGTTCTGGTTCGCTGGTAAGTGGACAACGGTCCGGTTTCGGTCCTTGACCTTGCCGGATCAATTACTTAGGCTCTGCCGTTGTTGTGCCGATTTTTATGTTTGAACTGATGGGACGGTCGCATGGGGGGAAAAACACTTACGCGCGCCGACCTTGCCGAGGCCGTCTACCGAAAGGTCGGTCTATCGCGCACTGAATCCGCAGAACTCGTCGAGGCGGTGCTGGACGAAATCTGTGAAGCGATCGTGCGCGGCGAGACGGTGAAGCTGTCGTCCTTCGCGACATTTCATGTCCGCTCCAAGAATGAGCGCATCGGGCGCAATCCCAAGACCGGCGAGGAAGTACCGATCCTGCCGCGCCGGGTGATGACCTTCAAATCGTCCAACGTGTTGAAGAACCGCATCTTGCGTTCTCACCAGAACAGCAAGGCCAAGGGCGGCAAATAGTCTTCATTGCACGGTTGAAAACCGGCGCCGCGATGACGGCGGGCTTGAATATTGCTTCACAAACCGCTGAAATAAGGTCCGATTCGGCAGCATGGCCGGATTGGTGTTCTGGTGTATGATCGATTCCGCGCTTGCGGAACAAGCTCTTCCCTTCGTTGAGCGTGATCTCGTCTGAAGACCGTTCCGGGCCGCGCTGCAGCGTGAGGATTTCGCCCATGGACAAGAGCCCTGACGCCTTCCGCACCATCAGCGAGGTCGCAGAAGATCTCGACCTGCCGCAGCATGTGCTGCGTTTCTGGGAGACGCGCTTCAACCAGATCAAGCCGATGAAGCGTGGCGGCGGCCGTCGCTACTACCGGCCGCAGGATGTCGAACTGATCAAGGGCATCCGCCATATGCTCTATGACCAGGGCTACACCATCAAGGGCGTGCAGAAGCTGCTGCGCGAAAACGGCAATCATTTCCTGGTCGCCATCGGCAATGGCGACATGGCCGCCGTGGAGGCGATCTCGCAGCGCAAGCAGGCCGACCAGGTGACGCTGACGCCGGCCGCGCAGCCGCGCGGCGGAGATGACGAACTGGTTGGCCAGCCAAGGGTCAAGCCCAGCCGCCGCTTTTTCGGCCTGGGCAAGAGCGACGAGGAAGGTCCGGTTGCGCCGGACGCGTCGAAGCTCTCGCGTGACAATCGCGCTCTGCTGCAGGAGGCGCTGTTCGACCTCCTTGAATGCAAACGTCTGCTTGACCAGGTGCGCTGACCGAGTGCCTTCGACGCCTTGAAACCGGAACCGGCGGTCGGGTGAGGCGTTACGTTTCCTTCTGCAAGACAAGGAAACGCATGATGGCATCATATTCGACCCTTTCGGACATCCACCTTGAAAAGCAGGTCGCGGCTCTCTCGAGGGAACTCGCGGCGTTGCGCAAGGCAGTGTCAAAGCGGGGTGGCGCTTACTATGAAGGCGGCCGCGATGCTGCCCTTGAGACATATTCGGATCTCGCGGAGCGCCTGCGCGATGCCATGCCGGCGATCCGCAAGCAGGGCCGGGTGATCGAGAGATCGGCCCGCGACCATCCGGCGGCGGCTGCCGCGGTCGGCCTTGTCGTGCTCGGCCTGGTCGCCAGCCTGCTGTTCAGCCGGCGCTGACTGCTACCCCAGGACAAGGAATCTCGAGAGAAATGGCGGCTCGCCTTTCCAGGCCGGCCGCCATTCATATCAGCGATTTTTCGTGCCGCTCTGGCATTTGGCGCGAAGCGCGTCGGCATAGAGGCGCACGGCCCCCTTGTGTTTCCGACGTAGGAATGCGGATTGATCGAGCCGCCACAGCCGCTCGATTTCCGCCGCGATCGCCGGATTCGTCCATGTGCCATACCCAGCGGCCGAATAGACGGTGATCTCGCCGGCATAGAGACGATCGTCGGTGACCAGAAAGTCGATACGGATATAATCGAGGTCGCCGGCTATGCCGGGCGCAATCGAGATCGCCTGACGGACATGGGCGACGAGCCGCGCGTTGACAGGCAAGGCCTGATCCTCGCCGGGATAGTCCGGATCGCGGCCAGGCAACGGATTGGCTTCTCTGTCGAACAGCAGCGAACGCTTGGCGTGCTTATCTTCCGCCCAGACATGGGCTATCACCCCGCTGCAGACATGGACCTTGATGTCGGTGGCTATTGTGCCGCCGCTGAGCGTCAGCCGCTCCTCCACGAAAACAGCCGGTATGACAGGCCAATAGGCCCATTCGCCATTGCGTCGGCCGTAGCGTTTCTTGAGCCAGCGGCTCGCCTTGCGCATAATAATGACGCGATCGGGATCGCCGTTGGAAACGAACGTGTTCATCGCGCAGCCATGGTTTGCCTTGACCACGACGTCTGCGGCCAGCAGGCCCGGTGGGATGTCGGCGGCGTCGCGCCCCGACCAAAGCGTCTTTGGCATGGCAATCTCGGGACAGGCATCCCGGATATGGACCTTCGCCCCGAGCTTGTCGGTCAGCGTCACGAACAGCGGGTTGCGATCGAGGACTTTTCGCCAGAGCAACAACTCGTGGTAGCGCACGGGGGCGGCCGGATTGGGCAGATAGCCCAGTTTCATGAAAAATCGCGCGACAAGGACAGGGTGGCGCAGCGTCAGCCACAAGCGCGCGACCGACAGGACAATGCGGTCTGTCCGGAAAAGAGCGGCCTTGGCCGTCATCGGGGATACCTGGCCTTGTTGGCGAAGCCTGATCCGGAGCAGCGGACCGGTCGGAAATATCCCTTGCAGTATCGCGATTTGGCGTCGCGTTAAAGCTCTTGTTGTCGCAATAGTCCGGGCCTGGCATTGCATGACCAGGAGAAGACCAGCCTTGAACAAGAAGCCAAGGCCGGTCTTCTCGCAGGCAGTCTGACTTGCTTAGGCCTTGTTGCTCATCTTCTTCATGTGGTGGTGGTGATGATGGTGATGGTGATGGTGGTGGTAGCGATGATGGTGACGATAATGATGGTGGTGACGATGGTGATGATGCTTTGCCATTGGGGCCGCGTCCGCGCTCGTCGTGCCGATCACTGGCACCACGAAAGCGATTGCAGCTGCAAGCCCGAGGGCCGAAAGGAGGGACTTCTTCATTGGATCGTTTCCTTTTTTCGCTGGCAGGTATCAATCGGGCCGATATCCCGACCGCCGCGAATGGAATTACGCTCCTGAATTTTTTCGTCAGTATTTCCCGATTGTAGAATCTTGTTTCTGAACTGTTTCCGAGGAAACCGGCCTCCTGCTCCATCATCGACAGAGCCGAGCACCGGTCTCTTGCTTCCTGTTTTGGCCTACATCGGCGGGATCACGTCATGGGGCGAAACTGCCGGGCAAAGCCGCTCGCGCGTTCAAAACAACTTGAGCGGACAGGGCGAGGCAGCCGCATGGGCGCCCCGCTTCACGATCCCGTGACGGCCGGTTTGGTGCTTGGCAAATCGCTGGCGAGAGGGCATCTTCCTGCTCGTCTCAGGCAACATCCATTTTGATCAAACGCTTTCAGCCAACGGAGTTGCCAATGCCCAACAATGCAAAAAGCCACGCCCTCTCCGAACCATTAGCCAACGAGATCGGGCCAGATTACAACACCCTCAGGGCAATGCGGGAAACGCGCGGATATAGCCTCGAAGCGCTTTCCCTGACCTGCGGCCTCTCGGTGGACGAGATCGAGGACATCGAGAGCGGCCGGGCGGCCGACCCGGCGAAACTGCGTCGTATTGCGTCCGCGCTTCGTCTGCCCCAGGACGCTCCCATTGCTTCCGCCGCACCGACTCTGGCCGCTCAAGGCCGGCCCCAGGCATAGAATCGGCAGTAGGCATGCTCAAGAAACCCGCCAAGGCCCGCTTGGCGGGTTTCTTGTTGATGCAATGGCGTTCTCCGGCAGGCCGGGCTTGCCGATTTGCAGATCGCACGTGTTTATACCTGCCGCATCCAAATCCGCGCCAATCGCATCCGCCGTGCATCGGGTCTGAACCATGAGTTTTTCGATATGAGCCTGGATTCCGTTGGAGCCTTCTTCGCGGCCCACGCGCCGGATATCGAGATCATCGTCACGCAATCAAGTTCGGCGACGGTAATGCTGGCTGCGGAGGCGCATGGCGTCCTGCCGGCGCAGATCGCCAAGACGATCTGCCTTCGTGTCGGCGAGCGCACCATGCTGGTCGTGACCAGCGGCATCGCCAGGCTGGACAACCGCAAGTTCAAGGACCAGTTCGGCGGCAAGCCGCGCATGCTGGACGCACAGGAGGTTGTCGCCGCCACGAGCCATCCGGTGGGCGGCGTCTGCCCGTTCGGCCTGCCGTCGCCGCTGCCGGTCTATTGCGACGTCTCGTTGCGCCAATTCGCCGAGGTCGTACCCGCCGCCGGCGCCACCAACGCGGCGGTGCGGATTAGCCCGCAGCGCATGGTTGAGCTGGTTGGCGCCGAGTGGATCGATGTGTGCCAGGGATAGAGGTTAGGCCCATATTTCGTTTGATGATCACTGTAAGATTCTAAATTTGAGACGCGGAAGCTAATCACCTAGAGGATTCTATAAATATCGCCTCGATTGGCATATCATAATATATATATTTCTTTCTGTTGTATGATTAACTCTTGTCCCCCTAAGAACGTAGTGATTTTCTGTAAAAATCGCGCTGTAGGGCTGAGGCAATCAAATGGCGGCATTGGGCTCTAACGAACTCGTTAGCTATGCGCTAAGATTTTGGGGTTCCGAGAACACCGTTGTTACCTTAATATACGGGCTGACCTTTGCGATTTACGTGATAATTTCGCAATGTCCTGACGTTCGACGCATGATAAGGGACTACTATAAGACACTATTATTTTTTGCTTATTCAGGAAACATTTTGATAGTAATACTGCTTGTCAGGCTTTGATGGCTTGAGTCTTCTATTCTGGAGGAGGCGGGAACAAGCGCTGCCGCGCAAGGAGCTATCTTTCACGCATGCATTGTTCGAGTTTTACTCGTCGCTTTTAGTTTCATAATGTACGTCACAGTGCTTCACTACGTTAAGGTAAGACCAATTGGGGGCCTGCCTTCTAAAATCACCGAGGTTAAATCTAAGTGATGGCGTGCGGCGCCCGCCGAGGATAGTCATTTCGGGCTGCCGGGACGGATTGGGCGAGTTGAAGGCCTGTCGTTCCGAAAATTAGAAAGGCGCCTTCCAGCGCCTTCGATAAAAACTAGGGACTTCAAGGAAACTAATGGTCGGAGTGGCCGGATTCGAACCGACGACCCCTTGACCCCCAGTCAAGTGCGCTACCGGGCTGCGCTACACTCCGGACCGGTCGCGATGTATCGTGATAACCCGGCTCCGGTCAACCGATTTCCGCGATAATTATCTCGCCGCGATCGCGGGTTTGATCGAGGCAGGCGATACCGGCTGTAACAGCCGCTGGTGGCGGTATTCCAGGGCGATGGCGCCCCAGATGAGGCCGAGCAGCAGATACATATGGCGCCAGTGATCGATGTCGATGAAGGTGCCGAGCCCGATATTGCCGATGAAGGCGACGTAGGCGCACAGAAGGTAAGGTTGCCACGGCCGGTCGCGAAGCAGGATGCGGAACCCGGCTGAAATCGTCCAGACGACCAGCGTCAGGAACGAGACGAAGCCGAGCCAGCCATAATCCATCAGCATCTTCAGCCAGATGTCGTGCGTGTCCTCGCCATAGATCGTGCCGAAGACCAGCGGCCCGATGCCGAACGGATGTTCCATGGCCATCTGGAAACCGATCGTGTAGCGCGCGAAGCGGCCGAGGCGGGCGGTGTCGTAGCTCTGTTCGAGATGGGCGCGGTTGGAAAACATCTCCGCCACGCCGGGCAATTGCAAGATGACGATGATAGCGATGGCCAGCAGCGACAGCGCGGCGATCGTCATGATCACCACGCGCAGCCGGAACATTCCACTGGCGCTCTGCAGGAACAGGCAGCCGGTGAGCAGGACGGCCGAGACCGCGAACATGCCCCAGGCGCCGCGCGAGAACGAGAAGAAGATGCCGGCGCTGATGATCAGCAGCGGCACAGCCAGCAGCGGCATGCGCGTGACCGGTCCGGTCAGCAGCAGATAGAGCAGGTAGATGCCGGGCAGCACCAGAAACGGCCCGAACACGTTCGGGTCCTGGAAGGCACCGGCGGCTCGGTCGTATTTGGTGAACATTTCCGCGCCGGGGAAAGCATGGAAATAGCCCGCTATACCAAGCAGCGACGTCGCCACGGCCGAGACGACATAGGCGTTGAAGATCAGCCGGTAGAGGTCCGGCTGCGTGGCGGTGACCGATGCGAAGAAGATGGCGCTGAAGGCGAGAAACAGCGACACTGCGAGATAGAGCGGCGTGTTGGCAAGGTTCGCCATCTGCGTCATGGCAATCATACCGCCGATATTCATCGTCATCAGCAGCACCAGAAGCGGCATGGCCGCGCGCGAAATCCTCAGGCCGAAGAGAGCCCAGATGGCGATCAGCCCGGCCATGTAGATTTCGTAAGGTGCCGGCTCGCTGATGACGAAACCCGACAGAAGAATGCCGAGCACGACCGCGCTCGAGGAAATCAGCGCGATCAGCTTGGCGTTGACCGCCGCGCGCGGCAGATCATGGCTGATCGCGCTCAATAGGCGTTTTCCGTATTGAGCAGGCGGATCGGTGTCAGGAACAGGATCCGCAGATCGAACAGCAACGACCAGTTCTCGATGTAATAGAGGTCGTATTCCGTCCGCATGCGGATCTTCTCGTTGGTGTCCATCTCGCCGCGCCAGCCATTGATCTGCGCCCAGCCGGTGACACCGGGCTTGACCTTGTGGCGCGCGAAATAGCCATCGACCACCTCGTTGTAGAGCAGGTTGTGCGATTGCGCGGCGATGGCGTGCGGGCGCGGACCGATGAGCGACAACGAGCCGAGCAGCGAGTTGAAGAATTGCGGCAACTCGTCGATCGAGGTCTTGCGGATGAAGCGGCCGACACGGGTGACGCGCGGATCGTTCTTGGTCACGGTCTGCTTGGCGGTCGGATCCGACCTGTCGGTGTACATCGAACGGAACTTGTAGACCTCGATCACCTCGTTGTTGAAGCCATGCCGCTTCTGTTTGAACAGAACCGGCCCCTTGCTGTCGAGCTTGATGGCGATCGCGGTGCCAAGCATCACCGGCAAGAAGACGACGATGCCGATGAGGCTGAAGATGATGTCGAAGGCGCGTTTGGCGACCGAATCCCAGTCGTTGATCGGCTTGTCGAAAATATCGAGCATCGGCACCGAGCCGATATAGGAATAGGCGCGCGGACGAAATTGCAACGCATTGGAATGCGCTGACAGACGGATGTCGACCGGCAGCACCCACAGTTTCTTCAGCAATTGCAGCACGCGCGATTCGGCGGTCAGCGGCAACGACACGATCAGCATGTCGATGCGGGCGATGCGGGCGAATTCGATCAGTTCCGAAATGGTGCCGAGCTTGGGATAGCCGGCGACGAGGGCTGGCGAACGCTTGTCGCCGCGATCATCGAAGATGCCGCAGATACGGATGTCGTTGTAAGGCTGCTTTTCCACCGAGCGGATGAGCACTTCCGCCGCCTTGCCGCCACCGACGATGACGGCGCGCCGTTCCATGCTGCCATCGCGCGCCCAGCGCCGGATCAGCTTCGACATCATCAGCCTGAGACCGAAGAGGCAGACGAAGGCAACGACGAACCACGTGCCGAACACCAGACGCGAATAGTCTTGCGACATCTTCATGGCGAATGCCGTCAACGCCATCAGGGCGAAGGTCCCGGCCCAGACCAGCAGGATGCGCCCAAAATTGGCGATCGGCCGCATCAGGGCCACGACCTGGTAGCAATCCGTGACATCGAGCAGCACCACGGCGAGGAACGACGCGGCGGCGATCGTCAGCGGATATTGCCAGGCGAGGTAATTGAAGAATCCGACATAGTAGAAATAGACGCAGAGCCCCGAGACCAGCAGCACCGCGAATTCGACCATGCGCAGCACGCCGCTGACCATGATCGGCGACATCGTATCGCGCCGGTATTGCGACGCGACCTGCCGGGCAACGTCGTTCATGCCGCCGGGCTTGTCGCCGTCGGCAGGGCCGTCGAATTTACGCACCGCTTCCGATGAAAAGCGGCGCGCGGGGTCGATCTCGTTCATGGGACAGTCCGCAAAGCTTCCCCAGGGTGATTAGCAAAAGAGAGCTAAGAAACCCTTGAAACAACCTGTGGCTTTGGAGGGGCTTGAGCTAACTTGCGAGCGCGGCGAAGTAAGCCTTCTCGATTTCGGCGGCCATGACGTCGGCACCGAAGCGCGCCCTGAGCGTGGATTCATCGGGCATCAATTTGCGATAGGCGGCAAGGTCGCCCAGCGCCTGGCTCATCTTGTCGGCGAGCTCGGTCGGATCTGGTCGGATCAGGGCAGGAGAGCCTGAACCGAAAATCTCCGGTATGCCGCCGACCGAGGTCGCAATCATTGGTCTTGCCGCGGCAAGTGCCTCCAGCACGGTATAGGGCATGGCTTCGGCGCGCGAGGGAACGACGACGAGCGCCGCCAGCACAAAGGCCTCCCGGGCCGGCATCGGCGGCAGGAAGCGGACATTGCCTTCAAGTCCCAGGCGCTTCACTTGCGCGTGGTAGCGGGGCAGGTCGTCGCCGTCGCCGACCATCACCGCATTCGGTGTGCGCCCGAGCCGGTGCGCGGCGGTGGCCAGGGCATCGATGAAGATGTCGGGGCCCTTGAGGTCCCGCATCATGCCGATATAGAGAAAATCGGCGGCATCGGCCCTGACGATCACGGGTTCGAATTCGGTGGCGCGAAGCCCATTGTAGATCAGTGTGTTCGGGATCGGCGGCTCGCCCACCTTCCTGCGATAGGTCCGTCGCTCGTAGTCGGACACGAACAGCAGGCTATCGGTGAAGCGCGCCATGAGATACTCGAGCGCGAAGAACAGCTTTCCGGTGGCTGTGTTCTCGTCATAATGGAGAGAGCCGCCATGCGGCGAATAGAGGCGGGCTACGCGAGACCTTGATACCCGCAACAATGAGCCGAATAGACGGGCATAGGCGCCACCCTTGGCGCCGTGCCCGTGCAGCACGTCCGGCCGCAATTCCTTGATGATCCCGTAGGTGCTCCGGGCCGAAGTCAGGTCGCCCGGGCCGACATGGCGCTGCATTGGCGTGCGATGGATGCCAAGCGCCAGCATGTCCTTCATCTGCTCGAACAGGCGCTCCTCGAATTCGCCGCCGGTGGTGGAGTCGCAAACGATGCCGACCATATGGCCGGCGGCGACCTGCGCTTCCGTCAGGTCGCGCACGTGCCGGAAAATTCCTCCGACGGGTGAGCGAAAGCAGTGGACGATCCTGAGCCTGTCCGCCACGAGGTGTCTGTCAGAACAGGCGTTCGCGGACGTAGACGGTATCTCCCGGCAGCAGTGGATCGGAGGTGACCACGCGGCCGGTTATGACCTTGCCGTTGATGTCGCGGGTGATGTCGACGCTCTCCTGGTTGGCGCGTGGCGTGAAGCCCCCGGCGATGGCGATGGCCTTCTGCACAGTCAGGCCGGGCACGTAGGAATACTGGCCGGCAGCGCCCACTTCGCCCATGACGAAGATCGGCCGGTAACGATCGATCTCGACCGAGACATCGGGATCGCGCAGATAGCCCTGCCGCAATTTGTCGGCGATCTCTTTTTCCATCTGCTGCGCGGTGTGGCCACGTGCCGGTATGGCGCCGACGAGCGGGAAGGAGATGTAGCCGGACTGGTCGACGCTGTAGCTGTTGGTCAGACCGTCCTGCTCGAACACGGTGACGCGGACGCGATCGCCGGCGCCGAGGCGATAGGGCTGGTCTAGGACCTCGTGAAAGGCGGCCGGCGTCGGCCGGTAACTGGAGCAGCCGGCGAGCATCGATACGGCAAGCAGTGCGCGAAAGAGGGAAGCAGTGCTTTTCATGACCGGACAGGTACCTTCGACTGGCCGCTGCGGCGTCGCAGCAAACATCTGGGATCGGGTCCGTTATCATCCTGTTAGGGTTAATGGCCGGTAAAGGAGCCCGCCGATAGCGCTCAACGCAGGCCAGGGTTTTGCGATTTTATCGATTTTTTGCTGTCGCCCGCCAGTAAACCCTAATGGAAGCTTACCGTGATCTTAACGGCTGAGTTACCATAGTTGTTTACGGTGCATCCTGACCCCAGTTTCGGAGTAGGATGCATGTCCGTTCAATCCGCGGCCGCAGACGTCGACGTTGATCTCAGGCAGCTCTTCGCCAGCCTGGGGCGGAACTGGCTGCGGATTCTGGTCTTCGTTCTCGTGGTGACGGGACTTGCCTTCGCGGCTGCGTCGTTCGCCACACGGTACTACAAGGCCCAAACGCAGGTGGAGATCGCTCCGCGCGAATCCGTCTACACCCGTGCGGCCGGCAACAATGACGGGGACAAGCCGATCCTTGATGAGCAAGGCGTTGCCACCCAGGTCCAGATAATTTCATCCAACGAAATCCTCAAGCAGGTAGCGCGGAAGCTCGGCCTGTCGGGGTTGCACGAATTCGACGAGACGGTCGACATGTCGGCATTGAACCGGCTGCTGGTCCTGTTCGGGTTGAAGAATGATCCGACGGAGATTCCGGTCGAAGAGCGCGTCCTGAAGAAGATGCGCGAGAAGCTCAACGTCTACGGCGTTGAAAAGACTCGCATCATTGCCATCGAGTTCTCTTCGGAGGATCCGAAATTTGCCGCCGCCATCCCCGATGCCATTGCCGCCGCTTATATCGCGGGGCAGGGCGCGGCCAAGAGCGAATCGAACACCGCCGCCGCGGACTTCCTGGCGCCCGAGATCGCCGACCTGTCCAAGCAGGTCAGGGATGCCGAAGCCAAGGTCGCGGCTTACCGCGCCCAGTCAGACCTCCTGATGGGCGGTAACAATTCCACCTTGGCCACACAGCAACTGGCCGAACTGTCGACCGAGTTGTCGCGGGTGCGGGCCAACCGCGCCGCCGCCGAAGGCACGGCCGAGAGCGTGCGCAAGGCACTGCAGAATGGCGGATCGCTGGATTCACTGCCGGAAGTGCTGTCTTCCGATCTGATCCAGCGTTTGCGGGAGCGGCAGGTCGAGTTGCGCGCCAACATCGCCGATCTCTCGACAACGCTGCTCGACAATCATCCGCGTATTCGCGCGGCCAAATCACAGCTCGCCGATCTAGACGCGCAGATTCGCAGCGAAGCCCAGAAGATCATGAAGGGCCTGGCGATGCAGGCCGATGCCGCCAAGGCGCGCGAAAGCCAGCTCGTCGCCGACGTCAACACGCTCAAGGCTGCTTCGGCGCAGGCCGGCGAGCAGCAGGTCGGTCTCGACGCGCTGCAGCGCGATGCCGCCGCCAAGCGCCAGCAGCTCGAAGTTTACCTGACCAACTATCGCGAGGCGGCGTCGCGTCAGGATCGCAACTATGTTCCGGTCGACGCTCGCATCGCCTCGGCGGCTTCGGTCCCCTCCGAGCCGTACTTCCCCAAGGTCGGGCCGATCGTTGGCGCTGCCGCCGCGGCGTCACTTCTGCTGGCGGCGGTGTTCACGCTGCTGCGGGAGCTCTTCTGGGGCCGCGCCATGCGCCCGGCCAGCGGAGCGCGGTTTGAACCGATCGACGAGGTGGCGATGCCGCCAGCCGCTTATGAGGAGCCATCCACCCGCTCGGAGCCGGCAGCCGCCAACCAGTTCGCCAATCGCGCCGCCGAGCCATCATCATGGCCCGAGACGGTCACGGAAACACCGGAGCAGCCACGGCCTGCCGCCGAGGTCGAGCCTGCCGCCAGAGCGGAGCCTGTCGCCGAACCTGAGTCCTTTGGCAAATCCGTGGTCCAGCCTGGGCCCGTGGCCGAGTCTGAACCCATAGCTCAGCCTGAACCTTTGGCGCAGGTCCGGCGGCCGCGCTCCGTGCTCGGCGAGATCGACGTCGAGAAGGCTGCCGAGAAGCTGATCGCCAGCGGGGCCGCGCGCGCCATATTCGTTTCCCCCGAAGGCGACGAGGCGGCGGCGTCGGCGATCCTAGTCGCGCGCGAGGTTTCCGACGCCGGCCTGCGCGTCCTGCTGCTCGACCTCACGGCCTCGGGTGCTGCCTCGCGGCCGATGCTGGACAGCGGTCTTTTCCCCGGCATCACCAATCTGCTGGCGTCGCAGGCGCAGTTCAGTGACGTGATCCATGCCGACCTCTACTCAGACTGCCATGTCATTCCCGTCGGCACCGCCGATCCGGTCCGTGCCATGCGCGCCGCCGACCGGCTGCCGATCATCATGCAGTCGCTGACGACAGCCTATGATCTGGTGGTGGTCGAATGCGGGCCGGCCGATGCACAAGGCATCAGTCGTCTGGGCGGCGAGGCCACCGAGGTGTTCCTGTCCATGCTGGAGCCCGACGACGAGGTGACGCAGGCCGCGGTCAAGCTGATCGAGAGCGGCTATCCCAACCTGACGCTGGTGACGCCGTTCGGTCATGCGCCGCCGGGCACCCCGGTGCCGGGTCGGCGCTCCGCGGCTTGAATGAACCGCCATTCCGCAGCCCGCCTGGCCTATCCCAGTTCCAGCGTCGTCAGGCCGAATATCCTGTCGGCGTCGAGCTTCGGCGGCGGGCCCTTGTACATGCGCGTGGTGGTGAAGGTCGGCGAGAGGCCTGCCGCCTCGAGCGCTGCGATGAAGTCCACCTTGGTGGCCGGAACATCGATGTGAAGGTCGCCTCCTGCGCAGGCGCCTGCCAGGTCTTCGAGCAGTTCCAGCGCGGTCTGCATATCGTCGGCGAAGAGCGGGCCGATCTTGAAGCCGCTGCGGCAGGATCGCGCCACCGCATAGCCGGCCGTTCCCCGCGGCGTGATCGCCGCCAGCGCGCGGTGCGGCGGCAGCAGCCATCGCTGCAGGAAAGAATGGCGGGACGCGGGAAAGCAGAGCGCGTCATATCCGATGATGTCGGGCATCAATTGCGCCGTCACCATGCGAGGCCGTTCGGCACCGATGGCCAGGGCTGCGGGGCGCCCGCTGTAACGAATGGTCTCGTAGAGCGGCCTGAACCCCTTGCTCTCGTAGTTGGCCCGTTGCTCTTCGACGCCATCGAGCCCGATGGTGCGCCCGGCCAGCCTGTTCATGCCCGTGGTCCACGCCGCCTTGCCATAGCCCTTGCCGCGCATGTCCGGACGGCAGATGTAGAGGCCGACGAAACCAAAATCGCGCCCATAGGCCACCGCCGATATCCCGGCGACCATTTCGCTGCCGTCAAAGGCGCCGATGAACCCCCCGGGATCCGCCGCCTGGAATATCGCCGCATCGGCAAGGCCGGGGTTCCAGCCCTCATCAGCCGCCCAGTCGATGAGGTCGGCCAATTCCCCCAGTGACAGCGTGCGGATGATCGGTTTCATGGTGCTCACTCAGCAGCGACTGCTCCTGGGGAGAACGATTTCAGCATACCATGATAGGGCTTGGCGAGCGGGTTCGCATAGGCACCGCGCTTCGATGTCGAGAGGCCAAGAGCCACCAGGGCCTCGGCTTGCTTCAAAGCGGCTCCGACGCCGTCAACGACAGGCAGGCCGAACTCGCTCTGCAACCTGTGGGCAAGATCCGCCATGCCGGCGCAGCCAAGCACGATGGCCTCGGCGCGATCCTCCTCCACGGCCCGGGCGATCTCGTCGCGGAGCTTGCCAACCGCTCCTGATGCCGGGTCCTCGAGTGCCAGCACCGGAATCTCGGCGGCTCGCACGCGCGCCCGACCTGACATGCCGTAGCGTTGCACCAGCCCCTCGACCGGCACACGCGAGCGTTCGGTGGTGGTTACGACAGTGAAACGCTGGGCAATGAAGCAGGCCATGCTAAGTGCGGCCTCGCAGATGCCGATGACAGGGATGGCCGCCATGGCTCTGGCGGCATCGAGGCCGGTGTCGTCGAAGCAGGCGATGATCGCGGCCTGCGCCCCGGCACGTTCGCCGGCGGCGATCTCCGTCAGCAGGCCGGGCACGGCCAGTGCCTCGTCATAATAACCCTCGATCGAGGCCGGTCCCATGGACGAGGTGACGGCGACGATTTCGGTCCAGACACAGGCGACACTGCGCGCGGCCGCAGCGATCGTCTCGGTCATGCTCGCCGTCGTGTTGGGATTTACCACCAGTATCCGCACTGTCACGCTCTGGTCCGGCGGCGGCCGACATAGAGGATGGCGCCTAGCGTCGCCAGGATCACCAGGAAGGAAAACACGGTGGTCACCGTGCCCAGCGCGTAGAGCACCGGCGTGGTGACATTGGTGGTCATGCCGTAGATCTCGAGCGGCAGAGTGTTGAAGGTTCCCGAAGTCATCAGTGTGCGGGCGAACTCGTCATAGGACAGCGTGAAGCCGAACAGGCCGACGCCGATCAGGCTTGGCGCGATCATCGGCAGTACGACATGGGCGAAGGTCTGCCAGGATGAGGCGCCAAGGTCGCGCGCGGCTTCCTCATAGGCAGGCGAGAAGCGGTTGAAGACGGCGAACATGATGAGCACGCCGAACGGCAAGGTCCAGGTCAGATGCGCGCCGAAGGCCGACGTATACCAGGCCGGACGCAAGCCGACCTGCTGGAAGACGACGCCGATGCCAAGCGAAATGATGATCGAGGGTACGACGAGGCTGGCGACCGACAGGTAGAACAAAGCGGTGGCGCCGCGAAATTTCTGGCGGAAGGCCAGCCCGGCCAGCAGCGAGACGACGACGGTGACGATCATCACCATGAGGCCGAGAACCAGCGAGCGCTTGAAGCTGCCGCCGAAATCGCCGACCGCCTGGCGCTCGAACAGATTGGCGAACCAGTGCAGCGACACGCCGTTGAGCGGGAAGGTGAGGCCGCCGGTCTCGCCCTGGAAGGAGAGGATCAGGATCGCCGACAGCGGGCCATAAAGGAACAGTACGAACAGTGCGAAGAACACCGCCAGCGCGTAGAATTCGAGGGTGCGTTTTTCGTGGCTCACGTCACAGTTCCCTGCGGATGTCGACGATGCGCAGGATGCCGGCGACCATCAAGAGCACCAGCACCAGCAGCACCACGGCGTTGGCGGCGGCGGCCGGATATTGCAGCAGCGACATCTGGTTCTTCATCATGAGCGCGACGGATGCGCTCTGGCCGCCCGACATCACCTGCACGGTGGAGAAATCGGCCATCACCAGGGTGACGACGAAGATGGTGCCGATCGCCATGCCGGGCTTGGCCAGGGGGATGATGACGTTCCACAGCACTTGCCAGCCGGACGCGCCGGCATCGCGCGCGGCCTCGACCAGCGAACGGTCGATGCGCATCAGCGTGTTGAAGATCGGCGTCACCATGAACAGCGTGTAGAGATGCACCATGGCGAGCACGACCGCGAATTCCGAGTAGAGCAGCCATTCGATGGGTTTCGGCACCAGGCCCAAATGCACCAGCGTCGAGTTGATCAGTCCGTTGCGGCCGAGCACCGGGATCCACGAGATCATGCGGATAATGTTGGAGGTCAGGAACGGCACGGTGCAGACCAGGAACAGCACCATCTGCATGGCGGTGGTGCGGATATGAAACGCCAGGAAATAGGCGACCCAGAAGCCGATGAACAAGGTCAGCGCCCAGACGATGGCAGCGAATTTGATAGTGTTGAGATAAGTTTTCCACGTGACCCACGAGCCCAGTACGTCGGAATAGTTCGTGGTCAGGAAGTCCGGATACATGGCGGCGAAGTCGTAGTCCCAGAAGGACACGACGACGATCATGATGATGGGCAGGAGCAGGAACGCGCCAAGGATCAGCGCCAGGGGAGCCGATTGCAGGTAGGGCGTGACGACGCCGATGGAGGAGCGGCGTCGTCGGGCTGGTTTGGCGGCGGCGATTGCGGGGCGTTCGAGCGCGACTGTCATCAATGCTTCCGGTTCTTGGCGACGCGGCCTGAGCCGCTTTCCCTTCTCCCGCAAGGGGAGAAGGGGTAGAGGAGGCGCTTGTTGTTTCGCTTACGAGGCGATGAACTCGTTCCAGCGCTTCACCATGTAGCGGTCCTCGTCCATGACCGAGTTCCAGCAGGCGACCTTGCCCATGCGCTCTTCGAAGGAGCCGCCGTCGCGCACTGCGCCAGCCTTCTCCATGACGGTGCCGTCCGGCGCCTTGATCTCGCCCTTGGCCGGCTTGCCCTCGATCCAGTAGCCCCACTCGTCCTCGGACATGAACTTCTTGGCCGAGACCATGTTGGCCGAGTAGTAGCCCTGGCGGTTGAGGTATCCGCCGACCCAGCCCGACGTGTACCAGTTGATGTATTCATAAGCCGCGTCGAGCTCGGCGCCCTTGAGATGGGCGGCGAGGCCAAGGCCGCCGCCCCATGAGCGATAGCCTTCCTTGAGCGGCTGGAAGCGGCAGGCGATGCCCTTGGAGCGCACGGCGGCGACGGCCGGCGACCACATCGACTGAATGACGACTTCGCCCGACGCCATCAGGTTGACGCTCTCGTCGAAGGATTTCCAGAAGGCACGGAACTGGCCGGCTTGCTTGGCCTTGATCAGGAAGTCGATCGTCTTGTCGATCTCGTCCTTGGTCATGTTGCCCTTGTCGGCATATTTGATGTTGCCGGTGGCCTCCATGATCATCGCCGCATCCATGATGCCGATGGACGGGATGTTGAGGATCGCGGTCTTGCCCTTGAAGGCCGGGTCCATGATGTCGGCCCAGGTGGTGATGTCACGGCCGACGAGGTCGGGGCGGATGCCAAGCGTGTCGGCGTTGTAAATGGTCGGCACCATGGTGAACCAGTTGGTCGGTGCCTTGGCGAAGGTCTTGCTATCCTGCGCCTCGACGTAACCAACGGTGTGCGGCGCGGTACCCTGGGCAATCACGCTGTCGGGTGTGAGCTTGCCGGTTTTGAACAGCGGCACCAACTCGTCGTAATATTTCAGCTTGCTGACATCCATCGGCTGCAGCACGCCGGTGGGGAACACCTTCTTGCAGATCCAGTATTCGATGTCGGCGATATCGTAGCTGTCGGGTTGGGTCACGGCGCGCTGCGCGGCGGCGTCGGAATCGGTCGCGGTCATCTCCAGGGTGATGCCGAGGTCGGCCTTGCATTTGTCGGCGATGGCGTTGAGGTTCGACACGCCGGTGCCGAACTGGCGCAGCGTGATGTTGGACTGCGCCCAGATGGTCGGAAAGCCTGTGATGACGCCCGAGCCGGCGGCGAGGCCGACGGCGGCGGCACCTGTCTTGAGCAGCGAGCGGCGCGAAATGCCAGTCTTGGTTTTCGATGTGTTTGTCATGCCTTATTCCCCTGTCTTGTTTGCTTCGTTGAATTCATGAATGAAGATGGCCAAGGACGATCGCATCCTGCGAATCCCAGGCGAGCGGTACGGCGTCGCCAATGGCCACGGGTCTGGCGAAGAAGTCGGAATCGTTGATGATGACGGTGAAATCGTCGATGCCGGCACCGGTGACCGACAGCTTCACCGTGGCGCCGCGATATTCGATGTTGGAGACGATGCCGGTGAAGCCGAGGCCAAGCGCAGGCGCGTCGCCGATGCGCACATGGTCCGTGCGGATGGCGATGTCGATCGGTGCGCCCGGCTCCCGGCCGTGACCGCGGGCGGCGAGCGAGCCGCCGCCAATGACGTCGAAGACGACCATGCCGTCACGTGCCCCGGTGACCCGGCCGGAGATGACATTGTGGTCACCCATGAAGCGCGCGACGAAGGCCGTGGCCGGCCGTTCGAACACGTCGCGAGGAGGCGCCGCCTGTTCGATGCGGCCGTCATTCATCACCACGATCAGGTCCGCCAAGGCCATGGCCTCCTCCTGGCTGTGGGTGACGTGGACGAAGGTGATGCCGAGCGAGGTCTGTAGTTTCTTCAGCTCGACGCGCATGCGGACCTTCAGGAACGGGTCGAGCGCCGAGAGCGGCTCGTCGAGCAGCAGCGCTTCCGGATCGGTGATCAACGCCCGGGCGAGCGCCACGCGCTGCTGCTGGCCGCCGGAAAGCTGCGCGGGCCGGCGCGTCGCATAGGCCTCCATCTGCATCAGCTTCAGCATGTCGAGCGCCTTGGCGCGGCGCTGCTCCTTGTCGACGCCCTTCATCTTCAGGCTGAAGGCGACATTGTCGATGAGGTCGAGATGCGGGAACAACGCATAGGACTGGAACATCATTGCCGT
Source organism: Mesorhizobium sp. SARCC-RB16n (assembly GCF_008520305.1). Taxonomy (GTDB): domain Bacteria; phylum Pseudomonadota; class Alphaproteobacteria; order Rhizobiales; family Rhizobiaceae; genus Mesorhizobium. The sequence continues at coordinate 234,363 of NZ_ML703268.1, read as the reverse complement.
GCCGCGTTTGGCCGGCGGCAGGTCGGTGACGACGGTGTTGCCGAGCCGAACGTCACCGGACGAGATGCTTTCGTGACCAGCGATCATGCGCAACGTCGAGGTTTTGCCGCAGCCGGAGGGGCCGAGCAGGCAGCAATAGGTGCCCGCCGGAATCTTCAGGCTGATGTCCTCGACGGCGGTCGTCGTTCCATAGACTTTCGAAACGGACACGATGTCGATCTCGGCGGCTTTGGACATTCACGCTTCCCCGTTTGGCCGCACTACACAAAGCATCATGCGTGCCAATCCGGGGATGACCGGCCAAGCGCTTGAATTGTCTGAAAGATCAGGATTCTTGCCCACTGGCTATCTCGGAGGCTACTTTGTGCATTGCACAAATTGTGAGCTATTGCGCGCAATTTTGTACAAAAATCGTATGCAATCTTTTTTGGCTTCGTGTTCACTTTGCCTCTCGTGAAAAGACGACGAGTCGCGCTAGAAGAGGGCGGGAACCATCATCGCCATGAACATCACCGATCGGGTCTATTCCGCCGCCGATAGCGCCAACCAGGATCGCGCCCAGGCGATCCGTGACAATCTGCGCGACGCCATCGTCGATCGGAGGCTGGCGCCGGGCACCAAGCTGTCGGAGGGCGAGGTCGGCACGTTGTTCGACGTGTCGCGCACCGTCGCTCGAGCGGCGCTGCAGATGCTGTCTTTCGAAGGGCTGGTGCGCATCGAGCGCAATCGTGGCGCCTTCGTCGCCAATCCATCACCCGAGGAAGCGCGCCAGCTGTTCGCCTCGCGCCGGCTGATCGAGCCGGGTATCGCCACTGCCGCCTGCGAACGGGTAACAGCCGCCGACATCGTCGCCTTCAGGGCGCAACTCGACGAGGAGGGCCGCTTCATCGCCGAGCGCGGTCCGACGGCGCGGCGTTCCGAAATCAAGGCGTCCGGCGATTTCCATCTGCTGCTCGCTTCGGTCGCCGGCAATGCCATCCTGCAGCGCTTCATGGAGGAACTGGTTGCGCGCTCGTCGCTTGTCATTGCACTTTATGGACGGTCTGGCGTATCGGCCTGCGGCCACAGTGAGCACACGGGTATTGTCGGTGCGCTGGAGAGCAGCGATTCCGGGCTGGTGAGCCGCTTGATGCTGCACCACATCGACCATATCGAGGCGGATCTCGATCTGCGCGTCAGGGCAGGTCCGGCGCTCCGTGAGGCTCTCAATTTCTGACGTTTTCGTCTTCCGTGGGAAGAGGGGCTGCGTGCCCGGCAGCCTTGCGGCGCAGCAACTTGGTGAGCTTCCAGATCGTCGGGCTGTTCTTGACAAAGGCCTTCAGCCGCGCGCCTTGGCGAAGTGCCCCTGCCAACGCACGGCCCTTGAGCGTCAGCGGGACCAGGACCTCGAGATGCCGGGTTTCGATATCGCACCATAGCCGCTTGTAGGGTTCGTCTCCGACGGAGAAATCATAAACCGCGAACCCGCTCCGGCAGGCATGCTGGATGTTGTCGAAGAACAGGAAGTCGCCCGGGCTGGTGTTGGCGAGATCGTCCTCGGCGATCGCTCCGAACTCGCAGATCAGGCGACTGCCCGAGCGGCTCGATCCGGTGACGGCGCGCAGCTTGCCGGCGACCTCCAGCCCGTGCAGCACGAAGCTGGGCTTGTCCTCGGCAACTGCTTGCGTGAACAGCCCTCGGAAGAAGGCGCGTGTCCGGTCGTCACCGAAGACGTTGGCAACGCCCATCTTGCGGAAACGCTGTTCCTTCATCTCGAAGAACGCATCGAGCAGCCTCTCCACCTCGTCGGCGCTACGCGCCTCGATCCGCCTGTGGCTGCCGACGGCCTCGAACTTGCGCGTCTGCGAACGATGCTTCTTGCGTTTGCGCTTGCCGCTGGCACGCAGCAGCAGCGCATCGAACCCGCCGCTGAGGTCGACGGCCAGCGAAAGATTGGGGCTGGCGAAATGATCGAGCGATGCCAGCGGATTGGCGATGCCGTCGAGATCGGGCAGCAATCTTTCCAGCGCGATGAGATCGATATCGGGCCGGGATCTGGCAATCGCCGCGAGCATCGACCGGATGGCCGTGAGGTCGCTGCTGGCCAGCCATTGCGGTTCGGCGGCGCAGAAATTGCCATTGGCGTGGCGGCCGCCCATGAACTGGGCGACCCGCAAGGGGCCACGCCTGACCACCTCCAACGCCAATGCGAAGGCCGGCTTGCCCTCCAGGTCAAGCGTGGCGATGAGCAGATCTGGCTTGACCTCGGCGGCCCAGTTCAAGACCCATGCCGCACTCTGCGCCGGCGCACAGAGCGCCGAACTGCAGAACGCCGCATACGATGCGAGCCCCTCGGCGGCGTCAACGGAAACCGACAGCCCCGCGGCATTCCCAGGCAGTGCGCGTGGCGAAGCCTCCGCGAGCCGCTTGCCATCAAATGACGCGGTTGCGTCAACCATACCTCAATCCTTAAGGCGTATTGATCCCGATTTGGGGGGCGCCCGGGCGTATTCCGTGCTTGGATAGCCTAGGCGCAAAAGGTGAATGAATGATCGACGGTGGGGAGGCAATCCGGAAACTGGCGCTCAATTTCGCCCGCTATACCGGCCTCGCACCACTGGCCAGGCCGTTTGTCGGCGGCATTGGCGCCATCCTGATGCTGCACCGCGTGACGGCGACACCTGAAAAGCCCGACAGCGTCAACCGGCACCTCAACATCGCGCCCAGTTTCCTCGATGCGGTGATCGGCGACATGAGAGCGGATGGCTATGCCTTCGTCTCGATGGACGAAGCCGTGGAGCGCATCAAGGCAGGCGGGAAGGGCGGCCGGTTCGCCACCATCACCGCCGACGATGCCTATCGCGACAACATGACGGAGGCCCTGCCGGTGCTGGAGAAGCATGGCGCGCCGCTCACCATCTATGTCGCTCCCGGGCTGATCGATGGTTCCGCCCACCTTTGGTGGGATGTGGTCGAGGATGTCGTCAATGCCCGCGATCGCCTCACCTTGCCGACATCGGACGGCCCGACGGTGATCGATTGCGCGACCCCCGCCAGGAAACATCAGGCTATCGCCCGCCTGCATGCCTATTTCACCACCGAGGTCCGCGAGGAGGACCTGCGGAGCGTGCTGCGCGATCTGGCCGCTTCGAATGGCGTTGACGCGGACGCCCCACGCCTGCGCACGCTGATGAACTGGGATGAGATCCGCACCACCGCCGCGCATCCGCTGGTGACGATAGGCGCCCACACGATCAATCACAGCAATCTGAAACGGCTTTCCGAGCCCGATGCGCGGCGCGAGATCGGGGCTGTCAAGGACATGCTCCGGACCGGGCTCGGCGAGGAGCCGCGCCATTTCGCCTATCCCTACGGCTACGCCAGCGCCGTCGGCTGCCGCGAAGTGGGTTTTGCGCGCGACGCCGGCTATGCCTCCGCCGTGACAACCCGTCACGGCGTGCTGCGCGCCGAACATGCCGGCTTCCTGCATGCCTTGCCGCGGATTTCGGTCAATGGCCGCTACCAGAGCCTGGCCCATATCCGCACCATGCTGTCGGGCGTGACGACGCCACTCGCCAATGCCGGCAAGATGCTCGTTACTGTCTGACTTGCGTACGGCCTGACCGGGCAGGGCTCAGCGCTTGGCGCGCGGCTCCAGCATCAGCCATTTGATGATGCCCATCGCCGGCAGCACCCAGAGCAGGCCGCTGAGCAGGAAGAACAGGAATTGCACCAGCGCGCCCGATTCCGACAGGCGGGCTACCGCGAAGATCGAGGCGACCAGCGCGTAGATAATGACCAGCGCCAACAGCAGGAACATTCCGATCAGCTTTTTCAGGCGAATGGGCATGGTACGGTCTCGTTGATGGCTACCGCTTAGGCCGAACGCAGGACGCGCGCAACCCACGACATCGGGCGCGACGGCGTGCCGCGCTGCCCGGCCTTGCCAGCAGGAGTGCGATGGTCCACCAATCCGCGACATTCAACCTGCCGGGAAGTACCCATGGCCGCCATCACTGCCGCCGCGCCGTATCAGGCCCGCGACCGCGACCTGCATAACCGGGCACTCGTGCGCGGCTGGCTGTACGTCGTGCTTCTCGTGCTGTTTGCGCTGGTGCTGGTCGGCGGCGCCACGCGGTTGACCGAATCCGGCCTGTCGATCACCGAATGGCAGCCGGTCCATGGCGTCATCCCGCCGCTCAATGACGCGGAGTGGCAGGAGGAATTCCGGCGCTATCAGCAGATCCCGCAATACACCGAGCTCAACAAGGGCATGAGCGTCGAGGCATTCAAGTCGATTTTCTGGTGGGAATGGGCGCATCGCCTGCTGGCGCGCAGCGTCGGCTTGGTCTTTGCCTTGCCGCTGCTGGTCTTCTGGGCGACGCGCCGCATCGAGCGCCGCCTTGGGCCGAAACTGGTCGGCATTCTGCTTCTCGGCGGCCTGCAGGGCGCCATCGGCTGGTGGATGGTGGCCTCCGGCCTGGTCGACCGAGTGTCGGTGAGCCAGTACAGGCTGGCGACGCATCTCACGCTGGCGGCACTGATCTTCACCGCAACCATGGTCGTCGCGCGTGGCCTTGCGCCGCATTCCGAACCAGCGGCTGATCGCCCGACGCAGCGTCTGGCTGGTTTCATCGTGCTTCTGGCGCTGATCCAGATTTATCTCGGCGGTCTGGTCGCCGGTCTCGACGCCGGCATGAGCTACAACACCTGGCCGCTGATGGACGGCCGGATCATTCCTGGCGATCTGCTCATCCTCGAGCCGGCGTGGCGCAACTTCTTCGAGAACCCGAAGACGGTGCAGTTCGTTCACCGGCTCGGCGCCTATACGGTTTTCGCCGTCGCCCTCTGGCACATGATTGCCACGCGTCGGCGGCTGCCCGGCTCAACGCATGCGCGACGCGCGACACTGTTGTTCGTTCTGGTGCTGGTGCAGGCTTCGATCGGTATCGGTACGCTGCTGACGCAGGTGCCCCTGCACATGGCGCTGACCCATCAGGCTTTTGCGCTTGTCGTGCTGGGCCTTGCCGCCGCGCATTGGCGCGGCACCAAGGGTGCCTATCCCTTGCCCAACGAGGTTGCCGTCGGACGCTGAGTGCGGCCGATCACATCCAGAATTCGTTCGACTGCGTCGTCTTCTCGCCGTCGAATTCAGCCTGACGCAATGCGGCGGCGGATGGTGCGGACTGGCCCTGATTGGCCTTGGCCCCTTGTCGGCGGCTTTGGCCGCGTCCGCGGCCTGCAAGGCAGCAAGCTTGGCCTTGAGCGCGGCGATATCCTGCTGCAGCTTGGCGGCGTCCACCTGGTCCTGGGCCGCCTTGGCCTGGTCCTCCAAGGCCTGGATCTGCGTTTGGAGCGCGGCTTCCTGAGCCGCGTTGTCGGATGAACTGGACGCGGAGTACTGGATTGCTTGCGAGGAAGCCGAAATCGCGCTGACCATGACGAATCCTAAGTGGAAAGCCTGATTACCTCAATAGCGTCCATTGTGGTGAACGAACGGTTAACGAGGCTGGCATTCACCCTCAAAAGCCGCGCCGCACTGTTCGGATCGCTGTCGCAATCGCTTCCAGCGCCGGGGGGAAACCGGCGCGTCGATCACAGACCGAGCATCAGGTCCATGTTCTGGACGGCTGCACCCGAAGCACCCTTGCCGAGATTGTCGTAGACCGCCAGCAGCAGCGCCTGGGCTCTGCTGTCATTGGCGAAGACATAGACCTTCATGCGGTTGGTGCCGTTGTAGATCTCCGGATCGATGTCCGGCACGCGCTCCAGATGCGCATAGGGCGCCACCTCGACCACACCGCCCTTGATCGCGGCGAAATGGTCAGCAATGGCGGCGTGAAGTTCGGGACCCGTCGGTACGCGGTCAAGGCCACCGAGTTGCAACGGCACAACCGTGATCATGCCTTGCGCGAAATTGCCCACCGCCGGCTGCATGATCGGATCATGCGACAACTTCGCATAGGCCTTCAATTCGGGCACGTGCTTGTGCTGCAGGGTCAGGCCATAGGGCAGGAACTCCGAGGCGTCCTCGCCCCTGGCGACGTAGTCTTCGATCATCGGGCGCCCGCCACCCGAATAGCCCGTAATGCCGTTGACCGCGATCGGGAAATTGGCCGGCAGCAGGCCTGCGGTGACCAGTGGCCTGAGCGTCGCGATCGGCCCCTGCGGCCAGCAGCCGGGATTGGCGACGCGTTTGGCGGTGGCGATCTTCTTCGCCTGCTCCCTGTCCAGTTCGGCGAAGCCATATTCCCAGCCTTCGGCCACGCGATGCGCGGTCGACGCATCGATGACCTTGGTGGTGTCGTTGGTGATCAGCGAGACGCTTTCCTTGGCTGCATCGTCGGGCAAGCACAGGATCGCGATATCGGCGGCGTTGAGGAATTCGGCGCGGGCCGCCGTTTCCTTGCGGCGCTCGACCGGAATGGAAATGATCTCCAGATCGCTGCGCTCGGCAAGCAGCGCCCGGATCTGGAGGCCAGTGGTGCCGTGCTCGCCGTCGATGAAGATTTTCGGTTTCATTGCCTGATCAAATTCCCTGAGGGCTATATGCCGTTGCCATGATTGACCGCGGCGCCATTGTGGTTGCCGTTGTTCAGCTCTTCGAGCCGCGCCTTTCGCTCGGCCAGCAGGCCGAGATACTGCATGGCCACCATCGAACCTGCGATCGCCGTTATATCGGCGTGATCATAGGCCGGCGCAACCTCCACGACATCGGCGCCGACAATATCGACCTGGTTGAGCTGACGCAGCGTCGACAGGATTTTCGCCGAGGACGGGCCGCCCGAAACCGGCGTGCCGGTTCCCGGTGCGTAGGCTGGATCGAGGCAGTCGATGTCGAAGGTCAGATAGGTCTTCTTGCCACCGGTGCGGTCGACGATGGCGTAGGCGATGTCGGAGGCCCGCATTTCCTCGATTTCATGGCCATAGAGAATCTTGATACCGAACGTGTCGGGCGCATGGGTGCGGATGCCGACCTGGATCGAGCGGTCGGGATCGATGATGCCTTCCTTGACCGCGCGGCCGACGAAGGAACCATGGTCGATGCGCTTGCCATCATCGGGCCATGTGTCCTGGTGGGCGTCGAACTGCACCAAGGCGAGCGGCCCGTGGATGGCGGCATGCGCCTTGAGCAGCGGCCAGGTGACGAAATGGTCGCCGCCGAGCGTTAGCAGGAAGGCGCCCGATTTCAGGATCTTGGCCGCTTCGCGCTCGATCGTGCCGGGCGTCTTCTGATGGTTGCCCGAGTCGAGCAGGCAGTCGCCGTAGTCGACCACGGCGAGGTGCTCGAACAGATCGCGTGAAAACGGGTATTGCGGGTCGTTGTCGAGGATCGCCGAGGCGCGGCGGATCGCCTGCGGCCCGAACCGGGCGCCCGGCCGGTTGGTGACGGCTGCGTCGAAGGGAATGCCCCACACCACCGCATCCGCGCCCTTCACGTCCTTGGTATATTTGCGCCGCATGAAAGACAGCGCGCCGGAATAGGTCGGCTCAAGGGCGCCACCCGTTTTGGAGCGGGCGGTGAAGGCATGGTCGATGTTCTTGGTCGCCATTACGGGTCCTCGTTTTCATCGGGGTGCAACAACTACAGAACCGGCATGGAAGATGCCAGTCACGGCTTGGGGAGACGAAATCGCGCCGCCCGGCTGCCACGGCAAGACAGGATTTGTATCATCATGACGCAGACCGCGTTTCTTAATCCGTCGGATGCCGTGGTGTCGACCCGCGCCGGCACGATCGCCGGTGATCGCTTCCAGGTCCTTGATTCGTGGCGCGGCATCTGCGCGTTGCTGATGGCGCTGTTTCATTTCCCGACCGCTTCGGCGATCTCGCAGAGCAGCTTTATCTGTTCGTCCTATCTCTTCGTCGACTTCTTCTTCGTCCTTTCCGGCTTCGTCATCGCCTCCAGCTATGCCAATCGGCTGAGCCGACCGGCAGAGGTTGCCCGCTTTGCGCTGGTCCGTTTCGGCCGCATCTATCCGCTGCATCTGATCATGCTTGCCGCCTTTGCCGCCTTCGAGCTGTTGCGGCTGGTGCTGCCGCAATTGCAGGGCACGGGGCCGCTCCCTTCACCGGCGGCTTCGACCTCAAGAGCTTGGCTGCCAATCTCCTTTTGCTGCAAGGTGTCGGCTTCGAGGATCGGTTGACATGGAACGCGCCAAGCTGGAGCATCTCGGCCGAGTTTTTCGCCTATCTTCTGTTTGCCGGCGTGGTCTTCGTCGCCGGCGCGCGCGCCTGGATATGGTTTGTTGCCGCCGCCGTCACCGCGCCGTTGTTCCTGCTCGGCTTCTCCACGCATCATATGGATGTGTCCTACGATTTCGGCTTCATCCGCTGCCTCTACGGCTTCTCGCTCGGCGCCCTGCTGGCCTGGTTTCAGCATGATTCCATTGCAGGGGCGCGACAGGTTCTGGTCGCAAACGGCCCGCGGCTGAGCTGGACTCTTGCCGAAATCGTCATGGTGGCCGTCATCGTTCTCTTTGTCTCGCTGGCGGGCGACAACGACGCCGGCATCGCCGCGCCCCTTGTGTTCGCCCTGGCGTTGTTTCTTTTCGCCCATGAAGGCGGCTGGATCAGCGCGTTGCTCAGGACGCCATTCATGCTGACGCTCGGCGCGCTGTCCTATTCAATCTACATGGTCCACATCTTCGTCCAGGCGCGCCTGATCAATGTCGCCGGGCTCGTCGAGCGCAAACTCGGCCTCGGCTTGATCGGCGACATCGTGCTGCGTGGCGAGCCCGCGACCGGCTTTGGCGCCAGCTGGACGGGGACTGTGACGATCGTCGTCATGCTTGCGGCCACCATCGCCGCGTCGTGGGTCACATGGCACCTGGGTCGAAATGCCTGCAATGGCCTGGTTTCGCCGGTTGTCGAAGCGCATCTGACCCACATCGCTGGCCAACCGCGAGTGCATGTCGCCCAAAAGTGACCTCGGTTTTGGGAAGACGACAAAGGCCCAAAGCGCGTCGCCTGAATCCGTTTCGACGCGACGCGCTTTAGCCGGCTTCGTTCACCTGGATGTCACTGAGGTCGCCTATCCCCGGCTCGATCCGGCAAGGAGCGATTCTCGATGCGGACGATCTGGCTGAGCCTTCTGCTTTCCACCGCGCTGGCCGCCGCCACCGGTCAGGCCTTGGCCGGCGAAACCCGCGCCAGGCAGATCCTCGACCGCTTCGAACATGCCAACCAGAGGCGCGATCATGTCATGGTGGCTGCTCATCGTGCCGGCAGCATGCAGGCCGGCAAGATGCTCTATGCGGAAAACTCGCTCGCGGCCGTCGAAGGCTCGATCGCGATCGGAGCCGAAATCGTCGAGGTCGACATCAGGCGCTCGAAGGACGGCGAGCTCATCGTCATGCATGACAGCTGGCTCGACCGCACGACGACCTGCAAGGGCGAGGTCATCAATTACACGCTGGGCGAACTGAAGAGATGCCGTCTGGTGATCGAGGGCACTCATGCCGTCACCAACGAACCCGTCTCGACATTGCGCGAGATGCTGATGGCGACGAGGGACAGAATCCTCATCAATCTCGACAACAAGCTCGAAGTCGGCGACCTCTCGGGCATGATCGCGGTGGCTCGGGATCTCGGCATGGCCGACCAGGTCATTGTCAAGGAAAACCTGTGGAACCAGAACAGGATCACCACGGTGAAAGCCGCCATGGCCGCGGCCGGCGGCGGCTTCCAGTTCATGCCGATCCTCGCCGATGACGCGGTGCATGATGCCGGTTTCGCCTCGACGGTCGACCACGCTTTCGCGCCGCGCGCGATCGAGATGATCAACTGGCGGGCTGGCGCAGAGACGTTGACCGAAACCGGCGGGCCGCTCTTCAGCACGCGTATGCGCGCCGAGGCGGTAAGGGGCGACTGGCATATCTGGGCCGACACCTATGCCATCGTCGACAAACCGGGCGGCTTCCTCGCCGGCGGCCGCGGCGACGAGCTGGCGATCCAGGCCAGCCTGCCGCGCGAGGCCTGGGGCTTCTGGGTCGATCGCGGCGCCACCATCATCCAGACCGACGAACCCAGGGCGGCGATCGACTGGCTAACGGCGAACGGTTATCGCGTGCCCTATGCCGGAACCGGCCAACGCATCGAGCCTGCCAAGACCGCCAGCATCAATTGATTTGCCGCGTCCAACGCAAAAAGGCCGCCCGGAGGCGGCCTTTTTCGATATCGACAGATCGAAACGCTTAGCGCTTCGAGAACTGGAAGGAGCGACGGGCTTTCGCCTTGCCGTACTTCTTGCGCTCGACGACGCGGCTGTCGCGGGTCAGGAAGCCACCCTTCTTGAGCACGGCGCGCAGCGCCGGCTCGTAGTAGGTCAGCGCCTTGGAGATGCCGTGCCGAACGGCACCGGCCTGGCCGGAGAGGCCGCCGCCGACGACGGTGGCGACGATGTCGTACTGTCCCGAACGGTTGGACGCGATGATCGGCTGGTTGAGGATCATCTGCAGGACCGGACGCGCGAAATAGGTCGCGAATTCCTTGTCGTTGACGACGATCTTGCCGGAGCCCGGCTTCACCCAGACGCGCGCAATGGCGTTCTTGCGCTTGCCGGTGGCATAGGCGCGGCCCGACTTGTCGAGCTTCTGGACGTGGACGGGGGCCGCGGCCTGCGTGTTCGTGTTGCCGGTGGCGGCGCCCAGTTCTGCGAGCGAGGAAAGCTCAGCCATCTTATGCGACCTTCTTGTTCTTGGAATTCAGCTTGGCCACGTCGAGGACTTCTGGCTGCTGGGCGACATGCGGATGCTCCGCGCCTGCATAGACGCGCAGGTTCTTCATCTGGCGACGGCCGAGCGGACCACGCGGGACCATGCGCTCAACGGCCTTCTCGACGACACGCTCGGGGAAACGGCCCTCGAGCAGCTGGCGCGCGGTGCGCTCCTTGATGCCGCCGGGGTGGCCGGTGTGCCAGTAATAGACCTTGTCGGTGAACTTCTTGCCGGTGAACACCACCTTGTCGGCATTGATGACGATGACGTTGTCGCCGTCGTCGACATGCGGGGTGAAGGTCGGCTTGTGTTTGCCGCGAAGATGATTGGCGATGACAGTGGCAAGACGGCCGACGACGAGACCCTCGGCGTCGATCAGGATCCACTTCTTCACCACATCCGCAGGCTTCTGCGAAAAGGTTGTCATGTTTTCTGCTCTCGGTTTTGACCTTCAGGAGTGAAGGCGTTTCTTGTTGCTTGGATTGGCGAAAGACGCTTGTCATCAGCCAATAACAAAACGGCGGCCTTTGCGGGCCGCTGCTTCGTGACGGCTTATAGGCGAGCTGAGTCACCGCGTCAAGGTGGCGGGAAAGTCTCGTAGCGCAGAAAATGCTATAGAAACAATAGGTTGGATTAAAGGTATTATTTTACCACATCAGGGCTGCGCTGCGGCGGGATCGAATAGGTACCCGTGGCATGGGCGATCGTCTGTCCGTGCGGACCGGCGACGATGTCGATGTCGAACACCATCAGGTTTTTTCCGAGCTTCAGGATGCGGCAATGGCCATCGATCGGCCCCGCCTCAGCCTTGCGCACGAAGTTGATGTTGAGGTTGGTGGTGACCGAGAGCGCATCCGGCCCGGCATGGCTGAGCACGCAGACATAGCCGCCGATGTCGGCCAGCGTGAACAGGGCAGGGCCCGACACCGTGCCGCCGGGGCGCAAATGCCGTTCGCCGGCAGTGAGCCGTACGATGCAGCCGCCCGGAAATACGTCGATCGCCCTGTAGGCGGCGGAACTCTCGTTGAGTTGCGGAAAGACGGTCTCCATCAGCACATTGATTTGCGCTGCGGTCAGCACCGGCTTGAGGTTGGTCTGGGCGGGCATGTCGGTCTCTCGTTCTGCGCATGCCTGTATGGGCGCAGCCGGGTGTTTCTGGCAACACATACATCGCCCTGGCGCAAGCGATGGGTGTTGGACGAAACCCGATCCAATATTAGATAGTCTGCCAGCACGACCGGAATCGCGGAGATCCTAGCCATGGCCGAAATCCTTGCCATCAAGCCTGCTGCCGACGAGGGCCCGGTCACGACGAAGTTGGACAAGGGCGTGCTGCGCCTGACGCTCGCCAATCCGCCCGCCAACGCCCTGTCGCTGGCGGTGATGGCGGCGCTGACGGCGGAACTCGACCGCGCCAAGGCCGACAGGGCCATTCGTGTCATCGTGCTGTCGGCGGCCGGCAAGGTGTTCTGCGCCGGCCACGACCTCAAGGAGATGACCGCACGGCGCGCCGACGCCGACCGCGGCAAGGCTTTCTTCGAACAGACGTTTGCCGCTTGCGTCACGCTGATGCAGACGATCGTGCGCCATCCCCTGCCTGTCATCGCCGAGGTTGACGGCCTGGCGACAGCCGCCGGCCTGCAACTGGTCGCTAGCTGCGACCTGGCGATCGCCTCGCATGAGGCGACCTTCTGTACGCCGGGCGTCAACATCGGCCTGTTCTGTTCGACGCCGATGGTGGCGCTGTCACGCAACGTCTCGCGCAAGCAGGCGATGGAGATGCTCTTGACCGGTGAGACGATCGACGCTGCGACCGCCAAGGAATTCGGCCTGGTCAACCGCGTCGTGCCGCGCGAGTACCTGAATCAGATTGTCAGCAAATACGCGCAAACCATTGCTTCCAAATCGTCGCTGGTGGTGAAGACCGGCAAGGAGGCCTTTTACGCGCAGGCCGAGATGGGCTTGGCGGATGCCTATGCCTATACCGGTCGGATCATGGTCGAGAACATGCTGGCGCGGGACGCGGAGGAGGGCATTGGCGCTTTCATAGGCAAGCGCAAGCCGGAATGGACGGACGAATAGGGCGAGGACCATGGAGCCGCGCATCTCCATCATCACCATCGCCACGGACGACCTGGATCGCGCGGTGCGTTTCTACGAGGCGATGGGTTTGAAACGCCACGCCGGGATCACCGACGGCGTCGCCTTCTTCCAGATGGGTGGCGCCATCCTCGGCTTATTCCCGCGCGCCAGCGCCGAAGAGGATTCCGGCATCACCTTCGCCAAGGCGCCCTCGGCCGTCTATCTCGCCTACAACACCCGTTCCGATGCCGAAGTCGACGAGGTGCTCGCCATGGCCGAAAAGGCAGGCGGAAGGATCGTTAAGCCGGCCGGCCGCGCCTTCTGGGGCGGGTGGTACGGCTATTTCACCGACACTGATGGGCATGTATGGGAAGTCGCACACAACCCTGCCTTTCCGATTGCCGACGACGGCACGATTTCGCTGCCTGATTGATGGGTTACCGCAAGCAGCTGACACGGCTCAAGGCACCGTATCTCAAGCGCATCCTGCTCGACCCCGAGCGGGTAGCGGACTGGGAAAAATACCCCTGGAACCTGCCGCTGTTTCGCGGCCACGAATTCCAGCTCGACTTCACCACGCCGATCACCATCATAGTTGGCGAGAACGGCACCGGCAAATCCACTTTGCTGGAAGCTATCGGCGCGCTGGCCGGCTACGACGAGGCCGGCGGTGGCAAGGGTTACCGCCCGGTCGACCACTCCAGCGCCATCGACAAGAGTGGAGCGGCGCTGGCGAACACATTCCGTGGCCACTGGCTGCCAAAAGTCACCGCCGGCTGGTTCTTTCGCGCCGAATCCTTCTATTCGGTGGCCCGCTATCTCGACCAGGCGGCGCTGGATTCTGGTGGTGCGCCGCCTGATTTCCTGTCCTGGTCGCATGGCGAAGGCTTCATCCGCTTCTTCGAGGAGCGCTGCCGCAGGCAAGGGATCTATATTCTCGACGAGCCCGAGAGCGCGCTGTCGCCGTCGCGCCAGATCGAATTGCTGAAGATGCTGCGGCGCATGGATCAATCGGGCACCGCCCAGGTGATCATGGCGACCCATTCGCCGCTGTTGATGGCCTGTCCCGGCGCGCAACTGTTCCGCATCAGCCGCTTCGGGCTCGAGCCCGCCGACTTTCGTGATACTGACCACTTCCGCATGCTGCGCGATTTCAGCAATGACCCGGATGGTTTTCTCACCGAGGCGTTGTATGAGGACGAGGCATGAATCACGACAGCTACGACAACACCTATATCGGCGGCATCCTCAATTCGGTGAAGACCATCGCCATGGTCGGCGCGTCGGCGAACGACGTCAGGCCGAGCTATTTCGTGCTGAAATACCTGCTGGCCAAGGGGTTTTCGGTGTTCCCGATCAATCCCGGCCAGGCCGGCAAGGAAATCCTCGGCCGAATGACCTATGCCAGGCTGGCCGACATCCCCGAGCCGATCGACATGGTCGATGTCTTCCGCAATGCCGCGGCGGTTGCCGGCATCGTCGACGAGGTGTTGCAACTCGATCCGTTGCCGAAAGTCATCTGGATGCAGCTCGGCGTGCGTCATGACGAGGCTGCCGCACGCGCGGAGGCAGCCGGAATCAAGGTGGTGATGAACCGCTGCCCCAAGATCGAATACGGCAAGCTATCCGGCGAGATCGGCTGGACCGGCGTCAACTCCGGGGTGCTGTCGTCGAAGAAGCCGCTGATGCGCCAGGGCTTCCAGAGTTTTGGCGTGCGCCAGAAATAGACGCAACGCAGGGGCGCAAAATTATTCCGCGGAATACCGCATTATCCTGCAGTATGGTCGAAGGATCGGCACCGAAAGGTATTTTCTTCTTTGCATTCGCACGCCGCCTTCGCCAAGAATGCGCGGCCAATTTGAGAAGTTCAAAGGGAGGTTTCAGTGACCCGTTCGCCCGGTTTCAACACGCTCGCCGTCCATGCCGGCGCCAAGCCCGATCCGGCCACCGGCGCGCGCGCCACGCCGATCTACCAGACGACCTCCTTCGTCTTCGATGACGCCGACCACGCCGCTTCGCTGTTCGGGCTAAAGGCTTTCGGCAACATCTACACCCGCATCATGAACCCGACCCAGGCAGTGCTCGAAGAGCGCGTCGCGGCTCTCGAAGGCGGCACGGCCGCGCTGGCGGTGGCATCCGGCCATGCCGCGCAGGTCATCGTGTTCCACAATCTGATGCAGCCCGGCGACAATTTCGTCGCCGCCAACAAGCTTTACGGTGGTTCGATCAACCAATTCGGCCATGCCTTCAAGAATTATGGCTGGGAGGTGCGCTGGGCCGACACCAATGATCTCTCGACCTTCGAGAACCAGATCGACGACAGGACCAAGGCGATCTTCATCGAGAGCCTGGCCAATCCGGGCGGCACCTTCGTCGACATTGAGAAGATCGGCGACATCGCCCGCAAGCATGGCTTGCCGCTGATCGTCGACAACACGCTGGCCTCGCCCTACCTCATTCGCCCGATCGAGCACGGCGCCGATATCGTCGTGCATTCGCTGACCAAGTTCATCGGCGGTCACGGCAATTCGATCGGCGGCGTCATTGTCGACGGCGGCACCTTCGACTGGTCGAAATCGAGCAAATACCCAATGCTGTCGGAACCGCGCCCCGAATATGGCGGCCTTGTCCTGCACGAAACGTTCGGCAATTTCGCTTTCGCCATCGCCGCCCGTGTGCTCGGCCTGCGCGATCTCGGCCCGGCGATCTCGCCGTTCAACGCCTTCCTTATCCTGACTGGCCTCGAAACCTTGCCGCTACGCATGCAGCGCCATTGCGACAACGCGATCACGGTCGCCGGCTGGCTGTCCAACCATCCGAAGGTCGCCAGGGTGAACTATCCCGGCCTGCCTGGGGACAAAAACAATGCCTTGCAGAAGAAATACTCGCCACAGGGCTCCGGCGCCGTGTTCACCTTCGGCCTCAAGGGCGGCTATGAGGCGGGCATCAAATTCGTCGAGGCACTCGAACTCTTCTCGCATCTGGCCAATGTCGGCGACACCAAGTCGCTGGTCATCCATCCGGCATCGACCACGCACCGCCAGCTTTCTGACGAGCAGAAGGTCAAGGCCGGTGCGGGGCCGGATACGGTGCGGCTGTCCATCGGCATCGAGGATGTGACCGATATCGTCGCCGACCTCGAACAGGCACTCGCCAAGGTTTGATTGCTGATGACCGCGTTTCTTCCTGTCGACACCAAAAGCGTCGAGCCCGAATCCGGCGCGCCCGCGCCGGATCGCGTGATCTCGGGCGATCCGAAATTCCGCACCTGGAACGTCGAGGAGCGCGACAGCGGCCTCTATGCCGGCATCTGGGAATCGACCCCCGGCAAATGGCGCATCGTCTATGACGAATGGGAGTTCTGCCACATTCTCTCCGGCGTCTCGGTGATCGCGGAGGACGGCGGCGAGGCGCGCACGGTCAAGGCCGGCAACAGTTTCGTCTTGAGGCCGGGCTTCAAGGGAAGCTGGGAAGTCCTTGAAACGACTCGCAAGGAGTATGTGATCAAGCTTTGAAAGCTTGATCACATATCGAGGATCGGATCGGATTTCCGGGCAACTCACTAGCTAGAAATCGACGGCAAGCGCCTCCAGCCCATGGAAGTGGTAAGTGTCGCGGAAGCGGGGCTCTTCGGCAAGATGCAGTTGCGGGTGCCGCTCGAACAAAGTCTTCAGCGAAACCTGCAATTCGAGGCGGGCGAGCGGCGCGCCGATGCAGAAATGGATGCCGGCGCCGAACGACACGTTCTTCTGATCAGTCCGCTCCGGCCGGAAGTCCTGCGGTTCGGCGAAGGCAAGCGGATCATGATTGGCCATGCCAAGCAAAAGCCCGATCGTCTGGCCCGGTCGCACAACGATGCCGGGTGAGATTTCGATCTCCTCATAGGCGTAGCGCATGAACATGTGCAGCGGCGCGTCGAAACGCAGGCATTCCTCGACCGTTGCCGCCGTCGCTTCCGGTGAGGTGAAGAAGCGGCGCGGGTCGCCCCCTTGCGTCAGGATCGAGCGCACGGCATTGCCGGTCTGGTGCACTGTCGCTTCATGGCCGGCGTTGAGCAGCAGGATGGCCGAGGAGACCATCTCGTCCTCGGATAATTTCTGGCCGTCGTCCTGGGCCGAGATCAGCAGTGACAGCAGGTCATCGCCCGGGTTCTTGCGCCGCTCGGCGACGTAACGGCGCAGGAAATCGGAAAATTCGCCTGCGGCGCGGTTGGCCGTCTCCTCGGTCTCGCGGGTGCGGCCATGGATGTACATGGCGACCATTTGATGTGACCAGTCGAGCAGCTGCGGGCCCATTTCAACTGGCACGCCGAGCATTTCGGCGATGATGGTGATCGGCAGCGGGGAGGCGAAGGCCGGCAGGAGGTCGACGGCCTTGCGAGGTTCGAAACGATCGATCAATTCATTGGCGAGCGCCTCGACACGCGGCCGCAATCGTTCGACCTGACGCGAGACGAAGGCACGGTTGACCAGTGTCCTTAGCCGGGTGTGCACCGGTGGCTCCAGTTCCAGCATAGAATTGGCTTCGATGCGGTCGAATGCCTTGAGATGACTTCGATCCTCGCCGATGCCGCGGCTATCGGGAATGCCGGTCGGGTTCTGGCGGCCGAAGCGGCGGTCGCGCAGCAGTCGGTTGACATCGTCGAAGCCGCCGAAGCACCAGAAGCCGAACTCTTCCCAGTAAAACGCATTCGAGACGCCATGCAGGAAGGCATAGGCCTCATACGGGTTCAGGAAGAAGGCCGGCTCGTGCGGGTCGAGCCTGAGTTGGCGGGTAGTTGGATCAAGGGCGAGGTAAGGAGGTGTCAATTTGGTCATTCCAGACCAATAGCGCGGCTTGCCAGCTTGGTTCCAGACCGTATGTTGCGTGCGACAGCCCGATGCATTGAGCCAGCCAGTAGGGTCGCGGAAGGTCTGAACGGATGAATGTGATCGTTGTCGGCGCGGGTATCGCGGGTCTCTCCACGGCGTGGTCGCTGGTCAAGGCAGGCCACGCCGTGTCGATCGTCGAGCAGGGGCCGATCCCCAATCCGCTGGCGGCATCGGGCGACCATCACCGCATCATTCGCCGCGCCTACCGCGCTGGAACCGGCTATGGGCGGCTGATCACCGAAGCCTATGAGGCCTGGGACGAGATGTGGGCCGATCTCGGCGAGAATCACCTCGATCCCAGGGGATTCGTCTGCGTTTCGCGCGAGCCCGGCGATGAGGCCGAGGAATACCGCGAGGGTCTGGAAGGGGGCAATTTCCCTTTCGAATTGCTGGAACCGGACGCTGCCGTCGAGCGCTGGCCGTTCCTTGAGGCCGGCTCGTTCCGCTACGCCTATTTCTCGCCGGAAGGCGGCGCGCTGCATTGCCGCGGAATAGCGGCGGGGCTGGCCAAATGGCTGCGCGCCAACGGAGCCAACGTCTACGAGCATAGCAAGGTGACGGAGATCGATGCCGAGGCCGGCCATATCGTGTTGGAAAGCGGCGAGACGATGCAGGCAGACCGCATCGTCGTTGCCGCTGGCGCCTGGGTGCTGAAGCTATTCCCCGAGCTCGGCGGCGAATTGAGGACTTTTCGCACCGCGCTCGCCTATGTCGAGCCGCCGGCCGATCTCAAGGCCGCATGGGAGGCCGCGCCCGTCATTCTCGATGTCGGCGGCAAGACCGACGGCTATATGATCCCGCTCACTCGCGGTGCCGGCATGAAATTCGGCTCGGGCCTGCACAAGGTGCCGACCAGCGACGCCGACTGGAACCGCGAGCCGGTGCCCGGAGAGGGCGAGGCGATCCGCAACCTGTTTTCACCGCCGATCGCCCGGATTGACGAGTACAAGGTGACCGAAGTGGTCACCTGCGCCTACACCTTCACTGATGACGAGAAATTCCTCGCCTATGAGCGAGGCAAGTGCCTGGTCGTCTCGGCCTGTTCCGGCCATGGCTACAAGTTCGGCGCGGCTGTCGGTCGTCGTGTGGCCAAAGCCATGGGCGATGGTGATGTCGGCCGTCTCAAGGCTTGGCTGCGGGCCGAGGTGGCCTAAGCTCAGTCCTGGCAGTGCCTTGGAATATGCACGCGGCGCCAGCCGGACGAGCCTTCGCGCACCAGCACGCGGCGCGGGACGGTCTGGTAGGAGGCGGGAATATCGATGACGCGCCTTTGCTCGGGCCGCACCAGCACCTCCTCGGCGATGCTGTCATATTGCGCCGGAATGACGACGCGCCGCGTGCGCTCGGGCTGGATCACCATCGTCTCGGCGACACGTTCGTAGCGCGCCTTGTGCCAGACCTTGCACAACACCCGGCGGCCATGAATGACACGCCATTCCCACGAGTAGCCGCCATCATCGACCCTGACTGTGTGATAGATGGTCCGGGTGATTGGCGGGATCACCTCATATTGGACCTGGGCCGGCACGGTCATCACGACACGCTCGCGCGTGCCATAAATCGGCGGATCATAGTCGACGATCTGCTGGCCGGGAGGGCTGACCATGACGTCTTCGTAGACAGTGTCGTAAACGGCCGGCGTGCGGACGGGCTCGTAGCATTCGACGGCGCGGCCGCCTGCCGCCGTTTGCGAAATCGAGGCGAGCAGGGTAAGCCCGGCAATGGTGAAGCATGCGGTTTTCCCAGGCATGGCACTCCCCCGTTTGAACTGTAAGCACAAGTTCAACGTTGGATTGTAGGGGAAGCCGTTGCCGAGAAAAGCGGTTTCAGCGCATTTCGTTAAGTGACGAGGTTAAGAAACTGCTACCTGGCGGGGGCAGGCTCGGTATTTCGGTTCGGCGTAGCATCAGCTGCTGCTAATCCTTGCCCGGAAGCTTGATTCGACTTACCCAGATGGCTAGGACGGGTCGGCCTTGCACAAGGATGAGCCGGCATCCTATTTACATCGTAACGATCCAGAACCGATTCTGCCCGAACTGCCAGCCTGCCCGGCGCCGGAAATCCCACCGCGAGAAGAGATAACTGATGAAGAATCCCGTCGAAACCTACATGAACCTCGTTCCGATGGTGGTCGAACAGACCAATCGCGGCGAGCGGGCCTACGACATTTTCTCGCGTCTCCTCAAGGAGCGCATCATTTTTATCACCGGTCCGGTCGAGGACGGCATGGCGACGCTGGTTTGCGCGCAGCTCCTGTTCCTCGAAGCCGAAAACCCGAAGAAGGAAATCAACCTCTATATCAATTCGCCGGGTGGCGTCGTCACTTCGGGCATGGCGATCTACGACACAATGCAGTTCATCAAGCCGGCCGTGTCGACGCTGTGCATCGGCCAGGCGGCCTCGATGGGCTCGCTGCTTTTGACCGCCGGCCACAAGGACATGCGCTTCGCCACGCCGAACGCCCGCATCATGGTTCACCAGCCGTCCGGCGGCTTCCAGGGCCAGGCGTCCGATATCGAGCGTCACGCCCAGGACATCATCAAACTGAAGCGCCGTCTCAACGAGGTCTATGTCAAGCACACCGGCAAGAGCTATGACGAGATCGAGAAGACGCTCGACCGCGACCATTTCATGACCGCCGACGAGGCCAAGGATTTCGGCCTGATCGACAAGGTCATTTCGTCGCGCGAGGCGGCCGAGGGGGCATTGGCATAAAGGCTAGTGGCAGTTGGATGGCACCATCACGCGCTTTTGGCGCGTCTTGCGGCATTTCGGCCACAATTGGCTGTTCCCTCGGACGTTGGGATTGCCTACGTTAAGGCTATGTTGATTTTCGACGGCTTAGCTTTGCATGGGGAAGCTGCGAATCATTGCCACGTTTTCTGATTTGTGTTTCGTACGGAATACGTTGCGGGAGCCGGAACACTGGCGGCGGCGGATTCCCGCGATAAATAGAGTATGCGCCCTTTCAGCCAGACCATCGGCGGGCGGCCATGAAAGGACATGAAAATGAGCAAGGTCGGCAACAACAGCGGTGATTCCAAGAACACGCTCTATTGCTCGTTTTGCGGCAAAAGCCAGCACGAGGTGCGCAAGCTGATCGCCGGCCCGACGGTGTTCATTTGCGACGAGTGCGTCGAGCTCTGCATGGACATCATCCGCGAGGAGAACAAGACCTCGATGGTGAAGTCGCGCGAGGGCGTGCCGACCCCGCAGGAGATCCTCAAGGTTCTCGACGACTACGTCATCGGCCAGCCTTACGCCAAGCGCGTGCTGTCGGTGGCGGTGCACAACCACTACAAGCGCCTCGCGCATGCCGGCAAGAACAACGATGTCGAGTTGGCCAAGTCCAACATCCTGCTGATCGGCCCGACCGGCTGCGGCAAGACGCTGCTCGCGCAGACGCTGGCCCGCATCATCGACGTGCCTTTCACCATGGCCGACGCCACGACGCTGACCGAAGCCGGTTACGTCGGCGAGGACGTCGAGAACATCATCCTGAAGCTGTTGCAGTCGGCCGACTACAATGTCGAGCGTGCCCAGCGCGGCATCGTCTACATCGACGAAATCGACAAGATTTCGCGCAAGTCCGACAATCCCTCGATCACCCGCGACGTGTCGGGCGAGGGCGTGCAGCAGGCGCTGCTCAAGATCATGGAAGGCACGGTCGCTTCCGTGCCGCCGCAGGGCGGCCGCAAGCACCCGCAGCAGGAGTTCCTGCAGGTCGACACCGCCAACATCCTGTTCATCTGCGGCGGCGCCTTCGCCGGGCTGGACAAGATCATCTCGGACCGCGGCAGGAAAACCTCGATCGGTTTTGGCGCCATCGTCGCGTCGCCGGAGGATCGCCGCACGGGTGATGTTTTCCGCCTGGTCGAGCCCGAGGATCTGTTGAAATTCGGCCTCATTCCGGAATTCGTCGGTCGTCTGCCGGTTCTGGCGACGCTCGAAGATCTCGACGAGCCGGCATTGATCCAGATCCTGACCGAACCGAAGAACGCGCTGGTCAAGCAGTATCAGCGCCTGTTCGAGATGGAAAATGTCGACCTGACCTTCCACGAGAACGCGCTTTCGGCGATCGCCAAGCGGGCCATCGAGCGCAAGACCGGCGCGCGCGGCCTGCGTTCGATCATGGAAGCGATCCTGCTCGACACGATGTTCGAACTGCCCGCGCTCGAAGGCGTGCGTGAGGTGGTGATTTCGGAAGAAGTGGTGACCGGCAGCGCCCGGCCGCTCTACATCTATTCCGAACAGAAGGAAAAGAAGGGCAATGTCAGCGCCTGATATGGCACCCGGCCTATATTTTTGTGGAACGGCGCCCTTGCGGCGCCGTTTTGCTGCGAGGAACCGGCACACCTTCGCGATGGAATGGATTGCGGACCATGTTAACTCTTGATCTTTGGCCCGCCTGCATCCACCTAACACAAGAAGGCCGAGGTGCCCGATTTCTGTGCTGTAAAACTCCCGTCATAAACGGTGGTAGGCGGAACGATCCCCGGTCGTTAATATGAGATTCGCGGTTGGCCTGATGGTGACCGCGACATGAAAGGTTGGACAATGGCCAAAATATCCAAGGCTCCCAGCGACGGCGTCTTCGCAGTCCTCCCACTGCGCGACATCGTGGTGTTCCCGCACATGATCGTTCCGCTCTTCGTCGGGCGCGAAAAGTCGATCAAGGCGCTGGAAGAGGTGATGGGTCAGGAGAAGCAGATCCTGCTTGCCACCCAGATGAATGCCGCCGATGACGATCCCGAGCCCGATGCGATCTTCGACATCGGCACGCTCGCCAATGTGCTGCAATTGCTGAAGCTGCCCGACGGCACCGTCAAGGTTCTGGTCGAGGGCGCCTCGCGTGCGAAAATCGTCTCCTTCACCGACCGTCCCGACTTCCACGAGGCCAAGGCCACGGCGCTGGTCGAACCGGAAGAGGAAGAGGTCGAGGTCGAGGCTCTGGCCCGCTCGGTCGTCACCGACTTCGAGAACTACGTCAAGCTGAACAAGAAGATCTCGCCCGAAGTGGTGGGTGCCGCCAGCCAGATCGACGACTATTCCAAGCTCGCCGATACGGTTGCCTCGCATCTCGCCATCAAGATCCCTGAAAAGCAGGAAATGTTGGCCACGCTTTCCGTCAAGGAGCGGCTGGAAAAGGCGATGGGCTTCATGGAAGCCGAAATCTCCGTTCTGCAGGTGGAGAAGCGCATCCGTTCGCGCGTCAAGCGCCAGATGGAGAAGACGCAGCGCGAATACTACCTCAACGAGCAGATGAAGGCGATCCAGAAGGAGCTCGGCGAAGGCGAGGACGGCCGTGACGAGGCCGCCGAGATCGAGGCGCGCATCAAGAAGACCAAGCTCTCCAAGGAGGCCCGCGAAAAGGCGGAAGCCGAGTTGAAGAAGCTCAGGACGATGTCGCCGATGTCGGCTGAATCGACCGTCGTGCGCAACTATCTCGATTGGCTGCTGTCGATCCCGTGGGGCAAGAACTCCAAGGTCAAGCAGGACCTGGCCTACGCGCAGAACGTCCTCGACACCGATCACTTCGGCCTCGACAAGGTCAAGGACCGCATCGTCGAGTACCTTGCCGTGCAAAGCCGCCAGAAGAAGCTGAAGGGGCCGATCCTGTGCCTCGTCGGCCCTCCCGGCGTCGGCAAGACCTCGCTCGGCAAGTCGATCGCGAAGGCAACCGGTCGCGAATTCATCCGCATGGCGCTCGGCGGCGTGCGTGACGAGGCCGAGATCCGTGGTCACCGGCGCACCTATATCGGCTCGATGCCCGGCAAGGTCATCCAGTCGATGAAGAAGGCAAAGAAGTCCAACCCGCTCTTCCTGCTCGACGAGATCGACAAGATGGGCCAGGACTTCCGCGGCGACCCGTCGTCGGCGCTGCTCGAGGTGCTCGATCCCGAACAGAACTCGACGTTCATGGATCATTACCTCGAGGTCGAATACGACCTGTCGAGCGTGATGTTCGTGACGACGGCGAACACGCTGAACATCCCTGCGCCCCTGATGGATCGCATGGAGATCATCCGTATCGCCGGCTACACCGAGGACGAGAAGATCGAGATCGCCAAGCGGCACCTGATGCCGAAGGTGATCCGCGATCACGCGCTGCAGCCGAAGGAGTTCTCCGTCGGTGAGGACGCGATCCGCGCCATCATCCAGACCTACACCCGGGAAGCGGGTGTCAGAAGCCTGGAGCGCGAGCTGATGAAGCTCGGGCGCAAGGCGGTGACCGAGATCCTCAAGACGAAGAAAAAGACGGTCAGCATCACGGCGGCGAACCTCGCCGACTACCTTGGTGTTCAGCGCTACCGCTTCGGTCAGGTCGAGGCTGACGATCAGGTCGGTGTCGTTACCGGGCTTGCCTGGACGGAAGTCGGCGGCGAGCTGCTGACGGTCGAAGGCGTCATGATGCCCGGCAAGGGCCGCATGACGGTGACCGGCAATCTGCGCGACGTGATGAAGGAATCGATTTCGGCGGCGGCCTCCTATGTCCGTTCGCGCGCCATCGATTTCGGCATCGAGCCACCGCTGTTCGACAAGCGCGACATCCACGTGCACTTGCCGGAAGGCGCCACGCCGAAGGACGGTCCGTCCGCGGGCGCGGCCATGGCCACGGCCATTGTGTCGGTGCTGACGGGTATTCCGGTTCGGGCCGATGTGGCGATGACTGGCGAGATAACGCTTCGCGGCCGCATCTTGCCGATCGGTGGCCTCAAGGAGAAGTTGCTCGCCGCACTGCGCGGCGGCATCAAGAAGGTGCTGATCCCGGAAGACAACGCCAAGGACTTGGCGGAGATTCCAGACAACGTGAAGAACGGCATGGAAATCATTCCGGTCTCACGCGTCGGTGAGGTGTTGCGCCATGCGCTGGTGCGGATGCCGGAGCCGATCGAATGGGTCGAACCGGTCAATCCGCCGGCCGCGACCGACAGCGCCGACGATGCCGGAAAGTCGCTTGCGCATTAGTTTTTTCTAAGGTTGCAGCGCACAAACAGAAAGCCGGGCCTCGCGCCCGGCTTTTTCATGTGAAAAACCCCGGAATTCCGGGCTTTTTCCGCTTTTTTCCTGCCTTTTCGACTTGGTTGCGGGAACGCTTCTTTCTAAAGTCCGTTTCCTGCCGGATGAGTCGTAAGTTCCGGTGTTCTCATGGAAGGGAATTTTTATGAACAAGAACGAACTGGTGTCCGCAGTCGCCGACGCCGCGAGCATTTCGAAGGGTGACGCGCAGTCGGCGGTTGATGCAGTGTTTTCTGTCATCTCCGGCGAACTGAAGAAGGGCGGCGATGTCCGGCTTGTCGGCTTTGGCAATTTCACCGTGTCGAAGCGCGCCGCGTCCACCGGCCGCAACCCGCAGACCGGCGCTGAAGTGCAGATCCCGGCACGCACGGTGCCGAAGTTCTCGGCCGGCAAAGGCCTCAAGGACGCCGTCAACTAAGCGCCTTTTTCCATTTTCAAAAGACCAGAAAAGCCGGGCTTGCCCGGCTTTTCATTTTATTGGCATTGCAAAGCTGGAGCGGTCACGCAGTCGGCGCGTCCGCCCGCATCAGGCCTTCCTTCTTGAGATCGGCCCAGAGCGCTGCAGGGAGTTTCGCGTCCAGAAGCGACCGGTTGCTGTCGACTTCTTCAGGCCGCTGACCGCCGGGGATGACCGAAACCACCGACGGGTGCAAGAGAGGGAATTGCAGGGCGGCCTCGATCAGCCTGATACCATGGAGCTTGCAGACAGCCTCGATGCGCGTCACGCGCTCGAGCACATCCTGCGGCGCTTCGGAATAGTTGTAGTAGGCGCCCGGCTTCGGTCCGGTCGCCAGGATGCCGGAATTGTAGGGGCCGCCGAGAACGATGCCGATGCCGCGTTTCTGGCAAAGCGGCAAGAAAGAGGTCAGCGCCTCCTGTTCCAGCAGCGTATAACGCCCGGCAAGCAGGAACAGATCGAAATCGCCGCGCTCGGCCAGTGTCTGCGCCACCTGCCACTCGTTGATGCCGCCGCCAAACGCCTTGATGACGCCCTGGTCGCGCAGGGCGAGCAGGCCATAATAGCCCGAGCGCATGAACTCATCGATGCGCTGGTCGGACGCCTCCTTGCTGCCATGGGTGAAGATGTCGACATCGTGCACGAACAGGATGTCGATGCGATCGACGCCGAGCCGCTCCAGCGAGGCCTCGAACGAGCGCATGACGCCGTCATAGCTGTAGTCATAGACCTCCTTGCGCGACGGCGTGTCGAAGAACTTGCCGATGCCCGTGCGCTCCTCTGGCGGGCAGGCGCGCATGATGCGGCCGACCTTGCTCGACAGCACGTAGTCGTCGCGCTTCCTTGAGCGCAGGAACGGGTTGAGGCGTGTTTCCGACAGGCCGAGCCCATAGAGCGGTGCCGTGTCATAGTAGCGGCAGCCAGTCGCCCAGGCGGCCTCCAGCGTCGCATTGGCGTCCTCGTCGAAGACGGCGCGGTAAAGATTGCCGAGCGGAGCCGTGCCGAAGCCCAGCTCCGTGAAGGTGATGCCGCCATTGCCGATGCGGTCGAAATGCCGTGTCTTCATGTCTTGAGATTTTCCCGGATTGATTTGTCTGACATGACACTATCATGCTCGTGGCTCGGCAAAAGCACCGCTGAGCGTTGGACACGCATTTTCGCGGTTGCTAGCATGAACGAAATCAAGCTGTTCGGGGAAAAAGCGTGACCGGGAATTGCCGATCATCTTCGATTGCCGGCACGCCGGCGGAGGGGCCATGAGCAATTCCGCCTCGCAAATGTTCAGGACCGCGCTCGACGAGCTTGGCGCGGTGCTGGCGCGCGTCGATGGCGACCGGATCGATGCCGCTTGCGGGATGCTGGCGGGTGCCAGACAGATCGTCGCCTATGGCTGCGGCCGCGAAGCCCTGCAGGTGAAGGGCTTCGCCATGCGGCTCTATCATCTGGGCCTGCCGGTTTCGGTGGTCGGCGACATGACCACGCCGCCCGTAGGGCAGGGCGATGTCTTCCTTGTCAGTTCCGGGCCTGGCGAAACCTCGACCGTACTCACCCTGATGCGCATCGCGCGCGAGGCCGGCGCGACCGTCCTGCTCCTGACCGCCCAGGCAGACGGCAGCGCCGCAGGGCTGGCCGATTTGATGCTGCTGATCCCGGCGCAGACCATGGCCGACGACCAAGGGCCGCAAAAGACGTCGGTGCTGCCGATGGGCTCGGTGTTCGAGGGCGCGTTGTTCCTGCTGTTCGAGACCATGGTGCTGAAACTCAGGGAATTGACTTCGGCGTCGCCGGAAGCGATGCGCGCCCGCCACACCAACATGGAATAGATCATGCGCTATGAACTGATGCTGCCGCACCAGATCCGTAAGGCGATCGCTCAGAATTGGCCGGTCGCACTGCCGCTCGGCGTGCTGGAATACCATGGCGAGCACATGGCCGTCGGCATGGACACACTGGCCGTCATCAAGACGCTGGAACTGTTCGAAAAGGAGAGCGACATCGTCATCCTGCCGCCCTTCTATTACGGTGCGGCGAGCTATGCCGTCGCGCCACCGGAAGGCAGCGGCTCCGTTCAGGTCGGCGGCAATCAACTGGCGCCATTCGGCGAGGAACTGTTCTACAGCCTGCTGCGTATCGGTTTCCGCAACATCCACGCCATCATTCATCACCAGACCGAGAATTTCGCCGCCGGCATGCCGACCGATCTCGCTTTCAAGACCGCCGGCAGACAGGCGATCTTCCGCTTCCTCGAGAAGACGCGCGGCGAGGGTTGGTGGGGGTCGGAGGCGATGGCCGATTACTATGCCGGACATGCGGCGGGCGAAAACTTCTTCAACTGGGTGCAGGTGCATCCGCTGATGCCGGCCGCCATGAACGGCCACTATCCGTTCGACCATGCCGGCATCGGCGAGACGTCGCTGATGCTGGCGCTATGTCCGGAAGCAGTGGATGCCGCTCACTTGGCGGATAACAAAAGCTGGTATACGGCGAGCGCGGCGGATGCCTCGGCAGAACTCGGACAGAGGGGCGTCGCCATGATCATGGATCACCTGCGCGCGATCCTGAAAGCCTAGCGCGACCCTACCTTCTCCCACAAGGGAGGTGAAGGCGCCCGGTCACTTCACCGCACCTGCCGTCATGCCCATGATCAGGTAGCGTTCCAGCGCGATGCCGATGATCGCCAGCGGCGCGATCGCCGCGGTGGCAAGGGCAGCCATTGACCACCAGTTGATGCCTTGCGACCCCGTCTGGCTGGCGACCATGACCGGGATTGTCTTGGCGTCCGTCGAAGTCAAAAGGGCGGCGAAGAAATACTCGTTCCAGCATAGCACCATCGCCAGGATGAAGGCGGCGACCATGCCCGGCAGCGCGATCGGCATGACGATACGGAAAAAGGCGCCCCAGATCGATAGGCCGTCGACAAGGGCGGCTTCCTCGAGTTCGACGGGGATGGAATTGAACTGGTCACGCATGATCCAGATGACGATCGGCAGCACCATCAGCGTGTAGAGCAGGATCAGTCCGACGCGGGTGTCGAGCAACCCGACCTCGCGGTAGAGCACCAGGAAGGGTAGGGCGAGCACCACCGGCGGCAGGATCAGCTGGGACAGGAAGAAGAAGGAGATATCCTCGTTCTTGAACCAGGCGAACTTGTAGCGATAGCGCGTGAGGCCATAGGCGGCGAGGCTGCCGATGATGATCGCCAGGCTCGACGCACCAACCGAGGTGATGACCGAGTTCATGAAACGCTTGAGGAACTCGTCGCGCACGGTCGAGGTCTGGAAGATCGAGTCCGGCGACAGGCCAAGCGATCGCCAGCCTTTCCAATCCGGCTGGAAGTCGACAAACGGGATCAGATGCCCTTGCGTGACGTCGACCGCCGATTTGAACGAGGTCGTTATCGTCCAGTAGATGGGGAACAGGCAAATGAAAGCCCAGAAGACAAGCGCGCCATAGATGAAGACACGGCTGGTGATGAAGCTAGCCGGGGAGCGGATTTCGGAGACGGTATAGTCGGTGGTCTGAACACTCATGATCCGGCCGCTCTAGTTGACGTTGCGCACGAAGCGGTTGGCGATCTTCAGGAGCCAGGTCACGAACACGACGATGATGACAAGATAGGCCATCGCCAGCATGGTGCCGTAGCCGACATTCGAGCGGTCGCGGTATTCGCGGTAGATGAAGCTCGACACGGAATCGGTGGCACCGCCCGGGCCGCCCGACGTCACCGTGATGATGATGTCGGCAAGCTTCAGCTTGAAGATGATGCGCAGGACGACGGCGGTCACCGACACCGGCAGCATCAGCGGGAAGGTGACCTGCCAGAAGGTTTGCCATGCACTGGCGCCATCGACACGTGCCGCCTCCAGCACCTCGCGCGACATCGCCTGCAGTCCGGCCAGCAGCATGATCATCATGAACGGAATGAAGGTCCAGGCGTCCAGCATCATGACCGAAATGCGAGCTGTGATCGGGTCGGAGAAGAAGGCGGGATTGTCCCAGCCGAGGTGGCGCGCCAGCGTCGCTGCCGGGCCGAACCGGTACTCCATCAGCGATTTGCCGATCATCCAGGACACCGCGACCGGCGACAGCATCAGCGGCATCAGGAAGACGACACGGAAGAATTTTCGCGCCCGGATCTGTGCGTTGAGCAACAGCGCCAGCGCGAAGGCGATGACATATTCCACCAGCACCGCCAGCACATAAAGCACCATATTGAACAGCGCATTGCGGTAGTAGGGATCGCCCAGCATCTGCCAGAAATTGTCGAGCCCGTTGAATTTTCGGCCCGAGAAAGAACTCAGGTTCCAGTCCGTCAGCGCGATGTAGAAGCCGAACAGCGTCGGGAAGATCACCATGGCGATGGTGAACAGCAGGGCCGGCAGCAGGAACAGCGCGCGCTGGCCGTCCTCGCCACGCGTCAGCACCTGGCCGATGCCGATAGCCACGCCCCACAGCACGTAGGCATAGACGACCGGTCGCCAGGTCTCGAAGCCGATCGTATCGACCTCGCTCTTGTAGAGGATCTGAAGCAGGATTGTCGCCAGGAGGCCGAATGTGGCCAAGGCCATCAGTGCCCAGCCGAGGCGTTTGCGGCCAGGCGGGATCAGATCCATTGGTGCGGAATTTGCCGGCCACGCATTCGTGGTCGAAGTCTGTTCAGCCACGCCTCTCGCCTCTTCTGCCACACTGACCGAACAAGAGCCGGTCAAAACTCGGCCCGGCGATGATGTGACGCCGGGCCGAGACTTATATCAAGGGTCCATCTAGGCGCCGA
This sequence comes from Mesorhizobium sp. SARCC-RB16n, assembly GCF_008520305.1. Lineage (GTDB taxonomy): Bacteria > Pseudomonadota > Alphaproteobacteria > Rhizobiales > Rhizobiaceae > Mesorhizobium. The sequence goes on along the minus strand of NZ_ML703268.1, from coordinate 204,462 downwards.
GCGAGGCCTTATAGAGTTTGATCTGCTTCTCGCGGCCGATCTGGTCGGTCAGCTTCTCCCAGGCGGCGGCAATGGCATCGGCACCCTCCTGTGCCTTCATCTTGCCTGCGAACGTATTGGCCAGGATGTCCTCGGCAGCGCTGTAGTATTGGAAGATGCCGGGGATACGTGGCTCGATAGCACCATTCGGATGATTGTAAGAGTTGAACTGGGAGTCGAGGTAGTTCGTGATGAAGGCCTTGTCGTAGCCGGCGGCCACCCATTCGTCGATGTCGTGCTGGCTGTTGCGGTAGCACTGGAAGCCGGACGGATACATCGCCGTCCAGATTGCCAGATCCTTGCCACCGAGATGCGCCGCCGCGCTCCAGGCTGCCTTGTGCTTCTTCGGATCGCTGTCGACGCGGGCCATGACATAGACGCCCCAGCCGAGATAGGCGAGGTTGGGCGCGTAGTTCGGTCCGCCCGGCAGCTTGTCCCATTTGCCGGTCTTGGAATTGTAGACGTCATCCGAGCCCGGCAGGATGTCGAAGCCGCAAAGGTCGCCAATCACCGAGGAATCGTTGGTTTTGGCATTGGAGCCGATGTCACCCCACCAGGGGATCATTGAACCGGTTCCGGCCAGGAACTGCTGGAAACCAGTGGTGTTCGGGTCGGCGTTGATCTGGTCGGCGGGTTCTGATGGCAGCGCGTCGATCACGTCCTGGATGGCACGCACCCAGGCCGGGTTGTTGATACGTGGCTTCATCGTGTCGGCGTCGAACAGCCAGGCCTTATCGTCGGGATGCTTGGCATAGGCGCTGGCACGGCTGCCGAGGAAGTAGAAGCCGAAACCGCCCCATGGTTTGGGCGCATCGAGGTAGCCATAGACATCCTGGCCCTTGAATTTCTTGCCCTTGAGGAACTTGGTGACGGCCTGCACCTGCTGCCAGGTCTTCGGCACGCCCCATTCGCCGGCACCGCCGCCGTCCTTCCACTGCTTGGCGAGATCCGCGTCGGCGAACACGTCGGTGCGGTAGTTGAAATTGTGCGTGTCGCCGTCGATGGTGACGCGATACTGCTTGCCATCCCAGGTGCCGACCGGCGGCTTCAGATAATTGACGAGGTCGTCGAGATCGATCTGTTTCTTGACCCAGTCGGGCATTTCCGAAGTGAGTCCCTTGCCGCAGACATCGCCTTCGAAAGGCGCGCCCATCTCGGCAATGTCGAAGTCGACGGTTCCGGTGGCGATCGACTGCTGCAGGCGGGCGTTGTAATCCGCTTGCGCCAGATCGATCCAGTTGATCTTGGCGCCGGTATAGGTCTCCCATGGCTTCAGGAAGCCGCGGAACAGCACATTGTGCAGGTTCTGGTTGTTGAGGCCCATGAACGCAAGCTCGACCCCGGCAAACTCGCCTTGCTTGACACTTGCCTTGGTCGCATCGAGACAGAGCTCGCCGACCTTCTGGAAATCGGCATCGGTCGGCTGGCCTTTGCCAACGCCGGGAATCTGCAGGATTTTCGCACGAAGTTCGCTTGCCGCGGAGGCAGGACGCGTCAAGGCGCCGAGGCCCGCGCCCGATGCCGCCGCGATCGCGGCCATGCTGGCCGCGCCTTTCAGTATGTCGCGTCTGGTAGCGCCGGCACGGACCAGTTTTTCGTAAAGATCTACTCTCATGGACTATTCCTCCCAGAACGTTAGTCGTGAATCGAAGTGCCAATCGTGCCCGGCGCTGGCCTTGTTCAGAAGCGAAACCACGACCCCAACCTGCGTCGCTTCGGGTTCCGTTTTTCGGGTAGAGTACCGGCGTTCGGATCGGCGCCCGTCACTATTCTCACAACCAAACGCCGTGTCAACGAGAACGGGTTTTTATCTATAAGGGACCGACTTGCCCTGACAGGTCGCGTTGGTTAGCTTCTGCGCCTACGGCCAGTGGGGCCGATGGGGGAACGATGGCTCAAGTCGCGATCAGCAATGTGGCCAAGGCATTTGGAACCGTCAAGGTTCTGCACGAAGTCAGCGTCGACATTGCCGATGGCCAGTTCGTCGTGCTGGTCGGCCCATCCGGTTGTGGCAAGTCCACGCTGCTCAGGATGGTGGCGGGGCTGGAGACCGTCTCCGGCGGCACGATCGTCATCGGCGATCGTGTCGTCAATCATTTGCCGCCGGCCAAGCGCGACATCGCCATGGTGTTCCAGAACTATGCGCTCTATCCGCACAAGACGGTCGAGCAGAACATGGCCTTCGCGCTCAAGTTGCGCAAGACCGATCCGGCCGTGGTGGCCGAGCGGGTCAAGCGCGCCGCCGACATCCTCGACCTCAGCCCCTATCTGAAGCGCTATCCGCGCCAGCTTTCCGGCGGCCAGCGTCAGCGCGTCGCCATGGGTCGCGCGATCGTGCGCAATCCGCAGGTATTCCTGTTCGACGAGCCGCTTTCGAACCTCGACGCCAAGCTGCGCGTGCAGATGCGCACCGAGATCAAGGAACTGCACCAGCGGCTGAAGACCACCACCATCTATGTCACCCACGACCAGATCGAAGCCATGACGATGGCCGACAAGATCGTCGTCATGCGCGACGGTCGCATCGAACAGGTCGGCGCGCCGCTGGAGCTGTTCGACCGGCCGGCCAATCTTTTCGTTGCCGGGTTCATCGGCTCGCCGTCGATGAACCTGCTCAAGGGTACCGGTCGCAAGGGTGGCGTCGACATTGCCGGAACGCTGTTCCCGGTCGCTCCAAACAACGCCGTCGAGGAGGGGCGCTCCGTCGTCTATGGTGTGCGCCCCGAACATCTCGAGATCCACCCGGATGGTGTGCCGGCGAAGATTTCCGTGGTCGAGCCGACCGGTTCGGAAACCCTGGTCTTTCTGCGCTTTGGCGACGGCGAGATGGTGGCGCTGTTTCGCGAGCGCCACGACTTCAAGCCCGGCGATACGCTGAAGCTTCGGCCAAGGCTCGATCATCTCCATTTGTTCGACGCCGAGACCGGCAAGCGTCTCTGATCTCAAACGCACTTCACGAGGACATCATGCTCAAAGGGATCGATCCGTTGCTCAATGCCGACGTGCTCCAGGCTTTGCGCGCGATGGGACATGGCGACGACCTGATCATCGCCGACACCAACTTCCCGTCCGATTCGGTCGCGCGCCAGACGGCGCTCGGTCGGGTGCTGCGCATCGATGCCTCGGCGGCGCAGGTGGTGAAGGCGGTGCTGTCGCTTTACCCGCTGGACACGTTCGTCGACGACTCGGCAGCCCGCATGGAGATCGTCGGCAAGCCCGACGAGATCCCAACGGTACAGAAGGAAGTGCAGAAGGAGATCGACGCCGCCGAGGGTAAATCCTGGCCTATGGTGCCGGTCGAGCGTTACGCCTTCTACGAACGCGCAAAGCAGGCTTATTGCGTCATCCAGACCGGCGAACGCCGCTTCTACGGCTGCTTTGCCTTCCGCAAGGGCGTCGTGCCGCCGGATGCGGAGTAGCGGCATGGCCTCGGGCAAGCCGATCGTCATGAAGCCTGTCGTCATATTGGGCGTGTTCGTCGCCGATACGGCCTACAGGGCGCAGCGCCAGCCGCGCATGGGCGAAACGATCCTCGGCAATTCCTTCAAGCTGGGGCCAGGCGGCAAGGGGTCGAACCAGGCGGTGGCGGCCGGCAAGCTGGGGGCGGACGTCACGTTCCTGACCCGGCTCGGCGTCGATGCCTTCGCCGACATGGCCAAGCGGACCTGGAAGGATGCCGGCGTGAAGAGCGCGGCCATCGACACGCCGGACAGCTATACGGGCGCCGCCTACATCTTCGTCGAGGAGGGAAGCGGCAACAACGCCATCATCGTCAGCCCCGGCGCTGCCATGCTGATCACGCCTGAGGATATCGAGGCCAATGTCGAGCTGATCCGTGGTGCCGGTGTTTTCGTGACGCAGCTCGAACAGCCGATCGAAGCCGCGATGCGGGCGCTGGAGATCGCGCGCAGGGCAGGAGTGACGACCATTCTCAATCCGGCACCGGCGGCAAAGCTCCCCGACCGCATCTACACGCTCTGCGACTATCTCACGCCTAACGAGACAGAGACGGAGGAATTGACCGGACTGAAAGTCTCCTCGCCCGATGAAGCGCGCGCCGCCGCCGGCAAGCTGCTCGAAAAGGGCGTCGGCACGGTCATCGTCACGCTCGGCGATAAGGGCGCGCTCCTGCACACGAAGGATCGCTCCGAGCATGTTCCAGCCATCAGTGCCGGCCCTGTCGTGGAGACCACCGGCGCGGGGGACGCCTTCAGTGGCGGCCTTGCCGCAGCACTGTCGCGCGGCGTGGAGCCTCTGGAGGCGGTGCGCTTCGCCTGCGCTATTGCCGGCATTTCCGTGACCCGTCCAGGCACCGCACCGTCGATGCCGACATTGCAGGAGGTCGAGGCGCTGCTGGCCAAGAGCTGAGGCGATTGCTCGGAGCTCGCAGGCCACACCGGAGGCCGGACTGTTCCGGCCACCGATGTCTCCTGTTAGATGGGCGTTGAGAAGCTACTGCTTGATGTAGCAGCGCTTCCCGGCGTCGGGAGCGGGATCGCCGAAGGAATCATTGTCGCATTCGACGCCATCCCGGAACACGTCCTGCGTGAACCGGCCGCGCGCGCCATACCTGACCACCTTGCGGCCATAGAAATCGCAGAATTCGCCTTCATCGGCACAGGCCACCCATCTCTCGCGGCGAGGCTCATCGTAACCGCCATCGGATTCGCCACGATCGCGCAACACGATAGAGCACGTCTTTTCGTGGCCAGGCGCAGGGTCGCCAAAAACGCGAGTTGAGCATGGGACCGCGTCACGGTCGATAAAGCGCGATGTAGTGCGGCCTCCGTCGCCAAAAACCACTTCAGCCGGAAATGGCAGTCGGCAAATGCCGCCCTCCCTTGCGCATCGCTGAAGCCGAGCAGCCGAAGCAGTGGCGGGAAAGATGGCGGAAGCAACTATTGTAAGGCCAGCAAAGCTTATGGCCGTGAACACCGTGCTCATCGAAGTGGTTGAGGCGATAGACACTGTAAGTCCTCCAGGGTCGTTCAGGCTGTATGTATGTTATGGTAGCCGGATTATTTCAGGCCAAGTTATTTCAGAGGTGAATCAAGCTTTTTTTTAGGCGGATGCGCAAGCCCCGTTCGAGCGGTTTGCCTGGCGCAAACGTCCGGCCAAGGGAAGACATCTGTCAACGTAGGAGCTGAAACAGGGCCCGCAGCCGACTTTCCGAGCTGACAGGAAGCAAATCTCATCCGGGCACCACGATCATGGCCGCAGGCCCATGCACGGCAGATCGAACCCAGATTTGAAAGGTTCTGGATCGCATCCGCATACATGCATCTTTGACAGACAACGTCGACATTTCTCCTAAGCCAAGGGTTTGTGTCCCTTGAGAGAAATGGCGCGAGTGACGGGGCTCGAACCCGCGACCTCCGGCGTGACAGGCCGGCACTCTAACCAACTGAGCTACACCCGCGCATTGACGAGCACGTGTCAGCCGTGTTCGTCGTTGGGGCGCTGGATAAGGGGTTCGCTACCGGGTGTCAAGCGCACCAAACCATCATAACGCCAAACAGGAGAAGGTTTTTTGACAGCCGGCATTTTGTTCGCAAATCCGGCCTGTGAACAGGGCGTCCCACGCTCATTTGGCCTTGCGAAGCCAGTCCCGACCGCTTAAAGGTCCGGCCCGGAGCGGGCGATTAGCTCAGTTGGTAGAGCGCTTCGTTTACACCGAAGATGTCGGCGGTTCGAGCCCGTCATCGCCCACCATTCAAACCCATATTTCAAGTCATCTGCCGGAGGCCGAACTGCTGGCTGCAGGCGCCTCGCGGCTTCACGGCGGCACCATCCGGAAATCCTTGCCCTCGGGCAGCAATTGCCCGCCATCGACGACGATGGTCGTGCCGGTGATGTAGCTGGCGTCGTCCGAGGCGAGGAACAGGAAGGCGTTAGCCACGTCGCGCGGGCTGCCGAGCCGGCCGAGCGGGATCGAATCCTCCATGTTCTTGATATAGGCATCGCCGCGATGCTGCTGAATGGCTTCGGTGAGGATATTGCCGGGTTCGACGCCGTTGACGGTGATGCCGTAGCCGGAAAACTCCAGCGCGGCCGCGCGGATGAAGCCGTTGATGCCTGCTTTGGTCGCCGAATAATGGCCATGGCCGGGGCTGGTAACGTGCGGGCCGGTGATGGAAGAGGTGTAGAGCATGCGCCCGAAGCGCTGCGCCTTCATCGGCGCCAGGGCCGCGCGGCTAGCATTGAAAGTGCCGCGCAGGTTGACGGCCATAACGCGGTCCCAGTCGTCGGTGCTGGTGTTTTCGATCAACTGCCAGGGATAGATGCCGGCATTCTGGACGATAATGTCGAGGCGGCCGTGGTGTTTCAGCGAAAGCGCCACCGCGGCCTCGGCGTCGCTCATTACCGAGATGTCGGTGCGGATGAAGGGGACGCCGAGTTCATCCGCACTTGCTTGCCCGGCCTCCTCCTCCGAATCGGCCAGCACCAGCCTTGCGCCTTCTTCGGCGAAGCGCAGCGCGATGCCTTTGCCGATGCCGCGCGCGCTGCCGACGATCAACGCCACCTTGTCTTTCAGTCGTGCTGTCATGCGAGCCGTCCTGTCATGCCAATTCCCGCCTCATGCCAATCCCCTCTCATGCCAATCTTTGGCGGATGGTTTGCTTGAATGCGTCGAGCAAGACGGCTGCCAGAACCAGCAGGCCATGGATGACCTGGGTGAAGTTGGCGGGCAGGCCCATCAGGTTGATCGCCGTGTTGATGGCAGAGAGCAGAAGCACGCCGGCGTAGACGCCGGGCAGGGTGCCGACGCCGCCCTTCAGGCTGACGCCGCCGATAACCACGGCCGCAAAGGCATTGAACAGAAGGCCTACACCCAGATTGGCGGTGGCGCCCGAAGTGCGGATCGCCAGCAGCCAGCCTGCCAGGCCGGCGATGGCGCCGGCGAGCACGAAGGCGATGATCAAGTTGCGATTCACCCGTATGCCGGCGCGGAAGGTCGCAGTTTCATTGCCGCCGATCATCACGAGGTGCCTGCCAAACGGCGTCTTGGCCATGATCAGCGAGAAGACCACGAAACAGGCGACCGCGATCCAGGCGGTAAGCGGCAGGCCGATCAGGCGTTGGATGCCGAACCAGCGGATGGCAGGCGCCAGGTCCTGCGCCGAGCGGCCGCCCGAAATGACCAGCACGAGGCCGCGTACCCAGATGTAGGAGGCCAAGGTGATGATGAAAGCGCTCATCTTGACCTTGACCACAAGATAGCCGTTGAACGCGCCGATGAGGCCGCCGACGGCCAGCGCCAGCAGCAGCGAGACCGGAACCATCAGCCATTCCGGGTGCAATTGGACGCCGAGGCCGATGCCCGAGGAACAAAACAGGATGCCCACCGCCATGGCGCTGAGCGCGGCGACGGATTCGACCGACAGGTCCATGTGACCGGCAATAATGACCAGCGCCAGGCCGATCGACATGACGCCGAGCACGCTCGATGCCTCGATGATGTTGGCGAAGATTCCGAGCTGGAAATAGTTCGGGATGAACAGCGAGAAGACAACCAGGACAAGAAGCAGCATGAACCAGACGAGGTTGTCGAGGACGAACTCCAGGGCATGGCGTGTGCGAAGGTTCATGTGTCGATCCGATTGGCGTGCGCAATCAAGGCCGCAGCGAATTGTCTGCGTCTCGTTCCATGAGGGCAGGGAAAGGCTCCGGGCCGGGTATGGCCCGGAGCGTTTCAGGCGGCATGCCTATTCGACTGATTTGACCGTGTCGGTCGGCGGCTTCTGGTTGCCCCAAAAGGCCGGATTGTCGACGTTCTCCTTGGTGATGGCGGCGCCCGGAATCTTGATGTTCGGGCCCCAGGCTTCCTTGGTGACGGTCGATTTCAGGCCAAGCACGTCGTATTCGCCGGGCTTGATCTCTTCCTTCTTGACGACCTTGTCCATAAACATGGCGACGGCAGCGGCCTGTGCGTAAAGCGGCTGCTCGACCTCGACGTTGAGCCAGCCCTTGCGGATCAGGTCGAGGCCGACCGGCGCACCGTTCGAGCTCATCAGCATGACGTCGCCTGGCTTCTTTCCGGCGGCCTCGAGCGAAGCGACAGCGGCGACCGACAGGTGTGCGGCATGGCTGAAGATCAGGTCGATGTCGGGGTTGGCCAGCATCTGGTCGGCAACGATGGTGCCGGCATTGCTAGCCTCCCATTGCATGGCCGGCAGCGAGATGATCTTGACGTCCGGGAACGCCTTCATCTTCTCTTCAAAACCCTTCTGGATGTCGAGCGTGTAGGGATCGCCGGGATCGCCAAGCACCTGAAGGACCTTGCCCTTCACCGAGCCGTTCTTGGCTTTAAGAAGCTTTTCGGCCTGGTCCGCGGCGACGTAGCCGATCTCGACGGTACCCGCGACCGATGTGAAGTCGGACGGTGTCGACGTGATCTGGCGGTCGAACTCGATCATCGGAATGCCGGCGGCGCGGGCTGCCTCGATCGATGGTTTCAACGCATTGAAATCGACGGCGGCCAGGATGATCGCCGCCGGCTTCAGCGCGATGACGTCGTTCATCTGCGATTGCTGCGCGTCGGTCTTGTTGTCGGCGTTCAGCGTCTTCATCTCGTAGCCGGTCTGTTTCAGGAACAGCTCCAGCGCGCTCACCGAGCCAGTCTGGAACTCGTCGAGCAATGTCGGCACCATGTAGTAGACAGTACCCTTGGACTGCGCGAATGCCGGCGTGAGCGTGGCAAAAGCCAGTGCCAGGATACCGAAGACAGCAAGAAGTATTCGCTTCATGTCGTTGGCTCCCTGTTAAGCCGGACCCCTCTTTGTCCCTTAGCCCGCCGGTCCGGCACCGGCGAGCGTCTCCCCGGTGATCATGTTGATCACCGCGTCGGGACTTGTCTTGTTGCGTGCGACATCGCCCGCCACGACGCCTTGCCGGATCACCACGATCCGGTCGGCGACCTGGAAAGCCTGCTGCATGATATGGGTGATGATGACGACGCCGATGCCCTGGCTCGCCACCTGGCGGATCATGTCGAGACCGCGCCGCGTCTGTTCGACGCCAAGCGCGGCGAACGGCTCGTCGAGCAGCACCAGCTTGCCGCCCCAATGCACGAAGCGGTTGAGCTCGATGGCCTGCCGCTGGCCGCCCGAGAGATGCTCGACATTGGTGCGCAGCGATGGAATGCGGGTGCCGGCGCTGGCCAGCGCCTTGCCGACGACGGCTTCCATGGCGCGCTCATCGAGCACGGGAATGCCAAGCACCTTCCTGGTGATCTCGCGGCCCATGAAGAAATTGGCCACCACGTCGACATTGGTGCAGAGCGATAGGTCCTGGTAGACGGTTTCGATCCCCGCCGCCTTGGCTTCCGCCGGCGACCGGGCCAGGAAGTCCTTGCCCTCGAACAGCATGCGGCCGGAGGTCGGTTCGAGACCGCCCGCAATGATCTTGACCAGCGTCGACTTGCCGGCGCCATTGTCGCCGAGCAGCGCCACGACCTCGCCCTTGCCGATGGAAAAGCTGATCCCCTTCAGCGCTTCGATCGCGCCATAGTTCTTGGTCACGTTGTCGAGCACCAGCAGGGGTTCGCTCATGCGGCAATCTCCCTGGCCGAAAGGATGTCGCGGCCGCGCTCGCGTTCGGCGGCGAACATCTGGCCGAAGCGGGGCGACAACACCCCGGAAACGGCGAGGGCCGCGGCGCCGCGCAGCACGGCATGCTGGCCGCCGCTGGCGACGATGACACGCGGCGTCTTGCGGTCCGCGCGGGCCGAGACCGAATTGTGCAGCGGTTCGGCCGCGTCTGCCAGGCGTTCGAGCAACTCCGATGCCGCCAAGCCGCCGAGCACGACCGTCTCTGGGTCGAAGAGGTTTTCGATGATGGCGATGGTGTTGCGGAAGATCGGGCCGACTTGCGCCACCCAATCGGTGTCGTCGCCGGCCCAGCGGCCCCGCGCTTCGAGCGAGAGGTAGCGCTCGAGGCAGCCTCGGTTGCCGCAGGGGCAAAGCTCGCCGTCAGGGACCACGGGAATGTGGCCGATCTCGCCGGCATTGCCCCAGGCGCCGCGCAGAACGGCGCCGTCATGCATCATGGCGCCGCCAAGCCCAACGCCGAAATAGAGATAATAATAGTCGGAATGGCGGGCTCCGATGCCATAGAGCCGCTCGCCCATCGCGGCGGCGGCCATGTCGCTCTCGAAGAACGCCGGCAATCCCGTCGCGGCCGTCAGCCGTTCACGCAGCGCCACGTGCTTCCAACCGGTCATCGTGGTCGGGCCGACAAAGCTCATGGAGTCCACGTCGAACGGACCGGGAAGCGCCATGCCGATGCCGATGACGCGGCCGCCGGGCCGCTTGCCCGTCAGGTCGCGGACCATGGCGCCAATCTGCTCGAACGCATGATCGGGCGCCGCGTTGGGCGCTTCGCGGCGTGAACTCTCGATGACATCGCCGCTGAGATTGATCAATGCGGCGTCTATTCCAAGCGGCGTCAGGTGGATGCCGACGGCATAGCCGCCTTCCGGGTTGATACGCAGCGTCGCCGGTGGCAGGCCACGCCCCTTCGGCTCTTCGCGCACGGACAGGATGTAGCCCTGTTCCTCCAGTTCGCGAACGATGGTCGACACGGTCTGGACGGTGAGCCCGACATGCCTGGCGATGTCGCCACGTGCTATCGGGCCATGACGGCGGATGGACTCCAGCACGATACGCCGGTTGTACGGCCGTCCGAACTCCTGATTGGTCCCCCGCAATGCCATGCCTTGCGTCCCCACTTGACGTGAGGTTCGCATCAAACATTTATTCAGTCAAATGGAATTCAAAAATGATCCGGAACACGGACAGAGCTGCCGACCCACGACGTCTCACCCTCGGTGGTTGCGGATTCCAGCCGGCAAGCGAGCGGTCGCCCTCGCTAGAGATATTGTGCGACTTTCCTGCCGACGGTCAGGAAGCGCAGCGGATCGATCGCCTCGCCATTGTGCCGCACTTCATAGTGGAGATGCGGGCCGGTCGAGCGTCCGCTGCTGCCGGTCTTGCCGATGATGGCGCCGGCGTCCACTTTTTCGCCCACCGTCACATCGATCTCGCTCAGATGCCCGTAACGAGTCGCAAAGCCGTTGCCGTGATCGACTTCCACCATGCGGCCATAACCGCCGTTCCAGCCGGCCTTGGTCACGACGCCGGCCGCCGTCACCCGCGCCGCCATGCCGATAGGTGCCCTGAAGTCCATTCCCGAATGCAGCGCGGCCGTGCCGAGGATGGGGTCGGTGCGCACGCCGAACGGGCTGGTGACGGAATGGCCGGGGGCGGGATTGGCAAGCGGCAGCCGGCGCGCTTCGTTCTTCAGCTGATCGAGCGTGTCCAGCGCCTCGTCCAGTTCCTTGACCTTGCTGTCGAAGATCATCGAGGAGTCGAGCGGGATCAACGGTCCGCCGACATCGCTCTCGTTCTTGCCGAAATTGCTGTCGACCGGCAGTCCGGCTGCCTGCAGCGCCTGCTGGATGGCATCTGCGCTTTTGTAGGCATTATCCGCGAGCGTGCTGATTCGGCTGAGCTGTTCGTTCTCGATGGATTTCAGCGACTGGTTGATCGAGACGAACAGCTTGTCGGCGCGATCGGCGGCTGAATCGGTGGGCAGCGGATCGGTGCGGGTCGACCACAGGGAGAAGGGCCTCGTGTCGGCGGTGCCGAGATCGGCGCCCAGGCTGGCGACCGCGTAGTTCTGCGCCGGCTGCTTGATGCTGCCGGTCACCTCGGCGCGCTTGTCCGGCTTGGCAGCCGCGGCCGGATCGTCGGCGGGCACCGTTCCGACCTCATTTTCGGCGCGTTCGAGCAGCGGGCCGAGACGGCCATGCCGCTGGCTGAGCTGCGTCTGCCGCTCAAGCAGTTCGCTGACCTTGGTTTCCATCAGTTGCTGGTCGAGCAACTGCCTGCTGGTGATGCGGTCGACCTGGGCGCGAAGCGCCGAAATGCGGTCCTCATAAGCCTGCTGCATGCGCGCCTGGCGCGCGGTGGTGGCGCCGATCAGGTCGTCGCGCAGCACGAGATAGGATGTGGCCAGGAGATAGCCGATGGCAATCGCGGCGAGTGCCGAACCGATGAATGCCGCGAGCCAGGGGCGGATCGTGAAGTGCCTGATCTCGCTGCCTCGGGCGATGATGACCGTGTGGGGTTCTTTGCGCCTGCCGAAGACTGCGGACTGACCGGTTGCGTTCACGGGACCAAGCTTTCGTTTACGACACCACGACAGCTTGATTACACATTATTAGGGTTAACAAAGGCTTGCCTTGTCCGCTGTGCGGCGCCGAATGCACGCAGCGCGGGCAAGAGATTGCATGAGAACCGCCAAGGTGCGGCCGCCATGTCGCGAAATCGTTGGCGATGAGCACCCAATGTTCTGCCAGCAGCGGCTTGTCGTGCCCAGAGCAAGGCTCGGGTTTCTTAACTGTCTTCGATTGCATTTAATTGACGCTTTTCGAGTAAAGGCGTGCTGATATTTGGAATTGACCGTGGCGGTGGGAATGCTGAACGATCTGGTTGGCAAGATCCTCGACAAGATTTCGGGCACCAGTCTGCTGGCGACCGGGCTTTTGCTGCTGACTGCCTTTGTCAGCGCGCTCGTGGCCTATTGGCGCACGGTCGAGGAGAAGAACTGGAGGGAGTTTTTCGAATTCGTCATCCCGCATGAGGTCATCACCCATCCCTCGGCGAAGGCCGACCTGATGTTCTGGGTAACGAAGAAGGCCCTGATGCCCTTCCTGATGTTGCCCGCCGGAATTGTCTTCGTCACGGCGGTGGGCTACGGGACCAACTGGCTGTTTTCGACACTGTTCCAGTTCCAGCCGCCTCTGATGGAGGGGCCGGCAGGGCCAGTGACGGTGCTGATCTTCACCGTCAGCATGCTGCTTGCTTACGACATTTCCTACTATCTCTATCACGTCGCCCAGCATCGCTATCCGCTGCTTTGGGAACTGCACAAGGTGCATCACTCGGCCGAGGTGATGGTCGGGATCACCAAGGACCGGGTCCACCCGCTCGACGAGTTGATGAATCGAGCCTGGGACGGCGTCATCGTGGGGTTCTGCTTCGGCGTCTGGTCGCTGATTTCGCTGAACCTTGTCGAACTGACCGTCTTTGGCGTCAACGTCTATGTCATGCGCAACATCCTGATGATGGATTTCGTCAGGCATACGCATTTCAAGATTTCGTTCGGCCCGCTCAACAATTTGATCCTGTGTCCTCATTGGCACCAGTTGCATCACAGCGTCGATCCGCGCCACTACGACAAGAATTTCGGGCTGCTCTTCTCGTTCTGGGATCGGCTCTTCGGAACATTGTGTGTTCCGAGGCCCGACGAGGACTTCAGGTTCGGGCTGGTCGACCGCGATGTGCGCGACTACCAGTCGCTCGCCGGCCTTTATGTCATGCCGCTGAAGCGGATGTGGGGGCATATTGCAAGGCGCATCCGGCCTGGAAAGCCACGCACCTCGCGATCATCGGAAGGGACACGGCCATGAACGCTCCCGTTGTGCTCGCAATCCCGCGGACACGCACCTTCGAAGTCGTGACATCGGCGGTGCGCCTGGCCGAGATCGCACCGGCCTGGAGCGCGCTCTGGCAGCGGGCTGGCGGGCTTGTGTTCCAGCATCCGGACTGGATCGCGGCCTGGTGGCGCACCACCCCGCACCAGGAGCGGCGCACGCTCAGGATCGGGCTTGCCTGGAACGGCGACCGGCTCGATGGCGTGATAGCGCTCGCAACCTTCAGGCGCTCAGGCATCCGCTTGCTCGAATGGGCGGCGAAGGATCACAGTGACTATGGCGACGCGCTGGTTGCACCCGACTGCGATCCGCGGGCGATCTCGCGCCTCTGGCAGTATGTTTTCGACCAGGGCGGCTTCGACCTGATCTATCTCAACCGTCTGCTGCCGGATGCCGGTGTTCATGCCCTGCTGCAGCCGGCCCACGGCAAGGCACTTCGGCCCAACCACCGCACTGAAATCAGCTATCGCGTCGCCGGCCCCTGGCAGCGCGGGGCGGAATGGTTCGAGACGTTGTCCAAGAAGGGCCGGCAGAACTATCGTCGTGGCCGCAAGTTCATGGAAGAGAGCGGCGCATTGCGTTTCCGGCTACTGGATGCGGAGGACCCGCGCGAGCCGGTGCTCGAGCGGGTCGCGACGCTGAAGCGCCTCTGGCTCGCCCGCCATGGGCGCGCCTCGGATCTGTTTGATGAGGGTTCGCCCGTTCTCTCCGCGCTTATTTCAGTGCTGGCCGACCTCGGGCTGTTGCGCATCTTCGTGCTAGAGCTTGACGACACGATCGTCGCCGTCTCGATCAATTTCGAGCAGCACGGCACGATGATGGCTTTCGTCACCACCTATGATCCCGAATACGAGCGCGCCTCGCCGGGTATGGTGCTGATGATGGACTATATCCAGTGGTCGCTCGACCGTGGCTTGGCCAAAATTGATTTTCTCTGCGGCGGCGAGGATTTCAAGCGGCGCTTCGCCACGCAGTCGGTCATGCTGTCATCGATGATGGGTGCGCGCGGCTTGCGCGGTCATCTCGCCGCGCTGGCCGATCATGTGGGCCATGTTTCGAAATCCTGGAGGACTGGGCGGCAGCCGAAGGCCGAGGCGCCCGACGAGTAACGATCGCAATTGTCGATTGCTTTCGCGGGCTTCGGCGACGCTCAAAGCGCGCGAACGGCTTCCAGCACGGCCTCGGCATGGCCCTTGACCCGGACTTTGCGCCAAATCCTGGCGATCCGCCCGTCGCGGCCGATCAGGAACGTCGCGCGCTCGACACCCATGTATTTGCGGCCATACATCGATTTCTCGACCCATAGATGGTAGGCCTCGATCACCTTGCGCTCCTCGTCGGCGGCAAGATCGATGGTGAGATCGTATTTTGACTTGAACTTGTCGTGTTTCTTGGCGCTGTCGGGCGACAGGCCAATGACGACGGCGCCGGCCTTCTCGAATTCCGGCTTCAGCTGTGAGAAGCTGATCGCCTCTTGCGTGCAGCTTGTCGTGTCGTCCTGCGGGTAGAAATAGAGCACGACAGGCTTGCCGGTGGATGCGGCTAGGCTGAGCGATCCACCACCATCCCGCGGCAGGTCGAATTGCGGCGCGGGATCGCCTACGTCGAGGTCGGCCATATCGATGCCCTTGTTTGAGGTTACGCGCGAAGCCACAGCGATATAGTGTCGAGCGGGGATTCGTCCACGAGCGAATTCGTACAACGGAAGATTGCGTGGACCAGGAGCAACCGCAGCACGAGAAGATCAGGTTCAGGCGGGACGAGATCACCGACCTGGGGGCCTTGCCGTCCGCTTGCCGCGTGCCGCCTCTCGGTCAGGCTGCTATCGGCCGCGGCGTCCGCATGCTCTCGCGCGTGTTTGCCGGCCTGGTCGCATTCATACTGCTGGCCGCGGTGGCCGTCTACCTCATCGGCCTTTACGGCATCGGCTCGGACAGGCTGCGCGTGGAGGCGGAGAGCGCCATAGAGAGGCTGGCGGGCGTCGACGTCAATGTCGCGGTCGGACCCGCGCGCATCACACTCGACAGTTCGAGCTTCGTCGCTCTCCAGGTGAGCGATGTCAGCCTGAAGACCGGCGACGGCAAACCCATGGCCGATGTGGGCCGCGTGCGCTTTGGCGTGCGCCTGGTGCCGCTGCTTTGGGGCGAGGTGCGGCTGACCAGTGCCAGGGTCTCCGATGCCCGTATCCTCATGGCGGCGATGCCGTCCGGCGGCGACTGGACCGCGGCGCTGCGCAACTCGGACGGCCTGGTCGACCCGGAGAAACTGTCGGACGCGGTGTTCGGCAACATCCATGGCGCACTCGACGCCGTGCGGGAAGATTCGATGCGCCGGATCGATCTCAGCAATGTCGAGTTCGTGCTGCCCGACGCCGGACCGATCAAACTGGTCAAGATCGCCGACGCCACCGTCGTTCAGTCGGGACCTGGCGGCATGAAGTTCACATCCGAGGCGGATGTCGACGGCAGGACAGTCACCGTTGCGGCTTCCGCCACCCGCGATATCGCGGCGCACCGTGTGACAAGCCTGGATGCCAGCATCAATCTGGCGGATGCCGGCGCCGCAGCCGGCTCCGGCAAGCTTGGGGCCGTCGCGTTGAAGCTCACAGGATCGGAAGGCTCAGGTGCCGCCGCATCACGCTTGACCGCCGCCCTTTCGTCCACCGGGTCGGTGCTGGATCTTGGCACGCGCGGGCTGCTGCCGGCAGATGCTGATGTCGATGCGACGCTTGTCTATGGCTCCAACAAGATCCAGGTGGACAGGTTGCTGCTAAAGACCGGCCGCTCGACTTTCGATTTTGCCGGCTCCATCGGGCCCAAGCCCTCGACCGGTGCCGCGGATGAGGAGCCCGCCTACCGTTACGACCTGACCAGCGACGGCTCGACCCTGGCGCCGTCGGAATCGCCGGAGCCCGCGCTGACTTTCCTCTCGCGCGTTGCCGGCGTCTATCAGACCAAAAGCCATAAGCTGGTGGCCGAGCAGATCGCCGTTCGATCCGCCGCTTCCAGTGAGGTGCTTGGCACCGCGACGGTGGAATTCGTTGACGGCAAGGCCCCCGGGATCAATCTGGCGCTCAACGTCCACAATATGCCGGTCTCTCACGTCAAACAGCTCTGGCCTTGGTTTTCGGCGCGCAATGCGCGGCTCTGGGTGCTGGATAATCTGTTCGGCGGCCGCGTGGTAGACGCCAATCTCCAGTTTCAGGTGGTGCCGGACCGCCTCGGCAATGGCGTGCCGCTTTCCGCCGACGAGGTCTTCGGCCGTTTCCAGATCGAGGGGACGCGTTTCGACACAGCCGGCCGCATTCCGCCGATCCGCGACGCGATGGGCGTCGTCGGCTTCCACGGCAACGACGTCGACATCTCGTTGTCGTCGGGCACCGTCTTCATGCCAAGTGGCCGCGTGGTGGCGGCCAGCAACGGGACATTGGCCGTCAAGGCAGCAAACCGCCCGCCGGTCATCGGCGCTCTCGATATCGACGTTGCCGGCGATGCGTCCGCCGTCGCCGAACTTGCATCCTACGAACCGATCAATGCCATGCGCCATGTCGGCATTCTGCCGGAGGACCTTTCCGGCGGCGTCACGGGCCATGTCAAGGCGGACATCCCGCTGCAGTCTGGCGTCGACACCTTGAAGCTCGATTGGCTGGTGTCGCTCGACTACACCGGCCTGTCGCTGGCCAAGCCGTTCGAGGGACAGACCGTGACGGGTGCCGATGGTTCGATCACGGTCGACCCGCAAAAGGCTGTTATTTCCGCCAAGGCGTCGCTGAACGGCATTCCGGCCGAACTCGACCTCATCGAGCCGCTGGCGGATGACGGCCCGGCGCGCAGCCGCAAGGTAGCCCTGGTGCTCGACGACAAGATCCGCGCCGCCGCCATGCCCGGCCTGACGCCGCTGCTTGGCGGTACGGTGAAGGTCGCAATCGACAAGAGCGGCAGCGGCAACCAGAACGTCTCGGCCGACCTGACCAATGCCAGGCTGGACGTTCCCTGGGCCGGCTGGAGCAAGGGGGCGGGGGTTCCCGCCAGCGCCACATTCGTCATGACCAAGTCCGGCGACACCACGACACTGTCCGACTTTAACCTCGACGGAAAGACATTCACCGTCGACGGCAGCATCGTGCTGGTCAACGGCGCCTTGTCTTCGGCCAAGTTCAGCAAGGTCACCTTGAACAGGGGCGACGACGTGGCGGTTTCGGTGAAGCGATCGGGCAAGGGCTATGCGGTCGACATCAATGGCAAAGCGCTCGACGCTCGTTCGCTCATCAAGCAGTTCACGTCCGATGTGGACACCGCAACCAAGACGACAGGAACAGACAACATTTCCGTCAGCGCCGATGTCGATCAATTGACCGGTTTCCACGATGAGCAACTGTCCAACCTGAAGCTCGACTACAGTGCGGCTGGTTCAAGGGTGAACGGACTGAAGGTCAGCGCGACGGCGAGTTCCGGCGCTGCCATCGCCATCAGCAATACCACCGGCGACGGCAGGCGCTCGCTCAGCGTGCGGTCGGCGGACGCCGGCGCCATCCTGCGGTTCCTCAACATCTATGAGCACATGGAAGGCGGATCGATTACGCTGGCGCTGACGGGGGCCAGCGACGGACCGATGAAGGGCAAGGTCGACACCAGCAACTTCTTCGTCGTCAACGAACCCAAGCTTGCCTCCATCGTCTCGACCACGCCCGCCGGCGACAGCCGCAGCCTCAACCAGGCGGTGAAGGGCAACCTCGACACGTCGCGGGTGAAGTTCGAACGCGGTTACGCCGAGATCGACAAGGGCAGCGGCTACCTGAAGCTGACCAATGGCGTGCTGCGTGGGCCGCGCATCGGTACGACCTTCCAGGGCATCCTCTACGACCAGAACAACAATATGGACATGACCGGCACCTTCATGCCGGTCTACGGCCTGAACCGCATTTTTGGCGAATTGCCCATCGTCGGCGCGCTTCTGGGCAATGGCCGAGACCGCGGCCTGATCGGTGTGACCTACCGGCTCAGGGGCAATGCCAACAAGCCGGTGCTCGACGTCAACCCGCTGTCGGTGATCGCGCCGGGGATATTCAGGTCGATCTTCGAATACAGGTGAGATCTCAGGCCGGCCGCACCAGGATGTGTTTTTTCCTGCCCAGTGAAAGCTTTACGACGTTTTCCGGACTCAAATCCTCAAGCGTGACCAGTCGACGGTCGTCGCTTACCGGCTGGTCGTTCAAGCGCACGGCGCCGCCTTGGATATGTCGCCGTGCCTCGCCATTGGACGATGCCAGCCCCGCGCTGACCAATAGCGACAGGATGCCGACGCCGGCTTCGAGTGCGGCCTTGTCCGTCTCGACGGTCGGCAACGTGTCGGCGAGCGCGCCTTCCTCGAAGGTCTTGCGCGCGGTTTCACTGGCTTGGTCGGCGGCCGCGCGGCCATGCAGATGGGCGGTGATCTCGGTAGCGAGGATCTTCTTTGCCTCGTTGATCTCGGAGCCGCCCAGCCGCTCGAGCCGCGCGACCTCGTCCAGTGGCAGCGTGGTGTAGAGTTTCAGGAAGCGGGCAACGTCGGCATCCTCGGTGTTGCGCCAGTACTGCCAGAACTCGTAGGGGCTCAGCATCTCCGGATCGAGCCAGACCGCGCCCGAAGCTGACTTGCCCATCTTGGCGCCGGACGAGGTGGTGAGCAGCGGCGTGGTCAGTGCGTAGAGTTGCGCATCCTCCATACGGCGGCCGAGATCGATGCCGTTGATGATGTTGCCCCATTGATCGGAGCCGCCCATCTGCAGGCGGCAGCCGAGGCGCTTGTAGAGTTCGACGAAATCATACGCCTGCAGGATCATGTAGTTGAATTCGAGGAACGACAGCGATTGCTCGCGATCGAGCCGCAACTTGACGGAATCGAACGCAAGCATGCGGTTGACGGAAAAGTGCCGGCCGACATCGCGCAGGAAATTGACGTAGTTGATCTCCATCAGCCAGTCGGCATTGTTGACCATGACCGCGTCGTTCGGACCACTGCCGAATTTGAGGTAGGGCATGAAGTTGCGGCGGATACCGGCGAGATTGTCGTCGATATCTTGTGGCGTCAAAAGCTTGCGCGCCTCGTCCTTGAAGGAGGGGTCGCCGATCATCGAGGTGCCGCCGCCCATCAGCGCGATCGGCCGGTGGCCTGTCTGCTGCAGCCAGTGCAGCATCATGATCTGGATCAGCGAGCCGGCATGCAGGCTCTTGGCCGTGGCATCGAAGCCGATATAGGCCGTCACCGTTTCCTTGGCGAAGATGTTGTCGAGGCCGGCATCATCCGAGGTCTGGTGGATGAAGCCGCGCTCGCTCATCGTGCGCAGGAAATCGGATTTGAAGGCAGGCATGTTTTCTTTCCCGAAAGCGTGCGCCCGGTCCGGCGCGGGCATATGTGAACGCGCGCGTTTAGCACTCAAGTGGCATCAGCAAAAGTGGATTCCGGTTTTGCGGCCCGAACGGATGGTGCCAGCGGCGATACGGCTGCAATGCTTGCTTCATCGTTTCGGCTGGCGTAATGAGGCGCCGCCCCAAAAGGTTCTTGCAGCCCACGACCTCAAGCGGCACCGCACGGCATCCATAAATGCCATATCCGACGACAGAGCCCCGACGCGACATGCCGGACGCATTGATATCCATTGTCATTCCTTGCAGAAACGAGGCGGCAAACCTGCCGCTGCTGATCGACGAGATCGAGGCGGCGATGGCTGGCCGCGACTTCGAACTGATCATCGTCAATGACGGCTCGACCGACGAGACCGTTGCCGTGCTCGCCGAACAGGCGGCGCGACGCCCGTTTCCGCTGCGCGAGTTGCGGCATGAAAAATCCGCCGGCCAGAGCCTCTCGGTGCGTTCGGGCGCCTGGGCGGCGCGCGGCGGCATTGTCGCGACCATCGACGGCGACGGCCAGAACGATCCGCAATACATTCCGATGCTGGTCGATGCCTTACGCCAGGCCGGCCCCGATTTCGGCGCCGCGCAAGGGCAGCGCCTCAAGCGCCGCGACAGCAAGGTCAAGCAATTGGCGTCGCGTTTCGCCAACTGGCTGCGAAACGCCATCCTGCATGACGAGACGCGCGATACCGGCTGTGGCCTGAAGGCGGTGCATACCGATATCCTGCGCAAACTGCCGTTCTTCGACGGCACCCATCGCTTCGTTCCGGCGCTGGTCATCCAGGAGGGGTACCGCGTCGTGCATTGCGATGTGATCGATCGCTCGCGCCGGCACGGCAAATCGAATTACGGCATTTTCGATCGCGGCTTGCAGGGCGCGGCCGATCTCATTGGCGTCTGGTGGTTGCGCCGCCGGCGCCGCAGAATGCCAAAAGTAGAGGAAATCAAGCGTGTTTAATGTGCTTCAGGAACTGGGGACCTGGCTTCACCAGGTTTTCATCAAGCAGTTCGATGCGTGGGTTCTGCTCGGTTTCATCGCCCAGTTCTTCTTCACCATGCGCTTCGTCGTGCAGTGGCTCGCCTCGGAAAAGGCCAAGCGCAGCGTCGTGCCTGTGGCCTTCTGGTTCTTCTCCCTGTTCGGCGGTGGCCTGCTTCTGATCTATGCCATCCAGCGCCAGGATCCGGTGTTCATCGCCGGGCAGGCCATGGGCATGTTCATCTACATCAGAAATCTCTGGCTGATCGCCAATGAGCGCAAGGCGGCGATGACCAAGGTCGATTGAGCAGCCGCCCAAAAGAAATGATCGGAGAGACTCAAAAATGGCGTTGAACAGGAACTACATATTTCTCTTCCTGTTCAGCCTGGTGATGACGGCTTCGGGCCTGGCATCGATGCCGCCGATCGACCGTGACGAGCCGCGCTTCGTCCAGGCCACCAAGCAGATGGTCGAGAGCGGCGACTATGTCGACATCCGCTTTCAGGACACCTCACGCTACCAGAAGCCGATCGGCATCTACTGGCTGCAATCGGCGGCCGTGGCGCTGAGCGGGCAGGGTGCCGAGGCGCCGATCTGGGTCTATCGCACGGTTTCGGCACTTGGCATTGCCATTGCAGTGCTGGCGATCGCCTGGACCGGGACCAATCTTTTCGGTGCCAATGCCGGCCTCGCGGCCGGCCTGGTGATGGCCGCCATCTTCGCCACCGCTTTCGAAGGCCGCGACGCAAAGACCGATGCCATGCTGCTGGCCTGCTGCGTAGCGGCGCAAGGGGCGCTGGCGCAGATTTATCTCGCATCGCGCCGCAATGAACCGGTCGGAGGTCATCTCTGGTGGATCTTCTGGATCGCGCAAGGGGCCGCGATCCTCATCAAGGGGCCGATTGCGCCGCTGCTGTCCGCGTTGACCGTCGCGACGCTGTTCGCCTTCGAACGCGACGGGCGCTGGCTGTCGAAGCTCAGGGTTGGGCGCGGCTTGCTGCTCGTCCTGGTGATTGCTCTGCCCTGGCTCGCCGCGATCACCTGGAAGAGCCACGGTGCTTTCCTGCAGCAGGCCGTTGGCAAGGACATGCTCGGCAAGGTCGCGTCAGGCGCGGAATCGCATGGCCTGCCGCCCGGTTTCTATATATTGACCTATTCGCTGTTCATGTGGCCGTTCGGCCTGATCGCGGTCGGCGCTGGCTTGCAGGCCCTCAACCGTCTGCGCGACGATGTCAGGCTGCGCTTCTGCCTCGCCTGGTACATTCCGTTCTGGCTCGTCTTCGAACTCATTCCCACCAAGCTGCCGCATTACGTCCTGCCGGCCTATCCCGGCATGGCGCTGCTGACTGGGTGGCTGCTGACATTGCAGCCGCAGGACGCCAATGCGCCGCTCAGGCGCTGGCAGCAATGGTTGTGGTGGTCGACCGCATTCGGTCTTGTCGTGGTCAGCCTGGGCCTGGCGGCGGTCTGCATCGGCGCGCCGATCTACCTTACCCATACTTTCTCTTGGTGGAGCATTCCGGCGGCGGCGGCCGCACTCGGCGCAGGCTATTTTGCGTTCTCCCGCCAGTTGCAGGTGCCGCTGCCCCGCATCGGCGCCACCGCCGCCTGTGCCGGTATTGCCTATGCGTTGTTGTTCGGGATCATCGCCCCGTCCCTGAAGCCGATATGGCTGAGCCCGGCAATCAGGGAAGCGGTGCGCGCCAACAAACCTTGCGACACGACCGTACTGGCCTCGGCGCGCTATCAGGAGCCGAGTCTGGTGTTCCTGGTCGGCACGAAAACGGTGCTGACCGATGTCGGCGGCGTGGCGGAGCATCTGCTTGCCGATCCTGCTTGCTCCTTGGGGCTGGCACCGATCGGCGACGAACAGAAATTGAATGGCATGCTGTCAGTGCAAGGCAAGTCGGCAAACCGGATCGCCGAAGTCGACGGTCTCAACTATTCGTCGGGAGACAAACTGTCGCTCGGTCTCTACCGTATAGCGCAATGACGATGATGATGGGGTCGAGTTCCCAATGCTCCTGAGATCGCGCCCGCCAGTTTCCAGATCGCTCCTCGGGATAGGACGCCGATCCCTAGGCAATTTTCGCGACACCCTGCAGATCGCAAGACGGCGCCTTGCCGTTCGCCCGGCTCGCTATCCCAACATTTCGTGGTGGGCGTGGGGCCTGGTCTGGGTCTTTCTGACGGCAGCGGCCTTTGTTCGTCTCGACACGCCAGCAGGAGTGACCCATGGCCAATGGTCGCCTGATGTGGCCAGGCTTGCCGAGTTCTTCACGCAATTCGGACTGGGCGGCTGGTATCTCATCCCGTCCGCGCTTCTGCTTGTCGCGGCCAATCTGACGGATTGGCGAAGCCTATCGCGGCGCGCGCTGATGCTGGTCTACAGTTGGACCTGTCTGGCTTTCTTGGTGCTGAGCGCCGTCGGCCTTTCGGGCCTCACCGTCAATGTCCTGAAATATGCCATTGGCAGAGCCCGCCCGCTCTACTACCAGGATTTTGGCGTCCTTGCGCTGCACCCTTTTGCCTTCGATGCGCGCTTTGCCGGCTTTCCCTCCGGCCATGCCACGACGATGGGCGCAGTGTTCGGCATCCTGCTGCTTTTGTTTCCGCGGCGTTGGTACATTGCCCTGGTGGTCACGGCCTGCATCGCCTCGACCAGGGTCTTCGTCGGCGCGCACTATCCGAGCGACACCGTAGCCGGCTTCGGCCTCGGCTGCGCCTTCGCGCTGGCAGTCGGACTGGTCTTCGCCAGGCTCGGCTTCATCTTCCGGCCGGCTCCTTCAGGATTGCCGGTCCGCAAGCCATCGTTCCGGCTCATTGCCCCAGAAAAATAGGTCGCTGCCGGACATCAGCACGGCGGCAAGACATATGTCGAGGAGGCGGGCATTGCCCGCCCACTCATTGCCGCGAATACGGATCGCCTGATGTCTTAGCGCAGCCGTTTCGGCCGCGGATCGGACAACTCTCCCGCCAGCCGGCGATCGAGATAGTCGGCGCATTCCTCGATCAGGACATCGGCGTCATTGGCGAAGAAATGGTTGGCGCCGGGCAGAGTCTTCTGCGTGATGGTGATGCCCTTTTGCGTGTGCAGCTTGTCGACCAGGCCTTGCACGTCCTTCGGCGGCGCCACCTTGTCGGCATCGCCGTGAATGATCAGGCCCGAGGACGGGCAGGGCGCCAGGAAGGAAAAATCATAGGTGTTGGGCTGCGGCGCGATCGAGATGAAGCCCTCGATCTCGGGCCGGCGCATCAGGAGCTGCATGCCGATCCACGAACCGAAGGAATAGCCGGCCACCCAGCAGCTCTTGGAATCCGGATGCAGCGACTGCACCCAGTCCAACGCCGCCGCCGCGTCCGACAACTCGCCGGTGCCGTGGTCGAACTCGCCCTGGCTGCGGCCGATACCACGGAAATTGAAGCGCAGCGTGGTGAAATCGCGCTTCTGGAACATGTAGAAAAGGTCATAAACGATCTTGTTGTTCATCGTGCCGCCGAACTGCGGGTGCGGATGCAACACGATGGCAATCGGCGCGCTCTTTTCCTTCGAGGGCTGGTAGCGTCCCTCCAGGCGGCCAGCCGGACCGGTGAAAATGACCTCAGGCATGAAATACTCCACGTGACATATACAAGTGCGGCGCCCGGAACTCTTCCTCTGGCCCCGCTTCCACAGACCTTGACGCAGGGCGAGCGTCTTCCTAGAAGCTAGTTTAGAATTGTTCAAAACTGGGTGGCCGAAACGCGATCGCCCGGTCGCACTCGCCGCAAGCCGCGTAAATAGGACGGCTTGCCTTGGAATTTCAAGGAAATAACGCCATACGTCGGCGGAATGGCTTCTGACGGGAAGGACTGGACGACAATGGCCGCGATACGCGCCTATCTCGACTATAATGCCAGTGCGCCGCTGCTTTCAGCGGCGCGCGAGGCCATGGTCGCGGCGTTTGATGCGGCCAATCCCTCGTCGGTCCATGCCGAGGGGCGTGCCGCGCGCAGGCTGGTCGAGAATGCCAGGCGCGACGTTGCGGCGTTGGTCAACGGCAAGGCCGAGCATGTCGTCTTCACATCGGGCGCGACCGAGGCCGCCTCGACGCTTCTGACGCCGGACTGGCGGATGGGGCGCGGCGCCATTCGCATGAGCCGGCTCTACGTGTGCGAGGCCGACCATCCGTGCCTGCTGAATGGCGGACGCTTCCCGGCAGACCTGGTGACGCGGATCGGTGTCGGCGCCGATGGCATCGTCAATGTCGACGCCTTGACGGCGGCGCTCGCCGGTCACGACAAGGCCGATGGCTTACCGTTGGTCGCGATCCACGCCGCCAACAATGAAACCGGCGTCATCCAGCCGATCGACCGCATCGCGGAGATCGTCAGGGCGGCGGGCGGCATTCTTGTCGTCGACGCCGTCCAGGCCGCTGGCCGCGTTTCCATCGATATGTCGGCCGAATACGCCGACTATGTGATTCTGTCCTCGCACAAGATCGGCGGGCCCAAGGGCGCTGGCGCCATCGTTGCCGCCGCTGACCTGATGATGCCGAGGCCGCTGATCAATGGCGGCGGCCAGGAAAAGGGCCGCCGTGGCGGCACCGAGAACCTGCCTGGCCTCGCCGGTTTTGGCGCCGCCGCGCGAGACGCCCTGGCCGGACTGAACGCCATCGGTGCCGTGCGTCAGCGTCGCGATGAGGTCGAAACGTCAATCAAGACGCTGGTACCGGATGTGGAAATCTTCGGGGCCGGCGCACCAAGGCTTGCCAACACGACATTCTTCGCTATTCCCGACGTCAAAGCCGAAACCGCCCAGATCGCCTTCGATCTGGCGGGCGTGGCGCTTTCCGCCGGCTCCGCCTGCTCGTCGGGCAAGGTTGGACCGAGCCATGTGCTGAAGGCCATGGGGTACGGTGACAGCCTTGGCGCCTTGCGCGTGTCGGTCGGCGCAACGACCGGTGCCGAGGACGTCGAACTGTTCCGCACCGCGCTGGAAGGAATTGCCGCGCGCCGGGCGGGTAGAGAGAAAGCCGCGTAGCGGTTTGAGCATCGGACCGAAAATCCGATGCTTGAGAAAAACGGATTTGGGCTTCGGCCTGGTAGAGCCGTGCGTTTCATGCTGGCCGGGTGAATTTCCGGTCGAGGCGCACTATATTGAACTTACGCTGCCGCGGACGCTGCTCGGCGTCCAATCGGCGGTGCCATAGTTTGAAAACTGTCGGGCCTTGACCCCGGCGTGGATGGAGAACGCATATGCCTGCTGTGCAGGACACGATCGATCGGGTCCGAAAGATCGACGTCGACCAATACAAATACGGATTCCAGACCGAGATCGCTGTCGACAAGGCTCCCAAGGGCCTGAGCGAAGACATCATCCGTTTCATCTCGGCCAAGAAGGACGAACCGTCCTGGATGCTGGACTGGCGCCTCGAAGCCTATCGGCGCTGGCTGGCGCTGGAAGAGCCGACCTGGGCGCGCGTCAACTATCCCAAGATCGATTTTCAGGACATCTACTATTACGCGGCGCCCAAGAGCACGCCCGGGCCAACTTCGCTCAGCGACGTCGATCCCGAGATATTGAAGGTCTACGAGAAACTCGGCATTCCGTTGAAGGAGCAGGAAATCCTCGCCGGCGTGCAGAAGACCGACGCCTCGGAGCTCGAGGAAGTCAGTGACAACGTCTACAAGTCGGGCCGCGTCGCTGTCGATGCCGTGTTCGATTCCGTGTCCGTCGTCACCACCTTCAAGAAGGAACTGGCGCAGGCCGGCGTCATCTTCTGCTCGATCTCCGAAGCGATCCGCGAGCATCCGGAGCTGGTCCAGAAATATCTTGGCTCGGTCGTGCCGACCTCCGACAATTTCTACGCCACGCTGAATTCGGCCGTGTTTACCGACGGCTCGTTCGTCTTCGTGCCCAAGGGCGTGCGTTGCCCGATGGAGCTGTCGACCTATTTCCGCATGAACGAGAAGAACACCGGCCAGTTCGAGCGCACGCTGATCATCGCCGAGGAGGGGGCCTACGTCTCCTATCTCGAGGGCTGCACGGCCCCGCAGCGGGACGAGAACCAGTTGCATGCCGCGGTGGTCGAACTGGTGGCGCTCGACGATGCCGAGATCAAATATTCGACCGTGCAGAACTGGTACCCTGGCGACGCTGACGGCAAGGGCGGCATCTACAATTTCGTCACCAAGCGCGGCGACTGCCGTGGCGACCGTTCGAAGATTTCGTGGACGCAGGTCGAGACCGGCTCGGCGATCACCTGGAAATATCCGAGCTGCATCCTGCGCGGCGACGATTCCTCGGGCGAGTTCTATTCGATCGCCGTGTCGAACGGCTACCAGCAGGTCGATAGCGGTACCAAGATGATCCATCTCGGCAAGAACACGTCGAGCCGCATCATCTCCAAGGGCATCGCCGCCGGCTTCTCGCAGAACACCTATCGTGGCCAGGTCTCGGCGCACCGCAAGGCGACCAACGCCCGCAACTTCACCAATTGCGACTCGCTGCTGATCGGGGACCAGTGCGGCGCTCACACCGTGCCGTACATGGAAGCCAAGAACTCGACGGCGCAGTTCGAGCACGAAGCGACGACGTCGAAAATATCAGAGGACCAGAAGTTCTACGTCATGCAGCGCGGCATTCCGGAAGAGGAAGCGATCGCTTTGATCGTCAACGGCTTCGTCAAGGATGTCATCCAGCAGCTGCCGATGGAGTTCGCGGTCGAGGCGCAGAAGCTGATCGGCATCTCGCTGGAAGGCTCCGTGGGCTGACCGGCCCGGACAAATATTCAGGAAACAAAAATGCTTGAGATCAAGAACCTGCACGCCCGCATCGTCGATGACGGCACCGAGATCATCCGCGGCTTGAACCTGACGGTGAAAGCCGGCGAGGTCGCCGCGATCATGGGGCCGAACGGCTCGGGCAAATCGACGCTCTCCTACATCCTCGCCGGCCGCGAGGACTATGAGGTGACCGAGGGCGACATCCTCTACAACGGCCAGTCGATCCTCGAAATGGATCCGGCGGAGCGCGCCACTTCGGGCATTTTCCTCGCCTTCCAGTATCCGATGGAGATACCGGGCGTGGCGACCATGGAATTCCTCAAGGTGGCGATGAACGAGCAGCGCAAGGCGCGCGGCGAGGAACCGCTGAAGATCCCGGAATTCCTCAAGCGCGTGAAGGACGCCGCCGCCTCGCTCAACATGGACATGGCGATGCTGAAGCGGCCGCTGAATGTCGGCTTTTCCGGCGGCGAGAAGAAGCGCGCCGAGATCCTGCAGATGAAGCTTCTGGAGCCGAAGCTGTGCGTGCTCGACGAGACCGATTCCGGCCTCGACATCGATGCGCTGAAGATCGTTTCGGATGGCGTCAACGCGCTGCGCGCGCCCGACCGGGCGTTCCTGGTCATTACCCATTACCAGCGCCTGCTCGAACACATCGTGCCCGACAGCGTGCACGTGCTCTACAAGGGCCAGGTCATCAAGTCGGGCGACAAGTCGCTGGCGCTCGACCTCGAAGCCAATGGCTATGCCGGCGTGATCGGCGAAGCCGCGTGAGATGCCAAGTCATTTTGTGCCAAAAGACAGGGCGACACTGATGAACATGCATACACAACCGCAGCGCACACCGGCCGAAACCGCGTTGATCGACGCGTTCGGCGACCGGCTGTCGCTGCTGCCGGGCGACGGCGCGGTGATGCTGAAGCGTGACGACGCCATAGAAGCGATCAAGCACGGCCTGCCGACGCGGCGCATCGAATCCTGGCATTACACCGATCTGCGCCGGCTTTTGAATGTGGTGCCGGACTTCGATCCGGCTGCCGCTGCGAAAGCCATCGCGCCAATCGTCGACGGTTCGACGGTTCTGACCCTGTTGAACGGCGTATCGAGTGCCAAGGCGCCGGTCGTCGAAGGCGTCAGCGTCCAGCGCCTGTTCGAAAAGCTGACCGACGGCAGCATCGCGCCGGGGCTCGATCCCTATGGCAGCGATGACGCCATCGGTGCGCTGAACACGGCCTTTGTCGCCGACGGCTATTTTGTCGACATCGCCGACGGTGTCGAACTGGAAAAGCCGATCGAGCTGCAGAATTTGCAGGCCGGCGGCCAGACCCATGTGCGCCTGCCGGTGCGGGTCGGCGCCGGCGCCAAGGCGGTCATCGTCGAGCGTCAGGCCGGCGAGGGCGCGGCATTGACGAGCTCGGTCTGCCAGCTCGTGCTCGGCGAGGGCGCCGAGGTAACTTGGCTCATCGTCCAGGAACAGCCGGAAACGGCAACACATCTGGCGCAGTTCAAGGCTCATATCGGCAAGAATGCAAAACTGACGCTGTTCGTCATGAACGCCGGCGGCAGGCTGGTGCGCCAGGAAATCATGGTCAAGACGACGGGCGAAGGCGCCGACTTCAAGCTGCGCGGCATCAACCTGTTGGCGGGCGACACCCACACCGACGTCACCATGGTGCTCGACCATGCCGTGCCGCATACGGCATCGACCGAGGTCATCCGCAACGTGGTGACGGGCAAGGCGCGCGGGGTCTTTCAGGGGCGCATCAACGTTCACCAATATGCGCAGAAGACCAACGCCAAGATGGCCTGCAACACGCTGCTTTTGTCGGACGATGGCGAATTCTCGACCAAGCCGGAGCTTGAAATCTTCGCCGACGACGTCGTCTGCGGCCATGGCGCGACGGTCACCGAGATCGACCACGACCATTTGTTCTACCTGATGGCGCGCGGCGTCGATGAAAAGAGCGCGCGGGGGTTGCTCGTCAAAGCCTTCGTGGCCGAAGTGATCGAGGAACTGGATGACGAAGCGATCGTCGAGGCGTTGGAAGCGCGGCTCGACGACTGGTTTGTGACGCACGGGTGATCCTGATGAACGCTCCAGGCAAGATCGGAGATTTCTACGACGTCGAGGCGATCCGCCGTGACTTCCCGATCCTGTCGCGCGAAGTCTATGGCAAGCCGCTCGTCTATCTCGACAATGGCGCCTCGGCACAGAAGCCGCAGGTGGTGGTCGATACCATCCAGCATGCCTATTCCCAGGAATATGCCAACGTCCATCGCGGCCTGCACTTCCTCTCCAATGCCGCTACCGATGCCTATGAAAAGGCGCGCGAGACAGTGCGCCGTTTCCTCAACGCGCCAAGCACCGACAACATCGTCTTCACCTCGAACACGACTTCGGCCATCAACACCGTCGCCTATGGCTACGGCATGCCCAACATCGGTGAGGGCGACGAGATCGTGCTGTCGATCATGGAGCATCACTCCAACATCGTGCCCTGGCATTTCATCCGCGAGCGCCAGGGCGCGAAATTGGTCTGGGTGCCGGTCGACGACCTCGGTGTCTTTCACATCGAGGAATTCGAGAAGCGCCTGACCGACAAGACGAAGCTCGTTGCCATCACGCAGATGTCGAATGCGCTGGGCACGGTGACGCCGATCAAGGAGATCGTCCGCATTGCCCATGCGCGCGGTATCCCGGTGCTGGTCGACGGCAGCCAGAGCGCCGTGCACATGCCCATCGACGTGCAGGACCTCGATTGCGATTTCTTCGTCTTCACTGGCCACAAGGTCTACGGCCCCTCGGGCATCGGCGTGCTTTATGGCAAGAGGGATATTCTCGCAGGCATGCGTCCCTTCATGGGCGGCGGCGAGATGATCGAGGAGGTGACGGAGGATGTAGTCACCTATAATGAGCCGCCACACCGCTTCGAGGCTGGCACGCCGCCGATCGTCCAGGCGATCGGGCTGGGCGCGGCACTCGACTACATGGAAAGCGTCGGCCGCGAGCGCATCGCGGCGCATGAGGAAGACCTCAAGAATTATGCCCATGAGCGGCTGCGGGCCATCAATTCGCTGCGCATCTTCGGCGATGCGCCTGGCAAGGGCGCCATCATCTCCTTCGAACTGCAAGGTATTCATGCCCATGACGTATCGATGGTGATAGACAGGCAAGGCGTGGCTGTCCGCGCGGGCACCCATTGCGCGCAGCCGCTGTTGAAACGCTTTGGCGTAACCTCCACATGCAGGGCATCGTTCGGCATGTATAATACCAGGGCCGAAGTCGACGCTTTGGCCGAGGCGCTTGAAAAAGCGCGCAAGTTTTTCGGGTGACGACCATGGATGATGTGAGTACAACCGCAGAGACCGTACCGGCCGGCAACAGCGTCGTTTCCGCCTCGGCCATCCCCGCCGATGAACTGGCGCGGCTGACCGATGACATCGTCTCGGCGCTGAAGACGGTCTACGACCCGGAAATCCCGGCCGACATCTACGAGCTCGGTCTCGTCTACAAGATCGACGTCGAGGACGACCGTTCGGTCAAGATCGACATGACTTTGACCGCGCCCGGCTGCCCGGTGGCCGGCGAAATGCCTGGCTGGGTGGAAAATGCCGTCGGCGCCGTCGAAGGCGTTTCCGGGGTCGAGGTCAACATGACCTTCGATCCGCCCTGGACGCCCGACCGTATGTCGGAAGAGGCACAGGTGGCGGTTGGCTGGTATTGAGGCGGTCAGACGAATTATGTCCGACAAATTTTCGCCGGATTACTTGAGCGCAAGGGATGTCCCGCCTTCGGAGAAAGTCGTTGAGCTTTGGGGCGCTCCAGTTATCGGCGCTCTCGATCGACCGCCCGAGTATCGTAGAATTGTCAGCGCTATGCCTTCCGCGATCAGGAACGTCATCTGTGTCGAGTTACTGACTTGGCAGGTTCTGAACGGCGGCTTCAGGCAGTATTTCTGGAATTCTTATGGGATAACGGCGCAGGGGGCCATTCAAGGTTTCCATGCGATGGGCCTTGAAATGCATGCGGAATTGACACGACAGGCCTGTGCTCTGTTGGGCGAGCGTTTTCCCGATGAGCGTTTGGCAAGGATGGAAATCGTGGGTGAAGCCGGCGGCCGTGGCATAGATTTCAATGCCTTGGATGACGCGTTCTATGCCTTGGAGGAGCATGAACGGGACTCATCTGAAGCTGTTCTTGATGCATACGCGACGGCAGCGCTGCACGGACAATGGCAATAAGATCTCTTGCAGCAAAGTGCAATTGTAACCATTTTAGGTAAGACTCGTTCTGCGGGCCTTGAACTCGCGCGAAAGTGGAGAATGACATGGGACGCTTTGCCGTCATCACGATGACCGAAAAGGCCGCCGACCGGGTGCGCGAGATCGTCGCCACGCGTGACACTGCGCACGGCATTCGCCTCGGCATCAAGAAGGGCGGCTGCGCCGGCATGGAATACACGGTCGATCTGGTGACCGAGCCCAACGCCAAGGACGACCACATCGAGCGCGACGGCGCGCATGTGTATGTCGCGCCGGAAGCTGCCTTGTTCCTGTTCGGCACCGAGATGGATTTCGAACAGACGACGCTGCGCACGGGCTTCACCTTCCACAACCCGAACCAGAGCTCTGCCTGCGGTTGCGGCGAATCGGTCGAATTGAAGCCCGCCGATCTCAAGGCGCTGGCCGAGGCGCGCGCCTCGGCCTAGCCTTCCTTCGCCCCGTTCACGGGGAGAAGGTGGCCCGAAGGGCCGGATGAGGGGCAGCGCCTGCCTCTCAGAATTTCGCCCATCTACCTGCCGCTAATCCACCCACATGCCCGTCCGCCTGTGCCAGTCGGCGATTGATTCCTCGGGATAGACGTCGAACGTCTTGTCGCCCTTGCCGATCTCGGGCTCGACCCAGTCCGCCTTGTATTTCAGCATCAGATGCACTTTTTCCGGCGGCTTCGGCAGGTCGCTGTCTATCGCCGAGGCAAAGGGATGGACAAGTTCCGGCCAGGTCGGGTCGTAGAGCCAGAGCGCCGAACCGCATTTGCGGCAGAAATTGCGCTCGCCGGTCGAGACCTCGCAATGGGGATGCTCGTCGTCCTCGATCTCGGCTCGGTACACACCGAGGCTCCTCTTGCCCTTGATGTTCAGTGTCTCGTAGTCGGCACCGAGATTGATGGCGAAACCGCCGCCGCCTTGCTGCTTGCGGCAGATCGAGCAGTAGCACAGCATGAACGGCACCGGCGTGTGGCTTTCCACTTCGAAACGCACGGCGTTGCAGCGACAGGACCCCTTGAGCAGCACAGGCATGGCAAAAACTCCGACAGGATAGCCTCAACCTGTCAGCATGAATTTTGGTTTCGGCGATGACAAGGCCAAATGCCGGTGACATGATCGTGGCATGGACAATGAGCGCATCGCGGAACTGTTCGAGGGCCTCGGCCCGGTCAGCATCCGAAAACTGTTCGGCGGCAAGGGGATCTATTTCGACGGCATCATCGTCGCCATCGTGCTGCGCGGTGAATTGCTGCTGAAGGCGGACGAACAAAGCGTGCCGGATTTCGAAGCCGCTGGCTGCCGGCAGTGGACCTATACCGGCTCCCGCCATGGCAAGCTGGTGGCAATGCCCTATTGGAGCATTCCCGACAGGGCCTTCGACGATCCTGACGAAATGACGGTGTGGGCGCGGCGCGCCTATGAAGCCGGGCTGCGGGCCGGCAGGTAACGGCGCGGAACCCTACAAGGCCTTGGCGATCTTAGCCGCCAATCGCGCATTGTTCTCGACCAGCGCGATGTTGGTCTTCAGGCTGCGGCCGCCGGTGAGTTCGAGGATTTTTCCCAGCAGGAACGGCGTTACGGCTTTGCCGGTAACGTTGAGCGCCTCTGCCGCCTTCTGCGCGGCTTCGATGTAGCCGGCCATTTCTTCAGCGGGGATTTCGTGGTTTTCCGGGACCGGATTGGCGACCAGCAAGCCGCCGCTAAGCCCAAGCGCTTGCCGCGTCTGGTAGAAATGCGCGATGTCTTCCGGCTTGTGCAAGGTCAATGGCGCCCGGAACGGCGACTGCCGCGACCAGAAGGCCGGCATCGTCTCGCAGCCATGGCCGACCACGGGCACGCCGCGCGTTTCCAGCACCTCCAGCGTCTTTTCGATGTCGAGAATGGCCTTGGCGCCGGCCGAGACGACGATGACCGGCGTGCGCGCCAGTTCATCGAGGTCGGCCGAGATGTCGAAACTCTTCTCCGCGCCCTTGTGCACGCCGCCAATGCCACCGGTGGCGAACACTTTTATTCCGACCATTTCAGCCGCGATCATGGTCGCCGCGACCGTGGTGCCCCCGGTGCGGCCTTGCGCGACGGCGAAGCCGAGATCGGCGCGCGACAATTTCATGGCGTCACCCGTCATCGCCAGCGATTCGCGTTCGCCGTCCGAAAGTCCGATTTTGATGCGGCCGTTGACCACGGCAATCGTCGCCGGCACCGCGCCGCCATCTCCAATGATCTTTTCGACATTGGCCGCCATGGCGCCGTTGTCGGGATAGGGCATGCCATGGGTGATGATGGTGCTTTCGAGCGCCACCACCGGGCGTCCGGCGGCCAGGGCCTGCGCCACCGGTGCGTGGATATCGATGAAGGGGCGGGCGGTCTCTGGCGTCATGTCTGATCTCCAATCCGGAGTGCGGCGCATCCACTGCGCTTTATGAATTTGCCGGTCTCATGCCACTTCCCTGGCATCCGGCACAAGGGCCAGCGCTTCCGCGAAGCTTGCAGCGTTGAATTCGGGCACTGCGTTGGCGCTTTCGATGGCGAGCGTTGCCGCGGCGACGCCTTCGCGTAGGGCCTGGCGCAACGGCAGGCCGCGCAGCAGCGCCGCCACCGTCACACCCGCCAGCGCGTCGCCGGCGCCGGTGACATCGGCGACTTTTCTGGGGGCAGGCGGCACGATCGAAAAGGCGCCTGTGCCGTCGAAACCCAACACAGGGCCACTGCCTGCCGTGACCACGCCGCTGGCAAGGCCGCTGCATCGCAACCCGTCGATCATCTCCCGCTCGGCGGCATTTGCATTGACCCCAGCCAGCACAACGGCCTCCCGCCGGTTCATGAAGAGCTGAGCCAGCCCGCCGAGCACCGGTATCAGCCGCGTCACCTTGGCCGGCGAAATCGCAATGGCGAAAACCGGTTTGCCGGCGGCTAACGACAGCAGCCGCTCCAGCGCGGCCGACGGCAGATTGGCGTCGCACAGGATAGCATCGGCGGCGGCCACTTCCTGGCGTATCCTGGAGCGCCGGATCTGCTTGGGAAAGGCCAGGTCGTACAGCGCCATGTCGGCAAAGCCGACGATCAGTTCGCCTTCGCGGTCGAGCAGTGCCGTGTAGCTCGGCGTCGTACGGTCGAGGAACACCGCCGACAGATCGACGATGCCTGCCTCGGCGATGGCCCGTGAAACCGTATCGGCTGACGCATCGCCGCCGCGCACCGAAAGCAGCGATGCGGAGAGGCCGCGCCGCACCATGCCGCGCAGGGCGTTGAAGACGCCACCGCCGACATCCTCGCGCATCGTGCCGGGATTGGAGGCGGCTGGCACATAAGGACCGGATACCTGGCCACGCCGGTCGATATGGGCGCCGCCCACGGCCAGTATCTTCGCTGATTTCACCATGGCGGCGATATGACCTTTGTTGTTGTAGCCGCACAAGCGCTAGAGTGCGCGACAGAGCTTCGCACGCAAGACGGCGATTCGGCGGGGTGGGATGCTGGGCCCGGCTGGCCCAATGCGGAGCCTGTTCCTGACCGGCTTGGCAAGACAAAAAAAGAACAAATCGGGATATCGCTTGTTTTTCAATTGGTTGCTACCCCTTGCCAAATGAGAACAAAAAAGGTACAAAATGACAGGGATTACGGATTGTCCGGCCTTCATTGACGACCAAGGGGTGATGTATCATGGCTCAGAATTCTTTGCGGCTGGTAGAGGATAAGGCAGTGGACAAATCAAAGGCTCTGGATGCGGCGCTGTCGCAAATCGAGCGGGCTTTCGGCAAGGGCTCGATCATGCGGCTCGGCGCGAACGAGCAGGTCGTCGAGATCGAAACGGTACCGACCGGGTCGCTCGGCCTCGACATCGCGCTCGGCGTCGGCGGCTTGCCGCGCGGCCGCATCATCGAAATCTACGGGCCGGAAAGCTCGGGCAAGACGACGCTGGCGCTGCATACCGTGGCCGAAGCCCAGAAGAAGGGCGGCATCTGTGCCTTCGTCGACGCCGAACACGCGCTCGATCCGGTCTATGCTCGCAAGCTCGGCGTCGATCTTGAAAACCTGCTGATCTCGCAGCCCGACACAGGCGAGCAGGCGCTCGAGATCTGCGACACGCTGGTGCGTTCGGGCGCCATCGACGTGCTGGTGGTCGATTCGGTGGCGGCGCTGACGCCGCGCGCCGAAATCGAGGGCGAGATGGGCGATTCGCTGCCCGGCCTGCAGGCCCGCCTGATGAGCCAGGCGCTGCGCAAGCTGACCGCATCGATCTCGCGCTCCAACACCATGGTCATCTTCATCAACCAGATCCGCATGAAGATCGGCGTCATGTTCGGTTCGCCCGAAACGACGACAGGCGGCAACGCGCTGAAATTCTATGCTTCGGTTCGCCTCGACATCCGTCGTATCGGCTCGGTCAAGGATCGCGACGAGGTCGTCGGCAACCAGACCCGCGTCAAGGTGGTCAAGAACAAGCTGGCACCGCCCTTCAAGGTGGTCGAGTTCGACATCATGTATGGCGAGGGCGTCTCCAAGACCGGCGAACTGGTCGATCTCGGCGTCAAGGCCGGTGTGGTCGAGAAGTCGGGCGCCTGGTTCTCCTATAATTCGCAGCGTCTCGGCCAGGGCCGCGAGAATGCGAAACTGTTCCTGCGCGACAATCCCGACACCGCGCGCGAGATCGAACTGGCGCTCAGGCAGAATGCCGGACTGATCGCCGAAAAATTCCTCGAGAATGGTGGTTCAGAGGGCAATGGCGACGACGGTTTCGAGGACGAAGCCGGCGCGATGTAGGGCAACGCCAGAGTTTGGCCATAAATCCAGCCTATCCGACGCTTAAGTAACAGAGTTCTTTAGTACTGCGTTCCAAACCGCCGGCCTTCGAGCCGGCGGTTTTCGTTTGCGCGCCCGCGCAAGTGCCGATGCAAGGTGTGAATTGGCCCAATTCCGTGTTTCTGGACAGGGTCAAGAGCTACGGCTAAAAGGCCAACTCCATCTTCTAGAAAACACTGAGCCATCTCCCGCCGGTCCGGCCGGCGGCTCTCTTGAAAAGGCAGTATCCATGAGTGGCGTGAACGAGATCCGGTCGACCTTTCTCGACTATTTCCGCAAGGAAGGCCACGAGGTCGTGGCCTCGAGCCCGCTCGTGCCGCGCAACGATCCGACCTTGATGTTCACCAATGCCGGCATGGTGCAGTTCAAGAACGTCTTCACCGGCTTGGAGAAGCGGCCTTATTCGCGTGCCACCACGGCCCAGAAAAGCGTTCGCGCCGGTGGCAAGCACAACGATCTCGACAATGTCGGCTATACCGCGCGCCATCTGACCTTCTTCGAGATGCTCGGCAATTTTTCCTTCGGCGACTATTTCAAGGAGCGCGCCATCGAGCTTGCCTGGAACCTCATCACCAGGGAGTTCGGGCTGAAGAAGGACAAGCTGCTGGTCACCGTCTATCATACGGACGATGAGGCGGCCGGCTTCTGGAAGAAGATCGCCGGTTTCTCCGACGATCGCATCATCCGGATCGCGACCTCGGACAATTTCTGGGCGATGGGCGACACCGGCCCCTGCGGCCCCTGCTCGGAAATCTTCATCGACCGTGGCGAGCACATATGGGGTGGCCCTCCGGGCAGTCCCGAGGAGGACGGCGACCGGTTCCTCGAATTCTGGAACCTGGTGTTCATGCAGTACGAGCAGCTGACGAAAGAGGAGCGCGTCGACCTGCCGCGCCCGTCGATCGACACCGGCATGGGCCTGGAGCGCATGGCATCCATCCTGCAAGGGGTGGAAAGCGTCTTCGAGACCGACCTGTTCCGTCATTTGATCGATGCGGCGTCCTCCGCGCTTGGGCGCGCGCCCGACGCCGAAACGGTGGCGTCCTATCGCGTCATTGCCGATCACCTGCGCTCATCCTCCTTCCTGGTCGCCGACGGCGTGCTGCCGTCGAATGAAGGCCGCGGCTATGTGCTGCGCCGCATCATGCGCCGCGCCATGCGCCATGCGCAGCTGCTCGGCGCCCGCGATCCGTTGATGTGGAAACTGGTGCCGGCCCTGGTGCGCGAGATGGGCCAGGCCTATCCGGAACTGGTGCGTGGCGAAACGATGATTACCGAGACCCTGAAACTCGAGGAGACACGCTTTCGCAAGACGCTGGTGCGCGGCCTCGGCCTGCTCTCCGAGGCGACGGAGAAGCTCGGCGCTGGCGACATGCTGGATGGCGAAACGGCATTCAAGCTCTATGACACCTATGGTTTCCCGCTCGACCTGACGCAGGATGCGCTGCGGCAGCGCAGCATTTCGGTCGATCTTGCCGGATTCACCAATGCGATGGAGCAGCAGAAGGCGGAGGCGCGTAAGCACTGGGCCGGGTCCGGCGAGGCCGCCACCGAGACGGTTTGGTTCTCCGTGCGTGAAAAGACCGGCGCCACGGAATTCCTCGGCTACGAAACCGAGCAGGCTGAGGGCCTTATCCAGGCGCTGGTCAAGGACGGCAAGACCGTCGACAGCGCCGCCAAGGGCGATGCGGTCGCCGTGATCGTCAACCAGACGCCGTTCTATGGCGAATCCGGCGGCCAGATGGGTGACACCGGCTTGATGTCAGGCGAGGGGTTCTCGATCGAGATCTCCGATACCCAGAAGAAGGCCGATGGTCTGTTCGTGCATCTGGGCAAGGTGATTGCCGGCACGGTCAAGACGGGTGCCGCGGTCGAACTGAAGGTCGATCATGCACGCCGCTCCAGGCTGCGCGCTAATCACTCCGCGACGCATCTAATCCATGAGGCGCTGCGCGAGGTGCTGGGCACCCATGTCGCGCAGAAGGGCTCGCTGGTCGCCCCCGAGCGCCTGCGTTTCGACATCTCGCACAACAAGCCGATTTCCGCCGAGGAGCTCGAAGAGGTCGAGCGCATGGCCAACGAGATCGTTGTCCAGAACAGCCCGGTCACCACGCGCCTGATGTCGGTCGACGACGCCATCGCCGAGGGCGCCATGGCGCTGTTCGGCGAGAAGTATGGTGATGAGGTGCGGGTCGTGTCGATGGGCACAGGTCTGCATGGCGCCAAGGCCAACCGGCCTTATTCGGTCGAACTCTGCGGCGGCACGCATGTCAGGGCGACCGGTGATATCGGCCTGGTGCGCATCGTCTCGGACGGTGCGGTCGCCGCAGGCGTGCGCCGCATCGAGGCGTTGACCGGTGAGGCCGCGCGAAAACATCTCGACGAGCAGGACAGGCGGCTGAAGGCGGCCGCCGCCACGCTGAAGATCTCGCCGGCAGATGTGCCGGCGCGCGTCGAAGCGCTGCTCGAAGAGCGCAAGAAGCTCGAGAAGGACCTGACCGAAGCGCGCAAGAAGCTGGCGCTGGGCGGCGGGTCGCCGGCCGATGCCCCAGCCGCCAACGAGATCGTCGCTGGTGTCGGCTTCCTCGGCAAGGCGGTTTCCGGCGTTTCGCCGAAGGACCTGAAGCCGCTGGCCGATGCCGGGAAGACTTCGTTGGGCTCTGGCGTCGTCGTGTTCGTTGGCGCTGGCGAGGACAACAAGGCAAGTGTCGTGGTCGCCGTCACCGATGATCTCGTCAGCCGCTTCAGCGCCGTCGACCTGGTGCGCGTGGCCTCCGCCGCATTGGGCGGGCAGGGCGGCGGCGGCCGTCCCGACATGGCCCAGGCCGGTGGCCCGGATGCGTCAAAAGCCAATGATGCGATCGCCGCGGTAAGGGCGGCGCTGGAGGCAGCGTAAGCGTCGGATTGGACTTATCAACCAACCTTGTCGGTGCGCGCAAAGCTTGCACGCACCGAGACACGCGCGTACCAGTCCCGGATATCCGCAAACCGCGCCAGCAAGTCGCGCCCCTCGCTGACCTTGACGAAATAGCCAATCATCGGCGCCGCATGCAGGTCGGCCAAGGTCAGCTGGTCGCCAAGCAGCCACGGCCCTTGTGCCTTCAGTGACGTCAGCACCCTGAGCACGGTTTCGGCCCGGCGCAGCCCTTCGGCGGTCAGCGTCTCGTCGGGCGTTTCTTTCTCCAGCCGCTCGACGGCGACGTCCCACACCATTGCCCGATAAGCATAGGCATCGAACATGCCGATGATCTGGCCCATCCTGGCGCGGCCGCGCGCATCGGCGGGCTGCAATGCCGGACCGTCGAAAGCTTCGTCGGCATAGCGCGCGATCGCGCTGGCCTCGAAGAGCCGAAAGCCATCATGTTCGAAGGCCGGGATGCGGCCGAAAGGATGGCGT
The DNA here is from genome assembly GCF_008520305.1 of Mesorhizobium sp. SARCC-RB16n. Taxonomy (GTDB): domain Bacteria; phylum Pseudomonadota; class Alphaproteobacteria; order Rhizobiales; family Rhizobiaceae; genus Mesorhizobium. The sequence goes on along the minus strand of NZ_ML703268.1, from coordinate 164,323 downwards.
TCGCCGTACCATGCCGGCGCGCCACCCTCCGCAAAAATGTCCACCGGCACGAGGTCGTAGGCGACGCCTTTCTCCTCGAGCGCAAGCCGGACGATGCGCACATAGACGCTGTAGTCCGCGCCGTAGACGACCGGCTTGCCCATTTGTCCTCGAGGCTGCTTACGCCATCGCCTTCTGCAAGTTCTCGTCGATCTTGTCGAGGAAGCCGGTGGTCGATAGCCAGGGCTGGTCGGGGCCGATCAGCAACGACAGGTCCTTGGTCATGAAGCCGGACTCGACGGTCTGGATGCAGACCTTTTCCAGCGTCTCGGCGAAGCGCTTCAGGTCGGCGTTGTCGTCGAGCTTGGCGCGGTGCGCGAGGCCGCGCGTCCAAGCGAAGATCGAGGCGATCGAATTGGTCGAGGTTTCCTCGCCCTTCTGATGCTGGCGGTAGTGGCGGGTGACGGTGCCGTGCGCGGCTTCGGCTTCGACGGTCTTGCCGTCCGGCGTCATCAGCACCGAGGTCATCAGGCCGAGCGAACCGAAACCTTGCGCCACCGTGTCGGACTGCACGTCGCCGTCATAGTTCTTGCAGGCCCAGACATAGCCGCCCGACCATTTCAGGCTCGACGCCACCATGTCGTCGATCAGCCGGTGCTCGTACCACAGCTTCTTCGACTTGAACTCGGCCTCGAATTCAGCCTCGTAGACCTCCTGGAAAATGTCCTTGAAGCGGCCGTCATAGGCCTTGAGGATGGTGTTCTTGGTCGACAGGTAAACCGGATAGTTGCGTAGCAGGCCGTAGTTCAGCGACGCCCGGGCAAATTCGCGGATCGACTCGTCGAGATTGTACATGGCCATGGCGACGCCGGCGCCGGGCGCATCGTACACGTCATGCTCGATCACCTGGCCGTCCTCGCCGACGAACTTGATCGTCAGCTTGCCCTTGCCGGGGAAGCGGAAATCGGTGGCGCGATACTGGTCGCCGAAGGCATGACGACCGACGATGATCGGCTTGGTCCAGCCGGGCACCAGGCGCGGCACGTTCTTCATGATGATCGGCTCGCGGAAGATGGTGCCGCCCAAAATGTTGCGGATGGTGCCGTTCGGCGATTTCCACATCTTCTTCAGCTTGAATTCCTCGACGCGTTGCTCGTCGGGGGTGATCGTCGCGCATTTCACGCCGACGCCGTATTTCTTGATGGCGTTGGCCGAATCGATCGTCACCTGATCGTTGGTGGCGTCGCGGTGCTCGATACCGAGGTCGTAATATTCGAGCTTGAGGTCGAGATAAGGGTGGATCAGCTTGTCCTTGATGAACTGCCAGATGATGCGGGTCATCTCGTCGCCGTCGAGTTCGACGACCGGGTTCGCCACCTTGATCTTCGCCATGGAAAGAATGCCTCGTTGCTGGGAATGGGACGGCCTTGCCCGCGTGGCGTTCGGCCGGGAGATTGCGCCCGTATACCAAAGCGTTTTTGGCCACGCAAACGGCGATCGGTCACGAATGTGAGGCATGGCCGCCTTCATTTGCGAATGCTTCATTTTCGCGGCCGAATATGGCAGGGGACGCTGAAATGCCGCAAACAGCAGTTCATTGACAGTCATGCCCATCACCAAAGACCCCGCCAACCCCGCAGCCGCCGGCCCGGCGATCATCCTCGTCGAGCCGCAGCTCGGCGAGAACATCGGCATGGTCGCCCGCGCCATGGCCAATTTCGGACTGTCGGAGCTGCGCCTGGTCAACCCGCGCGACGGCTGGCCGAGCGAGAAAGCACGCGCCGCCGCCAGCCGTGCCGACCATGTCATCGATGCCGTCACCGTTTACGAGGATCTGGCCTCGGCGCTCGCTGATCTGAACTTCGTCTTCGCCACCACCGCCAGGCAGCGCGACGGTTTCAAATCCGTTCGCGGCCCGGTGGAGGCGGGAAGGATGCTGCGCGCCCGTCACGGAATGGGGCAGCGCACCGGCATCCTGTTTGGACGCGAACGCTTCGGTCTCTACAATGACGAGGTTGGCCTCGCCGACGAGATCGTCACTTTTCCGGTCGACCCCGATTTCTCCTCGCTCAACATCGCCCAGGCGGCCTTGCTGATGTCCTATGAGTGGATGAAGTCGGGCCTGGAGGACGAAACCAGGACCAATTTTTCGGGGCCGGAGATGAAGCCGGCAAGCAAGGAAGAATTGCACGGCCTGTTCGCCTATCTGGAAGGCGCGTTGGAAGCGCGCGGCTATTTCCGGCCGGCGCCGAAGAAGCCGAAGATGGTCGACAATCTGCGCGCCGTGCTGACGCGCGCCGGCTTTGCCGAACCGGAGCTCAAGGTGTTGCGCGGCATCATCTCGTCGCTCGACCGGTTTTCGCCGGCGATGCCGCGCGGCGATGGCTCACCGGGCGATGATCCGAGGCGTTTGCCAGCGGCAGCCGCGCGCGCCCGCAAGGCGGAGGCGGCTGGCCAGGTGCCGGACGCCAACGGCGACGACGCGGACACGCCGCCACTTGGCGGCAAGGGAACCGACAATGACTGAGCAGCCGATCCTGATGTTCGATTCCGGCGTCGGCGGGCTCACCGTGTTGCGTGAGGCGCGCGTCCTGATGCCCGACCGGCGCTTCATCTATGTCGCCGACGATGCCGCTTTTCCTTTTGGCGCCTGGGAAGAGCCGGCGCTGCGGACCCATATACTGGAGCTGTTCGCCAAATTGCTCGACCGCTTTGCGCCGGCCATTTCGGTCATTGCCTGCAACACCGCCTCGACGCTGGTGATCGACGCTTTGCGCGAAAGATTTCCGGGCCATCCCTTTGTCGGCACGGTACCTGCGGTCAAGCCGGCGGCGGAGCGTACGCGCTCGGGCCTGGTCTCGGTGCTGGCGACGCCGGGCACGGTAAAGCGCCAGTACACGCGCGACCTGATCAGCAAATGGGCGCAGAAATGCCATGTCCGCTTGGTCGCCAGTGACAGGCTGGCGGGCCTGTCCGAGGCCTACATGCGCGAGGGCTTCGTCGACGAGGAGGCCGTGCGCGCCGAGATCGCGCCATGCTTCATCGAGCGCGACGGCATGCGCACCGATATCGTCGTGCTGGCCTGCACGCACTATCCCTTTCTGGTCAATCGCATGCGCAAGACCGCGCCCTGGCCGGTCGACTGGATCGATCCGGCCGAGGCGATCGCTCGCCGTGCCCTTTCGCTGCTGCCGCCCATCGATGGAGCTCTGCCGCAAGGCGAGCCCGATATCGCGGTGTTCACCTCGGGCAAGGCGGATTTCGCCGTCAGCCGCCTTATGCAGGGATTTGGGCTGACCGTGCACTTGGATAGTGGCGGAGGTGCCCGCCACTCAAACAGGTTCGAAGACGATGCTGCGTCGATCCGGATCGGCTAGGACCAGCCTTAGCGTCAGACCGTCGCCCTGTCTGAGGCCGGAGGCCTTTACGGTGGCGACGACAGGCATGTCGGCAAGCTGAACGCGCACGCCGTGGTCGACGAAGTCGGTGACGACGGCCTTGAACGTCTCACCCTCGCGGCCTTCCAGCATTATTGCCTCGGCAAGGTCGATGGCCGCGTGGTTGATCAGCGAAGCGCGGCTATCCGCACGTCCCATCGTCTTCGGCAATCTGGCGAACGCGTCGGTGACAGCCTGTGGCACGGGCTGGCCGTTGGCGATAGCCAGCGCGCAGCGCACGACATAGCGATCGGCAAGTCGCCTGAGTGGCGCCGTTGCATGGGCATAGGTGGCGGCCAGGGCCTCATGCCAGGGGACAACGCCATCGTGATAGGGTTGATAAGACGCGCCGGGGCTTGCATGGCGGATTTCCAGCATCAGCGCCGCCTGTTGCGGATCGGTCGGATCGAGGGTTCGCTGATAGTCTCGCAAGCTGGTGGAGGCCGGCCAGGACAGTCCGAGAGCCTGTGCCGCGTTGCGCAACCTTTGAACCTTGAAGGCATCCGGCCCCGACATCACCCGGAACAAGCCGGTATGATGCGCAAGCATGGCATCGGCAATCGCCATGTTGGCGGCCAGCGAAAGCGCGGCGTTGTCCTGCTCGGATTGCAGCAGCGGTCTGAACGAAAGCCGGTATGTGCCATCGGCAAGTCTTTCTACCTCCTGCTCGGGCGGATCGACGCGGGAAGCCCCGCGGCGCTGTTCGTTCGTCGCCATGCGCCGCGCCATTTCGGCGAAGCCGGCCGGGACGTCGGACGCCTGCACGCTGTCGTACGCGAGCTTGGCGCGGTTTTGAATGATTGCCCGCTCCGCGCCGTCCAACTTCGTCGCACCGTCCTGCGCAACCCGGACCGTGAAGATAACTGCTGGACGGGGTCCATCCGGCAACAGGCTTGCCGCACCCTCGGCAATCACCGGCGGGTAGAGCCCGGCCTTGCCGTCTGGCAAGTAAAGTGTCTCGCCCCGCGTCCAGGCTTCGAGATCCACCGTGTCGCCGTCCTGGACGAACCAGGCCACATCGGCAATGGCATAATGCAGCAGAAGATCACTGCCGCTCGCCTCGATCGAGAACGCCTGATCGAGGTCGGTGGAAGCAGCCGGATCGAGCGTGACGAAGGGCATCGCCCTTCGATCGGCATGCTGGTCGGGCACGCGTTTGGCCGCCGCCTCCGCCGCGGCAACCACATCAGCCGGAAATCCGTCCGGCACGTGCAATTCGGTGCGGATTTTCGTCAGGCCAGTGGAGAGAGCCTGTGAGGGATCGGTCAGGGATTTCATTCAGCCGTCCTACACTGGGGTTCCGGACACGGGAAGGCTACCAACGAAAATCGCCAAGGCCGGCTACCGGCTGGCATCGTGCGGACCGGAACGAGCCCTGTCGCTGGAACCGCCGCCGAAGCGCGGCGTTTCCATGACAGCAAAGGAGAACCCGCCATGCCAGCCACCTCGAAAGCCCAGCAGAAGGCCGCCGGCGCCGCACTCTCCGCCAAACGCGGCGAGACCAAGAAAAGCGAGCTCAAAGGCGCTTCCAAGGGCATGTATGAATCGATGAATGAAAAACAGCTCGAGGAATTCGCCGAGACGAAGCGCAAGGGACTGCCGGAGAAAAAATCCCAGGATTGAGCGCTTCGAGCCACACTACCTGGAATGAAAAAGGGCCAGCGACGTTCGCTGGCCACACTATCTTGGAATGGAAAGGGCCAGCGACGTTCGCTGGCCCTGGGATTGTTGCGTTGACAGCCTACCAGCGGTGGCAGCGCCGTACTCTCTCGACGATCACCCTGCGATGACCATGCCGCCACACCACTCGCTTTTTGACGATGACCCGGCAGACCTGTTTGTGGCCATGCCAATGGCGCGCCATGGCCGGTTCGGGGGCCACCGCCATCGAACCTGCAAGCACCGCGGCGCCTGCCAGGGTAAGGAAGAACTTCTTCATGCAATTAGGCTCCTCTAGCTCCAGTCACTTCTTGGTGCCGCTGGCGCAAACCTCCCGCCACATCCCGGCATCGCATCAACGCCCTGAACGCTATACAGTTGCGCCGGCCCGTGCCACTCACAAGCTTGACACCGGTTAAATCTCGGTTTAACCAGCCGCCAACGCCGGGCAGCGATGTCCGGTGTTTGTTTTGTATACGCAAGGTCTGTCACGACAGTCGTTTCCGATCTTGTTTGAACTGACGTGTCCCGTGGGTTTTCCGCCGCGTTGCGTGGGAAAACCCTGTCAGGTCTCGAAAACGGAGGCCAGAGGAGGGCGCGTTTCCTTCACCCGGACCATGAGGTGCCGGGTGTGTTGTTTTTGAAAAGGGAATGCGATGAGCAAGCGCGAATCCGCGAAATACAAGATCGACCGCCGTCTCGGCGAAAATATCTGGGGCCGCCCGAAGTCCCCGGTCAACAAGCGTGAATACGGTCCCGGCCAGCACGGCCAGCGCCGCAAGGGCAAGCTTTCCGACTTCGGCCTGCAGCTGCGCGCCAAGCAGAAGCTGAAGGGTCACTATGGCGACGTTTCGGAAAAGCAGTTCCGCAAGGTCTATGAAGAGGCCGACCGCCGCAAGGGCGACACCTCGGAGAACCTGATCGGCTTGCTCGAATCGCGTCTCGACGCGGTCGTCTACCGCGCCAAGTTCGTGCCGACCATCTTCGCCGCCCGCCAGTTCGTCAACCACGGCCACGTCAACGTCAACGGCAAGCGCGTCAACATCGGCTCGTATCGCTGCAAGCCGGGCGATGTCGTCGAAGTGCGCGAAAAGTCGAAGCAGCTGGTCATCGTCCTGGAGTCGGTCGGCCTCGCCGAGCGCGACGTGCCGGACTACATCGAAGCCGATCACAACAAGATGGTCGCGACCTTCTCGCGCATCCCCGGCCTGGCGGACGTTCCATTCGCCGTGCAGATGGAACCGAACCTGGTCGTCGAATTCTACTCGCGCTAAGCGAACGATTTTCTGCGATACCGGAAAGGCCGCCTTCGAGGCGGCCTTTTTGTTTTCGCGCATCCGCTTTGCGGCGTGTCGCTGAAATCAATTTCGATTTTCCGGCCAATGCGCTAAGCCGGCGGAAGTAACATCCGGGGCCGTCGCGCCATGAACATGCTGCCAGACATCGAAACGCTTGAACCGGCCGCCGAAGGTGGCTCCCACCCGCTGTTCGCCGAGGTACCGTCCTCGGTCGAGTTCAACAAGCTGCGCAAGCGGCTGCTGCGGCAGACCCGCCAGGCGATCGAGGACTTCTCGATGGTGAAGCCCGGCGAGCGCTGGCTAGTCGCGCTGTCGGGCGGCAAGGATTCCTACGGTCTGCTGGCCATGCTGCTTGATCTCAAATGGCGCGGGATGCTGCCGGTCGAGTTGCTGGCCTGCAACCTGGACCAGGGCCAGCCAAATTTCCCCAAGCACATCCTGCCCGACTATCTCGACGCCAACGGCATAGCCCACCGTATCGAATACCGGGACACCTATTCGGTCGTCACCGACAAGCTCCCCGAAGGCAGCACCTATTGCTCGCTCTGCTCGCGGCTGCGGCGCGGCCATCTCTATCGGATCGCACGTGAGGAAGGATGCTCGGCGCTGGTTCTCGGCCATCACCGCGAGGACATCCTCGAAACCTTCTTCATGAACCTGTTCCATGGCGGCCGGCTTGCCGCCATGCCGCCAAAGCTGCTCAACGACGAAGGTGACGTCATGGTGCTTCGCCCGCTGAGTTATTGCGCCGAAGCAGATCTTGAGAAATTCGCTGCCGCGATGCGGTTCCCGATCATCCCCTGCGACCTCTGCGGCAGCCAGGAAGGGCTGCAGCGCAACGCCATGAAGGCGATGCTCGAGGACATCGAAAAGCGCATGCCCGGCCGCAAGGACACCATGATCCGCGCTCTGTCCAACACCAGGCCGTCGCATTTGCTCGACCGAAAGCTGTTCGATTTCGCCGCCCTCAATGAAACCCTCGCGATCAGGCAAGACATTTCCGATGACATTTGACGATACCGCGATCGACTGGCTAGCCGGGATTCTGGCCGAGGCAGCCCACGTTGAAATCATGCCGCGCTTTCGCCGATTGGGCGATGGCGATATCAGGCAGAAGACATCCGCCGCCGATCTGGTGACGGAAGCCGATGTCAACGCCGAGCGGCTGATCACCGCCAGGCTGCGCGAGCGCTATCCCTCGGCCATGATGGTGGGCGAGGAGGCCTGCTCCGACAATCCGGCGCTGCTCGATGGCCTGGGCGACGCTGAACTGGCATTCACCATCGATCCGGTGGATGGCACCTTCAATTTCGCATCCGGCGTACCGCTCTTCGGCGTCATGCTGGCGGTCGTTGTCAGAGGCGAGACGGTCGCGGGCATCATCCATGATCCGGTGGGCAAGGATTGGCTGATCGCCGCCAAGGGTGCCGGCAGCCATATCAGGCATGCCCATGGAAGCCTGGAGAAAGTGCATGTGGCGTCGCCTGTCCCGATATCGCAAATGACCGGCGCGGTCTCCTGGCAATATCTCGACGAACCGGAGCGCTCACGCCTTGCGCGCAACCAGACCAAGGCATTGTCGCAGTTCGCTTATCGCTGCGCTGCTCACGAGTATCGCCTGCTGGCGAGCGGGCATGCGCATTTTGTCGTCTACAACAAGCTGATGCCTTGGGATCATCTGCCCGGCGTGCTGATCCATCAGGAAGCCGGCGGCCATGCCGCGCGCATTGATGGCAGTGCCTATCTGCCCTCGCATGTCGACGGCGGCCTGCTGGTCGCGCCGGACCAGGACAGCTGGCAGGAACTGCGCCGGGAACTGTGGGCGGAATAGGTTAACTTCTGCGCGGTGTCGGCGGCAAGATCAATGCAGGTCGGTAACGTGCCCTGACACGGGTGCGTTCTGCGGCTGGAACATCTTGCCGCGCTCGGCAATCAGGATCATCAGCAGCGCTGCGACCGAGACGCTGCAGAACCCAGCGGCCAACGGTGTCACCGTACCATTGAAAGCCTGGCCGATCAACGTGCCGAGAATGCCGCCGAGAAACGTCTGCATGAAACCCAGGATGGACGACGCCGTGCCGGCCAGTTGGCCAAGCGGCTCCATGGCCAACGCGTTGAAATTGGCGCCGAGACAGCCAAACGGCACCATTGCGCCGGCAAAGAAGGTGATGAACAGCCAGAGCGGCATCTTCGTTTCCAGTGAAAGCACCAGCCAGGCCAGGCTGATCACCAGAAACAGCAGCAGCGCGCTTTGCGACAGTCGGCGCATGCCGATGCGGCCGACGAGGCGCGAGTTCAGAAAGTTGGAGAAGGCGAGCACGGCCGCGACACCGGCGAAGATGACGGGAAACATCTCGCCGACGTTGAAGATGTTGACATAGATCTGCTGCGCCGAGGCAATGAAGCCGAACATGGCACCGAAGATGAAAGTGCTGGCGAAGGCATAGCAGAGCGCGATGCGGTTGGTGAGCACGATGCGGAAGCCGCCGAGGATGGAGGATACCGTCAGTTGCCGGCGGTATTCGGGATGCAGCGTCTCAGGCAGGCGCAGCAGCGACCATGCCGACACGACCAGGGCGCCGACGGCCATGGTGACGAATATCCAATGCCAGGTCGCGAACAGCATGATAAACTGGCCGATGCCTGGTGCCACGACCGGGATGGCCATGAACACCATGAAGATCAGCGACATGACTTCGGCCATTCGCCGGCCATCGAATGTATCGCGCACGATCGAGACTGCGATGACGCGCGTGGCGGCCGCGCCGATGCCTTGCACGGCGCGGCATATCAAAAGTGTTTCAAAGCTCGGCGCGATGGCAGCCGCGGCGGCCGCCGCCACATAGATAATCAGGCCGGCGACGAGCGGCGAACGGCGACCGAACCGGTCCGAGATCGGCCCGAAGAGCAGTTGGCCGCCGCCGAAACCCAGTATGTAGGCGGTGATCACATATTGCCGGTGGTTTTCATTCTCGACGCCGAGCGAGGCGCCGATCTGCTGCAGCGCCGGCAGCATGATGTCGATGGCCAGCGAATTGAGCGCCATCAGCGCCGCGCAGAGCGCGATGAACTCCCAGCGCGGAATGGGCAAGCTGCTTGCCCCGGGCAAGGTGCTTGCCCCCTGCGGCGCTGATTTCTGCTGGTCCACGGCAAGTCCGATCTCTCAAACGAAAACGCGCCGGCGGGCCGGCGCATTGGCTCGTCCTGGTCCCGGTGTCCGGGATGTAAAAATTGCCGAGGTGGGGCTGCCCCGGTGCCCAAGGCATGTCGGTGTCGACATGCCTTGGCTGAATTAGGCGGCGCCTTTGACGCTCACGCCCTTCTCGACCAGGAATGTCTGCAATTCGCCAGCCTGGAACATCTCGCGGATGATGTCGCAGCCGCCGACGAATTCGCCCTTGACGTAGAGCTGCGGGATCGTCGGCCAGTTGGAATAGTCCTTGATGCCTTGGCGCAGTTCGGCGGAGTCCAGGACATTCACGCCCTTATAGTCGGCGCCGATATAGTCGAGGATCTGGACGACCTGGCCCGAAAATCCGCATTGCGGGAAGCCGGGCGTACCCTTCATGAAAAGGACGACGTCGTTGCCCTTCACTTCGTTGTCGATGTAGTCGTTGATACCGCTCATGGAATATCCTTTCACGCCTGTGGGAGTCAGGCTCGAAACATGTCTTTCAAATAACCCCATAGGTTGCCCGAAACAAGACTTTAGCCATGCCATCACCCGAATGGCGCAAAGAATGGGCTGTTTTGGGCCAAGCGTGACGGGTGGGAATGCCTCAGTCCGGGACGCTGGTCTGCAGTGCCAGCGCATGCAGCACGCCGCCCATATTGCCCTTCAGCGCGTCATAGACCATCTGGTGCTGCTGGACGCGGCTTTTTCCCCGAAAGCTCTCGGCCACGACTTCGGCCGCATAGTGATCGCCATCGCCGGCGAGGTCGCGGATCGTCACGCGGGCGTCCGGTATGCCGTCCTTGATCAGTTTTTCGATGTCGTGGGCGTCCATTGCCATTGCAGAAATTCCTGTTTCGGGAGGGCGGCGACGCGGCGGCCCGTGCGATGAGAGTCGGCCAAGACTAAAGCCTTTCCAATCCGGATTGAAGCGGTTCCGTCCGGTGTACGTCCTGTTGGTGTTCAGGAGAGGGTTTCATCAGGCTCCTGCGCCGGCTCGTCCTCGCGCATCGAGAAGGCGCGGCCCAGGCTGAAGACCAGCACGTAGAGCGGGATGTTGACCGCCAGGTTGGCGATCGGCAGATAACTGGTCATTTGCCAGGCAGGCGAGAAGAACGGCCGGCCGTAGCCATCGCAGACAAGCGAAGAGCCATACTCCCACAAGGCCCCGAGCACAGCCGAGACGACGAAAAGCTTGATGCAGGTGATGATGTGCCTGGCCCGCGTTGGCTCCGGCAGGAGCCGGTTCCAAAGCACCAGGCAGACGATCGGAACCGCATAGATCAAGTCCTGAAGGACCAGCATCGGAAGCGTGCCGTTGGCCGCGGCGAGGAACTCGGCGCGTGTTTCCAGCCTGGGGCAAACCTCACTCGAGGTCGTCGACAACAGGAAGAAGACGAACGGCCCGAGGCACCAGAAAAAGAACAGCGACGGCCAGAAGACCACTGCAAGCAGCGCCCGTACAGCTAGTTTCCTATGATTGAGCAGGATCTTTTCCGAAAACCGGTTTCCACTTTTCGGGATCATGCTCTCGTCAACTGGCCTGATCCATGAAACGCGGGAACCAGCCTTCATGGGCGGCGGTCAAGTCGCTGACCGGGATTGCCCTTGCATCGCCGAGCTTCAGCGTATTGCCCCCCGTCGAGCCGATCCACGGCGCGAAGATGCCGAGTTCGCCCTGCTGCTTGCGGATCGCGTCCCATTCATCGCCGTGCGGATCGATCGACAGCGTCAGGAGGTAGCGGCCCTGGTCTTCGCCGAACCAGACCGGGATCGGATCGGTACCGACAAGGCCGGGAACGGTCGCGCCGATCCCCGACGCCATGGCCATTTCGGCCAGCGCCACCGCGATGCCGCCGTCGGAGACGTCATGCGCCGCCGTGACGATGCCGGACGCGATCAACGAGCGTACATGGTCGCCGACGCGCTTCTCGTGCTTGAGATCGACCGGGGGCGGCGGGCCATCGCTGCGGCCGTGGACATCGCGCATATACGCCGACTGACCGAGATGCGTGCCCCAGGAAGCCGGTGCGCCGACCAGCAGGATCATCTGGCCTTCCGCGGCGAAACCGATCCGTGCCATCTTCGACCAGTCCGATATCAGGCCGACGCCGCCGATGGTTGGTGTCGGCAGGATGCCCTGGCCATTGGTTTCGTTGTAGAGCGAGACGTTGCCCGACACGATCGGGAAACCCAGCGCCCGGCAGGCGTCGCCAATGCCTTTCACCGCGCCGACCAGCTGGCCCATGATCTCGGGCCGTTCCGGATTGCCGAAATTGAGATTGTCGGTGGCGGCGAGCGGCAGCGCCCCCGTGGCGGTCAGGTTGCGCCAGCATTCGGCCACCGCCTGCTTGCCGCCTTCATAGGGGTCGGCTTCGCAATAGCGCGGCGTCACGTCGGAGGAGAAGGCCAGCGCCTTGGTCGGATGTCCCTCGACGCGAACCACGCCGGCATCCCCGCCCGGAAGCTGCAGCGAGTTGCCCTGGATCAAAGTGTCGTATTGCTCCCACACCCAGCGACGTGACGAAAGGTCCGGTCCGCCGAGCAGCTTCAACAGCGCATCGGCAACATCGGCCTGCGGAACGTCATTGCCGGCAAGCGGCGCCGGCTTCTTCGGCTCGATCCACGGGCGATCGTATTCCGGTGCCTTGTCGCCAAGATCCTTGATCGGCAGGTTGGCAACCTCGTCGCCCTGGTGCCGCACGCGGAAGCGCAGATCATCGGTGGTCTTGCCGACGATGGCGAAGTCGAGGCCCCATTTGTGGAAGATCGCCTCGGCTTCCCTTTCCTTTTCGGGGCGCAGCACCATCAGCATGCGCTCCTGGCTTTCCGACAGCATCATCTCGTAGGCGCTCATCCGCTCTTCGCGCACCGGCACCTTGTCGAGGTCGAGCTCGATGCCGAGGTCGCCCTTGGCGCCCATTTCAACGGCAGAGCAGGTGAGGCCGGCCGCACCCATGTCCTGGATGGCGATGACGGCGCCCGAGGCCATCAACTCGAGGCAGGCTTCCAACAGGCATTTTTCGGTGAAGGGATCGCCGACCTGCACCGTCGGGCGCTTTTCATCGATCTTGTCGTCGAATTCGGCCGAGGCCATGGTGGCGCCGCCGACACCGTCGCGACCGGTCTTGGCGCCGAGATAGACGACCGGCAGGCCGACGCCCTTGGCCTCGGACAGGAAGATGGCGTCCGTCTTGGCAAGGCCGGCGGCAAAGGCGTTGACCAGGATGTTGCCGTTGTAGCGAGCATCGAAATTGACCTCGCCGCCAACCGTCGGCACGCCGAAGGCATTCCCGTAGCCGCCGACGCCGGAAACCACTCCGGCGACGAGATGCCTGGTCTTGGGATGATCGGGAGCACCGAAGCGCAGCGCGTTCATCGCCGCGATCGGCCGCGCGCCCATGGTGAAGACGTCGCGCAAGATGCCGCCGACGCCGGTCGCGGCACCCTGATACGGCTCGATGAAAGACGGGTGGTTGTGGCTTTCCATCTTGAAGACGACGCAGTCGCCGTCACCGATGTCGACCACGCCGGCATTCTCGCCCGGGCCCTGGATGACCTGCGGACCGGTGGTCGGTAAGGTGCGCAGCCATTTCTTCGAGGATTTGTAGGAGCAGTGCTCGTTCCACATCGCCGAGAAGATGCCGAGTTCGGTAAAGCTCGGTTCGCGTCCGACCAGATCCAATATGCGCTGATACTCGTCGGGCTTCAGCCCATGCGCGGCGATGAGGTCCGGTGTGATCGGCACGGAATTGGAAATGGTCATGGGCGGCGATTTATGTCCATGGAGCAGGGATTTTGAGTCTCCTCTTATCGCAAGCTTTGCGGCCGATACACCCGTCGGCGGAGGAAAAAGGCAGAAAGCAACAGGGTGATGACCACAATGGATCGCGCTACAGCATGTCGCGGCGAATAGGATTCGCCCGACCTGCTGTAAGCTTCTGATTTTATGCATGTCGTTATCCCGGAACCGAGGACACTTCCGGGCGACATGC
>NZ_ML703268.1:0-150423 GCF_008520305.1 Mesorhizobium sp. SARCC-RB16n | reverse complement strand
GTCGTTATCCCGGAACCGAGGACACTTCCGGGCGACATGCATTAGGCTCTTCCCGTAAGCGACGAAAGGAGCCCGGCCAACTATCGGACTCCCGCAAAGCCAAGTGGGAACGCCATGATGCCCCGGCCGTTAGGTTCCTATCACTCAGGAGACAGGATCATGGCTACCAAGCAAGGCAAGAACGATAATCGCATTTCGGACAAGGAAGCTCTCCATATCGCGGAGACCACCGACGTTTCGCCCCGGCAGGCCAAGGAACTGGCCGAGAAGCACGGCAAGGACAAGGCCGAGAAGGAAGCCAAGAACTTCAAGGCCGAGGGCTGACCCCAATCCGGGGGATGCAAAGTGACGTATCGAGGCAAGCAGGGCGGGGCCGCGAATGGCTCAGGAAAAACTGTCGTAGCCCGCGCGGCCTTCGTCCAGCAGCCGCCTGATCACCGCGACGCCGTCGGCAATATCCTCACGCCGTCTCGGCTGCGAGACGCCGAAGCGCGCGCCATGGAAAACCCGCTCCGAGCGCCCCGCCTTGAACTCATCTTCATCGTCGATCAGCAAGCCCTGCTCCAGGCAAGCATTCTTGAACGTGCCGGAAAGCCAGGGATCGGGCAGGGTGAGCCAGACGAACGGCACTTTGTCGTGCGACTTGAACGAGAAGCCTGCCAGAGTTTCGCGCACTATGGCCATGCGGGCGCTGATCTCCGCGATGCTGCGCTTGCGGATTTCGCCGGCCTGACCGGAAAGCACCAGCCGGGCGTTCACCTCCGCCAACAGGAATGGCATACCGCCGGTCATCATCTTATGGGCGACACGGATGCGATGGCGATAGGCGGGCGGGCAGGAGAGCCAGCCACCGCGCAGACCGGCCGCGACCGATTTCGACAGGCCGCCGGCAATGATGGTGCGTTCGGGCGCAAATTCGGCAAGCAGCGGTGTCGGGTCGTCGGTCAGATGGCCGTAGAGGTCATCCTCGATCAGGATGACGTTGTATTCACGGGCGATACGCGCGATCGCCTCGCGGCGCGCCGAGGACAAGGTCACCAAGGTCGGATTCTGCGCCGTTGGCATCAGAAATATCATCCTGGGGTGCTTTTGCGCGCAGACGCGTTCGAAATCCGCCAGATCGAGGCCTTCATCGTCCGATGCCACCAGCGCGGTGCGCCGGCCGATCAGGCCGGCGCTGCGAGAAATCTGCGAGTAGGTGAGGTGCTCGAAGGCGACATAATCGCCGGGCATCGTCAGGGCCGCGATCGCAGCCATCACCGCGGCATGAGTGCCGAGAGTTGGGACGATTGTATCGGTCGTTGGCCGGAAGGCGTTCCGTGACAGCCACTGGGCGCCGGCTTCGTACCAGCGATCCGGGAAATCGCGCGTGTAGCTCGAAATCTCATGCGGATGGTCCTGTGCGGCGCGCGACAGGACGTCGGCGACAATGGTGCCCTGGCCGATGTCAGGGGCTGCCGTGCTGTCGAAACGCAGCTTGTCCTTGGGAGCATCGACATATCGCGTGCCTTCGACACTAGTGTCGGGTGCCTCCGGCTTTACAACGCCTATATTCTCGCCAAGCACATAGGTGCCCCGTCCGACCTCGCCACTGACCAGGCCACGCTCGCGCAGCAATTGATAGGCTCGCCCGACCGTGCCGACCGTGGCGCCGATATCGTAGGCGAGGTCACGCTGTGGCGGCAGTTTCGCCCCTGCACCGATCACCCCCCGGTCGATATCCGCCTCGATGGAATCCGCGAGGCGCTGATACAGCGGGCCTGAGCCCGTGAGATCTGGAATCCAATTTGTCATGGTGACAATTCTCTATATTGCACCGTTTCAAGAGTCAATGCATATCACTGGTGCACTAAAAAGGGTGCAATTGACAATTTCGGCAGAAAAGAAAATGGGTACAATCGGAACATTCGCCCACTCGAGAACCGAATTGCTCGGCCAGCCTGCTCGCCCGTCCGGGCAGCGCGGCTTCGCCGGCCAACTGGTGCAAGTGATCAGGTCGCTGGCGCAATGGATCGACCGTCTGCTGGAGCGCCGGCGCGGCCGGCTGGCGCTGCTGGAGATGACCGACGATCAACTCAAGGACATCGGCATCTCGCGCTGCGACGCACATCGCGAGGGCATCAAGCCGCTCTGGGAATAGCGCCCGGCCTATCGGGCGCCTTTGCTCCTGAGGCGCTTGATACCGTGATCGACGAAAACGGCGACGACGCATATCACCAGGAACAGCGCGGTGATGGCGAGCGCCGCCACTGCGACGCTCTCGACGCCGTTCTTGGCGATATCGAGGAAGGGGTAGGGCACTTCGCCCGCCAGCGGCGCCCGGGCCAGCGCATAAGCCAGATAGGCGATGGGATAGACAACCCACCAGGAGATGTCGCTCCATCTCGTTCTGCCGTCGGCGCCCGATATCAGCCACCACAGCACGAACAGCGCCGGCGTCACGTAGTGCAGCAGGACGTCGCAAAGCAGGAACAGGCCCTGTGGCTGCCAGAGCCGCGCCAGCACGGCGGCATAGACGATGAAGACCAGGGTGATCGAAACCGCGACGCCCGCGCACATCCGCGGTCCGGCAAAGGCCGGCAGCCACGCATAGCCGCTGGATGACAACAGCGAGGTGTGGACCAGCACGGCGCCAATGTTGGTCAGGATGGTGAAGAAGCTGAAATAGAACACGATCGAGCCGAGCAGGCCGCGGCCCGCTTCCATCGACGCTGGAATGGTGATCGAAAACTGCAGGACGAGCGCTATCAGGCCGGCAACCAATCCCGCGATCTGCAGGAACCGGCCCATGGCGGCTCAGGCGGTGGCTGCGCAGGCCGGATTGCCCGCCTGCCAGCGCGCGACATCCGAGCTGATGCGTGCGCCAAGCGGGTCGTTCATCAACGGTCCGAAGACGTCGACGCGGCTTGAACTCCCTTGCGCCTGCACGACCAGCAACGGTTTGCCGCCATAGTGCTTGGCCGGCACCAGAAGGAAGCGCGGCGTGCCGCTGAACGAGTTCAGCTCATTAGCCATCTGATACTGCTTGAAGGCCGGGTCCTTGCTGGCGATCCAGCATTTGTGGGCCGATATCGCCACCTGTTCCATGGCCAGCAGCGCTGCGCTTTTGCCCGACGGCACGGGCGTGCTCTTGGGGCTCGACTGGCACGATGCCAGCGCAAACCCCGCCGCGGCGACGATGGCGATCGTCTTCGTCTTGATCAAGCGGCACCCATTTCGAGTTCGGACAGGAATATCTTCAGGCCGTCGGTCATCTCGCCCCATACCCTGGACAATGCAGGATGCTGCGAGGCGATCTGCTCGTAGGCATCAAATTTGGGATAGGCGTCGAGCAGGTCGTGCCGGCCGGTCATGGCGCGGAAATTGTTGAAGATGAACCGCGTCGGCGTCAGCCAGGCATCGGCAAAGCTGATGGCGCTACCGAGCGCGAAGGGGCCTTGCGCCATGCGCGCCTCGACAGCAGCCAGCCCATGGTGGAGCCGGGCGAATTGGGCGTCGATCTCGGCATTGTTGCGCTTCGGCACGAAATGCAACTCGAAAAGCTTCATTGTCGGTGTGAGCACATCGAGATCGGTGATGCGGGCGAACATGCGCACCAGCGCGCGGTCCTTCGAATCGGGCGGCAACAGTGCCGGTTCGGGAAACCGCTCCTCGAGATATTCGGCGATGACAACCGATTCGACGATCGTTTCGCCCGAGCCGGTGATCAGAACCGGAATCCGGTTCATCGGCGAGATGGCGCGAAACTCTTCGGGGATCGGAAAACCCGGCGGCGGCGCGATGATCTTGAGCGGCACGTCCTTGATATAGGCTAGTGCCCGCACGATCGAAGAGTAGGGCGACAACGGCCGCGAATAGAGTTTCATGACCGTCTCTCCCTCACGCTATGATTTTGAATTGCCGCAATTCTCAAGGTTGCGGTTGCAAACTTCAAGCGGCAATGCCCAAGGCACCTTCGAACAGCGCCCGGCCGTCATTGCCACCATGCGCTGCTTCTATCAGGTTCTCCGGATGCGGCATCAAGCCAAGCACATTGCCTTGTTTACTGACGATGCCGGCAATGTCGTTGATCGAGCCGTTCGGATTGGTGCCTTCCGCATAACGGAACACCACCTGGCCTTCGCCTTCGAGACGGGCAAGCGTGTCGGCGTCGGCAAAGTAATTGCCGTCATGATGCGCCACTGGCGAGCGGATGATCTGGCCCGGCTGATAGCGGCGGGTGAACATGGTGTTGGCGTTGGTGATCTGCAGTTTCACCTGCCGGCAAACGAATTTCAGCGAGGAGTTCCGCATCAAGGCGCCCGGCAGCAGTCCGGCCTCGACCAGGATCTGGAACCCGTTGCAGACGCCGATGACCATGACGCCCTTGGCCGCCTTTTCGGCGACCGCCCGCATTACCGGCATGCGCGCCGCGATCGCGCCGCAGCGCAGATAGTCACCGAAAGAAAAGCCGCCGGGGATGGTGATCAGGTCGACATCGGGGATTTCGGTGTCGGTCTGCCAGACGGTTGCGGGAGCCTGTCCGGAAATCTTGGTCAGCGCGGCAATCATGTCGCGGTCGCGATTGAGGCCAGGGAGAAGGACGACGGCTGATTTCATTTTGGTTCGTAAGGCCTCTGAGCTTCGGCAAGTTCGCGCAGGTCGAGACGGCGTTCTATGCGTTCAAGTCGATCATCCTGGCGGGCGAGAATGCCATAGATGTTATGGATGTCACTTTGCGTTGCCACCATGTGACCCCGCATAACATTCAATTCCCGTTTCGTCTCGGAAACATCCTGACGAAAGCTCACCAATTTCGTGATGCACGCGCTTCAGCAACTCAAACATCAACTCATTCGTGACTTCCGGCATACTGCCTCCGACACAACCTCAGGTAAGTGTCACACTATAATTCTCGATCACCGTGTTCGCCAGCAGCTTGTCGCACATGGCCTTGAGGTCGGCTTCGGCCTTGGCCTTGTCGCTTTCCGCCAGTTCGACGTCGAACACCTTGCCCTGCCGCACCGCGCCGACGCCATCGAAGCCTAACCCCGACAGCGCATGTTCGATTGCCTTGCCTTGGGGGTCCAGAACGCCGTTCTTGAGGGTGACGGTAATGCGGGCCTTGATCACGCTGGACATGCTCCTGTTCTGAATGTTGGGGCGCAAGCCGCTATCAGTGCGGCTTGCCTTTGAGGCCGTCGGTCGAGGCGACGAGCACCGGGCCGGTCGGGCGCGGCGGCTCGTTCTCGTTCATGATGCCGAGGCGGCGTGCGACTTCCTGATAGGCCTCGACGAGGCCGCCCATGTCGCGGCGGAAACGGTCCTTGTCGAGCTTGTCCTGCGTCGCCACGTCCCACAGGCGGCAAGAGTCCGGCGAAATCTCGTCGGCCACGACGATGCGCATCATGTCGCCCTCGAACAGGCGACCGCACTCGATCTTGAAGTCGACGAGTTGGATGCCGACGCCCATGAACAGGCCGGAGAGGAAATCGTTGACGCGGATGGCCAGCGCCATGATGTCGTCGATCTCCTGCGGGCTTGCCCAGCCGAACGCCGTGACATGCTCTTCCGAAACCATGGGATCGTCCAGCGCGTCGGCCTTGTAGTAGAATTCGATGATCGAGCGCGGCAAAACGGTGCCTTCCTCGATGCCGAGGCGCTTGGACAGCGAACCGGCGGCGACATTGCGCACCACCACTTCGAGCGGGATGATCTCGACTTCCTTGATCAGCTGCTCGCGCATGTTGAGCCGGCGGATGAAGTGGGTCGGAATGCCCATGCGGTTCAAATGATTGAAGATGTACTCGGAAATGCGGTTGTTGAGCACGCCCTTGCCGTCGATGACCTCGTGCTTCTTCTTGTTGAACGCGGTTGCGTCGTCCTTGAAGAACTGGATCAGCGTGCCCGGTTCCGGCCCCTCATAGAGGATCTTGGCCTTGCCTTCATAAATGCGGCGGCGATTTTTCATTTGAATTTTTCTCTGGATTTGCGGGCAGGCGGCAAGCGACCACTTCCTGTCCGTCCGCCTAAATTAGTTTTGGCGACGGTGACGTTCAATGCCGGGTCTATCCCAATCACATCGTTTGCTCAATCGGCAAATCCTTCCAATCAACCGCTTTCGAGACTGAAATGCCGCAGCGCAGCATATGACGAAGCATATTGACCGGCCCGCGAGCTTTTGGTTTGTGCTTCGGCAACACACATATCCACCGCCAACGAATCGGATTTGACCCGGAGGGACGCCATGAGCAGCATGAAAGACCGCGAAGAGGGCTTCGAGCGCAAATTTGCATTCGACGAGGAGCTTCGGTTCAAGGCTTCGGCGCGGCGCAACAAGGCGCTTGGTCTGTGGGCCGCCGAAAAGCTCGGAAAATCCGGTGCTGACGCCGACGCCTACGCCAAGGAAGTCGTTGTTTCCGACATTGAGGAAGCCGGCGACCACGATGTGTTCCGCAAGATCCGCAGGGATTTCGATGCTGCCGGCGTCGAGCAGTCCGATCATCAGATCCGCCGCACCATGGACGAAATGATGGCGCAGGCGATCGAGCATATCAAGAACACCTGATACGGCGCCTTACTGGACCAATCGACCGCCCGGCCAAGCCGGGCGGTTTTTCTTTGCCTTTGCGGCGGTTTCCGGCTGAAAATGCGATCCTAACAAGGAAAAAGATTAGATGTCCCTGAAGTCCCGCCTTGCCGCAGATGAAACGCTGGTCACTGCCTGGTCGGGCGTGCCGGACGCCCTGACCGTGGAAATCCTCGCCAGGCAAGACTTCGATGCCGTCACGCTCGACATGCAGCATGGCGGCCATCACGAGGACAGCGTCCTGCGCGGCCTGGCGCCGGTGCTGGCTCTGGGCAAGCCGGCACTGGTGCGCATACCCGTTGGCCGTTTCGACATGGCCAGCCGGGCTCTCGATTTCGGCGCCGAAGCGGTCATTGCGCCGATGGTCAACTCGGTGGCCGATGCAAAGCTGTTCGCCGCGGCCATGAAATATCCCCCGGTCGGCGAGCGCTCGTGGGGCCCGACCTATGCCTTCCCCCGCCATGGCAAGGGCGACTATGCCGAATGGCTGCGTGACACCAATCAGCGCACCATGGCCTTTGCTATGGTCGAGACGCGCCCCGCGCTCGATGCGCTTGACGGCATCCTGGACACGCCCGGCATCGACGGCATCTTCCTCGGCCCATCGGATTTCTCGATCGCCTGGACGAACGGCGCCACGGTCAATTCGACGCTCGAAAGCATGATGGAGACCGTGGCCTCGGTTGCCGAGCGCACCCGCAAGGCCGGCAAGCATGCGGCGATCTACGTCGTCGAACCGGCTATCGCCGGCCGCGTCGTGTCGATGGGCTACCGCCTGCTCGCCACGGGCTCCGAACATGCGCTGATTTCGTTGGGCGCGAAGACCCTGCTCAAGGGCATCAAGGATTCCATCGGCGCCTGACGCGCCGCGACCACGGACGCTAAGCCTTCAGGTCCGTCAGGAATTTGGCGAAGGTCATCGATCCCTCGGGCCAGGGGCCAAAGCCCGAATCCTCGCTGAGATGGCCGGTCTCGCCGGCGTCTATGAACAGCGAGCCCCAAGCGCCCGCGATGTCCTCGGCGACATCGAAGGGGCAGAAGGGATCGTTGCGGCTGGCGATCACGATGGAGGGAAACGGCAGCGGCTCACGCGGATAAGGGCCGAAGGTCATCAGATGCTTCGGTTTGATCGTGGGATTGGCGACGTCGGGCGGTGCCACGAAGAAGGCGCCGGCGACCGGCTTCTGAAATTGCGGTATGGCTTGTACGGCCGCGGCCACTCCAAGCGAATGGGCGACGAGAACAACAGGTCTCTCGGCCTCGTTGACCGCTTTGGCCACGCTCGCCGTCCAGTCCTCGCGCACCGGCTTCGACCATTCGGCCTGCTCCACACGACGCGCCGTCGACAGTTTCGATTGCCAGCGCGTCTGCCAATGCTCGGGCCCGGAATTGGTGTATCCGGGAATGATCAGAATATCTGCGTCCTTGACTTTCATGGCGCTGAGATAGCGAGCGCGATTGTCTCATGCAACCGTTGATGGACGCGCTTACGCTCGCAATGGTGAACACCATGTTCGCTTTTCGCCGTCTTGTGTGAACGATAGCGATCGACGATGTCTGTCAGGAACGAAACAGCCGTGGAAGACCGGATTTTGGCGCTGACACGACGTATAATGATCGGCGGCACGGGGCTCCTGGCTTTGGGGTTTCATCGAGCGTCGCCGCAACGGAGACAATGATGAGCGAACTGCCATTTGCCGCCACCACGCCGGTGAGCGTCGCCCGGGTTGGGCTGAAGGCGCGTGATGCCGAGAGCCTCGCGGCCTACTACCGCCGGGTGGTCGGCTTGCAGGAACTGAGCCGCGCAGATGGCGCGATCACCTTGGGCGCTGCCGAGCGTCCGCTACTGGTGCTTGAACCGGACGTGTCCGCCAAGCCGGACGATCCGCGCAGTGCCGGCCTCTTCCACACGGCCTTCCTGCTGCCCAGCCGCGCCGATCTCGGCCGCTGGATCAACCACGCCATCGCAGACAAGATTGCCATCGAGGGTGCTTCGGACCATCTGGTCAGCGAAGCACTCTACATGACCGATCCGGAGGGCAACGGCATCGAGATTTATGCCGACCGCCGACCGCAGGACTGGAAATGGAACGGCGACAAGATCGCCATGGCGACCGAGCGGATGAACATTCCTTCTGTCGTTGCCGAAGTGCCGGCCGGCGATGCGGGCTGGCAGGGCGCGCCGGAAAACAGCATTGTCGGCCATGTCCATCTGCGCGTCGGCAGGCCGGAAGAGGCCGAAGCCTGGTGGAACCAGGAATTCGGCTTCGACACGGTCGCCAAATATGGCGGCCAGGCGGTGTTCCTGTCGTCCGGCCATTACCACCACCACATCGGCGCCAATGCCTGGCAGAGCGCCGGCGCCGGTCGCCGCGATCTGTCCCGCTCGGGGCTTGCCTGGGTAGAGATGCGTTCGGACAATGTGAGCGGCGAAACAATCCGTGAGGACCCCTGGGGCACGGTGATCAGGACCGTGCCTGGCAAGGCTTGATTGGCGAAAGCCGTCGGCGCGAGCGTCTTTGTCCCCGTCACTATACGGGGACAAAGACGCTATCCTCACGCCTCTCCGAACACCCGCTTGAAGATCGTGTCGACGTGCTTGGTGTGATAACCAAGGTCGAATTTCTCGCGGATTTGCGCCTCCGGCAGCGCTGCGGTCACTTCCTTGTCGGCCAGAAGTTCCTCAAGGAAATCAGCGCCTTGTTCCCACACTTTCATGGCATTGCGCTGCACCAGCCGGTAGGAGTCCTCGCGCGACAAGCCGGCCTGCGTAAGCGCAAGCATCACGCGTTGGGAATGCACCAGGCCGCGGAACTTGTTCATGTTGTTCAGCATGTTCTCGGGATAGACGACGAGCTTGTCGATGACGCTGGTCAGACGTGACAGCGCGAAATCGAGCGTCACGGTGGCGTCTGGGCCGATCATGCGTTCGACCGAGGAGTGTGAGATGTCGCGCTCGTGCCAGAGCGCCACGTTCTCCATCGCCGGCAACGCCATGGAACGCACCATGCGGGCTAGGCCAGTGAGGTTTTCCGTCAGCACCGGATTGCGCTTGTGCGGCATCGCCGAAGAGCCTTTCTGACCCGGCGAAAAATACTCTTCCGCTTCCAGCACTTCGGTGCGCTGCAGATGCCGGACCTCGATCGCCAGCCTCTCGATCGAGGAGGCGATGACGCCGAGCGTGGCGAAGAACATGGCGTGGCGGTCGCGCGGGATCACTTGCGTCGATACTGGTTCCGGCTTCAGGCCCAGCTTTTGGGCAACATGCTCCTCGACATAGGGCTCGATGTTGGCGAAGGTGCCGACAGCCCCGGAGATTGCGCAGGTCGCGATATCCTCGCGCGCGTGCACCAGCCGCTCGCGGCAGCGCGAGAATTCGGCATAGGCCTGCGCCAGCTTGATGCCGAAGGTGGTCGGCTCGGCATGGATGCCGTGGCTGCGGCCGATGGTGACGGTGTCTTTGTGCTCGAAGGCGCGGCGCTTGAGCGCTGCAAGCAACGCATCGATGTCGGCGAGCAGGATGTCGCTGGCGCGGGTGAGCTGCACCGCAAAGCAGGTGTCGAGCACGTCCGAAGACGTCATGCCCTGATGGATGAAGCGCGCGTCGGGCCCGACGAATTCGGCAAGATGGGTGAGGAAGGCGATGACGTCATGCTTGGTGACGCGCTCGATCGCGTCGATCTTCTCGACGTCGAATTCCGCCGCGCTTCCCTTTTCCCAGATGGTTTTGGCCGCTTCCTTGGGGATGACGCCCAGTTCGGCCAGCGCGTCGCAGGCATGGGCCTCGATTTCGAACCAGATGCGAAACCGGGTTTCGGGCGACCAGATGGCGACCATTTCCGGCCGGGAGTAGCGAGGGATCATACGGATTGATTTCCAGCTTCGCGTTGCGTTGGCCGCGTCCTAACAGAGGCGGGCAAAATGCTCAACGTTGCTGCCGCGCAAACAGAGGCTGGCCAAGCGGAAATGGAGCCGGATTCCATAGGCGAGTGAAGGCGAGTGCATGGATATGAGCGGAGATTAGACGCGGTTGACCGCCAGATGAAACGTCGTGCGAACCAAAGCCGATGCATCCAATCCGCTCGCCATTTGTTATTGTCGGCAATCCCGATGGCAACCACCCCAATGGAGAACCTGACATGACCGACACCAGCAAAATTCGTGAGCACATGGAAGTCGTCGGCGCCGACGGCGTGCATATCGGCACCGTCGACAAGGTCGATGGCCAGCGCATCAAGCTGACCAAGGCCGACAGCGGCGAGGGCGCTCACAAGGGCCATCACCACTATATTTCCCTAGCCCTGGTTGCCGAGGTCGATGGCAAGAAGGTGTGGCTGTCCGCGAATTCCGATGTCGCGGTGACGTTCGAGGAAGAAAAATCCGATCCGGTTTGATCGAAGGCCTTAGCCAGACTAGCGACGCGACGACCAGACGGGAAACAGATCGTTGCCGGCTGGCGTCGCGGCAAACACGCCGCGGCTGATGGCGCGCGCCATGGTGGCGCCGGCCGCGGCATAGAGGTCGACTGCCGCGTCGGCGCTCAGTTCGATCCCGCTCCTGCCGGTGGCCAGCGCGAACACCAGGTCGCCGTCGGCCGGCGTATGGGTCGGCCAGATGGCACGCACGAAGCCGTCATGCGCCGAAATCGCCAGGCGTTTCGCGGCGGCCTTGGTAAGGACCGCGTCCGTGGCAATGACCGCAATGGTCGTGTTGCCGCCGGTTTCCATCCGCCCGTGATCCTTGTCGCGGTATTTCAGCAAAATCCGCGTGGCGTTTTCGGGCATGGGCGAGGGATAACCGAGCCCGCCGAATTCATCGCCGATCTCGAACGGTGCTGCCCAGAAATGGCGGGTGGGCCCGACGGTCACCGAGCCGGTCGGGTTGACGGCGGCCAGCGCGCCGATGGTGACGCCATTGTCCAGCAGCGTCGAGGCGGAACCCAGGCCGCCCTTCAGCCCCGAAGTCAGCGCGCCGGTACCGGCGCCGGCCGTGCCAAGCTGGAAATCGACGGCGGCAGCCTGCACCGACTCGTAGCCGAGGTCGCGATAGGGCGGATAACGGCCCCAATCCTTGTCGCCGCCATTGCGCAGGTCGAACAGGATTGCCGCCGGCACGATTGGCACCCGGAAGCCGCCCACCTCGAAGCCGATCCCGCGTTCGCGCAGCGCGGCCTGCACGCCGGACGCGGCATCGAGGCCGAAAGCCGAGCCGCCTGACAGCACAACGGCATGGATTGTCTCGATAGAATTGTGCGGTTCCAGCAAATCCGTCTCGCGAGTGCCCGGCGCGCCGCCAAGAATCTGGACCCCCGCCACCGCCGGCTCGTCGCAAAGGACAGTCGTCACGCCGGACTTCAGCCTGGCATCGGCAGCATTGCCAACGCGCAGGCCGGCAACGTCCGATATGAGGTTGCGCGGGCCGGTGAGGAACATCAGTTGCTTTCCAAGGGTACGAAGCGTGTGCCGTCGAAGCGGAAGACATGGTAGGGGCTCTGGCTGAGGTCGCCCTTGGCGTCGAAGCGGACCGACCCGATCGCCGTGGTGAAATCATGCCCGGTGAGCGCCTCGGTCAGCGGCTTGCCGGAGCTTGCGGCGTCCGCCGTCGCCGCCTTGGCGATCTCGACGGCGGCATAGGCCGGCAAGGTGTAGCCGTCCGGCACGATCTTGTGCGCGGAGAAGCTTTCCAGCACTTTCGGGTCCGCGACATCGGTCCATTCGGGCGGCGCGATCATCAGCGTGCCCGTAGCATAAGGAACGTCGCCCGGCGGCGTGCGCAGATTTTCGCCTCCGGCTAGGACGATGCCCGCCTGGAGCTGGGCGGCATCACGCCCCATGATGGCGATGTCGTCGCCGTCACCGCCGGCAAAGACATGCGTGGCGCCGGCCTTTTTTAGCCGTCCGACCAAACCGATCTGGTTGTCGAGCTGCGGCCGGAACGTGTCGACGAAGACCGGTTTCAGCGCTGCCTGCTCTGCCGCGGCGCGAAATGTCTCGGCGATCTCGCGGCCGTAGATGGTGCCGTCATCGATGATGGCGAACAGTTCGTCACGCCACAGCCGGGTGAGGTTGGAGGCAACGGCGTTGCGCTCGTCATCGCCACGCGGCCCGAGGCGATAGACTGGCCAGCCGGTCTTGGCGCGGCGGTCGGTCAGGCTTTCGGTTCGCACACCGACGGTGATGACCGGGATATCGGCGTTCTTCAGGACAGGCATCGCCGCTTCGATCGCCTCCGTGCAGAGGAAGCCGATCACGACATCGACCTTGGCTGACACGAACTCCCTGGCCGCTGCTGCGCCGCCGTCGCCGGTACAGGCGTCATCCACGGTCTTGAGCTGGATGCCGTTCGCCTCTGCCGCGATCCCGGCGCCGGCTTCGATCTGCTTGCCGAGGATGGCCGATGGTCCCGACAGGGGCGCGGCGACGCCGATCGTGAGCGTCTGCGCGCCGGCGGCACCGGTCAGCAACAGCCAGGCCAGCGCGATGGATATCGTTGCCCCGGATCGCATCCTGCCGAACTGTCCCTCCAAGCCCGCGACGCGCGCGCGGACACCAATTCCCGCCAAGACCTAAAGGCTGTCCGGTCTTGGTGCAACACGCGAATTCGGGATATGGGCCAAGCACTTCGCTTGTGGCATGTGATGTCTGGCCATATATAACAGTTCAAATTTTGGCTGTGGAAGTCTCCGGTGTTGAAGATAAACGATATTGGACCGCAGGCCTATCGCGACGCGATGAGCCATTTTGCCGGTCACGTTCATGTGGTGACCACCGACGGACCCGCCGGCAAGCGTGGGGCGACGGTGATCGCGGCTTGTTCTGTGTCGGACACGCCGCCGACCATCCTGGTCTGTCTCAACCGTGAAAACCCCAAGAACGAGCCGTTCGTGAAGAACGGCAGATTTGCCTTGAACACGCTTGCCTCGCACCAGGAGCCGCTCTCGGTTGGATTTTCCGGCATGACCGGCTTGCCGGTCGAGGAGCGCTTTGCGCTTGGTGAATGGGACGTGATTTCCACCGGCGCGCCGACGCTGAAGGGCGCGCTCGCCGTGTTCGACTGCGAGCTGATCGACACCAAGGACCTGGCTACCCATCGTGTGCTTTTTGGCAAGGTGACAGGCCTGCGCATGGGCGATAATTTACGGCCGCTGATCTACCACGCGCGCGGCTACCACGTCCTGGAAAGTGGGGCAGACGCACCCACGGAGAAAGAATGAGCGACTTGAAACCGCGCCCCGTGCCGCGGACGATCGACGAGACGCTCGATCTGCTGACCGGCGCGGACTATGTCGCGGACCGGTCGCTGGCAACGGTGCTTTTCCTGTCGCTGCGCATGAAACGGCCGCTTTTCCTCGAGGGCGAGGCCGGCGTCGGCAAGACCGAGATCGCCAAGGTGTTGGCCGAGGCGCTTGGCCGCCGGCTCATCCGCCTGCAATGCTATGAAGGGCTCGACGTCTCCTCGGCCGTCTATGAGTGGAATTACGCCGCGCAGATGATCGAAATCCGCATGGAGGAAGCGGCTGGCAAGGTCGATCGCTCCGCCATGGAGCGTAACGTTTTCTCCGAAAAATACCTGATCCGCCGGCCGGTGCTCGATGCGCTGACCGGCAAGACAGATGCGGCCCCGGTCTTCCTGATCGACGAACTCGACCGCACCGACGAGGCCTTCGAAGCCTTCCTGCTCGAAATCCTCTCCGACTTCCAGGTGACGGTGCCAGAGCTGGGCACGATCAAGGCGGAAGAGCCGCCGATCGTCATCATCACCACCAACCGCACACGCGAGATCCACGACGCGCTGAAGCGGCGCTGCCTCTATCACTGGGTCGATTATCCCAACGCCGAGCGCGAACTTGAGATCGTGCGCCGCAAGGTGCCTCGGGCCAACCAGCGGCTTTCGGCCGAAGTGGTGTCTTTTATCCAGAAGCTGCGCCAGATCGAGCTGTTCAAGGTGCCGGGAGTCGCCGAGACCATTGACTGGGCCGGGGCGCTGACCGAACTCGACAAGGTGTCACTCGATCCGGAGACCGTGTCCGACACCATCGGCGTGCTGCTAAAATACCAGGACGACATTGCCCGCATCGGTGCGGGCGAGGGCCGGCGCATCCTCGACGAGGTCAAGGCCGAGCTCGCGGCGGCGGAGTAGGGGGAATGACGGCATCGCGTCCCGACCCCAGAGAGGCGACCGAGGACGGGCGGATCGCCGACAACATCGTCTATTTCGCCCGCACCTTGCGCAAGGCCGGCATGCGGGTCGGGCCGGCCTCGGTCAAGGACGCGATCGAGGCTGTGCTCGTCGCCGGCATCGGCTCGCGCGATGATTTCTACTGGACGCTGCACGCCGTTCTGGTGTCCAGGCACGAGGATCACCCGACCTTCGACGAAGCCTTCAGGCTGTTCTGGAAATCGCGCGAACTGATCGAGAAGCTGCTGGCGATGTTTTCGCCGGTTGCCCCTGATGTCAGGCAGAAGCAGAAGCCGCGCGCGGCTGAAAACCGCGTCAGCCAGGCGATGTTCGAAGGCCACCAGAAGAACCAGACGCCTCAGGAAATCCCGGAGGTCGAGGTTGATGCCCGCTTCACCTTTTCCGGCAACGAGGTGTTGCGGGCCAAGGATTTCGCGCAGATGAACGCCGCCGAGATGGCCGATGCCAAGAAGGCTATCGCCGAGCTGCGATTGCCGTTCGACATGGTACGGACAAGGCGGTTCAAGGCCGATGCGCACGGCCGCCGCATTGATCCGCGCGCTATGATGCGCGCGGCCGCGCGCACCGGCGGTGAGTTGATCCTGCCGAAATTCCGCTCGGTCCGCGAAGTTCACCCGCCCCTGGTGGTACTGGCCGATATCTCTGGTTCAATGAGCCAGTACACGCGCATCTTCCTGCATTTCTTGCATGCGCTGACGGAAAAGCGTCGGCGCGTGCACACCTTCGTCTTCGGCACGCGGCTGACCAATCTGACCCGGCAGATGCGCCACCGTGATCCCGATGCCGCCCTTGCCGATTGCTCGGCGGCGGTCAAGGACTGGTCGGGCGGTACCCGCATCGGCGATACGCTGGCGGAATTCAACCTGACATGGTCGCGGCGCGTGCTGGGACAGGGCGCGGTGGTGCTTCTGATCACCGACGGACTGGAGCGCGACGACGTCGTGGGCTTGTCGGAAGAGATGGAGCGGCTGCACAAATCCTGCCGGCGGCTGATCTGGCTGAACCCGTTGCTGCGCTTCGACGGTTTTCAGGCGCGTCCCCGCGGTGTGAAGGCGATGCTGCCCCATGTCGACGAATTCCGCTCGGTGCACAATCTCGACGCGCTCGCCGATCTCTGCGCCTCGCTGGACAGGAAATCGGCGCCTTCGGTCGATCCACGGCGGTGGATGGATGCTGGCGCGAGGCGCGCCGCATAGCCATATGTGTCCCGGCTCCTGGAAAAACAGACCCTGAGAGAAGCAACGATGAGCGACAGCATTTATCTCGATGAGGCCCGCGACCCGCTGATCATCGCGGAAGCCTGGATGAAGGACGGCAAGGATGTCGCGATCGCGACGGTGGTCGAGACCTGGGGTTCGGCGCCGCGTCCGGTCGGCAGCCACCTTGTCATCGATGCCGATGGCAATTTCCACGGTTCCGTTTCAGGCGGCTGCGTCGAGGGCGCCGTGGTGACCGAGGCGGTCGACATCATCGGCTCCGGCAAGGCCAGGATGCTCGAGTTCGGTGTTGCCGATGAGACGGCCTGGCAGGTGGGCTTGTCCTGTGGCGGCCGCATCAAGGTTTATGTTGAGCGATTGGGCTGACCTCGGATGGATCCCTATGCGCTGAAAACGCTCAATGCCGAACGACGCGCCCGCCGCGCGGCGATCCTCGTCACCGATCTCGGTGATGGTCGCGATCGAATCGTGCGCGAGGGCGATCAGGTCGCCGGAGACCTCGGAGCGGCGATCGCCAAAGCGTTTCGATCCGGCAATTCCGGCTCCGTCGAGGCGGAAGGAAGGACCTTCTTTCTCAATGCGCATCTGCCGCAGCCGCGCCTGGTGGTGATCGGCGCCGTCCATATCAGCCAGGCGCTCGCGCCTATGGCCCGGATCGCCGGCTATCCCCTGGAGATCATCGATCCGCGCACCGCCTTCGCCACACCGGACCGTTTTCCCGATGTCGCCTTGCATGCCGAATGGCCGCAGGATGTGCTGGAGCGTCAGCCGCTCGATAGCTACACCGCGCTCGCCGCCGTCACCCATGATCCGAAGATCGATGATTTCGCGCTGAAGGCGGCACTCGACGCCAATTGTTTCTATATCGGGGCGCTCGGCAGCCGCAAGACGCATGCCAAGCGCGTCGAGCGTCTGCTGGCGCTGGGCGCGAGTGCCGACCAGATTGCGCGCATCCACGCGCCGATCGGGCTGGACATCGGGGCGGCAAGCCCCGCCGAGATCGCCGTCGCCATTCTCGCGCAGACCATCCTTGCCTTTCGCTCGCGCGGCCTTGATGCGAAAGGCGCGGCGGCGTGAAATTCGGTCCGATACCGATCGAAGCGGCCGAGGGGGCGGTGCTGGCGCATGCCACTACTGCCGGCGAAAAGCGGTTTCGCAAGGCACACAGGCTGAGCGCCGAAGATGTCTGCATACTCAAAGAGGCGGGCATCTCGCAGGTCGTCGCGGCCGTTCTGGCCCCGGATGATCTGGGCGAGGATGCCGCGGCGCAAAGAATTACCGAGAGCATGACCTTTGGCGGCATCGAAGCGCGGCCCGCCGCCACCGGTCGGGTCAATCTCCACGCCAGGGCGGCTGGCATCTTCACGGTCAATGCAGCTGTCATCGACGCCATCAATGCCGTCGATCCCGCCATCACCATCGCCACGCTGGCTCAGCACGCGCCGGTCGAGAAGGGCCAGATGGTCGCGACGGTAAAGATCATTCCCTTCGCGGTGTCTTCTGCGCTGGTCGAGGTCGTGACGAAAATCTGCGCCGGCGGCGAAATCTTTGCCGTCAACGCCTATAAGCCGGTGCGTATCGGCGTCATCCAGACGGTGCTGCCGGGCATCAAACCCGGTGTGCTCGACAAGACGTTGCGCGTCACCGAAGCACGGCTGACTCGCTCGGGCGGCAGGCTGACGGCGGAGCGCCGCACGCCGCATGAGATCGCCCCTGTCGCCGAGGCCGCCATCGCGCTTGCGCGCGACAATGACATGGTGGTGATCTTCGGGGCTTCCGCCATGAGCGATTTCGCCGATGTCGTTCCTGCGGCCATCGAGAGGGCGGGCGGTACAGTCATCCGCGCGGGCATGCCGGTCGATCCCGGCAATCTGCTGGTGCTCGGTACGCTCGGCGGCAAGCGCGTCATCGGCGCTCCCGGCTGCGCCCGCAGCCCCAAGGAGAACGGCTTCGACTGGGTGCTCGACCGGTTGATTGCAGGCCTCGATGTCACGGCGGGCGACATCGCCGGCATGGGCGTCGGCGGCCTGCTGATGGAGATACCGACGCGGCCGCAGCCGCGCGAGCCGCTGCCGGCCAGAAACCGGCTCAAGGTCGGGATCGTGCTTCTGGCGGCGGGGCGGTCGAGCCGCATGGGCGGACCGAACAAGCTGATGGCGCTGTTCGACGGCCAACCGCTGGTGCGCCGCACCACCGAACGCGCCCTCGCCTCGAAGGCTTCGGGCACGATCGTCGTCACCGGCCATCAGCGCGAGCGGGTGCGCGCGGCATTGTCGGGTCTCGACGTTACCTTCGCCGACAATCCCGACTTTGCCGATGGCCTGTCCACGTCCTTGAAGGCCGGAATTGCCTATCTGCCGCAAGACGTCGCCGGAGCAATGATCGTTCTTGGAGACATGCCGGGCGTGGAAACTGGCGACCTCGACCGGCTGGTCGATGCGTTCCGCAAGGCCGGAGGCAATTCCGTGGTTCGTGCCTCGCATGAAGGCAAACGCGGCAATCCGGTGCTCCTGCCCCGCTCGCTGTTCGCGGCCATCGCCCATCTCGAAGGCGACACCGGCGCACGCCATCTGGTCGAGGCCGAAGGGCTCGATGTCATCGATGTCGAGATCGGCGAGGGCGCGTCGGTCGATGTCGACACCCGCGAGGCGCTGGAAGGCGCCGGCGGCGTCCTGCAGGATTGACAAACCCGGCCTGTATTCCGCATGCCTTTGGTATGGCATTCCCTTTCTTGCTTCGCCGCCGCTTACCTCGCGCTTTCCCGGCCTTTCTGGCTGCAATCATATTTCCGATCGCAGCCTACGCTGATGTTCTCACGCTAAAACCCTTCAAGGACGATCTCTTCGCCTATCCGGCGACGCTCTCATCCGACGCCAATGGCGCCTACACGGTCCTCGACTACCATGAGATGCGCGACATCAACCAACGCGACGAGGTGCCGGAAAAGCGCGTGCATCCGCAATATACCGACACCGGCGTGCGCAAAGTGCAGCAGGATCTGATGCTGAAGACGGATGCTGGCGATGTCAGGCATGTCGCCGTCGGCAAGACGCAAGGCGCCGCCGTCATCGTGCTCTATCTGCACGGGCAAGGCGGCAGCCGCAAGCAAGGCGTCGACGACTTCACCTTCGGCGGCAATTTCAACCGCCTCAAGAACCTGATGGCCGGCAATGGCGGGCTCTATATCTCTCCGGATTTTCCTGATTTCGGCGACAAGGGCGCAGCGCTGATCGCGGCCCTGATCGACCACTATGCCGAACAGTCCCCGGGCGCGAAAATCTTCGTCGCCTGCGGCTCCATGGGCGGTGCGCTGTGCTGGAAACTTGCGGGACGAAAGGACACCGGCAGCCGCATCAACGGCTTGCTGCTGTTGGGTTCGCTATGGGATGAGAGCTTTTTCGCCAGCCCCGCCTTCAAACGCCGTGTGCCGGTCTTCTTCGGCCAGGGCAGCCATGACGTGGTCTTTCCCGTCGCCAACCAGGAAGCCTTCTTCCGCTCGATCCTGGCCAAGTCGAAGACCTATCCGACCCGCTTCGTCCGCTTCGAAACCGGCACGCACGGCACGCCGATCCGCATGGCCGACTGGCGTGGAACGCTCAACTGGATGCTGTCGAAGGCGCCTTGATCGACGCTGGCTGGAAGCCGGGGGATTTCAGGGCGCAGTGTTGTAGTCGACAACTGTCTCAGGGTTCTGCTCGCCGTCATAGGACGCATCGACATCATACTGGACCAGCGAGAAATCGCCGTTGCGGAACAGATAGGTGCCCGACGACGAGGCATCGCCGGCGCCACGCCATTTGTTGAAGGTGTTGATCGTGTGGGCATCCTTGTCATAGTCGGAATTGGTCGCCCAGCCTGTCGTCCGGAAGCCGACAATATGCATGGATTCGACCTTGCCCTCGCTGTCGTTGTTCACGTAGCGGATATCCATCTCAGGCTCGGTGAACTGCAACTGCCTCACACCAGATACATCATCGCTCATGTAGTAGATGGAGTTTTCATTGTAGGCCGCGGCAGAGCAGGCGAAATGGAAAAGCCGCGTTTCCCGGTCGGGATCGCTCGCGGCCGCGTCCTTGTCCCTGTATTTGATCGAAAAACTTTCCGGCTCGTTGGCTAGAAGGTTCTTGTCACACTGGTCGGCATAGCCAGCCAGAAAGGCCTTCTTGGCCTGCTCCAGCGCCGCATCCTTCTTCGGCGGCGGCGGCCCTTCGCCGCAGCTCGGCGGCAGCGCCTCTTCGAAACCCGCGGTGGAAGGTTTCAGTGCGCCTTTTTCGATGTGAATCGGATCGAAAGGCGGTGCCGCCTGAATTTGGCCGTTCACCTGGCGCAGCGTATAGCAGCCGGCAAAGACCTTTTCGCCGCCGTTCTTGTCGGTGGCACGGATGGCGACGGGCACGTTGTAGTAGATACTGCCGGCGGCCCCTTCGTCTGAAACCGCACCGGTCGCGACCTCGACCTTGTCGGTGCCGTCATAGCCCTTGACGAAACTGTCAAAGTCTTTAGTCGGCTTTGTATCGCCATAGTATCCCCAGGCGCGGGCAAATTCATGCCGGTTGATGGCGCTGTAGAGAGAGCGAACGACCGCATCCGCGCTCGACCGATCATCGACGTAAGGCGCTTCGGGCGTATCGCTGGCGGCCAAAGCCGTTTGGCCTGTCGTGGCAAGGGAGAGAAGGGCAGTCGCTGCGAGAAGGACGCGTCTCATCGGGAATCTCCGCTCGATAACGAAGATTCTACCATGGCGATTGCGGCGACGTGGTGACGCGGTGTCTGCCGCGCTTGAAGAATCGTGCGCAGAGGCGCTACCTCCCTCCCGCCGGCGCTCAGACCGGACAGGAGATCTGACGTGACGATATCGATGTATGAGGCATCCGTGCCCGTGTTTTCAGCCAGGCTGAAAGCACTTTCCAGCGTTTTGGCGGCAGCCGAACAAAATGCGCTTGACCGCAAGATCGATCCGCAGGTGTTTTTGACGGCGCGGCTTGCGCCCGACATGTTCGCCCTCGCCAGGCAGGTGCAGATCGCAACCGACCATGCCAAGGGTGCGCCTTCACGGCTGGCCGGCCGCGAAGTGCCGAAATACGAAGACAATGAGGCGAGCTTTGCCGATCTCGAGGCAAGGATCGCCAAGACATTGACCCATCTGGCGACCTTTTCGGCCGCCGATATCGACGGGTCGGATGAAAGGATGATCGAGTTGAAGCTGGGGGGCCGGGACACCACATTGAGTGGCATGCAGTATCTGCTGCATCTGGCCATGCCCAATTTCTATTTCCACCTCACCACCGCCTACGACATCCTTCGCCACAATGGCGTGCCGCTGGGCAAGGCGACGTTCCTGGGATCGCGTTGAGGAGTTGACGTGCGAGATGTCCTGGATCGATCCAGGACATCTCGCAGGATTTTTAGCGGATAGACATTTCGCGGGCGATGCGCGGGAAATCGGCAGGCTTGATGCCGACGTCGGCGCGCTCGGCATTGCTCATGGAATGGAGCAGCGCGAGCGCCGCGCGATATCTCTGATGTTCCTGCGGGCGCGGCCGGGCGAACATTTCAGTGAAGAAACCCATGATTCAGGCTCCTGATTGGTCCTCCACGTCACACAATATAGCTGAATCGTGACGATTGTGCAGTGCAGCATTTGCATACCTGCCATGTCGGGATGATTTTCATGAAATTTTTTTGCGGCCCCGTGAAACTTTCACGCAGCGCGAACCGTAGGCTTGGACGCTGGCACATGGCCGGTTTTTCCTCGCCACTCCTGGCGAATTTCCGGACTGCACTTTCGTGCAGTCCGGCTTTTTGTTGAGGAGTGTTGATTCTCGATAGCAATCCTCGCGACGGCTAAATTCTTTAAGACCGGCGGCATGTATTTTTAACGAGCCGGTTCTATGCTCGGTAATTCAGACAGTCAGGCAAGCGGGAGGCTGACATCGTTACCAGCGCCAAGCGCGATTTCGCGTCGCTGCTCGAGGACCTCTTCGTTGCCTCCGACAAAGACGACTGCATCGAGGGCGCGGAGACTGGCGCGCGCCCATCCATCCCGTTCGACTATCTCTCGGTCGCCGATGAACTCTATTCCGGCCGCATCAAGGTATCCGCCGCGGAATATCGCGAGGCCGGTGCTGATCTGGCCAGCGAATTTGCCGCCTTGCTTGAACAGGCTAGGCTGGCCCTGGCTGGCGAAGAGCCGAAGCCGGAAGAAAAATTGCCGCCAATCGATCCTGAATCGATTGCAGTCGAACTGGGACTGAATCAGTCCAAAGGCGTTGCCGATTTCGGTCGCATGCGCCGCAGCTTCGCTTTCGCCAACCATCCCGATCGCGTTGCCCCGCATTTGCGCCAGCGCGCGATGATCCGCATGCAGGTGGCCAACATGCTGATCGACGAGGCCAAGCGCCGCGCCGTGGTCGCCGCACGCCGCTAACCGTCCCTGCTCACGCAAAAGTCGGCCTGGCAAGGCTTGGAGAGCGCGCCTGCTTTTCCTATAAGATGCGATTTCCTCGGGCGCAGCCGCGCATACTCTCCCCCCGGAGCAGAATTCCATGCACAAACGCCGTCTCGGTCGGACCGATCTTCTTGTTACCCAGATTTGCCTTGGTTCGATGACCTGGGGGCAGCAGAACACCGAGGCCGAAGGCCATGCCCAGATGGACCTGGCCTTCTCGCGCGGAGTCAATTTCATCGACACCGCCGAACTCTATCCGATCCCGCCCAAGGCGGAGACGCAAGGGCGGACCGAGAAGATCATCGGCAGTTGGATGAAGGCCAAGGGCAATCGCGATAAGGTGATCCTTGCATCGAAGGTCGTCGGCCGCACGGCCAATGCATGGTTTCGCGGCGACCGGTCCTCGCATTTGGTGCGGGCCGATATCTTTGATGCCATCGACAAGTCGCTGGCCAAGCTCGGCACGGACTATCTCGACCTTTATCAAATCCACTGGCCGGAACGAGACATTCCCTGGGGCGCCAACCCGACGCGCGTTGGCGCGGTGGCGCGGCGTGCCGATTCTGTCGGCGCGCCGGCCGGCGAGACGCCGATCGCCGAGACGCTTGCGGTGTTCGAGGAACTGGTGAAGGCAGGAAAAATCCGCCATTTCGGCCTTTCGAACGAGAGTTCGTGGGGCCTGATGCGCTTCCTTGCAGAGGCCGACAAGGGGATCGGTCCGCACGTCGCCTCGATCCAGAACGCCTACAACCTCGTCAACCGTACCTTCGAGGTGAACCTCGCGGAGGTCTGCGAGCGCGAAGAGGTATCGCTGCTCGCCTATTCGCCACTGGCGCAAGGTTATCTGACCGGCAAATACGATCATGGCGCCCGCCCGCAAGGTTCGCGCTCGCAGCTGTTCAATCGCGGTCAGCGTTATGAGACGCCCAATGCCGCTGAAGCGCAGCTCGAATACAATCAACTGGCGCGCTCTTTCGGCCTGGAGCCGGCGCTGTTTGCCAATGCCTATGTCTCAAGCCGGCCTTTTGTCACGTCGAACATTGTCGGCGCGACATCGGTTGCACAGCTCGATATGGCGCTGTCTTCTGTTGATATCATCTGGACTGAAGAGATGCAAAAGGCGGTGGATGCGGTTCACCAGAGGGTCGGCAATCCCTGTCCTTGACCGGGCCTAGCTGCGGAATTGTCGAGCAACAGTAAAGGGATGGAGACAATGGTGGATTTTTCGATCGAGGCCGTGCGTGGAAAATTTCCCGCTCTCTCGCTGACCGACAAAGGACGCCGGCGTATCTATCTCGACAATCCTGCCGGCACGCAGGTGCCTCAGGCGGTGGCCGATGCGGTCTCGCGCTGCCTGTTGACGACTAACGCTAATCTTGGCGGCTATTTTGAAACGACGATCGCGGCGCAGCAGGTCGTTGATGATGCGCATCAGGCGATGGCCGATTTCCTTGGCGCGGCGAGCCCCCAGGAGATCGTCATCGGCGCCAACATGACGACGCTGACCTACCACATGTCGCGAACGCTCGGCCGCACGATGAAGCCAGGCGACGAGATCATCCTCACCCGCATGGACCACGAGGGCAACGTGTCGCCCTGGCTGCAACTGGCCGAGGATCTTGGCCTCGTCGTGCGCTGGCTGCCGTTCGACGAAAGGACCTGGCAGGTCGAGGAGGCAACGCTGGCAGGTCTGCTGTCCGGGAAGACACGGCTGGTGGCGCTGAACTACGCCAGCAATCTCACCGGCTCGATCAATCGCGTCAAGTCCTTGACCCAAATTGCAAAACAGGCCGGCGCGCTGGTTTATGTCGATGCCGTGCAATTCGCGCCGCATGGCCTGATCGATGTGCAGGAACTCGGCTGCGATTTCCTGATTTGCTCGGCCTACAAATTCTTCGGTCCGCATATGGGCATATTGTGGGGCCGGCGCGAGGTCATCGAAGGTCTGAAAGCCTATAAATGCCGCTGCTCGTCCGATGGATTGCCGGAGCGCTTCGAACTCGGCACGCCGCAGATCGAACTGATGGCCGGGCTCACCGCCGCTGTCGACTATTTTGCCGATCTCGGCGCCTCGGCCGGCGAGGGTGGGTCAAGAAGGCGCAGGATTGCCAAGGCGTTCGAAATTTCCATCGCCTACGAAAATCCGCTGGCGCAAAGGTTGATCGATGGCCTGTCCGATATTTCGGGGTTGACCATCCATGGCATCACCGATCCGAAACGCCTCGTCGATCGTGTTCCGACAGTCTCCTTCACCGTCGATGGCATCGTTCCCGAGACCATTGTGCGGCAAATGAACGCCGAAAACATCTTCCTGTGGTCGGGCCACAACTATGCCTGGGAGATCGTCCACCAACTCGGCATTCCGGCCGAGCAAGGTGTCGTGCGCATCGGCATCGCGCACTACAATACGGCGTCCGAAATCGACGAAACGCTGGAGAGCGTGCACCGGGTGATTGCCATGCTCAGGCAGCAACGCTCCTGACGCGAGTTTGAATTGTCACCGCGCCTTGCCGCCAAAACCGGTGAGGAAGGCGGTGAGATTGTCGCCGAGTTCGTCGCAGAGATAGCCGCCTTCCTGGACGATGACCGTCGGCAGGCCGAGACTGGCGATGGCCTCCCCGATACGTGAGAAGCCTGGCGTCGTCACCGAAAGCCCGCCGAACGGATCGCCCTCGAAGGCGTCGAGGCCGAGTGCCACCACCAGCGCGTCAGGCGAGAAGGCGCGGATACGCTGGAACGCCACGCCGAGCGCTTCGAGAAACGCAGCATTCGCGGATTTGCGCGGCAGCGGCAGGTTAAAATTGTAGCCAAGTCCCGGACCTTCACCGCGCTCGTCGGCATGGCCCCAGAAGAACGGGTAGAAGCGCACCGGATCGGCATGCAGCGAGACAGTCAGCACATCAGGCCGCGCGTAGAAGATGCCTTGCGTCCCGTTGCCGTGATGCAGGTCGACATCGAGAATCGCTACGCGGGCCGCCTGTCTGCGCAGCATTTGTGCCGCGACGGCCGAATTGTTGATAAAGCAGAAGCCGCCGGCGACATCGGCAAAGGCGTGATGGCCAGGCGGTCGGCACAGCGCATAGGCGCCGGAAGCGCCGGCCATCACCGTTTCCGCCGCCTCAACCGCGCTCCAGGCGCTCCACAGCGCGCTCTGCCATGTCTCGCCCGAGATCGGGCAAGCGGTGTCGGCCATGTGGTATCCGGCCTGACCGACGGCGGAGGCCGGATAGGAGCCGTTGCGGGCGATCGGGTGGATATTGGGAATGACCTCGGCCGAAGCCCCATCGATGCGCTGCCAGCGTTCGAAAATATGTTCGAGGAAGTCGAGATATTCGGGCGTATGCACGGCGGAGACCGGGCCAAGCCCATGACTGCGCGGTCGCTCGATCGTGTAGCCGGCCGATCTTGCGCCGGCTAATAATCTTTCGACGCGTTCCGGTTTTTCAGGGTTGGGCTGCGCCGCACCGCTGGAAAGAAAGGCCCTGGGATCGTGCCGCTTCTGCTCCGGCGCATAGAAGGCTTTCATTCCTGCTCTCCATTTTCCGGCGCGTCGCCGAAGGCGAAAAAAGCCTCGCCAATGATTTTCTGCGTCTGCTCGTAGCTCGACCAGGCAATGCCCAGCCTCTCGTAAAAGGCCTTGGCGCCCTCATTGTCGGTGTCGACGGACAGTCTCAGATACACGCCGCCATCCCTACGGCACTCGGCCGCCACGCGCCGCAGCAGGCGTTCGCCGACCTTGCGGCCACGAAACCGGTCCTCGACGTAAAGGTCCTGCACATAGACGCCAGGCCGCCCCATCCAGGTCGAGAAGATCGGAAAATGCAGGCAAAGCCCGGCGAATTCGCCATCGACTTCGGCAATCAGGGTCGAGAAGGCGGGCTTTGCGCCAAAGCCCCAGGTCCTGAGATCGTCGGCCGTCGAGATGATTTCCTCGGGCGCGCCGATATGGGTGCCGAGCTTCAGGATCGCCCCGTGGATGGTTTCGACGTCATCGATGGTGCCGGGGCGGAGGATGACATCATTGGAGGCTGGATTAGTCACGGTCTTGTCTCAAAAAGCCACCCGGTCGCCGCCCTTGAGCGCCAGCATGTCGCGCGCTTCGGCCGGCGTGGCAACCTCCAGCGACAGCCCATCGAGAATGCCACGGATGCGGCGCACTTGGTCAGCGTTGGACTTCGCCAACTGGCGGCCATCGTAGAGGCTGTCTTCCAGACCGACACGCACGTTGCCGCCCATGGCCGCAGCGATGGAGATCAACGGCATCTGGTTGCGGCCCGCGGCCAGCACCGAGAACTGATAGCTGTCGCCGAACAATTTGTCGGCGATGCGCTTCATGTGGATGAGATTGTCGGGATCGGCGCCGATGCCGCCCAGAATGCCAAGCACGAATTGGATGAACAGCGGCCCCGACACCAGGCCACGGTCTCGGAAATGCGCCAGCGAATAGAGGTGGCCGACGTCGTAGCACTCGAATTCGAAGCGGGTGCCGCAACCCTTGCCCAGCCTCTCAAGCACACCCTCCATGTCGGCGAAGGTGTTCTTGAAAATGGTGTCGCGGGTGGCTTCCAGCAGCTTCGGTTCCCATTCGTGCTGCCATTCCCGCGGCTTGTCCAGCATCGGGAACAGCGCGAAATTCATCGAGCCCATGTTGAGCGAGCACATTTCGGGCTCGGCGCGCAGCGGTGCAGCAAGCCGCTGGTCCAGTGTCATCAGCGAGGAGCCGCCGGTGGTGATGTTGATGACCGCAGACGTCGCCTGCTTGATGCGCGGCAGGAATTGCATGTAGACATCCGGATCGGCCGTTGGCCGTCCGTCTTTGGGGTCGCGGGCATGCAGATGCAGGATCGAGGCGCCGGCCTCGGCCGCCGCGATGGCGTTCGCGGCAATCTGGTCCGGCGTCACCGGCAGATAGGGCGACATCGACGGCGTGTGCACCGAGCCTGTGACGGCGCAAGTGATGATGACTTTTCGCGGCGCCATTTCCTCTACCCCCGGCCTTCAACTGGCAGGTCGAGCTCGGAGGCCAGGACCTCAAGCGAATCGCCGATGATCGAGATGATCTCGCCGACCTGTTCGCTGGTGACGATCATCGGCGGCGCGACCATGAAATTGTCGCCGTCGACGCCGCCCTTGACCCTCCGTCCATAGATGATCAGCCCGCGCTCATAGGCGAGGTCGAGCAGCCGTTGCGTCGCTTTCTTGCTCTGGTCGATCGGCTTTAGCGTATCGGGATCGGCGACCATTTCGGCGCCTGTCAGCAGGCCCTTGCCGCGCACATCGGCAATGAACGGGAAGCGCTTCGCCAGACCCTTCAATCCGTCCATCAGCACGTCGCCCATGGCAGCTGCATTGGCGATCAGGTCGAGCCGGTCCATTTCGCCAAGCACGGCAAGCCCGGCGGCGCAGGCGAGCGGGTTGCCGGCATAGGTGTGGCCGTGCTGGAAGCCGCCGGAGGCGAGCAGTGGCTCGACCAGCCGCATCGGCGCCGCCAATGCCCCGAGCGGCGCATAGCCCGATCCCAGCCCCTTCGACAGCGCGACGATATCAGGCTTGCAGTTCCAGTGGTCGCCGCCGAGGAATTTGCCGGTGCGGCCGGCCCCGCTCATCACTTCGTCATGGATCAGCAGGATGCCGTAGCGATCGCAGATCTCGCGGATGCGCGCGTAGTAGCTGTCTGGCGCGACAAGCGCTGCGGTCGCTGCGCCGCCGATCGGCTCCATGATGAAGGCGACGACGCTTTCGGCACCTTCGGCGAGGATCTTTTCCTCCAGCATGTCGGCGTAACGGATGCCGCGCTGCTCCATCGAGAGATTGTCGCGGTCGCGCCAGGCGGTCGGTGCCGGCACGGTCGGCATCACCCGCATCATCGGTGTAAAACTTTCGGCCAGTGCGTCGTCGCCGGTGATCGAAAGCGAACCCAGCGTGCCGCCATGATAGGAAGGGAAGCGCGTGATGACCTTCCAGCGGCTCGCCTGGCCGGTGGCCACCGCCCATTGCCGCGCCAGCTTGATGCAGGATTCCGTAGCCTCCGACCCGCCGGAGACGAAGAAGATGCGGTCCATGCCTTCCGGCAGCTTACCGGCAAGTTCACGCGCCAGCTCCTCGGCCGGCTCGTTTTCGAAATGCAGTCGGTAGGCGAAGGTGGCGCGGTCCATCTGCCGCTTCATCGCATCGAGCACATTACGGTTGGAATGGCCGATATTGGCGACCATCGGACCGCTCGATCCGTCGATGAAACGGCGGCCATCCTGCGTCCACATATAGATGCCTTCGGCGCGGTCGATCAGCGGCCGGCGCAGGCTGGATAGGTAGAACAAATGCGATTGGCGGCGGGCGTCGGTGTCTTGAATGGCAGGCTGGACTTTCGACATGTCAGGACTTTCCAAGATAGCGATCGAGGACATTCTGGGTAACCCGTTCGACCATCGGGTCTTGTCTTAGCAGGCCGGCAACCCATTCGCAGCTTCCGGCGTGAAACACTTCGCCCTTGCCGCGTGGAAAATTGACGATCATGCCATTGCTGCGTTTGACCTTTTCGAGATTGGCGTTGCTTCTGTCGCCAAACAGCGTCTCGGCGCTGAAGCGGCCATCCTCGTCGGTGAGGAACTGGTCCTCGACCGGAATGTCGGCGCTCTCTTCGACTTGGCTTGCCATGCCGACGGCCAGCACCTGCAAGCCATCGGGCGCACCGCTGGACGCGGTCGGGTAGGGCAGGCCACCGCGTAGCTCGAATTCGAGCCCGTCGACCTCATAACCATAGACATGGCTGTCGGCGCCGAGCAGGTCACCGTAATAGATGCCGGTGCCGGCGAAGGCCCAATGCTCGGGCCGGTAGACTGGAAAACCGCGGATGCCGCGCGGCGCACAGCCGCCCCAGCCCGCGTAAAGGCCACGGGTGGCATTGAGCCCGAAGGTGGCTGAACCCGGCCGGCCGATTTCGGGCGCTTCCCAGGAATTGGTGGCGCGTGTCACGTCGCCGCCGTGATAGGCGGGATCCTCGGCCCGGGCGCGGTATTTGTAGCAGACCTGCCGACGGCCCTCGTCCTCGAGCCGCGTCTGCCACATGAAATTGCCGGCAAAGCGCGCCGCATGGCCGCCGCGCTCGACATAGTTGTCGACTGCATCGCGCATTTCCCAGGTCCAGTATTCGTCATGGCCGACAAAGACCGCGCAATCGTAGCCGTCGAGAATCTCAGGCGAGAAATGCAGATCATGCTGGCTTGTCAGGTCGACATCATAACCAGCCCGCTCGGCAAAGCGAAAAAAATGGCTGTCGTAGC
The DNA here is from genome assembly GCF_008520305.1 of Mesorhizobium sp. SARCC-RB16n. Lineage (GTDB taxonomy): Bacteria > Pseudomonadota > Alphaproteobacteria > Rhizobiales > Rhizobiaceae > Mesorhizobium. The sequence continues at coordinate 120,711 of NZ_ML703268.1, read as the reverse complement.
TGGCCCAGCCCGACGAGGCGTATTTCTTCGAATGGCCGGTGGCGAGCGCCCATTCCATGTGCGGGTAGCGCGGCACGGTCTTCGGCAGCACCGCGACCTCCAGCGGCACGCGCGGCGCATCCCCGGGCAGCACGACGAAGCCGCGGCACCAGGGGCGCTGCGTCGACACGATGGGCGAATACTGGTCCCGGTCGGGTCCGGTGATGCCCTGATAATGGTTGGAACCGCCCCAGGTGTTGTAGGCAAGCCAGGTGCCCGTCGCCGCCACCTGCAGCACACGGCCGGGTTTCTTGCCAGACTGCGGGCTGACGATGAACAGATGGTGGGATTGGATCGGCTTGCCGTCGCGTCCGTCCGCGGTCAGCGTCACGCGGTAGGCGCCGGACGGCCAGTCACTTCCCACGCGAAACTCGAAGGAGGCTTCCCAGCCGCAGCCTTCGGCCGAGCATTGGTCCGGACTGTCCTGCCAGAGCGATGCGATGCCCGACTTCTCGAACACTTTCGTCTCGGTGCCGCCGTCCCGAACGATCGTCATGCCGAAGGACGGAGCGGTCGAGCTGATGTGCAGTGTAACTGTCTCACCGGTACGGTACGAAAACCGGTCGCTATAGCACCAGATCTCGCCGCGCTCGCCATCCATGCCTGGCCATTCGTAATAGTGGCCGCGCACGGCATGACGGCGCTGCTCGGGCGTCAGTCCGAAATCGGGAAATTCAGTGATCAATCTGGTCATCATCTTGCTCAGGCGGAAAGATATTTCTTGAGGAAGGTGCGCGTGCGTTCCTTCCGCGGCGCGCGAAAGATGTCGGCCGGCGGGCCTTCTTCCACCACCACGCCGCCATCCATGAACAGCACACGGTCGGCGACTTCGCCGGCAAAGCGCATCTCATGTGTTACGATGAGCATGGTCATGTGTTCGGCGGCAAGCTGTTTCATCACCGCGTTGACCTCGTCGACCAACTCCGGGTCGAGCGCCGAGGTGGCCTCGTCGAACAGCATCACCTTGGGCTGCATGGCCAGAGCCCGCGCTATCGCCACACGCTGCTTCTGGCCGCCCGAAAGCCGCGAGGGGTAGGCGTCGATCTTGTCGGCAAGCCCAACCTTGGACAGCAGGCTCTGCGCGAACGCCTTGGCATCGGCTTTGGGCATGCCTTTCAGGATCACCGGCCCCATGGTGATGTTCTGGATCACCGTCAGGTGCGGGAACAGATTGAAGTGCTGGAACACCATGCCCATCTGCTGGCGCACCTTGTTGATGTGCCGCTCGAAGGCCTGGCCGTGCAGCTTCTGGTTGACCTGCACGCCATCCAGCCAGACTTCACCGCCGTTCAACGTCTCGAGATGGTTGATAGAGCGCAGCAGCGTGCTCTTGCCGGAACCGCTCGGCCCGATGATCGCCACGATCTGCCCGCGCTGGACCGACAGGTCGATGCCTCTGAGAACCTCGACCGCGCCGAAAGCTTTGCGTGCGCCGCGAACCTCCACCATTGGCCACTGCGTGCTCATCGAGAAACCTCCACGTGCCGTTCAAACCGATGCAAGGCCGCTTCCAGCACAAGGTTCAAGATGTAATAGAGCGCGGCGGCCGTGATGTAGAATTCGAACGGGCGGAACGTTTCGCTGATCGCCAGTTGCGCCGAGTGAACGAGTTCCGCGATGCCGATGACCGAGACGATGGAAGACTCCTTCAACAACGCGATCAGGTTGCTGCCGATCGGCGGCGCCGTGTTACGGACGGCTTGCGGTATCACGACATAGTGCAGCGCCTGCCATTTGCCGAAGCCGATGCTGCGCGCGCCCTCCGTCTGGCCGACATCGACCGCGACGATGCCCGCGCGGATGACGTCAGCGTTATAGACGGCAAAGTGGAAGCCAAGTCCGACAATGCCTGCGACAAGGGCAGGGATATCGATGCCGATCTGCACCAGTCCGAAATAGATCAGGAAAAGCTGCAGCAGCAGCGGCGTACCCATGAATACCCACATGAAGGCGCGTACGGGATAGGCAATGATCGCCGGCGCATAGAGCACGATGACGGCAAACAGGATGCCGAAGACGAAACTGAGGGCTCCAGCCGAGACCGTCAGCACGGCTGTCCACCAGGCGCCGGTCAGAAGAAGGTCCCAGTAGGGCACGACAACGCTGAAATCGAGACCTTGCATCACGCTCCCCGGTCAGATGATGGCAAAGCGCTTGTCGAGCAAGTCGACGATGCGGGCGACGGCGTAGACCATGATCATGTAAAGCAGGGCCGCGACGCCGAAAATCTCGAATGGCTTGTAGGTCGAGCCGATGAAACGCTGCGCCGTATAGGTCAGCTCCACCACCGAAATGGTGGACACCAGCGCGGAACCCTTCAGTAAGGCGACCGTGTTGACGCCGAGCGGCCGGATCATCAGCCTAGCGGCCTGCGGCAGTACGACTTTGCGCAAGGTCTGGAAACGGCTGAATCCGATCGTGCGGGCAGCCTCAGTCTGGCCGCGATCGACCGCCATCACCGCACCTCGGATCGATTCCGCCATATAGGCACCGATGTTGAGGCCAAGGCCGATCACGCCAGCCCCGAACGGGTCCAGGTTGATGCCGATCTGCGGCCCGCCGAAATAGAGCACGAACAGCTGGATCAGGCAGGGTGTACCGCGAAACAGGCTGACATAGACGGTGCCGATGGTCCGCAGGATTGCCGATCTCGACATCCGAGCGGTTGCGGCCGGCGCGGCGGCAACTAGCCCCAGAACCAGGGCCAGCACCGTAAGTTCCAGCGTCACGAACGCCGCTTCCACGAAGAACGGGAAGACACGGCTCATCAAGGAGAAATCCATGGGTTGGCCCAGAAGGAATGTCGTTTGGTTTTCAGGCGACCCGGCCGCCTGAAACCGGAAGGGATCAGCGAATGTCGCTGCCGACCCACCGCTTGGAGATCTTCTCGTAAGTGCCGTCGGCCATCATCCCGTCCAATGCCTTCTGCATGGCGGCCTTGAGCTCCGGATTGTCCTTGCGGATGGCGATGCCGATGGCGACGCTGCCGCCTTCGATGTCAGGCGTGTCGAGCTTGCGCACCTTCTCGCCGGTTTCCTTGACGGCGACCATGACCGGAATGTTGTCGACGACGATGGCATCGACACGGCCCGCCTTCAATTCCAGCAACAATTCCGGCAAGCCCTTATAGGTGCGGACGTCCCAGCCACCTTGCGCGCGCGCCCATTTCTCGTGCGTCTCGCCCAGCGTCACGCCAAGCGTCTTGCCCTTGAGGTCGTCCAGGCTCTGCACCTTGGAATCCCGGTTCACGAAGACCGCGCGGCCGGCGTGATAGTAGGGGCCGACGAAATCGACCACCTTCTCACGCTCCGGCGTGACCGTCATCGAGCCGACGACGGTGTCGTATTTGTTGGCGAGCAGGCCGGCGATGATGCCATCCCAGGCGGCGGTGATGATGATGCCCTTGACGCCGATGCGTTCGGCGATGGCCTTGCCGATGTCGGCGTCGAAGCCGACGACCTCGTTCTGGTCGTTGACGAAGTTGAAGGGCGGATACTGCCCGCTCATGGAAATCTTCAGTTCGCCCGCCGCCTTGATCTTTTCGAGATCGTCGGCTCTGGACGAAACGGCCGTGAAGGTCGACGCAAGCAGCAGCGCGGCAACCGCGATGCCGGAAAATACCTTGTTCATCTGAATTTCTGTCCTCTGGATGGAGCGCGATGGCCTGTTCTTGGGAGGCGTTGGGGCGCTCTCCTGATGTCAATGATTGCCTTTGCCCAAGCATTGCGCAAATAGATAATGGGAATAGGGAGCATAGATATCAGGAATGGCATTGCCGCGCCCCGAACGTCTGGTCTGGGACCTCGACTGGAACCTGTTGCGCACATTCGTCGTCATCGCCGAAGTGAAGAGCATCACGCGCGCCGCCGAGCGCCTCAACCTCAAGCAACCCAGCGTCAGCAATGCGCTGAGGCGCCTGGAAGACCGCGTTGGCCGACGCTTGGTCGAGCGCGATGCGACACGCTTCGAACTCACCGAGGTCGGGCGCCTGATCTATGAGCAGAGCGTGGAGGTGTTCGGCACCATATCGCAACTGCCGCTGCTGATGCGTGGGATCAGCGACGACGTCACCGGCCACGTCATGGTCGCGACCGCCAGCCATGTGGTCTCGCCACTCTTCGACCGGGCGCTGGCGGAGTTTCACCGCAACTACCCGCGCGCCTCCATCACTATCTCGGTCGCGGCAAGCACGGAAGTCGCCAAGCAGGTGCGGGAGCGTCGCGCCTCTTTCGGCATCTGCCTCGTCAGCCAGCGCGATCAGGCACTGGACTACGCGATGGTTTATCGCGAGTTCTTCGGTTTTTTCTGCGGCCCGCAACACAGGCTCTACGGAAAAACTGGGCTGACGCTTGCCGATCTGCGGGGCGAGCCATCCGTATCCTTCCAGACTGACCACATTTCGGACGCCTTGCGGCCCGTGGCGTTGCTGCGCAGCGAGGCCAAGCTGAATGCCGACGTCGTCGGCGTGTCTTCGAGCTTGGAGGAGGTGCGACGCATGATCGTCGCCGGGCTCGGCATCGGTCCGCTGCCGCTGCATGTCGCGCGGCGCGACGTGGCCGATGGCGTGCTGTGGCGGCTGCCGCCTTACGATGCGCCGCCGGCGATCGACATCTTCCTGCTGACCAATCCCGACAAGGCGATGAATCGCGCCGAGCAGGCGCTACTGTCCGGAATTCAGGCCCTGATCGCCAAAACGCCGTTGCAGGATCGCATCTACGGCGATTGAGGCCGACGCGGGTCTATTCGATGAGTAAGGCCGAAGCTCGGTTGCGCATCGGCTCGTCCAGCGCCACCGCGGCGCGCGCGCCAAGATCGAAGCACACGGTTGTGGTCCGACTCGATGCATGGACGATGCCATCGATCGATCCGGACATCACCTGTTCGAAGCTGACGGAGGTACGGCCGATTTTCACTACATGCGAGCGGATTGTGATCAGCGAGCCGGCCTTCGTCTCGTGGCGATAGTCGATTTCGGTGCGCACGTCGGCCCATCCGGTTTGTGATGCCTGGCTGCCGTCCTGTCCCGCGATATGGCCGAGCAGCTGGAAACTGGCATCGTCGAACATCGCCGCGTAATGGCGCACATTCATGTGCCCCATCACATCGCACATCCAGGGATGCGCGACGCCCACGAAGGTGACGAGGGATTTGCTCATGGGATCCGTTCCGACCTTCATTGAAGACTGCCAGACCCCATATCGAAACGCGCTGCGACAGGCAAACAGCTGACGATTTGGCCGGTGGTTTCCGATTGAGCCGACATTCGTTAGCCGAGCCCTTGGCCCTCCCGAACAAACCGACTATCTCAGGAAGACGGCGGCAGTTCCGCCACGGGGACAGCCATGCTCAGGGTGCAAAAGGTCAAGGTCGACGACATCTACGTGCCCACCGCGCGCAAGAAGACGCTGCACCCCGAGACCGTCCGGCATCTGGCCGAGGATATATTGGAGAACGGCATGAAGACGCCGATCCAGGTCCGCCACGACGGCAAGCGCCATATCCTCGTTGAAGGCCTGCATCGGCTCGAAGCCGCAAGATGGCTTGGCGAATCAGAGATCGACGCCTATCTGGTGCAAGCCAAGCGCCATTGACACACGCCTCCTTCGCCTGCAGCACTCATAGTCTCCGCCGGCCATCTCCAGCGAGACGGCCGTCGTGCTGCTTAGGAGCCTTGGCGCGGCGCGGCTGCCTCAGATGCTTGATGCCGCTCATCTCGACGAAATTCGTCGCCGACTCCCAGAGATAGTCGCCGTAGAGAAACGGCTCGAACGGTTCGGCGCCCTCCAATGGCAGGGGCGAGATTTCCGCGTCGACGCGCGGCTCGTAGAAGAACGGGATCGAGAACCGCACCGTTTTTGGCGCAATGACCCGGTGCCGTGTCGCCCGCACGCGGCCGCCGGTCCAACGTTCCAGCAACTGGCCGAAATTGACCGCCAGTGTGCCATTGGCTGGAGGCACGTCGACCCATTCGCCGACGAGGTTCTTTGCCTGCAACCCCTCTACGCCATCCTGCGCCAGTAAAGTGACGAAGCCTGAATCGGCATGTTCGCGGCCGATGATGGTGCGTGTCTCGCCCTTGTGGATCACCGAAAACTCCGGCCCGCTGGTGTCGACGCCGGCATTGGCGTCGCGCAAGGGATAGCGGATCAGGCGCAACGTCGAGATGCCACCGTCGAAATAGGAATCGAAGATCAGTTCAGGCAGGCCAAGCCCGCGGGCGATGGACCGCATCAGCATGGTGCCGACCGTCTCCATCGCGCGATAGTAGTCAGCTGCGGCGGTACGCCAGCCGGGCAGCGCATTTTCGCCCGGCAATGGTGTCGGCTCGCACAAGGGATCGTCGGAATCTGAAACTCGCGCCGCATCGGCAAGGTCTGGCCCCATGTCGATGCCTTCCTTGTAAGAAACGGCTTGCGGCTGCAACGGAAACCAGCCGCGGTAGAAATTCTTCTTCGTATGATCGAAATTCCAGCGCAGCAGTTCCTGCTTGCCGGCATCGGGAAGCGCGAAGATGCGCAGCAATTGCGCGCGCTTGTCCGGCGTCAGCCAGTCATCGCCGGGAAAATCCCGGACCGCCATGAAGCCGATGCCGGATGCGGCGGCCATGATCCTGGCGTCGGCGCGGTCGCGGGCGGGCGAGGGCGGTCCGAACAGGTCTGCAATGCCGATTGTTTCGATGTCCGGTGTCATGAGGTCCTGCCACATCACGATAATCGATGACCTTGTATCAAAGCTTTTCAATTGACCCAACCGGCCTCGCCGGTAACTTGCCGCCTGTTCAATCCACCAATGGACCCAGGCGATGGCAAAATATGAGGGCGGATGCCTGTGCAGGGCGGTGCGCTATCGCACCGAGGCCGCGCCCATCAACGAGCGCATCTGTCATTGCCGGCTCTGCCAGAAGGCGATCGGCGCGGCCTTCAATGCGCGCGTTCTGTTCCGCATCGACGATGTGACGGTCGAGGGGCCTTTGGCCACGGTCAACACCTCACCGGACCTCGAGCGTGGTTTTTGCCCGAGCTGCGGCACGACGATGTTTTCGCGGCGCGAATCCGCCGGCATCATCGGCGTGACGACCGGTTCGCTCGACGACCCGTCGCTCTTCAGGCCCCAGATGCATATCTGGACCGTCTCGAAACAACGCTGGGTAATGCTGGATGACGGCCTGCCACAATATGAAGGCGCTCCGCCGGCCTAGCTTTCCTCATTCCCATCGACAGGAGAGGACGTGCCACAGGATGACCAAAAATTGATCCAAAGAGACACGCGATAGCCGGCAAAGCGTCATTGGCGGGCCATCTTTGTCACCCAATCTAAGCGTCGCGGGCCCGGCATTCGAGGAGACGACGGATGAACGACAGCATCAGAACCCTGGACGAGCTTTTGAGCGATCCGATGGTCCTGCTTGTGATGGAGCGCGACCGTGTGCGCCCCGAACAGGTGCGCATGCTGCTTGAGCGGGCTCGCCGGCCTTCCCCGGAGGAACCGGTTGTTCCCCCGGCGCATGTGATCGCCAGGACCTGCCAGAAACTGTGGCTGTGTCCGTAACTGCTTTGATGATTTACCCCTATGGGAACACGGCCCGGCCCCTTTTGGGGCGGTTTCGAGCTGTGCGCATTCGGCGCGGCGGCGCCAGCTTACAAATCCGTAAATTGATTATACGATCCGTGACGGTAAGGCTTGCTCCGGACTGACCGCCACCAGTCAGTTCAGCGCAACTTCGATCTCTCACATACGGAACCCGAAATGGCTGACATCTGCACTCAGGGCGTGGATACGGGCTTTGTTGGCCTTGGATTTGCCAAGGTCGCCTTTCTCGGCCTGGTGCAGGGCATCACTGAATTGCTGCCGATTTCCTCGACCGCCCATATGCGCATCGTGCCGGCGGTGCTTGGCTGGCAAGATCCGGGTTCCGCCTTCTCCGCCGCCATGCAGCTTGCAGCTCTTGCCGCCGTGGTCAGCTATTTCTGGGGCGATGTCCGGGATCTCCTGTTCGGCTCGATCGACGCTCTCACACGGCGCGATTTCGCTGACCGGCATTTCCAGCTGGCCTCCTGGATCGTGCTGGCGACAATTCCAATTGTGATCGCCGGCGTGGCGCTCTCGGGCGTTCTGAACGCCTGCAATTCGCCGCTGCGCAGCTTGAGCGTGATCGGCTGGGCCTGCATCGCCATGGCGATTCTGCTTGCGCTTGCCGAGATTTTCGCCCGTCACAAGCGTACGATCGGCGAAGCGTCGCTGGCCGACGCGCTTCTTGTCGGTGTCGCCCAGGTCGGCGCGCTGATCCCCGGCGTCTCACGCTCGGGCTCGACCCTGACGGCGGCACTTGGGCTCGGCTTCAAGCGGGCGGAGGCGGCACGCTTCTCGTTCCTGCTTGGGTTGCCGGCGATCGCGCTCGCCGGCCTCAAGGAGCTCTGGGAACTGCATAAGGTTCACCTCGATGCCCATGGCTGGTCGGTTCTCGGCGTGGGACTGGTCGTCGCCTCGATCTCCGCCTTTTTCGCCATCTGGGGCCTGATGCGTGTGCTGGAACGCTTCTCCGCTTGGCCCTTCGTCATCTACCGTGGCCTTCTCGGCGTCGTCCTGCTGCTGGGCGTGGCGATGGGGTGGCTTGTCTAGCTCCGTAACCTGAACTTGGGTGTTGCGCTGCTGCAACCCCCGAACGGACATGCGGCGCCCCTCAAAGATGTGATCGGCCGGTTTGATTGACTTCGGGATATAACAGCCCTTAACGTTCTGTTAACAAAACAGGTGGGCGGGGCCGGATGGCATCCTCGATGGGTTGGCGCCGGAAGGCGAAGGGGCTGGGGCTTACGATTGCCCTGATTGCTTTCTGTTCGGCGGCGAATTCCGCCTACACGGCTCCCGTTTCCATGATTATCGGCGGCTCGACCTCCCAGCCGATCGGCCATTATGATTTCTGCAAGATCCATTCCGCCGAATGCTCGATCCGTTCACCCGACAGCGAGCCGGAACGCATGACCGCCAAGCTGTCGCGGGAGATCAGCGCCGTAAACCTTTCGGTCAACGCGCGCGTCAAGCCGATGAGCGATCTGGACAATTACGGCAAGGAGGAATGGTGGGCCTATCCGGACAATGGCTTCGGCGATTGCGAGGATTACGCGCTGGAAAAGCGGCGTGAGCTCAACAGTCTGGGCATCGCCATAGCGAATCTCCTGATGACGGTGGTTCGCAAGCCGGACGGCGAAGGCCATGCCGTGCTGACGGTGCGTACCGACAAGGGCGACTTCATCCTCGATAATCTCGTCGACAAGGTTCGCCTCTGGAACCAAACGCCGTATCGCTATCTGAAAAGACAGGCGAGCGACAACACCGGGCACTGGGTCTCCATTCTTGGCGGCGAAGAAGAGAAGCTGGTCAGCGCCGTCAAATAGCCACGGCCGGGCATCCCGGTCGTCATCCAAGCTTCTCCCTGAGCAAATCCTTCATCCTGCCGGCAAGCGGTGCTATCCACGACAGTTCGTTGGAACCGACAATCCGGAACGCGCATGGATTTCTTGACACTCCTGCATTCGGCGCCCTTGCTGCTGACCTTGCTCAAGGCCACGCTGCCGCATGCAGTCGCCACGACGGTGGCATTCGGCCAGTGGTTCGCTGCGGTGCCGCCGTGCCGTGACGTCGCCTTCGAGACGGCCAGCTTTCTCGTCTGCGAGGTCGATCCGAAGCTGTATTCGATCGAACTATTCTGGAAAGACCCGACAGGCAAGCCTTTTCAATCGCTGCACAATCTCGACAACGCCCAGCGCACGGCCGGCCGCACCATGCTGTTTGCCATCAACGCCGGCATGTATCATCCCGACCTCAGGCCGGTCGGTCTCTATGTCGAGCGCGGCCGGGAAATGGCCGGCGTGAAGACGGGATCGGGCAGCGGCAATTTTTCGCTGCAGCCGAACGGCATCTTCTACATTGGCGGCGGCCAGGCCGCGGTCCGTGCGACCAGGGACTTCGTCAAGCGGCGGCCAGCCACCGACTATGCGACGCAATCAGGGCCAATGCTGGTGATCGACGGCCAGCTTCACCCGAAATTCCAGGCCGACGGCACCTCGCGCAAGAGCCGCGACGGTGTCGGGGTGCGAAAGGACGGGGTTGCCGTCTTCGCCATCTCGAACGGCACGGTGACCTTCCATGCCTTCGCCCGCCTGTTTCGCGATGCGCTCGGCTGCGACAACGCACTCTTTCTCGACGGCACGATATCGAGCCTGCTCGCTCCGGCCATCGGCCGCAACGACGACTACTGGAACCTGGGGCCGATGATCGGCGTCTTCAGGAAACGCGGTTGATGCTTGGCGCCATCAATCGCGGCGCGCGCCTAAGTCCGGGCGTCGCGCCTGCCGCGCAGTCTGATGACGACCACGGCGACGATGATCGCCGCTACAATGGCTGCAATCACCGCCAGGCCGAACAGGCTGGTCGCGTCGGGTTCGGGCAGACTGTCGGCCCCTTTCGCCACCAGCCATCCCGGCGACAGCACGACCGGCGCCCAGATGATCGCCGACAGGATATTGGCGATCTGGAAGCGGCGTCTGTTCATGCCCATCATGCCCGCGACCAGCGGCACGGTGGCACGCACCGGGCCGAAGAAGCGGCCGACGAAAACCGCGGCGAAACCGTAGCGATGGAAGAACAGGCGCGCCCTGGCGATATCGCGGCGATAGCGGTTGAGCGGCCATTTGTGGACGACGCCGCGCCCAAGCCATTTGCCGAGAAAATAGGAGATGGTGTCGCCGAGTGCCGCGCCGATCACCGCGGCAAGGAGAACGGGCAGGGGCTGGACGATACCGGCGCCCACCAGGCCGCCGACGATGATCAGCACGGTCGTGCCGGGCAACAGGATGCCGACCAGCACCAGCGATTCGCCGAAGGCCAGCAATCCGACCACGAGGCCCGCCCAGGCCTGATGGTTCTCGATGAAACAAACGCTCTGGTCGATGAACGACTGCACGCAAGCTCCCTTTTTGAAAGTGTTCCTCAGCTGCCGCTGTCGAGCAGGCTCCTGAGTTCGTCGAGCTTGTCGTTGACGAGCCAGCCGTAATAATTCTCGACCGGCAGCTTGCCGCCCTTGCCGCTGGCGAGGGCGGCTGCCCGATGCCGTGGCTGGCCGACATTGTAGAGCGTCGCCGTGATGCCGGGATTGCCGGAGATGTCGAAACCCTGTTCCTTGTAGGCATCGATGGCGTCGCGCACGATCGCGGCGATGTAGACGATGCTGCGGTCCGGATCCATGACATCGCGATAGATCGCCTGCGGATGATCCGGCGTGAGCCTGTCGTAGCCGCTCACCTTGTTGACCAGATCCGTCACTTCGAGCGCCGTCAGCGGGCTGATCTGGCCGAGGCCGAAAGTCTGGCCGGCGAAGAAGGGCTGGAAGAACGCCTGCTGGAAGGTCATGGCGTCATAAGTGACGCCGTCGACGGTCTTGCCGCGGAAATGCTCGACCCAGACCCTGTCGCGGCAGCTCCATAGGGAGGCGCTGTCCTTGATCTCCGCGCAACTGGCGAATTCCGGCCGCTGGACAAAGGTCTGCACCGGCACGCCCTTGTAGCGGAAGGCAAAGTCGAGGCCGGAATAGGACAACGCTTTCACATAATAGGTCTGCACCGAGCCGACGGCGGTAACGTTGTAAGTATGCTCACCGACCAGCGCGCCGACGATGTGGATGGGGTCGATGTCGTAGGCCGCCGCCGCCTGCTTGATGTGCGCCACGAGCTTCTTCTCGCGCTTCAACAGTGCGACGATCTTTTCGTACTTCTCATCGTAGGTGGTCTTGAAGGCGCGGGTTCGCGTGGCCGATGCCTCCGGAATGGCCGGCTGTGTCACGGAGCGGTTCCCCTTGGGAACGACGACCAGCCCGCTCGCATGCGCCGCCTGCAACGAAAAAGCTCCTCCGCCGGGAACGGCGAGCAGGAAGACCAGGAGAAGTCGCTGCAACGCGGTCATCGGGGGGCCTTTTCAGGATTCTTTGGAACGCCAGCACAAACGCCGCATATCGTTCTCAACAGCCACATCATGGCGCTGTCAAGGCTTGGCCGGGCCGCTGCCCGCGACTGTCTGATAGCGGCCACAGCTATGGTAAAAAACTTGATTCAAACTTTATTGGTAATTTCTCGTTCATAACTCGTCTGGTTGTCCGTCGGCCGTCGCCTTCGGTCTGTTGTGTTTGAGTACAGGTCCAGATGCGGTTACCAGGCGTCATCAGTTTCGTGATCGCATCGCTATGCCTTGCCGGCTGTTCGTCGACATCGGGCATGGATGCGCTCGACATGCAGAAGCCATCCAATGAAACGACCAGTTCGGTTGTGAGGCCAAGCGCGCCGATCGCGTCCGTTCCGGTGGCCAGGGCAAACGCGCCGCGCAAGCGGATTGAGGTTGCGTCCGAGGACGACACCGCTCGGCCCTTTGGCCTAGCAGAGGAAGAGACGGTGGCTTTTCCGGCGCCCGAACTGCCCGACAGCGTCGAGCCGCCGATCGAGGAGGCCGCCCTGGTGTCGCCGCCGAAGCTGTTGTCGCGGGCGGCACCACCCATGCTGGCAGGCCCGGTCACGCGATACGGTTTTCGCGATGCCAAGCCGATCAATTTCGGCCGCTCATCGCCCCGTCACCTTGCCGTGCACGGTGTCGACGTGTCGCGCTGGCAGGGTGACGTGAATTGGGAAAAGCTGCGCGCCCAGGGCGCCAACTTCGCCTACATCAAGGCGACCGACGGCGGCGACCATCTCGACCCGATGTTCACCAGGAACTGGCGCGGCGCCGGCGCCGCGGGCCTGAAGCGCGGCGCCTATCACTTCTTCTACTGGTGCCGCACCGCCGGCGAGCAAGCCGACTGGTTCATCCGCAACGTGCCGAAGGTGGAGGGCGCGCTGCCGCCGGTGATCGACGTCGAGTGGAACGGCGACTCCAGCTGCCAGCGCCGGCCGTCGCGCGAAAAGGTGCTTGAGAAGATGCAGGTGTTCATGGACAAGCTGGAGCGTCACTATGGCCAGCGGCCGATCATCTACACGGCGCCCGACTTCTATCGTGACAACCTCCAGGGCGCCTTCCCAGACTACCCCTTCTGGCTGCGCGCCGTGGCCCGGCATCCGTCAAAGGTCTATCCCGATCGCAAGTGGCTGTTCTGGCAATATTCCGGCTCCGGCCTGTCGCATGGCGTGACCGGCCGCATCGACCTCAACGTCTTCCATGGCGATGAGCGGCAATGGCGTGCCTGGGCAGGCGGTGGCGGCCGGCAGATGATGGCTGACTCGGACTAGGAAATACCGCCCGCCCACGGACGATCGTTGCCAGCCTATTGGAACTGATTGCTCCCGCCGTTCTTTTCCTCGCTCAGCCGCAGCCGCGTCCTCAGGTCCATGCGCGGCATCGATCATGGTGAGAAGCGTCAGCGTGTCGTGCTGGTCGGATCGGCCCTGACATAGGCGAGCCGGTTCACGATATGGGTGTCGTTATCGGCTTCGTCGCTCATGCGCATCGTCCCGGCTGTTGTCTTCCTGGATTTTATCCGATTGGATCGATCGTTGAATGGTCCTTTTATCACGTCATCGTGCGGATGACCTGCCGCATTGGCCACCAGGTCCAGGCGCGGTTTCACCGCGCTTGGAAACATCCTCGGAGGCAGGATGCAGAACATTGGCATGAGGCTTTGGCGCAGTGGGGCACTGGTCTGCTTGCCGACATTGCTATTGCCTGCGAGCCTGATGGCCGCAGGTCTGAAAGACGCCACCGCCGATACGCTCGAGCGCTGCCTGAACGATGCGGCCAATGGTTCTACCGCTGGTCAAACCGACTGCGAGACGGCGGCATCAAGCGACTACGATCGCCGGATGAATGCCGCTTATGCGACATTGCTGCGTCTAGCCGTCGATCGCCGGCATCCCAGCGGTGCGAGCCACCTTCAATCGCCGCGAGCGCCAGGACAGCATCGTCGGCAGGACCGCCACCGCCGCCGCCATGAACCACAACACGATGCAGATGGCACTGGAGAAGAGGATAGACAATTCGCCGCCGCTGATCGCGAGCGCGTTGCGCAGGTTGATTTCCATGACATGGCCGAGCACGAAGCCGAGGATGATCGGCGCCATGTCGAAGCCCGCCTTACGCAGCAGCCAGCCGGCCATGCCGATGCCGAGCATCAGGAAAATTGCGAAGACGGAGGCGTGGGTCGAATAGACGCCAACGATCGACAGGACCAGAATGCCGGGAACCAGAAGCCAGTTCGGAACGGTCAGCACGCGGGCGAAGATGTTGACCAGCGGAAGATTGAGCAGCAGCAGCAGAAAGTTGCCGATGAACAGCGAAGCGACCAGGCCGCCGACGATCTCCGGCCGCTCGGTCAACAGCATCGGTCCCGGCTGGATGTTATAGAGCATCAAGGCGCCAAGCATGACGGCGGTGGTGCCGGAGCCTGGAATCCCGAGGGTAAGCATCGGCACGAAAGCGCCGCAGGCGGTGGCGTTGTTGGCCGCTTCCGGCGCCGCCAACCCGCGCACGTCGCCCTTGCCGAAGGTGTCCTCGGTGTCCGACAAGCGTTTTTCGGTGGTGTAGGCGATAGCGCTGGAAACGGAAGCGCCGGTGCCAGGCAGCACGCCGACGACGAAGCCGATAACCGAGCTGCGCAGCATGGTGCCCGTGCATCTTGCGACATCGGCCGCGCGCACGGTCATGCGACCGAGTTCGCGGATCACGGTGAAGCCGCGGCCCTGGTGCTCTAGGATGACCAGCGCTTCCGAAATCGAAAACAGGCCGATCACCAGCACCACGAATTCGATGCCGTCGCCGAGTTCGGGCTGATTGAAAGTGAAGCGGTAGGCGCCCGACGTGGCGTCGAGGCCGACGGTGGCGAGCATCAGGCCGAGTGTGCAGCCGATCAGCGTCTTGACGGGCTGGCTACCGACCATCGAGCCCAGAGTGGCGAAAGCGAAGACCATCAGCACGAAATATTCGGCCGGGCCGAAGCCGATGGCCAGCCGGGCAAGCACCGGCGCGAACAGCGCCAGGCCGATGGAGCCGAGAATGCCGCCGACGAAGGACGAGATGCCGGACAGCGTCAAGGCTTCGCCGGCCCGCCCCTGCCGCGCCATCGGATAGCCGTCGAGTGCCGTCATCACGGCGCCGGCATCGCCCGGCACATTGAGCAGGATCGACGAAATGCGACCGCCATATTCGGCGCCGCAATAGATGGCCGACAACAGGATCATCGTGCTTTCGGCGGGAAGGCCCATCGTGTAGGCGATCGGCAGCAACAGGGCGATGCCGTTGATGGGGCCGATGGCGGGAAGCGCGCCGACCAGTGTGCCGATGAAGCAGCCGATCAGGCCGACGAGAAGGTTCTGGCCGGTCAGGGCAACGGCGAACCCATGCCAGAGATAATCGAGATTCATAATGTTTGCCTTTCCCGCAAGGAGCGGCCGACCCGCGGTCAGCCGAACAGTGTGCCCGTGGGCAGATAGACTTGCAGCAGGTAGGAGAAGATGAACCACCACAACGCCGCATGACCGGCCGCGCCGGCTGCCGCGTAACCGAGCGGCGCGCCGAAGATCAGGCCCGTGCCGAAGGTCAGCAGGAAGATGCACATAGCGAAACCAACCGTCTCGAAGATCGCGACGCAGACGACCAGCAACAGAGGGATGGCGAGCACGCGCCACAAAAGCCGTCCGGATGGAAACGCCTCGGCAGTGCCGGGCGAGCGCAGATAGAACAGGCACAGAAGTCCCAGAACGGTGGCCAGGGCCACCGGCACCACGCGAGGCCCGAGCGGGTCGGACGAGAAGGCGTACTCGATGCTGGCGCCGCCGACACCATAGGCAACGGCCAGGCCGATCAGACACAATGCCGAGATGCGGCCAATCAGTAAGGTGGTTCTGGCGTTGTCAGACATTGCGGTCCTCCGTCAGTCCGTTTGAAGTCATTCGTCCGGAAGTCGGCAGGCGGACCTTCCAATCGTCGGGGAGGGTCCGCTGCCTTTTTGGGGACTACATTCCGGCTTCCTTGGCGAGTTGCTTGAAGCGCACGACGTCGGCCTTGACGCGCTCCTCGAAGGGCTTGCCGACCATGGTGAATTCGAACAGCCCGCGCTCCTCGCGTTCCTTCGCGAATTCGGGGGTCTTGCTGGCAGCCTCGAAGGCTTTCACCCACCAGTCGAAATCGGCGTCGGAGACATCCTTGCCGACGTAGTAACCGCGCCAGATCGGCCAATCGATGTCAAAGCCCTGTTCGTGCGCGGTTGGAACATCGGCCAATGCGCCCGTCAGCCGCTGCGGTGCCATGACGGCAAGGATGCGGATCTTGCCGGCGACATGGTGCTTGACCATTTCGGCGGCATCGCCCGATCCGACCTGGACGTGCCCGCCTTCGAGTGCCGTCAGAACGGCGCCACCGCCTTCGAGGGCAGCGTAGTGCATCTGCTTGGGCTCCTGGCCGGCGGCCTTGGCGAGAAGCGAGGCCTTCATCCAGTCCTGCGAACCGACGGCGCCACCGCCGGCGATGGCAAAGGAAGACGGATCGGCCTTGTAGGCGTCGACGAGATCCTTGAGCGTCTTGTAGGGCGAGTCGGCATTCACGACGAGAACCCCGTAATCCGCGCCAAGCGCGCCGAGCCACCGTACGGCATTCTCGTCATACTGGCCGAATTTGCCCTGGGCGATCAGCAGCGCCGAGCCCGACGAAGCGGCGGTGATGAGATTGCCGTCCTTGGGGCGCTTGGCAATGACATGGTTGTAGGCGACCGCGCCGACCCCGCCTTCCATGTAGGTCACGGCCATCGGCTGTGAAATCTGCTTGGTGACAAGCAATGCGTTGGCGGCGAGGCGGCAGGTGAGATCGAAGCCGCCGCCGGGCTTGGCACCGGCGAGGCATTCCGGCTTTGCCGGCTGGGCCAGCGCCGCGCCGCCCGCGGCCATCGCCACAAGGGCGGCACCGGCCACCATTTTCGTTAGAAATCGGATCATCGTTTTCTCCTCATGGACGTGGAATGCCGTGGCGGAAAACCGAACCGCCAGCGCGGGCGAGCGCACGAAGCCTTCGATCGCCACGGCGCTTGCCGCGTTCGATCAAACGTCTCGTCTGTTTCGGGGCTCTCCTCCCCCGCGCATGTCCGGACACTCCTCGTGACGCGGACAGGCGCAGCTCTGATACACCTCAAAACTGTCACCATGCTGTCATGCCCGGTGGCGGCTTTGGCGCTTGAAAGCCGCCGGGTTCAGTGCAAGACGTTGCGAATGCGTATCCTGCTGGTCGAAGACACCCACGATGTCGGCGAGGCGATCGTCCGCCGCTTCGAGGCGGTCGGACACACCGTCGACTGGGAACCGCATGGCGATGCGGCGTCGGAGATTCTCGACTTCACCGAATTCGACCTGGTCATCCTCGACGTCATGCTGCCGGGTCTCGACGGCTTCGAGATCCTGCGGCGGCTTCGCCAGCGGAGCAACGCCGTGCCTGTGCTGATGCTGACCGCGCGCTCGGAAGTCGATGACCGCGTCAGCGCACTGGATCTCGGCGCCGACGACTACCTGATCAAACCGTTCGATTTTCGCGAGCTCGAAGCGCGCGCAAGGGTGCTGATGCGCCGACGCAGCGGTGAGGCGACGAACCTGGTCGTCTGCGGTGACATCGTGCTCGACCGCGCCAATCGCACTGTGCGCGTCGGCAAGCGCGAGGTGCAGTTGAAGCGGCGCGAGATCAGCCTTCTCGAGATTCTGGCGAGCAAACCCGGCCGGGTTTTCGGCAAGGACGAATTGCTGGACCAACTGTTCGGGTTCGACGAAGCCGCAGGCGCCAACGCGATCGAGCTCTACATCGGCCGCCTGCGAAAAAAGCTGGAAGGCGCCAAGGCGCACATCGTCACGGTGCGGCACATCGGCTACAAGCTTGTCTCCGATGCAGAGCATTGAGCGCTCCCTCTTCTCGCGGCTGGTGCTGCGCGTCGCGCTGGTGTTGGCGGTGGGTGCGGCCATTTTGGTCACCGCCGCCTGGTACTATGCGCGTGCCGCCGCCGACGATGCCTATGATCGCCTGCTGCAAGGCGCGGCGTTTCAGATGACCGAGAGCCTGACGGTCGAGGAGGGAACGCTTACCTTCGATCTGCCGCCGTCCGCATTCGAACTGCTCGGCCTGGCCGGGCGGGACCGCATCTTCTACCGGGTGATGGCGCCGTCGGGCCGGACGCTGACCGGCTATGACGATCTTCCGCCCGGGATCGATCTCGGCGCGGTGCGGTCAAACCCGGTGTTTCATTCGGCCGTCTATCGCGGCGTGCCGGTGCGCGTGGCGGTCACGGGCCGCGCACTGTCCGATCCAGCGGTTTCCGGATGGGCTCACATCATCATCGCCCAGACAACCGAGGCGCGGGCGGAACTGGCATCCCAACTGACGCTGCGGGCCAGCGTGCTGGTCGCCATCATGAGCGTTCTGGCACTGGCCGGCTCGGCCTTGGCGGTGCGCTATTCCCTGCGTCCGGTGGCCGATCTTGGCGAGGCGCTGCGCTCGCGCGATCCGCAAGACCTGACGCCGCTTGCCGTGGCGGTGCCGCGCGAGCTATCGCCCTTCGTCGCCTCCATCAACCATTTCATGAACCGGCTCGACGGCCGGATGAAGCTGCTGCAGCGCTTCGTCGCCGACAGTGCCCATCAGCTGCGCACACCGCTTACCGCCCTTTCGGCGCAGGTGAGCCTGATCAATGACGACAGCCTGTCCGACGGCGACCGCCGCCATCTGACACGGGTACGCGACCGCGCGGCGGAACTGTCGCGTTTCACCAATCAGCTGCTCAGCCATGCCATGGTCATCCATCGGTTTGATTCGGCGCAACTGGTGCCGGTCAATCTCACCGAGGCGGCGCGCAAGGCCTTTCGCGCCGCCGTTCCGATCACCATAGATCCGGACATCGTCGTTTCCTTCGAGGCTCCGGACGACGAGGTGACCGTTCTCGGCGACGCGCTCAGCCTGCGCGAGGCAATCGTCAACGTCATCGACAATGCCTTGCGCCATGGGACCATTTCCCGGCTCGAAGTGCGCGTCGCGACTGGCGATGGGCTGGCGATGGTCGACGTGGAGGACGACGGTCCAGGCCTTTCGGCGGCGGACTTCGACCATCTGACCAGGCGGTTTACCTCCACCAAAAGCGGCGAGGGCAGCGCGGGACTTGGCTTCGCCATCGCTTCCGAGGTCGCGGCCGCTCTCGGCGGCGCGCTTCGGTTTCGCGAGAAGACCGGTGCTCACGGTTTCACCGTGGTGCTGGAATTGCCGCTTCATGCGCAGGAGAGGTCATGAGAGCGACCCTCGCCACGCTGTGCGCCCTGGCCCTGCTGCTGTTTGCCGGCGTCGCCAGCGCCGTCGAAGGCGACCGGGTGTTCTTCAAGTCGAAACAGGCGCAGTCGGCCGTGCTGACCATCCATGCGGCGACCGATCTCGACGCCATGCGGCCGCTCGTCCTCGACTTTCAGCAAATTGCGCCCGGCGTGTCGGTGGAGTTCGCCGACTATGTCACCAACGACCTGTTCCGCGAGGCGGAGCAGGCGTGCCGCCAAGGCAGCGGGCCGGGCGACATCCTTTTGTCGTCATCGGTGGATCAGCTGGTGAAACTGGCTAATGACGGCTGCGCCCTGCAGCATGTCTCGCCCGAAGCGCGATCAGCGCCGGCTTGGGCCGACTGGCGCGAGGAGGTATACGGCTTCACCTTCGAGCCGGCCGTCTTCGTCTACGATTCCACGAAAGTACCGCCCGGGGACGTCCCGCATACACATGACGAGCTCGCCAATCTTCTGCGCCGCGAGCCCGAGGTCTACCGCGGTCGCATCGGCACCTACGATGTCGCCGCCTCCGGCATCGGCTATCTGCTGGCCTTCAACGATGCACGCCAGGCGCCGACGATCTACGGGCGGCTGCTGGAAAGCTTCAGCCGAGCGGAAGCGGTCAAACGCTGCTGCAACGCCGAGGTTCTCGGCGAAGTCGCCAACGGCAACATTCGCATCGCCTACAACATTCTCGGGTCCTACGCCTATGCCGCCTACCGCAAGAATCCCAACCTGAAGATCGTCGTGCCGCGCGACTACGCGCTGATCCTGTCCAGGGGCGTGATGATCCCAACGACCACCGGCAACCGCGATCTCGCGGCACGGTTTCTCGACTATCTGCTGTCCGAGCGGGGTCAGCGCGTCGCCCGCGAGCAGGCGTTTTTCTTCTCGGAGAAATCGCCCTTGCCCGACGGTGTCGACGGGCCGGCGGCACTTATGGAATCGGGCATAGGACGGCCCATCCGCATCGGCCCCGCTTTGCTTGCCGCTCAGGACAGGATTCTGCGTGAGCGCTTCATCGCCGACTGGGCGAGCTTGATTGCCAAGCCGTTGAATTGATTGCCGGGTCTGCAGGACGGCAGCGGGCTGTGCAGGATATGGGACGGGCAGATCTACGCCCTGACGGGTGGCGGCGCCGAGCAGCTGAATTCGCGCGAAGCGACACCGGCGCCGAAAGGGCTGTTGCTGCCGGCGTTCGGTGCGACGTTCAGCGAATGGCCCGACTTCGCCAATGCCAACCCCCACGGCTCGGCCTGGGATGCCTTTACGCTGACGGGATGCAGCGATGAATAGCGCGATGAGGTCCAGCGTCTGGGCCTGCGCCTTGCTTGTATCGGTGACGATACCTACGAAAGCTCGCGCGGACGAACCCGCGCCATCGCGCCCGCCAATCGACAAATGCATCTGGGAAAAACTGACAGAGAGCACTGTCGGGCTTGCCGCCTGGGTGCAGCGTTGCGACTTCGGCTTCCGCCAGATTCATTTCGAATTCGTCGGCAACGGGCTCGCCATCAAATACAGTGATGGTGGTGCGGCCGATCCGCTTGTCGAAGTCTTCGACATCAGATCAGGCGAAACCTCCGAAGCTGCTGTGCAGCGTCTGTTGCAGGAGAAGACCGACAAGGCTGTCAGCGCACGCTGCGCGTTGACGCGTTACACAGAGGGAACCGTGCCCGCCGGAGTCAAGCGCTACACATTCAGCCCCGACGCTGCCTACGCCAAGAAGTTGAAGGCGCACGCTGATGACGAGGTTCCCGAGCCGCCCTGCGGCGAATGGGGCGAAATGCCCGACGGCATCCAGTATTTCGAGGTGCCAGCGGACGAGGGGCGGAAAGTGCTGTTCGTGCATATCGGCCAGGACGAGTCGTTGTTCGATGAGCAGACGCTGCGGGTGTTGGCTGCGGAGTAGGGGCTGACGAGCCGACGGAGACCGCCTCGTTTGGCGTGCGTCACGCTTCGGACAAGTTTGATCGGCTATGACAATTACAACAGATAATGAGATGTCCCATGGCGCTATTTACGATTGGCTACGAAGGCTCTGACGTTGAGGATTTCGTATCCGTACTAAAGGCAGCAAAGGTCGAATTGCTGGTTGATGTCAGAGATTTACCTCTGTCTAGGAAGCCTGGCTTCTCCAAAAACTCACTTAGGAGCCACCTCGAAAGCTCTGCGATCGACTATCTGCACACGAAAGTTCTTGGTGATCCGAAGGAGGGTCGGCTGGCTGCCAGAAGCGGGGATCGTCAGCGGTTCGAGCGAATTTTCAGAAGCCACGTCGCAAATGAGGCGGCAAAAAAAACGATCCGTGAGCTAGCCCTGCAAGCCGAAACAAAAAACATCTGTTTGATGTGTTTTGAAAGAGACCATAAGGACTGCCATCGATCTATTGTTTGTGAAGAGATGTTGAAAATAAAAAATATTTCAGTTAAGAATCTTGGAGTGCCGAAAGGATTTTGTTTAAAGGCTGCTTGATTGGCATCTATTTCTCAGCGCGACTCTGCAGTAATCCTGGTAAAGGCAGCGCCAAGAGTTGGTGAAACTCACGGGGAGCTGGTCTGTTGTGCGGGATTGGATTTTAACGGCAATTGGGTTCGGCTGTATCCCGTCGCGTTTAGAACCCTAGAAGATTCTCAGAAGTTTGGTAGATGGGACACCATAGAGTATGGCTGGAGCCTTCCTAAGGGCGATCACAGACATGAGAGTCGAAGGCTAGAGCACAGATCTCTGGTAATAACAGGCAGTTTGGTCGAAAAATCACGAGCTCAATTCTTAGCCCGGCATGTTGTTTCCAGTCTCAATGACGAACTGGAGCAGGGCCGAAGCTTGGCGCTCATTCGACCTCGGAATGCTGAATTTGTGGCTGAAAGAAAAGATCGTGCTGTGCTTGACGAGGAGAAAACGCGATTTCGTTCTTGGCACGACCAAGAAGCCAACAGTCTATTTGGCTTCATGGGCAAGGACTTGGTTCCTTACGAGCCATCTCCGTTTCTTTTCAAATATAGATATGAAACCATTGATGGACCACGCGAAGGAACATGCCAGGATTGGGAGATAGAAGCGACGTTTCTCAAGTGGAAACGCCTTTATGGTGAGTCAGAAACGCTTCGAAAAATGACCGAAAGATTTGGGGTTGAGTATCCGAAGAAGGGTTTCGTTCTCGCAATGGGCACGCACAAAGCCTATCCGCAATGGCTGATCAATGGTGTTATCCGGCTCGATCACGGTGTTGAAAACGAAATACAACAATTGCTGTTTTGACGGTTTAAAAAATTCGGCCCGATCTTACGACCGGGCCGATGATGATATTGCGTTTTAGCGGCTGGTTCTCAGCTGCACCCGCTCGTGGCGCCGCACGTGTCGCACTTCTCGCAAGTTCCATTCCTCACCATGGTAAAGTTCTGGCACTCGGAGCAGGAATTGCCGGTGTAGCCTTGCAGCAGCGACTTGGCGCGGCGGTCGGCGGCGAGTTTCTTCGCCTCGGCAGCTTCATGGGCCGCCGTATCGGTAAACAGCGCCGCGGTGGTATCGGTCGAGGCTTCGGAGGCCGCCTCCTCGAAGGCGATGTCTTCCGCCAACTCCTTGGCCCGCTCCTCATAGTCGCGCTTGTAGGCGATCGCCTCGTCGCTTGCCGGCTTCAACGCCAGCACGTTGGAGCCGGAGAAGGCTGTCGGCGCCGAGCGGGCAGGGGTGCCGGAGGAACCGGCAAAGCCCTTCGGCTCGCTGCCGCCCGCCCTCGACACCAGCTTCACCGGTGAGCCGCGGGTCAGGCCCTTGGAGACGGCGTCGGTCTTGCCTTCGCTGATGCCGCGGCCAAGTGCGGTGTTGGAGAAGTCCGACTGGTCGACATGGGCGAGGTCGTTGCGGCCGAGATAGGAGATGGCGAGTTCCCGGAACACGTAGTCGAGGATCGACGTCGCGCTCTTGATGGCATCGTTGCCGATCACCATGCCGGCCGGCTCGAACTTGGTGAAGGTGAAGGCGTGCACATATTCGTCGAGCGGCACGCCATATTGCAGGCCGAGCGAGATCGCGATGGCGAAGTTGTTGAGAAGGCCACGCAGCGTGGCACCCTCCTTGTTCATGTCGATGAAGATCTCGCCCAGACGGCCATCGTCATATTCGCCGGTACGCAGGAAGATGGTGTTGCCGCCGATCTTGGCCTTCTGCGTATAACCCTTGCGGCGGCCGGGCAGCTTTTCCTGCTCGCGCGACACGCGTTCGATGATGCGCTCGACGATGCGCTCGGTGATCTGCGCCGCGCGCGCCGCCGCCGGTGCCTGGATCAGCTGCTCGACCGCATCGTCCTCATCCTCCTCGCCATCGGCGAGCAGCGAGGCATTGAGCGGCTGCGACAGCTTCGAGCCGTCGCGGTAGAGCGCGTTGGCCTTCAGCGCCAGCTTCCACGACAGCATGTAAGCGCTCTTGGCATCCTCCACCGTCGCGTCATTCGGCATGTTGATGGTCTTGGAAATGGCGCCGGAGATGAAGGGCTGTGCCGCCGCCATCATCTGGATGTGGCTGTTGATCGAAAGCGAGCGCTTGCCGATCTTGCCGCAGGGGCTGGCGCAGTCGAACACGGCGAGGTGTTCGGCCTTGAGGAACGGCGCGCCTTCCAGCGTCATCGCACCGCAGACATGGATGTTGGCGGCCTCGATGTCCTTCCGGGAGAAACCCAGCGCCGGCAGCATTTCGAACGAGAAGTCGTTGAGCTGCTCGTCGGTGAAGCCAAAGGTCTCCTTCACCCAGTCGGCGCCGAGCGTCCACTGGTTGAAGACGAATTTGATGTCGAAGGCCGACTTCAGCGCGGCATTGAGCGCCGCGATCTTGTCGTCGGTAAAGCCCTTGGCCTTGAGCGAGCCGGGGTTGACCGCCGGCGCCTGGTTGAGATTGCCGTGACCGACGGCATAGGCCTCGATCTCGGCGATCTGACTCTCGGAATAGCCGAGCGTGCGCAGCGCTTCCGGCACGGCGCGGTTGATGATCTTGAAGTAGCCGCCGCCGGCGAGCTTCTTGAACTTCACCAGGGCGAAGTCGGGCTCGATGCCGGTGGTGTCGCAATCCATGACCAGGCCGATCGTGCCGGTCGGCGCGATCACGGTCGCCTGGGCGTTGCGGTAGCCATGCTCCTCGCCGAGCTCGATGGCGCGGTCCCAGGCGGCTTTGGCGTGGGTCGCCAAATCCTGCTGCTTCAGGTCCGACGCGACGAGAGGCACCGGATTGACGGCGAGTTTCTCGTAACCGTCCTTGTCGCCATAGGCGGCGCGACGATGGTTGCGCATGACGCGCAGCATGTTCTGGGCGTTGCGGTCATAGTCGGGGAAGGCGCCGAGTTCGGAAGCCATTTCCGCCGAGGTGGAGTAGGCGACGCCGGTCATGATCGCGGTCAGCGCGGCGCAGATGGCACGGCCTTCGTCGGAGTCGTAGGGAATGCCCGAAGTCATCAGCAGGCCGCCGATATTGGCATAGCCGAGGCCCAGCGTGCGGTAGTCGTAGGAGAGCTTGGCGATCTCCTTCGACGGGAACTGCGCCATCATCACCGAGATTTCGAGAACCATGGTCCACAGCCGCACGGTGTGCTCGTAGGCAGCGATATCGATCGTGCCGTCGGCGTTGCGGTAGGGGAGCAGATTGATCGAGGCGAGGTTGCAGGCCGTGTCGTCGAGGAACATGTATTCCGAGCACGGATTGGAGGCCCGGATCGCACCGGCGGAGGCGCAGGTGTGCCAGTCGTTCATCGTCGTGTTGAAATGCAGGCCGGGATCGGCCGACGCCCAGGCGGCGTAGCCGATCTTTTCCCAGAGGTCCCGCGCCTTCAGCGTCTTCAAGACCTTGCCGTCCTTGCGGGCGGTCAGGTGCCAGTCGGCGTCGGTCTCGACGGCGCGCAGGAAATTGTCCTTCAGCGACACCGAATTGTTGGAGTTCTGGCCCGAAACGGTGAGGTAGGCGTCAGAATCCCAGTCGGTGTCGTAGGTCTTGAACGACATCGACTTGTAGCCCTGCTTGGCGAACTGGATGACGCGGTAGATGTAGTTTTCCGGCACCGCCGATTTCTTGGCCGCCTTGATTTCGCGCTTCAGAGCTGTGTTGACGGCCGGATCGAAGCAGTCGTCGTCATGGCCTTCGCAATTGACGCAAGCCTTCATGATCGCTTCGAGATGCTTCTTGACGATCTTGGAACCGGTCACCAGCGAGGCGACCTTCTGCTCCTCATTGACCTTCCAGTCGATGAATTCCTCGATGTCGGGGTGGTCGGCGTCGACGATGACCATTTTTGCCGCGCGGCGCGTCGTGCCGCCCGACTTGATGGCGCCCGCCGCACGGTCGCCGATCTTGAGGAAGCTCATCAGGCCGGAGGAGCGGCCGCCGCCGGACAGCTTTTCGCCTTCGCCGCGCAGCAGCGAGAAGTTCGAGCCGGTGCCGGAGCCATACTTGAACAGGCGCGCCTCGCGCACCCACAGATCCATGATGCCGCCCTCGTTGACGAGGTCGTCCTGCACGCCCTGGATGAAGCAGGCATGCGGCTGCGGATGCTCGTAGGAGGATTTCGACTTGGTCAGCTTGCCGGTGAAGGGGTCGACGTAGAAGTGACCCTGGCTCGGGCCGTCGATGCCATAGGCCCAGTGCAGGCCGGTGTTGAACCATTGCGGCGAGTTCGGCGCGACGCGCTGGGTCGCCAGCATATAGGCGAGCTCGTCGCGAAAGGCGCGCGCGTCTTCCTCCGATGCCTTGAAGTAGCCGCCCTTCCAGCCCCAATAGGTCCAGGTGCCGGCCAGCCGGTCGAAGACCTGGCGGGCGTCGATCTCGGAACCATAGCGCTCGGCCTCGGGAAGCTTGGCGAGCTCGGCCTCATCGGCGACGGAGCGCCACAGGAAGGAGGGGACGTCGTTCTCCTCGACCTTCTTCAGGCGCGCGGGGACACCGGCCTTGCGGAAGTATTTTTGGGCCAGGATGTCGGCGGCGACCTGGGAGAACTGCGCCGGCACATCGATGTTGTCCAAGCGGAACACCACCGAGCCATCCGGATTCTTGATCTCGGAAAGTGCCTTGCGGAATTCGATCTCCGCATAAGCGGCCCCTTCTTGACCTGCATGTCCTGGCTTGGTGAAACGACGCTCGATGCGCATTGGTCCGGTCCCTTTTGTCTATATATAGCGCTTTCATCAGGGGATTTCTGCCCCCAAAAGACGAAACGCGCAGTCCGCCGTTTGCCGGCATTGCGAACAATGCCGGCATCTCCTCTTCGCAGGCGCTGCCACGCACGCGACAAAACGCCTTGCCGGGCGTTTGCCGAGGCTGCCAACCGACCCCACGGGTCCCTCAAAACTGAAATTTTCGATTTCCTCACCTGAGGGAAATTCACACTATCTAGCGTCGAACCTACCTGCAAACACTAAATATAGTGTTAACAGACAATTTATTCCAGTCCGACAATTCTCCCTTTCGTCGCCCCACCACCCCACGATCCCAACGCTTCCGCCGGCCTCGTAAACAGGCGGAAATGCGGGCAAAACGCACATAATTCGGGAAAAAGACCGGGCTCAGAACTTTCCGGTCGCGCTCTCAACAGGAGCGCATGGCCTATAAAAGGCGACTCGTTTCGAGCCGTCAAGGATTCGTTTGCGTAGCTTTTGTGACCCCAACATCTTGTGTGTCACACATGTGGATAACGGGGATAGAATTGACCGCTATGGCGGCCATTTTCCGGCGGCAGGCATGCGCGATCACCGGGCCGCGATACGCGAGGTGCGGAAATACTGTCCCGCGGGCTCGGAAAAAACCGGCAAGCCGGTGCAACAGCAGTCAGCCGTAGTGCAGCTTCGGCTTGGGTTCGGTACCGGTGAACCGTACGCCGATCCGGTCGTTGCGGCGCCAGCGGACCTCGCAGCGATAGGCGACGCTGTCGAGCGGCACATAGAGAAGGAAATGATCGGGAACCCGTGCCTCGAGCGGTATTTTCAGTTCGGCGCCGCCCGCATGCTGGTTGCGCACCGTGCAACTCACTTCGGAATTCTGGATCCCGGTGATGATCGTTCCACCTTTGAGCACGCGCGGACGATGCTCGCGCTGGGGCTCAGTGGACTCTTGCTGCAGTGGGTTTACAGGGTTCGCCATCATGAAACGCGCCAGACTGGCCAATTTCTAGCGAAGAAAAATTAGCAAACCATTCACGCGATGCATCACATGGTTGTGAATCCACCGATGCGCGCGCGGGCGGATGGCCTGCGCCCTAGGAGAACCTGCGCGGGTCGGCGCAGAAATAGGCGATGATCTGGCCAAGGTCGGGCTCATTGACCATGCGCACGGCCTCGCTCGAACTGACCCATCTGCGGGTGCGGGAATGCTTTTCCTTCCAGCGGTCGGCGATCTTGTCGACGTGCAGTGGAAACACCAGCACCTCGCAAGGCACTTCTTCGCCCGAAGCCAGCACCTTGGCATAGAAATAGCGGCCAGCTTCGAGATGAGAGATGTTTCCGCGCAACCCGGCTTCCTCGGCGGCCTCGCGCGCTGCTGCTTCACAGAGCGGCTCCCGGGCTTCCGGCCAGCCCTTCGGCAGCACCCAGCGGCCAGTATCGCGGCTGGTGATCAGCATGACTTCGACGCCATTCCCGGCATCGCGCCAGGGCAGGGCGGCAACCTGCAGACGGCACGGCGCAGTGCCGAAGAGTCGCTTGACCCTGTCAGCAAGGTGGTTGTGCGTCATCGCCCGTGTCAACATCGGAGAAGCTAGCCCCAGCCTCCAGAATCGTTTGCCGCCTCATGAATTTTACGGCTAATTGTGACCAATAAAAGTAAAAACTTCGGTCACGCTGGCTGATTCCCGTCAATAAGGGTCGATTTCACAGGAAATCCTGTCGGCGGGGCACTCCGCGCAAGCAAATATTGTCGTCGGCGCTGGCTTGATTGGAAAAATGCGGCTTGCCGCGAATCAGCCGGCGTGATCGTCGGCGATCGGCTTCTGATAGGTGAAACCCATGTCCCAGGGGAAATAGATCCAGGTGTCCTGGCTGACCTCGGTGACGAAAGTATCGACCAGCGGCCGGCCCTTGGGCTTGGCGTAGACGGTCGCGAAATGGGCCTTGGGCATCATTGCCCGCACGATGCCGGCAGTCTTGCCGGTGTCGGTCAGGTCGTCGATGATCAGCACGCCGGCGCCGTCGTCGGCCAGCAAGGTCGGCGTGATTTCCTTCAGGACCTGCAATTGTCCCTGGCTGGTATAGTCGTGATAGGAGGCGACACAGACCGTCTCGATGATGCGGATGCCGAGTTCGCGCGAGATGATCGCCGCCGGGACAAGGCCACCGCGCGTGATGCAGACGATAGCCTTCCACTGGCCTTTGCTGGTGCCGGCAAGCCGCCAGGCAAGCGCGCGGGCATCGCGATGGAACTGGTCCCAGGAGACCGGGAAGGCTTTTTCGGGAAGGGACATTTCTTGCGCACTCCGCGGCACGCGACGGCCGCGTGCAAGAAAACAGGGGAATGCGCGCGGAATTAACTGGAAACCCCCGGGCTTGGCAAGGTGGCTGGTTGCGATCGCTGTGACTTATCGCGACAGGAAGGCCGCCACCTGCGCCGTGCGCAGCACCGTGCGTGTCACCCCGCCGAACAGAAGCTGGCGCAGCCAGGAGTGGCTGTAGGCGCCAAGCACCAGGAGATCGGCACCGGTCTCCGCGATCCTGTTCTGGATCATGTCGTCGACCGAGGAGCCGTCCGATTTCTGCACCGAGACACTGACGGTGGCGCCGTGGCGCGACAGGGCCGACGCGATTTCGGCCCCCGCGGCCTCCGGGCTTTCGTCGAGCGTATCGGGTGGATCGATGACCAATATGTCGGTTTTCTCGGCCTCGATGATGAAGGGCAAGGCATCGAAGGCAGCGCGGGCCGCTTCCTTGCTGCCGTTCCAGGCGAGCAGCACGTGTTTGAAGGTGGTGACGAGAGGACCGGCATGCGGCACCACCAGCACCGGCCGGCCGGCATCGTAGACCAGCGTATCCACGTCCGCGCTCGGATCGCCGCCGGTCTCGCGTTGGGCGGCGATGATGAGATCGGCGGCGCGCACGTTTGAAATGCCGGTCAGCGCGCTGTCGCCGGAGAAGCTCTCCAGGCTGCGCCATTCGAAGGAGAGGCCGGAATCCTCGATGCGCCTGAGGAAGACAGCCTGGAGTTTGTCCGCCCGCTCCCGATTCATGTCGGCCGACACCTGCAGGAACTCCGTGTCGGGAAAGCCCGTCGCCGAAGTGTAGGGCACGGGCAGCGCCTCGGCATGGATGCCGATCAGATGGCTCTCGAAGCGGCTGGCAAGCGGAATGGCGCAGTCGAGTACCCGCTCCGCGTCCTGCTCGTTCTGCAGAATGGCAACGATGGTCTTGAAACGCATGATGATCCCTCAATCTTGCGAGCGACGGGCCTCGCGGCAGGAAAACGTTGCAGCGTCGTGCTTGGTTCCGGTTTGCGCCGGATCAGCTCGCCTTGCCGGCGAAGCCGGCCACCATGGCTTCGACGTCAGCGCGCGCCGCTTCAAGCGCATCCGCGCTACGGGCACGAACCACCAGTTCAGTCCAGAACTTGCCGTCGCCATATTTGGGGTAGGAGCCGATGATCGTATCCGGATGCGCTTTTTGGACCTCGCCCAACGGCCCGCCGACAAGGCCCTCGCCGAACGGGCAGTGCACCGTGGCCGACAGCATTTTGGTGCCGGCTCTCAGCGTCGGGACGACATTGTCGAGCATGGCCTGGAAGATCGAGGGCACGCCGGCCATGACATGGACGTTGCCGATGCGGAAACCGGGCGCCACGGACACCGGGTTGTCGATATGGTCGGCGCCGCGCGGCATTCGCGCCATGCGCTTGCGCGCCTCCGTGTATTCGATCCCGCGCGCCGCATAACTCGCCTCCAGCAAGGCATAGGCCTTGGCATCGTATTCACAAGGCACGCCGAACGCCTTGGCGATCGAATCGGCTGTGATATCGTCATGCGTCGGGCCGATGCCACCGGTTGTGAACACATAGGTATAGCGCGTGCGCACGGCATTCACCGCCGCGACGATCTCGTCTTCCTCGTCGGGAACGATGCGCACCTCCTTCAGGTCGATGCCGATCGCCGTCATGATATCGGCGAGGTGACCGATGTTCTTGTCCTTGGTGCGGCCGGACAGAATCTCATCGCCGATGACAAGCATGGCGGCAGTGACGATTTCAGGCATGGAAGGCTCCGGCAGACGGGCCGTCTGAATAGCGCGACCGACGGGCGGCGGCAATGCCGCCCAAACGGCGAACGATCCGGCATACGAGATATCGTCTGGATTACAGTGCTTGGCATGGTTTGACCAAGATGGGAACAAGCCGCAACTTGTCGATCCGGCGGGTCGTTGCCTTCATCGAGCGCATCGCGGCGCGTGCGTTTTCAGATGTGGCATCACCACCGGTTCACAACAATTTCAATGAACCATTCGGCTGATTGCCGGGTTTACCCCGTGTCGCATCCCAAGGCGGCCAAGACACGGAGTAATTCAATGTACAGGAAACTTTTCGCAGCATCCGTCCTGACGATCGGTCTCGCCACATCGGCGATGGCCCAATCGTCGGACGGCACCTACTCCAACCATCACAATTGGTGGCTGTTCGGCAATGAGGATTCCTCTGCCGTCGACCAGACCACCACCGGCAGCATCAACGGCGATGGTTCTGGACTGAATACCCTTGGCAATCCTGGCCCAGCGGGGCCTTGTGCCTCAAGCACGCCAGGTCCTGATGCGAATGCTCAAGGCAACGTCAACGATCAGTATTGCGGTAAATAGCTAGTCGCAAGCCTGCCGCCGGACGCCGTCTCTCCCGGCGTCCGCGGCTGGCGCATGGCTGGATATCAATCCGAGATTTCGGTCTGAGGCCGGTCGCGGCCGTCGGCCAGTTCCTCATGCCATTTGCCTTCGGCGTCCTCATACTGGATGCCATCGGTGGAACCTGCCACCTGTTGTTCGGCCGAAGCGATCTCTGCGGCGCGCAACGCATCCTGATGGGTGGGAAATGTCTCCGAGAAGGTTGCGCCGACCTTGTAGGCCCAGCCACCGTCATGCTCGACGATCTTGTAAGTCAGCTTCGCCATCAAAACCTCCAGTTAAAGGTCCGCCTGCTCAATGCAACCGGTCGTCGGGCAGCTTGTCGTCGGGCACCAGCACTTCCGATTCCCTGGCGGCCTCGATCAGTGCCCTGCGCGCGTCCGCTGTCGAACGATAACCTTCCAGCACTTTGAGGCAAGTGTCGAGGGCATCACGATGACGAGGTCCGCGATTGAGCGGCCACACAGTCATCAGGCACTCCGCCGCCTCCTGGGTCGA
Organism: Mesorhizobium sp. SARCC-RB16n; assembly: GCF_008520305.1. Taxonomy (GTDB): domain Bacteria; phylum Pseudomonadota; class Alphaproteobacteria; order Rhizobiales; family Rhizobiaceae; genus Mesorhizobium. Next base: position 89,033 of record NZ_ML703268.1, on the reverse strand, counting down.
GCGGATATGGCGATATTTGCCCACATGGCCAAGCTCGACCACGACCGGCGTTTCAAACGGTTTGTTGTCCATCATCATGGCCGCAACGCAAAGCAGCCAATTTGGTTGCAAAAGTGGCCCTTGGCCTGCGCCCAAAGGTCGCGTCACCCATGGGCGCCGGTATCGGAAGATAGGCGATCAGCTCGCCGCCTTCATCCAGTGTTCCATCGTCGTCACCGAGCGGGCGAGCTGAGGCGCCGGATGGATCTTTTCGCTGAACGTGGCGGCCGCACGCCATCCCCAACGCGGATCGGCGAGGAAGGCGCGCGCCAGCGCCACCATGTCGGCGCGACCCTCGGCTATAACAGCCTCGGCCTGTTTCGGGTCGTCGATCAGGCCGACCGCACGGGTCGGAATGCCGGCGCCCTTGCGCACGGCTTCGGCCAGATGCACCTGGTATCCCGGCCCGGTAGGCAATTTCTGCAATGGCGAATTGCCCCCGCTCGAGCAGCAGAGATAGGCGATGCCTTCGGCCTTCAGCGCTTTCGCCACCTCGATCGCGTCCTCGACGTCAAAGCCGCCGTCGACCCAGTCCGTCACCGACAGCCGTGCGCCGAGCATCAGCCTTGGCGCCGCTTTCTTCACCGCCCTGGCGATTTCGACGACAAGACGCATCCGGTTTTCCAGCGAGCCGCCCCAGCGGTCCGTGCGCTGGTTGGACAGCGGCGACAGGAACTGGAAGATCAGGTAGCCATGCGCCGCGTGCAGTTCGATGAAGTCGAAGCCGGCACGTTCGGCCCGCCTGGCGGCTTCCGCGAACCGCTCGATCAGCTGCAGGATTTCCTCGTTCTCCAGGGCGTGCGGCACGTTCCAGCCGGTGTCGTAGGCGATGGCCGAGGCCGAGACGGTCTGCCAGGGATCCTCGTTTGGCCGCAATGGGCCGCCACCTTCCCAGGGCTTGCGGTTCGAGGCCTTGCGGCCGGCGTGCGCCAGCTGCGTGCCGAACTTCGTGCCGGGCGCAGCCACACGCCGGGCCGCGTCCAGCGCGCGGCGCGCGGCTGCTTCATTGTCTTCGGAATAGAGGCCGAGGCAGCCATGGCTGATGCGTCCGCGCCGCTCGACATCGGTCATCTCCACCGTCACCATGCCGGCGCCGGACATGGCCAGGTTCATCCAGTGGTAGAGATGCCAGTCGCTGGCCGAGCCGTCCTCGGCGGAATACTGGCACATCGGCGCCACGGCTATGCGGTTGGGAAAGGTGAGCCCATCGAGCGTGATCGGCTGGAAAAGCGATGTCGTCATGAAAAAACTCCGGGAGGGGAATGCGCTATTTAGGCGACGGCACCCTTCCATACCACACACGAGACGGTGAAGCGCGCTGGACCAATCGTTGGCCCGGTTGCGCCTGTGCCGGTTCGCGGCTACGCCTGCGTCCGCCAGCAAGCAACGAGGTGTCAGATGGAAGACCGCATTCGTATCCGCTCGGAAGAGGTTCTCTCCGACGACTGGGCGGTCCTGAAGAAGACCGTGCTCGACTATCGCCGGCGTGACGGTCAATGGGAGACGCAGATCCGCCAGACCTATGATCGCGGCGACGGCGCGGTGATCCTGCCCTACGACCCCGAGCGTTCGACGGTGCTGCTGGTGCGCCAGTTCCGCTATCCCGCCTATGTCACCGGCCACCGCGAGCCACTGATCGAGGCCTGCGCCGGGCTGCTGGATGAAAACGATCCGGAGACCGCCATCCGCAAGGAAGCCGAGGAAGAACTGGGTTACCGGTTGAACAAGATCGAGCGGCTGTTTTCGCCTTACATGAGCCCGGGCAGTGTCACGGAGCGGCTCTGGTTCTTCGTCGCCCGCTATTCGCCCGCCGACCGCATCTCGGCCGGTGGTGGCGCTCCGGAGGAGGGCGAGGACATCGAGGTCCTGGAAATGCCGCTCGACGAAGCGCTGGCCGGCATTGCCGACGGCCGCATTGTCGATGCCAAGACCATCATCCTGATCCAGCATCTGAAGCTGAACCCGATCTCGACTTGATCAGAGACCGAGGGATTCCAATTCAGCCTGCATGATCCAACAGTCGGGGGGTGGCTGCGTCACGATGATGTTCGGAATTAACCCGATCGATGCCTTCGACGGTGATGGCGAACGTGCCGTTTTCTGTTCTGGCTATCCAACCCTTCGCTTTCAGATACCAGAGGTGAAACTCGAGGTGCTCACGCGGACAGCCTGACATTCGTTCGAGTTCTTCGTCACCGATGCCAGGATGGTTGACGTCTTGTCGGCGTTTTACATAAAGCAGTGAGAGCACTTTGGCCTGAAAGACGGAATCTCGATCGAGGCTCTTGGTGTTGCTCGCCTCATCGGTCAGCCCGGCCCGGAGGTCCAAATGGGCCTTGTACTGAATGTCGTACTGTGCGCGCTTGACCGGATCCTTGAGCGTGTTGTGGGCCTCCAGGATATCACTGAAGCGCGACTCATCGCCGGTGACCTGGTTGTCGGGATGGTAGCGCATGGCAAAATGACGAAAAATGCGTTCTATCGTTTCCGAATTTGCATTCGGACTGATTTCCAGCATTTCGTAGAAGTCAATGAACATACTGGTCTTCCCATGCTATGTATTTTGGGCTGTCACCGCCGCACTCTCGGGGGCCAAACCCGGCGATGATCATAGAGCTGAATATTTCATGATTTGCTAATGTAAAGAACGTACAAAGGACAAGAACGGAACCTGAGCGAAAACGTAAGACCTTTGCGCTCCGCACCGCAGACTTTGGTCTGATAGCACTTTGCTCGTTAGAGGCAGCTTACCATGATCGACAAACCTTCTGAACCGCCAATCGAGCGTCGAAGTCACTTGAGAGAGGTGGTTCTGAAGGATGCGTTCATAATCACGCAGGATGGCGAAATCGGCTGCGCCGTCAGAAATCAACATGAGCACGGCGCCGAGTTGCGTGTCGCTGCGGGGGTTGAAGTGCCAGATACCTTCCGGCTGCGCGTTCCGTTGGACGGCGCGACTTATCGAGCGGAAGTGCGGTGGAGAAAAGGCGAGCGACTAGGCATCCAGATCCACGGCAATTTCTCGCTGAAGATTAGATGATAAGGGGCCAGCCTGAGTATTCGGGGGCACGCCCAGGCACCGCGTTGGAGTGGGTTTCGTGGTCCCAGCATCCCGGCCTCCTCTCTTCAATCTCGACCTTGTCGCCAATCGCTTGCCTATATATTAGCGTGAGCGCATATTATTCGGAAGCAATGGCGGGGGAGTTAGAATGTGCAGCACCTGTGATGGTACAGGGGTCGGCCGGAGGGAGTTCCTCAAGGTCGGCGCGGTGCTCGTTGCGTTCGGCCTTGGTGGGGCCACGTGGTCGGCGCGCGCGGCCCAAGGCGCGGCGACCCCGTTAAGCGCCGATGAAGCGCTCGCTGCGCTGAAATCCGGCAACGAAAGCTACGTCAGTCACCCGGAACTCTGCTCGATGGACCTTGCCGCGCAGCGAAACGCCGTCGCCGCACATCAGGCGCCCTGGGCCACGATCATCAGTTGCGCCGACAGTCGCGTTCCTCCGGAGCTGATTTTCGGCGGTCACGGCGTTGGAGAACTGTTCGTTGCCCGCAATGCCGGCAACCTCGTCGACACTGCGACGCTCGGTACGGTCGAATACGGGGCAGCGGTGCTCGGCTCACCCTTGATCGTCGTTCTGGCGCACACAAACTGCGGCGCCGTCAAGGCGGCGTGCGATGTGGTCACCAAGAACGCGACCTATCCTGGCGCGATCGGCCCGATGATCGAACCGATCCTGCCCGCGGCGATAGCAGTGCGGAGCGAAACGGGCGACTTCGTCGACAATACCGCCAAGGAAAGCGCTCGGAGGACCGCGAAGCGGCTGGCTGCCTCGAGCAAGGTGCTAACCGGTCTCATCAAGGCGGGGAAGCTGAAGATAGTCGCAGCGATCTATGATCTCCAAACGGGTTCGGTAACTTACATCGAATGACACATCCGTCATCGGGATCGAAGGCTCGGGCGGCCTCGATGCGTTGGCGTCTGACTTGGCTTGCTTTGGCGGGATTATTTTGAGCGGTTGCGCAACGGCCTGCCGACATCGACGGTGGAGCGCTATCGCGGCAGCCTTGCCGGCTGGGACTGTCGCCAGGTGAGGATGGCGGTGGAATTGGTCTCGTTTGGCGATCTGCCTCCGGCCGATCTGGCGGCGCTCAACGCTATTTCGACCCGGCTTAGGCCGACTCCCGAACAGGTCGACGGAACTATCGCGGCGGGCCGCGAGGCGGTGCGCGTCACCCGCGCCTGCGTCAGGCGTTCGGCAGGGCGCAAGAACGCGCCGGAATCGTGATGGCGGTCATCAACTGACGACCTTGCCATTGCCAATCGGAATGAGCGGCATGCGCGAAGCTTTCATCGCAATGGTCATCTTCCTGTGCTTGACGGCGGCCGCGCTCGCCAGCACGGCTGTGTGGCCAAAACTGCCGGCCAAACATCGTGACGACGACACGAACACCGTGGTTCGGCACGCCGCGAATCTGTTCGGGGTCATGACCTCGCTGATGCTGGGGCTGATGATCAATTCGGCCAAGAACACCTTTGAATCGATCGATCACAATGTCCACGCCTACGCGACCGAGTTGATCCTGCTCGACAGGACCTTACGCCAATATGGTCCGCAAACCGAAACGGTACGCCAGCCGCTGGTCGTCTATGTGCAGCGGGTGGCGGGCGATGCCTCGCCGACCAGCGAGACGCTGGTCGGCGCTAACCAGCTCTCTGAGCAGTTCCTGGCGGAAATCGGCACCCGGCTGAGTGCGCTGGCGCCGACCGACGACGCGCATGGCTTCATTGTGCAGGACGCCCGCCAGCATTTGCAGAAAGTGCTGGAATTGCGCTGGGTGCTGATCGAGCAGTCGGAGGGCACGATTCCGGTGCCCCTGATCACGCTGCTGGTTACCTGGCTGGTACTGATCTTCGCCAGCTTCGGCTTCAGGGCGCCACGTAACACGATCACCATTTCGACCTACCTAGTGTCGGCGGCTTTGGTTGCCGGAGCGATCTATCTGATCTTCGATATGGACCTGGCTTTTTCCGGCCCAATCCAGATCTCGATGGCTCCGCTGGAGAGGGCATTGTCCGAGTTACAGGAGTGATCCGCAGCCGGTGACCGCGCCGGCTAAATGACGTTGCGGCGATTCAACAGAGCAAATCCAACAACATGACCTCTATTTCGTGCCTTTGATCTGCTGCACCTCGATGGTCACAATCTTCGCGACATGGCGCTGGAGAACCGGCGCGACATCCTGGCCGACTTGATCCCGCCGAACATCAGGATTCAATTCTCTCGGGCGATGCTGCCAGCATCCAGGAAGCGGCTTATTCGCCTCAGCGAGAAGCGCCAGAGCGGCCTACCAGACGAGAAACCGGCTCGCAATGAAACCGGCGAGCGAAGCTACCGTCGCGAACAGTACCATGGCCGAAATGGAAACCGGCCATCGCCGTCGTGCCCTGCTGTCATCAAACTCTATAGCGATTTCCGGCGGCCGATTAGGCGGCAAATGCCCGGTCGTTGGAAGTTTGGCGGCGTTAACCCCTGTCACCGTGTTCACCGGCTCGGCTTCGCTATTCAGAGCCTGCAACCGATAAGCATTCAGGGTCTCGACCATCTTCTCGGTCGATAGCGGCCATCCCGCACCGGATATACTAAACTCAATCCCGGGCCTTCTGTTCAACGGCGTCTTGGCGCTAAGTTCAAAGCGAAAGCCGATCGACTTGTAGCGGTTCTGCTTCCGGACGTGAAAGCCCTGAATATCCCGCCATGCAATTTTCAACGGTCGGATGAAGCCGCCGCCGAGCACAAAGCCATCGCCGTCCAGGATCAAAGCACGCGGGCGGATGAACGTTAATGCGCCGCCCAGCGCTGACAGTCCGAAAACGACTATGCAACCCCATCCCGCAAATAAGAGCTTGACCGCGATTAGTCCTGAGCGAGATGCGGAGTCCTGGATCGCATGAGTTCCCACCCAAACGAGGGCTATGCCTCCGAGAAGATAGAAAAGGCTCTTGCCTCGCGATCCTCTGATGGTCCTAGGCTCGATTGGTTCGGTCGCGCCGATCATTGCCGCGCGCCCATTGCCAAAATGATCTTCAGCATCCCCAACCTCCCTAGTCATCGCCCGGCTGAATACTCGCGCAACCGTTGTGCCCAAGCAAGCCGGCTCCCTTTCGGGTAGTGTCTGGCTGCGCAAACGCCTATATGCTCGGCGGAAGCATAGGAATTTCTGCCATGCTTCGATCAGAGATCATGGGCTGGCATTGGGCCATAACTTGGGACAATCCTTTGCCTGCCGAGTCTTCTCGATGGCGGGTGCCCTGAAATCTAGACTCAGCTTCTGCTGCATCTGGACCTGTATTGCCTCCGCTAACAAACCTTCGCCGCGCGCGCCAACCCATCAAATCCCAGCATTGTCCACCTCGGTAAAGCAGCTCGGCTAACTGACTGGTGCGGACGACGGGAATCGAACCCGTACGATCAGAGATCGAGGGATTTTAAGTCCCTTGCGTCTACCAATTCCGCCACGTCCGCAGGCCAGCCCTTTTCAGACGCCAGACAAAGCCCGTCAAGTCGTGTTCTGCGGTGGCCGCACGCGCAACCCAAAGGAGGTGGCGTAGCGATACTGGTGCGATCGCGGAATTTTCCGCGCCGCGAGCATCGATAAATATCTGGGTGGCGGATCTGATCCGCCTAAGGCCGGCGCCTCTCAGGCCCAAACCCATCCCCCCGCCCACTTGGGGCGCCGGCCGCCCCTCTCCAGCAACCATAGCTGCAGGCGCTTTGCGCTGGCCCGCCACCTTCACCGGGCAGAATGTCGGCAAGGTCGTCGACGTCAGCATCGACGGCATCGGGGTGACGTCGCCGCGCATCAGGGAACCGATCCGCGGCGGCGAAATCATGGTCAGCGGAACGTTCAAGCCGGCGAGGTCGAGCGCATCGCCGAACGGATTTCAGCCGGCAACGCCAAGGTGGAAGTCGACGTGAAACCGGAGTAATCCGGCGATCCCTGGCAAATCCACTCTTCCTCGCTGGCCAAAACGCCGTCGGCTTGGCACAGTCGGGCAAACAGGAGTCTTTGATGGCCAGGAAGCCGCCCGCCCGCGCGACGAAACCCAAACCGTGGACCGAAATGGCGACCGATCTGGTCGATGTCGCGATGGGCCGCAAACCCGCCGATCTCGTCATCCGCAACGGGCGCTGGGTGAACGTCCATTCGGGCGAGATCATCGCCGGCACCGACATTGCCATATCAGGCGGCCGCTTCGCCTATTGCGGGCCGAATGCCAGCCATACGATCGGGCAGGGCACCAAGGTGGTCGACGCGGGCGGACGCTACCTCGTGCCCGGCCTTTGCGACGCGCACATGCATGTCGAGAGCGGCATGGTGACGGTCACCGAATTCTGTCGCGCCGTCATCCCGCACGGCACCACCTCGATGTTCATCGATCCGCACGAGATCGCCAATGTGCTGGGCCTGCCGGGCGTGCGGCTGATGCATGACGAGGCCGTGGCCATGCCCATCAACGTGCATGTGCAGATGCCGTCCTGTGTGCCTTCGGCACCGGGGCTGGAGCACGCCGGCGCCGAGTTGACGGTCGCCGATGTCGCCGAGGCGATGACCTGGGAAAACATCATCGGACTTGGCGAGGTGATGAATTTCCCCGGCGTCGCCGCCAACGATCCGGTGATGTCGGGCGAGATCGCCGCGACGGTTCGTGCAGGCAAGACGGTTGGCGGCCATTATGCCTCGCGCGATCTTGGTCTGCCGTTCCACGGCTATGTCGCCGGCGGACCCGAGGATGATCACGAGGGCACGCGCGCCGAGGACGCCATCGCCCGCGTGCGCCAAGGCATGAAGGCGATGCTCAGGTTGGGCTCGGCCTGGTATGACGTTGCCTCCCAGATCAAGGCGGTGACGGAGAGTGGCATCGATCCGCGCAATTTCATCCTGTGCACCGATGACAGCCATTCCGGTACGCTGGTGCACGAGGGACACATGGACCGGGTGGTGCGCCACGCTATCAGCCAAGGTCTGAAGCCGGTGACCGCGATCCAGATGGCAACGCTCAATACCGCCCTTCATTTCAAGCTCGAACGCGAGATCGGTTCGATCGCGCCGGGGCGGTTGGGCGACCTGCTGATCGTCTCCAATCTCACCCAGATGAGCATCGACGAGGTCTATGCGCGCGGTGTCAGGCTGGCCAAGGGTGGCAAGCTCGACATCGATATTCCGGCCTATGACTACCCGAGGACGGCGAAGAACACCGTCAAGCTCGGCAAGAAGCTGAAGGCCGGCGATTTCGACATCGCTGCCCCCAAAGGCGCCAACGAGGTGCGGGTTCGGGTGATCGGTGTCATCGAGAACCAGGCCCCCACGCGTCCGCTGGAGGCCGATCTGCCGGTCGAGGATGGACTGGTCGCCATGGATCGCCGCAACGATATATCTCAGATCGCACTGGTCGAGCGGCACAGGGGCACGGGCGGCGTCACCAATGCCTTCGTCTCCGGTTTCGGTTACATGGCCGACTGCGCCATGGCCTCCAGCGTGGCCCATGACGCCCATCACATCATCTGCGTTGGCACCAACAAGCAGGACATGGCGCTGGCCGTGAACCGGTTGGGGGAAGTCGGTGGCGGGGTCGTGCTGTTCTCCAGGGGCAAGGAACTGGCACTGGTCGAAATGCCGATCGCCGGGCTGATGTCGGACGAGCGCGCCGAGATCGTCGCGGCCAAGGCTGAGAAACTGACCGAGGCGATGCGCAAGATGGGCTGTTCCCTGAACAACGCCTACATGCAGCACTCGCTGCTGGCGCTGGTGGTCATTCCGGAGTTGAGAATTTCCGATGTCGGGCTGATCGACGTGACGACGTTCCAGAAAGTCGATCTGTTCGTCTGAAACCAGCCGTCCGCTCTTGTTTGCTTACCCGCCGGTGGCGATGGTCAGCACCTTGAACGGCGTCGTGATGATGACTTCGGCGGCGGAGCCGACGGCCTTTCCCAGGCCCTGGCCGATATTGTTGAGCTGTGCCGGGTCTTCGTCCGCGGCCAGGCCCGCCGGCGTGCGCAGCCTGTCGCCGAGCAATTGCACCAGGAACGGGTTGTCGGCGAATTTGGCGTGGTTGAGGCCGCCGTCGCCGCCTTTTGTCTTGGTCAGGTCGACGACGGCCACGCCGTAGCTGACGAGGTCGGCGGCATTGCCATAGTCGCCGACACGCGGTTTGTCGCCGGAGATAAACGAAGACAATTTGAGAGCCCGGTCGTCGCCTGAAAGCAGCACGGCGAACGGCTTGTCGGGCTTGCCGTAGCGGATCATCTGCTTCTTGAACACGTCGACGTCGATGTCCGGTGAGGCAAGGATGACATAACCCAGCTTGCCGCCGAGATCGCGGTCGCCGGTGATGGCGAGTTGGCGCAACGCCTCCATCGTCAGCCAGGTTCCCATCGAATGGGCAATGATGTCGATACTCTTGACCCGCGTCTTGGCGAGCATCCTGAGCGTTGCCTCGAGATCGTCACGGGCGGCGGTGGCACTGTCCTTGTCGTAGATATAGCCCGTCGTCTTAGCGCTCGACGCCCACGAGAACAGCACCGGCGTGCCCGGATATTTCGTGTCGTGGGCGATCTGCGTCAGCCGGTAGATGCCGTCGTCGAAACCATTGTTGAAGCCATGCACGAAAACCAGCGCACGGTCGCCGCGCATGGCGATGTCGGCGCCGACCGCCTTGGCGAATTGCGGTGCGCCTTCGTAAAGGGTGACATCCCTGGCCGTGAAATCCTTGGCCGGGTTGCTGTTGGCGGAACCCTTGGCGCGCTCGATGTTGCCGATCTGATGACTCTTGGGAACCGTGACATCGACCCGCGCGAAACTGGTGGTCGGGGAGCGGTCGCCGTCGAAGACCTGCCGTGGGTCCTTCACCGCCCTCTGGCGGGTGGTGGCGACGAATATTTCGTGGGTGGCCGCAATATCGGAAGCCGGTACGGTGATCGTCGTCTTGTTGAGCAGATCATGCGTATTGCCGGCGCAGCCAGCGACCAGCAGCGCGAACGCGACGACACCGAAACTCTTCAAGCGCAAGACCACGCGTCGGCTCCCGCATAAGGGGACGTCAAACGCATGACGTCGCACGATACTCCGATAAAGCCAGAGGCGGGCGCGGTCCAGTTCAATTCGGCCAGTAGTTCGGCGATGGTGAACAGGTACGGCGAAAACCGCGGCGCCGCATCTACTGTCCAAGCAGGCTGATGCGGTCGGTCACATCCCGGTCGCTGGCGAAACCATCGTCCTCGCGCAGCCGCTGGCCGATCATCTTCACCAGTGCCGGATTGTCTGCGAATTTCGTGTGGTTGAAGCTGTCGCTGCCTTTGATCTTGGAGAGATCGACGACCGTCACGCCGTACGAGGCAAGATCGGCGGCGTCCTTGTAATCGCCGACGCGTGGCCGCGAACCGGCGATCAGGCCGGAGAGTCTGAGGGCCCGATCATCATCCGACAACAGCAGGATGAACGGCTTGTCGGGCTTGCCATAGCGGCGCATCTGGCTCTTGAACACATCGACATCGATGTCGGGGGAGGCCAGCACCACATCGCCCAGCTTGCCGCCGAGGTCGCGATCGCCGCTGATGGCCATCTGGCGCAGCGTTTCCATTGTCACCCAGGTTCCCATCGAATGGGCGACAATGTCGATGCGCCGCGCACCCGATTGCTGCAGCATTCGCAAGGTCACTTCGAGCTGGTCACGGGCGGCACTGGCGCTTTCCTTGTCATAGACATAGTCGGTTGTCTTGGCGCCCGAGGCCCACGAGAACAGCACCGGCGTTCCCGGATAGCCGGAATCATGCACGATCTGGGTCAAGCGGTAGACGGCGTCGTCGAAGCCGGTGTTGTAGCCGTGGACGAAGACCATCACGCGGCCGCCGCGTGCCGCTATGTCGGCGCTGAGGGCGCTGGCGAATTTCGGCTGCGTGTCGTATCCGACGACTTCGGAAGCCATGAAGTACTTTGCCGGATCGTTCGACTTGCCGCGTGAGCGCCGCTCGATCTGGCCGGTTGTGTGGAGCCCGGGAACGGTGACGTTGACGCGGGCGTAGTTGAGCGTCGCCGAGCGTTGGCCGTCGAAAACCTTGTTGGGGTCGTCGGAGGGCTTGCGGGTCGTGGCAATGAAGATCGAGTGGTTGCCCGCGATTTCCGTCACCGGCGCGGACATGACCGCGCTGCCGAGCAGTTCCTCGGTTTTGCGGCCGCCGCAGCCCGCCACCAGCAGCGCAAGCGCAAGAATGCAAATCGTCTTCAAATGCACGTCAAAAATTCCACTCGAGCCCAAAAGGGCCATCCACCCTCCGCGATATCTCCCCAGCAGGCGAAGTGCGGCGGAAGTAAGTCATGTCCAGCCAAAATGCGGTCGGCGCCTCGTGACGGTTATCGCAGTGTTGCGCGAAAGCCAAAGCGGCAGGAAGGCCGCAACGTCACAGAAGGCAGGCTCCTGCATCTTGGCCGGATGTCGAATTCAGGATGCGCGGCTCGGCGCGACGCGAGACGCATGAACAAACCTTCCCAAGTGCTTGCGAGCATTTCGGGAAGGCGCCGTTGCAGGCACGGGCGGGACCGGGCAATGGTCTTGCCGGGCCGGATATGTAATAGGGTTATGTCTAACTCGCCCGCGGGCGATCCCGGGATGATCTTGTCATGACCAGCTTTTCCTCGCGCGTCGCAATCGCCGCCTCTGCGATCCGCCAGATCTTCCCGGAGACACCGCTGCAGGAAAATGACTATCTGTCCAAAAAAACAGGCGCGCGGGTGCTGTTGAAGCGCGAGGATTTGAGTCCCGTGCGGTCCTACAAGATCCGTGGCGCCTTCAACTTCTTCCGCAAGGCGCTTGGCGAAGGCAACCAGGCCGAGCTGTTTGTCTGCGCGTCCGCCGGCAACCATGCGCAGGGCTTTGCCTTCGTCTGCCGCCATTTCGGCAAGAAGGGCGTCGTGTACATGCCGGTGACGACCCCGCAGCAGAAGATCGACAAGACCAGGCTGTTCGGTGGCGACTTCGTCGAGATCAGGCTGGTCGGCGATTTTTTCGACGACTGCTACCGCGCCGCCTTCGAATTCACCGAAAGCTCCGGTGCCCATATGGTGCCGCCCTTCGACCATAAGGACATTATCGAGGGCCAGGCGACGGTGGCCTATGAGATCGCGGACCAGATGCAGGGCGCGCGCATGCCCGACATCGTCATGCTGCCCGTGGGTGGCGGCGGTCTGGCTGCCGGGGTGACGCACTATTTCGCCGATCAGGGCCGTGATGCGCGGTTCGTCTTCTGCGAGCCGGCCGGCGCGCCGAGCCTGCGCGAGAGCCTCGCGGCGGGAAAGCGGCTGAAGCTCGCCAAGGTCGACAACTTCGTCGACGGCGCGGCGGTCGCCGAGATCGGCCGCGAACCTTTGCGCTATCTCAAGGAGTTCGCGGCCGACAGCGTGCGGCTGGTCCCGGAAAACCGGCTCTGCGCGACCATGATCGAGATGCTCAACGTCGAAGGCGTGGTCCTGGAACCCGCGGGCGCGCTGGCGATCGATGCGCTGAAGGATTTTTCCAGGAAGGAAATTCGGGGCAAGACCATCGTCGCCGTCGTCTCCGGGGGTAATTTCGACTTCGAGCGGCTGCCGGATGTCAAGGAACGGGCGCTGCGCTTCGAAGGCCTGAAGAAATACTTCATCATCCGCTTCCCGCAGCGGCCGGGTGCGTTGCGCGACTTCCTCGAAATGCTGGGTCCGGACGACGATATCGCGCGCTTCGAATATCTGAAGAAATCGGCGCGCAATTTCGGCTCGGTGCTGATCGGCATCGAAACCAAGGATCGCCGCAATTTCGATCTGCTCAAGGCGAATTTCGAGGCCGAAGGCGTCCAATATCAGGACATCACCGACAATGAGACACTGGCGGGTTTCATCATATGAGCGGAAAGACCTTCATTGCCCTGTTTTCCGGCATCAATGTCGGCGGCAACCGCATCGTCAAGATGGCGGAGTTGCGCGCCTTCTTCGAGAATCTCGGCTTTTCCGATGTCTCCACCTATGTGCAGAGCGGTAATGTCGTATTCCGGGCCGACAAGGGCGACGCCATCGCGCTGACCAAACGCATCGAGGCGGCTTTCGAGACAAAATGGAGTTTCCATTCGCGCATCATGGTGCGCGATTTACAATGGTTCGAACGGCTGGTGCGCGAAAATCCCTACCCGGAAGCGGCTGCCGACCACACGAAGCTCCACGCCTATGTGCTGGAACGTGAGCCGACCGCCGATGAGGTGGCGCGGCTTGCAGAAAAGTGCACTGGGCCCGAGCGTTTCGAGGTCAAGGGCGATGTGCTCTACCTCAGCGCGCCGGACGGGCTCGGCAAATCGGTGTTTGCCAATCTCATTGGACGCGTTCTGAAGGTGCCGGGCACGGCCCGCAATTGGCGCTCGGTGCTGGCGCTGCTGGAGATGGCGCGCAAGTCCGGTAGCGATTGATCCATGCGTCTCGCCGGGAATGCGCGACAGCGACACGCATGAACGATCTACGCCGCCTCGGCGCGTTTCCAGTCGAAGGCCAGTTCCTCGCGAAACGCAAAGCGCTTGATGTGGTCGGCAACGACGCTTTCGAGACGCTCGATCGAAGCGGCCTCGTCGGTCGATACCGTGATGTGCAGCGCTGCCCCGTCGGCGTCCATGACCGTGCGGCCGAGTGAAAGGTCGATGACACCGTGATTGGGGTCGAACTCGACGGGAAACTTGTGCGCCCAATGTTTGCACAGCTGTTGCAGATAGCGGCTTGCGTGCGCCGTGGTGACATTGGCATGGCTGGTCGGCATGAACGGGTTCTCCGAAGCTGAATCTCATGACGTGGCGCCGCTCTTCAGGGCAGGCGCCATAGCCCGATAGATAGGCACAACCACGCGAAACACCATGGAGTGGCCGCCGGCCACTCGAAAAGGTGATCGATTACCAGCTTCCGGTATTCGCCATCGACGCCCACGGTTCCGCCTTGGCCTTGGCCGGGCCTTTCTGCAGAAGCTCGATGGAGATGCCGTCCGGCGACCTGATAAAGGCCATGTTGCCGTCGCGCGGCGGCCGGTTGATGGTGACGCCATTGTCCATCAGCCGCTGGCAGGTGGCGTAGATGTCGTCGACCTCGTAGGCGAGGTGGCCGAAATTCCGGCCGCCCTTGTAGTCTTCCGGATCCCAATTGTAGGTGAGTTCGACCAGCGGCGCCTTCTCGTTGATGCCGCTCTGCTCGTCTTCCGGAGCGGCGAGGAAGATCAGCGTGAAGCGGCCCTGCTCGTTTTCGTAGCGGCGAACTTCCTTCAGCCCCAGCTTGTTGCAGTAGAAATCGAGCGAGGCATCGACATCGGCGACGCGGACCATGGTGTGCAGATAGCGCATGTGTTTTCCTCGATCTGTTGGGTTGCGGCGCAACATAGGGTCGGCCCGGTCAAAGGGCAATCGTCCGGCGCCAGGCAGTGCCGGCAAAGAACAATTCCGGTATTCGCGCAATGAACCGTGAAAAAAGGCACGTCAGGTCTTGCACACACCGGAAGCCGCGGTGTTAATCTGGTGTCAAGAATCAGTTGCGGTGTTCTTGAAAAAGGGGGCATTCTTATGGGGGAAAAGGCCTCTTTGACGGGGCGGGCCGGTACCCTTGGCGACGCTTTGACGCGCGACGAAGGCGGTGATGCCGGCGACCTTGCCGAAATTGCCGGTGCCATCAAGTGGTTCGATGTGGCCAAGGGCTATGGCTTCATCCTTCCGGATGACGGTGTTTCGGGCGATATCCTCCTCCATGTGACATGTCTTCGACGGGATGGCTTCCAGACAGCCTTGGAAGGCGCGCGCGTGGTCTGTCTTGTGAAGCAGGGCGAGCGCGGGCTGCAGGCTTTCCGGGTGCTTTCCATGGATCTCACCACCGCCATCCATCCCGCGGAAATGCAGGAACAGCGCACCCATGTCTCGGTGACGCCGGAGAGCGGGCTCGAACGCGCTTTGGTCAAATGGTTCAACCGCACCAAGGGGTTTGGTTTCCTGACGCGCGGCGAGGGCACCGAAGATATTTTCGTCCATATGGAGACCTTGCGGCGCTACGGCATCACCGAGCTTCGTCCGGGGCAAGTCGTGCTTGTTCGTTTCGGCCGCGGTGACAAAGGCCTTATGGCCGCCGAAATTCACCCCGATATGGGCACCTTGCCGGTCTCGCATTAGGGCGAGCCCGACCGAGGATTTCATATGACACACAGGAACGGGCTGACGACGGGCGTGATGTGCGCTGTGGCCGCCGTCATGGTCGCCGCGGGCGCCTTCTTCTATTTCCAGGTACCAAGCGCCGCCGACGGTCAGGCAATGATCCTTCCCGTCGATCCCGTGCCGCTGGTCGCTGTGACCAAAAACGGTAAACACTCCTTCTCCATCGAGGTCGCCGATACCGAAGCCGAGCGTGAGGCCGGCCTGATGTTTCGCGAGGACATGGCCGCCGATCATGGCATGCTGTTCGTCTTCGACGAGACGCGCGACGTCAATTTCTGGATGAAAAACACGCCAATGCCGCTCGATCTGATCTTTGTCGGTCAGGACGGCAGGATCCGCGCGATCAAGCAGGGTGAGCCGCAATCCAAGGCGATCGTCTCGCCGGGCGAGCCGGTCCGCTTCGTGCTCGAACTCAAGGCCGGCACTGCCGCCAGGGACGGCATCGCGGACGGCGATCTGCTGCGCCATCCGGCGATCGGCACGGCATCCGGACCTGGCATGCCGCCGGCGGACAAGGGCGATTCTCCGAACGTCGATTCCGACTGAGCGGCGGGGACCGCCTTCCGATGCAGTTTTTCTCCCGTGACGGGTTCGATCTTGCCTACCTCGACCGCCAGCCGGCATCGGGCGAGGGCGATCCGGTGCTCATGATCCACGGCTTCGCATCGAGCCATTATGTCAACTGGGTGTCGCCCGGCTGGTTCAAGACGCTCAACGATGCCGGCTATCGGGCCATCGCCTTCGACAATCGCGGCCACGGCTCGTCATCCAAGAGTTACGACGAGGCCGATTATACGCCCGCGAAAATGGCTTCGGACGCGGCGGCCCTGCTTGACCATCTCGGCATCGAGCGGGCCCATGTCATGGGCTATTCGATGGGCGCGCGCATTGCGGCGTTCCTGGCACTGTCCGATCCGGACAAGGTGGCGACGCTGGTCTTTGGCGGCCTCGGCATCGGCATGATCGATGGGGTCGGCGATTGGGATCCGATCGCCGCCGCCCTGCTTGCCGACGATCCGGCCGCGACCACAAATCCGCGCGGGCGCGCTTTTCGCGCCTTCGCCGACCAGACCCGCAGCGACCGCCGGGCGCTTGCCGCCTGCATCGCCACGTCACGGGAATTGCTTGGTGAAGAGGATATTGCCCGCATAGCCCAACCGACGCTGATCGCCGTCGGTACCACCGACGACATTGGCGGGTCGCCGGACGAGCTTGCGGCGCTGATGCCCAACGCCAGGGCCTTCCACATCGAGGGCCGCGACCATATGCTGGCCGTCGGGGACAAGACCTTCAAGCAACGGGTGCTGGCGTTCTACGCCGAAAATCCACTCTGAGGCTCCGGTTTTTAGACGAAGCGTCTCGGATCGCGAAACTGAATTAGGTCAAGGCCTGCAGGGACCGCGCGATATTTTGTCTGGCTTGCGGTTCGAAGCGCTGCCGGAACTCCTGCGTGTGGAAGATGTGCGGTCGGGCAAGGAAGGTCTTCAGCATCGCGCTGCGGCCCGCACGCCACATCGGCTCTTCAACCCAGCCATATTCACGGCGAACCGCGCGTTCATAGGAATCGAACGCCTCAGCCGTGGCACCCAGGATCGAAAGATCCATGTCGAGAAACAGGCTGGCGTCGCGTATCGCCGCCGCGTTGTCGAGCAGCGGCACCTGGTGTGTGGCGGTGGCGAGGATCATCGCGCCGATGCGGCTCAGGCGGCCGGCATCGATGCGGCCGGCGAGCTTTTGCTCGGCAAGGGCAGCACTTTGCGCCTCGTTGTCCTTGGCCCTGCTGTCGTAGATGACGTCGTGGAACCAGATCGCCGCTTCGACGGCTTCGGGGTCGTCTAGAAGCGCTCGATAGTCGCCGGCCAGCGCCAGCATCGCTTCGATATGGGCGAGGTTGTGGTAGTGGCGATCCTCAGCGGCATAGAGCGCCTTGAGCTCGGTTTTCAGCGCGTCGTCGATCAAGGGTTCGTTTTCCATGGCTGCTTGAATTCCTGCGAACCAAATCCATTTGACACAGCACTAAGGAAAATTGAGTTCAATCGTGCTATGATCTGGCTTATATGTGCGGCCGGATAACAGGCAGACTAGCAGGACGCAGGACGAGACGTCGATGAACAGCATCAGCATATCCCGCCCCAGCGCGTTGCAGCCGGTCGACCCGATCTGGCGTTCGATCCGCGACGAAGCGATGGAAGCGGTCAATCGCGACCCGTTGCTGGCCGCGTTCCTCTATTCGACGATCCTCAACCAGGAAAGCCTGG
Source organism: Mesorhizobium sp. SARCC-RB16n (assembly GCF_008520305.1). Lineage (GTDB taxonomy): Bacteria > Pseudomonadota > Alphaproteobacteria > Rhizobiales > Rhizobiaceae > Mesorhizobium. Next base: position 71,485 of record NZ_ML703268.1, on the reverse strand, counting down.
AAGAGGCGGTCATCCATAGGATCGCGGAGCGGCTTGCCCATCAGGATATCGGCTCCGATCTCATTCGCCAGACCTTCAAGTCGATGCTCGCCGACGACACGGACTGGCCGACCACGGTGCGCGTCGACATCCAGGCCTATTATGACCGCGACCCTGCTTGCGACCGGTTCATCATGCCGGTGCTCTACTTCAAGGGCTTTCACGCCATCCAGACCCACCGGCTGGCGCATTGGCTGTGGAACCACGGCCGCAAGGATTTCGCGCTCTACCTGCAGAGCCGCTCGTCCGCGGTCTTCCAGACCGATATCAATCCGGCCGCGCGCATCGGCAAGGGCATCTTCATCGATCACGCCACCGGCCTCGTCGTCGGCGAGACGGCGGTCATCGAGGACGATGTGTCGATCCTGCACGGCGTCACGCTGGGCGGCACCGGCAAGGCCGGCGGCGACCGCCATCCCAAGATCCGCCACGGCGTGCTGATTGGCGCCGGCGCCAAAATTCTCGGCAACATCGAGGTCGGCCATTGCTCCAAGATTGCCGCCGGATCGGTGGTGCTGTCGCCTGTGCCGCACAACAAGACGGTAGCCGGCGTGCCGGCCCGCGTGGTTGGCGAGACCGGTTGCGACCAGCCTTCGCGCCAGATGGATCAGCTTCTGCCGTCGCAGAAGATGGACCACGTGATCAGTTTCGATATCTGATTTGCCGGCAGTTGCCCGGCTTGATTGCGATTTGCCCGGCGGCGCCGCCGCTTCCGGTGCAATAAGACCGGCTCGCCTTTACATCGCCATTGTCGACGTGCCAGAAGCGCCGTTCAAACGAGCAAGCCCGATGATCGGAGAAGACTGTTGAAGCCGGACGAAATCAGAAAGCTGGACGCCTATTTCAAGCGCGTCTTCCAGAACCCCAAGCTTGAAGTCAAGGCACGGCCGCGCAAGGAAGATTCGGCCGAAGTCTATGTCGGTGACGAATTCCTCGGTATCGTCTTCAAGGACGAGGACGACGGCGACTATAATTTCTCGATGGCGATCCTGGACATCGATCTGGCTTGAGCCAGCAATGCCACGGCAGGCCGCGTCGAGCACGGCCGGCCTGCTTTTCACCCTGTCAATGTCCCGTCTTGAGGATTCGCCCTGCCTCGGCCGCGATCGCCGCATCGAGCGTCTGCCAGTCGCCAAGGAATTCCCTAGGGAAGCGATAGGTAAGGCTGAGATCATTCCCGACATGGATGTCCCGCTCGCAAGGGGCAAGCGATTCGCTGGCGCTCGGACCGCTGAGGCAGCGGGCCACGAAAGGGTCCTTGCCACCGCGCTTGCCGACGACCAGCACCTCGTTCAGGTAGCCTGATTTCTCATTGAACCCGTAGACTGTCGTACCGCCAGGCCCTGGAATGCCGGGCTGGACGATCAGCGCGCTGTAGATCGGCCCGAACCGGCCACTCATATCGCGCGACATCATCTGCTGCTCGAAGGACAGGAAGATGATGTTCCTGTTGGCCCCGGCGTGATTGAAATCATCACGCGATGCCTCGCTGTAGCCGTCCATCTGGGGATAGCGCAGGTAAAGGTCGAGGCGCGGGGCGATGCCGTCGCGCCGGGCCGGCTCGAAGCGAATGAAATTGGCCGGCACGGTGATGATGTTGTTGCCGATCGCCACCTCGCGCACGGTCGCGTCGTCGGTGTATCCGGCCATGGCAATGGAACGGCCGAACCATTTGCCGCCAAGGCTGATGGCTATCGACAGCAAAGCCAGAGCCGCGAACGCGTAGAACACCCGCTTCATCAGCATGGAATCGACCACGGTGAGTTCCGGGCCGTCGTCGATCGTTGCCTCCTTCATCTCGGTCCTCGTCCCACCGCCTGCCTCGGGTGTCCCTCGACGGCACACATCGCACGGCACGGCTCTTGCTGCCGTCCTGAAACGACTGTGCGATTTCATGGTAAATGGAGGGTTAATATGGCCCAGATGGAACTCTTGGTGTTCGCCTTTGTCGTCGGGCTGACGGTTTGCGGGCTGACGGGCTCGACAATGGAGCTGGTATCGGGTCGCAAGGTCGCCTTCACCGAGCCCTATGTGTCGCCCTCGCATGTACTGCGCTCGCTGGCTGTCACTGCCGGCGCCGGGCCGTTCATGCTGGTCAACGATGCCCTCGATGCGCGGCGCCAAAACCGCATTTCGACAGTGGCGCTCTTGTCATGCGGCTGCACCGCTATTGCCTGGTCCCTGGCGCTGGGTATCGTCGTGCTCGCCATTGCTTCTTGGGCGGTCCGTCTCCTAGGGTTTCCAGCCTGAGACGATTCGGAGACCGACAATGCCGCTTTATGCGATCGATGGAACGGAGCCCAGCTTCGCCGACGCGGACTCGAACTGGATCGCGCCCGATGCCATGCTGATTGGCGACATCAGGATCGGCCGCAATGCCGGCTTCTGGTTCGGCGTCGTCATCAGGGGCGACAACGAGCCCGTCGCCATCGGCGCCGATACCAATGTGCAGGAACATACTATCATGCACACCGATCCCGGCTTTCCGCTGACCATCGGGCAGGGCTGTACGATCGGCCATCGCGCCATGCTTCATGGCTGCACGATTGGTGACAACAGCCTGATCGGCATGGGCGCCATCGTGCTGAACGGCGCCAGCATCGGCAAGAATTCACTCGTCGGCGCCGGCGCTCTGGTCACCGAAGGCAAGGAGTTTCCGGACAATTCGCTGATCGTCGGTGCGCCGGCCAAGGCGATCAGGGTGCTGGACGACGCTGCGGTCGAGCGGCTGCGGGCCTCGGCCGCGCACTATGTCGCCAACGCCAGGCGCTTCAAGGACGGTTTGAAGAAGATCTGAGGTCTCGGCCAGGACGTGGCTTCGGCCACCGGTTGCGTCTATCGATCCCGGTCGCCGGGCGCGCGCTCGGCAGTGGCTTCTCGCAACAGCGATGCGCCCATCTCGAATCCGGCGATGTCAGCTTCTTCAAGGGCTGTCGTGTAATGATCGACACGAGTCCTCAAAGAAGGGTCCGCGCCTGCGGCGAGAAGCAGGCGGATCGCCTCGGCGTCACGCATGGCCACGCCGTAGTGGAGCGGCGTCCAGTCGTTCACGCCACGCATGTCCGGATCGGCACCGTGATCGACGAGGATGCGGATGATGTCGAGCTTGTCGGCGCGCTCGGTGGACAGCGCCGCGATGATCGATGGAAATCCGGCATGATCCTCGTAGTTCGGGCTCGATCCGGCATCGAGCAGCGCCGCGACGAAGGCAAGCGGGCTCCAGTAGATCGCGTATTCGAGTGGATGCCCAAGACCGAACTCAAACGGCATGCGTTCGTCGAACCAATTCGCGGAGCCGCCCAGGACGGTGCCGAGGGCCTCGAACTCGCCGGCCTTGAAGGCATCGTCAATTGCCTTGAACAGCCTGTGGCGCCCGCATCGATCTTCGGGAATTTCCAGCATTGCCATGATCCAAGAGGCGGAGTTGACGACTGATAGTGCCTCGATCTCCCGCCTGTGGAAATATATATCAGAATGCACTAATGTTTTCCTGGCAACAAAATGGGCCATTACTCCGGAGCGCGTTGCTCAGCAGGTAGCAGTGTTGCAAATCGACGTTAGAGATCGCTGATTATTTTCGCGACGTGAACATGGCAGTCATGCGCGCTAAGTCCCGGAGGTAGCTTGCTTTCATGCCATCCGAGTTTGTCGAGCTAATCGAGAAGCCTGTTCTGCTATTCGCTGCTCTCCTCGCCGGCGTTCTTGCTGGTATGGCCTTGGAGCGTCTCCTATCGAGGAGGCGGAGGCAGGCATGGAGGGAAAGGAATCGCTCGCGCTGGGCGAGAGAGCGCAGTGAAGGCGACATACTTAGCGGCCTGTGGGTCGCCCCCAAGCCTGTTTCCCCGCCACCGAAAGCAACTGATCCGGCAGACCAGTTGCGGATCGTCATGGGGGCAAATTTCACAATTCAACCTCTCCTCAACAGGAGCGAAGTCCGCGTCTTCAAGGAACTCGATCGCATGGTGATCGGCTGCAATCCGGGATGGCAGGTGATGGCCCAAGTTTCGTTGGGCGAAATCCTACGCAGTACAGATGCAGACGCCTATAGTTGCATCAACTCAAAACGCGTCGATCTGCTGCTCGTGGATGAGAACTGCCTACCTCGACACGCACTGGAATACCAAGGCCATGCCCATCATCAGGGTTCGGCCGCCGCGCGTGACGCGGTGAAAAAGGAAGCCTTGCGTCGGGCAGGCGTCAGCTATCACGAGATCGTCGGCGGTCAAACGACGCCTTCCGAACTTAGACGGCTCGTCGAGAAACTCGTGGAGAGGCCTGCATCGACCCAATAGCGTCTTCACGGCTTTTGTAGTGATCTTAGCACCTTCCGCCGGAAATGGCGGAGCCGGCCCGGGGACGGGGCCGGCTCCTTTGACCCGGTCGTTGGGGACGGGGAGGGTGGGGACTCGACCGGGTTTCTCGTTGAACGCGTCGCAACCGTGCAACGCGCCTGACCTTGCTGGCGTCCTCAGCGGACGCTGGCGACCGCGTCGGAACGGCCGTCGTTGATCGTCACCCAAACGCCGGAGTTCTCCGTCGATTGACGCTTGAGATAGGTGTAGTCGGTGTCCGTCCAGGACAGCACCTTGGTTTCCAGATTGTCGAGAATGAACTCGCCGAGGCTGGTGCGCACGGTCAGCACCGCATGGCCGTCGCCGTTCGGCTGGCGCGCAACCGTCATCAACAGATCGCCGGCAGGCACGCCCACATCCATCAGCTCGCGGCGCTTTTCCAGCGCGTAGTCCTCGCAATCGCCAAAGCCGTTGTCCGGATAGGCCCAGTATTCCTCGACACCGTAGTTTTCCATGTCGGTGCGCGGCCTGACGCGGGTGTTGACCGAATTGTTGATGCTGACGAGCGTCGCCCAGAGCTTGCGGGTCAGGTCGACCGGCTCTCCCTTGGGGGTCTTTTCGTTGCATTCGCCCGGGATACGTTGGCAGAATTCATAGTGCCCAACAGGCTGCGTGGTGCGTCCGCCGGTATGCATATAGGCCGGTCCCGCGGCATATGCTGATCCCCAGGCGGAAAGCTGCATCGCCATTGCCATCAGCAACAGCTTGCCCCTCGTTCTTTTCATTATTCAGTCTCCCCGTTCGAGGGAGACATTGCCACATGTGGATTTATTCGACGCAAAAGTGCGAAGTAGATATTAAGTAAAACGCCGGTAGAATAAACATAAAATTTGAATCATTTGAGTATTGAATTGTTTGGATTGCTGGGTTGGTTTCGGCAAATTCGGCCTCGCGGACCATTTCTGTGCGAGACCATATCGACCGCTGCCCTCCCGGAATCAAAAAACCGGCCGCGAGGGCCGGCTTGACGGGCGTGCTTTTCGGCCCGATCAGGCGCGCGGCGTGTTGAATTCGGAATCGAGCGTTTCGGGACGCTGGATGACGGCGAATTCGATGGCGACGCCATCTTCGAAATGCCGGACGATCTGGCCGCGCATCGTGCCGAGCATGACTTGGACGCCGATCGCCGGTTTGACGTCGATCTCGATCGCGGCGCCGGACAGTGACAGATCGATGATCCGGCACTGATACTGACGGCCGTCGGTGAGCTGCAGCACGCTGGTCGGGTTGCGTGGCGAGACGCGCTCGTGGCGGCGGTCTTCCGGCAGGTCGAGCTCGTGCTTGTTGGCGAGCCATGTCAACTGCGCCGCGAGCTTGTCTTTCTTGCGGTCGGACGCAATCACCGTCATTGCGAAGCCGTCCGGCAGCGTCCGTGTCAAGACTCCTTCGATGCGGCCGATATGGTCTATATAGGCGATGACCTTCTCGCCGGGCATGCCGACGCGGTCGGTGCGAAGCGCAACGTTGCCGGGCGACATGTCCATGACCTGGCACGGGTGCTCGGTGCGGTCCTCCAGCATGAAACGTCCGTATATCTTGACCCGGACGCGCTGAAAGTTACGCCTTTCAGCTTGGGACGGCGCGTAATCGACCGCCGCTGACCTCATGACTGCCTACACCCTGTTTGGCATCCCGCGCGTCAATGCGAGGGACTTCATCAAAGAAGTACAACAAAGCGGGTTAACAAAGGGGAAAAACGAGTCCACGGGACTGTGTGATCATCAACTATCTTCGCGCCCGCCGTCGAAGACGACGAGATGGCGGATGCGGCGCGCCCGGCCGAGCGCCGAGATCGTGTCAGGCGCCCCGATCTCGTCGGGAACGAGCGAGGGAACGTCGATCGCCGGGCGGTTATTCAGCAGCTCTTTCTCCGGGTCGATGACGCGGATGGAATCGATCAAGGCGTCCGTGATCGGATCCGCGCCGAGCCAGAACGGCTTCTCAGCGGCGCTGATCACGCCGAGGCAGCGCGGATTTTCAATGCCGCCGTCGAGCGGCAAGGCGAGCAATTCGAACTTGTTGGAGCGGCCGTTACGGCTGAAGCCTTCGAAAATGATCAGCACGACGGATTTCTGGTCGAAAACCCCGTGGATCAGCCGCGAAACCAGCCGCTGATCCTTCTCGCGCCAAAGCGAGGGGAAAGAGAACCCCTTGAGTTCACGGCCGTAGCAGGCGCAGAGCCTGGTGCCGGCCAGACGAAATACGGGCAGCCCACGCGTGTCCCTTTCCAGGATGAAGGTATCGGCCAGAAGCGACTTGATATCGGCCGGCTCGACTTCCGATCGCTTCGGAGCGGAGCGTCCGTCACGCAGGCGGTTCCAATAGTGGAACAGCGTGATCGATCCGTTTTGGTTCATATTAAAAAGCTCCGCGCATTCTGTCGTCTGATGTCCCATCGGTGAACAGAAGGGCGCCCTCCGATGACCTACATGCGTTGGGGAGCAGGAAGCGTGCCAGCGTCGTTAACACTTGTTCACGGGTCGGGGCCGTTAAGGTTAACAACTGGTTTACGTTGCGTGCCGGTGAGCCGTGTGGCACACCAAAACCACTCCAGAAGCGGTTGTTTCGCGACGATCGGCAGCACTTCAGTCAAGAGTTTTAGGGGAGCAAGGGGGCTCGACCGGCCGTTCAAGGGAAACCTTGGACGGCTTCTTTTTTGATTCGCGTCCTTGATTCGGAGCGGGACGATTCGCCGTTTGCGGTTCCATCGGCGGTGATCTAGATGCTGGCCAGACCGAATGAGCCCAAGCCGAACCAGTTCAGACCGAACTAGGCCAAACCGAACTAGCATCGAGTGCGATTGCAGATGAGCGAACCGCAATATCCGTCCGAGCCCGAAACGACCGAGACCATGCCGCCACCGGCGCGCGAGCCGGTGTTCAACCTGCCGCCGATCGTGCTGGCGGTGATCGGCATCTGCGCGATCGTCTATCTGCTGCAGCAATATGTGCTGAACTACGCCCAGCAGATGACGCTGCTGTATGACGGGGCTTTCATTCCCGTCCTTTATACTGGCCAATACGGCTTCGACTGGTTCCTTTTCACCCGGCCTTTCACTTACGCCTTCATGCATGGCGGCTTTGCCCATATCGCCGTCAATATGGTCTGGCTCGCCGCTTTTGGCTCGCCGTTGGCCAATCGTCTCGGCGCGCTCCGGTTCGGGTTGTTCTTTGCCGTCACCGGACTGGCTTCGGTTGCGCTCTTCTGGGCGATGCATCCCTATGGAGAAGCGCCGCTGGTCGGCGCATCGGGCGCCATATCGGGCATGATGGGAGCGGCGGCGCGTTTTGGTTTCCACACCGACCGCTCTGCCGGCAAGGCGGCTTTCGCCGGCCCGGTGCTGCCGGTCGCGATCGTGCTGCGCTCGCGCGGTGTCGTCATCTTCCTGGCCATGTGGATGATCATCAATCTCGCCACCGGCCTTCTCGGCTTCGCGCCGGGCATCGACGGCCAGATCGCCTGGGAGGCCCATATTGGCGGCTTTCTCGCGGGCTTCTTCGGCCTGCGCTGGTTCGACAGGGGATGGCAACCGCCCGAATGGGAGACCTCCGAGCGGGCTTGAAATGCAACCGATCACGGCGCACGATGTTCACTCTTATGTGAAAGCCGGTCAGGGCAGGAACCGGTTGGCAAAATAGAGGAGGACGCCATGACGGTTAAGGCCATTCTCGAGCAAAAAGGCCATGACGTGTTGACGCTCGGGCCGAACGAAAAACTGAGTGAAGCCATCCGAATCCTCGCCGAGCACAGGATCGGCGCGCTGGTCATCACCAATGGCGATCGCAAGATCGTCGGCATCCTGTCGGAGCGCGACATCGTGCGCGTGGTCGCCAGGGAAGGCGGCGCCGCGCTCGATATCCCCGTGCGTTCGGCCATGACGCCGAAGGTGAAGATCTGCAATGAGAACCACACCGTCAACGAAGTGATGGAGATCATGACCAGGGGCCGTTTCCGCCATCTGCCGGTGGAAAAGGACGGCCTGCTGGATGGCATCGTGTCCATCGGCGACGTGGTCAAGCGCCGCATCGAGGACGTCGAGCGCGAGGCCGAGGAAATCCGGGCCTACATCGCCACCGCCTGAGCGGTGACGGGAACCGCCGGCCGAATGCCGGCCGGCGGCGCCAGGCTACCTGTTGTCCAGTTCGGCACGAACGAGCGCGAGCTCGCACCTTGTGATGCGGTAGGCCCGCCCCCGACGACCGTCTAGACGTCCAGAAAACGCCAGGCCGCGGCTTTGCGCTTGTCTCTTTTGGCGGTTTGCACTAGCCAATGACTTTCACGCCAGACGTGAAAGTCACGTCCCAAACGTGAAACTCCCGTCAGAGTCACCGTAGTTCGCAGGCCACCATGAGCATCATCGACACCCGCACGCCCGACGCCAAACGCCTGATATCGGGCGCCACCGGCGATTGGGAAATCATCGTCGGGCTTGAAGTGCATGCGCAAGTGATATCGGAGGCAAAGCTCTTCTCCGGCGCCTCGACCGCATTCGGTGCCGCGCCCAATGCCAATGTCAGCCTGGTCGATGCTGCAATGCCTGGCATGCTGCCTGTCATCAACGAGGAATGCGTCAAGCAGGCGATCCGCACCGGTCTGGGGCTGAAGGCGGCGATCAACCACAAGTCGGTCTTCGACCGGAAGAATTACTTCTATCCGGACCTGCCGCAGGGCTACCAGATCTCGCAGTTCAAACAGCCGATCGTCGGCGAGGGCACGGTGATCGTCTCGGTCGGTCCCGACCGTCAGGGCGAGTTCGAGGACATCGAGGTCGGCATCGAGCGCCTGCACCTGGAGCAGGATGCCGGCAAGTCGATCCACGACCAGCACCCGACCATGTCCTATGTCGACCTCAACCGCTCCGGCGTGGCGCTGATGGAGATCGTATCGAAACCCGACCTGCGCTCCGGCGATGAGGCCAAGGCCTATGTGACCAAGCTGCGTACCATCATGCGCTATCTCGGCACTTGCGACGGCAACATGGATGAAGGCTCGCTGCGCGCCGACGTCAACGTCTCGGTACGCCGGCCAGGTGGCGAATTCGGCACCCGCTGCGAGATCAAGAACATGAACTCGATCCGCTTCATCGGCCAGGCCATCGACTACGAGGCGCGCCGGCAGATCGCGATCCTCGAGGACGGCGGCAAGATCGACCAGGAAACGCGGCTGTTCGACGCCGTCAAGGGCGAGACGCGCTCGATGCGCTCCAAGGAAGAGGCGCACGACTATCGCTATTTCCCCGATCCCGATCTTCTGCCGCTGGAATTCGACCAGGCCTATGTCGATGCCCTGGCCAGGGAATTGCCGGAACTGCCCGATGACAAGAAAGCGCGGCTGATCTCTTCGCTCGGCCTCTCGACCTACGACGCAGCGATCCTGGTGTCGGAAAAGCCGATCGCCGACTATTTCGAGAAGGTGGCGGCCGGGCGCGACGGCAAGCTCGCCGCCAACTGGGTCATCAACGATCTGCTGGGCGCTCTCAACAAGGCCGGCAAGGACATTGAATCCGCTCCGGTTTCGCCCGACCAGCTCGGTGCGGTCATCGACCTGATCAAGGAAGGCACCATTTCCGGCAAGATAGCCAAGGACCTGTTCGAGATCGTCTGGAACGAGGGTGGTGATCCACGCCAGCTGGTCGAAAGCCGTGGCATGAAGCAGGTCACCGACACCGGCGCCATCGAGAAGGCGGTCGACGAGGTGATCGCGGCCAATCCCGACAAGGTCGAGCAGGCACGCGCCAAGCCAACCATGGCCGGCTGGTTCGTCGGACAGGTGATGAAGGCGACCGGCGGCAAGGCCAATCCGCAGGCCGTCAACGATCTCGTCAAGGCCAAGCTGGGTATCGAGTAAGGGCATGTTCGTCCGCACCGCCGGGGATCGCGACCTCGCAGCCGTCCGGGCGTTGCTGGTCGAAACCTGGCATGCCACTTATGACGCGATCTACGGTGCCGAACGGGTCACCGAAATCACCAATGAATGGCATTCCATTGCTTCGTTGAAGGCGAGGCTGACGAAGCCGAACAGCGAGTTCCTCGTTGCCGATGACGGCAAGCGCGTTGGCGGCATGGCCTTTGCCGAAGCCGTCGATGGCGGCGGCGTTGTCATGCTCAGGCAGCTCTATGTGCTTCCCTCGCTGCAGGGCCTAGGCACTGGCGGCATGCTCCTCGACGAAGTCATCGAGAGCTTTCCGGAGGCGCACCGGATTCGGCTCGAAGTGGAAGAGAAGAACAGCCGCGCCGTTGCCTTCTATCAGGCCAATGGCTTCGTCCAGGCCGGCCGCACCGAGAATTGCGGCTCCGCCGGGTCCGCCGTCCCGGCGCTGATCTATGAACGGGTACTTGCTGCCTGAGCACCACGCAGCAAGATCACCTTCGCGCGAGCGCGCGTCCCAGAGTCTGTTTTCGTTTGACGGCCGTAATGTCCGGCACCAAAGCTGCTTGGGCCGACCCGCGCGGAGCCGGAATAACCTGACACGCGCAGGACGGCTTGGGGGGAACCATGCCAAATCTGCCGGAACTGATGACGACGCAGGTGTCGGACGAAACCTTTGGTGGCGTCACCTATCACATAGCGGGCGAACTGGTGCCTGTACTTTCCGTCGACGTGACGCGGATGTCCGTCTATTTCGAGCACCACATCCTGCTGTGGAAGAATTCCACGATAACCATCGGCCTGAAATCGCTGAAGGGTGCGCTGAAGCGCATGATGGCCGGCATGCAGATCTTCGTTACCGAGGCGTCGGGAGCGGGCATCATTGCCTTCAGTCGCGACGGGCCGGGGCACATCGTGCCGATTCACCTGCGGCGAGGCGAGGAGATCCAGGTGCGCGAGCACCAGTTTCTCGCCGCCACCGGCAATGTCGACTACACATTCGAGCGTGTACGCGGCCTGGCGACGATGCTGTTCGGCCAGAGCGGCTTCTTCATCGACCGGTTTCGCGGCGATACCGGCGATGGCATCGTCTGGTTGCACGGCTACGGCAACGTTTTTGAAAAGACGCTCGCTGCGGGCGAAACCATCGACATCGAACCCGGCGGCTGGCTGTTCAAGGATGCCTCGGTCAGGATGGAAACCAAGATCGACCGGCTGTCGAGCGGCTTCTTCGGTGCCAACATGAATTTCATCGTCAACCGCTTCACCGGCCCAGGCAGGGTCGGCATCCAGTCGATGTACCTGCATATGCCGACCGAGGAGTAGGCTCGGGGAGACGCAAGCCAGGATCAGCGCGAACGCAGCGGTTGGCGACAACCCGTGTCAGCAGTTCCAGTTCCCGCTGTGCCTGGCGTCGGCAGCGGCGAGCCTGCAAGCCGTGATCAGGAGTGCGAACGCCGATCAGGCGGCGGGAACTTTCACATTGTCGATCAGCCTGGTCTTTCCCAGCCAGACGGCGGCGAGAACACGGCCCGCTCGGTCGTGCCGCCATGGCGTAAGTGTCAGGCTTTCGCGGGCCTCGACATAGTCGACCTTCTGGAAACCGGTCACAATCAGGGCGCGGCTTGCTTCGGCGATCGTTTCCTCTTGACCTGCGCCCGCCGCCAGCGCCGCTGCAGCCTTGCGCAGGATAAGGTTGAACTGGCGGGCGATCTGGAGTTCGGCTTCATCGAGATAGGCGTTGCGCGACGACATGGCGAGGCCATGCGCGTCGCGTATGGTCGGGGCGCCGATGATTTCGACGGGCAGGTCGAGGTCGCGGCAAAGCTGCCTGACGACGCAAAGCTGCTGATAATCCTTTTCGCCAAAGATGGCGAAGTCGGGAGCAGCCTGCAGGAGAAGCTTGGTCACCACGGTGGCGACGCCGTCGAAAAAGGTGGGGCGAAAGTCCGATTCGAGCCCGGCAGACGGGCCGCCGACCGAGATTTTCGTGGCAAAACCGGTCGGATACATCTCGCTGGCATCAGGCGTGAAGGCAAGATCGGCCTTGGCCGTCGCCAGCATGTCAAGATCGAGGATGAGTTGGCGCGGGTACTTGTCGAGATCCTCGCTCGGCGCGAACTGCGTCGGATTGACGAAGATCGACACCACGCAGCGATCGGCCCGTTCGAGGGCGATCTTGACCAGCGAAAGATGCCCGTCATGCAATGCGCCCATGGTTGGCACCAAGGCGATGCGCAGCCCATCGCGCCGCCAGTCGCGGATTCGCGCCCGAAGCGCGGCAACGCTTTCGACGACGTCGGGTCGGCTCATGCTTCATCCCCGGCATTTGATTTTGAAAAGACGTGGGCACGGCCGGGGAATTCGCGATTCCGTACCTCCGCTGCGTAGCGCTCGGCGGCATGCGCGATCACGCTTCGCAGATCGGCGTATTGCTTGACGAATTTCGGCACGCGGTCGACGGTCAGCCCGACCATGTCGTCGATCACCAGGATCTGGCCGTCGCAATCGCTGCTGGCGCCGATGCCGATGGTCGGTATCGCGATGCGGCGGGTGATCTCTGCGGCGACCGGCTCGATCGTTCCTTCGATGACCAGGGAAAACGCACCGGCCTTCTCGACCGCGAGCGCATCGGCGATCAGGGCGGCCACATTCTCGTCCGTGCGGCCCTTGATCTTGTAGCCGCCATCCTTTTCCACCGATTGCGGCTGCAGGCCGATATGACCCATGACCGGGATCTCGGCGGCCACGATCGCTGCGATCTGAGCGGCCATGCCGACGCCTCCCTCGAGTTTCACCGCCTGGCAGACGGTCTCGCCCACGATGCGCCGCGCCGAGGCCACGGCCTGCTCGGCCGAGTCCTCATAGGTGCCGGCCGGCATGTCGACGACGACGCAGGCCTCGGCCGAGCCCCGCATCACGGCTTGGCCGTGCGCGATCATCATGTCCAGCGAGGCGCCCAGCGTCGTCTGATGGCCATGCAGGACCATGGCGACGCTGTCGCCGACCAGGAGCAAGTCGACATGAGGATCGAGCAGACGGGCGATCGGGTAGGTGTAGGCGGTGAGGCAGACGATCGGGAGACCGCCCTTGCGGCGGCGAATGGCATCGGCACTGACCCGGATATCGGTGGTCGGCAATTTCGTGGCCAATCGTCACCTCCTCGGCCAACGGCTGGCCTGACATCCATATGGGCACGGGCAGAGCTTTAGAAAGACTGGAACCACTTGGCAACCTTGCCGTCCGCGTCGACGGCATCACGGCTTTTGTCAGGTGCCGCGCGCGCCATTTGCGCACTCTGCGTGGCAAAACCCTTGCCTTCCCGAAGACCTGACGCCATAAGCAGGAAACAGGCGCCGCCAGCGCGAGGGTTCTGAGATGAAGACTTTCCTGACGCAGTTTTTCACCTGGTGGAACAGCCAGACGCTGGGAACGCGCCTGCACACCTGGCGGTATGGCAAGAAGGTCGGCCAGGACGAGGTCGGCAATGTCTATTACGAGGGCGGTATCGATTCGGAAGGCCGCACGCGCCGCTGGGTCATCTACCGCAACTATTCGGAAGCGTCGGCCATCCCGCCGGGCTGGCACGGCTGGATTCACCACCGTGTCGACATTGCGCCGCCCAGTGACGAGTACAAGCCGCGCGACTGGCAGAAGCCGCACCTACCCAATCTGACCGGCACGCCCGCGGCCTATCGCCCGAAGGGCTCGGTGCTGACCAATCAGCATCGCCCGCAGGTCACCGGCGACTACGACGCCTGGACGCCGGGGTCGTAACGGCGCGGGTTGTAACGGTAAGGTGCCGGCCGGTCCTTTATCGCCACAATTGGTGTTTAGCTGCTTGCTGATCAGAAAACGGCGACTAGCCTTGGCGATCGACGGAATCACCTGGGCGCGAACCACCACCGGTACCCCTGCATGAGCTTTTTCAACCTGATATCGACGGGCGGTCTGACGCTAGCCGCCAGCCTCGCCGTCAGCACCGCCACCTTTGCGGCTTCGCCCGCACCCGCCGCCCCGCCGCCAGCGCCGGCGGGGCCTGCGGGATCGGATCGCATCACCAACCCGGTCGCCGAGTTCGCCGGCATCGACAAGATCACCGGCCGCATCATCACCTTCGATGTCTATATCGACGAGACAGTGCAGTTCGGCGCCCTGCAAGTGACGCCACGCGTCTGCTATTCCCGGCCGCAGAACGAAGAGCCGAAGACCGATTCTTTCGTCGAGGTCGACGAGATCACGCTCGACCGCAAGATCCGCCGCATCTTTACCGGTTGGATGTTTGCCGAAAGCCCTGGTCTCAATGCCGTCGAGCACGCCGTCTATGACGTCTGGCTGAAGGAATGCAAGCAGAAGTCGGATGTGCCGGCGCCCGATGCTGGCAAGAGTGGCGCGACCAAGGCCGACGCTTCGAACCCTGCCCAGACCAAGCCGGCCAAGCCGAAAGCCGCAACCAGCCCGGACGTGGAACAGCCCGACCCCACGGAACCGGACGTCACCGGCACCAACTGATCCTTTGGAACCGTCGTAGTAATCGCGCGTTGGGCGACTGACGAGAGCGTGTCGATGCGTCTGGAGGATATTTCGATGTCGGACAGCAAACGGATCACAGCCAGCAAGAAAGAGCTTCTCGAACTCGAAAAAGGGTTCTGGACAGGCGATGCGGCCTACTATGCGGCGAATGCCGATGCGGAGTGCCTGGTGGCGTTTCCGCAAATGGCCAAGGCGATGGACAATGCCGATCTGGCCAAGACCGCAACCAAACCCAACCGATGGCGCGACCTGGACATCGAGCTCAAGGGAATAATCGAGCCGGGCAGCGATATCATCATGCTGACCTACGAGGCGCACGCGACCCGGGAGAATGGCGAACCCTACGCGGCGCTGGTCAGCACCGGCTATGTTCATCGCGTCAATGGCTGGAAGATGATGTTCCATGCGCAGACGCCGATCGAGGCGCCCAAGTAGGCCTGATCCCTACGGAAAAAATACCGCTTCGCCCTTCAGCGCGTCGGCCAGCATCTTCTCATACTTGCCGCGCGGCACGTCGACCGCGCCGAAGCGCTTGAGGTGCTCGGTGGTGAACTGCGTGTCGAGGAGCGCGAAGCCGCGTGCCTTCAAGCGTCCGACGAGATGGACGAGGCAGATCTTCGACGCGTCCGTCTCTTTGGAAAACATGCTTTCCCCGAAAAACACCCGTCCGAGCGAGACCCCATAGAGCCCGCCGACCAGACGCCCCTCGCGCCAGGCCTCGACCGAATGGCAATGACCCATGCGGTGCAGTTGCACATATGCTTCGCGGATCGGCGCATTGATCCAGGTTGACCGGCGCTCTTCGCGCTTTTCGGCGCAGCCGTCGATCGTCGCCTCGAAATCGAAGTCGAAGCGGATGTCAAACAGATGCCTGCGGATCGTCTTCTTCAGGCTTTTGGGGGTGTGGAAACCGTCGAGTGGAATGATGCCGCGCGTCTCCGGCCGCACCCAGAACACCTCCGGGTCACCAGCACTTTCGGCCATCGGGAAGACGCCCGAGGCGTATGCCTTGAGCAGAAGGTCGGTGGGGATGCGATAGCCTGGCGCGTAGGGACGGGTCATCGCTTCATCATAGCGGCAAGTTGGGCTATTCGCTCTGGGCCAGATATTTTTCCAGCCAGTGGATATCGTAGTCGCCATTGGCGATGTCGGCATTGCCGACGAGATCGCGAAACAGCGGCAACGTCGTCTTGATCCCGTCGACGACGAATTCGTCGAGCGCCCGGCGCAGCCGCATCATGCATTCGACGCGGTTGCGTCCATGCACGATCAGCTTGCCGATCAGGCTGTCATAGTAGGGCGGGATCTTGTAGCCGGAGTAGACACCGGAATCGACGCGGATGCCGAGGCCGCCGGGCGTGTGGAAATGCGTAATCGTGCCGGGCGAGGGGGTGAAGGTGCGCGGATCCTCGGCATTGATGCGGCATTCGATGGCGTGGCCAGTGAATTTGATATCTTCCTGTTTGACCGAAAGGCCGCCGCCGGAAGCGACGCGAATCTGCTCGTGCACCAGATCGATGCCGGTGATCGCTTCCGTCACCGGATGCTCGACCTGGAGACGCGTGTTCATCTCGATGAAATAGAACTCGCCATTCTCGTACAGGAACTCGATCGTTCCGGCGCCCGAATAGCCGAGATCGGCAATCGCCTTGGCGCAGATGCCGCCGATGCGTGACCGTTCCTCGGCGTTGAGCGCCGGCGAATTGGCCTCTTCCCAGACTTTCTGGTGGCGCCGCTGCAGCGAGCAGTCGCGCTCGCCGAAATGCACGCCGCCGCCAAAACCGTCGCCGAACACCTGCACCTCGATGTGGCGCGGCTTCTCCAGGTATTTCTCGATGTAGACCGCGTCGTCGCCGAAAGCCGCGCCCGCTTCCGAGCGTGCCGTCTGCAGGGCGATTTCGAGGTCTGCTTCGGTATGCGCCACCTTCATGCCGCGTCCGCCGCCGCCAGCCGACGCCTTGATGATGACGGGATAGCCGATCTCGGCGGCGATCCGCCCGGCTTCCTTTTCCTCGGTCACCGCTCCGTCGGAGCCAGGCACCACCGGAATGCCGAGGCGTTTTGCCGTGCGCTTGGCCTCGATCTTGTCGCCCATGATGCGGATGTGGTCGCCGGACGGACCGATGAAGGTGATGTTGTGCGCCGCAAGGATGTCGGCGAACTTGGCGTTCTCCGACAGGAAGCCGTAGCCCGGATGCACGGCGTCGGCGCCGGTGATCTCGCAGGCGGCGACGATCTGGTGGATGTTGAGGTAGCTGTCGCGCGACGGCGGCGGCCCGATGCACACGCTTTCGTCGGCCAGCCGCACATGCATGGCGTCAGCATCGGCGGTCGAATGCACCACCACCGTCTGGATGCCGAGTTCCTTGCAGGCACGCAGCACCCGAAGCGCGATTTCGCCGCGATTGGCGATGAGGATCTTCTGGAACATTCGGGCCCGCTCTACTCGATCACGACGAGCGGCATGCCGTATTCGACCGGCGTCGCGTCCTCGAACAGGATCGCCGTCACTGTGCCGGCGCGCGGCGAGGGAATCTGGTTCATCGTCTTCATCGCTTCGATGATCAACAGCGTCTGTCCTTCCTTGACCTTCTGGCCGATCTCGATGAAGGGCTTGGCGTCCGGCGACGGCGCCAGGTAGGCGGTGCCGACCATGGGCGAAGGGACGGCGTTCTTGGACACGTCGACCGCCGCCGGGGCAGCCGCGGCGACAGATTGGGCGGCGGCGGCCGGCGCATAGGCCGATTGCGGTGCGGCGATCGCATGGACGGTGGGCGCCTGCCGCGACACCCGCACCTTCAGGTCGCCGAGTTCAACCTCGATCTCGGTCAGGTTGGTGTCGTTCAGTATGCCCGCCAGATCGCGGATCAGTTGCTGGTCAACACCGGTCTTCTTTATCGACATTTTCGAGCCTTCTGTTTGTTGGCCGGTCATAGGCGTGCGGCCAGCGCCTGCAGCGCCAGCGTGTAGCCGAGCGGCCCAAAGCCACAGATCATGCCGACAGCGACCGGCGCGACCATGGAGACGTGGCGGAACGGTTCCCGCGCGTGGATGTTGGAAAGATGAACTTCGGCGACCGGCAGCGGCGCGATTGAGCGGATGGCGTCGTGGATGGCGATCGAGGTATGGCTGTAGGCGCCTGGATTGATTACGATGCCGGCTGCTTTGTCGCCGGCTTCCTGGATCCAGTCGACAAGATCGCCTTCATGGTTCGACTGGCGAAAATCGATCTCGATCCCAAGCGATTTGCCTGCCTGCTTGCAGTCGTCGGCGATTGCCGCGAGCGTCTTGCCGCCATAGATGCCCGGCTCGCGCTTGCCGAGCGCGTTGAGATTGGGACCGTTCAGGACGAAAACCGTTTTCAAGAAAGCCGACCTTTTCCGGCGCCGGCGTCAAGCCGGCGCGCTGGGCCTCTATACCGGGCATAGTCGCTCGCGGAAAGAGCGCAAGTACGTTCTTTCACTGTCCACAACAGGCCGAAATGCGCCCGTGAAGAAAACCGCCCGCCGGTCAAAGCGCGGCTTTCACCGCCTCGATCTTTTCGGCAAGCACTTCCTGCCCGAGCGCCCCGAACACGACCTCGTTGCCGACGACGTAGGAAGGGGTTCCGGTGATCTGCAGCTTGTTGGCAAGATCGTAAGTCTTGGAGAAGGCCTCGGGGATCGACGGGTCCTTCATCTTCTCGCGCAGCGTCGCCTCGTCGGCGCCGAGCGAAAGCGCGATCTTGATCGCCATTGCCTCGGTGGCGCGCCCCTGGCCGCCGAGCAGCGCATTGTGGAATTCGCCGTACTTCTCCGGCATCATCAGGTGGAACGCCATCGAAACGACGCTGGCCTTCTGCGAATCCGGGCCGAGGATCGGGAATTCCTTGAGCACGAAACGCAGATCCGGATCGGACTTGGTCAGGGCCCGCATGTCCTCGATGGCGCGTTTGCAGAAGCCGCAATTGTAGTCGTAGAACTCGACGATCGTGACTTTGCCCTTCGGATTGCCGACGACGCCGTCGAAGGTGGAGTTGAAGATCTGATCCTTGGCGTTCTTGATGACACCGAGTGCCGCGAGGCGCTGTTCCTCCTTCTGCTTGGCCTCGAGGGCATCCTGCACTTCGAGCAGCACTTCCGGATTCTTCAGGAGATAGTCGCGGATGATTCCCTCGACCTCGGTGCGGTCGATTTTGGTATCGGCCACGGCCGTCTGGACAGGCCGAGCCGTCTGGACAGGCTGTGCCGTACCGGCCTTCGCAACCTGCGGACTACCGGCCACGAAACCGAAAGCCAGCATGGCAAGGGCGACCGCAACCCCCGTGGTGCCCAGCAGCAGTGCCTTTTTCATCGTTCTCGTTCCTTCTGCCTGTTTTCCGGTCTGGCTGTGTCACAGCACACGGCCGGAAGGTTCATGAGATTACTGGCTCTTGCCTGACGATTTGTAGTTTATGATGTCCTGGGCGCGTATCCAGCGCGGCTCGCCGCGCTTCATCTGCTGTTGCGCCCGCATGGCGAAGATCTTCGCATCCTTGTAGTTCCCGGAATAAAAATGGCCTTCGGCGGTGGCGAGCTCGGCCCCCGGTATGTCTCCCAGCTCGCCGTAAGCCTGCGCCAGATAACGATATCCGGTGGAATTCTCCTTGTCGCGCGCCAGGCCATTGTTGATCTGCATGACAGCTTCCTTGAGCGAATCGGGCGTGCCGACCGCCATCAGCGCCTGGCCAAGCGAGACAGGCAGCAGGCCGGACCGTGCCGGATCGAGGCTGACCGCTTTGGAATAAGCGTCGGCCGCATCCTCGGGCTTGTTCGCTTTCATCAATATATCGCCGCGCAGTTCTTGGAAGTAGGCGTTCTTGGGCTGCGCCTTGATCAGGGCGTTGGTCTTGGTGAGCGCCGCGGCGATGTTGCCGTAGAGATAGGTCGACTGGGCATCGCCATATTGCGCCGCCATGCTGCCCCGCATCTTTTGCATCAGCCGCGCAGCGGCGGCCTGGCCGTCCATATACACGGCAATCTTAACTCGCATCATGTCGTGGCGCTGCTGCAGCGTCGGTGCGTCGATCTTGTCGACATTGGGGCTCTGCTTGACCAGCACTTCGAGGTTGGCGATGCGGTCCTGCGGCATCGGATGGCTGATCCGGTAAGGATCGACCTGCGCGCCCGACAGCGACAGTGCCGACTGGAAGCGGTGGAAGGTCTTCAGCATGCCCATGCCGGACTGGCCGGTGGCATTGAGATAGGTGATGGCCGAGCGGTCGGCCGTGATTTCCTCGGTGCGCTGATAGGCGACGATGCTGCGCTGCGCCATCTCGCCGCCGCCAGCCGCCACGCCCATGCCGGCGCCGGCAAGACCGCGGCTGTTGGTGGTCGCACCGGCAACGATGGCGCCGGCGCCAAGCAAGGTGGCGATGATGGCCATGGTCTTGGCGCGTTCGAGCTGGTCGCGCAGTTTCTGCTGGTGGCCGCCGGCGATATGCCCGGCCTCGTGCGCGATGACGCCGATGATTTCGTTCGGGGTCTCAGCCGTCATCAGCGCGCCGGTGTTGATGAACAGACGGCGCCCGGTGACGAAGGCGTTGAAGCTGGAATCGTTGACCAGTACGATGTCGATGCCGTCATTCGCCAGCCCTGCCGCCCTGAAGATCGGCCGTGCATAATCGCGCACCAGAGATTCGATCTCGGCGTCGCGAACCACCGGCACGCCCTGGGCGAAGGCGGTCACCGAACCGGCCACCGCGACTGCGGCGGCAAGCGAGATCGTCGCGAAGACACGCGCTGCCTCGGCAATCGTCGATCTGGATCGGCTCAACATAATGTGTCCACTGGTAGACGAGCGGGCGAAAGATGAAAAGTCGGCACCTGAAAAACTTCCTCAACTTGTGATCCTCAGATCAATCGGGCATTTGTGCGGCGCATGCGTCAGGACCTGGCGCGCTCAATCCTCGGGACAGGGGTAAAAATGGTCGTTTCGCTCTCCCATCGCGGCAATGTCGAGCCGTTCCACGCCATGGATGTGTTGGCCGAAGCGAACCGGCTGAAGGCTCTGGGTATACCGGTGATTTCCATGGCGGTCGGCCAGCCATCCGATCCGGCGCCTGTACGGGTTCGCGCCGCCGCGGCCAAGGCGCTGGAGCATGGACGCATAGGCTATACCGACACCTTGGGTCTGGCCTCGCTGCGCAAGGCGATCGCGGGGCATTACGCCGATCATTATGGCCTCGATATCGACCCTGGCCGGATCGCGGTGACCACCGGATCGTCGGCGGCCTTCAATCTCGCCTTCCTGGCGATGTTCGATCCGGGCGATCGGGTCGCCATCGCTGCGCCCGGCTACCCCGCCTATCGCAACATCATGGCAGCCCTTGGCATTGACGTGGTCGAAATCGAGCTCGGCGATGCGGCTTACCTGCATGCCGGCCATCTGGAGGCCGCGCATCGCGAGAAGCCGTTGAAGGGCGTGCTGTTTGCAAGTCCGGCCAATCCGACCGGCGCTGTCATACCGGCCGATGGGCTGGCGACCCTGGTCACCACGGCGCACTCCCTCGGCATCGCCGTCATTTCCGATGAGATCTATCATCGGCTGGCCTATGGCGCCCCTGACACCACCGCACTCGCCTTCAGCAACAGCGTGACGGTGATCAACTCCTTCTCGAAATACTACTGCATGACCGGCTGGCGCATCGGCTGGATGGTGTTGCCGGAAGAACTCGTGCGGCCGGTCGAGCGTATCGCCCAGAGCCTCTACATCTCGCCGCCTGAGCTGTCGCAGATCGCGGCGATCGAGGCCTTTGCCGCAACGGAGGAATTGGAGGCGGTGAAGCGGCGCTATGCCTGGAACCGCGAGCTTCTGATGAAACGTCTCCCAGAGCTGGGTTTTCCCCTGGCGGCGCCCATGGATGGCGCCTTCTATGCGTTTTGCGATGTCACCCGGCACAGCAATGACAGCATGGCCTTTGCCCGCAAGATGCTGGCCGAGGCGCATGTGGCGGCGACGCCCGGCCGCGACTTCGACACCCGCGCCGGCCATCGCACGATGCGGTTTTCCTATGCCGGCAGCCACGACGACATGGTCGAGGCGATGGCACGCATCGAACGCTGGTTGAGGTAGCGCCATGGCGGAGCTCGAACAGGCGCTGGCGGAAGTCGCGGCGGAGATGGCTGAACGCACCGATCGCGGCGATGTCGCGACCTATATTCCCCAACTGGGCAAGGTCGATCCGAAGAAGTTCGGTATCGCAGCCGTTACCAATGACGGCCGCACGCTGGTGGCTGGCGATGCCGACCAGGCTTTTTCGATCCAGAGCATCTCGAAGGTGTTCACCTTGACGCTGGCGCTCGGCAATGTCGGCGACGCGCTGTGGAAGCGGGTAGGGCGCGAGCCCTCCGGCAACCCGTTCAACTCGATTGTCCAGCTCGAGCATGAGAACGGCATTCCGCGCAACCCGTTCATCAATGCCGGCGCTATCGTCATTTCCGACATCCTGCTTGCCGGCCACCAGCCGCGCGAGGCGATCGGCGAGATCCTGCGCTTCGTCCAGTTCCTCTGCGACGACGAGACAATCATTATCGACCGCGAGGTCGCGGCCTCCGAACGCGCCACCGGCTATCGCAACTTCGCGCTTGCCAACTACATGAAATCCTTCGGCAATCTCAATCATGCGCCGGAACTGGCGTTGGGCGTCTATTTCCACCATTGCGCCATCGCCATGAGCTGCCGGCAACTGGCCATGGCCGGTCGCTTCCTTGCCAATGGCGGCAAGAATCCGGCAACCGGGCATTCCGTGGTGTCGGCGGAGCGGGCGCGGCGCATCGGCGCCATGATGCTGACCTGCGGCCACTATGACGGCTCCGGCGATTTCGCCTTCCGCGTCGGTATTCCCGGCAAGAGCGGCGTTGGCGGCGGCATATTGGGCATCGTGCCGGGTGTCGCCTCGCTCGCCGTCTGGTCGCCCGGCCTCAACGCCAACGGCAATTCCAAGTTAGGTTCGATCGCGCTGGAAAAGCTCGCCAGAATAATGAACTGGTCGATCTTCGCGCCGTAGGACCACGAACTGCCGAAGATGAAAATCCCGCGCCGTTCGTTTCGATCGGCGCGGGATTCTTTTGTCAGAAAATCATTTCAAGAATTTGAAAAGCTTAGAAAAAACCTTTCCGCTGCCACCAACCGGCACGCTTGGGCTTTTCTTCGGTCTTGGCTTCCGGCTCATCGGCCACGGTCGAGGAAACCACCGGCACGACAGGTGCGTCGGCGGCTGCCACCTTGCGGCGTGACGGCCGGGCTTTCGGTGTCTCCCCGGCGGCGGCTGCCTCGTCCGATGCCGTGGCTGGCGTTTCGGCGGGCGCCTGCACGGCCACTTCCGCGGTCGGCTCCTCGGCGACGGCTGCCTTCTTCGGCTTGGCTGCGCGACGCGGCTTCTTGGGCTTCTCGGTGCTTGGCACCTCGTCGCTCACGATAGCCGCCGGTTCTTCGACGGCAGCGACAGCCAGCGGCTCGATCGACACGGGCTCGCTTAGCGAAGCGTCAGCCTCGGCAGGCTCGGTCGTTTCACCGGCTTCCGCCTCGATCATCTCGCCTTCACCGTCTTCGCGACGGTTGCGCTTGCCGCCGCGCTTGCCACGCCGACGCTTCTTGCCTTGGCCATCGTCGGATGCTTCCGCCGTTTCGACAGTCTCGGTTGCGGCGACCGCAGCCTCGTCGTCTGCCTCGGCCTCGTCATGGTCCGTCCCGCTTTCCGATGCGGAGAAGCCGTCATCGGACGTGGAGACGGGAGCGCCGTCCGTTGGGGCGCCGTGCTCGCGGTCGCGATCCTTGCCGCCGCGCCGCCTGCGGCGCTTGCGGCGTTTGCGGTCGCGGCCTTCGCCATCCTCGGCTGTCCGCTGCGGCTGACCCTGCTGGGCATGACGCGGCTGTTCGGCCTGAGCCGGCGCTTCGTCTTCCTCCTCGACGACGACGATCTCGTCCTCGGGCTCTTCCGGCTCGACATAGGCCGGCAGGCTGCGCGCCTCGACAAAACCTTCCGGCTTTTCGGCCAGCGCGCCACGGAAGATCGCATAGTGCTGCGCGCCGACCGTATCGTCGGCCTCGATGGTGACGGTCAGGCCGAAGCGGCTTTCCAGTTCCACCAGCGTGCCGCGCTTGTGGTTGAGCACGTAGAGCGCGGTCGCGGCCGGCGTGCGCACCGTGATGTGGCTGCGCGAATCCTTGAGCAGGAATTCCTCGATCGCCCGCACCACCATCAGCGCGACCGACGAATCGGAGCGCACATGGCCGGTGCCGCCGCAATGCGGGCACGGCTTCATGGTCGATTCCAGCACGCTGGCGCGGATGCGCTGACGCGACATCTCCATCAGGCCGAAATGCGAAATGCGGCCGACCTGAATGCGTGCCCTGTCGTTCTTGAGGTGATCCTTCAGCCGCTTCTCGACGGAGCGGTTGTTGCGGTTCTCCTCCATGTCGATGAAGTCGATGACGATCAGGCCGGCAAGGTCGCGCAGCCGAAGCTGGCGGGCGACTTCCTCGGCCGCTTCCAGATTGGTGTGAAGCGCGGTGTCCTCGATCGAGTGCTCCTTGGTGGAACGGCCCGAATTGACGTCGATGGCGACCAGCGCCTCGGTCTGGTTGATGATAATGTAGCCGCCGCTCTTCAGCGTCACTTGCGGCTGCAGCATGCGGTCGAGCTGCGCCTCGATGCCGTTGCGCACGAAGATCGGCGTCGTGTCGCGGAACGGCTGAACCACCTTGGCGTGGCTCGGCATCAGCATGCGCATGAAGTCCTTGGCCTCGCGATAGCCTTCCTCGCCGGACACAAGAATCTCGTCGATGTCCTTGTTGTAGAGGTCGCGCACCGAACGCTTGATCAGGCTGCCTTCCTCGTAGACGAGGGCAGGGGCGGTGGATTGAAGCGTGAGATTGCGCACGTTCTCCCACAGCCGCATCAGATATTCGTAGTCGCGCTTGATCTCGGCCTTGGTGCGGCTCTCGCCGGCGGTGCGCAGGATGACCCCCATGCCCTGCGGCACTTCGAGATCCGCGACGACCTCCTTGAGGCGCTTGCGGTCGACCGCGCTGGTGATCTTGCGCGAAATGCCGCCGCCGCGCGCCGTGTTGGGCATCAACACCGAATAGCGGCCGGCAAGCGACAGGTAGGTGGTGAGCGCCGCGCCCTTGTTGCCGCGCTCTTCCTTGACGACCTGCACCAGCAGGATCTGCCGGCGCTTGATCACTTCCTGGATCTTGTACTGGCGGCGCACCGGCTTGCGGCGGTTGCGCACTTCCTCGAGCGCATCCTCGGCGCCGACCGATTCGATCTCATGGTCGTCGGGATGGGAAGAGGATACTTCCTCCAGCATGCCGCGATCATTGTCGGTGGAGGTGGCTTCACTGCCCTGTTCCGCCTGCGGGGCAGGCTCGGAAATCACATCGGCTTCGACGGAGGCGGCGATCGACTTGGGGCCGCCGTCGCCGGTCTCGCTTTCGTCCTGTTCGGAAGAACCCTCGTTATCTTCGGATGCACTGTCATGCTCGGGTGCACCGGCGTCTTCCGAGGCATCCGCCGCGTGTTCCGTGGCCCCGGAAACGTCGGACATGTCCTCGGCGACGATATCCGTGCCATTGTCGTTGTTTTCGTCAACCTCGCCGGCGGCTTCGTTTGCCTCGCCGGAATCGGCCGTGCCGGCATCGCGCCTGTCTTCACCACGGTCGCGGGTCTTGCCGCCGCGCCGGCGACCGCGCCGTCCACGATCCCGGCTCTGGCGATCGTCGCCTTCGCCGTCCTCGTTCTCTTCGTCCTCGGCCTCCTGCGCTTCAGCGCGCAGCAGTGCCTGACGGTCGGCGACCGGAATCTGGTAGTAGTCGGGATGTATTTCACTGAAGGCGAGAAAACCGTGACGGTTGCCGCCATATTCGACAAAGGCTGCCTGAAGGGAGGGTTCGACGCGCGTTACGCGGGCGAGGTAGATGTTTCCTTTGAGCTGCTTCTTGTCCTGAGATTCAAAGTCGAATTCTTCGATACGGTTACCGCGTACGACGACAACGCGTGTTTCCTCCGGGTGGGAGGCGTCTATCAGCATTTTGTTGGGCATTATTTCGTTTCCCCCCGGCAGCCGTCAGCCGCAGCTGGCGGGGCAAAGCCCGCTGCTGTGTGTCTGGATGAGAGTGGGTGCCGGATAATTGAACGTCCGCCGGACGGTGCCTGCGTGTCACGGCGGTGCCGCCCGCAGCCATATTGGCGCGGTTTGATGCGGACCTTTCCATGATTGCGCTTGAAGCCATCGTCACCAGCAGAACTTTTGAACCAAAGCCCGGAAACCGGACCAGCTTGTTTGCTCATACAGAGCCGGCGCGGGAACAAACCCGGCCGTTTTCCTCACGCAGGTGATTCCCCCGCCACGGGAGCACACCTGCGAAATTCGTCGCAATCACCTGAAGCCTTTTCGCGTGAAGCGAAAGGAGCCGCCTTTCATCTGACCCTGTAGCAGGAAGCTGCGGAGGAGGGCGGTTCCAGGATTGCAGTGATCCACCATCGCTTTTATGATTTGGCGGGGTGGAAGGCAACCCCGATTTCCGATGCCGGCAAAAAGCAGTTCCGTAGCGTAAGCCTGGGCTCCGATCCTTCCATGAAAAGGCTTGGTTAACCTTCTCTGGATACCAATCGTTAATCGAGTTCGCCTGGCTGGCACTTCGATGGAATGAACGGGCGCGGGGCGCCAAACCGGGAGCGACTGGAAGAGAGATGGGACTGGCGGACTTCACAGACAAGGGATGTCGTGTCGGCGGCCAGATTCTCCTTGCCTTCTGTCTCGTGTGGCTGGTGGTGTTTTCGTCTGCCTTTTCCACGGTTGCCAACGCCGCCGACGCGCCGCTTGTGGCGAAGGGCTACAAGATGGCCGGCGATGCCACCAAGATGCGCATCGTCATCGATTTCGATCGCGAGCCTGACATCAAATGGTTCCTGCTGCGCGGGCCCAACCGCCTTGTCGTCGATCTTGCGAACACCCGATTTGCCATCGATGCCAAGGATTTGAAACCGCGTGGCCTGGTCAAGGGCGTGCGGCTTGGCGAACTCGGCGAGGGCGTCTCGCGACTGATCCTGACCGGTAAGGGGCCGTTCGCCGTCGACAAGCTCGATGTGCTCAAGAACGAGGATGGAGCCGGCTACCGCATTGCCATCGACATGTCGGCGGCCTCCGAACGTGAGTTTGACGCCGCCCTTGCCAACCAGGCGCTGACCACCGGCTCCACGGTTTCGACCGATAAGGGCGGCCGGGTCGGTACGGGACCTGTCTCCAATCCGGGCCACCGGTTCACCGTCGTCATTGACCCCGGCCATGGCGGCATAGACGGCGGCGCCGAGGGCTTGAACGGCACTATCGAGAAGAACGTCACGCTGGCCTTTGCCACGGAGTTGCGCGACAAGCTCGCGGCCATCGGCAAATACGATGTCTTCATGACCCGTGATACCGATGAATATCTGCGCCTGGACGACCGCGTCCGCATTGCCCGCCAGCATGAGGCCGATCTGTTGATTTCCATTCATGCCGACACGATCAGCGTCAAGGGCATCCGCGGTGCCACCGTCTATACGGTCTCCGACAAGGCTTCCGACCCGGAAGCGCAGGCGCTTGCCGACCGTGAAAACCTGTCCGACCAGTTCGCCGGCATGGTCATCAAGGACGACAACAAGGAAGTGACCGATATCCTGATCGACCTGATCCGCCGCGAGACGCACACCTTCTCGATGAGTTTTGCCCACACATTGGTCGGTCAGCTCTCGACCAGCGTCGGCCTTATCAACAATCCGCAGCGTTCGGCCGGATTCAAGGTGTTGAAGGCCCCAGACGTGCCGTCCGTGCTGGTCGAGCTCGGCTATCTCTCCAACGCCAAGGACGAGGCGCAACTGCTCGACGCCGAGTGGCGCGGCAAGGCAGCGCAAAGCATCACCAACGCCGTCGCATTGTTCGCTTCCGCGCGCGCCGGGCCTGGAACCGGAGGTTGACATGTGTCGCGGCGCCTGCAACCACAGGCGGCGTTGCGGCATGACAACACCCGGTGCTTTATTTCTGGGTAGCGGCCGCGAAACGCGACCCTGCCGTATTTTGTCCACATGATCGCGACATGGGTTTTCGATTGCGGATTGGGACCGGCTCGAAAGCTTGCGTGGAAGGCGGCTTCGTTTAGGAAATTCCCGAACCAAGGACTGGAGCGGGTATGATTCGTCTCATTGGCTATTTCTTCGGCATCGGCACGACGCTAGCCCTTCTGGCCGCGGCGGGCGTTGCCCTCTACATCGGCCATGTGGCAAAGGATCTGCCCGACTACGAAGTGCTGGCCAAGTACGAGCCGCCGGTGACCACCCGCATCCATGCCTCGGATGGCGCGCTGATGGCGGAGTATGCACGAGAGCGGCGCCTGTATTTGCCGATCCAGGCCATCCCGGATCGCGTCAAGGCTGCCTTCCTGTCGGCGGAGGACAAAAATTTCTACAGCCACCCCGGTGTCGACATAACGGGGTTGGGCAGAGCTGTTATCACTTACGTTTCGGGTGGCCCCATGCAGGGCGGTTCGACGATCACCCAACAGGTGGCCAAGAACTTCCTGCTCACCAACGAGCGCTCCCTGGAACGCAAGGTCAAGGAAGCCATCCTGTCGTTCCGCATTGAACAGGCCTATTCCAAGGATCGTATCCTTGAGCTCTATCTCAATGAGATTTTCTTCGGCTTCAACGCCTATGGTGTCGCCGGTGCCGCACTGACCTACTTCGACAAATCGGTGAACGAGCTGACCGTGGCCGAGGCCGCTTATCTGGCGTCGCTCCCGAAAGGTCCGGCCAACTACAATCCCTTCAAGCACGCCGACCGGGCAATCGAACGGCGAAACTGGGTCATCGGCCAGATGGTCGAAAACGGTTACGTGACGCCCGAAGAGGGCGCGAAGGCGAAGGCCGAGCCGCTTGGCGTAGCTCCGCGCCGCACCGGCTCCTACCTTTTCGCCGGCGAATATTTCACGGAAGAGGTTCGTCGGCAGATCATCGCTCGCTACGGCGAGAACGCCCTCTATGAGGGCGGGCTGTCGATTCGCACCACCCTCGATCCGAAGGTCCAGCTCATTGCCCGCAAGGCAATGCAGAATGGATTGATGAAATACGATACTTTGCGCGGCTATCGCGGGCCAGTGAAGGCGATCGACGTCTCCGGCGACTGGGGTGTGCCATTAGGTGCAGTCAAGGGACTGGAAGACGTTCCCGAGTGGTCGCTGGCCGTCGTGCTCGACAGTTCGGCGTCCGGGCTGTCGATCGGCCTGCAGCCCGCACGCCAGGCGTCGGGCGATATCGTGAAGGAACGCGTCGAAGGCACCGTCAGCAAGGAAGACATGGGTTTTGCCATGCGCCATGTGGTCGACGGCAAGACGGTCAAGGCCAAGTCGCCGGCCGACGTGCTGAAGCCGGGCGACGTCATCTTCGTCCAGAAGAACGACGGCTCCGACAATGCCTACAGCTTGCGTCAGGTTCCCGAGGTGGAAGGCGGACTGATCGCGATGGATCCGCACACCGGCCGCGTGTTGGCCATGGTCGGCGGTTTCTCCTATTCGCAATCGGAATTCAACCGCGCTACGCAGGCAATGCGCCAGCCGGGCTCCTCGTTCAAGCCGATCGTCTATTCGGCCGCGCTCGACAATGGGTATACGCCGGCCTCGGTGATCATGGACGGACCGATCACCATCCAGAGCGGCAACACCACCTGGACGCCGAAGAATTATGACGGCACGGTCGCCGGCCCGGCAACGCTACGTTCCGGCATCGAGAAGTCGCGCAACCTGATGACGGTGCGGCTTGCCAATGACATGGGCATGAAGCTGGTCGTCGAATATGCCGAGCGCTTCGGCGTCTATGATCATCTGGCGCCATATCTGCCGATGGCGTTGGGCTCCGGCGAGACGACGGTGATGCGCATGGTTTCGGCCTATTCGATCATGGCCAATGGCGGCAAGTCGATCAAACCGTCGCTGATCGATCGTATCCAGGACCGTTACGGCAAGACGGTGTTCAAGCAGGATGAGCGTGGCTGCGAAGGCTGCAACGCACCTGAATGGAAGAATCAGCCGGAGCCGGAACTGGTCGACAATTCCGAGCAGGTGCTCGATCCGATGACCGCCTACCAGATCACCTCGATGATGGAAGGCGTTGTCCAGCGCGGCACCGGCGCCACCATCGGCGAGCTTGGTCGCCACATCGCCGGCAAGACCGGCACCACCAACGACGAGAAGGACGCCTGGTTCATCGGTTTCACGCCGAACCTCGTGGTTGGTCTCTACATGGGTTACGACACGCCGCGCGGCCTTGGCCATGGCGCCACCGGCGGCGGTCTTGCCGCCCCGATCTTCAAGGATTTCATGCGCGTGGCGCTGGACGGCACGCCCAATGTCGACTTCAAAGTGCCCGACGGCATGAACCTGATCGCCATCAACCGCAAGACCGGCATGCGCGCCTCCTCGGGCGATCCCGGCACCATCATCGAGGCCTTCAAGCCGGGCACCGGCCCCGCCGACAGCTACTGGGTGATCGGCATGGGCGCCGACGGCTCCAACGCCTCCGGCGGCGCGCTGTCGCCGCAGGCCAACCAGGCCATCCAGGACGGCGGCGGCGGTCTTTACTGACGGCCCATACGCCGAAATGGGCCAGCCTCGAGCTGGCCCATTTCGCTTTACACATGGCGGCACCGTCCCTATGTATCGCGCCGACCGAAGCGTCATTCAGCAACAGGACAAAATATCAGGCCATGCGCGCGGAAACGCAGAATATTGTCGATGAGATCAGGCAGGCGATAACCCTGCTGAGGAGGCATCTTTGACTGGGATCAGGCTATAAAGCGGCTTGAATACCTGAATGTTCGCGCCGAGGATGCCAGCCTCTGGAACGAACCGCTGGAAGCGCAGAAGCTGATGCGCGAACGCCAGGGCCTTGAGGAGGGCATCGCGGCGGTCAAGGGCCTGACCCAGGCGCTGGAAGACAATATCGGCCTGATCGAGCTGGGCGAGGAAGAGGGCGACGAAGGCGTCATCGCCGAGGCCGAAGCCGCGATCCGCTCGATGCAGGGCGAGGCCAAGGCCCGCCAGGTCGAGACGTTGCTCTCGGGCGAGGCCGACGCCAACGACACCTATCTCGAAATCCATGCCGGCGCTGGCGGTACCGAAAGCCAGGACTGGGCCTCGATGCTGTTGCGAATGTACACGCGCTGGGCCGAGCGCCGCCGCTTCAAGGTCGAGGTGCTGGAAGTGCATGACGGCGAAGAGGCCGGCATCAAGTCCGCGACCTTGCTGATCAAGGGCCATAATGCCTATGGCTGGTTGAAGACTGAATCCGGCGTCCACCGACTGGTGCGCATCTCGCCCTATGACAGCAATGCGCGCCGCCATACGTCCTTCTCCAGCGTCTGGGTCTATCCTGTCGTCGACGACAGGATAGAGATCGACGTCTCCGAATCGGACGTGCGCATCGATACCTATCGTTCGTCCGGCTCGGGCGGCCAGCACGTTAACACCACCGATTCGGCCGTGCGCATCACCCATATCGCCACCGGCATCGCGGTCGCCTGCCAGGCAGAACGCTCGCAGCACAAGAACAAGGCCAAGGCCTGGGAAATGCTGCGCTCGCGCCTCTACGAGGAAGAGCTGAAGAAGCGCGAAGCGGTCGCCAACGCCACCGAGGCATCGAAGAGCGATATCGGCTGGGGTCACCAGATACGCTCCTACGTGCTGCAGCCCTATCAGTTGGTGAAGGATCTGCGTACCGGCGTCGAAAGCACTAGCCCGTCGAGCGTGCTTGACGGCGACCTCGACGATTTCATGGAAGCCTCGCTGTCGCAACGCATCGAGGGCGGCGCGGGTGAGGCGATGGCCGACCTGGATTAGGCTGCTTGCGCAGGCAATGATCGCAAGCTCGTCGAAAAAGCGGCCGTATCGTCGTGCGGCGACCGCTTGGCCTCAAGCGCTCGGACGATGCCACGCGACAAGCTCGCGCTCATCGCAAGGTTTCTGATTCGGTGTATTTCTCTTGTGCTGGGGCTTTTCCTGTCCCCAAAACGGGCGCGTCGCATGTCGTCATTCGTCCGGCTGCCCATATCTTCGTGGGCTGCAGCGCGGCTGGTTCTCCGTTTCGGACTATCACCGGCAATCAAGAGCATGTGATTGCGCGGATCCGGCAATCGGCCGGCTGGAACCACTCCGGACCAATCCCGTTGTTTGCATGCCCCGCCTGCCGGGAACAAACTTGGCCTGAATCTCGTCAGCGGTAGCAGCATGTCATGCGCGCGCCCATAGTCTGGACGCGGCTGCTTCTTGCGTCGACCAAGGAATCAGCCCAGCATCCAAACGCTGGGAGACAAAAAGCATTTATGGCCGGACGCGGCATATCTGCGACCTGATGATCCGGCCACTGGGAAGACACGTTCCGGGAACGGGCAGGCGAAATGCTTGACGCTCGAAAGGAACGTCCCATGTCTGCTGCCACGCCCAGATCGGCCCGAGCCGTTCAACCGGTCGGCCGACTTATGTTTTCTCTGTTCGCCATCGGCTTAGGCGCGATGTTAGCGCCAGCTGCCTTTGCTCATGACGCCAAGCCCACGGCAGCAAAGCCGCAGGGTTGGAGCTATCCATTCGCCTGCTGCGCCAACTATGACTGTCGTGCCACGCATACCGGCGAGGTGCTGGAGAAACCCGAGGGCTACGTGATCGCCGGCACCGGCGAGGTTGTCCCGATGACGGACAAGCGCATCAAGGACAGCCCCGACGGCGAATTTCACTGGTGCGCTCATCAGGCCGGTCTCGATGCCGGCAAGACGATATGCCTGTTCGTGCCGCCACGCTCTTTTTGATGCCGCGCGGGCGGTTGAAGTGCTTCGGCGCAAAAGCCTGCTGACGGACGGTTGTCAGGATCGCTTCTTTATGGTGCCTTGCCGCTGGGGCGGCGGATAATGGAGAGGTGATGTTCATGGCCATCAAGGGAAGCTGCCACTGTAAGGCGACGATATTCGAGGTGTCGGAGGCGCCGCAGACGGTGACGCAATGCACCTGTTCGTTCTGCTCGAAACGCGGCTCGCTCTGGGCTTATTACACCCCATCGCAATTCAAGCTCATCACGCCGCTGAGGAACGTCTCCTTCTATCAATGGGGCTCGAAGACTATAAAGCATGGGTTTTGCGCCACCTGCGGCTGCGGCACCTTCACCGAAACGCCGGACTGGTCGACCGGGGAGCCGGATTTCGACAATCCGAAGATCAGCGTCAACTCGCGGCTGTTCGATGACTTCGATCTCGACAGGGTCGAAGTGGTGGTCATTGACGGCAAGAATCTCTGGTAGCCCGTCAAGGCGCTTCTTTGCGTAACGGGCCCGGGGAAAAGCCGCGCCGGCCATTTTTCCCGTTCCGCTTTTCGCCGCAATTCATGGTACAAGTCGACGGAAGGGCTGATTTGGCGCCGCCAAAAGGCGCGACTTGGAGAGGGACCATCTATGAAGAAGACCGTGCTCGTCGCTGTGGCGACGGCTCTGCTCGTGACCGCGTGCACCACCACCGATCCGTATACGGGCGACCAGAAGATTTCCAACACGGCCGCGGGCGCGGGCCTCGGCGCTCTGGCGGGCGCCAGCCTTGGTCTGCTTGCCGGCGGCAATGACCGCCGCAATGCGCTGATCGGCGCCGGCATCGGCGCGCTGGCCGGCGGCGCCATCGGCGCCACCATGGACCAGAACGAGGCTGAACTGCGCCGGCAGCTCCAGGGCACCGGCGTCAGCGTCACTCGCAGCGGCGACCAGATCATCCTCAACATGCCGTCGGACATCACCTTCAATATCGATCAGGATGCGGTGAAGCCGGGCTTCTATCCGGTGCTGAATTCCGTCGCGCTGGTGCTGAAGAAGTTCAAGCAGACCACGGTGGATGTGTTCGGCCATACCGATTCGACCGGTGGCGATCAGCACAATTTCGATCTGTCGCAGCGCCGTGCGCTGGCGGTCGCCAACTATCTCTCCGGCCAGGGCGTCGATCAGCGCCGCTTCGCCGTCACCGGATTCGGCAAGACCCGGCCGATCGCCTCCAACGCGACAGCCGCCGGCCGCGAGCAGAACCGGCGCGTCGAGATCCAGCTTTCGCCGCTCACCTGAGCAGAATCGCATCACGGCGAAACGGCCCCCAACGGGGGCCGTTTTCTATTCAGGCGTATGCTTGGCGCTCTCGGCTTTATGGCCGCAGTCAAATAAAATTAGCAATATCTAATAAATTCTTTTACGCGGCAGGGGAAAGGATTAGCATCGACGCCGTTCCAGAGGGATGGGGCGGTCCAGTCGGCCGCGCAATCAACATCTTTGCCGCCTCGGTCTTGCACGGCCAGATCATGAAATCTGGGAGGAATGCATGACAAGAACAACCAGC
This sequence comes from Mesorhizobium sp. SARCC-RB16n, assembly GCF_008520305.1. Lineage (GTDB taxonomy): Bacteria > Pseudomonadota > Alphaproteobacteria > Rhizobiales > Rhizobiaceae > Mesorhizobium. Next base: position 37,287 of record NZ_ML703268.1, on the reverse strand, counting down.
CTTGGGCGCTGCGGCGTCCTCGCTTTGATCGGTCTCACCGGGACGTGGCTTGCCACGGCCCACGCCGAGGACACCAACAAGGCCGACATCGATGCGCTGAAAAAATCGCTCGCCAAATATCAGGACTACACCGCCGCCGTCCGCGATCTCTATCTGTCGACAGTCGGCTGCGTCTACTATAGCGGCGAAAAGATACCCGGCTCCATGTACTATCCGAAGGGCGCCATGGGCATCCATTTCGTCAACGTCCCGAGCGTCGGCCAAAAACTCGACCCGATGAAGCCCAACGTCCTGATCTACGAGCCGACCAAGAAAGGCCTGAAGTTGGTCGGCGTGGAATGGCTGGTGCCGCTAACTCCGGACGTCAAGGCGCCGCCGAAGCTGTTTGGTCAAACCTTCATGGGTCCGATGGAGGGACACTATCCGCTCATCCCGAGGGAGTTCGTCCACTACGATCTCCATGCCTGGCTCGAGGACAATCCGAACGGCATGTTCAGTCCGACGAATCCGAAGGTGAAATGCAACAAGGCCGAGTTTCCGATGCTGGAAAAACCGACCAAGATGATGCCCGGGCCGATGTGACCTGGAGCGGATCAGCATTCCAGGCAAACCGAGGAAAAGCGCTATGCGCTTTTCCTCGGTTTGCTCTTGGCTGCAAGGCGAAAAAAGAGGCAAGCCGGGTAGGCGGCTTGCTAGCGGGAATCAGACCTTGGCGACGATGCGCATGAAGGCCGGCATGTCGTCGCCGAAGCCGACGGTGGTGTCGTTGTCTTCCTGATGGTGGCGGGCAGGGCGGTTGTTGCTGCGCTGCGGCCTGGTGTCACCGCGCTCAGGTGCGCGCGGCTCGTTGCGGTCGGACGATTTGCGCTCGGTGTTTTCCGAGCGGATTGCATCCTTGCGCGCGCGCCGTTCGACAATGTCGGCCGCCTCGGCCACATCGGGCTGCGGTTGAGCAACCACGGCCGAGGCATCTTCCTCGCCGTTTCTGCCGCGACGCTCGCCGCCCCTCTTGCGCTCGCCATTGTCCTTGCGGTCATGGGCCTTGCGGTCCTCGTCCTTGCGGCCGGCGCGGCGCGGCGCGCCTTTGCCACGGCGCGGAGCATCGTCCTCGCCTTCGCTGGCGACCACCGTCGACAGGTCGCCGTCATGCCACTCGATCTTGGTGCCGATCAGCCGCTCGATGGCGTCGATATATTTGGTGTCGGACTTGGTCGCGATGGTGAAGGACTTGCCCGAGCGCCCGGCGCGGCCGGTGCGGCCGATGCGGTGGACATAGTCCTCGGCATGGATCGGCACGTCGTAGTTGAAGACATGGCTGACATCGGGAATGTCGAGGCCGCGCGCGGCGACGTCCGAGGCGACGAGATAGCGCAGCTTGCCGTCACGAAAATTGGCCAACATCTGCATGCGGGCGCGCTGGTCCATGTCGCCATGCAGCGCACCGGCGTCGAAATCGTACTTCAGCAGCGAGCGGAACAGCTCCGAGACCTCGATCTTGCGGTTGCAGAAGATGATCGCGTTCTTCAGCTCCGCATCCTCGGCTTTGATCAGGTTGCGCAGCGTTTCACGCTTGTCCCAAGGTTTCGAACCCGATTTGACCAGCCGTTGGATGATGTTGGTAGCCGCTGACGCGGCCTTGGAGACCTCGACCCGCACCGGCGCGTGCAGGAATTTTTCCGTCAGCTTGGTGATTTCCGGCGGCATGGTCGCCGAGAAGAACAGCGTCTGACGGGTGAACGGAATCATCTCGCAGATGCGTTCGATGTCGGGAATGAAACCCATGTCGAGCATGCGGTCGGCCTCGTCGATAACGAGGATCTCGACGCCGTTGAGCAGCAGCTTGCCGCGCTCGCGGTGGTCGAGCAGACGGCCTGGCGTAGCGATCAGCACATCGGCGCCGCGCTCCAGTTTCTTGTCCTGCTCGTCGAACGACACGCCGCCGATCAACAATGCGATGTTGAGCTTGTGGTTCTTGCCGTATTTAACGAAGTTTTCTTCGACCTGCGCGGCAAGCTCACGCGTCGGCTCGAGGATCAGCGTGCGCGGCATGCGGGCGCGGGCGCGGCCCTTTTCAAGCCGGGTCAGCATAGGCAGAACGAAGGAGGCGGTCTTGCCGGTGCCGGTCTGGGCAATGCCCAGCACGTCCTTGCCGAGCAAGGCGTGCGGGATCGCGCCAGCCTGGATCGGGGTCGGCTGGGTGTAGCCGGCATCGGTGACTGCGGAAAGCACCTTCGGCGACAGGCCAAGGTCTGAAAAGGTCAACGCTTCTTGAGCGATCGTCGTGTCTGAGGACAAGTGTTGCTGTCTTTGGCTGGTTCGGGGAAGCGCAACGTCATTCGTCGCGGCAAGCGCCACGCGCCTGCAAGATTGGTATTGCGATTAGGCGCAAGCCCGCGATTTGTCAACAGAAACGGGCAGGATTGGCGCGATTGTGAAGTTGTAACCTTAATCGCGATGCTTAATCCTGCCGCTTGTCTCTGTGCCGGCTCAATAACGGAACTGTTCGGCCAAGATGCGCTCGTTCCAGGAGTGATTGGGATCGAACAGCAAAGTTGCGGTAGCCGTCGGCGATTCCCGCACCGTGACCGAGGTCACCGCCTTGACCTCCGTGTGGTCGGCGGCTGCGTTCACCGGCCGCTTTTCCGGCTCCAGAATGTCGAAGCGCACGGTCGCCTTGTTGGAGAGCAATGCGCCGCGCCAGCGTCGCGGACGAAAAGGGCTGACCGGCGTGAGAGCCAGAAGCGGCGCGTCGAGCGGCAGGATCGGGCCGTGCGCGGAAAGATTGTACGCGGTCGATCCGGCCGGCGTCGCAATCATGACGCCGTCGCAACTCAGTTCCTCGAGCCGCATCTGGTCATCGACGCTGATGCGGATCTTGGCCGTCTGATAGGATTGGCGCCACAGCGCAACTTCGTTGATTGCTACCGCCGTGACGTGTTCGCCATCCGAGGTGGTTGCCAGCATCTCCAGCGGGCGGATCGTTTCGGCGACCGCGGCCGCGATGCGCTCGCTGAGCCCTCCGGACCGGTACTCATTCATCAGGAAGCCGATCGTGCCACGGTTCATGCCGTAGACTTTCTTTCCCGTACCCATCGTGTCGCGCAAGGTCTGCAGCAGGAATCCGTCGCCGCCCAGCGCCACTACGACGGTTGCCTCGGCGACCGAGCATTGGCCATAGCGCGCCGACAGGCTCTCCAGTGCCGCCTTGGCGTCTGTTGTGTCGGACGAGACGAAAGCGATGCTGTTGGCGGCTGTGCTCATGGCTTCCCGATCGCGACCGATTGGCGCCGACAGGTTCGGGCCGCGCCAGCGCCGGGGTAGCATGGGGCGGGCGGGTCTGCAAAGAGAGCCTCTGCCAGTTCACGAAGCGACGTGCGGCAGTGCCGCTGCACAGGGCGGTCGCGGTTGATGTCGTGGCGCGATCGAATGTGATGGTTAAGGCCGGGCTTAAGGTCTCGTAAAGCCGGATCGATCATGTTAGCCGGCATGGGTGGCGTGGGGCGCCCGCAGCACTGTCTTATCCTTCGGGACGCGAAGGACGCTGCGGCACGTTAGATTTGTGTGCATGATCCCGCGCATCCTGATGCCGGAGTACGTGCGCCAGCCAGACGAGGCCGACATGTTGCCGGTAGCACGCCTGATCATCGTCTTTGTCATGTTGGGAAGTTTCGCGCTTGTCTTCGCCGAATTGGTGCGCCAGTCGGAAGAAATGAGCGCCAGGCCGGTCCCCACGGCGTCACGCTGCGGTGATGCCGCCGGGATGCCTTGCCCGCAAAGGGCGTTGTAGGCCGCCCAAAACACGCTGACCGGACCAATATCGCCGAACTTGGCAGGCGCCAGACGTGATCCCGAGGTGACCGATCACCGGCTGGCGCAAGACAAGTTTTACGGTTGCAATTGTGGCATCGACAACAGCACTGATAGAAGGGCTTCGGATCTGACATTGGATTCCGTTCCCCTCGTCTCTGGGAATCGAGCCATGCGCCGCGGTGACCGGCCGAGTTCTGCAGTGGTGGAGCATGCTGCGTAGCGTATTGGTTTCCGGGGCTGCGGCTTCATCGGCTCGCATCTCATAGATCGCCTGCTGCGGCGCGACGATCTGGAAACGCTTGTCGTCGTCGACAATCTGTGGACCGGATTGCGCGACAACATAGCCCATGTCTCGGACCCACGCTTCAGCCTGCGGATTGGCGATGCCGAAAGCTTCGCGGCGAGCGGGCATTTCGATGAGATCATCCATCTGGCGTCTGGGAGGACGCCGAGCCTAACCCGCCAGAGACCGTTGGGCTTGGGTGTGAAGCACGCGTTGCCTAATGCCAACCGAGTTCGACGTTGCCTATACAGCTGACAGCAATCCGATCCTCATCGCCAATTCGGGCGAAAACCGCTCGTGCGTTTCGGCAACTATAAGGCCGATCTCTTTTTCGGCCTCAGCATCAAGAATTGCCTCCAGCACCTCGGCCTCGGTCCCTTCGATATCGAGTTTGAGGACGGAAACCTTCTGCGGCAGTGCATTGATGTAGGCCACGAGGTCGACTATCTCGACGTTCCCCACAGGTTCGCCATGCACATCGCGCCGATCAAGCGATGACCATGTCGTTTGATGGATGTTCCCTTTGCTGACCGCCGCAGTTTGAAAGAAAGGTGCCAGACCAGCCTTGGCGCCGACTGCTTTGTTTTCAATCGTCACCATATCGTTGCCGGAAAACCGCTCTCGAAGGATCGCCAGCGCAGTAGGGTCTGGCTCAAATGCAATCACCCGCATTCCCTGATCTACAAAATATGCGGTGACATCGCCGACGTTGGCGCCAGCGTCAATAATAAGCGAATTGGGTGGTAGGCGTCGCATGAATTTTCTTAGTTTGAACGACGCTCTTTTATACGAGTGGCGGTTATTTGGCTTGAACTTCCGATACGTATGCCAACGCAGCCACATTTCAAAAAAACTATCTGAAAAAGAAAACACCAGTATATCTCTCCCCAACAAAAAGTGACCCCTATGACAAAATATTTCGTTGATGCCAATGGGCTTATATCGGCGGCTTCGAGGGTTCCGACCGCAGTTGAGGTTATGTCGACGATATTGTGGATGGGTTGGAGCGCTTCTTCTGGCGCGACAGCATCTCGCACCGCGGTCCCCTGAACATCGGCAACAACACGAAATCTCGGTTCTCGACACCGCAAAATTCGTCTGCTCGCTTGTTCCCGGCAACCGTATCGAACACCATGCGCCCGTCCCGCAAGATCCGACGAATCGGTGCCCGGACCTGACCCTGGCAAGGTAGGTTCTCCCCGGGTGGGAAGCCACGACCGGCTACCAGGAAGGGATTCGGCGCACTTTCGAATGGTTCAGGCAACAGATCGCCGACGGCGGCAAATTGGCGGCGACGGCCTGAGAAGCAGAGATTTGCGGCTTCAGATCCGGTCCGTCATGGCGACCGCGAAACAGAATCGAGCCGACCGGCGAAATAGGGCTCGATCACGGTTTCGAAGACCTTTAGGGCGGCGCCGATCGCCTGGTGCATGTCGAGGTAGCGGTAGGTCCCCAACCGCCCCCCGAGATGCAGGTTTTTCTCCGCACTCGCCCGGTCGAGATAGCGGCGATAGACCGCCTGATCCTTGCGCGTGTCGATCGGATAATAAGGCTCGTCGGCGCGGCCGGCAAAACGGGAATATTCGCGGCCGATGAGCGTTTTGTCGCTCCGGTGCTGTCGTTGCGGATTGAAATGCCGGAATTCGACCACGCGGGTATAAGGCACGGCTTCGTCCGCGTAGTTCATGATCGCCGTGCCCTGATGGTCCGGCGTGTCCATGACCTCCAGATCGATATCGATGGTTCGCCAGCCGAGTTCGCCCTCGCTATAGTCGAAATAGCGGTCGATCGGGCCGGTGTAGACGACCGGCAGGTCCTTGCGCAGTAGGGACTTGATATCGAAGAAGTCGACGCCAAGCCGTGTTTCGATGAGCTCATGCGCGAGCATCTTTTCGAAGATCGCCGTATAGCCATCCGCTGGCTGGCCCTGGAAGCGGTCGTTGAAGTAGCCGTCCTCGAACGTGTAGCGGACGGGCAGGCGCGCGATGATCTGCGCCGGCAGTTCGCGCGGGTCCGTCTGCCATTGCTTGGCGGTGTAGCCCTTGATGAAGGCCTCGTAGAGGTGGCGGCCGACGAGGGAGATCGCCTTCTCCTCGAGATTGGCCGGTTGGCGGTCGCCCAGTTCCGCCGCCTGCTCGGCGATCATGCCGCGCGCCTCGTCAGGGCTCAGCCGCTTGCCGAAGAACTGGCAGATCGTAGCAAGGTTGATCGGCAGCGGATAGACCTTGTCGCGATAAGTCGAAAAAGCACGATGGCGATAGGTCGTGAAACCGGTGAAGGCCCGCAGATAATTCCAGACCTCCTCGTTGGATGTATGGAACAGATGCGGCCCGTAGCGATGGACCTCGACCCCGGTGACCGGATCTTGTTCGGTGTAGGCGTTGCCGCCGATGTGCCGGCGCCGGTCGATCACCAGCACGCGTCGCCCAAGCTGCGTGGCGATGCGCTCGGCAAGCGTCGCACCGTAAAAGCCCGCGCCGACGATGAGGATGTCGGCCTTGGCCAACAGGTTCCTGTCCATTCGCGTATCCTAGTCCTTAGGGCTTGAGAATTATTTGGGACAGGTCGACCGACTTGGAATATTGCCTGCGCAGAAGGCGCCATAACAATTCCATCAATCGATTCGCCTGGCGAAAGGCTTTCCTGTCCAAGAGATAGTCGGCCACCATACGCAGGCCGATCATGGGTTTCGATCGCCAGCGCCTGCCTTTGCGATCGACGGCCTCATAGGACAATGGAAAGAGCTCGCCAAATCCATATTGCGACGCCAATTGGCGATATTCCTTGTCAGGCGTTCTGCCTGACTCGAGCATCGCTGTTTTCAGGTGAGCCCCCACTGGCCGCGTGTGACGGACAGGCAAGGCGTCGAATACGGCCGATGTTCCATGGTTTTCTTCGGCAAGTCTGGTCCACAAAAAGTCCAGACCAAAACCGCTCATGGAGTGTTTGAACAGAGGCAGCATCTTGGCGGCGACGTCGGCTCTCAGGCACGGAGCCATGATCTCGATCGTGTCCACCAGGCGAAACTCGAAACTCTTGCAGCGGAGGAATGGGAGGTGGGAATAATAGCTGTCCAGCGTCAGTGAAGGTTGGCCGATATGGAGGTCGAGCCGGCGCATGTTGGCAAACATCGCCTCGATAGTCGCCCGGTCTGCTTCCAGATCATCGTCCGGAAGCCAGACATACTGGTAGCGATCAAGGAGTTCAGGCTGTTGGCTCAACAGAGCATGGATGCCATCCCATTTGCCGCCCTTGTAGTCGACCCGGTTTTCATGCGGCAGCCGGAACGCCGACGGGTCGCTTCCGAAGTAACTGACGATCAAATCGAATTCACAATTGGGATCGTTCGCCCCCCATCCACGATGCAGAGAGTTGTCGCCTGCCCTGACTATCACGAGATCGCGGTTGTTGGTGCTCGTCAAAGTTTTCTGTTTCCGACATTTTCATGCCCTTGATCCAAGGCCCGGGCGAGCCCTACACGAAAGCAAGTTGAATGCGAAGGGCATGGCAGAGGGAAGATCTCCTGGAGTTGGATAAGCACGATGTCTTGTCGGCATAACGGGTGTATTCAAACGTCATGGCGATTCCGATCGGCAGGAGCCCGGCATGTGGACGGCTATTGCCCGTACGAGCCTTCTGATAATCAAGATTCGCTTATGTACCGGACTCTGATCTTATAGGAACCAGGAATTCTATGAAGCTGATCGTTGTGACCCCGGCTGGCCGCGAGAAATATCTTCGCCTGCTTGCCCACCATGTTCTGAAGAGCCCTGATGTGCACGAGTGGCACCTGTGGGATAATTGTCGCAACGAAGCGGACCGCGCCTACCTGCAGCGATTGGCCGCTTCCGATCCACGTTGCCGGATCAAAAAACTTCCGCATGCCAATGGCACCTTCAATGTCATCGGTGATTTCTATCGTTTCTGCGATGATGCCGAGGCTTTCTACCTGCGTCTTGATGACGATGTCGTTTTTGTTGAGGACGGATTCTTCGGGCGGTTCATGACAAGGGTCATGGCCGAAAGGGGATCGGCCATCTGGTACGCGCCTTTGATCATCAACAATGCGATCTGCAATTCAATGATCAAGCAGCTTTCCGGGGTCAGAATAGACGGCCCGCTCACCTGCCAGGCGTCGTGCGAATTCTCTTGGGCCCACGCCAGCTTTCCACAGGCGCTTCATCCGGTCTTTGTCGAAGCCGTCCGGACCAATCGGCTTGGTGACTTCCGCGTGCCGGACCGCGAGATCAGGCTGTCGCGTTTTTCGATCAATGCAATCGGGTTTTTCGGATCGGACATTGTCAGTCTGGGGGACGCCTTCCATCCGCCGTCTGGCGATGAGGAAGAGTGGTTGTCGGCAACGTTGCCGGCAAAGCTGGATAGGCCAGGCAAGATTTTTGGTGACCTGGTCGTCGCGCATTTCAGCTTCTATACACAGGAACGTCAGCTGCTGCGCACCAACATTCTCGAAGGTTATTATGAGATTGCCGGCCTGGCTCCCCCCATTTACGAGAAGCCTCCAGTCGGCTGGAGGGAGCGGCTGAGGCAATGGAGGAGACGCCGAAGGGGATCGGCGCCACCACGATATACAATCTCGCTTCCGGCACCCATCTCCGAGTGACGCACGGGCTCCGGCCCGTTCATTGTAGCGAGAGGTCGAAGCGGACGAAGTCGCTGTCGCCCTCACGGCAGAGATCGTCTGCTTCATGCTGCCGTCAGCGAGATCAACCCGCGCATCGGCGGCATCGCGGCGTTATGCTGCGGCAGGTTTCGTTTTCAAAAAAGATATTGACTGTACGTTTAGTTATAATCTAGCTTCGCCGATAATGAGTTGGCCAGCCGGCATGTGCCGGGTGAATGGCTGCGAAGAGGGGAATATCCTGACAGCCATTCGGCCCGTTGTTTGGGCGAACGGCGTCACCCGGTTCTTTTCATCGGCAGGAATGGACCTGAGGCGGCGACGCTGCGGGTCCCAACAATGGGAGCAACTCGCATGAACTGGAAACTGACCGCTGCGGCCGTCGGGCTGTCGCTGTTCGCCGCAACAGGCGTCGCCCGCGCCGACGGCGAACTCAACATCTACACCTGGGGCAATTATACCAGTCCGGACCTGATCAAGAAGTTCGAGGAGACCTACAAGATCAAGGTCACCGTGACCGACTACGACTCCAATGACACCGCGTTAGCCAAGGTCCGCCAGGGCGCTTCCGGCTATGACATCGTCGTGCCTTCCGCCAGCGTCGTGCCGATCTGGATCAGCGAAGGCCTGCTGCTGGAAACCGATCCCAACACGATGGAGAATTTCAAGAATGTCGATCCGCGATGGGTCGACGTTCCCTTCGATCCGGGCCGCAAATACACCGTTCCCTGGCAGTGGGGCACGACAGGCATTTCGGTGAACAAGTCAGTTTATTCAGGCGACCCGAACACGTCTGCGCTGTTCCTCGACCCACCGCCCGAGCTTGTCGGCAAGATCAATGTCGTCCCCGAAATGGGGGACATCATGTTCCTCGCAATCGCTTATGAAGGCGGAAAATACTGCACCAACGACATGCAGGTGCTGAAGAAGGTGCATGACAAGCTGGTCGAGGCAAAGGCGAAATGGCTCTCACTCGACTACGCGGCTGTCGACGGCCTGGGCAGGGGCGACATCGCCGCCGGCGTCGACTGGAATGGCATATCGCTGCGCGAGCGGCTGCAGAACGACAAGATCGTCTACGGCTATCCGAAGGAAGGTTTTCCGATCTGGATGGACAATGTCGCCGTCCTCAAGGATGCCAAGAATGTCGACAATGCCAAGCTCTTCCAGAACTTCATCATGGACCCGAAAAACGCCGCGATGATTTCGGCTTTCGCCCGCTATTCGAACGGGATCAAGGGCTCGGAAGCCTTTATGCCCGAGGATATGAAGAACGCACCCGAGGTGAATATTCCGGCCGAATTCGCCGCCAAGGGCCAGTTCATGCCGGCCTGCCCACCGGATGTGCAGGCGCTTTACACGAAGATCTGGACCGACCTCCAGAAGTAGCGCCACCAGCCGAACCCAAAAAAAGCCACCGGGCCGCGATGCGCGGTCCGGTCACCCCTTCATGCCTAGTGCGGTCACGTGATCGCGGGAGATTTTCGATGTCCGATCTCGACCTTTGCTACATGCCGGCAAGCGAGGCGCTGCGGCTGTTCAAGGCGAAGAAACTCTCGCCCGTCGAACTGATGCGGGCCACCATCAGCCGCGCCGAGGCCACGAAGTCGGCGATCAACTGCTTCACCTTCACGCATTTCGAGGAGGCGATGAAGCTGGCCGCGAAGGCGGAGGCGAGATACGCCAAGGGTGCCAGAACCGGCGCGCTCGAAGGCCTGCCGATCGGCATCAAGGACGAGAGCTACATCAAGGGCAAGCCGACGTCGCATGGCTCGCTGCTGTCCAGGGATGCCATAAGCGGCCACACCTCGACGATGAACGAGCGCATCATCAAGGCCGGTGGCATCGTCCATGCGCGCACGGCGACGCCCGAGTTCAGCTGCGCCGGTTATACCTGGTCGAAACGATGGGGCGTAACGCGCAACCCCTGGAACCGCGACTTCACGCCGGGTGGCTCGTCGGGAGGTTCGGCGGCAACGCTGGCGTCGGGCACATCGTCGATCGCCACCGGCTCCGACATTGCCGGATCGATCCGCATTCCGGCTTCAGCCTGCGGCCTAGTCGGCTACAAGCCGCCCTATGGGCGCAACCCGGACGAGCCGCCCTTCAACCTCGACTTCTACTGCCACACCGGCCCGCTGGCGCGGAACGTCAGGGATGCGATCCTACTGCAGAATGTCATGGCGGGGCCGAGCCCGCTCGACATCGCCACGCTTCGCCCCAAGCTGCGCCTGCCGCTCGACTACAAGCCAATCAAGGGCTGGAAGATTGCGTTCTCGATGGACCTGGGCTCTTTCGAGGTCGATGCCGACGTCCGCAGCAACATGCTTGCCGCTTGCGAAGTGTTCCGCTCGCTCGGGGCGACGGTCGAGGAAGTCGATCTTGGCTGGGATGACGGGGTGCTCAAGGCAGGAATGGCCTATCTGGAGCATCTTTTCGGCGCTTCGCTGTCGCAACTGCTTGTCGAGCACGGCAGCGACATGACCAGCTATGCCAAGCGGTTTGCCGAAGATGGGCAAAAGTCCAAGGCCGCCGACTTCGTCGCGACATTGGATGTGGCTGCACAGATGTATCAGACGCTGGGTCCGCTGCTGGAAACCTACGATGTGCTGATCTGCCCGACGAACGCGCTTCCCGCGGTGCCGGCGGAGTTCGACCAGACCACGGGAACCGTCGAGATCAACGGCAAAGAGGTGAACCCGTCGCTGGGCTGGGTGATGACGACGCCGTTCAACATGCTGAGCCGCTGTCCGGTGCTTTCCATGCCTTCGGGCCGGGCGGCGAGCGGCGTGCCGACGGGCTTCCAGATCGTCGGCCGCACCTATAGCGATGCCGATGTCTTCCGGGCGGCGATGGCCTATGAAACGGCGCAGGGGCAATGGTACACAAACGCCGGGACGCGCCCATCGCTTTGACAGGCGGTGCAAGAGAAGTGGATGAAGATGGTGCAACGCAAGGCAACGGCAAAAGGCGCGGCCGAGAAGGCCAAGGGCAGGGCGTCGGCCGCGCCCAAGGACCGGCGCCGGGAGCGCGGCGAAGCCAGCGTGCAGCGCATCATCGATGCCACCATCGATCTCATCGGGGAGGAGGGGCTGGCGAGCGTCACCATGCAGCGCATCGCCGAGCATGTCGGCTCGTCCAACGCCCTCGTGGTTTTCCATTTTCGCAGCAAGGAGAACCTGTTCCGGGCCGTCCTGCAGTATCTCAGCGATCAATATGACGCGCTTTGGCTCAACCTGGTGCGGGCACCCGGCCTGTCGCCGGTCGAAAGGCTGCTCGGCGCGGTCGGCTGTGCGCAGCACTTCGCCAGGCAGCATCCGAAATGGGTGTCGGTCTTCGTTGCGTTCTCCAGCGACCGCAAGAGCATGCAGATCTACAATGAAATCGGCCTGCCCAGCGATCTCGCCTACACCGCCGAAGCGCGCGAATTGCTGGTCGAGATTTCGCGCGGTGGCGGTTACGCCGGCGTCGACATAGACACGCTGTCGGAGAGCCTGAATTACCTCGTTCACGGAGCGTGGTACTGGGATCACCTCAACCCGGCTGGCCGCGACACCGACGTCGTGCGCAAGACCATGCTGCTGCTGCTGCACCAGGCCTTTCCACGGCACTTTGAAATGATGCGCTAGCCGTTTCTCAGGGGCTCTGCCGCAGATGGCAGCCGGCCTGCCGCTTCCCTGCAAGATACTCGTCGATCAACTGGCGGTAGCGCACCTTGCCGAAGCTCGGGAAATGGCCGCCATGTACGACCGAGACGTCGAGATCGCGGATGGCGAGCAGCGTCGCCATGTAGTCTGGTATATCCGAGTGGTAGACATCGTCGATCAGCAGGCCGTCATAGATGATGTCGCCGGACAGCAGGATGCCGGTCTTCTTCTCGGACAGCGCAATGCCGCCCGGCGAGTGGCCTGGCGTGTGGACGACCTCGAAGGCGCGGTCGCCGAGATCGATGATGTCGCCATGCGCGAGCAGACGGTCGGCCGGCGCTGGCTGGATGCGGTAGCGCGCTGTTTCCCAGCCTTTCGGCTGGCGATCGAACATGTCGTCGGTCGCATAGGTGCCGGCGGCGGTCCATTCGTTGCGAGGATCGGCTAGGATTGCCGCTTCGGCCGAATGCACGCAGCGATCGGGGAACTCATGGTGGCAGCCGATGTGGTCGAAATGCGTGTGGCTGGCAACGCAGGTCAGCTTGCGCTCGCTCACCAGAGGCACTTGCGTGCGCAGACTGAAATGGCCGAGACCACTGTCGAACAGGAGATCGCGGTCGCGGCCGCGTACATGCCACATATTGCAGCGGAAGAACGGCTTGATCCAGGGCTCGTGGATCAGTGTGATGCCGTCCGACATGCGGATCGTCTCGTACCAGTCCGGTGCGTCGATGACCGCAAGCAAGCCCATGTTCAATCCGTCAAAAGGATGATCTGGTCGGTATCGCATGAAACGGCCACGGTGTCGCCCGGCCGGACAGTGGCGGTAGCGGGCAGCTTGGCGACGAATTGCAAGGAGGGCTCTTCGACGGACGTCGCAAGCACGCGCTTGAAACTGCCCTGGAAGACGACGTCGCTCACTTCCGCCTTGCCGAGCTTCGTGCCAGCCGAGGCTGTGCCCAGCACAAGGTGCTCAGGCCGTATGGCCAATGCCGCCGCCGACCCCAACGGCAAGGCACTAGGCAGCAACACCGATCCGACCGGCGTCGCGACGGTGCTCGTCCTGTCCCTGGTCTCCACGACCGTGCCGGCGAGGATAGTGCTCTCGCCCATGAAGGTCGCGGAAAAGCGCGTCGCCGGCCTGGCATAGACGGGCTCGGCCGGCCCTTCGTCCTCGATGCGGCCGTCATTCATCACCACGCAATGGTCGGCCAGCGCCATCGCTTCTTCCTGGTCGTGGGTGACATGGATGAAGGCGGTGCCGACGCGCTTCTGGATCGCCTTCAATTCGTCCTGCATCTGGCGGCGCAGTTTGAGGTCCAGCGCACCGAGCAACGAGATATTTACATTAGATTTTGTGCAGATAAAATATTCTTCTATTGAGTAACTTATTCTCTTCAAAAGACCATCTGGACGGTTGTTGGCAGCCACAACCGCGGCGGCTTTGGCCTATCAGTCGATGACGGGGGACGATGAAGCCTCGCTACAGTCGCGGATATTCACATTTTCGGGGCCTGTTGGCGGTGTCGCTCTGGGCGCCAATCGCATTCTGCAAGCCGCTTTCACGGCCACTTACCCCGGTATCTATGCGCAGTCGCCGAGTCGGCGCTGACCGCCATTAAGAACGATCTAAATTCGGTTGACCCGGGTCAAGGGGTCGATGGATCGAGACGATCGCCGCGCAGGCCGAAGTGTCGATCGGCACCATCTACAATTACTACCAGAACAAGGGCGACATCCTGGGTGCCATCGTCTCGATGGAGGTCAATGAGGTGCTCAATGCCGGGCGCGGCGTGGTCGCCAGGCCGCCGGCCAATGTCGGCGACGCGCTGGACACGCTGATCGGCATCTATATCGAGCACTCGCTGCACTATCTCAGCAAGGAGATGTGGCGGCAGGCGATGGCGATCTCGACGCAATTGCCCGACAGCCCGTTCGGCCAGGCTTATACCGGCGTCGACCGCTCGCTCACCGAACAGATCCGCGCGCTGATCACCCGGCTACAGGAAATTGGCCTGGTGCGGCAGGATATCGACGGCGCGGCGCTCGGCGAACTGATCTTCAACAACATGAACATGATGTTCATCGAATTCGTGAAGCGCGACGAGGCGAAGATACCGGAGTTGACGGCTGCGATACGGAGGCAGAACAGTATACTGGTGGCGGCGATTGGGGTGTGGGAGTCAGGAGCAGGCAGGAGAGGTCGTCGCTTCGGTATCAGACATCGTCTTACGCGAGGCTCAGCTCTTGAGTTGAGTTTGAAATCTGGTACAACTTAGAGGGGCATAAAAAGAGGGAGGGGTAAATGGGGGCATTTTCCATCTGGCATTGGGCGATCGTGCTGCTGTTGATCGGCGTGCCTGTTTTCTTTGCTGTTCGATCAGCCGCGAAGCCGTCACAGAATCCTGAGGCTCTTGTGGGCTTCGGCGGCTGGCTGATGCTGCTGGCTATCGGTCAGACATTGTCACCGCTGCGCACACTCGCCGACTTCGCCAAGTCGGCCGACGGTTACCAGCAACTCATGACCCTGCCGAACGGCTCCCTAGCTGTGTATGGCGAGGTTGCCCTCAATCTCGCATTTCTGGCGCTTCAGCTGGTTGTGCTGATTTCAATGCTGCGGCGAAGCCGCCGCTTCCCGCAATTGTTTCTGCTTCAGTGGCTTGCGATCCCTGTCGTTTTTGTCCTGGATACGATCTGGATTTCGTCAATTCTGGGCGTTCCGGTCAACCAGATGCTCGCAGGCGACGCGCTGGCGGCACCGATAGCTTCGTTTGTCGTGACCGGCATCTGGGCTGCTTACGTCTACAAGTCTGTGAGGGTGAGGAATACGTTCACCAGGACGAACGTGGCGGCCCAAATCGCGAGCGCTTCGTAGAGGGTGGTGGCGCTCGTAGTCGCTCTACGCCGGGATTTCGGAGGACACTCCTGCGTCTACGGGCTTGGGGTGGCCTGCCACCCGGAGCTCGAAGAGCGAAGGGTGGTGCCCCCGGACGGAATCGAACCGCCGACCTTCGGTTTACAAAACCGCTGCTCTACCAGCTGAGCTACAAGGGCACGGCGCTTCGGTTAGCATATTTGGTGCGCCAGTAAAGACAAAACTCCATTTTTGGCTCCGTCGTGGTGCATGGCGCCATGGCCCATGCTGAAATCCGTAAACGCGCTTCCTACATGAGGACGAGGGTGCAATCGCTTCGGACTGGAGTGTCGCATGATCAGGCTTGTCATCATTCTCCCTATCGTCGTCCTGGCATGGATGCTGCTGGTGAAGCTCATCAGCGATGTGAAGAAGGCCAATGTCGACTGGACTGGAGTCACCACCATCATCGGCTTCATCGCACTCGCCTTCTGGCTTCGCCATATCACCGGCATGGGCTAAGCCCGTGGTGAGTAATCCGTAGTGGTCATGGCGCGAACCGGTACTGCCTGCTCACTACGCGCCAGCCGTGTTTTAAAAAAATCTCCGGATCTGTCGAACCTTTCGCCGCGGTGCGCCGACTGATCTTCAGAGGCGAATGGTCGCCTCGATCAAAAGATCCAGGAGCTCATCATGTTCAAGCGCAGTTTCGTTTCAGGTCTCGTCGCCATCTTCGTTGCCACCGGAGCGCTCGCCGTCACCGTCCAGTCTTCGTCGGCTCATGGCATGCATCACCATCATGATCATTACGACGACTACGTCGACTACCAGGATTACCCGGACTACCCGGACTACCCGGACTACTGGTGGGTCTATGGCCATCACCATCATCACCACCACCACATCATCGTCTACTGAGTGCGGCCTGGCCGCGTTGAAGAAACCGGTCCAGGAAAGGGCGGCTTCGGCCGCCCTTTTTGCATTGACTCGGCCTCCCTGTCGCCGTCACCGACGATGACCTGATTGGCGAAAGGTACCTGAAGCGCACGGGCCTGGTTCATCAACGACGGCGAGGGCGCCGAGCCATTCAGGCTGCCGTTATCTGCCTCTTCGAAAATCTCTCGAAAAAATCAAAACCCGTCGAACCTTTTTCAATGCCGCTGCGACAGATGATCAAGAGGCGGATGGATCGCCTCTGTCAACGAAGCAAGGAGATCATCATGTTCAAGCGCACACTCGTTTCCGGTCTTATCGCCTCCACCGTCGCCGCCACCGCTTTGGTCGGCACCGTCCAGCCCTCGGCTGCTCACTCGCATCATCACGACCTTGGCATCGGCATAGCCGCCGGCGTTGGCGGTTTCGTCCTTGGCAGCCTTCTCGCTCAGCAGCAGCCGCCGCGCGCTGTCTATGTCGACGAGGATGGCGGTTCATGGCACGTTCGCCGCTGCTTCGAGCGCTACGCGAGCTACGATCCGGACTCAGACACCTATATCGGCCATGACGGCTACAGCCACTACTGCCGACTCTGAGGACCTACGACAGGAAAGTGGACCAACGACAGGAAAGAGGGGTTGCGAGGCAGCCCCTCTTCCTCGTGTGAAGACCGCCTGTCTAAAGGTCCGTTTTCGGCTCGAGGATTGGCAAACCGGCCGCGCGGCAGGAGCCACCAATTTGAAGCCGGGCAGCCTCCGTCTCGTCGCCCATCGCGACCAATTCAAAGCTGCTTGCGGCTTCCGGGTAGACCTTGGCGATGAATGGCTTGTCGCCGCCATGGACGCCGGACGAGGTCTTGGCGCTGACGATGCCGCAAACCACGATCTCCTGGCGGCCATCAAGCGTTCGCTCGCCGGCGAGCATGGTCCCGAACCTGGCGGAGACCGGATCCGGCAGGCGTTGGCGGACACCTGTCGTGATAATCTCCTCCAGCGCGAGTGAGATCGGAATGGGATTGACCCGTTGGTCGCGGGTATCAGGTCGTGGTGTCGCCACACATCCGCAAAGCGAAGCTGCAAGCAGAAGCTGGACCATTTTCCTCATGCGCGCCCTTTCGCATGCATTCGGGCGCCCAGGCAAGGCGGCCAAGTCCCATATGGCGTGGGCCATGTAGGACTGGCGATCGTGGTCGATTCTTTCGACATGGCGGCTGCAAAACAGGCGCTTCGTGATTAGCTGACCGTCACGCCGCCTATCATCCTGGTTACCTCGGCCGCGGCGTCGCGCACCAGCGGGCCGATCTCGGCCAGTCGCTCCGGCGTGACCCGGACCGTCGGCCCGGAAACGGAAACGCCGCCGATCGGCTCGCCATATTCATTGAAGATGGCGGCGGCGACACAACGCATGCCGGGGTGACGCTCCTCGTCGTCGACCGACCAGCCGCGATGCTTAATAACAGCCAGATCGTGCGCGAGGGCGGCGATGTCGGAAAGCGTCCTGTCCGTATAGCGCTGCAGGCCCGCCTTGTGCAGGATGGCTCCGACGCGCTCCGGTTCGAGATGCGCCAGCACCGCCTTGCCGATACCCGAGGCATGGAACGGGCTGCGCGTGCCAGGCCGGAAGAAGGCGCGGATCGCCTGGTGGGTCTCGACCTGGCTGACGAAGACCACGCAGTCGTCCTCGGCCACGCCGAGATTGGCGGTCTCGCCGGTCTTCTCCATCAGTTCCTGCATGACGATGCGGGCACGGTCGACCAGCTTGCGGCGGCGCAGGAACGCCGCGCCCATGCGGTAGGTCTCGACACCGATCGACCAGAGCTGGTCCGCTGTATCGAACTCCACCATGCCGTGGTTTTCGAGTGTCGTCAGCATGCGGTAGGCGGTGGAGGCAGCGAGCCCGCTTTGCGCCGATATCTCGCTCAACGACAGGCCGCTGCCTTCCGCGACAATGGCCAGGATGCGCAAGGCACGGTCGAGCGACTGCACCGAGGCAGCTTCGGCCGGACCATTGAAGGAGCGCGGGCGCCCACGTTGACGTTTTTCACTCGTTTCCATGACCGGCATTCTCGGCCGTTTCTCCCAAAGTGCAATGAAAAAGTTTTTCATGAAATTCCGGAAGCAAATCTTGGAAAAGGGAAAAGCGAGCAAAATCAGTCGATAGCCGCCGTTCTCTAGAAATGAAAAAATATTCTGAAAAAATTGAAAAATTACGGGGCCGGTGACATCCTTGGCCATCCAACAATCATTCGTGGAGGCAGGAAATGGCCAGGATGCGCGCTGTCGATGCCGCTGTTCTCGTTCTCGAAAAGGAAGGCATTTCCTGCGCCTTCGGCGTGCCGGGCGCGGCGATCAATCCGCTATACTCGGCGCTGAAGGCGAGGGGCACCATCCGCCATGTCCTTGCCCGCCACGTCGAGGGAGCCTCGCATATGGCCGAAGGCTATACCCGGGCCAAGGCAGGCAATATCGGTCTCTGCATCGGCACTTCGGGGCCGGCCGGCACCGACATGATCACCGGGCTCTATTCGGCGGCGGCCGATTCCATTCCGATCCTGTGCATCACCGGACAGGCGCCGCGCGCACGCCTCAACAAGGAGGATTTCCAGGCCGTCGACATCGCCGCCATCGCTGCGCCCGTTGCCAAATGGGCGGTGACCGTGATGGAGCCCTATCTGGTGCCGATGGCGCTGCAGAAGGCGTTCCATTTGATGCGCTCGTCGCGGCCAGGTCCGGTGCTGATCGACCTGCCGGTCGACGTCCAACTGGCCGAGATCGAGTTCGACATCGATGCGTATGAGCCGCTGGCGCCTTTCAAGCCGGCGATGACACGCGCCCAGGCAGAAAAGGCACTGGCGATGCTCAATGCGGCCGAGAAGCCGCTGATCGTGGCCGGCGGCGGCGTCATCAATGCCGACGCGTCGGACCTGTTGATCGAATTTGCCGAGATCACGGGCGTTCCGGTTATCCCGACGCTGATGGGCTGGGGCGCTATCCCCGACGACCACCGGCTGATGGCCGGCATGTGCGGGCTGCAGACCTCGCACCGCTACGGCAATGCGACGATGCTGGAAGCCGATTTCGTCTTCGGCATTGGCAACCGCTGGGCCAACCGCCACACGGGCTCGGTGGACGTCTATACCAAGGACAAGAAATTCATTCATGTCGACATCGAGCCGACGCAGATCGGCCGCGTCTTCGCGCCTGATCTCGGCGTCGTCTCCGATGCCGGTGCTGCGCTGAAGATGCTGCTCGACGTCGCCACCGAATGGAAGACGGCGGGCAAGCTGCGCGACTGGTCGGGCTGGGCCAAGGAATGCCAGGGCCGCAAGAAGACGATGAAGCGCAAGACCCATTTCGAACAGGTCCCGCTGAAGCCGCAGCGTGTCTACGAGGAGATGAACAAGGCGTTTGGCCGCGACGTCACCTATGTCACCACGATCGGCCTGTCGCAGATCGCCGGCGCGCAGTTCCTGCATGTCTACAAGCCGCGCAACTGGATCAATTGCGGCCAGGCCGGCCCGCTCGGCTGGACCTTGCCGGCCGCACTCGGCGTGCGCGCCGCCGATCCAGACCGCACCATCGTGGCGCTGTCGGGCGATTATGATTTCCAGTTCATGATCGAGGAACTGGCGGTCGGCGCGCAGCACAAGCTGCCCTACATCCACGTCGTCGTGAACAACGCCTATCTCGGCCTGATCCGCCAGGCGCAGCGCGGCTTCTCGATGGACTATGAGGTCAGTCTCGCCTTCGAGAACATCAACCGCGCCGACGATCCAGAGGCCGGCTATGGCGTCGACCATGTCGCCGTCGCCGAGGCGATGGGCTGCAAGGCGGTCAGGGTGCGCAAGCCGGAGGAATTCGCCGGGGCCTTCAAGCAAGCGCAGCGGTTGATGAAGGAACACCAGGTTCCGGTCGTGCTCGAATTCATTCTCGAACGGGTCACGAACATCTCGATGGGCACCGAGATCGACAAGATCACCGAATTCGAGGACCTTGCCGAACATCAGGAAGACGCGCCGACCGCGATCGTGATGCTCGACTAATTTTGTTCGAGCATCTGATTGTCCCAAACCGGTTTCCACTTTTGGGTCCGATGCTCCAGGGAGAAAAAGAATGCCGCGTTTTTCAGCCAATCTGTCGATGCTCTTTGGCGAGCACGACTTCCTCGACCGCTTCGAAGCCGCCGCCCGTGCCGGCTTCAAGGGTGTCGAATATATCGGCCCTTATGATCACGCGCCCGATGTGGTCGCCGCCCGGCTGAAGAAGAACGGCCTGACGCAGGTGCTGTTCAACCTGCCGGCGGGAGACTGGGCCAAGGGTGAGCGCGGCATCGCCGTGCTACCGGATCGCGTGCCGGAATTCCGCCAGGGCATCGCAAAGGCGATCGCCTATGCGCAAGCGCTTGGCTGCGGGCAGGTCAACTGCCTCGCCGGCATCGCGCCGCAAGGCATTGCACGGGACGCGCTTGAAAATGTCTTCGCCGAAAACCTCGCCTTCGCGGCGGAGAAACTGGAACACGCCGGCATCAAGCTGTTGATCGAGCCGATCAACACGCGCGATATTCCTGGCTTCTTCCTGAACTATTCCGACCACGCGCTGGCGCTGATCGACCGCGTCGGTTCCAAGAACCTGTACCTGCAATACGACATCTACCACATGCAGATCATGGAGGGGGATCTCGCCCGTAAGATCGAGGCAAACCTCGGCCGCATCGCGCATATCCAGCTTGCGGACAATCCCGGCCGTCACGAGCCAGGGACGGGCGAGATCAACTATCCGTTCCTGTACGAGCATATCGACCGGATTGGTTACACCGGCTGGGTGGGGGCGGAATACAAGCCGAAGGCGGGGACTGAAGCCGGACTGGGGTGGTTCAGGGGGCTAGCCGGGCAGGGAAGTGCCGCGGCGTAGCGGGAATTTGCGCTACTGAACGCGGCCTGACAGAGACGGAGAGAAACAATGGAAACCATAGGCTTCATCGGCCTCGGCATCATGGGCGCGCCTATGGCGGGGCATCTGCTCGACGCCGGCTATACGGTCATCGCCAGTGACCATCGCTCGAATCCACCAGCCGATCTTGCCGCCAAGGGGCTGAAGACCGTCACCGGCCATGCCGCCGTCGCCAAGGCCGCCGACATCATCATCTTGATGGTTCCTGACACACCGCAGGTGGCCGATGTGCTGTTCGGCGACAACGGCGTCGCGTCCGGCCTGACCAAGGGCAAGCTGGTCATCGACATGAGCTCGATCTCGCCGATCGAGACCAAGGAATTCGCAAAAAGGATCAACGATCTCGGCTGCGACTATCTCGACGCGCCGGTTTCGGGCGGCGAAGTCGGCGCCAAGGCCGCATCCCTGACCATCATGGTCGGCGGCGACGAAAAGCCCTTCGAGCGCGCAAAGACCGTGTTCGAGAAGATGGGCAAGAACATCACGCTGGTCGGGCCGAATGGCGTCGGCCAGACCACCAAGGTCGCTAACCAGATCGTCGTCGCGCTCACCATTGAAGCCGTCGCCGAAGCGCTTGTTTTTGCATCGAAAGCCGGCGCTGACCCGGCCAAGGTCAGGCAGGCACTGATGGGCGGGCTGGCGGCCTCGCGCATTCTCGAAGTGCATGGCGAGCGCATGGTCAAGCGCACCTTCGCGCCGGGCTTCCGCATCGAACTGCACCAGAAGGATCTCAACCTGGCGCTGGAGGGTGCGAAGGCGCTCGGCGTGTCGCTGCCCAATACATCGACCACGCAGCAGCTGTTCAATTCCTGTGCGGCCAATGGCGGCGCGAACGAGGATCACTCTGCACTGGTCAGGGCACTGGAACGGATGGCGAATTTCGAGGTCGGCAAGGAGGCAAAAGAAATCAAAGGCAAAGCGGCATAGGTCGGAAGAGGGCGGCGCAACGTTCCCAAGCCGTCAACTTTTGACTTAACCCAGGAACGGGTTCCGGCAAGCGTCGCCGGGACCCGTTTTGATTCCTGCGGGAGGCTTGCCGCTTCCAGTCAGCCGCGCTTCAGAAATGCCCGCGCCGCGTAAAGGCTCACCGCCGCGGCGTTCGACACGTTGAGCGATCTGATCGCGCCGGGCATATCGAGCCTGGCCAGCGTCGTCACCGTCTCGCGCGTCTTCTGGCGCAGGCCCTTGCCTTCAGCTCCGAGCACCAGCGCGATCTTGTCGCCGGCAAAGCTTGTTTCGAGTTCAGCCGGTCCGTCCGAATCGAGCCCGATGGTCTGGAAGCCGGCCTCGTGCAACTGGCCCAGCGCATCGGCGAGGTTCTTCACCTCGATCTGATCGATGTGCTCAAGCGCGCCGGAGGCGGATTTTGCCAGCACGCCGGATTCCTGCGGGCTGTGGCGCGCGGTGGTGATCAAGGCGCCGGCGCCGAAGGCGACCGCCGAGCGCAGGATGGCGCCGACATTGTGCGGATCGGTGACCTGGTCGAGCACCAGCACCAGCCTTGTTTCGCCGAGTGCGTCGAGGCGCTTGGGTTTGAGCGGCTCCGCCTCGATCAGTACGCCCTGATGCACCGCGTCCGATCCGGTGACCTTGTCGATCTCCCTGGGTTCGACCAGGTCAGCCTTGAAGGACAGGGCGGCCAGATCGGTGATCTCGAGCCGTTCGGCGGCATTGCGCGTCACCAACATTTTTTTGATCCGGCGTCGCGGATTGTCGAGCGCGGCACGCACAGTGTGCAGGCCATAAAGGCGCACCATGCCATCCCCGGCGTTTTCACCTGGTGGCACGGGTTGGCGCGGCCTGAACGCCGGGGCGCCGCCGCTTTTCTCGTCGCGAAAGGCGCGGCGGAGCTTGGCGTAATGGGTGTCTTTCGGGGTGTTGGAATTGTTGCTCATGGCCGGCTTCTATAGCCGTCTCCTCCCGCCAAGGATATGCCCTGTCGCCGCAGCCGGCGAACAACATCGAAAAACCCTTCCTGCGCGGTTGACACCCACTGGCCTTGCCGCCATAAGGCGCTTCGCTGATTTCGGAGAAGACAACTCGGGTCCGGATCGGCGTGAATGGCTCCGGCGGCAGACTGGAGAGGTGCCCGAGTGGTTAAAGGGGACGGACTGTAAATCCGTTAGCTTAGCTTACGTTGGTTCGAATCCAACCCTCTCCACCACTGCCGGCCCGGAAGACCTGAAACGCGAAAAACTTCGGACCGAAAAGGTGCATGGCTTTTCAGGTGAATCCGGCACGTCAGTGCAAGAGCTGAAATAGCTCGTTAGCCGCAGCCTTAATGCGCCCGTCTGGATCACCCGAGGCGATCTTTCAGGAATTTGAAGCTCAAGGCCGATCACGTTGTCGTCTGGATGATCAATGTCAGCGTGCCATCACCATCAATGTTGGCGGCCACGACCTGCGAAGAGTTGAGCCCGTTCGCCCTCAGCGCCGTTGTTGCCTGAGGCGATGCATCGATGGAGTTCTGCAGCCGCAACAGATCTTCCGCACTGGTCTGGGTAATCACGGCTTCCGCCTGCGCTTTGATTTCCGCAGGTAGATCCTCGACGGCCACAATGGCAACATCGGTGAAACTCTGGTCAGCCGCCCCTTGCTCGGGCAGCGGTATCTGGTCCGACTGGGGCTCCAAGGGTGTCATCTGGGGAACAGGTGTCGTCTGAGGAACCTGCGGGTCGATGGCTTGCCCATAGAGTGGCTGCGTGACGACCGCTCCGGAAAGCACGGCAAGCATCATCAACATCCGCATCGTCGTTCCCGCTATTTTCTTCGAAACGTCGAAGACAACCCTTGTGCCGGGCGATGGTTCCGCACTCACGACAGCCGCCGCGCAATTTCAGTCGTTTCCGCTTGTACAATCGTTTTCCGCTTGCCGCATGAGCGGTTCGTACGGAATCGTACCATCGATTGATCTGCATCTTGGACCGGATCACAATAAAGCTGAGGGTGACCGCAGGCACCACTCCGTACGAAATCGACAATTGGCTCCTGTGTGAAATGCGCGATCATTGCAAAATGGGACGCCAATTGGACGACAAACTCGATTGCAAGGCTTGCGGGACGATCCAGATGGACATTCCCGACGACGCCAACGAGTCGACGCCAATTTATTGCAGCAATTGCGGTGCCTTCCTCGGCGAATGGGGTGAATTGCAGGACGATTTCTACCGCCAGGCCCGCGGCACCGAAGCATTTGACCTGCGTGACGGGACCATTGTCAAGAAATAGGATGCGATAAAGGCAACCTCCGGACCGCCGCGGGGTGCAAGGTCACTATGGACCGCTCCTCTGTCGGCAGAGGGCACCTGTTCGGCCGTCGGCTCAGTCTCGGTTAGCTGACGTCGATGATGCTTCGACATTGATGTTCGTCGCTTTCAGCGTCTCACCGAGCTTCATGTGGATCGTATCGGTTAAGGGATAGGCTCTGCCGCCTGCGCATTTATGATCCGGCCAGTGGGGCCGAATTCTCCGGTTTCGCGCTCTTGTCGAAGCACCGCCGTGCGATAATTCCCTTGAAGGCGTGGGCACTTCTCCCTTCACGACAGGAGCTGACCATGAAACATCAGACACTCGACCAACTGCAGGCCGTCGCCAGGATTGAATCCTCGGCGCCACATTCGGAAATGACACGAAATGAGCGCATCGCGCGATGGGCTGAACTTCTCGAGCAGAATCCCGAGCGATGCCTTGGCGCGTTTACAGGTACCGAACATATGCATCCGGAGGCGCGCGCCATGGCACGCGGTGAAGGGTCGGCAATTACTGTTGCCTTCGAAGACCCGGTGCTGCGTGCGTCGGGTCTAAGGGATGACACTTATGGCGAGGCCAAGCGCTTCTTCGAACTCAATGACTGGCAACTGCACGATATCGTTTGCGACTGTCACGTAGGCGCTACCATGAAAGCTCGGTGGGCTGCCGCTCGGGTCCGCGCGACAATTGGCGGCAACAGGTTTCTTGCGTGGTTGAGGCAAAGGATCATGTTCTGAGGCGCGCGGGGCGGCTTAGGTGAGGATCGTCACCTGTTCGCATCGCAGCCGCGCGCGGTGCGTCCCCACCTGACCCGTCTTGTCGGTCAGTCCCTGTGCTCGTGGCATAGCCGAACGGCTGCACGATTACTTCTCTGCGTTCTGCCGGCTACGGCGGCCACCGGCCACTCCATGCCGGTTCCGAAACGGCGCGGCTAAAGGAGTAACAGCATGCGCGTTTTGATGGTTTTCACGCTCCTGCTGGTCGCAATCGCAACTGCGCTCTCGCTTGCACATGCGTTGGAGCTACCGGGCAAAATGCGCCTGAAGGAGGCGACCTACAAGGCAGTACAGGCGATCTACTATCCCGGCTTCACGATCGGCGGTTTTGCTGAAATCGGAGGCGTTCTCGCGCTTGCCATCCTGCTCTATTTGACGCCTTCCGCAAGTACTCGTTTCTGGTGGACGCTGGCCTCGCTCTTCCTCCTGGCGGCGCAACACGCGACCTATTGGTTGGTCACGCATCCCGTCAATAATTTCTGGGTGCAGGATGTCGCCGTGTCGAGATCGGGCGTGGCGTTTTTCTCCATGTTCGCTCGGAAGCGAGATGGTGATTGGAAGGATTTCCGGAATATCTGGGAAATGTCGCACGTCGTCAGGGCAAGCTTTGCGATGTCGAGCCTGACCTCAATCGCCGTTGCGGCAACGTTTTTTGCGGATGGCTGATCGGGGCCTGCGCCCGAGCGACCAGACAAGCAACCAAATTCGCGGACCCTCGTTGTCGAACATCAGCCAGAGGAGGTTTCGATGAAGAAATCCTTGTCGCTTCTGGTGTTGGCTGCTGCTCTTGCGCTCGGGGCCTGTGATAACAGCACCGAACCGACGAAAGCCAACACCGACGCCATCAACAAGAATCCGCAGGTTGACCAGGATGCCAGACCCAAGTCGACGACTGGCGGCGACCAGCCGGCTGCAGCGCCGGAGAGTAAATGAACCCCGTCTCATCTTGCGATACGCCACTTCTGCGCATCGCCTATCTCGGCGGTGGGCGAGAAAACGGGACGCCCGTTGTCCTGCTGCATGGTTGGCCGGACGATGCAACCACTTACGCGCGCATTTCGCCGGTCCTTCACGAGGCTGGCTTTCGGACGTTTGCGCCGTGGTTGCGAGGTTTTGGACCGACATCGTTCCTGTTGAAAGAAACCATGCGATCCGGCGAGATTGCCGCAATGGCGCAGGATGTGCTGGACTTTGCCGACGCGCTTGGCCTCGGCCGCTTTGCGGTCGTCGGTCACGACTGGGGAGCACGGATATCCTACCTCCTGGCCTCGACCTTTCCCGATCGCATCAGTTGCTGTGCCGCGCTATCGCTTGGCTGGCAACCCGGCAAACCGGAAACGCCAGCGCCTGAACAGGCGAAAGCTTTTTGGTATCAATGGTTCATGGCAACGGCACGCGGCGCCGAGTTCGTGCGAAAGAACCGCAAGGAGTTTGCCAGATTCCAATGGGACAGCTGGAGCCCGTTGGGTTGGTTCGACGACGCCATTTTCGATGAAGTGGCTGCATCCTTCGACAACCCGGATTGGCCGGACGTGACGTTGCATTCCTATCGGGTTCGCTGGGGTGAGGCGGAACCCGATCCGCGCTACGCGGAACTGGCCCACCGGCAAACATCGGTCAAGATCATCACGGTACCGACCTTGACGCTTCATGGCGGCGACGACCGTGTTGTGCTGACCGCATCGTCGGAAGGGCTGGAGAAGCATTTCACCGCATCCTACGAACGAGTGGTCCTGGACGCGGTCGGACACTTCCCGACACGTGAGGCCCCACAAGAGGTTTCGCGGCTGTTGGCGAGCTTTCTCAACAGTTTTGCCAGCCGATAATCGCCTGGCTCGGCGGTCTATTCGGCTTCATCGCACAAGCTGGAACCTGACGCATCGCCGTGCATTTCGTCTCCACGGATCGAAACGCGGTCTCGCGATCAATCGATAGCCAGGGAGAATTCGGATGCAAACTTCAGTCGCAACTTCAGAACCCGACTTTCGCCCACTGACCATAGAGCCGTTTGTCGGGACCGTGACCGTGCGATTTTCCGACGCTGTGGTCGCAGCCACGGAGCACGCGAAGCTAGTCAGGGAAGAAGGACAGGAGCCGACGTTCTTTATCCCTTTCGAGGACATCTATTTCGACCTTTTCGAAAAGACCGACACCACGAGCAGCTCACCGCTCAAGGGGACCGCGAATTACTGGCGGGTCCATGCTGTCGGTAGCTCGGCCGACGACTTCATGTGGGCATACGAGACGCCCGATACGGCAGCGCTGGCCATTGCAGGTCATGGCACCTTCGATCCGCAAAAGGCGCGCATCGATGTCGACCCGGTGGAGGACAAACGGCACACCCCCCGTGTCATGGAATAGGACTGTCTTCGAACAACCGGCCTTCCGGCGGCATTTTGCTGGTTCCGTCCCGCTATTTCGGCTGGCGCCTGTCGGGTTTTGGAGACCGCAGCAGCAAGGCGAGGGGAACAAACAGTGCCGTCGCGATGGCGCAGTAGCGAAAAACGTCGATGTAGGCGAGCAGCGAAGCCTGGCGCGCGATCAACTGCCCAAGCCAGCCGACAGCTTGCTGCTTGGCTTGAAGCATGCCCGAGCCTTGCGCAACAAAGTGATCCGTCACCTGACGCAGCACCTGCTGATAGGCGGGCGACGACTGCGCGGTATGGCTGACAAGGTTCGATTGATGCAGCTGCGCGTTTTGAGCGATCACAGTGTTCGACAATGACACGCCGATGCTCCCACCGATGTTGCGGGCGACGTTGATCAGCGCCGACGCCTGGTTGGTCTTCTGCGGAGCGAGGCCGACATAGGCCGCTGTCGAAATGGGGATGAACAGGAAAGGCAGGCCGATCATCAGGAAGATGCGCGCGAAGGCAAAGAAGCGGAAGCTGGCGTCCGGGGTGAGCGACGTCATGTGCCACAGCGCGACCACGACAACGGACATGCCCATCATGATCAGATATTTGGGCTGCACGATACCGGCGGCAAATCCGGAGATCGGCATCAGCATCAGCATGGCGATGCCGCCGGGCATCATCGAGAGGCCCGACAGGGTGGCGGTATAATCGAAGGCGGTTTGTTGCAGCTGCGGCATCAACTGCGTTGTGCTGAACAACACCGCGCCGACAGCCATCATCACCAGGAACGACGTGCCGAACTGGCGGCTGAACAGCAGGCGTATATCGACGATCGGATCGCGGTGACGGAACTCCCATGGGATCAGCAGCAGGAACGAGATCGCCGAAATCACCGCAAAGGTCGTGATGAAACCCGATGCGAACCAGTCGTTTCGCTGACCCTCGTCAAGGAAGATTTCGAGGCAGCCAAGAGCGGTGGCGACTAGGATGAACCCGACCCAATCTATTCTGAGGCCGCCCTTCAGCCGCTCCTGACGTTCGCGCTCGATCACGTCCGGCTCGACGAGCAGCCACTGCACCAAGGCCAGCGACATGATGCCGAACGGCACATTGATGAAGAAGATCCAGTGCCAGGAGAAATGGTCCGTCAGCCAGCCGCCGATAGTCGGCCCGACTGTCGGTGCGACGATGACGGCGATGCCATAAAGGGCAAAAGCCTGGGAACGCTTTTCGGGCGGAAAGGTGTCGGCAAGGATGGATTGTTCGCTCGGCGCCATGCCGCCGCCGCCGAGGCCCTGCAGGATCCTGAAGAAAATGAGCATTTCCAGATTGGGCGCGAGGCCGCACAGCAGCGATGCGATGGTGAACGTTGCCACGCAAAGCATGTAGTAGCGCTTCCGCCCGATCACGCTGGCCAGCCAGCCGCTGACCGGGATGATCACCGAATTCGCGACCAGATAGGTAGTGATCACCCAGGTGCTCTCGTCCATCCCGGCAGCCAGGCTGCCGGCGATGTTGCGCAGGGCCACATTGGCGATCGAGGTGTCCAGTACCAGCATGAAGGTAGCGATGGAGACGACGATGGCGATCAGCCAAGGATTGCGCCCGCCGGCCGCTGACCGGCTTTCGCTTTGGCCGCTTGAAATTTCACCAGTCATCGCACCTTGACCGTCGGCACCACCGACAGGCCCGGACCCAGCAGCACGCCGGGCGGTTTGTCGAAGACGATCTTCACCGGCACGCGCTGCACCACCTTGACGAAGTTGCCGGTGGCGTTTTCGGCCGGCAGCAGGCTGAAGGCGGTGCCACTACCCGCCTGGATGCTGTCGACGCGGCCATGAAAAGATCTTTCCGGATAGGCGTCGATGTCGATGTCGACCGGCTGTCCCGGCCGCATCAGATCGAGCTGTGTTTCCTTGAAGTTGGCCTTCACCCAGACTTCGTCCGGAACAAACATCATCAGCACCTGGCCTGGCTGGGCATAGGTACCGTTGGCGACCGAAATGCTGGTTGCCCGCCCGGCGACCGGTGCGGTGATGGTCGTGCGGGACAGCGTGGTACTCGCCTGGTTCTGGCTGGCCTTGGCCTGATCGAGCTTGGCTTCGGCGCTCTTGGCCTGCGCCTGCAAAACAGCGACTTGGCTCTTGGCGGCAGCCACATTGGCTTGGGCGCTGTCGAGAGCAGCCTGGTCCTGGCGCAGCGTGGAAGTGGCTTGCTGAGCCTGCTGTTGGGTGGCCGTGCCCTTGGCCAGAAGTTCACGGTTGCGCTGATCCTCGGCTTTGGCGAAATCGAGCGCCGCCTGCGCTTGCGCCACCTGCTTTTCCGCCGCATCGATCTTTGCGTTTTGTGCTTCGATCTGGGCCCCGACGTCGACAATGTCGGCCTGCGCCGAGGCCACGCCAGCATCGGCCTGTCTGAGGCTGGCCCGATAGTCGCTGTCGTCGATGCGCAACAGGACGTCGCCCGCCTTGACCGGTTGATTGTCGGTCACCGCAAGGTCAGTGATCCGTCCTGCTATCTCGGCGCCGATGGTTACCGTGCGGGCATCGATAAAAGCGTCGTCGGTCGATTCATATTGCCGGGCATTCAGCCACCACATGACCAGTGCCACGGCGGCCAGGAGAAGCACGATCAGGATTGCAATGGCCACATAAGGATGCCGCCGGGGAAAGCCCAGGAGGCTGGGCTTTTGTTCGTCCGCGTCCTTGGCCCGCGTTTCGCGCTCCGGGGCGTTGGGCTGCGCCACATCGCCCGTGCGTTTTGGCGATGCATCCGATCCGGCCTTGCTCGAAGCGCCGCGCGCATTTTTGGTTTTGTCTAATTTTTCGGTCTCGGTTTTCGCGTCCACGGGGAGAACTTTCAAGCAAGGCGCCGACCGCTTAACGACCGATTCAACGACAGCTCTTCACAAAGGTTCCTGACGAACAGGCTCAGGGCATTCGCCTGGGACGGCAACCAAAGCCATTCAGCCGACGGCAAATCTGATCACCGCGATGAGGATCACGATGCCGACCAGCCCTGCGACGAAGATGATCCGGCGTGTGCGGGTTCGCAGTATGATCTCACCTTGCCGCGCCTGCTCAGCCGAAAAGACAGGGCCTTCGTCACCATTCAGATCGCTGCGCCGATCGCTCCGCTCATTGTTCATGATCGCCTCCTTCCTTGGACCTATCGAGGAAACCACGGCCCTGCGGGTGAAGTTCCGCATGGCCGCCCTGCAAAGAAACGATCACAGCGATGTGAGGAGGGAACTTTGCCCCCCACGAATAGTTTCGTCCGCTTGAGACTCCAGCCAGCCGGAAAGCCAGCCATGTCCAATTCCACAAGTCCCAGTGGCCTGAGCAGACGCACCTTCATGACGGGTTCTGTTACGGCGGCAGCCGCAATGCCTCTCATGGCCACCTCGCCAAAAGCCGCCGAGCTATCGCCTGCCAGAGCTGCCGAACCTCGCGACTTGTCAACGATTTCGCTTCGGATCAACAAGCAGGCCTACACTCTCGCACTTGACAATCGCACGAGCCTGCTTGACGCCTTACGTGACCATGTTGGCCTGACCGGCACCAAGAAGGGTTGCGACCACGGCCAGTGCGGCGCCTGCACCGTTCTTGTCGATGGCAAGCGGGTGCTCTCCTGCCTGAGCTTCGCCGTCATGAACCAGGGCCGCGAGATCACGACTGTCGAAGGCCTGGCTTCGGCCGACGGCGAACTGCATCCGGTGCAACAGGCGTTTGTCGACCATGATGCCTTTCAATGTGGCTATTGCACGCCGGGCCAGATCGTGTCCGCCATCGGTTGCATCGACGAAGGCCATGCCGGCTCGGAGGATGACATCCGCGAGTATATGAGCGGCAATCTGTGCCGGTGCGCGGCCTATCCGAACATCGTTGCGGCGATCATCCAGGCGCGCGACGAGATCAGGAGGGCCTAGGATGCGTCCCTTCCTCTATGAAAGACCAACGAGCGTCTCGGCGGCGATCGCGATGGCGTCTCGTCTCGACGCCAGGAATGTTGCGCCAACACAGGCCAAAACCCAGTTCATCGCCGGCGGCACCAATCTGGCCGACTACATGAAGCTGGGCGTCGCGCAGCCGGAGCGGCTGCTCGACCTTAACGAGCTTACTGAGCCTGCTTTGCGTCAGATCAAAACGGACGACGACACCATCCGTTTCGGTGCACTGGTTCGCATGGGTGAGGCAGCCGATAACAATGACGTCAGGCGCCGCTGCCCGCTCCTTGCCGACAGTCTGAAATTCGCCGCCAGCGGCCAGCTTCGCAATATGGCCAGCCTTGCCGGCAATGTGCTGCAGCGAACGCGGTGCGAGTATTTTCGCGAAACCTCCTGGCCGTGCAACAAGCGGGAGCCCGGCTCCGGCTGTGCAGCGATGCAAGGGGTAAACCGTCAGCATGCCGTGCTCGGCACCAGTGATGCCTGCATAGCCACATATCACGGTGATTTTGCGCAGGCCCTGATCGCGCTCGATGCGGTCGTCGAAGTGGAGGGGCAGCGTGGCCCGCGCAAGATCCCGTTCGCCAGCCTGCACCGGCTTCCCGGCGACACGCCCAACATAGAGACGGATCTGGCCGCCGATGAAGTCATCGTCGCCATCGAGGTTCCGCTTGACCCATGGAGCCGTCGCTCGCGCTACCTGAAGATACGCGATCGCGAATCCTACGCTTTTGCGCTGGCCTCGGCGGCGGTGGCGCTGGAAATGGATGGAAACACTGTCAGGCAAGCGCGCATAGCGCTGGGCGGAGTCGCGACGGTGCCGTGGCGCGCGAGGGCGGCGGAGGATGCGCTACGTGGCAATGTCCTCGACGACAAGATCGCAGCAGCTGCGGCCGAAGCCGCATTCGCTGATGCCAGGCCACGAGAACACAACGCATTCAAGATACCGCTCGGAAAGCGCACGCTGGTGCGAGCGCTGCTCGAAACCCGTGACATGAAGGTCTGAGCCATGAATCAAGCCGCGCCAGTTCCAAAAGAAAACCAGGGTGAACCGGTCGTCCGCATCGACGGCAGGCTGAAGGTTACCGGACAGGCAAGCTATCCGGCCGACATCGCCACAGCGAATGTCGCTTATGGCGTTCTTGCCACGAGCAGCATCGCTCGGGGCAAGGTTTCCAAAGTCCATACGGAGGAAGCCAGGGCCGTGCCCGGAGTGCTGGACATCGTGACCTATGGCGACATGGACGAGACAGACACGCCGAAATTTGGCAACACCGGTGCAAGCTCCATCGGCCCCCTGCACGACAAGACAATTTTCCACGAGGGCCAGATCATCGCTTTGGTCGTTGCCGAGACATTCGAGGCGGCGGAGGAAGCGTC
This sequence comes from Mesorhizobium sp. SARCC-RB16n, assembly GCF_008520305.1. Lineage (GTDB taxonomy): Bacteria > Pseudomonadota > Alphaproteobacteria > Rhizobiales > Rhizobiaceae > Mesorhizobium. Next base: position 4,464 of record NZ_ML703268.1, on the reverse strand, counting down.
GATGTTGATCCGCGCCGACTACGAAGACGAACCGCCCAGCGCCAGCTTCGATTCCAAAGGCGTGAAGGTGGAACCGGCGGCCGGCAAAAGCCCGATGTTGCAGGAGGATGTCAAAGCTGGCGACTTCGATGCTGCCTATGCATCCGCTGCCGTCAAGATCGACCAAAAATACTCGACGCCGACCCAGCATCACAATCCGATCGAACTGTTTTCGACCACGGCGATGTGGCAAGGCCATCAACTCACCATCCATGAGCCCAGCCAGAATGTCACCGGTTGGAAAATCGAACTTGCCCGGCAGTTGAAGATCGATCCTGCTAATGTGCGGATTGTCAGCCCTTACGTTGGGGGCGCGTTCGGTTCCAAGGGACCGATGACAGCTCGCACTGCAATTGTCGCGGTTGCCGCGCGTCGTGTTGGACGGCCGGTACGCTGTGTGGTCAGCCGCATGCAGGCTTTCAACACCCAGACCTATCGCGCCGAGACCAGGCATCGAATCCGCATCGGCGCCGGCAAGGACGGCCGCATCACGGCGTTCGGACACGAGGGCTGGGAGGTGACGTCACGCCCTGACCCTTATGTCGTCGGCGGCACGTCGGCCACCGGCCGCATGTACAATTACGGTTCCGTGCTCACTCACGTTTCTATCGTCCATGCCGATCGCAACACACCGGGCTACATGCGCTCGCCGCCGGAGACGCCGTACGTCTACGCGCTCGAGAACGCCATGGACGAAATGGCTGTGGCGCTCGGCATGGATCCCGTCGAGTTTCGGCGCATAAACGAGCCTGAAAAAGAGCCTATCGGTGGCAAGCCGTTCTCCAGCCGCTCGCTGGTCAAATGCTACGACCAGGCCGCGGAGGCCTTTGGCTGGTCGAAGCGTGATGCAGCGGTCGGGTCGATGCGCGATGGCGACTGGCTGGTCGGTATGGGATGTGCGACGGCAATCTATCCCACGGCCAGCGCGCCATGCGCGGCCCGAGTTCGCCTTACCTCTGATGGACAAGTTCGCGTTCAGTGCGGCTCGCATGAGATCGGCACCGGTGTGCGCACCGTCGCCGGGCAGATGGCCGCCGAACGTCTGGGGATAGGAATGGACAAGGTCAGCGTCGAGATGGGCGACAGCGCTCTGCCGCCGGCGCCGGTCTCGGGCGGCTCGATTTCGACCGCGAGCGTCTGCTCGGCGGTTCTGAAGGCCTGTGACGCGGTGCGCGCGAAACTTTTTGCGGCAGCCGTCGCTCGAGATGGGCCGTTGGCTGGCTCCGGCAATGCCAAGCTGGACATGGAGCAGGAGAAGATCGTGGCAAGCGGCGGCAAATCCGCCAAGCTGTCGGATGTCTTCAAGGTGATGCAGGTTGGCGCGATAGAAGAATATGCCGAGTTTGCGCCAAAGGGTTCGACGCCGGAAGCACTGAAGAAACTCTATGCCGGGCAGGCGGAATTCCACGGCGGCGATCAGGACAAGGACTCCGTGAAATATGCCTTTGGCGCTGAATTCGTCGAAGTGCGCATCAACAGCTATACGCGCGAAATCCGGGTGCCGCGCATCGTCGGTGCCTTTGCCGCCGGACGCATCATGAACACGCGCACCGCGCGCAGCCAACTGATGGGCGGCATGATCTGGGGTATCGGCCAAGCCCTTCACGAGGCGACGGAAATCGACCGACGCAACGCCCGCTATGTCAATCGTGACCTGCAAGATTATCTGGTGCCGGTCAACGCCGATATCAAACAGGTCGACGTCATCCTTGTTCCCGAGGTCGACCTCGACGTCAATCCAGCGGGCGTCAAAGGCTTGGGGGAGCTTGGCAATGTCGGGACTGCGGCGGCCGTGGCGAGCGCCGTGTACCATGCCACCGGCAAACGCATTCGAGATTTGCCGATCAGGATAGACAATTTGATAAGCTGACGATCAACGGGCGCGACAGAACTGGTCGAGCGGGCTCATGCCCCACATTGTCCTTCTCGGTCGGTGGATTAAATTCGGCGCTTAACCTGGCGACCGCTGCGGACAAGACCATTTTGTTCATGCAATTGACCATTGAAGGTGTCTAACCGCGTTTCGCCATGGCGGCGGCAAGAGAGGCTTCTTGACCTTCGGAACCTTGTCGAATAGCTAGGGCGTGCGTGCGCGGGTATGGTGAAATGGTATCACATGAGCCTTCCAAGCTCTTGGTGCGGGTTCGATTCCCGCTACCCGCTCCAGATTTTCAGCTACACGTTGGCAAGGTGAAGCGCTGCGCGGCAGGCGCGCAGCGCTTCAGGCATTGGCGTGCGCCGCGCTAGCTGTTGAACGCGGACGCGACCTGGTGCTGCTGCGGCACCTGGCCATTCGGCGTCAGCTTGTCGACGATGCCGGGCAAGGCAGCCGATAGCTGCTTGAGCAGTTCCTGCTCGTCGAGCCCTGTCCGTTGGGCGATCTCTCGAACGACCTGCGGTCCGATCGCGTTGCCCAGCTCATTGGCGTTGATCGACTGGTTCTGCCCCGTTCCGACCCAGGAGTCGGCGACATTGCCATGGCCGGCATTCTTGAGCTTGTCGAGCAGGCCGCCCAGTCCGCCGAGCAGGCCGCCATCATCGGACGCGGTTCCGACGGGTGTGGGATCGGCCGGCGCGGGAGCTTGAGGCGGGTCCGGCTGTTCGGCACTTCTGCCGCTCAGCATCTTTCCGACCAGCAGCGCACCGAGCGCGATCATCAGCGGTTTGGTGATGTTGCCGCCGGGAACGGCGTTGTCAAAAAGTCCCATAGTGGATCCTCCATTTCAACCAAGCCCAGCCCGTCGTCAACAATGGCGCATTCGGGCGGAATTTCAAGCTGACTTGTGGTTTTGACATTCATATGAAAATGTCCGGTTGGCGGAGGGATGGAGAGGAAAAAATGGGTATCATCAGCTGGATCATTCTCGGCGTCATCGCCGGCTTCATAGGCAGCAAAATCGTCAACAAGACCGGTCAGGGCATGATCATGGATATCGTGCTTGGCATTGTCGGTGCCATCGTCGGCGGCCTGATCTTCAGCGCCTTCGGTGCTTCGGGCGTCACCGGCCTCAACATCTACAGCTTGATCGTCGCCGTGGTCGGCGCGGTCGTTGTCCTGTGGGCCTACCATCAGTTCAGCGGCAAGCGGACCATCTAGACCTGATCGGCAGATTACCAGCTCTGCCGAATCCTGAATTGCTACAATCCGCCGTCGGTGCTGCCGTGCACTCACGGCGTCGGCATCTATGATGCCGGTGCGCCGCCGCGGATCAGGCGACCACGGCCAGCCGACGCTTGCGCTGGTCCAGCGAAACGATGGTCAGCCCGCTGCAGACGACCAGCAGGATGCCGCATACCGCCAGTGCATTGGGAAATTGCCCGAACACCAGCAGGCCTGAAATGACGGCCCAGACCGTGAAGCAGTAGTAGAACGGCGCCACCGCTCCGGTTGGCCCGACGCGATAGGCCATGAAGATGAAGAAGTGGCCGAAGATCAGGAAGAAACCGGCTCCCGCCATCAGCAAAAGGTGATGCGCCTCCGGCGCCACCCAGCGCTCGGATACCAGGTGCGCGGCGCCGGCACCGATCAGGACCACGACGACAGCTGAAATCGCCACGATCATTCCTGGCACTTCGGCGGTGATCTTGCGGCCGGCCAGATCGCGGGCGGCGGCGAATGTCGCGTTGCCGAGCGCCAGCACGGCGTAGACCGAAATGCCTTGCATGGTCGGCTGCGCCACCATCAGCGCGCCGATGAAGCCGAGCCCGATCAGCGCCATGCGCTGGCCGCCGATACGCTCGCCAAACAGGATCGAGGATCCGACCAGCATCAGGAGCGGCGTGATCTGCCCCAGCGCGGTGGAATCGGCGATCTGCATGTTGGCGAGCGCGACGACGTAACACAGGATCGCCGCCAGTTCGAGCAGGTTCCTGCGCAGCACCCGCTTGTCGAAGATCAGCCGGACCTGCTTGCCGTAGCCGAGCGCAAACAACAGCGGAAAGCCCCACAGCGCTGCCGCGGCACCACGCAGGAAGAGCACTTCGTAGGAGGGCAGGCCGGCAGTGGCGAGCTTCATCATCGTGTCGTTGACCAGGTACGACCCGGTCGAGACGATCATGAACAGCGGGCCGCGAATGGCAGTCGGGATGAAATGCATCGGCGCAGGAAATCAGACCCGGATCGCCGCCGCAATGGGCCATGGACCGCCGGCAAATCCGACAGTGGCGGATGCGCTGGCTTGCGGAATCCTGCCGTTGTTCCGTCGGGCCTTTCCCCATTCCATTTTCAGCGGCGGGTCCCTATATCAGCGCCATATCCCCGCAATCGGATCATGGGTTCTGGCCGAGTGAGATGGCGCTTGGGCAAAAGACGCTTGTGTTTTTTGGCCTTTCTCGCTAATCGCCCCGCATTCGACTGAACTGAAGGTCCAGGCCGTCCAAGGAAAGAGACTATGGCAAAAGGTAAATTCGAGCGCACTAAGCCTC
>NZ_ML703267.1 GCF_008520305.1 Mesorhizobium sp. SARCC-RB16n | reverse complement strand
CGCAGGTCTAGTCAGCTTTTAGAAGCGGGCGGAGAAGGAGGCTGGCGACGGCGGCACTGTGCTTGCCCCTGCCGCGCTTACACTCCTTTGTCACCCATTCGGGTCCGCAACATTGTAAAGGGTCCGAATTTGCGCCGGGTTGCCTGGAGTTCTTTCGACGATTTGGATTGGCGCACCAGTCCACTGCCAAATCGTCGTGCCTGGTGTGCGGAAGAACTGAATCTTGCCGCGGGTGCCGTCGACCCTTGTGTGGGGCCACCATTCGGCGATGCTGTTCCGCTCAATGCCGTGGGACCGCATCGCATCGGCAAGGACGACTATGGTATCGTAGCCTTCCAGGGCAACGAAGGAGGGCGCTTCGCCCAACTTCTCACGGAGAGCCCTTTCGACATATGAACCGAGCGCGTTGAAGTGCTCCGGCCGGTAGCGCAGGAACGGGATCGCAGCGCTATCCTCACCTAGCAACGTGCCCCATTCCGCGAACTCTGGTTGCCCGGCTGGAGCGCCGATCTGGATCGTGGCGAGGCGGCTGTCGTTGCGAACTGATTTGACGATCGAGATTGCTGGCTCTGGATGACCTACCAGAAGAAGAACGACTGTTGCACGATGGTCGATGAGTTGGTCGCACAAAGATGAAGGGTCAAGCGAGCTCATGCCGATTTCCGCTAAGGACCCGCCTCGTGAGTGAACATGATCCCGCAGAATGTGAGCGCCAGACGCCCAGTAGACACTCTGCTGGGACGCAACTGCGATCCGACGATGGCCGGCGCGCGAGAGGAAGTCTGCATATATTTGCCATCCGCGAGACTGGGGCGGAGCAAGGCGCGCGACCCATTTCGTCGGTCGTTCTGTAAGCCTGTCGAGTACCGCCGAAGAGCAGAGAAACGGGATGCCGAGCTCGTCGGCCCGGGCAGCCGCAGCGCGAGCGACGACGCTGTGATACTCTCCGGCTAGTGCCACCACGCCCAAGCGAGCCAGTTCATCCACCGCCGCGACGGCCTTTTTTGGATCAGCGGCCGTGTCTCGGACAACAAGCTCAAGCGGTCTCCCGGCGACGCCGCCGGCGCCGGTGACTTCGCTGACGGCAAACTCAAGGCCGGCGAGCAAATGTCTGCCCGCCTGAACCCAGCCGGGGCGAGTTAAAGGAGCGAGGGCGCCGATCCTGATCGTCGCTTCTCCGGAGCGCTCACGCCGCGATACAGATGGCATGCGTTCGAAGTCCAAAGGTTTACCAGAGGCTCACAACGTGCCCCGCTACAGCGCACATGCGTCGGCCGATAGAGACAGTTGGGACCATCTCCAACAATCTGTACCCTCGACGCAAACCATACAGTGCCCGT
>NZ_ML703266.1:173541-310827 GCF_008520305.1 Mesorhizobium sp. SARCC-RB16n | reverse complement strand
GTCGACGGAGCGCTAGGGGCGGAACTGCTGGTCGCCTTCAAGAAGTTGATCGAAAACCCGATGGGCATGCTGGTCTAGGAAAGGGAAAGGCTGTGCGGACATTATTCACCAGCCTTTTCGCCTTTTCCATTTCCAGCTTTTTCGGCGGCCAGGCCGCGCAAGAACTGGCAGTCACCACAGGAGCCGGGCTTGGTGACGATCATCATCCATTGATTGTTCGTGCGCTGGCGCGTGAAGCGCGGTGTCGTCCACATAAAGGCGGGATGAACGGATGAAGACGGTTCTTTGTTACGGCGACTCGCTGACCTGGGGCTACAATGCCGAAGGTGGGCGTCATGCGCTGCGGGATCGCTGGCCAAGCATGCTGCAGGCTGGCCTCGGCGAAGGCGTTCAGGTCGTCGCCGACGGCCTCAATGGTCGCACCACCGCCTTCGACGATCATCTGGCCGGAGCCGACCGCAACGGTGCGCGGCTGCTGCCGACGGTGCTGACGACGCATGCGCCGATCGACCTGATCGTCATCATGCTAGGCGCCAATGACATGAAGCCATGGATTCATGGCAACCCGGTTGCCGCCAAGCAAGGTATCCAACGGCTGATCGACATCGTGCGCGGCCACGACTATCCGTTCGACTGGCCGGCGCCGCAGATCCTCATCGTTTCGCCGCCTGTTGTAAGCCGCACCGAGAATGCCGATTTCAAGGAAATGTTTGCGGGTGGCGATGACGCCTCGGCGCAGCTCGCAGGGCAGTATTCGGCGCTTGCTGACGAAGCCGGCTGCGGCTTCTTCGATGCTGCCACCGTGGCGCAAACCACACCGCTCGATGGCGTCCACCTCGATGCCGAAAACACGCGAAACATCGGCAAGGCGCTGACGCCAGTCGTGCGTGTGATGTTAGCGACATGATAAGCAATGCACTGCTGATTATTGGCTTTTGGTTGGCCGTGCATTGGCAAGGCAGTCGAGGTCGACGCCTGACAGGCTACACATTTCTGGCACTCTGGGGTTTCGACGCCCTTTCGACCCTGATGCATGAGCCAGCTTTCAGGTCTCCGATGCTGAGTCACGAGCCATGGTCGATACCAAAGCCTTCTTTCGGTGAAGCCTCGCTTCAAAAAGGACCATAAAATGTCTGAATCCTACGACGTCATCATCATCGGCTCCGGTCCCGGCGGCTATGTCGCGGCGGTGCGTTCCGCCCAGCTCGGCTTCAAGACGGCGATCGTCGAGCGCGAGCATCTCGGCGGCATCTGCCTCAACTGGGGCTGCATTCCGACCAAGGCGCTGCTGCGCTCGGCCGAGATCATGCACTATTCGGATCACCTGAAGGATTACGGGCTGAAGCTCGAGGGTGGCAAGATCAGCGCCGATACCGCCGCTGTCGTCGACCGGTCGCGGAAGGTGTCGCTGCGGCTCAACGGCGGCGTTGCCTTCCTGATGAAGAAGAACAAGGTCGACGTCATCTGGGGCGAGGCCAAGCTATCCAAGCCCGGTGAGATCGTGGTGTCCAAGACGGCCAAGAAGCCGATGGAGCCGCAGCCCCCGGTGCCGAAAGGCGTCAAGGGCGAGGGCACCTACACCGCCAAGCACATTATCCTGGCGACCGGCGCCCGGCCGCGCGCGCTGCCTGGCATCGAGCCGGATGGCAAGCTGATCTGGACCTATTTCGAGGCCATGGTGCCCAAGGAGATGCCGAAGTCGCTGCTGGTGATGGGTTCGGGCGCCATCGGCATCGAGTTCGCCTCCTTCTATCGCACTATGGGCGCGGACGTGACGGTCGTCGAACTGCTTCCGGCAGTGATGCCTGTCGAGGACGCCGAAGTCTCGAAGTTCGCGCAAAAGCAGTTCGAGAAGCAAGGCATGAAGATCATCCTCGAGGCCAAGGTGACTAAGGTCGAGAAGGGAGCGAACTCCGTCACCGCGCATGTCGAGATGAAGGACGGCAAGGTCGAGAAAATCACCGCCGATCGCATGATTTCGGCCGTTGGTGTCCAGGGCAATATCGAGAACCTCGGCCTTGAAGCACTCGGCGTGAAGACGGACCGTGGCTGCGTGGTCGTCGATGGTTACGGCAAGACCAACGTACCTGGCATCTACGCCATCGGCGATGTCGCCGGCCCGCCGATGCTTGCCCACAAGGCCGAGCATGAGGGCGTCGTGTGCGTCGAGAAGATCGCGAACTTCCCCGGGGTTCACGCCATCGACAAGCTCAAGATCCCCGGTTGCACCTACTGTAATCCGCAGGTCGCCTCGGTCGGCCTGACGGAAGCGAAAGCCAAGGCCGAGGGCAAGGACATCCGAGTCGGCCGCTTCCAGTTCGCCGCCAACGGCAAGGCTATCGCGCTTGGCGAAGACCAGGGTTTCATCAAGACCATCTTCGACAAGAAGACCGGGCAGCTGCTCGGCGCGCACATGGTCGGCGCCGAAGTCACCGAATTGATCCAGGGCTTTGTCGTGGCGATGAACCTCGAAACGACCGAGGAAGAGTTGATGCACACGATCTTCCCGCATCCGACGCTATCGGAGATGATGAAGGAAAGCGTGCTCGACGCCTATGGTCGCGCCTTGAACGCATGATAGATTCGCCGCGGGAGACTCAGCTTCGAAGGCCGGGAGATCTCGACGGCGAGGCAGTTCGTTTCCGGAGACTTTTTTACTCGCGCAAGGAGAAGGCATATGCACTTGAACGGCGTGGGCTGGATCGCAGCCATCATCATCGGCGGCCTGGCAGGCTGGCTCGCCGAAATGGTCATGAAGAGCAACACCGGCATATTCATGAACATTATCATGGGCATCGTTGGCGCGGTGGTGCTGAACGCCATCCTGCAGGCGCTCAATATCGGCGTGTTCGGAGTCGGCTGGACCGCCTATCTGATCACCGGCTTCATCGGTGCCTGCCTGCTGATCTGGGTCGGTCGCCTGGTGCGCCGCTAGTCAGTATCGTTCCGGCTATGCGAAAACGGTTGTGGCGGCATGCGCCGCTGCAGCCTTTTTCTTTGTGTTGAAAAGTCCTAGATGACGTAAAAGTGACGATCGCCGACGGGCGGTCGCGAGAAAAAGCCAGGGTTCAGATGGTCACTGTCCTCGACACGATCGCCAACACGCCGCGGCTGCGGCATCCCGAGAAAGCGCACAAGCCCGACCAGGAGGTGTTGCGCAAGCCGGATTGGATCCGCGTCAAGGCGCCGGTCTCGAAGGGCTATGCCGAGACGCGTGAGATCGTTAAATCCCACAAGCTGGTGACCGTGTGCGAAGAGGCCGGTTGCCCGAATATCGGTGAGTGTTGGGAAAAGAAGCACGCCACCTTCATGATCATGGGCGAGATCTGCACCCGTGCATGCGCCTTTTGCAATGTCGCCACCGGCATTCCGACAGCGCTCGATCCCGATGAGCCGGCGCGCGTCGCCCATGCCGTCAAGCAGATGGGCCTTACCCATGTCGTCATTACCTCGGTCGATCGCGACGATCTCGCCGATGGTGGCGCCCAGCACTTCGCCGATGTCATCCGGGCGATCCGGGCGGCAACGCCTCTGACGACGATCGAAATCCTGACGCCGGATTTCCTGCGCAAGGACGGCGCGCTGGAGATCGTCGTGGCCGCCAGGCCCGACGTCTTCAACCACAATCTCGAAACCGTGCCGTCGAACTATCTTAAGGTCCGGCCGGGCGCCCGCTATTTCCACTCGATCCGGCTGCTGCAGCGGGTCAAGGAACTCGATCCGTCAATTTTCACCAAGTCCGGCATCATGGTGGGGCTAGGCGAGGAGCGAAACGAAATCCTGCAGTTGATGGATGATCTGCGCTCGGCCAATGTCGACTTCATGACCATCGGCCAATACCTGCAGCCGTCGAAAAAGCACCATCCGGTGATCCGCTTCGTCACGCCCGAGGAATTCAAGTCCTTCGAGACGATCGGCAAGACCAAGGGCTTCCTGCTGGTGGCGTCGAGCCCGCTGACGCGCTCGTCGCATCACGCCGGCGATGATTTCGCCAGGCTGCGCGCGGCGCGCGAAGCGCAGCTTGCGAAATCGCTCTGATGCGTCTTCGACGCGACGCGCTTTAGAGCCGGTTTCATGCCGAAATTCGAAGCCACCCGCCGCGTTGCCCACACGCCGCAGCAAATGTTCGCGCTGGTCGCCGATATCGAGACTTACCCACAATTCCTGCCGCTTTGCGAAGCGCTGACGGTTCGTTCGCGCAAGGAGCGTGACGGACGCACCATCCTCGTTGCCGACATGAGCATCGGCTACAAGGCGATCCGTGAAACCTTCACGACGCAGGTGCTGCTGAAGCCCGACGAGAATGCCATCGATGTGAAATACATCGATGGCCCGTTCAAATATCTGAGCAATGTCTGGCGCTTCGAGCCAGACGGCGCCGGCTGTGCCGTGCGCTTCTTCATCGACTACGAATTCAAGAGCCGCATCCTGGGCGCGCTGATGGGCACGATGTTCGACCGTGCCTTCCGCATGTTCGCCGAGGCTTTTGAAAAGCGCGCCGACGTCATCTACGGCAAGACACCGGCGGCCTGACTCTCGCCAAGCGTGTGCAAGCCGAGCTTGAGTGCATGGTTGACCGTTTCCCGGCGGATGAAGTCACGGCCATTGTCGGCAAACAGCTTGTGTTCTGCCATCACGGCCTTGCCTTCCAGGCCGACCCCGAACCAGACCAGGCCGACCGGCTTTTCCGCAGAACCGCCGCCAGGCCCGGCAATGCCGGTGACCGCGAGAGTCAGCCCAGCGCGCGAACGGGCAAGCGCGCCCTTTGCCATTTCGATGGCTGTCTCGCGGGAAACCGCGCCATGCGCGTCGAGCGTGGCGGCCCGGACGTCGAGCATGTCCATCTTGGCTTCATTGGAATAGGTGATGAAGCCGCGATCGACCACGGTGGAAGAACCGGCAATGTCGGTCAGCGCGGCGATGATCATGCCGCCGGTGCAGCTTTCCGCCGTCGCCAGCATGATGCCGCGGTCGCGGCAGGCTTCAAGCAGGGCGATCGCCAGGTCGCGGTTGGTCATTCCGGAACCTCGCCGGGAAACACCACACTGGCGGTGGCGATCGCCGCGATGCCTTCCTCGCGGCCGACGAAGCCGAGCTTCTCGTTGGTTGTCGCCTTGACGGAGATGCGGTCGGCGGAAATGCCCAGCATCTGCGAAAGGACTGAGGTCATCGCCTCACGGTGCGGGCCGACGCGCGGTGCTTCGCAGATCAGCGTGATGTCGGCGTTGGCGATGCGTCCACCGCGCTCGCGCACCAGCCTTGCCGCATGTTCGACGAAAATCCGCGAGGCGGCGCCTTTCCACTGCGGGTCGGACGGCGGAAAGTGCGTGCCGATGTCGCCGGCCCCGCAGGTCGCGAGCAATGCGTCGGTTAGGGCGTGCAGCCCGACATCGGCGTCTGAATGGCCCGACAATTTCCTGTCATGCGGAATGGCGACGCCGCAGAGCGTGACGTGGTCGCCGGGCTCGAAGGCATGGACGTCATAGCCATTGCCGGTGCGGGTGTCGGGGAAGTGTGCCCGCTCGCTGGAAAGCCGCTGGTGCGCCATGGTGATGTCCCGTGCCCAGGTGAGTTTAATATTGTCCGGCGAGCCGGGAACGAGCTTTACCGGCATTTGCATCCATTCGGCGATCGACGCGTCGTCGGTAAAGTCGGTTTTGCCGCTGTTATAGGCTTCTTCATGCATCGTCATGATCGCGAGGAAGGGAAATCCCTGCGGCGTCTGCGCCGCATGAAGCCCGCTTCTGGGGACTGTTTCGCCAACCATGCCCGTGGCCGATTCGCGTTTCAGCGTGTCGGCAACGGGCAGGGCGGGAAGCGCACCTTCGCGCTCGCCGATAGCCGCGATGGTGCGGTCGATCAGATCCACGTCGACAAAGGGGCGCGCGGCGTCGTGGATGAGGACTTTGTCCGGCGCGTAGATCTTTAGCGCCTGCAGCCCGAGGCGGACCGAATCCTGCCGGGTTGCGCCTCCGGCGATTGCCGTTACCCGATCGGCGTCGGCGCCGACCGCTTGCCGGAAAAGTTCGCGATCCTCGGCATGAATGGCCACGACGATCCGGCCTATGAGCGGGTGCGCCAGAAAAATATCGATGACACGAGCGATGACGGCGCGACCGCCAATTCGTTGATATTGCTTCGGGCCATCGGCCTGTCCGGCGCGCGCGCCGCGACCGGCCGCGACGATAACCACCGCGACTTTGCCACCCGGATCCGAAGCCTGATTTTCAGTTGCGCCAGTCATGCAGTCTGGTCCTAGTCGCGGCTAAGGCCGAAGGCCAGCATTTTCCCAATTGCGCCTTAATGTGGCGTCATTCCGCGTTGCACATTTCTCGCGATCTGGCTAGAGAATGTGCAACGAATGGACATGCTTGGTTTTTGTGCATGGTTAACTTGATCAGATTGGCCGCGCCTCTCGACGTCGGCGGCGTGAGAATTCGCAACCGGGTCTTCCTCGCGCCGATGTCTGGGATTACGGACGAGGCGTTCAGACAGCGCGCCCATGCCCATGGCGCCGGCCTGGTCGTGTCCGAAATGGTAGCCAGCGGCGAACTCGCCAAGGGCAGGGCCGGGTGCGACCTGCGCATACGTCATTCCGGCCTGCCCGTCCATATGGTGCAGCTTGCCGGCCGCGAGGCGATGCATATGGCCGAAGGCGCACGGATCGCTGCCGGCGAGGGCGCCGACATCATCGACATCAACATGGGCTGTCCGGCCAAGAAGGTCACCGGGGGCTATGCCGGCTCGGCATTGATGCTGGACCTCGACCACGCGCTCGCGCTGATCGAGGCCGTGGTCGGCGCGGTCAAGGTGCCGGTGACGGTCAAGATGCGGCTGGGTTGGGACGAGGCGGCACTTAACGCTCCCGTCCTGGCGCGCCGTGCCGAGCAGGCGGGCGTCAGGATGGTCACCGTCCATGGTCGCACACGCTGCCAGTTCTACCAGGGCAAGGCGGACTGGCGCGCCATCGCACGCGTCAAGGAAGCCGTTTCCATCCCTGTTGTCGCCAATGGCGATGTCTGCTCCCCAGCCGAAGCCTCGGTCATTCTCGAACAGTCCGGCGCCGACGCAGTGATGATCGGCCGCGCCCACTATGGCGCGCCGTGGGTCGCTGGCAGCATTGCCACGGCCGCCGCCGGGACATTTTCGTCCGGCATTCCCGAGACGCCGCAAGCGGTCGCCGACTATGTCGCGGCCCATTACGAGGACATGCTGGCGCTTTACGGCATCGAGAGCGGCCTGCGTCAGGCGCGCAAGCATCTGGGCTGGTATCTCGATCGACATGCCGGGGTCGTCGCTGGTGAGAGTAGAAAAGCGATAATGACCGCGTTCGAACCGGCTCGCGTCATTGCCTTGCTGCGTGATGTGTTTTCGCGCGATCCGCAAACCATGAACCTGCGGAGCGCCGCATGACCGCCACCGCTGGCCAAGGCACTGAAATGGCGGATGCCGCCCAGATCGTACTGAACACGATCCGTCGCCCGGTGATCATGATCACCGAGGAAGGCTTCATCACCTTCGCCAACGCCGATGCCGAGGATTTCTTTCGCTCCAGCGCGACCATGCTGGCGCGCAACACCCTGTCCAAGCTCATACCCTTCGGCAGCCCGTTGCTGACGCTGGTCGACCAGGTCCGCGAGCGCCGCGCGCCCGTCAACGAGTATCGGGTCGATGTCTCGTCACCGCGCCTCGGCATCGAGAAGGTCGTCGATCTCTACGTCGCGCCAGTGCCGGAATTTCCGGGCTCCGTCGTGGTCATGTTCCAGGAGCGGTCGATGGCCGACAAGATCGACCGGCAGATGACGCATCGGGGTGCCGCGCGCTCGGTGACCGGCCTGGCGGCAATGCTGGCGCATGAGATCAAGAATCCGCTTTCCGGCATCAGGGGGGCGGCCCAACTGCTCGAACTCTCCGCATCCGATGAGGATCGCGCGCTGACGCGGCTGATCACCGACGAGACGGACCGCATCGTGTCGCTGGTCGATCGTATGGAGGTGTTTTCCGACGAGCGGCCGATCGATCGCTACCCCGTCAATATCCATGTCGTGCTCGATCACGTGAAAGCAATTGCAAAGAACGGTTTTGCAAAAAAAATCAAGATATTGGAGGATTATGATCCATCATTGCCTCCGGTATTCGCCAATCGCGACCAGCTGATCCAGGTGTTCCTCAACCTGGTCAAGAACGCCGCCGAGGCGATCGGTAGCGATCCCCAGGGCGAGATCGTGCTGTCCACCGCCTTCCGGCCCGGCATCCGCGTTTCGGTCCCGGGCACGCAGGATCGCGTATCGCTGCCGCTGGAGTTCTGCGTGCGCGACAATGGTTCGGGCGTTTCGGAAGATATCCTGCCGATCCTGTTCGATCCCTTCATCACCACCAAGCCGAACGGCTCGGGTCTCGGGCTGGCGCTGGTGGCCAAGATCGTCGGTGAACATGGCGGCATCATCGAATGCGATTCGACGCCACGCGCGACAACGTTCCGGGTCCTGATGCCGGCCTGGAAGGAAACGGCGCTGGGCGCCGATCAAGACGGCGTAGGAGACCGCAAATGACTGTTCGCGGCAATATTCTCGTCGCCGACGACGACGCGGCGATCCGCACCGTGCTCAATCAGGCCCTGTCGCGTGTCGGTCACGAGGTGCGCGTCACCTCCAACGCCTCGACCTTGTGGCGTTGGGTGGCGGCCGGCGAGGGGGACCTCGTGATCACCGACGTCGTGATGCCGGACGAGAACGCTTTCGACATGCTGCCGCGCATCAAGAAGGCGCGGCCGGAACTGCCTGTCATCGTCATGAGCGCTCAGAACACCTTCATGACGGCGATCCGCGCTTCCGAAACGGGCGCCTACGAATATCTGCCGAAGCCCTTCGACCTGACCGAACTCCTCAACATCGTCAACCGCGCGCTGTCCGAGCCCAGGCGCCCGAAGATCGATGCCCGGCAGGAAGAGCAGCCGGAGACGATGCCGCTGGTCGGCCGGTCGGCGGCCATGCAGGACATCTACCGCATGCTGGCGCGCATGATGCAGACCGACCTGACGGTCATGATCTCGGGCGAATCAGGCACCGGCAAGGAACTGGTGGCGCGCGCGCTGCATGAATACGGACGCCGTCGGGGCGGTCCTTTCGTTGCCATCAACATGGCGGCGATCCCGCGCGATCTCATCGAATCGGAATTGTTTGGCCACGAGAAGGGCGCCTTCACCGGCGCGCAGAACCGCTCGACCGGCCGCTTCGAGCAGGCAGAGGGCGGCACGCTGTTCCTGGACGAGATCGGCGACATGCCGATGGAGGCGCAGACGCGCCTGCTGCGTGTCCTGCAGCAGGGCGAGTACACGACGGTCGGCGGCCGCACGCCGATCAAGACCGATGTACGCATCGTCGCTGCCACCAACAAGGACCTGCGCACGCTGATCAACCAAGGCCTCTTCCGCGAAGATCTTTTCTACCGTCTCAACGTTGTGCCGCTCAGGTTACCGGCGCTGCGCGAGCGCTCCGAAGACGTACCCGATCTGGTGCGCCACTTCTTCAAGCTTGGCGAGATGGAGGGGCTGCAGACCAAGCGTATCTCTTCCGGCGGCATCGAACTGATGAAGCGCTATCCATGGCCAGGCAATGTGCGCGAGCTGGAAAATCTCGTCCGCAGGCTCGCCGCGCTCTATTCGCAAGATGAGATTTCGGCCGAGATCATCGAGGCGGAGCTCAAGACAGGCGAGCGCCCGGTGGTGCCGGGCGCCGGCAACCTCATTCCCGACGATCTTTCCATCGGCCAGGCGGTGGAGCACTTCCTGCAGCGCTATTTCGCCTCCTTTGCAGGCGAATTGCCGCCCGCCGGTCTCTATGAGCGCATTCTGTCCGAAGTCGAATATCCGTTGGTCCTGGCTTCGATGACGGCAACACGCGGCAACCAGATCAAGGCCGCGGAGCTTTTGGGCCTCAACCGCAACACCTTGCGCAAGAAGATTCGCGAATTGGGCGTCAACGTCTACAAGTCATCCCGCCAGACCTGAGCCCGGGCCAAGCCCACGATCTTTTCAGGGGACCGACGGGAGAAAGAGTCCCGTCATTGTCACACTTGTTGCATAATCGCCACAATGCGTTGCATAGATCGGACGCAATCACTGGCTCTAGACGGCGACATGGCTTCGCGGACACCTGTACTCAACCAACGGCTCTTCAGCGAACCTGGCGCGCGCGACGGACGCCGCCTGCTGGCCCTGACAGGGGTGGTGGCGGTCGTCGGTGCGCTGGTCATGGCGGCTATCTCGTTCGCCATCCTGGTCGGTGCGACGCCGATCGCGCCTGACGCCAAGGCCACCTGGTCGCTGATCGCACTGAACGCCGCCTTCGTGCTCTTCCTGATTGCGCTGATCGGCCGCGAGGTGCACCGCATCCTCATGGCGCGTCGGCATGGCAAGGCGGCTTCTCGGCTGCATGTGCGCATCGTTGCCATGTTCGCGCTGGTTGCCGCCATTCCCGCCATCATGGTGGCGATCATCGCCTCGATCACGCTCGATATCGGCCTTGATCGCTGGTTCGAGATTCGCACCAAGACGATCGTCAATTCGTCACTGTCGATTGCCGATGCCTATGTCCAGGAAAACGCCCGCAACCTGCAGGGCACGACGCTGTCGATGGCCTATGATCTGGATGCGTCGCGAACGCTCTACGGCCTCGATCGCACCGGCTTTCTCGACCTCATGAACAAGGAAGCCGTGGGCCGCTCGCTGGCGCATGCGGCGCTGATCAAGCCCGACGGCTCTTTCGTCATGAGCGCAAAGACCGATGCGGATTTCGCCATGCCGGAACCGCCGGAAGGAGCGGTTGCCACTGCCACGGACGGCAAGCCGGTGCTGATCGAGCCGCGCACGCGCAACATCATGGGCGCCATCGTCAAGTTGCGTGAGATCGAGGGCCTCTATCTCTACACCATCCGTCTTGTCGACCCCGAGGTGATCAAGGCGCGGCAGATCGTCAGGTCCAACACCGACGAGTATCGCAATCTTGAGGACAACAGGCGCACCTCGCAAGTGGCATTTGCGCTGCCCTATCTCTCGCTGACCCTGATCATCATTCTGTCGGCAATATGGACCGGCATCGCCGTCGCCGACCGGCTGGTGCGGCCAATCCGTCAGCTGATCGGCGCTGCCGATGAAGTCGCGACCGGCAATCTCGATGTCGCGGTGCCGGTGCGGCCGTCCGATGGCGATGTCGCCTCGCTCGGCGATACATTCAACAAGATGCTGCTGGAGCTCAAATCACAGCGCAACGAGATCCTGTCGGCGAAGGACCTGATCGACGAGAGGCGGCGTTTTTCGGAAGCCGTGCTTGCCGGTGTTACCGCCGGCGTCATCGGCGTCGACCCTTACGGCATCATCACCATCGTCAACCGGTCTGCCGAATCGATGCTGGCCATTTCCGCCAGCGCGGCACTCGGGCAAAACCTTTCCGCGATCCTGCCGCATGTCGGCCGTGTCTTCGAGATCGGACGCAAGTCCGGCAAGCCGGTCTACCGCGAGCAGGTGACCTTCTATCGCGCCGGCGCCGAGCGGACCTTCAATGTGCAGGTCACCATCGAGGCCGGCGATGACGGCTCGGAGGAAAAATCCTATGTCGTGACGGTGGATGACATCACCGATCTGGTTCAGGCCCAGCGTTCGTCCGCTTGGGCCGACGTGGCGCGGCGCATCGCCCACGAGATCAAGAATCCACTGACGCCGATCCAGCTTTCCGCCGAGCGTATCAAGCGCCGTTATGGCAAGGTCATCACCGAAGACCGCGAAGTTTTCGACCAGTGCACCGACACCATCATCCGGCAGGTGGAGGACATTGGCCGCATGGTCGACGAGTTCTCGGCTTTCGCGCGCATGCCAAAGCCCGAGATGAAGGCCATCGACCTGCGCGAATCACTGCGCGAGGCTTCCTTCCTGGTCGAAGTCAGCCGCGCCGACATCACCTTCGAGCGGATATTCGGCAACGAACCACTCAAGGGCACTTTCGACAGCCGGTTGATGGCCCAGGCCTTCGGCAATGTGATCAAGAATGCGGCCGAAGCGATCGACGGACTGGAACAGAAGGACGGTTCGCACGGCATAATCCGGATTCAAGCAGGGCGCCAGAATGGCGCGATTCGCATCGATGTCATCGACAATGGCAAAGGCCTGCCGCGCGAGAATCGCCAACGGTTGCTGGAGCCCTATATGACCACACGTGAAAAGGGCACCGGGCTTGGTCTCGCTATCGTCAAGAAGATCGTGGAGGACCATGGCGGCAGGCTGGAACTCCATGACGCGCCTGCGGATTTCCACGGCGGGCGCGGGGCGATGATCAGCATCATTCTGCCGCCTGCGGCCGCCGCGCTGCCGCGCGGCGAAAGCAGGGCGGACCACGAAAGAGAAACTGAAAAGGTCGGTAATGGCGTCTGATATTCTCATCGTCGATGACGAGGAAGACATCCGCGAACTCGTCGCAGGCATCCTGAGTGACGAGGGTCACGAAACCCGCACGGCATTCGATGCCGACAGCGCACTGGCGGCCATCGCCGATCGAGCGCCGAGGCTGATCTTCCTGGACATCTGGCTGCAAGGCTCGCGCCTGGACGGGTTGGCGCTGCTGGACGAGATCAAGACCATGCATCCGAACCTGCCCGTGGTGATGATCTCAGGCCACGGCAACATCGAAACCGCGGTTTCCGCCATCCGTCGCGGCGCATATGATTTCATCGAGAAGCCGTTCAAGGCCGACAGGCTGATCCTCATTGCCGAGCGTGCGCTCGAGACCTCGAAATTGCGCCGCGAGGTTTCCGACCTCAAGCTGCGCAGCGGCGAGACCTTCGACCTGATAGGCATGTCGTCGGCGATGAGCCAGTTGCGCCAGACCATCGAGCGCGTCGCGCCGACCAACAGCCGCGTGATGATCGTTGGTCCCTCCGGTTCGGGCAAGGAACTGGCCGCGCGCGCCATCCATACGCTGTCGGCCCGCAAGGGCGCGCCTTTCGTGACGCTGAGCGCCGCCAACATCACGCCCGAACGCATGGAGATCGAGCTGTTCGGAACCGAATCGAACGGGGTCGAACGCAAGGTGGGAGCGCTGGAGGAAGCCCATCGCGGCATTCTCTACATCGACGAAGTGGCCGACATGCCACGCGAGACGCAGAACAAGATTCTGCGCGTGCTGGTCGAACAGCAGTTCGAGCGAGTGGGCGGCACAAAACGGGTCAAGGTCGATGTCCGCATCATTTCCTCGACCTCGCAGAACTTGGAGGCGATGATCGCCGACGGGCGTTTCCGCGAGGATCTTTACCACCGTCTCGCCGTGGTTCCGGTCATGGTGCCGGGGCTGGCCGAGCGGCGCGAGGACATTCCCTACCTCGTTGACAATTTCATGAAGCAGATCGCCCGCCAGGCCGGCATCAAGCCGCGCCGTATCGGCGACGATGCGCTGGCCGTGCTGCAGGCGCACAACTGGCCGGGCAACGTGCGCCAGTTGCGCAACAATGTTGAGCGGCTGATGATCCTGGCGCGCGGCGAGGATGTCGACGCGCCGATCACCGCTGATCTGCTGCCGTCCGAAATCGGCGATGTCATGCCGCGCACGCCCAATCAGTCGGACCAGCACATCATGGCGCTGCCCCTGCGCGAGGCGCGCGAACAGTTCGAAAAGGACTATCTGATCGCCCAGATCAACCGGTTCGGCGGCAACATCTCGAAGACGGCAGAGTTCATCGGCATGGAGCGCTCCGCCTTGCATCGCAAGCTGAAGTCCCTGGGCGTCTGACGCGGCGTGCATCAGCCGCGCCTGGGCCAAGCATTTGCCGGTTACGGCGGCGGCGGAATCGCATAAGAAAGCCCGAGAATTTTCCAGGGGTCGCCAATGCCGCGCATTGCCTATGTCAACGGGCGCTACGTCGCTCATGCTGATGCTTCCGTGCATATCGAGGATCGCGGCTACCAGTTCGCCGACGGCGTCTACGAGGTCTGCGAGGTGGCGCACGGCTTCATCGTCGACATGTCGCGTCACCTTGCCCGGCTGAACCGCTCGCTAGCCGAACTGTCGATCGCCTGGCCGGTGACACGCAACGTGTTGCCGCTGATCCTGCGCGAGGTGGTCAATCGCAATCATGTCGTCGACGGCCTGGTCTATGTCCAGGTGACGCGCGGTGTCGCCAGCCGCGATTTCGTTTTTCCGTCGGCGGACACGAAGCCGGCTTTGGTGGTGACGGCCAGGAAGGCCGATCCTGCCGCCGGCACGAAACGGGCCGAGACGGGTATCGCGGTCATCACCGTGCCGGAGAACCGCTGGGACCGCGTCGACATCAAGACCGTCGGGTTGCTGCCCAATGTATTGGCCAAGCAAAAGGCCAAGGAAGCCGGCGCGCAGGAGGCCTGGTTCGTGGATGCCGACGGCAACGTCAAGGAAGGCGGATCGTCGAATGCCTGGATCGTTACCAGGGATGGCGTTCTGGTCACACGGCCAGCCGAACATGGCATTCTGCGCGGCATCACGCGCACCACAATGTTCGAAGTCGCGGCGAAGCTAGGCCTGAAGATCGAGGAGCGTGGATTTTCCGTCGCCGAGGCCAAGGCGGCTCGCGAAGCATTCATCAGTTCGGCGACGACTATTGCCATGCCAATCGTGGCCATCGACGGTGATCCCATAGCCAATGGACACCCCGGCTCAATAACACTTTCGTTGCGGCAGGCCTTTTTTGACATTGCGGAAAAAAGTCCAGCCTGATAACCGCACAGGTGGAATGAACATCAATATATCTCGTTCTGCTTGTCGTTACTGACGGCAAGAGGGTGTTTGCGCGCTTGACATGTGCCCGTTAATTTGGCGCATTGGCTGCAAACCGAAGGGGATCGGCGAAAGACAAAAACAATGGCGGAACGATCGCAAAACCTTCAGGACCTGTTCCTGAATTCAGTTCGCAAGAGCAAGAACCCGCTCACCATCTTCCTTATCAACGGCGTGAAGCTGACCGGCGTGGTCACTTCCTTCGACAATTTCTGCGTCCTGTTGCGCCGCGACGGCCACTCCCAGCTCGTCTACAAGCACGCCATTTCCACGATCATGCCGAGCCAGCCGGTTCAGATGTTCGATGGCGAGGAAAGCCAGGGCGCCTGATTGGCACGTGAGAGAGACGCGGACGGCACGGTTCGCGGAAAATCAGCGCATCATCCCGGGACGGAAGCCGAAGCCCCTACCCGGGCAGTGGTCATTGTGCCCGTGCTTACCCGCCAACCGCGTAATGACGATGACACGAGCCGTCCCCGGCTGACGCGCTCGGCCGAGGCGCGTCACGACGAAGCAGTCGGCCTTGCCCGGGCCATCGACCTTGATCTGATCCATACGGCGGTCGTGACCGTCAACGACCCGCGTCCGGCAACATTGCTGGGCAGCGGCAAGGTCGAGGAGTTTGCCGGGATCGTCAAGGAAGGTCACGCGGAAGTGGTCATCGTCGACCATCCGCTGACGCCGGTGCAGCAGCGCAATCTCGAGAAGGAATTCAACGCCAAGGTGCTGGATCGCACGGGGCTGATCCTGGAGATTTTCGGCGAGCGGGCACGCACCAAGGAAGGCACGCTGCAGGTCGAGCTTGCCCATCTCAACTACCAGAAGGGCCGCCTGGTGCGCAGCTGGACCCATCTGGAGCGTCAGCGTGGCGGTGCCGGCTTCCTCGGCGGCCCCGGTGAAACGCAGATCGAATCCGACCGGCGGCAGTTGCAGGAAAAGATCATAAAGCTGAAGCATGAGCTGGAAACCGTGCGCCGCACCCGCGACCTGCATCGCGCCAAGCGCAAGAAGGTGCCGTTTCCAGTGGTGGCGATCGTCGGCTATACCAACGCTGGCAAGTCGACGCTGTTCAACAAGCTGACCGGGGCAGGGGTGCTGGCGCAGGACATGCTGTTTGCCACGCTTGACCCGACATTGCGCCGCGTACGCCTGCCGCATGGCACGCCGATCATTCTTTCCGACACGGTGGGCTTCATTTCGGACCTGCCGACGCATCTGATCGCAGCGTTCCGCGCGACCTTGGAAGAGGTGGTCGAGGCCGATCTCGTCATCCATCTGCGTGACATTTCCGATCCCGATACGGCGGCGCAGGCCGAAGATGTCGAACGCATCCTCGCCGATCTCGGCGTCGACGCCAGCGACACCAAGCGCGTGATCGAAGTCTGGAACAAGATCGACCTGCTGGATGAAGGCAACAAGCAACGGCTGCTCGCCGACAGTGCCGGCGGCAGCAAAGAGCCGCCAATCGCAGTGTCGGCGGTATCGGGCGAGGGCATCGATGCGCTGAAAGCGATCATCGAAACGCGGATGGCCGGCGAGCTGCAAGACCTGACGGTGACGATCGAGCCGGCCCGGTTTGGCCTGCTCGACTGGCTCTACCGCAATGGCGATGTCGTTTCGCGAACCGACAATGACGACGGCAGCGCCACCATCTCGCTCCAGGCCACGCAAAGCGCTCGTGAAGAGATTGAAAACCGATTACGCCGAAAAAACAACGGGTAACGCGCAGCAATTCCAGGAAAAGTGTATAGCGGTTCTCTACTTCGCGGTTTTTGCTTCCTGCCAGAGCGCTTCCATTTTCTCCAGGGTAGCCTCCTCCAGCGAGCCGCCTGATTTTTCCAGGGCCTGCTCGACATAGTGGAAGCGTGAGCGGAATTTCTCGTTGGTGCCGCTAAGCGCTGCTTCCGAATCGAGCTTCAAATGACGGCCGAGATTGACGACGGCAAACAGTATGTCGCCGAACTCGTCCTTGATGTCAGCCGTTTCGCCCTTGGCCAGGGCCTCGCGCAGCTCTCCGATCTCTTCCTCGATCTTGTCCAGGATGGGAGCAGCCTCACTCCAGTCGAAGCCGACACGGGCGGCCTTTTCCTGAAGTTTCAAGGCTCGCGTCAAGGCAGGCAAGGCGACCGGAACACTGTCCAGGAACCCCTTGCCATTGTCCTCCGGATCTAGGCCGCGGGCGAGGCGGGCTTGCCGCTTCTCGGCCTTCTCCTGCGCCTTGATCTTCTCCCACATGCCCTTGGCCATGCCGGCGCTACGAGCCTTCTCGTCGCCAAAGACATGCGGATGGCGGCGGATCATCTTGGTGGTGATGGCCTGGACCACATCGCCAAAGGCGAACTCGCCAGCCTCCTGCGCCATCTGGGTATGGTAGACGACCTGCAGCAGGAGGTCGCCAAGCTCGTCGCGCAGGTCGTCGAGATCGCCGCGCGCGATGGCGTCCGCCACCTCATAGGCCTCCTCAATCGTATAGGGGGCGATGGTGGAGAAATTCTGCTCGATGTCCCATGGGCAGCCGGTCTTCGGCGCCCGCAACGCCGCCATGATCTCGATCAGGCGTGAAATGTCTTTCGATGGCGTCATGCGGCGGATGCTATCGCGCGAACCGCCGCGCGGCCAACGCTGTCAGCCGGCGAGGGGACCTTGTCCACAGTTGCACCTAATCCGATTCCTTAGTCCAGCACGGAAACGATCGCCTGCCCGAGGTCGTCCATGCCGTCCTCGGGCAGGCCGGCCACGTTGACGCGGCTGTCCCCGACCATGTAGATGGCGTGCTCGGCGCGCAGCCGTTCGACCTGCGCTTCCGTCAGGCCAAGCCTGGAAAACATGCCACGATGGCTGGCAACGAAGTCGAAACGGTCGGAATTGGATTGCCGGCGCAGCGCCTCGGCGAACGCGACCCTAAGCCTCAGCATACGCAGGCGCATCTCTTCAAGCTCGGCTTCCCAGTCGGCACGCAGCGCGGCGTCTTCCAGCACGATGCGCACCGCGGCCGCGCCATGGTCCGGCGGCATCGAATACATGGCGCGCGCCGCCGACAGCATCTGGCTCAACGCGACGTCGGCCTGCGCGCTGTCCCTGGCCAGGACCATCGCCGCGCCGACACGGTCGCGGTAGACGGCGAAATTCTTCGAGCAGCTCGATGCGACAACCATTTCCGGGACTTTCGCGGCCAGCAGCCGCAAGCCGAGGGCGTCGGCCTCGAGGCCGTCGCCAAAGCCCTGATAGGCGATGTCGACAAATGGCAGCAAGCCACGGTCGACGATCAGATCGGTGACGGCCTCCCACTGAGCCGCGTCCAGATTGGCGCCGGTCGGATTGTGGCAGCAGCCATGCAGCAGCACCACGTCGCCGCTGTTGGCCGTCCGCAATGCCGCAAGCATGTCGTCGAAACGAACCGCACCCGAGGCCGCATCGAAATAGGGGTATTCTCGGATCTGCAGGCCTGCAGCACGCATCACCGGCATATGGTTCGGCCAGGTCGGGTCGGAGACCCAGACCGTCGCATCCGACCGTGTGCGCTTGAGCAGTTCGGCGATCAGCCGCAACGCGCCGGAGCCGCCAGGCGCCTGTGCCGCACGGATGCGTGCCATGTCGGCGCCCGGACCAAAGGCGAGCTTGGCCATGACGGTGTTGAACCCGGTATCACCGGCAAGGCCGAGATAGGTCTTGGTATCCTGTCCCTCCAGCAGCCGCTTCTCCGCCTCGCGCACGGCGCGCATGACCGGCGTCTTGCCGTCGCGATCCTTGTAGACCCCGACGCCGAGGTCGACCTTGCCAGGGCGTGGATCGGCGCGATAGAGGCCGATCAGCGCAAGAATCTTGTCGGCGGGAGCTGGCTGCAGGTCTTCGAACATCATTATGGTTCCGTTGGCGCGGCGGAGTGATACGCAAATTGGCCACGTTTCACCAGCGGTTTCGGTGCGCCGACATGAAAGGCGGCACCTGTTGGTGCTGCTTCCACCTAGTTCAGAGAAAGCATGCTCCATGCTCGTCCGTCTGACCATGATCTGCGCCGGCGCCACGGCGGCCACCCGGAAAGGATCGTTTCCTTGGGATGAAGCGCTGGAGCCACGATCGCTGACATTGGCAAAGGCGATGCGCGGGACGCTGCGTCGTGCCGACCGTGTGTGGACAGCGCCGGCGCTTCGCGCCCGTCAGACCGCTGAGGCGCTGGCGCTGAAAGCATCTGTCGATCCGATGCTGGCGGACCAGAATTACGGACGATGGGCAGGCAAGAGCCTTGACGATGTGCAGGCGCAACAGCCGGATGAGATCGCCGCCTGGCTCACGGATCCGAATGCGGCCCCGCATGGCGGTGAATCGTTGGCCGACGTTGCCCGACGGGCCGCTGGATTGATGGACCGATTGATCGCCGAACCTGGCCATACGATCGCCGTGACGCACGCCGGCGTCATCCGCACCGCGATCCTGCACGTTCTCAGTGCGCCGCTTGCCGCCAGTTGGAAGATCGACGTCGAGCCACTGAGCATCACCGATTTTCGCAGCGACGGCCGCCGGTGGATGCTGCGCGCCTGCGGAGTAATTGCTCCCAAGCCGGCAAAACCACTTTCGATCTGAGGGCGCTTACGGAAGCCGGGCAAGGCGAGGGCGAGCCACCGACGATATCCTCCAGCGAAGAAAATTGGCACCGCCGGGATTAAAATCCCCACATGCTCCGTAAACAGGGCATGAAACCGTCGATGCCACGCTTTGACATCATAGGACAGCTCGGATCGCTGCGGCGCTACGCGCGCTCGTTGACGCGCGACGGCGTCGAGGCCGAGGATCTCGTGCATGACGCGCTGGTGCGCGCCTATGAGCGGCGCGGCACCTTCCGCTCGGGCGGAAATCTGCGGGCATGGCTGCTGTCGATCGTCCACAACACCTTCATCGACCGCATGCGCTCGCGCCGCTCGGAAGCGGCACGTCTCGAACAGGCCGGATATCTGGCCGACGGCAGCACGCCGGCGCCGCAGGAACATTCCGTGCGCCTGGCGCAGGTGCGCGAAGCCTTTTTCAGCCTGCCGGAAGAGCAGCGCTCGGCGCTGCATCTGGTCGCGATCGAGGGGCTCTCCTACCAGCAGGCGGCAAATGCCAGCGGCGTGCCGCTGGGCACGCTGATGTCGCGTATCGGCAGGGCGCGCGCGGCCTTGCGCCAGATGGAAGAGGCGCCCGCCCGCGGCAAAAATCATCTCAGGATCGTGGGAGGCGACTCATGACCGCTCTTGTCGACCCCGTCACGGACGCCGATCTCGACGCCTACGTCGACGACCAGCTTGATGTCACCCGCCGCATCGAGGTCGAAGCTTTCCTGTCCGCGCGTCCGGAGGCGGCCGCGCGCGTGATGTCGGATCTGCGCACCCGCGACGAACTGCGCGTGGCGCTGGCCGGCTCCGAGGGCATGGCGCGCCCCGCGACGGCCGATGCCGCGCGGCGGCTGGAGAGGGGACTTGGCCGGGGCCGCATCTTCGGCGTGCTGCAACGCGCGGCGGCGGTCGCTGCTTTCGTTGCCGCCGGCTGGCTGGCCAACGGCATCGTCGGGCCGATGTCGGTGACAAAGGTCGTCGCTTCGCCGCAGCCGCCCGCCTATGTCGACGAGGCGGTACAGGCGCACAGGACGACGCTGCTGCGCGAGAACATGCCCTCGCAAACCGAGGCGCCCAATTACAATGCCGGAGAGATCCGCGCCGCCACCGCCATCGTCGTGCCGTCGCTGCCGAAGGACTGGAAAGTCCGCGACGTGCAGATCTATCCGTCGCGCTTCGGCCCGAGTGTCGAGATCGCGGTCGAAACGAAGGAGATGGGCCTGGTGTCGCTGTTCGCGATCCGGCCGGGCACTTTCGATGTGGTCAAACCGACCATTGCCCCGTCCGGCGATATCTCCTCGGCCTATTTCCAGATCGGCGATGTCGCCTACGCGGTTGTCGCGAAGGGCGAGGTTCATGACCTCGACCGCGCCGCCGAAACGCTCGCCAGAACGCTCTACTGACCGATCCACAAAGGAGACCGCGAATGAATACGCCCAATCTTGGATACCGCATGGGCACGGGCGCCCGGACCGGGGCCGTCTACGACGAGGGCCTGCGCCAGCACCTGCTGCGCGTCTACAATTATATGGGCCTCGGCCTGGTGGTAACCGGCCTTGTCGCCTTGCTGGTGTCGTCGACGCCCGCTCTCTATGTGCCGATCTTTTCCAGCCCGCTGAAATGGGTGGTGATGCTGGCGCCGCTCGCCTTCGTGCTGCTGTTCTCGTTCAAGATGCAAACCATGTCGGCGGCAAGCGCGCAGGCAATGTTCTGGGCCTTCTGTGCCGTCATGGGCCTGTCGCTGGCCTCGGTGTTCCTGGTCTTCACCGGCACCAGCATCGCGCGCACCTTCTTCATCGCAGCTACCATGTTCGGTGCCACCAGCCTCTATGGCTACACGACCAGGCGCGACCTGACCCAGTTCTCGTCCTTCCTGATCATGGGCCTGATCGGCGTGGTGATCGCCAGCATCGTCAACATCTTCCTCGGCTCGACCGCGCTCCAGTTCGCCATCTCGGTGATCGGCATCGCCGTGTTCATCGGCCTGACCGCCTGGGACACGCAGACGATCAAGGAGCAGTATGCGGAGAATTTCGATGCGGAGTCGCGCCAGAAGCTCGCCGTCTTCGGTGCGTTCTCGCTCTATCTGAACTTCATCAACATCTTCCAGTTGCTGCTGAATTTCACCGGCGAGCGGGAATAGTTCGAACCGCAGCAGACAACAGCTGGCAATCTTGCCGTGGCCGGAGGGAAACCTCCGGCCACTTGTTTCATTTGAGACGCGCCTGGGCGCGGCGCCATAGACGTTCATCGCGACTGTGCGAAATGCAAATGCGTCCGCCGCCTTGAGTTCGAGCCTGGCCATTTGCTAGCCTGCCGGCCACGCCAGACGAACCGCGAGGACATATGGAACAGGACAGCCTGACGCTTCTTGGCGACGGCATATCGGCGACCATCGCCGGGCAAGGCGCCGAACTGATTTCGCTGCGGGATGCGCAAGGATTTGAGTTCCTGTGGCAGGCCGGACCAGCCTGGCGGCGTCATTCACCGGTGCTTTTCCCGATCGTCGGCCGGCTGAAGGGCGACCAACTGCGCCATCGCGGTCAGACCTATCCGATGACGCAGCACGGCTTCGCCCGCGACAAGCCGTTTATGTGGGCGGAGAGGGGGCCTCGATCCTGCACGCTGGTGCTCACCGATGACGCGGAAACCCGAATGCACTACCCGTTCGCATTCCGCCTGGCCGTGACCTATACGCTGGGCGAGGGGCAACTCGACATAGGATTAGAGATCACCAACACCGGCGACGAGCCGTTGCCGGCCTCGATCGGGGCGCATCCGGCGTTCAACTGGCCGCTGCTGCCTGGTCTGGCCAAGGACGCCTATCGCCTCACCTTTGCCGAAGCAGAGCCAGCGCCGATCCGCCGGCTGAAGGATGGCCTGCTCACCGCGACGCCGCAGCCAACGCCGGTCAAAGGCAATATCCTCGAGCTCTCCGAACGGCTGTTCGACGAAGACGCCGTGATCCTGGACCGGCCAGCCAGCAACAGCGTTCGCTACGGCGCCGAGACTGGTCCGGCGATCGAGGTCTCATGGCAGGGATTTCAGGAACTGGGCATCTGGTCCAAACCCGGCGGCGCACCGTTCCTGTGCATCGAGCCTTGGCGCGGCATTGCCAGCCCGCTGGAGTTCGACAGAGAGTTCACCGACAAGCCGGGCGTGATGCTGATCGCGCCGGGCGCGAAGCGTTCGCTGAGTTACCGGATCAGGCTGGAGCAGGAGCCCCGTTAAAGGTTCCTGCAGGCTGGACCGAGGCCGTATTCGACCTCAGGTCGGGTTTCAAACCTTCCGGACCACGGCGCCGATCACATTGACGAGGAGGCGGGCGGCGGTGAGCGCCGACAGGCCGTCAATGTCGGCTGGCGGATAGAGCTCCACGAGATCGAATCCGGCGATCCTCGCCCGCTTGCCCAAGCCTGCGATGAGATCGATGACCTGCGTGTAGGTGAGGCCGCCGGGCGTACGTGCGGCCACGCCAGGCATCATGCCTGGGTCGAGACTGTCGCAGTCGAGGGTGACGACGACCCGCGCTCCCTCCGGGATGTGCCTGAGCGCCGCTTCGGCACCTCGGGCGTGGACCTCGCGGGCGGTGACGAAATAGCTGCCATAGTGCCGCGCCGCTTCGATTTCCGTTAGGCGTGCGCTGCCGACGCTGCGCAGTCCAACCTGCACCATGCCGGCGACATGCGCCATCTCGCTCGCCCGGCGCATCGGGCTGGAGTAGCCGTAGCGTTCGCCATGCACTTCGTCACGCCAGTCGATATGGGCGTCGATCTGCAGGATCCAGACAGGTCCGTGATCCGCGAAGCCGGCGAGGAAGGGACTTACCACGGAATCGTCGCCGCCGAGCAGGATGGGCACTGCGGGCAATGACAGGACCTCGCGCGTCTTCGCCTCGATCCGGGCGCGGTTGCCGGCATTGTCATGCATGATGGTCAGGATGTCTCCAGCGTCGACGCAGGAGACCGGCTTGTCGTCGAAAAGCGGGCCGCCGAGATCGAAATCCCAGTGCTCGACCAGTGGCGCATCGTCATGGCTCGCGGCGCGGATGGCATTGGCGGCCAAGGCATGACCGCTGCTATCCTTGCCGGGATAGGTGCTGCCGTGACCAGCTCCGAAGATTACCGCGCGGAGACCCGCGTCATCGGGGAGACGGTCGGGCAAGCCGAGAAAGGAAGATCGAGTGGTCATTTCTGATGGCCTTGAGTTCAGCCGAAGCGTGATAAGCAGACTGGCGATACAAAGAAAGTTCCTGCCGCGTCGGTGCGAGCCGTCAAGCGAGCCATGTGATCAGGCAGGAACGTATGTCAACCTGATCACGTCCTTGCCGATCCGGTCGCTGGCCACCAGGCGGAGCGGTGGCCGGGGACCGGCGAAGAACGGCTTGCCGCGACCAAGCACGACAGGATGGAAGTAGAGGCGATACTCATCGATAAAACCAAGGTCGGTCAGGCTTCGCGCGAGGTCTGGTCCGGAAACCGAAATCTCGCCTGTCAGTTCATCTTTCAGCCTGCGTATCGCGGCCTCAGTGTCACCCTCGACAAGCGTCGCGTTAGGGCCGACCGACTTCAGCGAGCGCGATACAACCCATTTCGGTTGCCGCCGCCATGCCGCCGCGAACTCGCGTAAATCCGGCGTCCACTCCGAATGGTCTTCATCCCAATAGCGCATGACCTCGTACATGCCGCGACCGTACACGCTGCCTGTCAGGCCGCTTACGTGCTCGATCCAGTGACGGAAGAGCGTGGCATCGGGCCCAAATGCCTGGTGGTCGACATAGCCATCCAGGGACAGGTTCATTCCGAAGACGAGCTTCGCCATGCTGCAAAATCTCCATCCCAGGTCTTTCAGAATACCTTAAGCCGCCAGAACTGTAAGTGAGGTTGGGGCACAAATTGCCACCGCATTGACCACCCCCGCGACCCACGGTAGAAAGTCGCATAAGATAGATTATGGAACTGACGTATGAGCCACAACCCTGGAAGTGCCGCGGTTTCGGCCATTGGCGGCGAACATCGTGAACGGTAGCACACCGCCACTTCACGACTTTGAACTCACGGTCGAACATTCGAGCGGCGACTTGAAAAGCCGGCTGAGCAGCTGTCTCTATCGTTCTGACTCGTATGGGATTTCTATCACCATGCCATCATAGGCTGGTTCGACATTGTCGGGCGTTTCAGCCATCACGGCGGCGTAATCGAGCGGCACGTGCATGTGCGTCAGCACGGCTTTTCCGGGCGAAAGCAACCCGATCCAATCCAGCGCCTGGCCAAGCGAAAGATGGCTTGGATGCGTGTTGTACTGCAGCGCATCGATGACCAGCATTTCGAGACCTCGCAGCCGTTCGGCGGTGGCCTTGGGAAAGTCGCTGATATCGGGACAGTAGGCGAGCCCGCCGATGCGGAAACCCAGCGAAATGATGTCGCCATGGATCTGTGGCAGCGGCTCGAAGGTGAGGGCACCCCCCTCTCCTTCGATCACGATCGGCCTGGCATGGTCGATGATGTGGGCGTCGACGATTGGCGGATAGGAGCTGCCTGGCGGCGTCTGGAAGCAATAGCCGAACGCCTCGCGCAACCGCTGCATGGTCGGCTCGTCGGCATGGATGTCGATGCGATGCCGTTGTTCCAGCACATAGCCGCGCAGATCGTCGATGCCGTGGATGTGGTCGGCATGCGGATGAGTGTAGATCACGCCATCGATGCGCCTGACTGAAGCCATCAGCATCTGCTCGCGGAAATCCGGCCCGGTGTCGATGACGACGGTGGTGCGGCCGCCATTGGCGGCAATACGCTCGACAAGCGCGGCCGTGCGCATGCGCCGGTTCCTGGGATTTGCGGGGTCGCAATTGCCCCAGTCGCCGGTGATGCGCGGCGTGCCTGGCGACGACCCGCAGCCGAGAATGGTCAGGCGCAGCCGGTCACTCATTGAGCGCCCGCTGGTCCGGGCGTGGCATTTTTCCAAACAACCGAAAGAAATTGTCGGTCGTCACCGCTGCGATTTCAGCCTCGGTGACACCGATTATCTCGGCCAGTACCTTGGCGGTCTGCGCGACATAGGCCGGCTCGTTGCGCTTGCCGCGAAACGGCACCGGCGCCAAGTATGGCGCGTCGGTTTCGACGAGCAGCCGGTCGTGCGGCACATCGGCGGCGATGGCGCGCAATTCGACCGAGTTCTTGAAAGTCAGGATGCCCGAGAACGACACATAGCCGCCTAACGACACGCCGACCTCGGCGAGCCGCCGTCCCGACGAAAAACAATGCAGGATGAACGGGAAGGCGCCCTTCCCGGTCTCGTCCTCGAGAATGGCGGCCATATCCTCGTCGGCATCGCGCGAATGGATGACGAGAGGCAGCCCGGTCTCGCGAGCGGCGGCGATATGGGCGCGAAAACCCTGCGCCTGCGCCTCGCGGGGCGCCTTGTCGTAGAAATAATCGAGCCCCGCTTCACCGATCGCCACCACCTTTGGATGAGCGGACAGGCGGACAAGGTCGGCGGCGGTGACGTCGAGTTCCTCGGCGGCATTGTGCGGATGGGTGCCGACCGAGCAATAGACTTCGTCGAAAGTCTCTGCGATCTCAAGGATTTGCTGAAACCGCTTCACGCGCGTGGAGATCGTCACCATGCGGCCGATACCGGCCGCCTTGGCGCGGGCGACGATGGCCGCCCGCTCCTCGGCAAAGTCCGGAAAGTCCAGATGACAATGGCTGTCGACGAGCATCAGGCGTTCGCGTCCGTCTGTTCGACATAGCGCGGAAACACGCCCTCTGGCGCAGGCAGCGATGTGCCGGACACAAGCGCATGGTCGGCGTGGACATGCACGAAATCGCGATTGTCCGCCGGCACCGCCAGGAGGTCGAGCAGCTTGCCGGCCGAGCCCGGAATGAAGGGCTGGCATAGAACCGCCACGCGCCGGACCAATTCGGCCGTCGTCCACAGCACCGTTTCCATGCGCTCCGGATTGGTTTTCTTGAGCGCCCAGGGCTCCTGCCCGGCGAAATACCGGTCGGCTTCCGCAACCACGCCGAAGATCGCCGCCAGTGCCAGATGGATGCCCTGTTCGGCCATTGCCTTGCGCGCGGTGGCGAGTGCGTCGACCGCCTGATCCAGGATCACCTTGTCTGCTTCTGCCAGATCGCCGCGCTTCGGCACCACGCCGCCGCAGTTCTTGGCGATCATCGACAGCGAGCGCTGCGCCAGATTGCCGAGACCATTGGCCAGATCCGCGTTGGTGCGGTTGACGATCGCTTCATGGCTGTAGCTGCCGTCCTGCCCGAACGGCACTTCGCGCAGGAAGAAGTACCGCACCTGGTCGAGGCCGTAATGCTCGATCATGGTGAATGGGTCGATGACGTTGCCGACCGATTTCGACATCTTCTCGCCGCGGTTGAACAGGAAGCCGTGGCCGAAGACGCGCCTCGGCAGCGGGATGCCGGCCGACATCAGGAAGGCCGGCCAATAAACCGCGTGGAAGCGCACGATGTCCTTGCCGATGATGTGCGCATCGGCTGGCCAAAACCGCCAGTTGTCAGCTTTTTCATCGGGATAGCCGACGCCGGTGATGTAATTCGTTAGCGCATCGACCCACACATACATCACGTGTTTGTCGTCACCTGGCACCGGCACGCCCCAGTCGAAGGTGGTGCGCGAGATCGACAGGTCCTTCAGGCCCGACTTGACGAAGCTCATCACCTCGTTGCGGCGCTCGGCCGGGCCGATGAAGTCGGGCTGGTCTTCATAAAGCGCAATGAGCTTGTCCTGGTAGGCCGACAGCCGGAAGAAATAGCTCTCCTCCTCGACCCATTCGACCGGCGTTCCCTGCGGCCCGTAGCGGACATTGTCGGGACGGACTTCGGTCTCCTCCTCGCCGTAATAGGCTTCGTCGCGCACCGAGTACCAGCCGGCATAGCCGCCCTTGTAGACGTCGCCATTGGCGGCCATCGCCTTCCAGATCGCCTGCGAAGCCGCGTAATGCCGCTCCTCCGTGGTCCGGATGAAATCGTCGTTGGAGGCGTTGAGCGCGATTGCCATGCACTTGAACTCGGCCGAGTTGCGGTCAGCCAGTTCGCGCGCCGAAATGCCTTCCTTCTTCGCCGTCTGCAGCATCTTGATGCCGTGCTCGTCGGTGCCGGTGAGGAAGAAGACCTGCTTGCCGTCGAGCCGCTGGAAGCGGGCAAGCGCGTCCGTGGCGATCAGCTCGTAAGCATGGCCGATATGCGGCTTGCCGTTCGGATAGGAAATCGCGGTCGTGATGTAGAATGTGTCGCGTGACATGAATGAACCGTCATGAATGTCTGAATGGGAGCCGTGGCGGTGGATATCGCATCGGAATGGCGATTGCCATCCCGAGACCAATGCATGCCGCCCAAAAGTGCCCCGGTTTTGGGGCAACGGGCATGCACCAAAAATGGCCGTCACATTCGCATTGCAGAATTCAAGCGGTCGATCATGGTCAGGGCGTGCTGCTTCTTGTCGAGATTGTAGGTGTCCGTCTCAGATATAGCGTCCAAGGCCTCGTGCCAAGTATCGGAGAGCGTTTTGGCCCGCTTGAGATCGCCAGCCCTCGCCGCCTGGCTTGCCGCGTCCGACAGAAGGTCCAGCGCGCGACGATTGAAGATCTCAAACTGGATCGCCTGGTCTTTGCTCGCGACGGCCTCGGCCAGGCGGTAGGCACCGGCAATATCGCTCTTTCCCCTCGCCACCAGGCCATCGAGCGTCTGCGCGATCTCCAGCCCGCCATACTGCGTCAACAGGATCGCGCTGCGCGCGCTTCCCCCTGCCCGCTCGACCAGTGCGGCTCGCGCGGCCGGATCGTCCGGCGGCGGCGGCTCCGCGGTCTCCAGCACCGCCATCAGTTCGCTGGCGTCGAGCGGCGTCAGCCGCACCACCTGGCAGCGCGAGCGGATCGTCGGCAGCAGACTGCCCGGCGCATGGACGATGAGAATGAACAGGGTCCGTGCAGGCGGTTCCTCGAGATTCTTCAGCAAGGCATTGGCCGCATTGGCATTCATGTCGTCGGCCGGATCGACGATCACCACCCGGTAGCTGCCGTCGTGCGAAGTCAGCGACAGGAAGCGGCTGACCTTGCGGATTTCGTCGACGGTGACGACGGTCTTGAAGCTCTTGGTCTTGTCGTTCAAGGGGCGGGTCAGGTGCAGCACGCCGGGATGCGCGCCGGTGGCGATCTGGCGAAACAGCGGCGAGGCCGGATCGGGAACCGCAAGGTTACCGGGCGCCTGGTCGAAGGCCGGATACTTCAAAAGGTGGTGGGCAAGATGGAAGGCGAGCGTCGCCTTGCCGATCCCGACCGGCCCGGCGAAGATCAGTGCATGCGGAAGTTTTCCCGCGCGATAGGCGGCGGCCAGCATGGCGGCGGCCTGCCCGTGCCCGACCAGGCGCGGCGTTTCAGCGGGTTCCGGCACGCCGTCCAGCGTATCATGCTGTTCCGGCGCGATGCGTTCGAAGATCATACCGGTGCGACCTGCCTGTTGCGCGCGGACGCCCTTGCCTCCAGTGCCGCGAACACGGCCGCCGTGACGACATCCTCCACCGTGTCCGGATCGGCCGATGCATCGACGACGATGCAGCGTTCCGGCTCTGCCGCCGCGATCTCCAGGAACGCTTCGCGGCGGGCTTGGTGGATGGCCAGCGTCTCCTTTTCGAAGCGGTCGGCGGCGGCATCGCTGCCGCGCCGCAATGATGCGCGCTTCAAACCCTCCGCCGGGTCGATATCGAAGATCAGCGTCAGGTCGGG
The DNA here is from genome assembly GCF_008520305.1 of Mesorhizobium sp. SARCC-RB16n. Taxonomy (GTDB): domain Bacteria; phylum Pseudomonadota; class Alphaproteobacteria; order Rhizobiales; family Rhizobiaceae; genus Mesorhizobium. The sequence goes on along the minus strand of NZ_ML703266.1, from coordinate 281,689 downwards.
CATCATGCCGTTGATGGCGACCTGCTCCAGCATGGCCATGAATGCCGGATCGATCCCGCCCGTGACGCCCTGATAGACACGCGAGGAATCCAGGAAGCGGTCACAAAGCACGATGGAGCCGCGCTCGACCGCCGGACGGATGACCTGCTCGACATGGTCGGAACGCGCGGCAGCGAAGAGCAGCGCTTCCATCTTCGGCCCGAACGGTTCGGCGGCGCCCGAAAGCAGCACATGCCGGACTGCTTCGGCGCCCGGCGAGCCGCCCGGTTCACGCGTGCGCAGGACATCATACTTCTTGGCGCGCATCTTCGTGGCCAGTCGCTCGATCTGTGTCGACTTGCCTGCGCCTTCGCCGCCTTCGAAGGTGATGAAAAATCCGCGCGTCAACCGAGGGCCTTTATCCGTGTTTGAGTGGATTGTTGCGCTCTAGATAGTCCGCGTTCGGGAAAACGTCCATGCCGTCGGTGCTATCGAAGCCAGCCGATCGCCAGTTCCTTGACGGCATCGAGCGCGCGTTGCGGCAACGTGCCGACGCCGATCGACTCGGCGGCGAACAACGGTGTCTCCTGGCTCAGCGTATCGCCGATCCAGACGCGCAGCGCACCCACCGGTTGCCCCTCCTCCACCGGGGCTGCGACCGGACCGGTATAGATGATCCTGGCCGTCAGCTTGTCGCGGTTGGTGATCGGCAGGAAGATGTCGATCGGACCTTTTGCCTTCAGTGTCACGCCGGATTTCGCACCGCCAAACACCTGGGCCTCTCCGACCACCTCGTCCTTGGCGAAAATCTCGGTCTTCTCGAACGATCGAACGCCCCAATCGAGCAGTTTGCGCGCCTCTTCGGCACGCTCCTTGTCATTGGCCAGCCCGCTCATTGCCGCGATCACCCGCGTGCCGTCGTGGCTGACCGAAGCGACGATGCCGAAGCCGGATGTCTCGCTGGCGCCGACCGCCAGGCCGTCGGCGCCGATGTCCATCGCCAGCAGCGGGTTGCGGTTCCTCTGCGAGATCTTGTTCCAGGTGAAATCCTTCAAGCCATAGTAACGATAGAAATCCGGGTATTCGCGCCACAGATGCAGGGCGAGCTGCGCCAATTCGCGCACGGTTGTCTGCTGGCCATCCGCCGGCAGTCCGGTGGAATTGACGAAAGTCGATGTCTTGAGCCCGATCTGGCGCGCCCGTTCGGTCATCTCTCCGGCAAAATTGTCCTCGGACCCGGCCATGCCTTCGGCGATGACGATGCAGCCGTCATTCGCGGCCTGCACGGTCACCCCCTGGATCAGGTCCTCGAGCCGGATCGCCGATTTGAGCTTGGCGAACATCGTCGAGGTTCCCGACGGCGCGCCGCCCTTGCGCCAGGCGTTCTCGCTGACCACGAACGTATCGTCGAGTTTGAGGCGCCCGGACTTGAGGGCGTTGAAAACCACTTCCATCGTCATCAGCTTGGCCAGCGAGGCCGGCGGAATGGGTTTGTCGGCATCTTTCGAAAACAGCACCGTGCCGGTGTCGGCATCGATCATGAAGGCCTGTGCGGCCTTGGTCTCGAAAAGCTGCGCGTGGGCCGGCGAAAGCGTAAGCAGGAGGCCGAGGAGAAAAAACCCGGCGAAAGGCTGTAGCAAGCGAAACTGCATGAAATTCGACCCGTTGGCCGGCCCCTCCGGCGTGCCGAAACTATCGGGCTTTTTCGCTGAGGGATCAACTGCCGGGCGGACAGCCGGCTCTCAGTCGCGCACGACCAGCGCGTCGGGTGCGCCGTGCGACCATGCCGCCTTCAGCAACTCGTCTAGGCCGCCATGGCCGTCCGGATAGAGGTTGACCGCATACCAGTCGTTGCCGTCGAGATCGGAACGCTGGATGTCTATTCTGCCGAAGGGCTTTAGTGCCGAGGCCACACGTTTGGCTTCGGTGGCATCGTCGAACGTGCCGGCGGCGACATAGTCGGAACTGGAAGGCGCCGCTTGGCGGCTGGTCCTTTTCCACGACCGCAGGATGTCGGCGGGCGACAAGCCGCTGTCGTCCAGAGCGGCAAAGACATCCGCGCGATGGACGCGTTCATCCGCATAGGACAGCGAGGCCATGGCGAACGGCGATTGCGGCGGCAGGCCGATCTCCGGCCGTTCCGGCACGAGCGGCCCGAAATCGGGCAGCACCAGATCGCCGAACGCGGGTGATTGCGCCGACATCTGTCCCTGGACCTGGGTCGCGGCATCGGTCAGCTGACCTGGAAACGGCACTGCGGCGGCACCCACCGGAAGGCTCGGCGACGGGCCGTTCATGGCCACCATGACGCCGGTCGGCAGCCCATCCGATGGGTCCGGTATCCGGTTGCCTGGATGGTAGGAGGCCATCAGGTATTGGTCGTCATTGCCGTCCAGCGGCGCGCGGCCGACATATTCGACCTTCACCTTTGCGGTGCCGACCTTGTCGTAGTCCAGCATCTGCGCGGCTCGCTCCGAGACATCGATGATGCGGCCCTCATGGTACGGGCCGCGATCGTTGACGCGCACGATGACCGAACTGCCGGTTTCGAGGTTGGTGACGCGGGCATAGCTGGGCAGCGGCATGGTCGGATGCGCCGCCGTCAGATGCGCCGTGTCGTAGACCTCGCCATTGGCGGTCAGCCGGCCATGGAAGGCGTCGCCATACCACGAGGCCAGACCCACCTTGGCGTACTTCTTGTCTTCCTTGGGATAATACCACTTGCCACGCACCTGATAGGGCTTGCCAAGCTGGTCGCGGCCGCCGCCGCGCCGCATGAAGGCGGCGCGCGGACTGGCCTTCACGCCATACTCGGTCTCGGCGAAATATTCCTTGGAACGGGTCTTCTTGTGGACCATGCCTTTCGGCTCGGGCTGGGAAGCGCAAGCGGCAAGCAATGCAGCCGATGCTGCCAGCAACGCAACTGTGGCAACGCGACGAAGACGCGGGTGCGTCACAGCCTGCATTCTTGATTGCCCCCTAAAGTCTCAACCAAAGACGTCGTATCCGACCATCAGAGGAGCCAAAGCACTCACTCGCAATGCCAACGACGCCTCGAACCCCGATCCTTTGTGCGCAGGAATTGTTTATCACGGTATTAATCGATTGTGGCCGGAACCGGGCAAGATTGTGGCGCTGCTTGTCCTTCGCCTGGCACATAGAGCAGTGCAGTCACCGGAGGGATGGCCCAGCGGTTTAAGGCACCGGTCTTGAAACGTGGTGAAAGCCATCCCGCGCTGTCATCTGCGGTCCCGAATAGCCCGGTTTTCCCCGCTTTTTCTCTGCCGCTCGCAAGCCTTCATCCTACCTCGTCCCTACCCTTCCCTGCCTGTCCGGTGCCAAGTTCGGTGCCAATGCCAATCCTCTCCCGATCGAATCGGCCATAATCCGGGAAGCAGGTGAAGAACACTGGCCGCTGGTCCATGCCCGCTTGCTTGCATTGATCGCACCGGAACACCTTTCACCAGGTCGTTATGCATGGCGCCGTGGTCGAGCCCCAGGCGGGCGCCTAGCGCCTCCAGGTCGAGCTGGGTGAATGATTGCACATGGGTTGGCCGCACGTGACGTAGAACGTCTCACGGCTGCGAATGGCGTTGGCGATGGTCTTGGACATGGTGCGGCCCAGGAAGGAAGAAATCGCCGCGCCGGGAATATGTTCCTATCGATGAATGATTGGCAAGCGCCTTACCTGACGGAACCGGGTGGCCATCAACAACGTTCTCTCGCATGCTCAAGAAAATCGCCTTTGCCGCAGTGCTGCTTCAAGTCGCCGCCTTCTCGGCCCTCCTGACGCAAACATTCCTCCTCGGATCCACGGCCACACAAGCCGCCAGTGTGCAAGGCGAGCCCGTTGCGGCAGTTACAGACGCAGAATGCGCCAAGGCGACTTGGCCCGATATCCCCATTCGATGCCTGGACCGGGTCCAACCGAGATTGCAATAGAAGGCCCCGGAAGCCGAAACCGCCGGGCCAATTGCGGTGCCAACTCTTTCCTGCAAATATTAGCAGTTCCGAATGGACGCACCCATGTGCGGGGAAGAAAAATGGACTTGGAACAATTCATCTCAGAGACCCTGGGACAGATACTCTCCGGCGTTGCTAAAGCGCAGGACACTGAGATCGGCGAGAACGTCAATGCGTCATTCCGTGGCGATCCTGGCAGCAATCTGTCCATGCTTCCTGAGTTCGGGTTCGTCCGCGTCGACTTCGATGTCGCCGTGACGGCCGAATCTTCGGCCGACGGCAAGGAGTTCATCAGGGTCTGGGGGACTGGAGCGGAAGGTGGCATGGACAGCCGGTCCCAGGCCGTAAGCAGGGTCGTATTCGCAGTGCCACTGCGCCTTCCGGACGGTGACCAATCGGCCCGACTGGCTGCAGCCAGATCGGATGCGGCAAGGGCGCAGCGACTTCGCCAGGACTATAAGCAGCATAACAAAGAGACCAGCAGGTGGCGGGATGAGGCCACCGGGTCGGCCGGCGCGACCGGCAGTCAACTTCTGAGGAATTTCTTCTCCCGTAGTGACCGCTAAGATGCCGCCACCGGGAGGCAGCGGCCATATTCAACACGGTGTTGAATTTCAGTTGAAGTCGGGCTGTTCCCGCTCGTCGTCGAGTTCTCGATCGTCCATGCCCTCGCCGGTCTGGTAGCCTAGTCGGGTCAGCGCGCGCCGGTTATGCCAACCCGTCGGCTACGCTGAACATTTATGCACACCTTCTGCCAGGACAGCAGGAAGGCGCCGCAGCGGTGGTTGACGCGGCCCTCAATGCCGCACTACAGGAATGAACAGCGAACCGGTCGGGAACGCCTTCGGTGCCAATTCGGTGCCAACTGCTCAAAAACGACCGGTCGCTAATGTCCTAAGTGGTTGGAAAACCATAGCGGAGGGATGGCCGAGCGTTTTAAGGCACCGGTCTTGAAATTCGCTTATTGGCGTATTGATCCGTCCTGCGCCATCCGGCCATGTACCGGAAAATCAATCGGATAGGCGAAGCTCTGCACTATTGCTCCCGTTTCGTACCGGATGCTGCTACCGAGTTCGGTAGCAAAATGGTAGCAAGATGTTCATCGGACATTCTGCTCCTTACATCTGAGTGTTGACGCGTTGCCTCGCATCATCGGCAAGACAACCCTGCCCCGCATCGGCTTCCACGATCTTCGGCATACCTACGCTCCACAGATGCTTGCCGGCGTTCATCCGAAGGTCGCCAGCGAGCGCCTTGGGCATTCGACGATCGGGATCACGCTGGACCTTTATTCGCATGTGATGCCAGGAATGCATGCTGATGCTGCGGAAGAGGTTGATGCTGCTATCCGAGCGGCAAATTCCAAAGGGGGAGGAAACGCGTGATCGGTAGCTTGTTGATCATCGCTCTATGGCTGGCGCCTTCCGCCTATGTCACCTACCATAAGGGCTTGAAGTCATCATTTCTGTTCATCCCAATCTCGCTGTTCGTGGGGATCGTTGCCTTTTTCGGCTCGGCCTTCATCGCTCAACAATTAGGAGCAACCGGAGTTGTCATACCCCTATGCATGTTGCTAGGAGGGGTCGCAGCAAACGCAGTCCATGTGTGGATCGAAATGGGCATTCGGTAGCAAATGGTAGCAGCGGCCCGCATGGCCGAGCACAGAACGCCAGAAAAGCTAACGAAATCAAGGCCCGGAGGGATGGCCGAGCGGTTTAAGGCACCGGTCTTGAAAACCGGCGTGGGCGCAAGTTCACCGTGGGTTCGAATCCCACTCCCTCCGCCAATCCCCTGCTCGTGAACGTCATATCACCAGGGGACGGTGCGGCCGAGATAGTCGACATACGTCAACCCCGGGGTTCCCTGTCTGGCAAGCAGAACGTTGACAAGGCTCGGCACGCTCTCCTCGATGCTCAGCCGTCCTTCCGGCCCTCCCAATTCCGTACGGACCCAGCCGGGCGCCATCAGCACCATGGCACGCGACGTTGCGGCATGACGGGCCGCGAAGCTTCGCATGAACATGTTCAGCGCCGCTTTGCTGCCGCGGTAGACCTCGCGTTGACCTGTCTCGTTGTTGGAGATGCTGCCCTGCCCGGACGACATCACGCCGATCAGGCCGGTCGCCGGGACGCATTGCTCCAGGCTCTCGAGGACGCGCATCGGGCTGAGCGCATTTGTGACCATCACGCGCACGAACTCGTCGGTCGTCACATCGGCGATCGTTTCAGTCGGGTTGTTGCTAACGCCGGCATTGACGAACATATGTCGAATACCCGGCCCGACAGCCGGTCGCGCAAGGCCGCGACCTGATCGGGCTCGCAGATGTCGACCGTCTCGATTTCGAGCCGGCCTTCGAACTCGTCCGTGAGGTCGTGCAGTTTGGTCCGGCCGCTGCCTTTCCGAATCGTGCCGACGACGTTCCAGCCTTTCCTGAGAAACTCGGCCGCCATTGCGTGGCCGAGGCCGCGCGATGCGCCGACGATGAGGACAGTACCTGACGGGGTGTTCAAGACGTTTGTGGACATTGGGCAATCTCCTTCGTTGTCTGGGGTGACCGCAAATATGGGCAACCGGAAGCCGTGCGCCAGACGCGCCAAATTCAAAGTATGGTTGCATCTGACGCTATGTCTGCCAAAACAGCTGGGATAAGGTTGTGCCATGGACAATGTGGACCTGAACCTTCTCGTAGCGCTGGACGTCTTGCTTGCCGAAGGCAGCGTGACGGGGGCGGCCCGCCGACTCGGCCTGAGCACCTCGGCGATGAGCCGGACGCTCACGCGACTTCGCGCAGCCACCGGCGACCCGCTGCTCGTCCGGGCCGGACGCGGGCTTGTGCCCACGCCGCACGCCGCGGAATTGCACGATCGTGTCCATGAGCTCACCCGGGATGTGCGATCGGTTCTGCGGCCGCAAAACATGCGCTTGAACTTAGCGACGCTGGAATTGACGTTCACCATTCGCGCCAGCGAAGCGTTCCTGGAATTCCTGTCCGGCCCGGTCGTGGTTGCAGTTACCCGTGCGGCGCCTCGTGTCCGCCTGCGCTTCGCACCCAAGCCCGACAAGGATGCGCGCCCGCTCCGGGAAGGTCTCATCGATCTGGAGATCGGTTTGCTTGGCACATCCGCGCCCGAGATACGCACCCAGTTCCTGTTCCACGACAAATATGCCGGTGTGATCCGGGCCGGACATCCGCTTCTGACGGGCGCGGGCGTCACGCCCCAACGCTATGCCGCTTGCAAGCATGTCGTGGCGTCACGGGAAGGAAATGTCGTCGAGCCGATCGATGGCGCCTTGGGCAAGCTTGGCCTTGGGCGCACCGTCGCGGTTGTCGTGCCCGGCTATCCCGATGCAATGCGGATTGTTCGCCAGTCGGATCTGGTCGCGACCGTGCCGCGCTCATGTTTCGGCAACGACGGCGCAAGCGACCATGCCGTCACGACGGGTCTTGAGTGCTTCGAGCTCCCGCTTCCCATTCCGGAGTTCAAGATATCGGCGATGTGGCATCCCCGCATGGACGCCGACCCGGCCCATCGCTGGCTGCGCGATACCGTGATGTCAGTCTGCCGGGCGGCTTATCCGCGGCGATGAAGGCGTGATTGCGCAGCAATGGCAAGCTCGCCCAACGCCAAGGCGCCGACTTGCTCAGTCCGACTGCTGTGTGCGCTCCGCAATGGCAAATGCCTGCAGGTTCTTGGCCTTGCCGATGTCCTGATCCGCGTTTGCGATGATCGAGAAGAAGGCTGCCCTCGCAATATCCTTCTTGGAGGCGTTGGGGTGCGCTTTCCGGGCGGCTTTGACAAGCTGCTTGGGAGACATGTCGGGCGTGACGATCCTCATGAGGGTGTCGCCGATCGCACTCATTTCACTTGCGTCCATGATGCGTCCCCGTGCTGGCCGTAGTGCCACAATAGCAAGGACAACCCGCGACCGACAATATGGTTCTCGAAATGAAAAACCCCACCGGCAGGGACCGGAGGGGTTATTCCTGGGAGGACGCGCGTTGCGCTGCGTTCGACAAGCGCGCACTGGCACAACTAGCGCCAGATCGCGACACGAATGTGACACCGCCGGGTGCGTTCGTCGGATGATAGCCGGGAACATGACACGAGCGGCCGGCGTCAAGCCTTTGGAAAGGAGAAATGTGGTTCTGTTCGGAAGCTGAAGCGCGGGTGGCGCTGGCCAAAGGCAAGGCGATAAGCAGGTCGAATGGATATTTTTGGCATAAAGGGGCTGTTGATCTGCACGCTGATCTTCATTCCGTTCGAGCATCTGTTTGCCGAGCGACCGCAGAAGATCCTGCGCAAGGGCCTGGGTGTCGACCTGATCTATGTGCTGTTCAACGGCCTCGTCGTAAAGGCCGTAATAATCCTGCTCGCGGCCAACACGCTCGAAGCCGCTGCAATGCTGGTCCCGCAATCTGTAACGCGCGCGGTCGGCGGCCAGCCCATCTGGCTGCAGGTCGCCGAGATCATCCTGATTACCGACATAGGCGTCTACTGGGCACACCGTGCGTTTCACGAAATCCCCGCGCTTTGGAAATTCCATGCAGTCCATCACGGCATCGAGGAACTGGACTGGCTCGGTGCATTCCACTCTCATCCCGTCGACGCCATAGTCACCAAGGCAATTTCGCTGACACCGATCTTTTTTCTCGGATTCTCCGAAGCCTCGATCGCCGTCTTTTCCGTCATCTACTTCTGGCACACGCTGCTTGTTCATTCGAACTTGCGGATTCCGTTCGGCCCCTTGAAGTGGCTCATCGCCAGCCCGCAGTTCCATCGCTGGCACCATGCCAACCAGCGCGAAGCCTACGACAAGAACTTCGCCGGACAGTTGCCCTTCCTCGACGTGGTGTTCGGCACCTACAATGCGACTGGCAACAAAGCGCCCGAGAAATATGGCGTCGATGATCCAGTCCCCTCCAGCTACTTCGGACAGGTCGGCTATCCGCTGCTGCGTCGCAGGAAACGATCGAATCGGGCAGTGCCGGAGGGCGAAGCCCTCCACGAAAATCGGCCGGTGCGAACCAGCCAGGATCAGGCGGCGACAGGTGCGGTCAATATCGGCCGTTAGGCAACACAATCTCCTCTGTCGTGTCCCCTCGTGGGTTGGTATCGGCGTGCCCCAGCAATAACGTAGGCCTGGACGTTTGCCACGAGGCTGTTTTCGGCATGGATTATCGCGACGACGATCTCACAAAATTCGAAGCGCATGGTGCTGCTCCTTTGCCGGCCGCGGCGGACGAAGGCCAAGTGGAGCACGAGGGTGCAAAAATCTGGTACGCCGCGTTTGGGACGGGCTTTCCCGTGATCTTGTTGCATGGCGGCCTTGGCCATAGCGGCAATTGGGGATTTCAGGTCCCGACATTGGTCGGGCACGGCTATCAGGTCGTCACTATCGACAGCGGGGGCCATGGACGCAGCACCCGCGACGAACGGTCATACAAATACGAACTGGTGGCCTCTGATGTCCTTGCGGTGATGGATCGCCTGCAATTGGACAAGGTTACCGCGGTAGGTTGGAGCGATGGCGCGTGTGTTGCCCTGATCCTTGGCATGAAGGCTGCCGATCGCATCGCGGGTGTGTTCTTCTTCGGCTGCAATATGGATCCCAGCGGCACGAAGGAATTCCAGGCCAGTCCGGTCATCGAGCGGTGTTTCAGCCGGCACAAAAAGGATTATGCCGAGCTGTCGGCCACGCCAGGCCAATTCGATGCATTTGTCAAAGCTGTCAGCCTGATGATGAAGAGCGAACCCAATTATGGCGCCGCCGAGCTGGGAGAGATCCGCGTGCCCGTGGCGGTCGTCCAAAGCGAGCACGACGAGTTTATCAAGGACGAGCACGCCATCTATCTGGCCCGCAGCATACCGGCATCGGAATTGGTCATGCTTCCCGACGTCAGTCATTTCGCGCCCTTGCAGCGTCCCGACCGGTTCAACCGCGTGCTGTTGGCTTTCCTCAAAAGAATTCATTCTTGAGCCATGCCGCACCGCTTCCGGAATCCCCGCTCTCGGCGGGGCAGACGACGCCATTCGCCTGCGAGGCTTTTCATATCGAATCGGCTAGACCATGCGGCATGAACGAGACCTCACTCTATGCGCCGGTGAAGCGTTTCCTCGAAAACCTCGACTTCGTCGTGAAAGGGGAAATCGGCGGCTGCGATATCGTCGCGCTGCGCGAGGGAGAGCCGCCGATCGTCGTCATCTGCGAGCTGAAGCTGCAGTTCAATCTAGAACTGGTTCTGCAGGGCGTCGACCGTGCGGCTGCTTGCGATGAGGTGTGGCTGGCGGCGCGCATGTCGGCGCGGGGCAAGGGACGCGAAAGCGATGCCAGGTTCCGCAACCTTTGCCGTCGGCTCGGCTTCGGCCTGATTGGCGTAACCGCCAATGATCGGGTCGAAGTGCTTCTCAGTCCGATCGCCATGGCGCTGCGAAAGAATGCGCGACGGCGTTCTCGCCTTGTCGACGAGCACCAGCGCCGCCGCGGCGATCCTGTCGCCGGCGGCGGATCGCGCAATCCGATCATGACCGCCTATCGGCAGAGCGCCCTCATTTGCGCCGCCGCGCTTGCGGACGGCCCCAAACGGCCGCGCGATCTGAAAGCCTTGACGTCGATCGCGCCGAAGATTCTGCAGCACAATGTCTACGGCTGGTTTGCAAGGGTCGAGCGCGGCCTTTACGATCTCACGGATGCCGGCCGCGCCTCGCTGGTTCGTTGGCCGCAGGTCCCGCACGATGAAGCCCGACACGAGATTTTGATTGCGCCGAGCCTCTGAATACTGGGTTTGCCGAGCATGGAACGGCCCTGTTGGTTGATTTCTCAGACAAAACATGCTGCTTGTCCCGCCCATGAAGACACTCTGCATGATGGCCATTGCGTCCCTGACGCTGGCTTTTCCGGCCAGTGCGATGGACAACGCTTTGCGCGCCGGGCTGATGAAACTTGATCCGCAGACCCGCCTCGAGCAGCGTTGCGATGCCGAAATCCTGGACCGGATCACCCACGATGATCGCAAGTTCAAGGCCGACCGCGTCGTCGCATACGCCTTCGCGACGCCTCAGATGAGCGCCGACGCCATCCGGAGCCCCGGCGCGGCGTTCCGCAGCAAGGGACAGTGGTACCGGCTGAAATTCAAATGCCAGACAGGCCCGGACCATATGCAAGTTCTCCAGCTCCGCTATCGGATCGGAGATGAGATTCCGGAAGCCGATTGGGCGAAGTACAATCTCTACGATTAGTTTCTCGCGGGCTTGCGCCGGCATTGGCTTGCCGCCGGCGTTTGCTGAGAATCTCCTGTAATTCCACGGCAACGAAAAATGGTTTTCCAGCGTTGTCCGGCGCTGCGACTTGACGCCAACGGACCATGCCTTTAGGCCCGTTCGGACGATCGCCGACGAACACTCGACGAAGGGCTTCCAGGTCGATGGAAATATTCACCACCGCGGGCTTTTCGGCTCTCCTCCAGGTCATCGCCATCGACCTTGCGCTCGCGGGCGACAATGCCATCGTCATCGGCCTCGCCGCGGCCGGCCTGCCCGCCAGCCAGCGCCAGCGAGCCATTCTTGTCGGCATTGCGGCTGCCACCGTTCTTCGCATTTTCTTCGCCCTGATCACGCAATGGCTGCTGACCATTGGTCCAATGCTGCTTATCGGCGGCGGCCTGCTTTTGCTGTGGGTCTGCTGGAAGATGTGGCGCGAATTGCGGGTCAGCCATGATGACGAGCGCGACGCCACCGAAGCGCTGTCGAACGGCGATTTCGACAAGGATGGCGTTATCGCCGGCAAGGGGCCAAGCAAGACCTTCTCACAGGCCGCCTGGCAGATTGTCATTGCCGACGTGTCGATGTCGCTCGACAATGTCCTTGCCGTGGCGGGCGCGGCCATGAACCATCCGACGGTGCTGATTGTCGGACTGGCGCTGTCGATCGCGTTGATGGGCTTTGCCGCGTCGTTCGTCGCGCGCCTGCTGCACAAATACCGCTGGATTGCCTATATCGGCCTGGTGATCATCCTCTATGTCGCGGTCAAGATGCTGGTTGACGGCGCCGTGCAGCAATTCCCCGATCATTTTGCCTTCCTATCACCATGGTTCGGGTCAGGCGGGCACTGACGCACAGGCCGGGGGCGCAGGGCCCCGTTTGCCTGATTGAGGAAGCCGTGCTATTGCGCCGCCCGAATTGAGCTCCTGCCAGGAGCCATGCAAACCGTTATATGTTGAGACTGCGGGCCGGACGGTGTTCCGGTTCGCGTCCATTGGAAAATCGCCCATGTCCGCCCCGCGCGTCAGCTTCGTCAGTCTCGGATGTCCCAAAGCCCTTGTCGATTCCGAACGCATCATCACGCGCCTGCGGGCCGAGGGCTACGAGATCGCCCGCAAGCATGACGGTGCCGATCTCGTTGTCGTCAACACCTGTGGTTTCCTTGATTCCGCCCGCGATGAGTCGCTCAACGCCATCGGCTCCGCGCTTTCGGAAAACGGCAGGGTCATCGTCACCGGCTGCCTGGGCGCCGAGCCGGACGTGATCCGCGAGAAGCATCCAAACGTGCTGGCGATCACCGGGCCGCAGGCCTATGAGAGCGTGATGGCTGCCGTCCATGAGGCAGCCCCTCCCTCGCACGATCCCTACATCGACCTCCTGCCGCCGCAGGGCGTCAAGCTGACGCCGCGCCACTATGCCTATCTGAAGATTTCGGAAGGATGCAACAACCGTTGCACCTTCTGCATCATCCCGGCACTTCGCGGCGATCTCGTCTCGCGGCCGGCGGCCGATGTGCTGCGCGAAGCCGAGAAACTGGCCAAGGCCGGCGTCAAGGAACTCCTCGTCATCTCGCAGGACACCAGCGCCTACGGCATCGACATCAAATACCAGACGTCCATGTTCGGCGACCGCGAAGTACGCGCGAAATTCCTCGATCTCTCGGAGGAGCTGGGCAAACTCGGCATCTGGGTGCGCATGCATTATGTCTACCCCTACCCGCATGTCGCCGACGTCATCCCGCTGATGGCCGAGGGAAAAATCCTCCCCTATCTGGATATTCCCTTCCAGCACGCCTCGCCGCAGGTGCTGAAGAACATGCGCCGGCCCGCGCATGGCGAAAAGACGCTCGAGCGCATTCGCGGCTGGCGCGACGTGTGCCCGGATCTCGCCATCCGCTCGACCTTCATCGTTGGCTTCCCCGGCGAAACGGAAAACGATTTCGAGATGCTGCTCGATTGGCTGGATGAAGCGAAGATCGATCGCGCCGGCTGCTTCAAATACGAGCCGGTCAGGGGCGCCCGCTCCAATGACCTTGGCCTCGAGCAGGTGCCTAAGGAGATCAAGGAAGCGCGCTGGCACCGCTTCATGCAGCGCCAACAGAAGATCTCGGCGGCGCAGTTGGCCCGGAAGGTCGGCAAGCGCCTGCCGGTGCTGATCGACGAAGCGCACGGCATGTCGGCAAAAGGCCGCACCAAATACGATGCGCCGGAGATCGATGGTTCGGTCCACATCCAGTCGCGCCGCCCGATGCGCGCCGGCGACATCGTCACCGTCAAGATCGAGCGCGCCGACGCCTATGATCTCTACGGTTCGGCCGTCTGAGCCTTCCGTCAGTTTCTCCAGGCAATGAAAAGGGCGCTTCGCGGCGCCCTTTTCCTATTTGGAATATGACGTGCTGCTTATTGAGGCAGCTTGTCGTCGACGCCCTTGACGTAGAAATTCATGCCGAGCAGCGTGCCGTCATCGGCGACCTCGCCGTCCTTGAGCCACGCCGAGCCGTCCTGCTTGGCGATCGGTCCGGTGAAGGGGTTCCAGCCGCCAGCGATCTTCTTTTCGGTCGCTTCGGCCATCGCCTTCACGTCGTCAGGCATGTTGGTGTAGGGCGCGAGCTTGACCGCGCCGTCCTTGATGCCGAGCCAGACATTGTCCGGCTTCCAGGTGCCATCGATGGCTGCCTGCACGCGGCTGATGTAGTACGGACCCCATTCGTCGGTCAGCGAGGTCAGCTGCGCGTGCGGCGCGAACTTGATCATGTCGGACGACTGGCCGAAACCGTGTAGCTTGCGCTCTTCGGCCACCTGCAGGGCAGCGGTCGAGTCGGTGTGCTGGACGATGATGTCGGCGCCCTGGTCGAACAGCGCCTTGGCGGCGTCGGCTTCCTTGCCCGGATCGAACCACGAGTTCACCCAGACGATCTTGGCCTTGAAGTTCGGATTGATCGATTGCGCGCCGAGCATGAAGGAGTTGATGCCCATCACCACTTCCGGGATCGGGAAGGAGACGATGTAGCCGGCGACGCCGGACTTCGATTCCTTGGCGGCGATCTGGCCGAGCACATAGCGGCCTTCATAGAAGCGCGCATTGTAGATGCCGAGATTGTCCCCGGTCTTGTAACCGGTGGCGTGCTCGAACATCACCTTTGGAAACTTCTTGGCGACCTTCACTTCGGCGTCCATGAAACCGAACGAGGTGCCGAAGATGAGCTTGCAGCCTTCGCGCGCCAGGCGCTCGAAAGCACGGTCGGCGTCGGGGCCTTCGGAGACGTTCTCCAGATAGGCGGTTTCGACCTTGTCGCCGAGCGCCTTCTCGACTTCGAGGCGGCCTTGGTCGTGCTGGTAGGAATAGCCGAAATCGCCGATCGGGCCGGTATAAACCCAGCAGGCCTTCAACTTGTCGGCGGCCTCTGCGGACGCAGCCAGCGACAAAGTCGCTGTCGTCGTCATCAGGGCGATAAGCAGTTTTTTCATTGTGTTACCTCTCTGTGTTAAGCCTAGGAGCTTCCCGTCTTTTTGTTGTTGTCAACGATCCGGAACGAATGGCTGCCCCAGGGATGCCGGCGTGTTCATCATCGTCAGACGCTTGTTGCGCGAGATTAGAACGAGAACCACGACGGTTGCCAGATAGGGCAGAGAAGAAAGCATCTGCGAGGGCACCGGAATGCCAAAAGCCTGTGCATGAAGCTGGCCGATCCACACGGCGCCGAAGATATAGGCGCCGGCCAGCACCCGCCATGGCCGCCACGACGCGAACACGACCAGTGCGAGAGCGATCCAGCCGCGGCCAGCGGACATGTTCTCCACCCATTGTGGGGTGTAGACGAGCGACAGATGCCCGCCGGCAAGACCGGCGCAAGCGCCGCCGAAGATCACCGCGAGGTAACGGTAGCGGATGACCTTGATGCCGAGCGCATGGGCCGAAGTGTGGCTGTCGCCGATCGAGCGCAGCGTCAGCCCGGTGCGCGTCTTGAA
Organism: Mesorhizobium sp. SARCC-RB16n; assembly: GCF_008520305.1. Lineage (GTDB taxonomy): Bacteria > Pseudomonadota > Alphaproteobacteria > Rhizobiales > Rhizobiaceae > Mesorhizobium. The sequence goes on along the minus strand of NZ_ML703266.1, from coordinate 266,520 downwards.
CAGGAACCACATTACGGCCGCCGTCAACGCGATTGAAATGTAGAACACAGGGTCCTGGCCGAATAGCAGCTTGCCGAGGACCGGGATCGAGCTCAGGCCTGGAATGTCGAGATTGGGCAGCCTGACACCAGGCTGGCCGACGAAGCTCGTTCCGATCATGCCAGACAGGCCAAGGCCCAGCAGTGTCAGCGACAGGCCGGTCGCAACCTGATTGGTGGCGAGCGACAGCGTCATGACGGCAAACAGCAATGAGAACAGTGCGCCCATGACGATCGCCGCCAAAAGGCCGATCCAGGGCGAGCCGGTCAGGTAGCCGGCGCCGAAGCCGCCGACCGCACCCATGATCATCATGCCTTCGACGCCGAGATTGAGCACGCCGGAGCGCTCGACCACCAGTTCGCCGATCGCCGCGATCAAAAGCGGCGTCGCCGCCGTGGCGATGGTCAAGAGGATGTTGACGGTGATGTCCATCAGCGGGCTTCCTTCAACTTCGGCGCGGCTTCGAGCTTTGCGGCGCCATCTGGTTTCGTAAGCGCCAGGCCGATCAGCCGGATGCGGTAGTGAATGAACGTGTCGCAGCCGAGCACGAAGAACAAAAGCATGCCCTGGAACACCCGAGCCACCTTGTCCGAGATACCGAGCGCGCTTTGCACCGCTTCGCCGCCGAGATAGGTCAGCGCCAGCACCAGACCGGCGGCGATGATGCCGAGCGGATTGAGGCGGCCGAGGAAGGCCACGATGATGGCGGTGAAGCCATAACCGGGTGAAATCACGGGCTGCAGTTGCCCGATGGCGCCAGAAACCTCCGAGATGCCGGCAAGGCCGGCGAGCGCCCCCGACAGCAGGAAGGCAAAGAACACCATGCGGTTGAGGCCGAAGCCGGCGAAGCGTCCTGCCCTTGGGCTGGAGCCCAGCACGCGGACCTCGAAACCCTTGAGCATGCGGCCCATCAGGATCCAGATCAGCACCGCGGCAACCAATGCGAAGACAAAGCCCCAGTTGGCGCGTCCGGCGTCCGGCATCAGCTCCGGTAAGGTGGCCGAATCGCTGAATTGGATCGTCTGCGGAAAGCCGTGGCCTTGCGGATCGCGCCATGGACCGCGCACCAGCCAGTCGAGGAACAACTGGGCGACATAGACCAGCATCAGGCTGGTCAGGATCTCGTTGGTGTTGAACCGGGTCTTCAGCAAGGCCGGGATCGCCGCATAGGCCGCACCGCCGACCATGCCGAGCAGAAGCATCAGCGGCAACACCAGCGGGCCTTCGAATTGCGGAAACAGCACGGGAATGATGGAACCGAAGATGGCACCGAAGATGAACTGGCCCTCGGCGCCGATGTTCCAGATGTTGGCCTTGTAGCAGACCGACAAGCCGACCGCGATCAGGATCAGCGGCGCGGCCTTGATCGCCAGCTCATGCAACTGCCAGACCTGGCTGATCGGCTCGATGAAATAGATCTTGAATGCGTTGAGCGGATTGACGCCGAGCAGCGCGAACAGAACCGCGCCGGCGATGATGGTCAGCGCGAACGCGATAAACGGCGACAGCATCGAGAACAGCGCCGAGCGCTGCGGGCGTTTGACGAGTTCGAGGCGCATCATGCCGTCTCCAGCGTATGTTCGGCGTGGCCGGGTTCGGCGCCGCCCATCAGCAAGCCGACCTTCTCGAAAGTCGCTTCGGCGATCGGCATCGGCTTGGACAATTCGCCATTGTGCATGACGGCGATAACGTCCGATATTTCGAACAGCTCGTCGAGATCCTGGCTGATCACCAGCACTGCCGACCCGCTGCGCGAAAGCTCGATCAGCGCCTGACGGATGTGCGCTGCAGCTCCGGCATCGACGCCCCATGTCGGTTGGTTCACCACCATGACGCTTGGCCGGCGGTCGAGTTCGCGACCGACGATGAATTTCTGCAGGTTGCCGCCTGAAAGTGCCGCGGCTTCAGGATCGGGCGCGCTTTTGCGCACATCCATCGCCTCGATGATGCGTTGCGAGGCGGCGTAGACGGCGCCGCTCTTGACCATGCCACCGGCGCCGACAAAAGCCTTGCCATCCGTAGCATGTCGCGACAGCAGGAGGTTTTCCGAGAGTTTCATGCGCGGCGCGGCACCATGGCCGAGCCGCTCTTCCGGCACGAAGGCAGCCCCCAGCAGGCGCCGCCCTGTGATGGTAAGGCCGCCGGCGTCCTTGCCGCGGATGCGCACCGATGCGGCATCCTGCTGCAAAACCTCGCCGGAGACGGATTCGAAGAACTCGCCCTGGCCATTGCCGGCGACGCCGGCAATGCCGATCACCTCGCCGGCCCGGACATTGAGGCTGATGTTCTTGAGCGGAATGGAAAACGGCGTTGCCGGCTTGCGGTTGAGGCCGCGGATTTCAAGCAGCGGCTGCGCGGTTTCGATCCCCTCGACCGGCGCCCGCACCACGGCCAGCACCTCGCTGCCGACCATCATGCGGGCGAGCGAGGCGGCTGTCTCCTCGCGCGGGTTGCAGTGACCGACCACCTTGCCGTGCCGCAGCACGGTGGCGCGGTCGCAGATGCGCTTGACCTCTTCGAGCCGGTGCGAAATGTAGAGGATCGATTTGCCTTCCGCGCGCAGTCGCTCCAGCGTCTCGAACAGCTTGTCGGCCTCCTGCGGTGTCAGCACCGATGTCGGCTCGTCAAGGATGATGAGTTGCGGCGTCTGCAGCAGACAGCGGATGATCTCGATGCGCTGGCGCTCGCCGACCGACAGGTCGCCGACCAGCGATTCCGGATCGAGCGGCAGGCCGTAACTGTAGGAAAGCGCCCTCGCCTTGGCCGCGATGCTGCTGATCGGCGAGCCGTCATCCAGCGACAGCGCGATGTTCTCGGCGGCCGTCAGCGCCTCGAACAGCGAAAAATGCTGGAACACCATGCCGATGCCGAGCTTCTTGGCAACGCCCGGGCTGGTGATCCGCACTGGTTGGCCGTTCCAGAAAATCTCGCCCGAATTGGGCTCCAGCGAGCCGAACAGCATCTTGACCAGCGTCGACTTGCCGGCGCCGTTCTCGCCGAGCAAAGCGTGGATTTCACCCTTGGCGATGTTGAGGTCGACATGGTCGCACGCTGTCAGCGTGCCGAATATCTTGGTCAGGCCACGAACCTCGAGCAGGTTCGCTCCATCATGATCTGCACTCACAGTGCCTCCCATCCGGATTACCGGACATGTTCTGTGTTCCCGCAAGCATCGTATGCGCGGCCGGCTCTCGTGTGAAAGCAGCACCCAACTTGAAAGAGCTTCAAGAATTTCAGCGGAAACTCAAGGGTAAAGATTAGCCCTTCTCGGACAAGGATATGGCCAGCTGGCTTTTCGTGCAAACCATGCCTGCGACTGCGGCAGGACGCTGAAAACCCAGGCAGTTCGTCGTCACGGAACCAGGATGGTCGTGCCTGTCGTTCTGCGTCCCTCGAGATCCTGATGTGCCTTGCCCGCGTCCTTCAGCGCATAGCGCTGATTGATCTTGATCTCGACGGCACCGCTGAGCACGACCTCGAACAGTGCGGCGGCGGACGCATCGAGATCCTCGCGTTTTGCATTGTAGACGAACAGCGTCGGCCTCGTGGCGAACAGCGAGCCCTTCTGCGCCAGCAGCGACATCGAGAACGGCGGGATGGGTCCCGAGGACTGCCCGAAGCTGACGAACATGCCGAGCGGCTTCAGGCAGTCGAGCGAGGCCGGAAATGTGTCGTTACCGACCGAGTCATAGACGACGTCGCATTTCCCGCCGCCGGTGATTGCGGCCACGCCGGCGACGAAATCCTGCTCCTTGTAGTTGATGACATGGTCGAAGCCATGCGCCTTGGCCAGTTCGATCTTGTCGGCAGAGCTGGCGGTGCCGATGACCGTCGCCCCGAGATGCTTCGCCCATTGGCCCAGAATGAGCCCGACGCCACCGGCCGCGGCATGAAACAGGATCGTGTCGCCCGCCTTCACCTTGAAGGTCCGGCGCAGGAGATATTCTGCGGTCATGCCCTTCAGCATCATGGCGGCGGCCTGTTCGTCGCTGATGCCGTCCGGCACCTTGACGACGCGGCTGGCATCGATGACGCGCTCCTGCGCATAAGCGCCCGTCGTCACGGCATAGGCAATCCGGTCGCCAGGCTTCAGCCAGTCGACGCCGTGGCCGACTTCCAGCACCACGCCGGCTGCTTCGCTGCCGGGAACGAGCGGAAATCCGCCGGGCGGCGGATAGAGGCCCGAGCGATGATAGACATCGATGAAGTTGAGACCGATAGCGGTATGCCTGATCAGGATCTGTCCCGAACCAGGCTGGCCGGGATCGGCGTCCTCATAGGTCAGGACTTCCGGGCCGCCATTGGCGTGGATGCGGATGGCTTTGGACATGGACAGGATTCCTTGAAGAGCGGTTGGTCAGGTTTTTTTGGCGCCGAGGTTTGGAAAGAACTGCATGAGGCCACCAATGGTTGCGAGATAGAGCCCGGTAACGGTAATGCCGATCTTGGTGAAAGTGCTGACCTGCTCGCCCAGCACGCCGATCTGATCGTAGAAAGCGGCGAGCGCCGCCTGCGCGAGCGCAAGCGCGCCGAAGGCGCACCACAGCAGCGTCATGCCGAGATTGATCGGCCGCAGCCGCACCACCCGCACCGGATGGATGAAATTTATCGGGACAAAGGTCAGAATGCCGGCCACCACGACCACCGCGAACGAAACCCATTGTCCCGGTTCGATGACGAACAGCGTGAACACCACCATGTTCCAGACCACGGGGAATCCCTTGAAGAAGTTCTCCTTCGTCTTCATGCCGGTGTCGGCATAGTAGATCGCACTCGACACGACGATGATAGCCGCCGACAGGAACGACAGGCCCTCGCCCATGAAGCCTCTTTGGTAGAGCGCGAAGGCAGGGATCAGCACGTACGTCACGTAATCGATAATGTTGTCGAGGAGTTCGCCGGACCAGGTCGGCAGGATTTCCTTGACCTCCAGCTTCCGGGCGATCGGCCCGTCGATACCATCGACGAACAGCGCCAGCCCGAGCCACCAGAACATGGCCGTCCAGCGCTCCTCGCTCGCCGCCACCAGCGACAGGAAAGCCAGGAACGAACCGGAGGCGGTCAGCAGATGCACCGAAAAAGCGCGCGCCTGCGGCCAGGTGACCTTCTTCTTCGGCCGCGGAATCCGGTCGGTGATCTTCCCGGCGATCTTGCGGGCCTTTGTGTTCTTGCTCACGGGCCCCGCCAATCAAGTTTGCAGATCTCGGCCGAGCGGCCGGCGAAATTCCAGTTGCGGCCAAAGGCCCGCATCTTGCTCTTGTCGGACCTGGCCACGATGATCTCCGATGCGATCCAGTATTCGGAATTCGTGATCACTGTATCCTTCTCGCGGTCCTTGCCCGCGATTGGCGTGACGGCCCCGTCGATGATCTTCGGTATCTGAAAAATACGCGTCTTGTCCCGTGTCTCGTAGGTTATCGGCACCTGTTCGACGCCCAGGAACTTGCCGACGAGGATCGAGAGCAGCGACGTCGTCCCGCCGGCCTTGCCGGTGAAGATCTTGGTCAAAGCCTTGGCCGCGTACACCGAGGCCCTGGTGTCGATGAACAGGCCCGCGGTCCAGTTGCCGCGGCTCATGTAACCGGGGATTTCCATGATCAGCCCAAGGTTGAGGCCGGAGAGGTCGACCTCTCCGAAATGACCGGCGTCGATACGAAAACCCGCCCAGGTCTGGCAATAGCCCTCGGTCGGAGGATGACTGCCAAGCGACAGAACGCAAGGACAAAAAACCGTGCAATTGCAGGAGAGTACGAGCTCTCCTCTCATTGCCCAGCTCTGATCTGACATCGAATTTCCCCCGGTTATAGCGAGATTACTAGCAGCGCGGCTGCCCAGACAAGCAGTATCGCACCAGCCAGTCGGGTTGGAAGACTGCCCATCGTCTGTTTTTCAATCAGGGTGAACACGCCGATCAGCGCCATCCAGAAGACGTTCATAACGCCGACTGCGAACATCACCAGCATCAATGCCCAGCAGCATCCCAGGCACCAGATGCCTTGCGCGAGACCGAGCCGGAAGATGCTGACGGTTCTCGGGCTCCAGTTCGAAAAAAGGATCGAGAACGGGTTCCGGCACTTTGTCAGGCAGGCCTCCTTGAGGCCGCTGAACTGGTAGAGGCCGGCAACCAGCAAGGCGAGTCCACCGGCAACGCCAAGCACCGGGTCGAATATCCCTCCGGAGGCGGCGAATGCGTGGACGGCAAGTGTCAGTGCCGCAAACAGCATCGAGGCGGCAAGCCAGACGCAGAGGTAGCCGGCAACCAGCACCAGCGGATGGACGACTGGCTCCCCCTTGATCCGGGCTGTATCGGCGATCTCGCAATAAGTGCGGATCATCGGTGCCGCGGACGGCAGCATCGTGGCGATTGCCATGAGAAACCACATGAGGATGAGCGCCAGCGTACGCGGACCGATCCTTGCGTCCAGTGGCGCCGGGGAAAGGCAGAGTGCGAAGAACCGTTCGAGGACGGCAGGCAGCGGCAGTTGCGGCAAGTTACGCAACAAAGTGTCGCCTGGCGCGCTGATCTGGGCTTCGGCGCTGCGAATCGCCATCGCCGCAAGCAGCAGCCAGGCCAGTGCGATGCTTGCACCGATGACGACGTTGACCATCAAGCGCGGATTGCGTGCGACGTTTGCCGTGGCGCGGCCGGCGCGATCGAGGTGGCTGAAATCGTCCTGCTGGCCGGTCATGACACTCGAATGGGCCGAATCGCCGCGTTGATCAAGCCGCATGATCTGCCCTATATGCGTCTATCGACTGGCAGGTCTGATGGCCGCCTCGCATAGCAAGCCGGAAGCCGACCTTGGAGCATCAGGAAACAGCGCGCATACTGATCGCAGGCACCGGGCCGGCGGGATTGATCGCTGCACTTGCTTTCGCCGATGCCGGCTTTCCGGTGACGGTTGCCGGGCCGGAGGTTTCGGCTCCCGATGGCCGCACCACGGCGCTCATGACGCCTGCCCTGAAGGTGCTCGAACGGCTGGGCGTGCTCCAGGACATCAGGCCCAAGGCCGCACCCTTGAAGGTCATGCGCATTGTCGATGCGACCGGCCGGTTGATCCGCAGCCCCGTCGTCACTTTCCGCGCCAGCGAAATCGACGAGGAACAGTTCGGCCTGAACCTGCCCAACAGCGTCCTTGGACCCGCGCTTGCCGGCAAGGTGGCCGGGCATTCCGGGATCGAATGGCGCAGATCGATGGTGAAGGCCTGGCATCTCGGCGCCGCCAAAGCTCTTGCCACGCTGGCTGACGGCAGCGAGATCGATGCATCGCTTGCGGTCGCTGCCGACGGCCGCCTGTCGCCGGCCCGCGAGGCAGCAGGCATCTCGACGGCGGCGCGCACCTATCCTCAGGCGGCGCTCGTCCTCAATTTCGGCCACAGCCGCGAACATGGCTTCACCTCGACGGAGTTCCATACCGAGACCGGTCCTTTCACGCAGGTTCCACTGCCGGGCAATCGCTCCAGCCTTGTCTGGGTGGTCAAGCCCGAGACCGCCAGGGAGCTTGCCGCGTTGGACGACGCAACGCTCTCGCTGCGGGTCGAACGACAGATGCAGTCGATGCTGGGCCGGGTAACCGTGGAGCCGGGCCGCCAGATTTATCCGTTGTCGACGGTGACCCCTCTCCGGTTCGCGGCGCGACGGGTGGCGCTTGTCGGTGAAGCCGCGCACGTGTTCCCGCCGATCGGTGCGCAAGGCCTCAACCTGGGCATCAGGGATATCGACGATCTGGTTGGAATCGCCCGTGAAAATCGTGGGGATCCGGGGGCTTCTGCTGCCCTTGCCGTATATGATTTGAAGCGCCGCCCCGATATTCTGGCGCGCAGCAGCGCTGTCAATCTGCTCAACATGTCGCTGCTTTCGGACATGTTGCCGGCACAGATGGCGCGCGGCGCCGGTCTCGGTGTGCTTGGTGGCTTTGCACCGTTTCGCGCTTTTTTTATGCGCGAAGGGCTGCGTCCCGGCAGCGGCTTTGCGGCGCTTGCGGGCGGCTTTCGGAAGCCGACGCGGCAGCGGTAGCGATTTTGCGGACTTTGCCACAGTATCGCGACGTTCATCAAAAACCTTTTTTGCGTATTCCGCGTATTTTGAAGGCGCTCAGACGCTCGGGATTGAATTGATGCGGAGTCTGCGCCAAATAAAATCAAGGAATTCAGTGGTGAGTACGATGAAAACGGCCAAATTCGCGATCGGACAGGTGGTTCGCCACCGACTGTTCCCGTTCCGAGGCATCATTTTCGACGTCGATCCGCAATTCGCCAATACCGACGAATGGTACGAAGCCATCCCCGCCGACGTACGGCCGCGCAAGGACCAGCCGTTCTACCACCTGCTCGCCGAGAATTCGGAAACCGAATACATCGCCTATGTCTCAGAGCAGAATCTGCTCGAGGATCGGTCGGGAGAACCCGTCCGCCATCCGCAGATCAAGGAAATGTTCGACAAGAAGCCGGATGGGCGCTACGCGCCGAAACGGCAGTCCAGGCACTGACTTCCGGCATACCGGGTACGACCAGACGTGAAAAAAGCGGGGCATGACCCCGCTTTTTTGACTGGATAATGATCCGATGCCGGATCAGTTGGCGGTCTTCGCCTTGTCCTGCTCGTCCTTGAGCTTCTTGGCGAAGTCCTGGTTGTTCTTGGCGACGAAGTCCTGAAGCTTCTTCTGCCGGTCCTCGATGTCCGACTGCTGCAGCGGGGGGCCGTCATAGGCACCGCTGAAGCCCTGCAGCGCGATCTTGATCGGATTGGCCTGGTTTTGGAAATTGATCGAGGTCAACGTGATCCCCTGACCCTTCTTGAACGAGGCGACGAGCTGGTCGGTCAGCGGCACTTCCGCCACACAGCGATCCGGGAAGCAGATGACATAGTCAAGCTTCTGCGCCTTGCCGGTGTCGATCTGCAGGCCGATGCCGGGAGGCACGAGACGGCCGGTCGGGACCGTCACCTGGAACACCTTGCGGTTCACCTTGCCCTTGAGCTCGATCAGGCTGACACCGGTGACGAGCTGGCCATTGCCGGCGGTGACAATGTTCTGGACGTTGCAGATGTCGACGTCTTCCTGCTTGGTGCAGGCCTTGAACCAGCCCTGCGGAATCTGCGGCTGCTGCTGCGCGGAAGCAGAGGGAAGTCCTGCGCCGAGAAAGCCAACCACGCCTGCGGCCATGACCGACAGGCGGTACGCGTTGCTGTTCAGGCTCGTCATGTCGTGTACTTCCTCTCAATGATCCCGGGACCGGCTTCTTCGTGCCGTGTGGTCCAGCTACCTGTTGCCAAAATGAGGCAACAGAATGACTTCGGACGGCGTGTTACACTGCAAGCGGCGTCGAATCCAGCCCGCCCACTTGTAATTCTTGATGATGCCATTGGCCGCCATGCAGTTGCCCCATGCTAGGGTGCGGACCGAATCATCAAGCCGACCTGTTAAGGAGACGGTCATGGGCCGCGTTCTTGTTTGGCTGGTCACCGCATTATCGTTTTTCACCCTGTCGTCGCCACCGGCGCTGTCGGAGCCGAAATACGCGATTGCGATGCAGGGCGAACCGGCCCTGCCCTCGGACTACGCCCATTTCAGCTACGTCAATCCCGACGCCCCGAAGGGGGGAAGCATCACCTATTGTGTTGTCGGCAGTTTCGACAATCTGAACCCTTTCATCCTGAAAAGCCTGCGCACGACGGCGCGCGGCATGATGGACACGATCTTCGGCAATCTGGTGTTCGAGCCGTTGATGCAGCGCAACTATGACGAGCCTTTCAGCCTCTATGGGCTGCTGGCCGACACCGCCGACATGGATCCTGAACGCAAGAGTATCGAGTTTCACCTCAACCCCAACGCAAAATGGTCGGACGGACAGCCAGTGACGCCGGAAGACGTGCTGTTCACCTACGACGTCTTCACCGATAAGGGCCGCCCGCCCTACAGCGCCCGCATGGGTATGATCGCCAAGCTGGAGAAGACCGGCGACCACAGTGTGCGCTTCACCTTCAACGACAAGGCCAATCGCGAATTCCCGCTGATCATCGCATTGACGCCAATCATCCCGAAACACGCCTTCGACAAGGACACGTTCGACAAGACCACACTGAAACCGTTGATCGGCAGCGGACCCTACACGGTCGACAAGGTACAGCCCGGCCAGCGCATCGTCTTCAAACGCAACCCGGATTATTGGGGCAAGGACATTCCTTCGAAGCGCGGTTTTGACAACTACGACCAGATCACAATCGAGTACTTCCTCAACGCCAATGCCAAGACGGAAGCTTTCAAGAAGGGCATTTGCGCGATCGACGATGAAACTGATCCGGTCAAACGCGAGCGCGATATCGACTTTCCGGCCTTCCGCAAAGGCGATGTGAAGGCAGAGAATTTCGACACCGGCATTCCGCCTGTCGTGACCGGCTTCCTGTTCAATACAAGACTGTCAAAGTTCTCCAACCCCGTCGTGCGGCGTGCGCTTGGCATGCTTTATGATTTCGAGTGGGCCAACAAGAACCTCTTCGACGGCAAATACACGCGCACGATGAGCTATTGGCAGAATTCCGAACTTTCCGCTCTCGGTCATCCAGCCGACGACCGGGAGAAGGCGCTTCTGGCCCCCTACCCCGGCCGCGTGCCGGCCGATGTGATGGACGGCACTTATCGGCCGCCGGTCACCGATGGGTCGGGCAATGACCGGAAGGTGCTGAAAGTTGCCTTCGATCTGCTGAAGAGCATTGGATATCATGTGCAGGACGGGACGATGCTTGATCCGCAGGGAAAGCCGTTCGGTTTCGAGATAATTGCCGCGTCACAGGACGAAGAGCGCCTTGCCACGATCTATCAGCGCACGCTGGAGAAGATCGGCATCAAAGTCACGATCCGCAGCCTCGATGGCGACCAGATCCAATCGCGAAAGCAGCGGTTGGACTTCGAAGCGCTGTTCGGATCGAGCGGTTTCAACAATTCGCTGTCGCCTGGTAGCGAACAGGTCGGGCGCTGGGGTTCTTCGGAAGCCATGAGAGAAGGGACTTTCAACCTCGCGGGTGTCGCCGACCCCGCAATTGATGCCGCGATCGAGGCGATGCTGAACGCCCGCACCAAGGAGGATTACGTGGCCGCTGTCCGCGTTCTCGACCGGCTGCTGATCTCCGGCTACTACATCGTGCCGATGCAGTACAACACGCAGCAGTGGCTTGCTTACTGGAATTATCTGGAACATCCGCGAAAGACGCCCATATTCGGTTACCAGTTGCCGACATGGTGGCGCAAACCGAACTGAGAATCCGGAGATCGAGATGAGCGAAGCGAACGCCGTAACCGTCGATGTGGTGTCGGACGTCGTCTGCCCGTGGTGCTTCATCGGTCAGAAGCGGCTGGACAAGGCGGTCGCCGCGGCCGGTGATGTCGAAGTGCACATACGCTGGCGGCCGTTCCAGCTCGATCCGACCATCCCGCCGCAAGGCAAGGACCGCCACGATTACATGCTGGCCAAGTTCGGCAGCGACGAGCGCATCCGCGAAATTCATGCCCGCATCGAACCGCTTGGCGAGGCCGAGGGCATCTCCTTTGCCTTCGACGCCATAAAGGTGGCGCCGAATACGCTCGACGCGCACCGGTTGATCCGCTGGGCCGGTGCCGCTGGCGAAGACGTCCAGAACCGGCTGGTGCGCCGCCTGTTCCAGCTGAATTTCGAGGAAGGCGTCAACATCGGCGACCGCATGGTGCTGGTCGAAGCTGCCCGCGAGGCCGGCATGGACGCCTCGGTTGTTGAGACGCTCTTGCCGAGCGATGCCGATGTCGACGCGGTTCGCACGGAAATCGCCACCGCGTCGCGCATGGGCATCACAGGCGTGCCGTGCTTCCTGCTCGAGGGCAAATATGCCGTGATGGGCGCGCAGGACGCGGACACGTTGGCTGATGCGATCCGTCAGGTCGCGGCGGCCAAGGCGCGTGGAGAGCTGGAGAAGGCCGGCTGATGCCAGCCATCCTCTTGTGTGACAGCCGGCAAGAGAACGATCCTGCATTCCAGTTGCTTCCGTAGGCGACGTCTCCTCCGGCAAGGATGGCGACGGTCGGACATAAAAGACAGCATGTTTTCGGGAGTTCTGGTCGGTACTCAATGAGAAAACCCGCCAGCCCACACGATTTTTGATTCACAAAACCGTGTGCGAAGCTTCCCCTACGGAAGATGGGGCACAGCCACGTTCGTGGCTCCCAACAATCTGAAATCAATAGAAATTTCTGGATTTTTGCCAGTCGTTGCGACGTCAATCCGACCGTCAATCTGTTGCCTCAGGGCAACGGGTGCGGCGGCAATCCGGCCGGCCGGGTTTAAAATTAATGGAAAATGATCAATTGGTGTTACCATCCGTAACAAAACAAAAAAGGTTTGGGCGGGATCGTGATTCGGATCGGCAGACGATCGCAAGAGTCAGTACCGGATGGACTACACGGCGACGCCGCAGGGCAGTCGCATTTGACGCCGGTATCCTCTATGCGCAATTTCTGGGGGCTCATGCGAGCCTACTGGGTTTCGGACCGCTGGAAGGAAGCCTGGACGCTGACGCTGGTGATCGCGCTGCTCACCGCGCTGTCCAGCAAGGCCAGCGTGTGGTTCGCCATGGCTTCAGGCGAATTGGTGAATTCGATCGCCTTCCTGCACGACGCCGCCAATACCCGCCCGCTGGAGACAATCCTGACCAACGCCGGCGTGCTGGTGCTGCTGGTCTTGCTCAAGGATGCCGGCTTCACCGGTATACGCAATCTCGTCTCGGCAACCTTGCACCGCAAATGGCGTGGCTGGCTGAACGACAAATTCAACCAGGCCTTGCTCGACGGCAACCATACCCATTTCCATGCCCAAAATGGTTCCGCGGACGGCAGCATCGTTGCGCCCGACAATGTCGACCAGCGCATCCAGGAATCGATCAAGGACATGACCGGCGGTGCGATCGGCCTCGCCATGGGCGTGCTGGGGCTGGCGACGTCGCTCTACTTTATCGGCCAGAACCTGTTGCAATCGTCAGTGGAGGTCAAAGGTCTGGAGTTCCTTGGCGGCTATGGCAGCGCCGTTCTCGCTCTCCTCGCGGTCGCCACTTACGTGCCCCTCAACACCTGGATCGCGGTCAAGCTCGGCAGCCTGCTGGAACGTCTCAATATTCGCATGCAGAAGGCCGAGGGAAGCTATCGCAGCGAACTGACGACATTTCTGCGCCGCAGCTTCCACGTCGCTGCGTCCCATGGCGAGGGCGTGCAGAAAATGATGCACGACCGGCTCTATGTCGACATCGATCGCACCTGGGGGCGGCTGAATGTCGTCAACACCAGCTACATGTCGTTCGAGCTGATCTACAACTTCGTCGGTGCCCGTATTGTAGCCTATGGTCCAGGCCTGGTGCCGTTCATCCACAGCCGCCTGGACTATAAGGGCTACATCACCGGCTCCGAAATGGTGGCCCAGCTCATCAGCCAGTGTTCGTGGTTCATCCACGTCATGCCGGCCATCGCCACGCTTCGCGCCAACAGCCAGCGTGTGACGGAGCTTGCCAACGCGATCGAGAATGTCCAGCACCCGCAGGAATTCTATAGCCAGAGCGGCCGTTCCGACTTCCACTACGCCAGCCAGAATCCGGTTTTCGGCCTGACCATCCAGAAGCTGGAGCTGGCGCACCAGGGCGAGGACGCGACGCCGTTTCTCAGTTCCGCCAACCTGCGCTTCCGGCGCGGCGAATGGACCTTCCTGAAAGGCGAATCCGGCTGCGGCAAGACCTCGCTGATCAAGGCGATCAACGGCTTGTGGCCCTACGGCCGCGGCACCATCGTCTTCCCCGAGGGCGTGAAGAGTTTTTATGCCGCTCAGGAGGTCAAGCTGCCCCAGGTGTCGCTGAAACAGCTGGTCTGCCTGCCCGGCTCCGAACGCGACCATGGCGATGCCCAGGTCGCGTCGGCGCTGCACAAGGCCGGCCTTGGCGATTTCATCGAACACATGGCCAATGAAAGCCGTGAGGGCAAAAGCTGGGATCAGGTCCTGTCGGGCGGCCAGAAGCAGAAGCTGGTGGTGGCTCGTATCATCCTGCAGCAACCGGGGCTGCTGTTCCTCGACGAGGCGACCGGTGCTCTCGACCCCGACGGCAAGATTGCCTTCCACCAGGCCATCAAGGACAACTGCCCCGAGGTGACGGTGATCAGTGTCATGCACGAAGCCGTGGCGCCGAGATCGGCTGCCGGTACCGAGTTCTACCACTCGATGGTCCTGATCGCCGACGGCGTCGCCACGAAGAAGCCGCTCGCCCCGAGCCTGCCTCCTGAACTCACCACGATCCTGGTTCAGCCAAGGCCGGTCGAGGACAAATGGACACGTTTCTCGCGCCGGCTGAAGCAGAAATAACGATGACGTCACCGGGACTTGCCGCGTTGAGCGGTGGACGGTGATCACAGTCTCGCGATCAGGGCCGTTCGCCACCGTTTTCCTCTCTCTCTGCGATTGACTCGGCAAGGCGCGCTCCTATGTTGCGCCGGCTTGCAGACAGTCAAAAGCGAACCCGCAAGCAGAAAGGTCACCGCGCCATGCCTGGCGACAGTCACAGTCGAACGCAACCGCCGTCCGCCTAGACGTGACCTGAATGGTTCATGTCCTGCCGGACGGCAAGGAGTGAACCATGAACGATTTTTTTCCCGTAGCGGACGACGAGGCCGTCGCCATCGCCCGCATCCTTGCCAATGACCACGTCGCCGACGTTGTCGAGGCGCTCAATCGTGAATCGCGCGAAACCGCTACGGAGCTGCTTTGCGCCGTACCCTTCGAACGGCTGGTCGAGATTTTCGATCAGCCCGAGCTCGAGGGCGCGCCCGAACTGGCGGAGGCCCTGCCCCGTCCCAAGGCGGGCAAGCTGCTCACCGCCATGTCCGTCGACCGCGCGGCCGACATCCTGCGCGAGCTCGATGAGCCGGCACGCTCCGAGCTGCTCGGCGCACTGGCCCCGCCGCTGCGCGCGACCCTGCTTTCCATTCTGGGCTATCCCGAAGGCAGCGCCGCGTCGATCATGACGACGGAGTTCGTCAGCGTTCCCTCCGACTGGACCGTCGGGCGCACGCTCGATTACATCCGCAAGGTCGAGCGGACGCGCGAGACCGTCTATGCAATCTACATCGTCGATCCGCAAACACATCTGTTGGTGCGGTCGACGGGCTTGCGTCGCCTCATCACCGGCGAGCTGGACGACTCGATCCTGTCGGTTGCGCCCGACCGCGTGCCGGTGACGGTCACCCCGCTGACCGATCGCGAAACCCTGGCGCAGACGATCTCCAAATACGATCTGCTCGCCGTCCCGGTCGTCGACCACGGCAAGATCTTAGGCATCGTCACCATCGACGACATCATCGACACGATGATCGAGGAGACCACGGAGGACGTGCATCGGTTCGGCGGCATGGAGGCCCTCGACGAGCCCTATATGAAGATGAGCTTCCTCGCCATGATCAAGAAGCGTGGCGGCTGGCTCTGCGCGCTGTTCATCAGCGAGATGCTGACGGCCAATGCGATGCAAAGCTACGAGGGCGAACTGGAGAAAGCGATCGTGCTGACGCTGTTCATCCCGCTGATCATGAGCTCCGGCGGCAATTCCGGATCGCAGGCGACCTCGCTTGTCATCCGCGCGTTAGCGCTGCGCGAGATCGGCCTTCGTGACTGGTGGCGGGTGGCGTTGCGCGAATTGCCTACCGGTCTCGTGCTCGGCGCCATGCTGGGCGTGGTCGGCGTCTGCCGCATCGCGCTCTGGCAGTATATGGGCTTCTACGACTATGGCCCGCACTGGCCGCTTATTGCCGCAACGGTTGGTGCGGCACTGGTCGGCATCGTCACCTTCGGCTCGCTGTCGGGGTCGATGCTGCCTTTCGCCCTGAAACGGATCGGGTTCGACCCGGCCAGCGCATCGGCGCCGTTTGTCGCGACGCTGGTCGATGTCACCGGACTGGTGATCTATTTCTCGGTGGCGCTGGTCATCCTGCGCGGCACGTTGCTGTAGCGGTTTGACTGCCGCCGACGGCCAAGGCTGGCGGCGGCGCGTCGACAGGCGAGGCGTCAGATGCGCTCGCCGTCCTTCACCCGATAGGTCGGCTTGTACATGGTGACGAGCTCCTCGGCCGCGGTCGGGTGCACGGCCATGGTGCGGTCGAAATCATCCTTGGTCAGCCCCGCCTTCAAGGGGATGCCGAGCAGCTGTGCCATTTCGCCGGCATCCGGCCCCAGTATGTGGGCGCCGAGGACCTTGCGCGAAGAACCATCGACGACCAATTTTATCAGCATCTTTTCGTCACGGCCCGACAGCGTATGCCGCATCGGCCGGAAACTGGCGCGGTAGATTTCGATATCGGCGAAGCGCTTGATGGCGTCGTCCTCCGACAGGCCGACCGTGCCGATTTCCGGCTGCGAGAACACGGCGGTCGCGATCGTATCGTGGTCGGGCGCGGTCGGATTGCTCTTGAACGCCGTTTCGACGAAACACATGGCTTCGTGAATGGCCACTGGCGTCAGCTGCACGCGGTTGGTGACATCGCCGATCGCCCAGATATTGTCGATGTTGGTGCGGGAATAGTCATCGACCTTGATTGCACCGGTCGCGGCGGTCATCTCGATGCCTACGCCTTCCAGGCCCATATTCTCGGTGTTGGGGATGCGGCCGATGGCCAGCATCACCTGGTCGACCGTCAGCACCTGACCGCTGATGAGCTGCGCGTCGAGCCGCCCGTCCGGCCGCTTGCTGACCGATTCGGAGACGGAATGGCAAAGGATTTTTATCCCCTTCTTTTCCATAGTCTCATGCAGCGTGCGCCGCAGATCCATGTCGAAACGGCCAAGGATTTCCTTGCCGCGATACACGAGCGTGGTGTCGACGCCGAGCCCGTGGAAGATGTTGGCGAACTCGACCGCGATATAGCCGCCGCCCTCGATCATGATCGCCTTCGGCAGTTCCTGGAGGTCGAAAGCCTCGTTGGAAAAGATGCAGTATTCGTGGCCGGGCAGTGCCGGATGCGCCGCCGGACGGCCGCCGGTGGCGATCAGGATCTGATCGGCGGTGACGGTGCGGTCCTCGCCCAGGAGATGGATCACGTGCGGGTCGACGATCATCGCCCGCGAATGAAAGGTCTCGCCGCCCGAGCCCTCGACATTCTTCTTGTAGATCGCTTCCAGACGGCTGATCTCGCGGTCCTTGTTGGCGACCAGCGTCTGCCAGTCGAAACTGGCTTCCGGCACCGTCCAGCCATAACCGGCAGCGTCGGCAAAATGCTCGGGAAATTGCGAGGCGTAGACATAGAGCTTCTTCGGCACGCAGCCTCTGATGACGCAGGTGCCACCGAAGCGGTATTCTTCGGCGATGCCGACGCGCTTGCCAAGCGCTGCCGCGACCCGCGCCGCCCTCACCCCGCCGGAGCCGCCGCCGATGACGAAGAGGTCGTAGTCATAACCGGCCATGAAGCGGCTCCTTGAACGCCAAAATGTGAATGACAGGTAGGCCGCAAACCATCAAAAGAAAAGCCCGGACAAGCCGGGCTTTACAGATGGCTGCAAAGGCCGCCTTTGAAATGCAGGATCAGTTCTGCGTGCCGTCGGCAGGAGCCGAACCGTCCGCGGGTGCGGCGCTATCCGCCGGGGCCGCATTGTCGGCCGGAGCGGCGCTATCGGCGGGCGCGGGCGCGGGCGGCGCCTTCGCTTTTGCCGCCGCCGCCAGCGTTTCGCCGACCTGCTGGGCAAGATCGCGAGCTACGCCGTTCTGCCAGATGTCGGCGGCCTTGACGAGGTCGCGCGTCACGGTCGGGCCGCTGTCGAGCAGCTTCTTGCCTGACTCCGAGTTGTAGAAGGCCGCGATGTCGGAGAGTTCCTTTTCGGAAAACACCTTCGCGTAGGCAAGAGCCGCTTCCTTCTCGAGGTCCGCGCGGCGCGAGGCAAGCGCCAGCGCCTTCTCGCTGATCGTCTTGCCGATCAGCTCCTGCATGTCAGGATTCTTCTGGATGAGCTGCGATTCGAGCGCCGCCGCCGCCTGCGGCAGGATGTTGTCGAACGGGTCGGTCGCATGAATTGCCTCGACCGCTGCCCGGGCCGCCTTCAGGTGCGATTCCGTGACATCCTGCGAAAACGCCGGCGAGGAGAAGGCAAAGACGGCCGAAGCCGCCAGAACGGCGCAAAGGCTGCGAACCCGGTTATGCAACATCATGATCGGTAGAACTCCCTGGTTTTCGGGCGGCATGGACGGTTTGGATACCGTCGCCGCCGGCGATGATGGCCGCTGACGCCAGCCCGATGAAAAGACCATGCTCGACCACGCCCGGAATGGCGTGGAGAGCATTCGAAAGCGCTCTTGTATCCGGAATGCGGCCAAAAGATGCATCGAGGATAAAATGGCCGCCGTCTGTAACAAAAGGCTGGCCTCCCGTCATCCTCAATGTCACCGGACCGGAAAGGCCGAGATTTCCAGCCGCCACGGCCACTGCGATCTCGGTCGCGCGCAGGCCGAACTGGTTGACTTCGATGGGAAGAGGAAACCGGCCGAGCGTCTCGACCATCTTCGAACTGTCGGCGATGACGATCATGCGCTGCGAGGCAGCGGCCACGATCTTCTCACGCAGCAGCGCACCGCCGCCGCCCTTGATCAATGTCAGTTCCGGGTCGACCTCGTCGGCGCCGTCAACGGTGAGATCGAGCTCGGGTGTTTCCTCCAGCGTCGACAGCGGTACGCCGAGTTCGCGGCACAGCGCAGCAGTGCGTTCCGAGGTTGGCACGCCTGTTATGGTCATGCCGGAGGCAACTTTATCAGCGAGCAGCCGCACGAACTCCTCGGCAGTGGTGCCGGTGCCGATGCCAAGCCGCATGCCGTCGCTGACATGGGCAAGGGCCGCCCGCGCGGCCTCGACCTTCAATTGCCTCGCATCCATGCTGCTTTGCTGCCCCGAAACCGAATGCTTGTCGCCCAAAAGTGACCTGGGTCTTGGGAAAACGACATGCATGAAACAAAGATCCAAAGCGCGTCGCATAGGTCCGTTTCGACGCGACGCGCTTTAGCATTTCGGGCTCCTAGCATTTTTGCAGGCCGGGTCAAAGCCCTTGGCGGCTGCGCCACCAGTCTGCTTGCCTTAACGCGTCGCAGCCGCTATCGCCTGCCGATGCACAAACCTGCTTAGGATGGATCATGAGTCGCCCGATCATCGTGTTCGACCTCGATGGAACGCTGATTGACACGGCGCCGGACCTGCTCGACAGCCTCAACCATAGCCTGGCGGCCAGCGAACTGGCGGCCGTCGACGAGGCCGGCTTCAAACGCTTCGTCGGCCATGGCGGCCGGGTGATGATCGAACGGGCGCATGCCGCGCAGCAACGATCCCTCAAGGTTGAGGAGCACGACCGGCTACTGAAACTGTTCCTCGATCACTACACCGACAATATTCCGGGCAAATCCCGTCCCTACCCCGGCGTGATCGAGGCTATAGCCCGCTTTGAGAAGGCCGGCTATCTGCTGGCCATTTGCACCAACAAATACGAAGCCAATTCGCTGGCGTTGATCGAGGCGCTCGGCCTGACCAGGCATTTCGCGGCAATTGCCGGACAGGATACGTTCGCGTTCCGCAAACCCGATCCGCGTCACCTGATCGAAACCATCAAACTGGCCGGTGGCGATCCGCACCGCGCCTTGATGATCGGCGATTCGCAAACCGATATCGACACCGCCAAGGCCGCCGGCATTCCTGTCGTCGCCGTCGATTTCGGCTACACCGACCGTCATGTGCGCGAGTTCGAGCCCTCGGCGGTAATATCGCATTTCGATGCATTGACGCTCGATCTGGCGCAAGGGCTGATCGGCGCCGCCGCCCACTGAGCGCCGGCAGTGAAAATGTCTCCCGAACGGGCTCCGGCGGGACAGCAAATCCGATCTGTGTGAGAACACCAGACACTGCCTTGACTTAACGGTCCGGCCTCCCTTATATCGCGGCTCGCTTGGCCTTCGGGCAACGAGCGGGCGATTAGCTCAGCGGGAGAGCACACCCTTCACACGGGTGGGGTCGCAGGTTCAATCCCTGCATCGCCCACCATTTTCCTTCCTGATTTTACGACATAAACGAAGCAGTAAACAACCTCTATGACGACCCCGAAGGGCGCTCGTCACCGGCGGGCGAAGTCCGGGCGGAGGAGGCAGAGGTTCGTCCTCCTCAGAAATAGACGGATTCGTTATTGCCCCTCATAGCGGCATTGCTGGGGTAGAGGGCGACATAATTTCTACTATTGATCATCGCTCTCCGTGGAATGCGCCACCTCCTCATTGCCGGCAGTACGGGGGGTGGCGGCGGCAAAGACTTTGAGCTTCATCTACGGAAAGCTGCGGGCAATCTGCTTCCAACGGAACAAACGGCTGCTATCGGGCGTTTCTTCCCGTTCAAATGTGAGGGAAATCATGTGCAGATTGGTTCTCGTGACCGGAATGGCGCTGCTTTGTGGTGTCGGTTCGGCCTTTGCCGCCGATGACAAGCCGTTATTGCCGCCGCCCAACGCCAAGAAATTGTCTGAGATCCTTGCCAAGGTCGAGCAGCGTGACGGATTTCGCTATGTGAAGGAAGTCGATTGGGACAGCGGTGCCTACACCGTCACCTACTACACTTCAGACAAGGCAAAGGTCGAAATCACCTACGACCCGGTAACGGCCGAACCCAAATAGGGACGCGGGATGCACATGTTCTTTGGCGGCCGCCGCCGCTGGACGCTTCGCCTTGATCGAGCGACAAGGTACGTTGGAAGATAGCGCTGGGCAGACATCGGCATCATCGCCGCCGCCTGTCTGGTGGCCGGGCTGGTCTATTGGCTGATCGCCGGGCGCGACGCCGGTTTCCGGCGCCCGCTGTCGGAGAGTTAGCGATTAGCTCGAAGGTGAGCGCACCGCCTCGGTTGCGTCCATGGCCTGCTTCAGCCGCGAGTCGCGGTCGTAGACGTCGCTGAAATACTCGACCTTGCCGGACATGTCGGGCCAGGCGGTGAAATATGCGACATAGACCGGGATCTTGCGCGTCACATCCTCGGTCGAGTGTCCGTGCTTCAGCTTCTCCGCGATATAATCGACAGAGGTGCCAAGCACCGCCGCCGCCATGCCGCGCGGATCCTGCAGGCGCACGCAGCCATGGCTTAGCGCGCGCATATCCTGCTTGAAGAATGATTTCTGCGGCGTGTCATGCATGTAGATCGCGTGCTTGTTGGGGAACAGGATCTTCAATTCGCCCAGCGCATTGGCCTCGCTCGGCTGCTGGCGCACATTGTAGGGAATGTTGGCGCCATACGCGCCCCAATTCACCGCCGACGAAGGGATGTGCTTGCCGCGTGAGTCCGTCACTTCATAACCGGCCCGGTCGAGGTAGCCGGGATCGCTGCGCAATCTCGGCAGCATTTCGTTGACGATGATCGACTGCGGCACCCCCCAGTAGGGGTGGAAATCGACCTGCTTGATCTGGTCGTAGAAGAAGGCCGTCTGGTTGGTGACCCGGCCGACGACGGCGCGCGTCTTCAGCTTTTCCTGGCCGTCGTCAATGTAGCTTGCGGTGAAGGCAGGCTGGTTGATGAAAACACGCGGACTGCCGAGATCGGACGGAAGCCAGCGCAATTCTTCCAGCGCCACCTCGACCTTGAGCAGCCTGTCGGCTTTCGATGTCCCGGCCAGTGTGGCGACGGTGCGCGGTCCGATGACGCCGTCGCCCTTCATGCCCTCCTTCTGCTGCACCGCCTTGATGAGCGGGACCAGTTCGGGAACATAGACTTCGCTGGTTGCCAGCCGCGACAGGACTTCACCATAGCTGCCGCCCATCTCGTCATCGAGATTGCGCGCGATCAGCGCAAGGATCTTCGGCAGTTCGGGGCTGGTTTCGCCTGGCTTCAGCAGCAGCTTGGGATCGACGACGATCTCGTTCTCGGCGCTCGCCTGCAGCGATTCCAGTTCGACGCGCAGCGCCTGGTACTCTGCATTCTGCGGATGGCGCGATTCAAGATAGGTGCGAACTTCCTGTGTATGCGCCAGTGTTTTCAGCACGCCCACCATGTCGAGCGGCTTGGCCGGGAAATCGTAGTAGCCGGTCATGCGATTGGGCTCGACACGGCCGTTCTGGGCGTCATGGGCGTAGCGCAGGACTCGTGCCGACAGCGCCATCTCGAAACGGACGAGTTCCTTCAGCTTGGCTGCGTCGTCTGTCGAGGCCGAACTGGCGGCTGGCACATCGACGGTGTAGTCGGCAGGCATGAGGCCGTAGCTTGCAGCCTCGCCAAGCACTCGCACGGCATCCTGCGCGCGGTTGTTGGGGCTGGTTCCGCTTACCCAGATGAAATCCGGGTTGGCCGAGTAATAGGCGATCAGCGTCTTGGCAATGTCCGGCTCGGCATAGAGTTCGTAGTCGCTGAGGCCGGCAATGGCATCGTGGAAAGCAGCCCCCGTGGCAGATGGAACGAACGCGGCGTCCTGCGGCGTCGCCGGCTGGGGCGCTGCGGACAGCGTCGAGAAGTCGACGCGCACGAGCTTGTCGGCCTTGTAGGTGTAGTAGGACGGGCTGCTGATCTTCGCGCCGCCGCCGCCATCCGCCGAGGCTTTGGGTCTGTGCTTTGGCGGAGGAGGTGGAAACTCGCCCTTCGGCCCATGCCTGACGCCGCCGCCGAACAGCATGTCGAAAAGCCCTTGGGCTCCTGCCTGAGGCATGCCGAAAGCCAGCGTCGCCGTAATCGCCACAAGCGGCATCACGGTTGCTTTTGTACCGAGGAATTTCATGGATCACCCGCTCCGGTCGCAACCGGTTCCCGTTCCGCACGCTAGACCGTCTCGCTCACCGCATGGCGGATGTAAGGCGCGACTATACCGATTCATACCGATTTCGTTAAGCTTTCATAAATTTCGGCGGGCCTGTTGCAGAACGGTTTCACAACATCGTGACGGCCGGAACGATCGAACAGTAGCTCCGGCCGCGGGGATCCTGGCGTCTTCAGGTGGTTGCGCCGCCATCGATGGTCAGCGCGGCTCCGGTGACGAAACGGCCCTCCGGTCCGGCGAGCCAGGCAACCATGCCGGCAATGTCCTCCGCCTTGCCGAATCGCGGGTCGACGGTGGCCGGGGCAATGGCCGCCTGGAAGACCATGGCCGGCACCGTCGAGGCGTGACAAACACCGTTCGTTGTGCTCGAAATTCGACTTGCCAGCAAAAAGCCTGCGGCCGGGAGGGACGACGTGAAAAAAGGGTATCGCGAACTGCTGGATGAGGCCAACGCCGAGATCGAAGTGGTCTCGCCCGAGGAAGCGGCAGGACTGCTTGAGGACGAAGACACCATTTTCGTCGATCTTCGCGATCCTCGAGAGATCGAACGTGACGGCAGAATTCCCGGCGCCAGGCATGTCACCCGTGGCATGCTGGAGTTCTGGATCGATCCCGAAAGCCCCTATCACAAGCCCTTCTTCGCTTCCGGAAAGAGCTTCGTCTTCTTCTGCGCCGGCGGCTGGCGTTCGGCGCTGGCCACAAAGACGGCGCAGGACATGGGGCTTTCGCCGGTCAAGCATATTCTCGGCGGCTATACGGCCTGGAAGGCAGCCGGATTGCCCGTAGAGCCCGGGGAAAAGAAGAAATAGCCTGAATGCCGCTCAGTGGAGCAGCGACGGCCCGCGCTGCATGGTCACGAAGCCGACGGCGCGTTCAACCACGCCCTTGTCGGCCAGAATGCGGCGATGGCCGAGCCCCTCGGCCCAGTGCAGCCGCACATGGTCGCCGGCACCGGCATAGCGTTGCGCGTGTTCAGCCGGCACCTCCCGATCATCAGGGGCGTGGATGACCAGCGTCGGCACGGGCGCCTGGGCGAGTTGGCGGTCACCGGTGAATTCATGCAGCGGCCGGCCGGAGAGATACTCGACACGGTCGGCCATGGCGACCTGCGAGCGGGGACCGACATTGAGCATGCGGCTGAAATCGGCGAAGATTGCCGGCAGCGAGCTTGGCGCCGCGATCAAGACAAGACGTCCGGCCGCCAGCGGCGGGATGTCCTTGACGGAGCCGGCAATGGCATTGGCGGCAACGGCGCCTCCGAAGGAATGGCCGACCGCGGCCACGAACGGCCCGAACCATTCGCCGGCCACTCTTGCGGCTTCGACGGCGTTGACCATGTTCAGGTGCCTGCCCTGCGAATGACCATGACCGGGAAGATCGAGCGAGACGACCCTATAGCCGGCAGCGCGAAAACCCTCGATCAGCACGCGCATATATTCGGTACGCGAGCGCCAGCCATGGATGATGAGGACAGTGCCGGCAGGCTCGCGGCCCGGCTCGGGGCGAAATTCATGCACCATGACGCAGCCGGTCGCGGTCTTCAGCCGATGATGCCGCGCCTCGGTCATGAACTCCGCGGCGCGGTCGATGGCGCGGCGCTCGCCATCGGTAAACGTCCTGGTGCTTGGCGTACGGCAGAACAATTCGAAAGCCGCGCGTCCGGTTATGCGCGGCGCGACATGTTCGGCCGCACCAAACACACCTCGGATGACCTTCAGTCCGAATGATGCCATAGTGGGAATCCATCCATACGTTCAAGCATGAACATAATAGTTCAAAGATGAACAATAAACAAGAGCTACCCTGGGACAACCCGCGTTTTCGCAACTGGGTCGCGGTGGCGCGCGCCTGCCATGTGCTGGAGCGCACGCTGGCGGTGAAACTGGCGCCGCTCGACCTGAAGCCGGCGCAGCTCGACGTGCTGATGAACCTCTACCGCCATCCCGGCATGTCGCAGCACGACCTTGCCCGCAAGCTGCTCGTGGGCCGCTCCAACATCACCATGCTGTTGCCGCAGTTGGAGGCGCGTGGCCTGCTGCGGCGCGAAGGCGATGAGAAGGACAAGCGCATCTTGCGGCTTACGCTGACCCAAGCCGGCGAGGCGCTGCTGATGCAGGCGCTGAAAGTGCATATGGCGCTGATCGAGAAGGCGATGAGCCAGTCGACGCCGGAACAATGCGACATGATCGGCGAGCAGATGCGCAAGATCTATGACGTGCTGAACGAGGCGTGATCGGCCTTTCCTGCCCCAACTCACTACCACATCGATTTTTTCGCCCGCTCCGGCCATTCCCTGTCGTAGGTTTCGCCGTCGATATTCTTGCGGCTGGTGATTTCCAGGATTTTTCCGGGTGTCGGCAGCGACTTCGGGTCGACATGTCTCTCCGGATTCCAGAGTTCCGACCGCACGATCGCACGGGCGCACTGGAAATAGACCGAATCGACATCGATCACGGTCACCGAACGCGCTGGCTTGCCCTCGATGGTGAACGACGCGCAAAGCGCGGTGTCGGTCGTGATATGGGCCCGGCCGTTGATGCGTAGCGTCGTACCGGAGCCCGGCACCAGGAACAGCAGGCCGACGCGCGGGTCGCGGATGATGTTCTTCAACGAATCGGCACGGTTGTTGCCGCGCCGGTCCGGCATCATCAGTGTTTTCGCATCGATGATACGCACGAAGCCGGCGAGATCGCCGCGTGGCGAACAATCCAGCCCCTCCGGACCGCTGGTCGCGAGCGCGACGAAGGGCGAGGCTTCGATAAAGGCGGCGTATTCGGGAATGATATGGTCGAGTTCCTTGACCACTGAGGCTTCGCCGGGCAATCCGTAGAGCGCTTCGAGTTGTTCGACTGTGGTGATGACCGACATTTTTCGTCTCCCGATCCGCCGCCCCTACTCTCGATCGATGACGTTTTGACGACGCAATGACGGCTAACGATCGCGGCTCAAGCCTTTCTCGGCGAGCTCCGCGAGATAGGCGCCCCAGCGCGCGTCCTTCTCGTGGCCGAGCGTGTGGAGGTAATTCCAGGTGAAGATGCCGGTGTCATGGAAATCGTCGAAGGTGATGCGCACGGCGTAGTTGCCGACCGGCTCGATCTTCAGGATGGCGACATTGCGCTTGCCCGGAACGGTGACGCGCTGGTCTGGCGAATGGCCCTGTACCTCGGCGGAGGGCGAGGCTACGCGCAACAGCTCCGCCGGGAGTTCGAAAGGAGGGTGATTGGGAAAGGTGACCGACAGAAGTTTGCGGTCCTTTGAGACCCTGAGTTCTTTTGGCGCGGTCATGCTGTTTGATCCCGTATCCGTTTCTCTTCCCCTACGCCGCTTCGCCAAACGGGAAAAGTCCTGATAGACGACCGACACATCGTGTCGGCCCCGGGATGTTACCAAAGATCGAGAAGCAGTATCTTGAATGGCGGGCTGGATCGTATCACATAGCCATATATAACGGCGCCGATAACAGCCACGGAAACGCTCGAACATGAACATGATCGACCCCTTCGGTCGCACGATCAGCTATCTCAGAGTGTCGGTCACCGACCGCTGCGATTTCCGCTGCACCTATTGCATGGCCGAGGATATGGCCTTTCTGCCCAAGAAGGACCTGCTCTCGCTGGAGGAACTCGACCGGCTCTGCACCGTGTTCATCGAAAAGGGTGTCAGGCGGTTGCGCCTCACCGGCGGTGAACCGCTGGTGCGCAAGAACATCATGCATCTGGTGCGCCAATTGTCGCGGCACCTCGAAAGCGGTGCGCTGGAAGAATTGACGCTGACCACCAATGGTTCCCAGCTTTCGCGCTTCGCGGCCGAACTCGCCGATTGCGGCGTCAAACGCATCAATGTTTCGCTCGATACGCTCGATGCCGACAAATTCCATGCCATCACCCGCTGGGGTCATCTCGACAAGGTCATGGCCGGCATCGACGCGGCTCAGGCGGCCGGATTGAAAGTCAAGCTCAACGCGGTGGCGTTGAAGGATTTCAACGACGCCGAACTGCCCGAGATGATGCGCTGGGCGCATGGCCGCGGCATGGACCTGACCGTCATCGAAACCATGCCGATGGGCGAGATCGACGCCGACCGCACCGACCAGTATCTGCCGCTGTCGCTGCTGCGCGCTTCGCTCGAGCGCCAGTTCACGCTGACCGACATCCCGTTCAAGACCGGTGGCCCGGCCCGCTATGTCCAGGTCGCCGAGACCGGCGGAAAACTCGGCTTCATCACGCCGATGACACATAATTTCTGCGAAAGCTGCAACCGTGTACGGCTGACCTGCACTGGCACGCTCTTTATGTGCCTTGGCCAGGAAGATGCGGCCGATCTGCGCGCGCCACTGCGCGCGTCCGAGGGCAACGAACTTGTCGCCGACGCCATAGACGAAGCCATCGGCCGCAAGCCGAAAGGTCATGACTTCATCATCGATCGCCGCACCAGCCGTCCATCGGTGTCACGGCATATGAGTGTCACAGGCGGCTGACCTTCTCGCTTGACTGTGCCAGAATTGCCCCGCAATCGGCTTCGGGGCGAGACATGCGGCAGCTCCTTTCAATCGTGACATTTCTCGTCGTGGTCTCGGCGGGCACCACGTTTGCCGCGCAATCCACCTACGTGAATGAACGCTTCGGCACCGTCTGCACCTTTCCCGACGACACCTTCACCGATCGCCAGCCCGAGCCTGAAAATGGCGACGGCCAGGTGTGGCTGAGCGCGGACGGCGCCAGCCTGACATGCTCCGGAATATTCAATGTCGATGACGACACGCCGAAGGGATTCATTGCCGGCGAAAAGGCGAGCAATGAGCCGGGCTACAAGGTCACCTACGGCAAGGCCGGCAGGGACTGGGCGGTGCTGTCAGGCATGGAGGATGGAAAGATCTTTTACGAGCGGCGCCTGTTTGGCAGGGATGGCGTCATCCGCACGGTCTGGATCGACTATCCCCCGGCGCTGAAATCAAAATATGATCCGCTGGTCGGAGCCATCGCCGGCAGCCTCAAGGGGCCGTGAACCGTAGCTGGTCATGAGTATTTTAGCCACACCGCAAACAAATCTTTGTCCGCAAAGGTCCGTCTGATTTACTGGTGACGGTTTCCCGCCTAGCGTCCGTTCCGCAGCGGTTCATCGCTTTCTCGGGGGATTACATCATGCGCAAACTTCTTCTCTCTTTCGCCTTGCTCGGCCTGGCCGCCCTGCCTGCGGCCGCCCAGTCGATCGGCGGCACTTACACCGTCGCCGGCACCAATTTCGACGGTTCGTCCTATGGCGGCGAAGCGACCATCACGCTGACCAGCGGGACCACCTGCACGATCCACTGGGAGACCGGCGGTTCTTCTTCCGATGGCATCTGCATGCGCAACGACAACGCATTCTCCGCCGGCTACGCAATGGGCAAGGATATCGGCCTCGTCGTCTACAAGGTCGAGGATGACGGGTCGCTGCATGGCCTGTGGACCATCGCCGGCAAGGAGGGGAATGGCACCGAGGTGCTGACCCCCAAGAAATAGACGACGCCTCGTCTGCACCAATGTCGGGAGGCGACGCCGCCTTCCGACAGAATTCGTGCCTGATCCGGGATGATTTCGCGTCGGCGAAGATGGATATCCGGTCCTGGCCCAGCCCTTTGCCGTTGCTGTTTCATGGCCGGCTGTTACAGGCTTGCTTGCCAAAGCAACCGGTAGGTGTCTTGCCCCTTTCCCCAAATCTTCGCGGCGCGTTGTTCATGGTGGTGGCGATGGTTGGCTTCACGCTCAACGACGCCATTACCAAATACTCTTCCCAGTCGATGAACATGGCGCAGGTCATGCTGATCAGAGGGGCGTTCGCCTCGCTGTTCGTCGGCCTGCTGGCTTGGCAACGCGGCGCGCTTGTCCAGCCTCGCCTGATGCTGCAGCCGCTGGTGGCGATCCGCGTGCTCAGTGAAGCGGGCGCCACGGTGTCCTTCCTGGTCGCCCTCGCCCATTTGCCGATTGGTAGCGTTTCGGCCGTCTTGCAAGCATTGCCGCTGGCGGTGACGATGGGCGCAGCGCTGTTTTTCGGCGAAGCGGTCGGCTGGCGGCGCTGGCTGGCGATCGCTATCGGTTTTGCCGGCGTTATGATCATCGTGCGGCCGGGTTTCGAGGGCTTCAGCGTCTATTCGCTGGTGGCGCTAGTATCCGTCACGTGCTGCACGGCGCGGGACCTCGCCACCAAGCGCATCCCCCAGGCCATCCCGACGATGCTGGTCTCGACCGCCACCGCGCTTGCCATGACTGTTGTCGGCGCGTTTCTGTTGACGCCGATGGGCGGCTGGACACCGATGACCGGCAAAAGCACGGCGCTGCTGGCGCTGGCGGCAGTGCTCGTGCTGATCGGCTATCAATTCATCATCATGGCGATGCGTTCGGGCGAGATCTCCTTCATCGCGCCGTTCCGCTATACGGCGCTCCTCTGGTCGATACTGCTTGGCCTGATCATCTTCGGTGACATACCGGACATGCCGATGATCGCCGGCGCAGCAATAGTCGTCGGCTCCGGCCTCTATACGCTTTATCGCGAGCGCGTCGTCGGTCGGCGAAGGATCGTCGCCGAAAGCACGAGGCCGGCCATGGCGCCGGATGGAATCTAGTCCCTTGAAGTCGCTTGCGATTTCCCGCGGCTGGCGTACAGGCTGGGTGGTATGAAGCGGGATATCACGGGGATCATTCTGGCGGGCGGCCAATCGAGTCGGATGGGCGGTGGCGACAAAAGCCTGTTGCCGCTTGGGGACGGCTGTGTGCTCGACCAGATCCTGTCGCGATTTGGTCCGCAGTTCGAGACCGTGGCGCTTAGCGCCAACGGTGACCCAGCACGGTTTGCCCGTTTCGGGCTGCCGGTGCTCGCCGATACCGTCGAAGGCTATGCCGGACCACTTGCCGGAATTCTCACCGGCCTGGAATGGGCCGCTGCCGGCACGCCTTGCACGGCGATCGTCACCGCTGCTGGCGATACGCCTTTCCTGCCGCTGGAGCTCGTCGATCGTCTAGCGGCGGCAGTAGGTGAACGTTCCGGTTCGATCGCAGTCGCTTTGTCGGCAGGCAGGCGGCACCCGACCTTCGCGCTATGGCCGGTCGGATGCCGCGAAGCCTTGCGGCATTTCCTGGTCGATGAGGACAACAAGCGGGTTTCGGCCTTCATCGAGCGCCACGGTCATGTCGAGGTGGAATTCCCGGTCCTGCAATCGGCAGGGCAACCCATCGATCCTTTCTTCAATATCAATTTGCCGGACGATCTTGCTCATGCCGAACACCTGTTGCAGAGCATGACATCATGAACAGACGCGTCTTCGGCATCACCGGCTGGAAAAACTCCGGCAAGACCACGCTAACCGAGAGGCTGGTCGCCGAGCTCGTGCGGCGCGGCTGGAAGGTCTCGACGGTCAAACATGCCCATCATGATTTCGACATCGACAAGCCGGGCGCGGACAGCTTCCGCCACCGGCAGGCCGGCGCCACCGAGGTTGCGATCGTGTCCGGCAATCGTTGGGCGTTGATGCACGAGTTGCGTGGCGAGCAAGAGCCGCCGCTGGACGCCATCCTCTCGCGGCTCGCCCCATGCGACATCGTGCTGGTAGAAGGCTACAAGCGCGAACCCCACCGCAAGATCGAAACGAGGCGGCTTCAAGCGAAGGACCAGACACCGCTTTCGGCAAGTGATCCCAATATTGTCGCCGTCGCCGCGGATTTCGCCATCACCGACCAAAGCCTGCCGGTTTTCGACCTCGACGACGCAAAATCCATAGTCGACTTCATCGAGCGAACGACCGGCCTCGTTGCTTGAGAAGTAACGTAACGGCAGAAGCCCATTACCGATTTTGGCGGTTTTGCAGTTGCTTTTTTCTTGGAAAGAGTGGGAGTATCGGCCCAGCGGGCGGTCAAAAGCACCGCCCCACAGAGCCGTTTCGGAACGACGGCCGGGACCATAAAGAGAGGACTATCATGCGTATTGCACTGCGTATCGCGCTCGCCGCATCGGCTGCGCTGCTGACGCTCGGCGTAGCCCAGGCCCAGGAAAAGACCCTGCGGATCGGCACAGAAGGCGCCTACCCCCCGTTCAACAACCTCACTGCCGATGGCCAACTTGTCGGCTTCGACATCGACATCGCCAAGGCGCTTTGCGATGAAATGAAGGTCAAGTGCACCTTCGTCGCCCAGGACTGGGACGGCATC
Organism: Mesorhizobium sp. SARCC-RB16n; assembly: GCF_008520305.1. Taxonomy (GTDB): domain Bacteria; phylum Pseudomonadota; class Alphaproteobacteria; order Rhizobiales; family Rhizobiaceae; genus Mesorhizobium. The sequence goes on along the minus strand of NZ_ML703266.1, from coordinate 235,503 downwards.
ATTCCCGCACTTCAGGCCGGCAAGTTCGACGCGATCGTCGCCTCGATGTCGATCACGCCGGAGAGGAAGGAGAAGGTCGACTTCTCGCACAAATACTACAACACGCCGTCGGCGATCGCCGTGCCGAAGGATTCGCCGCTCAAGGGTGTGACCAAGGAAGACCTCGCCGGCAAGACCATCGGTGTGGCCACCACGACGACGCATTTCAACTATGCCTCGAAGACCTATACCGACAGCACCGTCAAGGGCTATCCGAGCAGCCCCGAGGAGCAGGCAGATCTTGCCAATGGCCGTCTCGACGCCATCGAGGATGATATCGTCGTGCTGCAGCAGTGGCTCGATTCGCCTGACGGCGCCTGCTGCAAGATTCTCGGCCAGCCTTCGCCGCAACCGGTCGAAATCTTCGGACCCGGCGCCGGCATCGCCGTTCGAAAGGGCGATACCGACCTGGTCAACAAGCTGAATTCCGCCATAGACGCCATCCGCGCCAACGGAAAATATAAGGAAATCAACGACAAGTACTTCAAGTTCGACGTCTACGGCGCCGAGTCCTGATAATCATTGCCAAGGCGGCAGGGGTCTCCTGCCGCCTTTCATCTCAGGAGCGCCGTGGGGATAAGACCAATCAATGCCAGCCCAAAGCATATGGACACTGCTCAGTTGGGGACCGGAGGGCTGGAGTGACGATATTGCCTATGGCGCGTTGGTCACCATCGCGCTTGCCCTTGCAACGCTGCCGATCGGTCTGACGATCGGCTTTTTCGTCGCCTGGGCCAAGCAATCCGAAGAACCGTCGCTGCGGGTGGCCGCCAACATCTACACCACCGTGTTTCGCGGCCTGCCGGAACTGGTGACGCTGTTCCTGTTCTTCTTCGGCATGCCCATCCTGCTGCAATACGTCATCCGCCTTTTCAAGCCCGAGGCGACCATCGACGTCGACAGCTTCATCGCCGGCATGATCGTGCTGTCGCTGATCTTTTCTTCCTATGCCAGCGAGGTGTTTCTTTCCGCCTTTCGCGCCATTCCCAAGGGCCAGTATGAGGGCGGCTATGCGATCGGCTTGTCGACGTGGCTGACCATGCGCAAGGTGATCCTGCCTCAGCTGCTGCGCATCGCCTTTCCCGGCCTCGAGAATTGCTGGCTCAGCCTGCTCAAGGACACCGCCCTGGTCTCGGTCGTCAACCTCGCCGAAACCTTGCGCAATGCTGGCGTGGCCGCGCGTGTCACGAAACACGCATTTCTGTTCTACAGCGTGGCCGCGCTGGTTTTCCTCGTTCTGGCGATCCTGTCATCGATCGCGACCGGGTTCATCTTGCGCTCGCTGGGACGGAGGGAGGCACGATGAGCGTCAGCCAAGCCATCTCCGTTGAACGGCCGCCGCCGCGGGCGCGCGGCTGGCCGCGCACCCGTATCATCGGGTACGCGCTGGTCGGCCTCTGGATTCTCTTCGGCCTCGGTATCCTCGCCTATCTCGTCTATGCCTGGAATGGCGAGTTCTTTGCCAGATATGCGCCAGCCTATCTGCAGGGCCTGTGGACCACGCTGTCGCTCGTTGCGATTTCGATGGTGGCCGGTGCGCTCTTTTCGCTGCCCGTCACCTATGGCCGCATGTCGAAGAACCGGCTCTTGTCCGGCCTTGCCTATTGCTACGTCTATTTCTTCCGCGGCACGCCACTGCTGGTCCAGGTCTACCTCGTCTACTATGGCTTGGGCTCTTTCCGGCTGCAGCTCGAGTCCGTCGGGCTGTGGTGGTTCTTCCGCGAAGCCTTCAACTGCGGCGTCTTTGCCTTCGCGCTCAACACCGCCGCCTATCAGGCCGAGATCCTGCGCGGCGCCATCGAAAGCGTGCCCAGGGGCCAATGGGAAGGAGCCGCCTCGCTCGGCCTGCACAAGCTGCAGACGCTGCGCAAGGTTGTCCTGCCGCAGGCGTTCATCGTGGCGTTGCGGCCCTACGGCAACGAACTGGTTCTGATGATCAAGGCTTCGGCCATAGTCGCCATCATCACGGTCTATGACCTGATGGGCAATGCGAAGCTCGCCTACGCCAAATCCTTCGACTTCCAGGCCTATGTCTGGGTCGCAATCGTCTATCTGGTGATGGTCGAAATCCTGCGCCATGGCGTTGAATGGATCGAGCGCCGGATCACGATCCATCTACATCGCTGACGCGTCGTCGAACCGTTCCTGATCGGCCTGTACCAGTCGATGCGGCGGTGCACGCCTTGACGAATTCGTCGCATGGCCTAGAGCTTCCGCAACTGAAATCTCGTTTCGCCGGAAGGACAAGGCATGGCATCGGTCGCATTTCTCGGTCTTGGCGTCATGGGCTATCCCATGGCCGGACACCTGAAGAACAAGGGCGGCCACGACGTCACCGTTTACAACCGCACAAGCGCCAAAGCCGAACAATGGGTCGCTCAACATGGCGGCAGTCTTGCAGCGACGCCGGCACAGGCCGCCGAGGGCAAGGACTTCGTCTTTTCCTGTGTCGGCAACGACGACGATTTGCGCTCGGTAACCACAGGGCCCGAAGGCGCCTTCAAGGCGATGAAGAAAGGCTCGATCTTCATCGACAACACCACGGCCTCGGCTGAAGTCGCGCGCGAACTGGCGGAAGCCGCGCAATCGGGCGGGTTCTCATTTCTCGACGCGCCGGTCTCCGGTGGCCAGGCCGGCGCCGAGAACGGCGTGCTGACGGTCATGGTCGGCGGCGATGAGGCTGCCTTCGACAAAGCCAGGCCGGTCATCGACGCCTATGCCCGCATGGTCGGGTTGATGGGATCCGCGGGCGCCGGCCAGCTTACCAAGATGATCAACCAGATCTGCATCGCCGGACTGGTGCAGGGACTTTCGGAAGGCATTCATTTCGGCAAGAAGGCCGGGCTCGACATCGAGAAAGTCATCGAGGTGATTTCCAAGGGTGCGGCCGGCTCCTGGCAGATGGAAAACCGGCACAAGACCATGAATGCCGGCAAATATGATTTTGGTTTCGCTGTCGACTGGATGCGCAAGGACCTTGGCATCTGCTTGGCGGAGGCCGACCGCAATGGCGCCAAGCTGCCGGTGACCGCGCTTGTCGACCAGTTCTACAAGGACGTGCAGGCAATGGGCGGCAAGCGCTGGGACACGTCCTCGTTGCTGGCCCGACTGGAGAAGTAGCACACCATGTCCCTGCCCGCTCCAGACTGGACCGCGCAGGAGATCATCGCCCATCTGCGCTCGATCGGAACCGAGGAAAATCGCGCCGGAATGGCGCGGTTCGGCATCAACACCGCGGCCGCGCTCGGCGTCGGCAATTCCGATTTGCGGCCGTTGGCGCGCAAGGTTAAGCGCAGTCATGAGCGTTCCCTGGCGCTGTGGGACAGCGGCGTTCGCGAGGCGCGGTTGCTGGCGGCGTTCACCGGAGAGCCGAAGAAGATCACCATCGAACAGTGCCGGCGCTGGGCCGGCGATTTCGATTCCTGGGAGATCGTCGACAGTGTCGCGGATCTGTTCGCCGCAACATCGTTCTGGCGCGAGCTGATCGAGGAGTTCGCCGAGGACGATCGCGAGTTCGTCCGCCGCACCGCCTTTGCCATGCTGGCTTGGAGCGCGGTGCATCTGAAGACGGACCCGGACGCGACTTTTCTTGCCTGTCTGCCGCTGATCGAGGCGCATGCCGGCGATCCGCGCAATTTCGTCAGAAAGGCGGTGAACTGGGCATTGCGGCAAATCGGCAAACGGTCGCTGGCGCTGCATGCTCCCGCCCTTGCGCTGGCGCAAAGACTGGCGGCATCGCACGACAAGACGGCGCACTGGATCGGCAAGGATGCTGTCAAGGAATTGACCGATGCCAAGACGCTGAAACGGATCGCCGCCAGGAAAGCTGAGACTGTCGGCATCCATAAGACCGACATGGCCGGTTCTCGCCAACATGGGATGCGCCCCTGACGTTGACCTGGCTGGGAGCAGCGTCTTTACTCCGGCCAAAGGGAAGCGGCCAATGAGCAGCCATTTCAAGACCGCAGCGCTCGCCGGTGCCTTGTTTGTGTCCTTTGCCGCAGGTGCTTCGGCCGAGACCGCTCACATACTCTGGAAAGATCTGCGCCCGGCCACACAGGCGGTCGCCGAAGACGCCGGCTTGCCGATGATCGCGGCAAAACTGCCCGATCATGGCGAGACGCTGTCGGTCAATTTGCAGGATAGGACGATACAGTTAGCCGGCTATGCATTGCCGGTCGATCGCGACGGCGACCTCGTCTACCAGTTCCTGCTGGTGCCGTGGACAGGTGCGTGCAGCCACATGCCGACGCCTCCCCCCAACCAGATCGTGCTGGTCACGCCAGCTCATCCTTACAAGATGTCGGAAGCCTACCAGCCAGTCGCCGTGACCGGCGCCCTGAAGCCGGACATGGAGAAAAGCCAGTTGTTCATTCTCGACGGCGTCAGCGTCATCCAGTCCGGCTATGCCGTGCGCAAAGCCGATGTCGTGGGCGTCGACACGGTTCCGGACTCCGTCGTATTGCCGGTGAACTCGCCCTGGAGTTTCCTCAACAAGAAGAAGAATTGAGCAGCGGGCTCAGGCCGCGTTCGCGCCCGACTCCTTGTCCAGCACCATATAGTCGAGCGGGATTTCGGTCGTGTACTTGATCTGCTCCATGGCAAAGGACGACGACACGTCCCGGATCTCGATCTTGGCGATCAGCCGCTTGTAGAAGGCGTCGTAGGCGGCGATGTCGGGCACCACGACGCGCAAGAGGTAATCGACGTCGCCACTCATGCGATAGAATTCGACCACCTCTGGAAATTCTTGGATGACTTCGGAAAACCGGCGCAGCCACTCATGGCTGTGCGAATTGGTGCGGATCGACACGAAGACGGTGACCCGCACATTGACCTTTTCGTGGTCGAGAATGGCGACGCGCCGCTTGATGACGCCCTCTTCCTCGAGCTTCTGGATGCGCCGCCAGCACGGCGTCGTCGACAGGCCGACTTTCTTGGCGACGTCGGCGACCGCGAGCGTCGCGTCCTCCTGCAGGAGGCGGAGAATTTTTCGGTCAAGGCGGTCCATCGGAGGCTCCTGGTGGAATGGTTTCGCTATATTCCCTTTTGTTTGGGCCGTTCACAAGAAAGAAATTCTGCCACTTGCGTCGAAAGCGAGTGATTTCTTGCTGAATGCCTAACCCAGGCGATAGCGGATTTCCGACCGCAGGAAAGGCAGCAAATCCATTTCAAACCATGGATTCTGCTTCAACCAGCCAGTGTTGCGCCAGGATGGATGCGGTAGCGGCAGCGCTTTGGGGCCGACAGAATCCTCCCAGATGGCGCGCCAATTCATCACCGTTTTCGTCAGAGAAGGGCGGCGCGCCGAGCCCATGTGCCAGGTCTGCGCATAGATGCCGATCGTCAGCACCAGATCGATCGATGGCATCAATGCCATCAAGGGCGCGCGCCAGGCAGGGGCGCACTCACGCCTCGGCGGCAGGTCGCCGCCCTTGGCGTCTTGTCCAGGAAAGCAGAAGCCCATCGGCACGATGGCGAATTTCTCGATGTCGTAGAATTCGTCGCTGGTCACACCGAGCCAGTTGCGCAGGCGGTCACCGGAAGCGTCGGTGAAGGGCATGCCCGACAGATGCACCTTGGTTCCCGGCGCCTGGCTTGCGATCAGGATGCGGGCATTGGACGAGGGTCGCAGCACCGGGCGAGGCTGATGCGGCAGCGGCTTGCCGACGGGATTGTCGACGCAGATGCGGCAGGCGCGGACCGTCGCGGCGAACTTGTCCAGTTCGACGCTCAAGCGGCTGCACTCGGCCGGCTGGAGACAGCCTGATGCCAACGCAGCACGTTGGTGCACTCCTCCGGGACCTTGATGCGTGCCGGCTTCATGAAGTCGATCGCGATCAGGCCGGTGATGTCGGCAATCGAATAGCTGTCGCCGGCGGCGAATTCGCGGCTGCCCAGTTCAGCGTCCAGCAGCCTGAGAAAATCCACCGCCTTCGGCTTGTTGGCCTCGCCCCATTCGGGAATCTGCGGGATTTCCCATTCCTTCATGGCCGGATGGATGTGGCGGAAAGCCTGCGCGACGCTGCTGAGCAGGTTGAACTCCATCCGCCTCTGCCACATCTCGACCTGCGCCTTGCCAAGCGCGCCGCGCCCGAACAATGCCGGCTCGGGATAGAGTTCCTCGAAATAGCGGCAGATAGCAACGGATTCGGTGAGGATGGTGCCGTCATCGAGCTCCAGAACCGGCAGGCGCCGCAGCGGGTTGCGCGAACTGACCGACTGCTGCTTGTGTTCCAGCGCGCCCATGTCAATGGGGACCAACGGAACCGTGATCCCCTTCTCGGCGAGGAAAACGCGAACACGCCGCGGGTTGGGCGCACGACCGCCGTCGAACAGCTTCATTTCGATCCTCCTTTTCCTTTCGCCAGACACGCTTCACCAGAGGCGAAATATCTCGCGCGCGGCGTCGCCGATCGACGCCAGCGTGCCATGTTTTCGCTCCACGACGTCGCCGTGGTGGCTGTCGCGCCAGTCCTGCGGCTGGTCGAACGTACCCGCCCAGATGCCAACCCTTGCCGCGCGCGCTATCGCTTCCTCGCCTTCGAAGTCGCCATAGGAGACGGCCCAGCCGGCCTCGACCTGGGCGCGGTTGAGGTCGATGCCGCCGGCCTTGCAGTCGCCAAGCAACCGGCCGTAGCGATCGCGCTGCCAGCCGCTGCAGGTGACCGGCCTGCCGGCGATCAGCCGCACCAGTGACTGGCGCGACAGCGTACCGCAGGCATAATCGGCGCCGTTCTTGCGGCAGGTCTGGGTGTATTCCGGAGCGTCGATGCCACGCATGCGGATGCGCTCGGTGCCGAGCGTGATCGAATCGCCGTCATTGATGATGGCCGTACCTTGCGTCTTGCGCGTCTCCACCCGATCGAGACGCGCCGCGAGCAGGATCAGCAGCCCCAGAATGACGACGGTAAGCCCGTAGTCCAGCAGCTTGCGCCACAGGCTTCTCGGGCGCGGTGCCGCGTACCGCGGGCGCGACCTTGGCGACCAGGAACGGCTCATATGGCAAACGGTTGGTTAATCATTCGAACGTAGCTTAACACCTTGAAATCGCTGCGCGCATAAATTGAAGCTTTTGATGCCCTTGCAACGCTCGAACACAGCGGACAAGTTCATTGTGGACCGCAGGAAACGGCATCGCAACAGCGATGTCGCGCGCGCGGTGCGCAAGACGCGCGACCGTCTTTCGCAGCAGGTCGGCAATCCCGATTTCGACCGCGAACTGCTGAAGCTCCATGCCGGGGCGATGACAAGCGGTGCCGTCGTCATCCCGCTGCTTGTCCTGGCGATTGCCGCGGCCGGCCGTCTGGCCGGTGTCGGCAATGAGATCGGGCTCTGGGCGTTGTTTACGCTCACCTGCTATACAATGGTCGTCTTCATGGCGCGGCGCATCGAGCGTACGGAAGCTTCCGAACTCAACGCATTGCAAACGCGAAGGGAATTCCTGGTTGGGCATTTCCTTTGCGGCGTCGGTTGGGCCTGGTTCGTATGGCTGGGCTGTGGCGCCTGCGAGGCCGACCAGTTCCAGGTGGTCAAGGCGGTGGTGCTGCTGTTAGCCATGGCAGGGACCGCGCTCATGGCCTCGTCCCTGAGTGGCGCGCTGCTGGCGACCTTCGCGGTTCCAGTGGCGCTCTACGCCTATGCCGCGACCAGGTCGTGGATGCCGGTCGAGGCGATTATGGCCGGGCTGCTTGTCCTGTCGCTGCCTTTCTTCGCCTATATCGCCAGTCACCTGAATCGCTTCTCCCTGCTGCTCTTGTCGTTCCGCTCCGAAAAGGACGCGCTGATCGCCGAAGTGGAGACGGCGAAATCGATGTCGGACGAGGCGCGGCGGCGGGCCGAGGACGCCAACCTTGCAAAATCGCGTTTCCTCGCTTCGATGAGCCATGAATTGCGCACGCCGCTCAACGCCATTCTCGGCTTTTCCGAGGTGATGGCGAACGAGGTGCTGGGGCCGATGAGCAATCCCACCTATCGCGACTACGCCCATGACGTGCATGATTCCGGCCAGCACCTGCTCGACCTGATCAACGAGATCCTCGACCTGTCGCGCATCGAGGCCGGCCGCTACCAGCTCAACGAAGAGCCGGTGATGTTGCTCAACATCGTCGAGGATTGCTGTCACATGATGGAGCTGAAGGCGCGCAACAAGGATATCCGCGTCGTCCAAGATTTCGAACAGACATTGCCGCGGCTGTTCGCCGACGAGCGCGCCTTGCGCCAGATCGCGCTCAACCTTCTATCCAACGCCATCAAATTCACCGCCACCGGCGGCGAAATCCGCGTGCGGGTCGGCTGGACGGCGGGCGGCGGCCAGTACATTTCGATCAAGGACAACGGCCCCGGCATTCCCGAGGACGAGATTCCGGTCGTGCTTTCAGCCTTCGGCCAGGGTTCGATCGCCATCAAGAGCGCAGAACAAGGCACCGGGCTTGGCCTGCCGATCGTGCAAGGGCTGCTCGCCATGCACGGCGGTGAGTTCGAGCTTCACTCGAAGCTGCGCGAGGGAACGGAAGCGATCGCCATCTTCCCGCTGAGCCGGGTGATGGAAGAACTGCCGGCGCTGCCGACCGCGGCGGTGGCCGCGAGGCGGCGGTAGCGCCGTAGGGACCTGCGCCGACATGGACTGAAAAGGAACGCGGATCGTAATGATGGCGAAGTGGGATGCCAGCGGCGTCGAAATCAAGTCGCAGCGGCTTCGCCTGAAGCTGTTTACGGCCGACGATGCTGCAGAAATCTTTGCCGCCATCACTCCCTCGATCACCCGTTTCATGCAGTGGGAACCACCTCGATCACCAACCGCCTTTGCCGAGGTATGGCGATCCTGGCTGGTGCCGATCCTTGACGGATCGGATTTGCATTTCGTTGTGCGTTCGTTGGCGGACGTTCGCTGCCTGGGGCTTGTCGACCTTCATGCGGCCAGGACTGCCTGTCCCGAGATCGGAATTTGGCTAAGGGAGGACGTACATGGAAACGGCATCGGCCGTGAGGCCGTTGCCGCCGTGGCGGCGTGGGCGTCCAACGTGTTCAATCCGGATTGCTTCGAGTATCCAGTCGCGGAAGAGAACGTGGCGAGCAGAAGGATCGCGGAAGGTCTTGGCGGTTCGATAGTCGAGACACGCTCGAATTCGAAATATACCTCCGTCGTCTACCGCATTCCCAATAGCCGGCGTTGACGCGCGAGGACGGGGAGATGCTAGCTCCGCACAGCCGCCGCCATGCCTGAACTGGTCAGCGCCGCTGCCTTGACCAGCCCGGCTGCAAGGGCTGCTCCCGCACCTTCGCCATGGCTGATGCCGAGATCTAGCAGCGGACGCAGCCCGAGGTGCTCGGCGGCCCTTGCATGCGCGGGCTCAAGCGACAGGCTGGCGAGAAGACAATGATCAAGTGCTGCAGGGTTCGCGGCATGCAGCACCGCCGCGGCTGCCGTTGCCGCGAAGCCATCGAGCAATACCGGTATCTGCTGCATCCGCGCGGCGAGGATGGCGCCGGCTATTGCCGCGAACTCGCGGCCGCCGACCCGGCGCAGCACCTCCAGCGGGTCTTCGAGATTGTGGCCGTGAAAGGCCAGCGCCGCATCGACCACCTCTGCCTTGCGGGCCTGCATCGCCGCATCGGCGCCGGATCCCGGGCCTACCCAGTCGGCGCCCCTGCCGCCGAACAGCGCGGCGAACAGGGCGGCGGCGACGGTGGAATTGCCGACGCCGAGATCGCCGAGGCAAAGCAGGTCGGTGCCGCCGGCAATCGCCTCCATGCCGAAGGCCATGGTGGCGGCGCAACCGCGCTCATCGAGCGCGGCATCCTCGGTAATGTCGCCGGTCGGGATGTGCAGGGCAAGATCGAACACCTTCAGGCCGAGGTCGTTGGCAATGCAGATCTGATTGATCGCGGCACCACCGGCCGCGCAAAGCTCGACCGCGTTGGCGGTCGCCGCCACGGGCCTTGGCGAAACGCCATGCCTGACAACGCCATGGTTGCCGGCAAAGACAGCCATCAGGGGCCTGGTCACCGCGGGCGGAGCACGACCGCTCCATGTGGCAAGCCATGCGGCGATGTCTTCGACGCGGCCAAGCGAATTTTCCGGCTTGTCGGCCTTGGCAAACAGCGTGCGCACGCGTGCCTCGGCTTTGATGTCGGCTGCCGGCAAATTGTCGAGCAGGTTGCGGAAATCGTCGAAAGGCAGTGCACTGGTCATGTCGCGAACAATCGTTCCTAGAATCGAGGAGCGGCATAGCTGCCTTGCGTGATCGGCACAACCTCCTCGATCATCCTTCCTGATTTGCCGCAAAGGCGGCCAGGCAAGGCGCAATCGCGAGAGCTTGCATTGGCTTTGCCGTTGCACCATGTGGAGATGGAAGAGTGGATTCCGGACCGGGTCCCTCAAGAGAAAGTCATGACGGCCATCGAATCTCCCTGCATCCTGGTCTGTTCGATCGATATGAAAACCGGCTTCTGCTTCGGTTGCGGCCGCACGCGCGAGGAGATCGGCGCCTGGATGGGAATGACGCCCGAGACGCGCCGCGGCGTGATGGCCGAACTGCCGGCCCGGCTGGAAACCGTCGAGCGCCGGCCGCGCCGGGAAACGCGCCGCACCCGCATGGCGCGCGAGCGCGACGCACTCTAGCGAGGGACCGATGAGCAGTCGGCTGTTCTGGACTGTGATGGCGGTGATCGGCGTGGGGGCAGCCTTGCTCATGCTCAACGATTCCGCCGGCCGCACGCTCGGCGTCGAGAATTACGATTTTGGTCGGCTGATCTGGCTTGGGGCCTTCGGCGCGCTTATCGGCGCCGGCTTGCTGCGGTCGGCTCCGCTCGGAGTGATGGCCCGCAATCTCGGCACCTGGGCGGCTATCGTGCTCGCGCTGGTCGCCGGCTATCAATATCGGTACGAACTGCAGGACGTCGCCAGCCGGGTGACCGCGGGCCTCGTTCCCGGCAGCCCGCTGGCGCTCGGCGTCGAAGATGGCCACGCCACCGTGACCCTCGACAAGGCCGACAACGGTCACTTCGAGGCGCGCATCCTCGTCAATGGCAATCCGGTGCGGGCCGTTGTCGACACCGGCGCGACCAGCACGGTCCTTACTTCGGAAGATGCACAGGCCGCCGGCTTCAATCCGGCGGCGCTCAACTACACGATACCGGTTTCGACAGCCAACGGCATGGCGCGCGCCGCTGCGGTCAAAACCAACGAGGTGGCGATTGGCGGCATCGTGCGCAAGAATATGCCGGTGATGATCGCCGCTCCCGGCATGCTGAGCCAAAGTCTGCTCGGCATGAATTTCATCGGCTCGCTGTCGGGATTCGACGTGCGCGGCGACCGTATGATCCTCAGGGACTAATGCATGTCGCCCGGAAGTGTCCTCGGTTCCGGGATAACGACATGCATAAAATCAGAAGGTCAGGCCGCTTCGGCCGCCGCTCCACTGAATTCGACAGCCGCGAATGCCACCTTCAGCACGTCCGGCCCGGCTCCGGGCCGGTTCGCATCGGTGGACAGGATCTGGCGGTAGCGGCGCGCGCCAGGCAGCCCGTGAAACAGCCCGACCATGTGGCGGGTGACATGGCCGAGCCGCCCGCCCTGTTCGATATTGCGCCCCGCATAGTCCGCCATCGCGTCGATCAGCGCCGCGAAATCGAACGCTTTCGGCCGCGCTCCGTAGAAGGCGGCGTCAACACCGGACAGAATGCCTGGCGTGTGGTAGGCAGCGCGGCCGAGCATGGCTCCGTCGACATGATCGAGATGCATCTGCGCCTCTTCAAGCGACTGAATACCGCCGTTTATACCGATGAATTTGCTGGGGTCTTTGCTCTTCAGCCGATAGACTCTGTTGTAGTCGAGCGGCGGGATGTCGCGGTTTTCTTTGGGGCTCAGCCCTTCAAGCCACGCCTTGCGCGCATGCACCCACAAGGCATCAGCACCGGCATTGAAAATCCCGTCCGCCAGCGCATCGAGCGCCGGCTCCGGATCCTGTTCGTCGACGCCGATGCGGCATTTGACCGTGACCGGCACCGTCACCGCAGCTTTCATCGCGGCGACGCAATCAGCGACGAGGCCGGGCACTTTCATCAGGCAGGCGCCGAATGTACCGGACTGGACGCGGTCGGACGGGCAGCCGACATTGAGATTGATCTCGTCATAACCGAAGGCCTCACCAATGCGCGCCGCCTCGGCAAGTTTTGCGGGATCCGAGCCGCCAAGTTGCAGGGCGACGGGATGTTCCACCTCATCGAAGCCAAGCAGCCGCTCGCGTGAGCCGTGAATGACAGCATCGGCCACAACCATTTCGGTATAAAGCAGCGCGCGGGCCGTCATCTGGCGATGGAAGAACCGGCAATGCCGGTCAGTCCAGTCCATCATCGGCGCGATTGCGAGTTTTGCATTCAACATGGTGTTGGGATTGGTTTTCCAGGCGATCCGTCCACCTGGACCGGATCTTGCCGCGACATGTAGCGTATTTACTGCCCCATTCAAACTGTCCGCCCTCTTTGGCTACCGGCGCAGGTGCTTTCAAGTCTCTTGCCGATTGCGCGGCAACATGCGGGCGACGTCGATGGCATGATGGCCCTGCTCGAGCCGGATGCGGTGATCGACTGTGGTGGGGGACGGTTTCTGCGCGGCTATGAAGCCATCCACGCTACTATGCCGCCGTCTCCGCCTCCGGCCGCAAGTTTGCGGTTGGTGAGCAGCGTGCCGCGCTGATCAGCGGTGACCCAGGCGCCGACCTCGGCCCGCCTCCGGACAAGCGAAGTCGCCCGCCGGCAAGCGGATGGATGATGGCTTGGGCGATTAATCGACGCTGTGTCGATTGGTGACTGGACGTTGGCCTGCTCCGAAGCGCAACACAACCACATCGCGCCCGCAACGGACGCGACCCTGCCAGAAGCAAAGCAGCGCTGCGTTTATCGGCGCAGCGCGCGTATGTCAGCCATGCTGTTGCCGCCCATCGGCATTGCCATGTCATCGTCGAGAAGCCGCGTGATCCGGGCAAATCCGGTGAACGCCTTTCTGGCTTCCTCTGCCGACATCTGTCCCGACAGGGCGGCCGAACAGCAATTCAGCGCACACTGATACACAGGCCCACGCCGTCCCGTCGGCCATTTACGCAAGAAAACCATCGCCTCGGCGACACTATCCACTTCTTCGACAGGATATCCCTGCCCGCGCGATATCCGCACGGGCGAAAAGAAATGTAGGTAGTTCATCGTTTCCTCCCGGTCGATCGAGATGCGCTCAATCGAACCCTACGAAACGCGCCGTCCGGCGGTTGGTTCCACCGGAAAAACAGAATCTTTAAAAAAATCTGGCGGCCGGATGCGATGACCAATGTCGGCGTAGGCAATCCTGACGGGCCTTGCCGAATGGCGGCCGAGGATCGAAAATTCGAATCGACAGACAGGCTGGTGTCAAAAGCGGCTCATCATCATGGCCCGTCGATAATCGCGGTTCATATTGAATATCTTTAAGGCCAAAGCCGGCAAATAGGTTGCTTGTCGGTTCCCCCGCGTCAGGCGTAACCTCCGCGGTCAACGCGTGAGGGCGCGTGCTGCAAGAAGGGGACATTGCAATGACAATACAAGGCGCATCGCCTGACCTGTACAATGAAGACCTCGCTCCTGCCAAGGTTCGAAACTGGGGACCGTTCTCGATCTTCAACGTCTGGACGTCGGACGTCCATAGCCTGTGGGGCTACTACCTCGCCGCCAGCCTGTTTCTGTTCTGTGGCGGCTTCGTCAATTTCATCATCGCCATCGGCATCGGTTCGCTGATCATCTACGCGCTGATGAACATGGTCGGTTACGCCGGTGTGAAGACCGGTGTGCCCTACCCCGTGCTAGCCCGCGCCTCGTTCGGCATCTGGGGCGCCAACATTCCGGCACTGGTGCGCGCCATCGTCGCCTGCTTCTGGTACGGCGCGCAGACAGCCGCCGCCTCCGGTGCCATCGTAGCATTGCTCATCCGCTCGCAATGGTTCGCCGATTTCAACGCCAACACGCATTTTCTCGGCCATTCCGGCCTGGAGGTGATCTGCTTCGTCGTCATATGGGCCCTGCAACTGCTGATCATCCAGAAAGGTATGGAAACGGTGCGCCGGTTCCAGGACTGGGCGGGTCCCGCCGTCTGGGTGATGATGTTGCTCCTGGCTATCTATCTCTGCGTCAAATCCGGAACCTTCGCCTTCACCAGCGATATCCCGATGGACGTGCTTCTGGAAAAAACCAAGGACGCCGGCGTGCCCGGAACGCCGGGCTCTTGGACGTCGCTGTTCGCTGTGGCCGCGATCTGGGTGACGTATTTTTCGGCCCTCTATCTCAATTTCTGCGATTTCGCCCGCTATGCGCCCGATCAGGCAGCCCTGCGCAAGGGCAATATCTGGGGCCTGCCGATCAACCTCATCCTGTTCTCGCTGGTGGCTGGCGTCACCACCATCGCCGCCTACGACGTCTACCATGAGGTGCTACTACATCCCGACCAGATCTCCGCCAAGTTCGACAGCTGGTTCCTGGCTGCCCTTGCGGCCTTGACCTTCGCAGTGGCGACCTTGGGTATCAACGTGGTGGCCAACTTCGTCTCACCCGCGTTCGACTTCTCCAACGTCTTCCCGCGTCAGATCGACTTCAAGAAGGGTGGCTACATCGCGGCCGTCATCGCACTGGTGCTCTATCCCTTCGCCCCGTGGGACGGCAGCGCCGCCTCCTTCGTCAACGTCATCGGCGCGACGATGGGGCCGATCTTCGGCGTGATGATGGTCGATTACTACCTGATCCGCAAAGGTGAGGTCGACGTCGAGGCGCTCTATCGCGAGGACGGCGAGTTCCGTTTCCAGGGCGGCTGGCATGTCAATGCCTTCATCGCCGCCGGCATCGGCGCCATCTTCTCCTCGATCCTGCCGAACTTCACCAATTGGCTGCCGTCCTGGTGGGGCGTCTATGGCTGGTTCTTCGGCGTGGCGATTGCCGGCGTCATCTACTACGTGCTGCGCACCGCGGCCGTAGGCGCCAGCGCCAAGACGGCCAAAGCCTGATGGATTGTCGGGGCGGCCTCGAGCCGCCCCGCTTTACTCCGCGACCATCTCGGCCAGCTTGCGCACCGTGTTCCAGTTGCGCGAAGTGCCGACGCCGAGGCGCTTGTGATTGGCCGCGGCAAGCAGCCGCGAGCTTGGCCTCTCCCGCGAGAACACGAGCCATATATCGCCCCCGACCAAGAGTACCTTCTCGCCCTCGGCGGCATGGGCCTGAAGCCCCGCCATGGCATCTTCGGCCACAGGTTCTCGCATCACGCGCACGGCGACCTGGTCTCCCGCCTCCGTGGATTCGGTCGGGAATGGATTGCCGGTTGCGAGTTTCAGCCAATCTCCGGCGCTACGGACAATGATGTCGACGCGACGCCCAAAGGCCTGTTCGAAGGCGGCCTCCAGACGTTTCTCAAGCGTGGAGATCAAGGTTTTTTCGCTCTCGAAGACCAGGTTGCCGGTCGCCACCAAGGTGCGGACATTCTTCAGGCCGAGGCTTTCCGCCATCGCCTTCAGGTCGGACATGACGACCCGTCGCCCCTCTCCCAGGATGATGCTGTAGAGGAGCGCGACATAAGTCCGCATGGAAGCGGTCAGACCAGCCGGCTCTGCTCCACCGCCGCCTCGATGAAGCTGGCGAACAGCGGATGCGGATCGAGCGGCCGGCTCTTCAGCTCGGGGTGATACTGCACGCCGATGAACCAGGGATGGTCGGGATATTCGACCGTCTCGGGCAGCACACCGTCGGGCGACATGCCTGCAAACACCAGCCCGCAATCCTCCAGGCGCTGCTTGTAGTCGATATTGACCTCGTAGCGGTGCCGGTGACGTTCGGAAATCTGGGTGTCGCCATAGATGTCGGCGATCTTCGAGCCCTTGGCGAGCTCGGCCTGATAGGCGCCGAGCCGCATGGTGCCGCCGAGGTCGCCGCTCGCCCTGCGCTTTTCCAGCATGTTGCCCTTCAGCCATTCGGTCATCAAACCGACGACCGGTTCCTTGGTCGGGCCGAACTCGGTCGAGGAGGCATGTTCGACACCGGCCAGAGAGCGCGCCGCCTCGATGCAGGCCATCTGCATGCCGAAGCAGATGCCGAAATATGGCACCTTGCGCTCACGCGCGAATTTCGCCGCCAGGATCTTGCCCTCCGAGCCACGTTCACCGAAGCCGCCGGGCACCAGGATGCCGTGCACCTTCTCCAGCCAAGGCGTCGGGTCCTCCTTTTCGAAGATTTCCGATTCGATCCAGTCCAGCTTGACCTTGACGTGGTTGGCCAGCCCGCCATGCGAGAGCGCCTCGATCAGCGATTTGTAGGCGTCCTTGAGGCCGGTATACTTGCCGACGATGGCGATGGTGACCTCGCCCTCCGGATTGTGGATGCGGTTGGAGACCGCCTGCCACGGCTCCATGCGCGGCTTGGGCGCCGGATCGATGCCGAAAGCGGCCAGCACTTCCGAATCGAGACCTTCCTTGTGATAGGCCATCGGCACGTCGTAAATATGCGGCACGTCGAGCGCCTGGATCACGGCGCTTTCCCTGACATTGCAGAACAGCGACAGTTTGCGGCGCTCTTCCTTGGGAATGGCGCGATCGGCGCGCACCAGAAGAATGTCGGGCGCAATGCCAATGCCGCGCAGTTCCTTCACCGAATGCTGGGTCGGCTTGGTCTTCAGCTCACCCGCCGTCGGGATATAGGGCATCAAGGTCAGATGCACGTAGACGGCGTTGTTGCGCGGCAGATCGTTGCCGAGTTGGCGGATCGCCTCGAGGAACGGCATCGCCTCGATGTCGCCGACCGTGCCGCCGATCTCGCACAGCACGAAATCATAGTCGTCATTGCCGTCGAGGACGAAATTCTTGATCTCATCGGTAACGTGCGGGATGACCTGCACGGTGGCGCCGAGATAGTCGCCGCGCCGCTCGCGCTCGATGATGTTCTTGTAGATACGTCCGGTGGTGATGTTGTCCTGCTGATTGGCGGAACGGCCGGTGAAGCGCTCGTAATGGCCAAGATCGAGGTCGGTTTCGGCCCCGTCATCGGTGACGAACACCTCGCCATGCTGGTACGGCGACATCGTGCCGGGATCGACATTGAGGTAGGGGTCGAGTTTTTTGATGCGTGCGCGATAGCCTCGCGCCTGCAGGAGAGCCCCAAGGGCCGCTGCGGCAATGCCTTTTCCAAGTGAGGAAACCACGCCGCCTGTGATGAATACATATCGCGCCATGGGAGTCATCGCTTAACGCGGCCTGATTGATTCCGCCAGAGAAAAAACCGCCGCGAGGGCTTTTTCCCAAAAAGGCGCTCGGACCATGACCCCGAAAAGTGGAATCCGGTTTTCGGACAGGATCACGACCAAACAGGTTTGACGGGGATCTTAAGCAAAACGAAAGGGCCGGCTGAGCCGGCCCTTTCGGCATGATCTTGGAAACGTCAGATGATGACGACTTTGGTGCCGACCCGGACGCGGCTGTAGAGATCCATGACGTGCTCGTTCATCATGCGGAAGCAGCCATTGGAAGCGCTGGTTCCGATCGACTGCGGCGCGATGGTGCCATGGATACGCAGATGCGTGTCTTTCTTGCCGTCATAGAGATAGATGGCGCGGGCGCCGAGCGGGTTCTGTCCGCCGCCGGCCATGCCGTCCTTGTACTGGCCGTAGTGCTTCGGCTCGCGCTTCTGCATGTCGAGCGTGGGGATCCAACGCGGCCATTCCTGCTTGTCGCCGACCGCGACGGTGCCCTTGAACTGCAGGCCTTCGCGGCCGACTGCGATGGCGTAGCGACGCGCGGTCGTGGACGATTCGACGAGATAGAGCCGGCGAGCGCTGGTGTCGATGACGATCGTGCCGGCATCATAGCCCGTGAATTCCACATCTTGAGGCACGAATTCCGGCTTCACCTTGAACGGCTTCTTGGCGTTCTTCTGCGCAAGTGCCGAGTCGAGCGCGCGTGTCTCGGGCAGATAGCTGATCGATGATGAGGTTCCGCCGAACAGACCGGCGAACAGGCCGCCACTCGACTGCTTCTGGCCGCCGACGACTTCGCTGCGCAGTTCGCCATTATTACCCGTCAAAGCGACATTCATCGCTTCGGCCGGGATAGGCTCTGCCGACTGGATCGGCGCCAGCGGCGTCAGTGGTTCGATGATCTTGGTGGTCTTCTTGACTGGCTTGGCCTCGGCCACTTCAGTCGCCGGCGCACCCTTCTGGGCCAGGAAGGCCTGCCGTTCGGCATCGGCCCTGGCCTTCGCCGCTTCGCGCATCGCCAGCTTCCTGGCTTCGAGGGCCTTGGCTTTGGCGTCTTCCTTGCCAGCGGCGATCCTGGCCTCGATCTTCTTGATCTGGGCGAGATCGTCTGGTGTCGGGGTTTTCTTCCTCTTGAGAAGCTTCAACTGCGCCGCATCGCTCTTGGCCGCGACAGGGATGGCGTCCGTTTTTTCAAGCGAGACCGACTGTTGTGCGGCCACGTTTGCCGGCATGGTGGCGAGGGCCGGGGAACTCATGCCGATTGCGGCGCAAAGTCCCAGGAAAATGAAGCTGCGAAGCTGCATGGCGAAGATCCGATCGTTCAATGCTTGTTGCCCACGGCGTCGCCCGGCGTCCCCCAAGGACGCCGAAAATGCCGCGTGCAATCTATAGTCGAATAAGCGCGGATGCCTCAAGCGCGAGACCGCGCTGCTGCCCGTCGAATCTTCGTGATCGCGCAGCATTTGCCGCGACTGTGTTCAAACGAACACAGATCGCGTTTTGGAAAAGTGAGAGATTACTGGTTCGGAACCTGGGGCGCCGCTGGCGCTGTGCCGGTGGTTCCATTGGTCGCAGGCGGCGTTGCTGCGGGCGCGGTGGGGGCCGTTGCCGGAGGCTTTGCCGCAGTGTCGTTTCCGGACGGCGGCGTCGGCGTGGTGTTGCCGGCGGGAGCCGGGGTGGTGGTGCCAGGCAATTGATTGAGCACACCCTTGCCGGCACCGCTCGAGGTCGCGGGAACCCGATCGAGAATGTCGATCGGCTTCTCGCCGTAGCGGGCGATGATCGACAAGGTCAGCGACGTCACGAAGAATGCTGCCGCCAGGATCGCCGTCGCCCGGGTCAACGCGTTCGCCGCGCCCCGCGCCGTCATGAAGCCCGATCCGCCACCAATGCCGAGACCGCCGCCTTCGGAGCGCTGCAGCAGCACCACGCCGACAAGGGCGAGCACGACCATGAGATGGATGACGATCAGTACGGTTTGCATAGTTTATCCTGGCAAGGCCCTGGCCGGCCGCGGACACGGCCGGTGAATTGGAGGCGGCTCAATACAATGCTTTCACGGCATTTCCAAGCCCGTGGCCGGAATATGGGAAGCAACGCGTCCTTTGCAACGAATTTGGACGGGACGAGACCCGCCCATCGTCAGGGATCTCAGCCTGCAATGCTGCGATAGGCCTCGGCGATGGCCAGGAAATCAGCTGCTTTCAGGCTGGCGCCGCCGACCAGCCCGCCATCGACGTTCCGGACGCCCAGCAGCTCCACGGCGTTGGACGGCTTGACCGAGCCGCCATAGAGAATGCGCATCCTGGCAGCGGCGGTCCCCAGCTTTTCCGACAGCTTTTCGCGGATATGCGCATGCGCCTCGGCCACATCGGTCGCCGTTGGCGTCAGGCCGGTGCCGATCGCCCACACCGGCTCGTAGGCGATAATGGTATTGGACGGCGTGGCGCTCGGCGGCACCGAGCCTTCGACCTGGCGCGAAAGTACATCCAGCGTGGCGCCGGCTTCACGCTGCTGCTGCGTCTCGCCGATGCAAACGATGGCCACGAGCCCTGCACGCCAGGCCGCGGTGGCCTTGGCCTGGACCGTCGCATCGTCCTCGCCGCTCTGTTCGCGGCATTCGGAGTGACCGACGATGACATGGCTCGCACCCGCGTCCTTCAGCATCTCCGCGGAGATGCAACCGGTATAGGCGCCGCTTTCCTTGGTGTGGCAGTCCTCACCGCCCGCATGAACCGGCGTGCGCGACAGGATCTCCGCGGCATGGGAAAGCAGGGTCGCGGGAACACAGACAAGTGCTTCGGTCTCGGCGTCGAGCCCACTCATGAAACCGTTGCCGATCATCCTGAGTTCGTTGAGCGAGGCGCTGGTGCCGTTCATTTTCCAGTTGCCGGCGACAAGCGGGCGAATTCCTGGCGTCATGGTGTGCTTCTCCGGGCAATATCAGGCTCTGGCCCTCACTACCAAAATCAGGCCACAAAGCAATCGACAGTGGACCGGAAGGGCGCTATTGCGCTTGTTTCAGACTCGGCGCATGCGAAAATGCGCATAAATCGGAAGTAACCATGCTTGGTATATTGAGAAGCGCGGCGGGTACCTGGGTCGCGAAGACGCTGCTTTCGCTGCTGGTGGTCAGTTTCGCTGCCTGGGGCATATCCGGAAAGCTCATGGGCGGCTTTGCGGGCCACGATTCGGTGATAACCGCTGGTGGAACCAAGGTATCGATCAACGAATACCGCCTTGCCTATGACCGCCAGCTCGCCGTCATGTCGCAGCAGTTCGGTCAGCGCCTCACTCATGAACAAGCAAAGGCGCTCGGCATCGACAATCAGGTGCTGGCGCAACTCGTCTCCGGTGCCGTTCTCGACGAACAGGCACGCAAGCTGGGCCTCGGCCTCTCCAAGGACCGGCTGGCCGAACTCACCCGCGAAGATCCGGCTTTCAAGGGCCCTGGCGGTCAGTTCGACCGAAGGACATTCGACTACATGCTGCGCGAGGTTGGCATGCGGCCCGAGGATTACCTGAAGAACCGCGCCCAGGTGGCGGTGCGCCAGCAGATCGTTGAGGCGGTCTCGGATGGCCTCAAGGCGCCGGACACATTCTTCAAGGCGGTCGCGCTCTACCGCGGCGAAGACCGCACCATCGACTATTTGACATTGCCAAAGACGCTGGTCGAGCCGATCGAGGCGCCGAGCGACAGCGTGCTCCAGGCTTATTTCGAGGCTAACAAGAAGACCTACGCCGCACCTGAATACCGCAAATTTTCCTATGTCCGCCTCGAGCCGGCGGACATCATGGATACGACCGCGATCACCGACCAGCAGCTCCGTGACGACTACAACAAGAACAAGGCACGCTACACCACGCCCGAAATGCGTACGATCGAGCAACTTGTGTTCAAGACGCCGGATGCCGCCAAGGCAGCACTCGATTCGCTCAAGGCCGGCGCCACCTTCGACAAGCTGGTGACCGCCGAGGGCAAGACCCCGGCCGACACGCTGCTTGGCACCCTTGCCAAGGACAAGATCGCCGACAAGGCGGTTGCCGATGCCGCCTTCGCGCTCAACGTCAATGAAGTCAGCCCAGTCGTCCAGGGCACCTTCGGTCCGGTGCTGCTGCGCGTCACCGAAATCAAGCCCGAGGTGGTGAAGCCGCTCGCCGAAGTGTCCGACCAGATCCGCAAGGACCTGGCGCTGGGTGAGGCAAGCCGCATCCTTCTGGATGTGCACGACAGTTATGAGGACACCCGTGCATCGGGCAGTTCGCTGGCGGACGCGGCCGCCAAATTGAAGCTTAAGGACATCACCATCGACGCCATCGATCGCAACGGATTGCGGCCCGATGGCTCCGTCGTCAAGGACCTGCCGGAATCGCCGTCGCTAATCAAGGCCGTCTTCGATGCGGAACCCAACACCGAAAATGAGGCGCTGACCACGGCGGACAACGGTTTCGTCTTCTATGAGGTTAGCTCTATCACGCCGGCTCGCGACCGCACTCTTGATGAGGTGCGCCAGAAAGTTGTCGCCGATTGGACGGCAGCCGAGATCACCAAGCGGCTCGCCGCCAAGGCGGACGAACTTGAGAAGCGGCTCAAGGCCGGCGCCACGCTGGACGTCATCGCCGGGGACCTCAAGCTGGAAAAGCAGACCAAGCGCGGCTTGAAGCGCGAAGCCGATGATGCCGATTTCGGCAAGGAGGGCGCCGCCGTGATGTTCGGCGTCGGCGAAGGCGGTACCGGGTTGATCCCCTCGCCCACAGGCGACGGCCAAATCCTGTTCAAGGTCGCCGAAGTGTTCGAACCCGCAGGGGCCGATGCCAGCTCGGTGCCGGAGGACGCGCAGAAATCCTTCACCTCCGGCATGTCCGACGACCTGCTCGACCAATTGGTGGCGCAGTTGCAGACACAGTACGACGTTCGGGTCGACCAGGCCGCCATTGCGCAAGCCTCGACAAGATGAGCGCGCTGAAAACCCATATCGCCAAGGTCGCGACCGGTACCGCCCTGTCCTTCGAGGAGGCGCGGGAGGCTTTCGACATCATCATGTCGGGTGACGCGACTCCGGGCCAGATCGGTGGTTTCCTGATGGCACTACGGGTGCGCGGTGAAACCGTGAGCGAGATTTCTGGCGCTGTCGCGACGATGCGTGCCAAGATGCTTCGCGTCGAGGCACCCGCCGGCGCCATTGATATCGTCGGCACGGGCGGCGACAATTCCCACAGTGTCAACATTTCGACGGGATCTGCGTTTGTTATCGCCGCCAGCGGCGTTCCCGTCGCCAAGCACGGCAATCGCGGCCTGTCCTCGCTGACCGGCGCGGCCGATGTGCTGATCGCGCTCGGCGTCAAGATCGATCTCTCGCCCGAGTTCATCGGCCGCTGCATCCACGAGGCTGGCGTCGGCTTCATGTTCGCGCCGGCGCACCATCCGGCGATGAAGCATGTCGGCCCGACCCGCGTCGAGCTCGGCACCCGCACCATCTTCAACCTGCTTGGGCCCCTCTCCAATCCGGCCGGGGTGAAACGGCAGATGGTCGGTGTGTTCCTGCCGGAATGGGTCATGCCGGTGGCCGAGACGCTGAAGGCGCTCGGTACCGAGCATGCCTGGGTCGCGCATGGCGATGGCTATGACGAGATCACCACCACAGGCGAGACGCTGGTCGCCGAACTGGTTGGCGGCGAGATCCGCAGCTTCATCCTGACCCCGGAAGAGGTTGGACTGAAGCGCCATACCAAGGATGAGTTGCGCGGCGGCGATGCCGCCTACAACGCCAAGGCCTTGCGCGACATGCTGAGCGGCGCCGCCGGCGCCTATCGCGACACCGTGTTGATGAATGCCGGCGCCGGACTGGTGATTGCGGGCAAGGCGACGACGCTCGGCGACGGCATCGCCATCGCCGCGCAGGCGATCGACAGCGGCCGGGCGCTGCAAGTGCTCGACCGGCTGGTCGAAATTTCGAACGGGTGAACCGTGTCTGACATTCTGCGCAAGATCGAAGCCTACAAGCGCGACGAGATAGCCGCCGCCAAGGCACGCGTGCCGCTGGCCGAGATCAAGGCGCGCGCGAAGGACGCGGACGCACCGCGCGGCTTTCTCGCCGCGCTCGAAGCGAAGCGCAGGTCGGGCGGCTTCGCACTGATCGCCGAGATCAAGAAGGCAAGTCCGTCCAAAGGGTTGATCCGTGCCGATTTCGATCCGCCGGCATTGGCGAAGGCCTATGAGAAAGGCGGCGCCGCCTGCCTTTCCGTACTGACGGACGGGCCGTCTTTTCAGGGCGCGCCGGAATTCCTCACCCGGGGAAGAGCAGCCGTCGCCCTGCCCGCGCTACGCAAGGATTTCCTGTTCGATCCCTACCAGGTCCATGAAGCCCGCGCCTGGGGCGCGGACGCCATCCTGATCATCATGGCCAGTGTTGACGACGCCTTGGCGCATGAGTTGGAAACGACCGCGTTCGAACTCGGCATGGATGCACTCATCGAGGTGCACGACGAGGCCGAGACGGAACGCGCGTTGAAATTGTCGTCGCGGCTGATCGGCATCAATAACCGCAATCTGAGAACGTTCGAGACCAGCCTCGAGACATCCGAGCGGCTGGCGGCGATGGTACCCGCCGGTCGCCTACTGGTCAGCGAGAGCGGCATCTTCACCCATGACGATTGTCTCAGGATGCGGAAGAGCGGCATCGGCACCTTCCTCGTCGGCGAAAGCCTGATGCGGCAACAGGACGTCGCCGCCGCGACGCGCTTGCTCCTGACGGGCAAGGCAATAGCCGAGGCGATCTGATCGTGGCGGCCAACCTCACGCACCTTGGCGCGCAGGGCGAGGCCAACATGGTCGATGTCGGCGACAAGGAACAGACGACGCGCACCGCGATCGCCGAAGGCTTTGTCTCCATGCAGCCCGAGACATTGAAGACCATTCTCGCCGGCAACGCCAAGAAGGGCGATGTGCTCGGCACCGCGCGCATCGCCGGTATCATGGCGGCGAAGAAGACGCATGAGCTGATCCCGCTCTGCCATCCTCTGCTGTTGACCAAGGTCTCCGTCGACATCGAGCCTGATCATGCGCTGCCGGGCCTGAAGGTCACTGCCCTGGCGCGCGTCACCGGCAAGACCGGGGTCGAAATGGAAGCGCTGACCGCCGCTTCCGTAGCCTGCTTGACCATTTACGACATGGCCAAGGCGGTGGACCGCGCCATGGTCATCTCAGGTATCCGGCTGGTCGAAAAGACGGGCGGCAAGTCCGGCGACTACAAGGCGAGTGCCTGATGGCGCTGGTTCCCGTCGCGGAGGCGCTCGAACGCCTGCTTGATGGCGCCGTGCCGCTGGGCGGCGAAAGCGTTCCTCTCATCGAGGCTGCCGATCGTGTGCTGGCGGAACCAGTCGCAGCGCTTCGCACCCAGCCGCCGTTCAACACTTCGGCCATGGACGGCTATGCAGTACAAGCCGCCGACGTGGCGTCGGTGCCGTCGAAACTCTCGGTGATCGGCATGGCGCCGGCCGGGCGTGGCTTTGACGGCACGGTCGGGCGGGCACAAGCCGTGCGCATCTTCACCGGCGCACCGCTGCCTGACGGCGCCGACACCATCGTCATCCAGGAAAACGTCCGGGATCTTGGCGGCGGCGACATCGAAGTGATCGAGCCTACCGTAGAATGGCGCAACATCCGCCGTGTCGGCCTCGACTTTTCCAAGGGCGACCTCTTGCTGGAAAAGGGGCGCGTGTTGGACCCGGCAGCCCTTTCGCTGGCGGCATCGGCCAACCACCCCCGAGTGAACGTGGTGAAACGGCCGCTGGTCGCCATCATCGCCACCGGCGACGAGTTGCTGCCGCCCGGCAGCGAACTCGGGCCGGACCAGATCATCTCGTCCAACGCCTATGGCGTCGCCGCGGCGGCACAGTCGGTCAGTGCCCGCGCGCTCGATCTCGGTATTGCCGCGGACCGCAAGGACGCCATCGCCGCCCTGGTCAGGAAAGCGGTTGCGGCGGGCGCCAATGTCATCGTCACGCTGGGCGGCGCCTCGGTCGGCGACCACGACCTGATCCATGACGTGCTAACTGGCGAAGGCATGACCCTCGGCTTCTGGAAGATCGCCATGCGTCCCGGCAAGCCGCTGATGTTCGGACTCCTCGGCGATATCAGATGCATCGGCCTGCCCGGCAATCCGGTGGCAAGCCTGGTCTGCTCGCAATTGTTCCTGAAGCCGCTTCTGGCAAGGCTGGGCGGTCGCGCCTACCGTCAGGACATCCGTCAAGCACGGCTGGGCACCGCAATGCCGGCCAATGATCTGCGCCAGGATTATGTGCGGGCGGTGGTCAGGGAAGACCACGGCGAACTGGTGGCAACGCCGTTCGGCATCCAAGATTCCTCGATGCTGAGGATGCTGGCCGACGCCAACGGGCTGGTCGTACGGCCGCCATTTGCCCCTGCATCCGCTGCCGGAGACGTTTGCAGCGTTCTGATGTTACGCTGAAGAATTGTCTCCTAAATAGCGGACAACCGCAAAAAAATGGTCCGGGCTATTCCGAGATCAAGGTCCGCGTCAACGCGTGCGCAGGGTCGGCAAGGCCATCGACAACGTCGTAATGATGCCGATCGGGCTCGACCACGGCGCTGGTGGCGGCACCCAACCCGGTCCAGATGTTGGCCAGCAACGCATTCTGGCGCAGGAACTCGGAACGCTCCCCGCCGCCGGCCCAGCAGGTGATACGGACACCGTCCATGGGCCGCAGCAGTGCCGGGCTTTCCGTCAGCGCCTCATGCTCATCGATTTTCAGCGCTGCGTTCATGTCGGTGCGCATCAGCGGACGCAAATCGTGCAAGCCTGAAATCGAAACGACATGGCGTATGCGCCGCGCGACATCGGCCGCCAAAGGCGTTGATGTCGTCACCATGCGGCTGGCGAGATGTCCGCCGGCCGAATGTCCGGTCAGCATCAGCGGCCCGTCGACCATTGTCGCGGCCTTGCCGATCGCCGCGCCGATTTCGTTGACGATACCGGCAATGCGTATGTCCGGGCACCGCGTGTAGGACGGCATGGCCACGGCAAAACCGTTGCCGACCCCGCCACCGGCGAGATGCGACCACAAGCTCTTGTCGGTCTCCATCCAATAGCCGCCATGGATGAACACCACGAGTCCCCTGGGGGCGGCCTTGGGAAGGAACAGGTCGAACCGATTGCGCGGCCGATCGCCATAGGCGATGTCGATGCGTGCCCGGCCCTGCGCCGACAGCGCATCGCGGAACGCTTGCGCGGGTTCCGCCCAGGCGGCCGGCCAACGGTCGCTGCCGGCGATATTGGCGCCGTTGGCGTAGGCATTGTTCCAATCGGCAATGCGATGGTCGAGCATCGGCACCCTCCCCCGAAGCGGCTTCGTTTCAACAGTAGCAGTGGCCGCCGCCATGTCATGCGTCAATGCTCCAGGGCAGAACATTTTAGGCTTGAAACAAATTTCGACTGGTGCGATCCTGCCTGCAGAACAGCCGACAAAAAATGGGAGGTCCGCTGTGCTGTCCGAACGTGTCGGTGATCGCCTTTGCGGTGGCATTTCGACAGGGTGTTTGCCGGCCGCACGAAGCCTTTCGCGAGAGACAGGAATTCAGATCCACCGCCTCCGGCCAGGTGCTCCCGCACGCTGGCCGCGCAGCAGACAGGGATAGCGGCGACATGCTTGGGCCTTCAGCGCATACCGACACGTTCACGCGCGATCATCTGCCGCCGCCCGAGCAATGGCCCGACTTTCTGCTCGACGGCTTCGACTACCCAGAACATCTCAATGCCGGGGTCGAACTGACCGACAGGCTGGTCG
This sequence comes from Mesorhizobium sp. SARCC-RB16n, assembly GCF_008520305.1. GTDB lineage: Bacteria > Pseudomonadota > Alphaproteobacteria > Rhizobiales > Rhizobiaceae > Mesorhizobium. The sequence goes on along the minus strand of NZ_ML703266.1, from coordinate 208,403 downwards.
AGAAGGGCCTCGGCGACCACACCGCCCTGATCGGCAACGGCCGCCGCCGCACCTACAAGGAACTGTCCGACTGGACGAACCGGCTCGCCCACGCGCTGGTCGAGAATTATGGCGTCGAGCCGGGCAACCGGGTGCTGATCCGCTCCGCCAACAACCCGGCAATGGTTGCCTGCTGGCTTGCCGCCACCAAGGTCGGCGCCGTCGTCGTCAACACCATGCCGATGCTGCGCGCCGGTGAACTCACCAAGATCGTCGACAAGGCCGAGATCACGACCGCGCTCTGCGACACCAGACTGATGGACGAGATGACCGCCTGCGCCAAGGACAGCGCGTTCCTGAAGCAGGTGATCGGCTTCGATGGCACCGCAAACCATGATGCCGAGCTCGATCGCGCCGCTCTCGACAAGTCAGTCACATTCACCGCCGTCAACACCGGCCGCGACGACGTCGCCCTGCTCGGCTTCACTTCGGGCACCACGGGCGTGCCGAAGGCGACGATGCATTTCCACCGCGATCTGCTGATCATCGCCGATGCCTACGCCCGTGAAGTCCTGCAGGTGACGCCGGACGACATCTTCGTCGGCTCGCCACCGCTCGCCTTCACCTTCGGCCTTGGCGGGCTGGCCATCTTTCCGCTGCGCTTCGGCGCGGCGGCGACGCTGCTGGAACAGGCAACGCCGCCCAACATGATCCACATCATCGAGACCTACAAAGCGACCATTTCCTTCACCGCGCCGACCGCCTACCGGGCAATGCTGAAGGCCATGGACGAAGGCGCTGATCTGTCATCGCTGCGCGTCGCCGTCTCGGCCGGCGAGACCTTGCCGGCTCCGGTCTTCGAAGAGTGGACGAGAAAGACCGGCAAACCGATCCTCGACGGCATCGGCGCCACCGAAATGCTGCACATTTTCATCTCCAACCGCTTTGACGACAGGAAGCCGGGTTCGACCGGCAAGCCGGTCGGCGGTTACGAGGCGCGCATCGTCGACGACGAGATGCACGAGGTGCCGCGCGGCGAGCCCGGACGGCTGGCGGTGCGCGGCCCGACCGGCTGCCGCTACATGGCCGATGACAGGCAGAAGGACTATGTGCGCGACGGCTGGAACCTCACCGGCGACACCTTCACGCAGGACGAGGACGGCTTCTTCCACTTCGCCGCGCGTTCCGACGACATGATCGTCAGCGCCGGCTACAACATTGCCGGCCCCGAAGTCGAGGCGGCGCTGCTGTCGCATCCCAATGTCGCCGAATGCGCCGTCATCGGCGCCGAGGATGGCGAGCGCGGCCAGATCGTCGAGGCGCATGTCGTGCTGGCGCAAGGCGTGGCGCCAGACGCGATGACCGTCAAGCGCCTGCAGGACCATGTCAAGGCAACCATCGCGCCCTATAAATACCCACGATCGGTCAAATTCATCGCCGCTCTGCCCAAGACCCAGACCGGCAAGATCCAGCGCTTCCGGCTGCGTACGGAGAAAATCAATTGAGCGAACCCTACGATCCGGCGTCCGAAGGTGCTGAGATGTCGTTCAAGGAACGCATGTCCTACAGCGATTATCTGCACCTGGAGAAAGTGCTCGACGCGCAGGCGCCGCTGTCGTCGGCGCATGACGAAATGCTGTTCATCATCCAGCATCAGACATCGGAACTCTGGATGAAGCTCGCCTTGCACGAGATCGGTGCCGCGATCCGCTCCATCCGCGCCGACCGGCTTGAGCCGAGCTTCAAGATGCTGTCGCGCGTCGCCCGCATTTTCGAACAGCTGAACAACGCCTGGGACGTGCTGCGGACCATGACACCAAGCGAATACACCGAGTTCCGCGATGCGCTCGGCCAGTCCTCGGGTTTCCAGTCCTGGCAGTATCGCGCCATCGAGTTCATGGCCGGCAATCGCAACCTCGCCATGCTGGGACCGCACAAGCACCTGCCGGACCTCAGCGCCAAACTGGAGGCAATCCTGACCGAGCCGTCGCTCTACGACGAAGCGCTGCTGCTTCTGGCACGCAACGGCTTCGACATTGGAGCGGACGCAAAGCGCGCGGACTGGCGCGAGACGCGGACCGAGAACGAAGAAGTCCTCGTAGCCTGGCAGACCATCTACCGCGATCCGCAACGCTACTGGATGTTCTACGAACTGGCCGAGAAGCTGGTCGATTTCGAGGACTATTTCCGCCGCTGGCGCTTCAACCACGTCACCACGGTGGAACGCATCATCGGCCTGAAGCGCGGCACCGGCGGCACATCGGGCGCCTCCTATCTCAAGAAGATGCTCGAGGTCGTCCTGTTTCCAGAACTCTGGAACGTCCGTACCCGGCTTTGACTGCTCACGTAACAGCAGTCTTGACCGCGAAGCGCACATCCTTCCAGGCACCGGTGCGCAGGATATCTTCCAGCACCTCGACCGCCTGCCAGACATCGGTGTAACCGACATAGAGCGGCGTGAAGCCAAAGCGGATCGTCGACGGCGCGCGGAAATCGCCGATCACGCCGCGCTCGATCAGGGCCCGCATCACCTGGTAGCCATGTGGGTGAATGAACGAAACCTGGCTGCCACGCGCATTGCCGTCGCGCGGGCTTTCCAGCTCCAGGCCGTAGGCGCCGCATCTGGTCTCGACGAGCTGGATGAACAGGTCGGTGAGCGCGATGCTCTTCTTGCGCACCGCCGCCATGTCGACATCGTCCCAGACATCCAGCGCCCCCCTCAGCGCCCGCATCGACAAGACGGGCTGCGTGCCGCACAGGAACCGGCGGATGCCACTGCCCGCAGCATAGCCCTGTTCGAAGGCGAAGGGCCGCGCGTGACCCCACCAACCACTGAGCGGTTGCTGGACTTTGTCGTGATGACGCTCGGCGGCGTAGATGAAGGCTGGCGCGCCCGGACCGCCGTTGAGGTATTTGTACGTGCAGCCGATGGCGAAATCGGCATTGGCGCTGTCGAGCTCGACCGGCAAGGCGCCGGCCGTATGGCAGAGATCCCAGACGATCAGCGCGCCGACCTCATGGGCTTTGCGCGTCAGCGCGGCCATGTCACGCAGCTGTCCGGATTTGTAGTTGACATGGTTGACCAGGATGACGGCGACGCGTTCGTCGATCAGGTCCTCAATCGTCGGCGCATCCACGCCCTCTAGCCGCAACACGGTGCCGGGTCGCGTCGAGGCTACGCCTTCGGCCATGTAGAGGTCGGTTGGAAAGCTGTCGCCTTCGGCGACGATAACCGACCGGTCCGGCCGCATGCCAAGCGCGGCATGCAGCACCTTGTAGATGTTGATCGAGGTCGTATCGCACACCACCGTCTGCCCCGCCGCCGCACCGATCAGCCGTCCCAGCTGATCGCCAAGCGCGACCGGCATGTCGAACCAGCCGGCGGTGTTCCAGGCACGGATCAAATCCTGTGCCCACTCCTGCGTCGCAGCCTTCTGCAGCTCGCTGAAGACCGCGGGAGCCGCCGCGCCCAACGAATTGCCGTCTAGATAGATGACGCCTTTCGGCAAAATGAACCGGTCGCGCATGGCACGCAGTGGGTCCGCCGCATCCATGGCTTCGACGGCTGCGAGATCGAGCGTTGCACGCATCATTTGTGACATTCCCTGATTTTTCACGCCTGGTTATTCACGGATCGCTTCGCGTGCTGGCGCCGGCCCGCGGCCACGCTTGAGGCTGGGCAAGGCAAGCATGGCCAGCACGAACAGGCCCGTGGCAAGCTTCAGATCAGGCGGCGGCATGCCGGCGGCAAGGCAGAACGACACCAGCTGGTAGTAGATGATCGCCCCGGCGAAGGGCGCCAGCAGCTGACGCCAGACCGTCTGCTTGCCGACGACGGCCTCGCCAATCATCAGCGCGGCAAGGCCGTTGATGAGAATGCCTAGACCCATATTGACGTCGGCGAACCCTTGCGACTGCACCATCAGCGCGCCGCTCGATGCCGAAAAAGCGCTCGCCAGCCCGACACCGCCTATGGTCGCAGCCCAGACATTGATGCCTTGCGCCTCGGCCATGTCAGGATTGGCGCCCACGGCGCGCACGGCAGTCCCCTTCTCGGTCCTGAAGAACATGTAGAGCAGCATGAAGGCGACAAGCGCGAGAAGCCCCGCGACGATGATCTTGCTGGCCGGGAACCCAGGCCGCGCGAACGGTACCCAGTCGAACACCGCCGGCGAGCCGAAGACGGAGAGATTGGATTTGCCCATGATCCGAAGGTTGATGCTGTAGAGCATCGTCATCATCAGAATGCCCGCAAGAAGCGTGTGGATGCGGAAACGCAGATGGATGAAGGCGGTGCAACAGCCCGCCGCGAAGCCGGCAACAAGGGCCGCGGCGACGCCCATCAGCGGCGATGCGCCGGCGGCAAGGAGAACGCCGCAGACGCAGCCGCCCAGCGGAAAAGCGCCTTCGCTGGTGAGATCGGGAAAATTCAGCATACGGAACGGGATCATGATCCCGAGCACGACAAAGGCCAGTATCAGGCTTTGCGCCAGGGTGACCGGCATGATCGCGACGAAGCTGGTGAGAACCTCCTGAATGAAGCCCATGATGATCAGTTCGCCAGCAGCATGCGGTCGGTCTTGACGGAGAAATGGCCGATCAGATCGATAACCGTGACCCTCGCCTTCTCTTCGCCGGCGACCTCCAGGAGCACGCGGCCCGCGTCGAGCATGATCACCCGGCTGCCGTAGTCGACGGCATGCTGCATGTTGTGGGTCACCATCAAAGTCGTCAGCTTCAGTGCCCTGACGGCGCGCACCGTTGCCTGCATGACGATCTCGGCCGTGCGCGGGTCGAGCGCTGCGGTATGCTCGTCGAGCAGCAGCAAATCCGGCGATCCGCCGACCGCCATGATCAGCGACAGCGACTGCCGCTGTCCACCCGAGAGCAGGTCGACGCGTGTGTCTAGGCGGTTTTCAAGGCCGAGGCCCAGTATCGACAGGCGTTCCTTGTAGGACGCAAGCCGGGTGGCGTTCAGTCCCTGGCGCAAGGTGCGCTTGCTGCTGCGCAAATCAGCCAGCAGCATGTTTTCCGCAACTGTCATGCTCGCGGCGGTGCCGCGCATCGGATCCTGGAACACGCGGGCCAGTTTCGCGGCGCGCTGGTGCACCGGCATGTCTGTCACATCGGCGCCATTGATCAGGATCTGGCCGGAATCGAGGATCAGAGCGCCGGAAATGGCGTTGAGCATGCTGCTCTTGCCCGCCCCGTTGGAGCCGATGACGATGCCGAACTCGCCTGTGGCCAGCGACAGGCTGAGACCGTCCAGCGCGACCTTCTCGTCGGGCTGGCCCTTGTAGAACACTTTACGCGCGGATCGGATCTCGAGCATCGTTCCTCCCTGACCTCAGGGTGACGGCGTCCGTGCCGTCACCCTCGCAGCCCCGATGTCAGTCGACGATACAGCCGCAATCGGCCATCGAAGCCGGTATCTCGATGCCGAACGCGGCCATCGCCTTGCGCGAGATCGTTGCCATGTGGTCCTTGTAGGCCGGGCGCGACGGCGCGATCGTTTTGGGATCCTTGCCCTTTAGGATCTCGGCGGCGATGTTGCCGGCATTGACGCCGACCTGCGTGTAGTTGACCGCGAAACTCGCCGGCACGGTGCCGTTGCGGACCGCGCTGTCATCGGAGTTGACGACCGGGATACCGGCCTGGCGGGCGGCGGCGGAGACAGCGGCGATCGCCGGCTGGATCAGGTTCGAGGCCGGCCCGTAGATCACGTCGGCCTTGCCGGCGAGCGAAGCGATGCGTTGCTGGATGTCGTTGACGTTGTCGATGCCGACCTCCACCACCTCGAAGCCTGCGGCGGGTGCCGCCGCCTTAATCTTTTCGACCAAGGCAACGTCATTGGCCTCGCCCGGATTGTAAGGCACGCCGAAGCGCTTGGCGTTCGGCAGGAGCTTCTTGGTGAAGGCCATCACCGCGGCGACGTCCTGCAGATCGCTGGCGCCGGTCATGCCTTCGTCTCCGGCGTCCCATGACGGCACCAGCTTGGCCGCCACCGGATCGGTGACCGCGGCAAAAACGATCGGAATGCCGGAGCCCGCGAGCGCCTTCTTGGCGATCTGCGAGACCGGCGTGGTGATGGTGTAGATCAGCTTGGGCTGCTCCGCCTGCAGCTTAGCGATCATCTGCGGCACCAGCGATGCATCGAAATTGGTATGGCTCTCCGTGTAGACGACGTCCTTGCCCTCGACGAACCCATTGTCCGTCAACGCCTTCTTGAAGCCGGCAATAGCGGCGTTGAGCTGCGGATGCTCGCCGAAATTGGCAATGCCGATGCGTACCTGATCGGCAGCGGCATTACCCGCGCTCACCATCAACGCGCCGGCCAGGAACAAACCCGACAACCAAGCGGATTTCGACTTCGACATCATTTCCTCCCAGATTTGATCAGCGCCGCTTGCAGCGGCTACTGCGGCGATCATGGTGAGTCCGCTGGCTCATGTCAAACATTATATATAATTCTTGCCATGCCCCAACATCATATATAATTTCGGGCAGCCAGACGATGGATAGACCGCGATGCAGGATCAAACCAGCTCCACAAAGACGGAGGCAGCCTATCAGCTGTTGCGACGCGATATCCTGACCACGCGCCTCATGCCCGGCGCCCCGCTCAAGCTGAGTGCGCTGCGCAGCACCTATGGAGTCGGTTGGACGCCATTGCGCGAAGCCTTGTCGCGGCTTGAGGCCGAACGTCTGGTCGCCGCCATCAGCAATCGTGGTTTTACCGTTGCGCCGGTGTCGCGGGCCGAACTGGAGGATCTGGCACGCGCCAGGATGGTGGTCGAGATACCCCTGTTCCTCGAATCGATGGAGAAAGGCGGCAAGGAGTGGGAGGATGCCGTGGTCACCGCCCACTACCGGCTCTCCCGTTGCAAGACCGCGGTCGATGATCCCTCGGATGCGGCCGTCGACAAATGGGACGAGAACCATGAGGCTTTCCATGCGGCGCTACTGAGCGCCGCCACATGCGACTGGCTGCTGCGTTTCCGCTCGACAATCTCGGATCAGCTGCGCCGGCATCATCGCTTTCTTGGTCTGGCGCCGACATTGCGGGCCGCGGCCGGCCTCAAGGATGGCTATGAAGAGGCGATGGAGGCACTGCGCGAAGCGATTGCCATCGAACACCATACCGCGATCATGGAAGCGGCACTCGATCGTGACATCGAGCGGGCCAAGGCGCTGATGACGGCGCATATCGGCTACACCCTGCACGTCTATGTCCACAGCGAAGACAGCGGCGGCGCCAAATACGCCGCCCGCGCCGGCAGCTTGAAAGCTGTTGTCGGATGACTTCAGCGCTGCCGCGGCGCCACTCGCACGCACTTGCTCGGAGGAGTTCGACCCTGGATCCGTTGCTTCTACCAAAGCCACCGGCCGTTGGCGTTTTGATTTCGTTTCGTTCCGCCGGAGTGGATCGAACAATTCCGCAAATCCACTCTATGGATGTGCTCCAAAACGGCTGATGCCAAGCCTAGGCGGCGGATGGGGCCACAGGCCATTAACCAAAACGATTTCAATGTGCCCGCCGATGGCGGAAAAGATCGGCGCCTGCCAATTGGCCCGGGCAAAAAACTTCAGACGCCTTAACAAATTCATTAAACTTTAAACGGTTGCGGAACACAACTGGAACAGATAGTGTTTGTTCTGGGTTTGTTTTTTCGATTCCGGTTCAGACCTTTCGTTCAATGCCTTGGGGGCCGCCATGCTGACACGCAAGCAACATGAACTGCTGATGTTCATCCACGAACGGCTCAAGGAAAGCGGGATACCGCCCTCCTTCGACGAGATGAAGGAAGCCCTCGATCTTGCCTCCAAGTCGGGGATCCATCGCCTGATCACGGCGCTGGAGGAACGCGGTTTCATTCGCCGGCTACCCAACCGGGCGCGCGCGCTGGAAGTGCTGCGGCTGCCGGACTCGATCGCGCCGGGACTCAATGCGGCAAAGAAGTTCTCGCCAAGCGTCATCCAGGGCAGCCTTGGCCAAGGCAATCTCGGCCGCCAGATCAGGCCGGCGGCGGCGCCTTCGCGCCTGCCGGCGGCCGGCAACGACGACGATGCGGTTTCAGCCGTGTCCATCCCGGTCATGGGCCGTATCGCCGCCGGTGTGCCGATCGATGCCATCCAGCATCAGACGCATTCGATCTCGGTGCCGCCGGACATGATCATAGGCGGCGCGCACTATGCGCTGGAGGTCAAAGGCGACTCGATGATCGAGGCCGGTATCTTCGACGGCGACACGGTCATCATCCGCAATGCCGATACGGCAAGCCCTGGCGAAATCGTCGTGGCACTGGTCGACGAGGAAGAAGCGACGCTGAAGCGGTTCCGTCGTAAAGGCGCCTCGATCGCACTCGAAGCCGCCAACCCCGCCTATGAAACCCGGATCTTCGGACCGGATCGGGTCAAGGTGCAAGGCAAGCTCGTTGGGCTGATCAGGCGCTACTGAGCCGGTTTGCCACCGGGCTTGTCGGGCTTTTTAAAGGGCGGCAGCCCCCTCGCCTCGCGTGAGAATTTTCGCTGCTCGTGCCAGGGCCGATACGGTCCGTCGACGGCGAATTCGATCGCGGCCGGGGTCGTGGCCGACTGGGGGTCGAAGAAGACGGCAGCACTCCCCTTGCGGGCGAGCTGCCGCTTCGTGACGACGAGAACCAGCGGATTGTGGCAGGCGTCATAGGCGGTCGCGTCATTGACGACGATCAGGTCGGCGAATGCGCAGGCCTTCCAGGTGTTCTTGCGATCCTCGACATAGGCGATGATCGCACCGGAGGGATGCCTGGCAAGGCACAGGCCTTCACGGCAATAGAACGGCGACCCCTGCGGCAGGTCGGTGGGACTGGCGATATCGAATTGCCCGTCCGTCTTGTCGAATATTTCCGGTTTGACGATTGTTTCGGAGACCAGGGCGCGTTTCCAGTTGTCGGTTGCGAATTCGTTCGGACGTTCCCGGTTGACGGCCAGTTCGCCATTGCCGATCGGCAGTGCCACCAGCCGCGCATCTTCCGAGATCAGCACATCGGGCGTGCGGGTGTCCGACACAGTCAACAGGCCGGCAAGTGCGAATGGCAGCGCGGCAAGCCGCAGCCAAGTCGTCGCCATAGTCGCGATGACCAGCGCGACGGTGACCAGCAGTACGGACTGCTGCGAAATCAGCCCGACCCCATCGATGGGAGAGCGCTCCGATATCCATGCCGATACGGCGATCATCGCCGTCAGGCCCTTGCCCATGAGGTAGAGAGCCGGCCAATCCAACCCGAACGGCATCAGCAAGGCGCTGGCAACTGCCAGGAACATCACGAGCGACACGATCGGCATTACGGCCAGATTGGCGAACACGCTGAGCGGCGACACCCGCTGGAAATGCCAGATGGCAAACAGCGCCGTTGCGCTGCCGGCGATGATGGACGTCATGACCAATCCACCTGTCGCCAAAAGGAATTTTCGCGTCAGGAACCCGGGTAGGGATCGCTTTGGCGGCGGTGGCCTCGTCTTTCCCGCGCGGTGGTCGGCCCAGCCGGCATAAGCGCCAACCAGAGCCGCGGTTGCCGCGAACGACATCTGGAAGCTCGGGCCGACGACCTCGTGCGGAGAAACCAGGATGACGGCGATCGCCGAGATCGCCAGGTTGCGCATGGTCAGCGCCGCGCGATCGAACAAGACGGCGACCAGCATCACCGCCAGCATGATGAAGCTGCGTTCGGCCGCAACGACGACGCCGGAGATGACGAGATAGGCGGCGATCGAGAAAAGGGCGGCGGCGGCGGCGTATTTCTTCACTGGCCGGCGCGCGGAAAAGCGCGGAAACAGCGCGAAGGCACCGCGCAGCAGACCCATGATGGTGCCGGCTACCAGCGCCATATGCAGTCCCGAAATGGAGATGATGTGATAGATGCCGGTGCGCCGCATCGCTTCGTTGATTTCATTGGGAATGCCGGCGCGTACGCCGACGATCAGCGCCGCCGCGATCTCGCCTTCGGCGCCGCCAATGCTGCCCCTGATATGGCCGGCGATGGCTTCTCGGGCATTTTCAATGCCTGAAAGAAGGCGTGCCGACAGCGGCATCTCGCCGTAGTCGGCGGAAACAACCGTTGGATTGCCGAGAAAGAAGCCGCTGCCGCCGATGCCGGCGAAATAGCTGTCGAAGGAGAAGTCATAGCTGTCCGGCCGCACCGGACCGGTCGGCGGCAGCAGTTTGGCGTAGCCTGTGACAAGCGAGCCGGCGGTCATTTCCGGCGGTATCTTGCGTGCCGAAAGCCGGACCCTTTCCGGCGCATAGCGCAGTTTTGGCCGGGCGGTCGAAATCACGTCCATGGTCAGCCGGATGCGGCCAGTCTCCATCTCTTCGACCGAGACCACGCGGCCGGTCAGTTGCGTCGAGATTTCCGAGCCCAGCATCCGAGTTCCGGCTCGCCATGTTTCTACCTTCGCCGCGAGCAGGCCCAGCACGCACAACAGCATTGCCATGAAACACAGATGAGTTTTGGGCCAGGAGCGCGAGACGAATGCGCAGACCGCCGCCAGCATGACCGCCGCGACGGGTTTTGCAAAATCAGGCTCGGACGCCAGCGAAAAATAGCCGACGGCCCCAACGGCCAGGCAGACCGGCACCAGCAGGAAGGCGATGCCTCGGTCGAGCTCTAACTCCGCCGCCTTGGCCACGCCGTGGCGCAGGCGAGGCAGTGATATCAGGCCGATTTGCCGGCGTACGCGCACAATCCTGCGTGCGGCAGGAGACGGAGTTGGCGTCGGGCCATCCGCCTGCAGCGGCTGGGTTGCGGGTGCAGCCACGAGCGGCGATGGCAGTGGGATCGCCGGAGGCGTCGCAAACAGGGACCGCTCGCTGACGCCGACAATGGCGCCCTCGCCCCGATCCGAGCCCCGGCCTCGTCCAGTCATCGGGTCTGCCCCTTGCGCCCTCGACACCCTATGCTACATGAACGCGCGACGCGCGAAAGTCCGCGCACCCCGCACCCAGCTTCAGACGTTTTCCGAGAGTTTCATGCCCGACAAGGTCATCACCCGTTTTGCCCCCTCGCCGACCGGCTATCTGCACATCGGCGGCGCGCGCACGGCGCTGTTCAACTGGCTCTATGCCAAGCACACCGGCGGCACGATGCTGCTGCGCATCGAGGATACCGATCGCGAGCGTTCGACCGATGCGGCCACATCGGCCATTCTCGACGGACTGACCTGGCTTGGCCTGTCATGGGACGGCGATGCGGTCTCCCAATTCGAGCGCGCGCCGCGCCATCGCGAGGTGGCTGAGGAACTGGTGCGCCTGGGCAAGGCCTATTACAGCTACGAGACTTCGGCCGAGCTCGAGGCGATGCGCGAGGCAGCACGCGCCAAGGGCCTGCCGCCGCGCTATAACGGCCACTGGCGTGACCGCGACCCTTCGGAGGCACCCACCGGCGTCAAGGGCGCCATCCGCATCAAGGCACCGACCGAGGGCGAGACAGTGGTGCAGGACCGGGTTCAGGGTGAGGTGCGCTTCCCAAACAAGGATCTCGACGACTTCATCATCCTGCGCTCGGACGGCAACCCGACCTACATGCATGCCGTCGTCGTCGACGATCACGACATGGGCGTCACCCACATCATCCGTGGCGACGATCACCTGACCAACGCCGCGCGCCAGACCGTGATCTACAACGCCATGGGCTGGGACGTGCCTTCGATGTCGCATATCCCGCTTATCCATGGCGCCGACGGCGCCAAGCTGTCAAAGCGCCACGGCGCGCTGGGCGTCGAGGCCTATCGCGCCATGGGCTATCTGCCGGAGGCGCTGCTCAATTACCTGGCACGCCTCGGCTGGAGCCACGGCGACGACGAAATCATGTCGATCAAGGATATGATCTCCTGGTTCGACATCGGCGACGTCAACAAGGGCGCGGCGCGCTTCGATTTCGCCAAGCTGGAAGCGATCAATGGCGCGCATATGCGCCGCATGGCCGATACCGAACTGTTCGATATCTTCATCCCCACCCTGCCCTATCTCGAGGGCGGCCCGGCGATGGCGGCGCGCCTCGACGAGAAGAACAAGGCGCAGCTGCTGGCGGCACTTCCGGGCCTGAAGGAGCGCGCCAAGACGCTGGTCGAGCTTGTCGACGGAGCCGGTTTCCTGTTTGCCGCGCGGCCGTTGCCGATCGACGACAAGGCGGCACTCCTGCTCAATGACGATGCCCGCAAGATCCTGCGCGGCGCTCACGAAGCTTTGAAGTCGCTGTCAGGCGACTGGACCGCGGCCACGGCCGAGGCCGCTATCCGCGACTATGCGCTGGCTGGCGGCCACAAACTTGGTGCCGTGGCCCAGCCGTTGCGGGCCGCCTTGACCGGCAAGAGCACGTCACCAGGCGTTTTCGACGTGCTGGCCGTGCTGGGGCGTGAGGAAAGCCTGGCGCGCATAGCGGATCAAATCGATTAGGAGCAAACTGGCCCAAGAAGATTGGCATTGAAAGGCGCGTTTCGCAGTGCAACATTAGGCTCTGGCCCAATCTGGCACGCACCTCCTAGAATGCGGTGGCGAATACGCGCATTGCGGTGATTTCGACGTGTCGCTCTGCGGAATTTGCCTTTGCCGGCATGAGGAAACAAGAAGGAGTTTGCAATGACCGAAGCTGCGAAAAAAATGGATGTGGGCGGCCAGGAGGCCACGGCAACGCTGGAATTCGCCGGCAAGACCCACGAGTTCAAGGTGCGAAGCGGCTCGGTCGGACCTGACGTCATCGACATCGCCTCGCTCTACAGCACCACCGGCGCCTTCACCTATGACCCCGGCTTCACCTCGACGGCAAGCTGCGAGTCGGAGATCACCTTCATCGATGGTGACGCCGGCATCCTCCTGCATCGCGGCTACCCGATCGACCAGTTGGCCGAACACGGCGATTTCCTCGAGGTCTGCTACCTCCTGCTCTACGGCGAACTGCCGACCAAGGCGCAGAAGGACGATTTCGATTATCGCGTGACGCGCCACACCATGGTGCACGAGCAGATGTCGCGCTTCTTCACCGGCTTCCGCCGCGATGCGCACCCGATGGCGGTGATGTGCGGCGTGGTCGGCGCTCTTTCGGCCTTTTATCACGACTCGACCGACATCTCCGACCCATACCAGCGCATGGTTGCGTCCATGCGCCTGATCGCCAAAATGCCGACGATCGCGGCCATGGCCTACAAGTACCACATCGGCCAGCCCTTCATTTACCCGAAGAACGAGCTGAATTTCGCCGCCAACTTCCTGCACATGTGCTTTGCCGTGCCATGCGAGGAATACAAGATCAACCCGGTGCTGGCCCGCGCCATGGAGCGCATCTTCATCCTGCACGCCGATCATGAGCAGAACGCTTCGACCTCGACCGTTCGTCTCGCCGGCTCTTCGGGCGCCAACCCCTTCGCCTGCATTGCCGCCGGCATCGCTTGCCTTTGGGGCCCGGCCCATGGCGGCGCCAATGAAGCGGCGCTCAACATGCTGGGCGAGATCGGCCATGTCGATCACATCCCGGAATTCATCGCCCGTGCCAAGGACAAGAACGATCCGTTCCGCCTGATGGGCTTTGGCCACCGTGTCTACAAGAACTACGATCCGCGCGCCAAGATCATGCAGAAGACGGCGCATGAGGTTCTGGGCGAACTCGGCATCAAGGACGATCCGCTTCTCGACATCGCGATGGAACTGGAAAAGATCGCGCTGACCGATCCCTATTTCATCGAGAAGAAGCTCTATCCGAACGTCGACTTCTACTCCGGCATCACGCTGAAGGCGCTGGGCTTCCCCACCACCATGTTCACCGTGCTGTTCGCTGTTGCCCGCACGGTCGGCTGGATCGCGCAATGGAAGGAAATGATCGAGGATCCCCGCCAGAAGATCGGCCGCCCGCGCCAGCTCTACACCGGCGCGCCGGAGCGCGACTACGTACCGATCGCCAAGCGCTGAGCGGTGCCGGACTGATGACCGAAAAAGGCGTCCGTCAGGGCGCCTTTTTTATGTGACGCAAGACCACGCCCGCCGCGATCTCACCGGACGGCTTGTCCGTCGCCATCCGCCGTGAGATCTCGGCAAACCCGTCTTTCTGCCAGGCGCGCATGCCACTGTCGGCGAACAACGCTTCCAGCTGCCGCGCCAGATTGTTCGGTTTGACGTACTCGTTGTAGAACTCCGGGATCAACGCGCGATCGGAGATCAGGTTGGGCAGCAGGGCCGACCAGACGGAAACGAGATACGGCGCGACGACGCGCGCGACAGGGTCGAGCCGGTAGCTAGAGATCATCGGCACCCCGGACAATGCCAGTTCCAGGGACACCGTGCCGGACGCGATCAACGCGGCGTCGGCCTTGCCGAAGGCCTGCCATTTGCGCTCGGGCCCAAGGATGATCTCGGGCTTCTCGTCCCAGCGCGTGACCGCGGACCGCACGGTATCCGCGACATGCGGAACCGTCGGCAGCATCAGCCGGAGCCGATGCCCACGAGCCCGCAACATCGACACGGTCTCGCCAAACGGCTCGAGCAGCCGCCGCACCTCGCCGCGCCGCGAGCCGGGCAGGACGAGCAGCGTCTTCACGCGGTCCGGTGAAAGGTCACGCGGCTGGGCTTGCGCCTTTGCCGCCGCCAGCACGCCCGGATCATGCGTCAGGCGATGCCCGACATAGGTGCCGGGCGGACCACCCAGCCGGTCGAGCTCCTTCACCTCGAACGGCAGGATGCACAGGATGTGGTCGACATAGGGCTTCATCGCCACCGCCCTGCCCGGCCGCCATGCCCAGACGCTCGGGCAGACATAATGGACGATCGGGATCGACGGGTTGGCCGCGCGCACCTTTTTGGCGACGCGCAGCGAAAAATCGGGGCTGTCGATGGTGATGAGGCAGTCAGGCTTGGCGTCCGCAACCATTCCTGCCATCTGGCCGATCCGCCGCATCAGGCGCGGCAGGTCACGCAGGACGGCGCTGAACCCCATCAACGCGACCTCGCCGGCGTCGAACGGGGAAACCAGCCCGAGCGCCTGCAGGTGGCGGCCGCCGAGGCCGACGAGTTGCACCTCGCGACCTGTTGTCTGGCGGAGCGACCGAACGATGTCGGCGCCAAGCAGGTCGCCTGACTCCTCGCCCGCGACGATCGCGATCTTCAGCGCTCTGTCAGCCATCCCCGGACTCCGTTGCGGCCAGGCCGACAATGAACAGCCCAAGGTCATTGGCACGCGAAAGGGTTGCGGGGCCTTCGAGGATCAGGGAGCGTCCCGCTTCGACGGCAATGCCCGCAAGCCCGGCCGCATGCGCTGCTTCCACCGTCTGTGGCCCCATGGAAGGAAGATCCGCGCGCAGCTCCTGGCCAGGCTTGGCGCATTTGACCAGAACGCCGCGCGTCTTGCCGGCGATACGGCCGTGGCCGCGCAGCAGCCTGGCGCGGTCCAGCAATCCGGCCGTGCCCTCGATGCCTTCAAGCGCGATGGTCCGGCCGCCAACCGCGATCGCCGCCTGTCCGATATCGAGTGCCCCGATGGCCTTTGCCGCGGCGAAACCTGCCTCGATGTCGCGCCAGTCCGATTTCTGAGGCGCGGCCCTGGTCAACACTCCTTCGGCGGCGACAAGGTTCGGCACGATCTCGTGGGCGCCCACGACCTTGATCCCCCGCGCCTCGAGCCCGCGCGCCACCACCTTGAGCAGCCCATCATCGCCACGCGCCAACGCCATGACAACGACGGGTATCACGGCGAGCAGGCTGAGGCTTGGACGCAGATGTGTCAGTCTTGGTCGGCGCTTTATCTCGCCGGCAAGCACCAGATGGGTAATCCGGTTACGCTTGAGCAGCGGAACGAGCGATCCTATCGCCTCCAGGGCAAGGGTCTCGTGCTCATACTGACACAACTCGGGCAGACGGTCGGCCTCACCTTCCATAAGCACGATGAAGGGCGGATGACCCTGTTCGACCAGACCGGCAGCGACTTCGACAGGAAGGCTACCGCCGCCGGCGATGATGCCGACCTTGGCATCAGGCGGGAGATCAAGACCAGCCGTGGCTGTCTCAGCCTTCGTCATCGGTATCGTCGCCATCGCCGCCCTTGAGCGATGGCACCGCATAGTGCCGCTTGCCGCGACTGGTGATGAAGTCGATGATCTTCATGGCAGTCGGCGACGAGGCGAACTCGGCCTTGGCGAGCTCGATGTTCTCGCCGACGGTGCGGGAGCGGTCGAAGATCGTCTTGTAGGCCTTGCGCAGCAGATAGATCTCGGAACGCGGCAGACCGGCGCGCTTGAGGCCGATGATGTTCAAGCCGCGCAGGCTGGCGCGGTTACCGACCGCGATGGCATAGGGAATCACATCACCGACAAAAGCCGAGCACCCGCCAAGAAAGGCGTTGTCGCCGACACGCACGAATTGATGAACGGCGCTGAGGCCGCCGATATAGACATTGTTGCCGATCTCGCAGTGTCCCCCCAATGTCGCCCCATTGGCGAAGGTAGCGTTGTTGCCGACGACACAGTCATGGGCAATATGGGCGTAAGCCAGAAAATTGCCATTGTCGCCCACTGTCGTTTCGCCGCGGCTGGTGTCGGTGCCGACATGCATGGTCACGCCTTCGCGGATGGTGCAGTTGGCGCCGATGACCAGCGTGGTACGGCCGCCCTTGTGCTTGGTGTTCTGCGGCGGTCCGCCCAATATCGCCATCGGATAGACCTTGGTCGACGCTCCGATGGTGGTCGCGCCCATGACCGAGACATGGCTGACCAGTTCGACGCCGTCGCCGATCACAGCGTCGGCGCTGACATGGCAGAACGGCCCAATTCGCACACCCTGGCCGATTTGGGCGCCTTCTTCCACGACGGAGGAAGGATGGATCGACGTCTTGATTTTCATAGGCACTCGATCGTCAGTCGCCGGTGACCATCATGGCTGAAATCTCGGCCTCGGCTGCCTTGGTACCTTCGACCAGGGCTTCGCAGGCGAATTTGAGCAGGTTGCCGCGCTTCTTGATTTTCTTGACATGGATCTTCAACTGGTCGCCGGGAACGACCGGTTTGCGGAATTTGGCGTTGTCGATGGTCAGGAAATAGACCAGCGACGGCTTCGACGCCCCGAGGCTGCGGATGCAGATGGCGCCGGCCGTCTGCGCCATGGCCTCGACGATCAGCACGCCCGGCATCACCGGCTGCTCCGGGAAATGCCCCTGAAAATGCGGCTCGTTTATGGTCACGTTCTTGATGCCGATGGCGGAGTCGTCGCCATCGATGTCGACGATGCGGTCGATCATGAGGAACGGGTAACGGTGCGGCAGGAGCTTCATCAGCCCCAATATGTCGACCGCTTCCAGCGTTGTCGCCGCCACCATGTCAGCCATTGTCCTTGCCCTGCTTGCGTGCCCTGGCCATCGTGCGCAACATGGCTATCTCTCGCATGGCTTCCGCCATCGGCTGTGCCGGATAGCCACCCCATATCTCGCCGGCGGGAACATTGCTCATAAATCCACTTCTGGCGGCAAGCTTGGCACCTGTACCAATCGTCAGATGATCCGCAAGCCCGACGCCGCCGCCCATGGTGACATTGTCCCCCACCACCACGGAACCGGAAATACCTGAAAGCCCGGCTACTATGCAATTGCGACCGATGCGGACGTTATGGGCGATCTGCACGAGATTGTCGATCTTGGTACCTTGCCCGATGACCGTATCGGACATGGCGCCGCGATCGACTGTGGAGTTGGAGCCGATCTCGACATCGTCCTGGATGATGACGCGACCGATTTGCGGAACCCGTTCCGGCCCCTTGGCGCCGCCGACAAAGCCAAAGCCGTCCTGGCCGATCCTGGCGCCACCATGGATGATGACCCGATTGCCGATCAGTGCATACTGGATGCTGGCGCCCGGGCCGACATAGCCGTCACGGCCGATCCGGCAAGACTGTCCGATGACGGCGTTTGGCGCAATGACGGTGCGGCTACCGATCGAGACACCTGGGCCGATGACCGCGCCGGCCTCGATGATAGCACCGGCCTCGACATGCGCGGTCGGGTCGATATGGGCATGCGGCGAAACACCGGTTTCGCCCGTCATCGGCCCCGGCGTGGCGGCTGTCGGGAACAGGAGGCGCCCAACCAGAGCAAAAGCCTGCTGCGGCCTGGGATGTATCAGCACAGCAATGCCGGCAGGCGCCTTGTTTGCGAAGTCCGCCGGACACAGGACCGCTGCCGCCCGCAGCGACGGCATCAGCGCTGAATTGCGCCTGCCGTCGACGAAGACGAGCGCGTTGGCGCCACCTTCACTGGCTGGCGCCAGCGCTTCGATCGAAACGTCGGATTGGCCGGAATCGACAAGCGCCGAGCCGGTCAGATTCGCGACTTCGGCCGCCGTATACCGGCGTGATGGCGCGAAGAACACCGGATCGGTCATTCCAGAAGCTATATCCAGCTAGGTCGGAACATTTCTCCCGGATCCAAAACCCGGGAGCATCGTTGGCCGCCGATCAGAAGCGGGTCGATATGCCGAAGTTGAATTCCTGCACGTCGTCCGTTGCTTCCTTCTTGACCGGAATCGCATAGTCGATACGGATTGGCCCGAACGGCGAGGCCCACATCAGGCCGAGACCGACCGAGGCGCGCACCTGCAAACCGGTCGAGTCCTGATTGACCAGCGCCTGATTGGCGATCTTGTTTCCGTAGAGCGTCGCCGCATCGGCAAACACCGCACCGCGCAAACCGAAGCTCTCGGGAATAACCGGCAGTGGGAACTGGGCTTCGGCCGAAGCGTTGAAGTAGGTCGTGCCACCCAGATGATCGCCGCTGGTACCAGCAGCGACCGGGCCAATACCACCATAGGCAAAGCCGCGGATCATGCGATCGGTGCTCTGGAAGTGGTCGAAAATGCGCAGGTCGCCGTCGCTGCCGTAGCCCTCGACATGACCGGCGCCACCCGAAAGGAGGCCGACAAGGTCAAGCTGTTCGGACAGCGTCTGATAGATGCTGCCGCGTCCAGTGATCTTCACGAATTTGGCATCGCCACCGAGACCCGCGACCTCCACGGTCGTGTTGGCGTAGATACCCTCGTGTGGGTTCTTCATGTCGTCGATCGTGTTGTAGACCAGTCCCAGGCTGACCGAGGACTTGATCCACGGACTCTGCTCAATGCCGTCCAAGATGGCCTGTGAGATGTTACAGGTGCCGTCGGGATCGATGTCGCTGGTAGGACCGCAACTTTTGTCGACCTTATACTTCTCCTGCGAGATGTTGTACGCCAGCTGGGTCGTGATGCTGTTGGTGATCGGCAGTCCGAAGCGGATCGTCGCGCCGGTGGTGTCGCTGTCGTAGTTGTTGTTGTATTCCCGCGTCGACTTGTAGATGTCGAAGCCGGCAGCGATGCGCCGTCCGAGGAAATAGGGCTCGGTGAAGGACAGGCTGTAATCGCGCGAGTTCTTGCCGCCGCCGGCCGACACCTTGATGAACTGGCCACGGCCGAGGAAGTTGCGCTCGGTGATCGATCCTTCGACGGACGGTCCGGCCGAATCTCCACCGGTCGAATAGCCGGCACCAACCGAGAATTCACCCGTCGACTTCTCGACCACGTCGACCACCAGCACGACCTGATCAGGTGCCGAGCCAGGCACAGTCGAAATGTCGACTTTGTCAAAATAATTCAGGTCTTCCAGGCGCTTCTTCGCGCGCTGGACAAGCACCTGGTTGAACGCGTCGCCTTCGCTGACATCGAATTCGCGGCGAATGACATAGTCACGCGTACGATCGTTGCCGCGGATCTCGATGCGCTCGACATAGGCCTTGGTGCCCTGGTCGACCGTGTAGACCACCGAAATGGTGTGGTTCTCGAAGTTGCGGTCGCCACGCGGCGTCACCTGCGCGAAGGCGTAGCCGGAACCGGCCACCTTCTCGGTCAAGGCAATGATGGAGTCTTCGACATTCTTGGCGTTGTAGACATCGCCCTTGCGGGTTTCGACCACCGACTCCAGAGACTTGGAGTCCACTTCCGGGATCGTGCTTTCGACGCTGATGTCGCCGAAAGTATAGCGCTCGCCTTCCTGGACGGTGATGGTGACCGTGTATTTGTTGGTCGCATTGTCGAGTTCGCCGACAGCGGACACGACCTGGAAATCGGCATAGCCGTGATTGTAGTAGAAACGGCGCAGCAGTTCCTGGTCGGCGCGCAGCTTGTCTTCGTCATAGACGTCGTCTCGCAGGATGAACGAGACCCAGGACGAGCGCTTGGTGTTGATCACGTCCGACAGGCGGCGGCTGGAATAGGCGCTGTTGCCGACGAAATTGATTGCCGCGATCTGCGTGCGATCGCCTTCGGTGATGTGGAAGACCACATTCACGCGATTGTCGCCGAGATCCATGACCTGCGTGGTCACGCCGGCGTCGTCACGGCCGATGCGCCTGTAAGCGGCCTTGACCGCCTCGACGTCCGAATCGAGCGTAGCTTGAGAGAACGTGCCGCGCGGCTTCAGCTGAACCGCTGCTTGAAGCGCGTTGTCCTTGAGCTTCTTGTTGCCCTGGAACAGGACCTGATTGACGACCTTGTACTCGGAAACTTTGACCACCAGGGTCGAGCCGACCTGGTTGATCTGGACATCCGAGAACAGGCCGGTGCCGAACAGCGCCTTGACCGCGCTATCGACATCGGAGCTGGAGAAGGCCTTGCCGGGCTTGATGGTGATGTAGTTGCGGATGGTATCGGCGTCGACACGCTGGTTGCCGCTCACCTCCACCCTGCTTACGACAGCGGCTTCGGCCGCCGATGTGGCAACGAACTGCACTGCGAGCGCACCTGGTACGACCAGAGCGGCGGACAGTGCCGCCGCTGACGCGGCGTTTAGAAACTTGGATGCTGCCTTCATCGGGCTTAATAACCTTTTCTCGTAGTCCCCACGGCGAGAAAACCGGACGTGCGGTCATTTCCCCTACCGTATTAACCGGATTTTCCCTACACGCAAGGCTTCTGGTTAATTTGTATTTACTTAACCCTGTTGCGTGGCTTTCGCGTCACTCATATCCCCGTGCATGGTAAACGGCGTCTCAACATCGACCATGCCCAGGCCAAATTCCTTCATGATTTCAGCACCCAAAGAGATCGTTCCAGAACACGAACGCCATGAAGCACAGCACCAGAAGCAGACCGGCCCGATAGGCCATTTCCATCATCCGTTCCGACACCGGCCGGCGGATGACGGCCTCCACCCCGTAGAACAACAGATGGCCGCCGTCGAGGGGGGGAATCGGCAAAAGGTTTAGAATGCCTATGCCGACGGAGAGCAGCGCGACAAGCTGCACCAGCCACTCGAAACCGAGTTTGGCAGCCTTGCCGGCCATGTCGGCGATCTTGACCGGACCGCCCAACTGGCACTTGTCCTCGCGCCCGACGACGAAGCGCTGCAGAAACTGGCCTGTGCGCTCGATGACGTGGCCCGTTTCCTCAACGGCTGCCGCAACGGCTCCCACCGGGGTGTATGTGATGAGACGAGGCTGGCCGAGTTCCTTGTTGTTGACGACGCCGATCACCGCAACCTTGACCTTGTTGCCGAGCGCGTCCTCCTGTTCCATCAACTGCGGCGTCGCGGTCACCGTGACCTCCTTGCCGCTGCGCAGCATGACGAAGGTGATGGTATCGCCGGCCCGGCCCGACACCAGCCGCTGCACGTCGCCGAAGGTTTCGACCTTGCTGCCGTCAACGCTGACGAATCGGTCGCCAGGCAAAATGCCGGCCTTGGCCGCTGGACTGTCGGCGGTGACCTCCGCCACCATGGGCTCTGCGACATAACGCCCATAGGAGGCAAACAGCACGGAAAAGACGACGATCGTCAGCAGGAAGTTGAACAGCGGCCCGGCCACCACCGTTGCGGCGCGCTTCCAGATCGCCTGGGTGTGGAAGGCAACCTTGCGTTCCTCATCGGTCAGCGTTTCGAGTTCTTCCGATGTCGGCTGGCTGGAGGTGGCGCTCATGTCGCCGACAAACTTGACATAGCCGCCAAGCGGGATGGCGCAAAGCTTCCAGCGCGTGCCGTGCCTGTCGTTGAAGCCGATGAGTTCCGGACCGAAGCCGATCGAGAAGGCCCTGACCCCGATGCCGCACCAGCGGCCGACGAGGTAGTGGCCCATCTCGTGAACGAACACCACCACGGTCAGCACGAACAGAAACGGCACGAGAGTGCCTAGAAAGAGGCCATCCGTGCTGAAAATCGCGTGAAGAATCTCGTTCAACTCAGGCCCTCAAATTCTTCCGCGGTCGCGCCGTGACTGTGACATCAATCCAGGCGAATCCAAGGCATGCCGCACCAGATCGTGAAAACGACAAGGTTCAGATGGGAAACAGCCCCTGCGCCGGATGATCGGCGCCCGCCGAAATCCATCCAATGACGTACAGGGCGAGAGCCGCCGCGACAAGCCCGTCGACGCGGTCCATGACGCCGCCATGGCCAGGAATGAGCACGCCCGAATCCTTGCGGCCGTGCCGCCGTTTGACCCAGGATTCGAACAGGTCGCCAGCTTGGGCGACAACAGACAGCACCAGCGCCACAAGGCCGAGCAACGCCAGGTTGCCGGCGCCGGCAATGACTGCCAGCAGAAGTCCCGCGACGACGCCACCGACCGCCCCGCCGAACGCACCGCTACGCGTCTTGCCTGGTGAAATCGACGGCGCCAGTTTGGGCCCACCGACGGCGCGTCCGACGAAATAGGCAAAAATGTCGGTTGCCCAAACGACCGCGAACAGGAACAGGATGGCGACGAGACCCGAATGGTCGCCATCGCGCAGCAGGGCAAGCGACAGCCCCGATACGCACGCATAGGCAAGGCCGCCAGCGTCCCACTGGCCGATCTTGCGAAGTCCTGCGGTGGTCGCCGTTATCGCGACCAGAATCATGACGAGCGGCAGCAGCCACAATGCGGACAGGCCGGCGATCAAGGCACCGACGAAAATGACCATCAGCACTTCCGGCAGGAAACCAAGCCCGTCGGTCGCGGCGGGGCGCGACATGCGTGTCCACTCATAAAAGATCATTGCCGACATGACGGCGCACAGCAGCCGGAACGGCAGGCCGCCAAGCCAAGTCAGGCCAAGGGCGACAATGGCGAGCACGACAGCCGAAATCACACGCAGCTGAAGGTTGCTCATCCCGCGGCGGGCCGCGGAGCGACGTCTTGCGGGCCCAGTCCGCCGAAGCGGCGCTCGCGGCTGGCGTATTCGCGCAAGGCCTCGGCGAGATGCTCGCGATTGAAATCCGGCCAGTAGCACGGCAGGAAGACAAGTTCGCTGTAGGCCGCCTGCCATAAGAGGAAGTTGGACAGGCGAAGCTCGCCGCTGGTGCGGATGACCAGCTCCGGATCGGGAATGCCTTGCGTGTCGAGGGAGCCGGCAAAGCTTTCGGCGGTGATCGCCTCGCTATCGATTTCACCGCGCGCCACGGCCAAGGCAAGCTTGCGCGCGGTGCGGACGATCTCGTCACGCCCGCCGTAATTGAAGGCGATCACCAGCGTAAGCGAGGTGTTGTGGACCGTCAGCGATTCGGCTTCCTCGAGCAGCCCCCTGATGTCGGCCTGCAGCCCTGCCCGGTCGCCGATGATCCTGACCCGTACGCCGCTCTGGTGCAACTCGGCAAGGTCGCGACGGATGAACAGCTTCAAGAGACCCATAAGGTCGCTGACCTCGGACTTCGGCCGCGACCAGTTCTCCGACGAGAAAGCATAGACGGTCAGGAAGGAGATGCCGAGACCGGGGGCGGCGCGCACCGCCTTGCGCAGCGCCTCGACGCCGGCGCGATGACCCGCGAGCCTCGGCATGCCGCGCGCCTTGGCCCAGCGTCCATTTCCATCCATGATGATCGCGACATGCGCGGGCGTTGTCATGATCTCGCTTTCGGGTCAGCCAATGGCTAACCCTAAACCTGCATGATTTCAGCTTCCTTGTCGGAAAGCAGATGATCGATGGTGCTGATTGTTTCGTCGGTAAGTTTCTGGACCTGATCGGAACGCTTGCGCTGATCGTCCTCGCTGATGTCGCCGTCCTTCTCCGCCTTCTTCAGGAAGTCCATGCCGTCGCGGCGCACGTGGCGCGCAGCGACACGGGCGTTCTCGGCGTAACCATGCGAAATCTTGACCAGTTCCTTGCGGCGTTGTTCGTTGAGCTCCGGCAGCGGAATTCTCAGGTTGGTGCCGTCGACGATCGGATTGAAGCCCAGATTGGATTCCCGGATTGCGCGGTCGACCGCGCCGACCATCGACTTGTCCCAGACCGAGACCGAGATCATGCGCGGCTCCGGTACGGTGACGTTGGCCACCTGATTGATCGGCATGGTTGTGCCATAGGCCTGCACCTGGATCGCGTCGAGCAGGTTGCTGGAGGCGCGACCGGTCCGCAGCGAGGCCAGATCATGCTTGAACGCGGCGATTGCCCCATCCATGCGCCGCTTGAGATCGTCGTACTCACCACTCATCTTCGTCTCCTCGACCCGTCTGCCGCGGGTTCACTGCTTCGGGGGCAAGGCCCCGTGTTCGAGCCCAATTTCGAAACCCGGTTTCCCTTCTTCAAGATCAGGCCCCGGATCACTCGTCCGCGACGACCGTACAACGGCCGCCGCCCCTCAGAATATCGCCGAAACCACCCTTTTCGTGGATCGAATAGACGATTATCGGAATGTTGTTTTCGCGCGCAAGTGCAATCGCAGCCGTATCCATGATCGAAAGGCCGCGATTTATGACTTCGGCGTGGCTGATGCGCTCGAAACGTGTCGCATTCGGGTCCTTTTTCGGGTCGGCCGAATAGACGCCGTCGACCTGGGTGCCCTTGAACAGCGCGTCGGCGCCGATTTCAGCCGCACGGAGCGCGGCAGCAGAATCAGTGGTGAAGAACGGATTGCCGGTGCCGCCGGCGAAGATCACCACCTTGCCCTGGTTCATGTAGGCGGTCGCCTGGCGCTGCGAAAAGCTCTCGCAAAGCTCGGGCATGGCGATTGCGGACAGCACAACGGCGTCGACGCCGATCTTGTTCAGCGACGTGCGCAGCGCCAGCGAATTGATGACCGTGGCAAGCATGCCCATATGGTCGCCGGTGACGCGGTCCCCGCCCTTGGAGGCGACGGCTACGCCACGAAAGATGTTGCCGCCGCCAATGACGACACCAACCTCGATGCCCAGCGCACGCGCCTCGGCGATGTCGCCGGCGATGCGGTCCACGACCGAGACGTCGATGCCGAAATGCTGTTCGCCCATCAACGCTTCGCCCGAAGCTTTCAACAGAACACGTCGGTAGAGGGGCTTCGCCGTCATCTGGTTCCTCGAAAATCCCGGCGCGGCAAGCTCTGAAGGCGAAAAAAGGCCTCCTGCTTCGCCCGGCGGTGCTGTCATGACGGGTTGACCGGATACACGAAGGGCGCAGCGATGTCACGCCGCGCCCTTATGCAAAATTCCAGGCTTTTTGGATCAGTTGCTGCTGATGGCAACGGCCTCGCCTTCGACCACGACCGGCAATGCATAGCCGGACGGCTTGTCGCCGGTCACGACTCCGCCGGCGACACGGACCTGGATCTCGGGGCCGAAATAGGAATGCGGGAAAGGCGCCGGCGTGCCGCTTACCTTGTCCAGCCGCTGGCGAAGCGCCGTCGGTATGGAGAAATCGAGCGCCGCAAGGTTGTCCTGCAACTGCGAAAGCCGCGTTGCCCCTAGAATGACGGTGGCAATTCCTGGCTGTGTTGCCACCCAGTTGAGCGCCACCTGAGCCATGCCGCGGCCGAGTTCGGCGGCGACTTTTTCCAACTCCGCCACGACAGTCCAGTTGTGCTCGGTGAATTTCTGGAAGCCGGGATGGGTGGTGTTGCGGAAGCCGTCGAGCCGGCCGGCATTGCGCGCTTGCGCCGGGCGATACTTGCCGCTCAACAGCCCGCTGGCCTGCGGGCTCCAGACCATGATGCCGGCGCCATGTCGTGTCCCGAACGGCACGAATTCATGCTCGATGGCACGCTCCGCCAGCGAATATTCGAGCTGCAGCGCCGAGATTGGCTCGTAGCCGCGCAGTTCGGCGATCGCCTGCGCCCGTCCGGCATACCAGGCCGGCACGTCGGACAGGCCGACATGACGTATCTTGCCTGCCCGAACCAGATCGTCGAGCGTCCGCAGCACTTCCTCGGCCGGCGTCAGCCTGTCCCAGATATGCATGAGATAGAGATCGATGTAGTCCGTCCCCAGTCGCTTCAGCGAGGCGTCGACGGCACGCATGATGTTCTTGCGGCCATTGCCGCCGGCGTTCGGATTGCCGGGGTTGGAGTTCATGGTGAATTTGGTGGCGATCACCGCCTTGTCGCGCAAGCCTCGCTCGGCCACGAATTCACCGAGCCAGGTCTCGGCCGTGCCGCGGGTATAAAGGTCGGCGGTGTCGAAGAAATTGCCCCCGGCCTCGACATAGGCGTCGAACATCGCGCGCGCCGTATCCCGGTCCGCGCCCCAGCCCCATTCCGTGCCGAAGGTCATCGTGCCCAGCGCCAGCCGGCTGACGCGCAGACCGCTGTTGCCGAGTGTGTAGTAGCTCATCGTCATTGTCTTTCCCTATCCGCTTGATGTGGGCGTCATTGGCCAGGCGTCGCCTTGACCCAGGAATTGCCGCGTTCATGCGTCATGCGGAAGGTGAAGCCATCGACCTTCCAGGTCGCGCCGGAACGCGTCAGGTGGTGCTCGTATGTGCCCCAGACTTCCCAGAGCGGGTCGCCATTGCCCTCCATTCGGTTCCAGGCATAGCCGTTCGACAGAACGGTCGCCGTGTCCGCCTCGAGGACGACCTGGTGATTGGTGCGCAGGTGCAGGCTGGTCTTGCTGCCCTTGAGGTTACCGGCCCAGGCGCCGATCAAATCGTCGGAAGCAATGTTGGCCGCAGGCTGCCCGGATAGGCTGCTGAAGTCGGCGGTGACGCGATCCGCGAAATAGAAGCGGGCGCGTTTCCAGTCCTGCGCGTCGACGGCGCGATCGATGGCATCGGCGATACGGATGACGGCGCGTTCATCTGCAAGCGCCTGCCAGCCGATGGGTTCGGCACCACCGGCATCGACGGGTGCCAAGGCAAGGCCTGCGGCGAAGGTAACGTGTTTCAAGTCATTCATGTCTCTTCTCCTTTATGCCGTCAGCCCGATCGCCGATGTATTGGTGACAATGTGGACCTCTGTCTTGGCGCTGATAAGATTGCATTATCTGCATGAACTATGCGATACAGTTCATGAATGGACCGGGACCTGCTCACCCACTTGCCTGTCATCGTTGCCGTCGCCCGGCGCGGCGGCTTCGCGCTTGCCGCGGCCGAACTGGGGATGAGCCCGTCGGCGGTCAGCCATGCGGTGCGCCTCGTCGAGGAGCGGATCGGCCAGCCGCTGTTTGCGCGCACGACGCGCAGCGTTTCACTCACTGAGGCCGGCAAGGCGCTTGTGGAAACGGCGGCCCCTGCCCTCCAGGATATTGCCGAGCGGATGGACCGTATCCGCAGCGTCAAGGGCAGGCCGTCCGGCCTGCTCAGGATCAACGCCTCCAACATCGCGATCCCATTGGCGGTGACGCCGGTCGTCGCCGCGATGGCCGAGCGCTATCCCGACATTACGGTGGAGGTTTTTGCCGATCAGGGATTGGTCGACATCGTCGGCGAAGGTTTTGACGCCGGCATCCGGCTCGGCGAGATGATCGCGCAGGACATGGTGGCCATCCGGCTGACGCAGCCCTTCAAAGTCGTCATCGTCGCCTCTCCCGCCTATATCGGGCGACGCGGCCGTCCGCGCCGCGTAGCCGATCTCGCGAATCACAATTGCATCGGCTACCGGCTTGTCCGCTCGGGTGCCCTCTATCGCTGGGATTTGACCGAGGACGGCAAGGATGTCGTCATGGAAACCAGCGGTACAGCCATCGTGACGGACTCTCTCGCGGCCATTGATCTGGCGCTCGCTGGCGTCGGTCTGGCCTATATGTTCGAGCCGCTGGCGCGCGCGGATCTGGCGGCCGGGCGCCTGGTGCAGGTTCTGCCGCAATCGGCGATCGAGGAACCCGGCCTTTTCCTCTACTTTCCGCGTCGCGCGGCAATGGCGCCGAAGCTCAGGGCCTTTATCGATACCGCAAACGAGATCGGCCGGGCTTCCTTGCGGACGCCCGGCCGAAAAACACAGTCGCAATAATGCGGTAGGACGCTTACTTCTTGACCGCCGCCGCGACTTCCGCGGCGAAATCGGACTCTTCCTTCTCGATGCCCTCACCAAGCGCGAAGCGCAGATAGGCCGTGATCTTGGCCGGCGCGCCGATTTCCTTTTCAGCATCCTTCAGCGCCTTCTCGACGGTGATGTCGGGATTGAGCACGAAGGCCTGCTTCAAGAGCACGACTTCCTCATAGAACTTGCGCAGGCGACCCTCGACCATCTTCTCGATGATGGCTTCTGGCTTGCCGGACTGGCGCGCCTGGTCGGAGAAGATTGCCTTCTCGCGCTCGACTGCTGCCGGGTCGATCTGTTCCGCCGTCAGCGCCATCGGGTTGGTGGCGGCGACATGCATGGCGACCTGGCGGCCAAAGGCATTGGCGGCATGCTCATTGCCGGTGGTCTCGATCGCGACCAGCACCCCGAGCTTGCCAAGGCCATCGGCAACCGAATTGTGGACGTAGGTCGCAACCGCGCCATGCGGCACGGTCAGCTTGGCCGAGCGGCGGAAACCC
Source organism: Mesorhizobium sp. SARCC-RB16n (assembly GCF_008520305.1). Taxonomy (GTDB): domain Bacteria; phylum Pseudomonadota; class Alphaproteobacteria; order Rhizobiales; family Rhizobiaceae; genus Mesorhizobium. The sequence continues at coordinate 179,756 of NZ_ML703266.1, read as the reverse complement.
AGGTTCTCGCCAATGGTGCCGACAGCATCCTTGATGGTGTCGGTGACCGACTTGTCGGAGCCCGGATATTTGGCAGCGGCAACAGCCTCGGTCGTGCCATAGGCAAGCGCCACCTTGGCGACGTTGGCAACGATTTCCTGGAAGGCTGCATTGCGGGCGACGAAGTCGGTCTCGGAATTGACCTCGACGACGGCGGCTTCGCGCACCCCGTTGTCGACGCCGATCAGCCCTTCGGCGGCGGTGCGGCCGGCCTTCTTGTCGGCCTTGGAGATGCCCTTCTTGCGCAGCCAGTCGACGGCCTCTTCCATGTTGCCGTTGGTCTCGTTCAACGCCGCCTTGCAGTCCATCATGCCCGCGCCGGTCAAGTCGCGGAGTTCTTTGACCTGTGCAGCCGAAATGCTCATTGTCGCCTCTTTGTTTCAAATGCGCCGACGCACCATCGAATCTCGACGGTGCGTCTGTTTAGCGTGCCAAAATATGAGAAAGATGAAGGCCGCAAGCCGGCCTTCGATTATCAAGCCTCGGGGGCTTCCGACGCCGGAGCCGGATCGAGCGCCGGCTCGACCGGAGCTTCGACCGAAGCGCCGATGTCGACGCCGAGCGCGCCCTGCTGACGGGCGATGCCGTCGATCGCAGCCTTGGCGATCAGGTCGCAATAAAGCTGGATGGCGCGGGCCGCGTCGTCATTGCCGGGGATCGGGAAGTCGATCTTGTCCGGATCGCAGTTCGAATCGATGATAGCGACGACCGGAATGCCCAGGCGCTTCGCCTCGAGGATGGCGATCGCCTCCTTGTTGGTGTCGATCACGAACATCAGGTCGGGCGTCGAGCCCATGTCCTTGATGCCGCCGAGCGCCTTGTCGAGCTTCTCGCGCTCACGATCGAGGTTCAGGCGTTCCTTCTTGGTCAGGCCTTGCGCCTCGCCGGCCAGCATCTCGTCGAGCTTGCGCAGACGCTGGATCGAATTCGAGATCGTCTTCCAGTTGGTCAGCATGCCGCCGAGCCAGCGCGAATTGACGTAGTACTGGGCCGAACGCTGCGCGGCATCGGCGACGATGTCGGATGCCTGGCGCTTGGTGCCGACGAACAGCACACGGCCGCCCTTGGCAACGGTGTCGGAAACCTGCTTCAGCGCCTGGTGCAGCAAAGGCACCGTCTGCGACAGGTCGATGATGTGGATGTTGTTGCGGGCGCCGTAGATGTAGGGCGCCATCTTCGGGTTCCAGCGGTGGGTCTGGTGGCCGAAGTGAATGCCAGCTTCCAAAAGCTGGCGCATGCTGAAATCAGGCAGTGCCATTCTCATTTTCCTTTCCGGTTAGCCTCCACGGACACAGGCATTTTTTGGACCGAGGTCCTCGAACGCCACCGGAGGTTTCAGCCGGATTTCTCCCGGGCAGACACCAAAGTCCGTGTGTGGAATGAGCGCGCATATAGAGGGGAAGCGCGATAAACGCAAGCACCGCGGCATCCGCGGCGTGACATGCGACGATCCGCGCCCTGCGCTCAGCGCTTTACCTTGCCGTTGGGCACCCGCACGCGCCGGAAGATCGCGACGATCTCCTCGCGGCTGCATTCGACGGCGCCGAGCCGCACCGCCCGGTCGCGCTCGAAGCCGGTTATGTCATAGTGGGGAGCCGATGTCCTGGGCGGTCCCTGGTAGGACGAGCGCTTCACGCCAAGCTGCGATGCGAAACGGTGCAGCTCGTCGGTGTCGTCGGCCATCAGATGGCACCAGCGATGGCCGGCCCACTTCCAGATCGCCGCATCGACATAGACCGCCATCAAGCCCGCCGCGGCCAGCTCACCTGCGCATCGCTGCTATTTCGATACCGGGCAAGGCTTTGTCTGGTCGAACAGCGACAAGTTGACCAGCTTGCCGGTCATGGAGAAGTCGCCATAGTCCATGACGAGATCACGGGTGATGCCGTTCTCGTGCAGCTTGAAGCTGATCCGGTATTCCGGCACTTCCTCGCCGTTCTGGGCACTGTCGTCGAAATAGGCGATGTCGACCGGCCAATATTTGTCGGCGGCAAGCTTGGCCAGTGCCGGCGCTTCCGGATCGGCCTTGTCGGCTTCGGTCTTCTTGCCAACCACAACCGTGGTCGTCATCACCTTGTTGGCGTCCTCCGAGCCGTCGAACAGGTTGGTCTGGTAGAAGTTTTCGCCTTTTTCGGCCTTGCCGATCAGCTCGACCAGGTGCTGGGTCGGAAACTGGGTGGCCGCGAGTTCCAGACTGCTCTTCTCCGGCTTGTCGATATCGACCTTCAGCCCCTTGGAATTCTTTGTCGCGACGCCCTTGACCTCCTTGTCGAGGTTCTGATCGACGAAGGACTTCGTCACGAAAGAAAACATCTTGCCTTCCGCGTCCTCGAAGGTGGTGGTCTGCTGGTCGGTCAGCTTGGTGTTGTCGTTGGTCGCGATCTGGGTGACGAAGCGGAATTTCACCGTATAGCCTTCGCAGGCCGAGCCGTTGAACTCGTAGACCATGCGGCCGGTGATACCGGTGATGCCGGATCGATCATCCGCCTTCTTGAGGGTGAGATCGTAGACGGCGCGATGCGCCTGCAGCGCCGGCACGGCGAAAGCGGAGCCCACGGGGAAGAGCGCCGACAACAGAACGGCGCGGAATGCAAGGCGCGTTGCGCGCATGAGGTACTCCAATCGTCGCGGCTGATGGCAGGCCGCAGGGAAAGATGGTCCAGCTTAAAAAAAGTCGTGGCGGAAGCGAGGCAAAAATAGCAATTTCGGCCCGGCTAGCGCAGCACCTTCCAGCAATAGGGAAAAGCAATGAGTGAAACAATCGAAAAGCGGCTAAGTGATCTCGGCGTGACGCTTCCTGTTGCCGCCGCGCCTGCCGCCAACTACGTGCCCTATTGCAGGACCGGCAACCTGCTGTTCACGGCAGGACAATTGCCGCTCAAGGACGGCAAGCTCCAGGCGAGCGGACTGCTCGGCCGCGACGTCGACACGGCAAGCGGCAAGGACGCGGCGAAATACTGCGCCATCAACATCCTGGCGCAAGTCAAGGCGGCACTTGGCGACCTCGAGAAGATCCGCCGTCTGGTCAAGATCACCGTCTTCGTGGCGTCGACCCCCGACTTCGTCGAGCAGCATCTGGTCGCCAACGGCGCGTCCGATTTCCTGGTTGCCGCGCTTGGCGAAGCCGGCAAGCATGCACGCTCCGCCGTCGGCACCGCCTCCCTGCCGCTTAATGCCGCGGTGGAAATCGAAGCGATCTTCGAAGTCGAATGAGTGAAGGTGCGGACATGACCGACCTCTCCTGGCTGACTGCCCGGCCGGTTGCCCATCGCGGCTTTCACGACATGAACAAGACGCGCTGGGAAAACACGCTTTCCGCCTTCGCTGCCGCGGCCGAACGCGGCTACGCCATCGAATGCGACGCGCATCTGTCGTCGGATGGCGTTCCCGTGGTCATCCATGATGACGATTTGCAACGGCTGACCGGACAGGACGGTTTCGTCTGGCAACGCAGCGCGGCCGAACTTACCGCGCTCAAGGTCGGCGGCACGGCGGATCACGTGCCGACGCTGCAGGAAGCGCTCGACCTTGTCGACGGCCGCGTGCCCATGGTTGTCGAGCTGAAGGGGATTCCCGGCCGTGACGAAGGCCTGGTGGGGCGAGTCGGCAAGATGCTGAAGCGATACAAGGGCAAGGCGGCGATCATGTCGTTCGATCACTGGCTGATCCGCGATTTCCCCAAATATGCGCCCGGCATTCCGGCCGGATTGACCGCCTATGGCAAGGACGCCAAGCTGATCGAGGCACATTTTTCCATGCTGGCGCACGAACTCTGCTTTACCTCCTATGCCGCCGGCGACCTGCCGAACCCGTTTGTCAGCTTCGTACGCGAAAAGCTCAGAATGCCTGTCATCACCTGGACGGTGCATGACCAGCCGGCGGTCGACCTGACCTTTAGATATGCCGACCAGATGACGTTCGAAGGGTTCGAACCCGACCTGGTCAAAGTCGCCTGAGCAGGTGCCCGAAACGTGACTTGTAGCGGCCCGAATGGAGCTTAAATAAGCCTCATGGATCAGGGCGACGACTGCGACGGACAAACGGCGAACGCGGACTATTCGATCCGCATCGCCGCCGGTATCGGAGCCTTTACCTGCGATGAATGGAACGGCTTTGCCGGAACCACGCGTGGCGACGCGGAAGTTGGGTATAACCCGCTTGTTTCATTCGCTTTTTTGAGCGCTCTGGAGGATTCCGGCTGCGCCGTGCGGCGCACTGGCTGGCAAGGCAATCACCTGCGGCTGGAAACCGCGCAAGGCAGGCTGCTCGGCGCTGTTCCCTGTTATCTCAAGTCGCACAGCCAGGGCGAATATGTGTTCGATCACGGCTGGTCGGATGCCTTCGAGCGCGCCGGCGGCCGTTACTATCCAAAACTGCAAAGCGCCGTGCCGTTCACGCCCGTCACCGGCCCGCGCCTGCTGGTCGGCAAAGGCGAGGATCAGGATGCGGTGAAGGCCGGGCTTGCCGCCGGGCTCAAAATGGTGACCGACAAACTCGGCGTATCCTCGGCACACGTCACTTTCGCGCAGGAGAGCGACGTCGCGACGCTGGAAGCCGCAGGCTTCCTGCATCGCACCGACCAGCAATTCCACTTCTTCAACGAAGGCTTTTCCACCTATGACGACTTCCTCGCCACGCTTGCCTCACGCAAGCGCAAGGCGATGAAGAAGGAACGGCGCGAAGCCCTTGGCGATGGCATCACGATCGACTGGCTGACCGGCAAGGACCTGACCGAAAAGGCCTGGGACGACTTCTTCGCCTTCTATATGGACACCGGCAGCCGCAAATGGGGCCGTCCCTACCTGAATCGCCAGTTCTTCTCGCTAATCGGCGAACGCATGGCGGACGATATCCTGCTGGTCATGGCCAAACGCAACGGGCGCTATATTGCCGGCGCAATCAACTTCATCGGCTCCGACGCACTCTACGGCCGCAATTGGGGCTGCATCGAGGATCACCCCTACCTGCATTTCGAGGTCTGCTATCATCAGGCCATCGACTTCGCCATCGAACGCAAGCTGACGGTGGTCGAAGCCGGCGCGCAAGGCGAGCACAAGCTGGCGCGCGGCTATCGGCCGGTGACCATGCATTCGGCGCATTACATCGCGCACCCCGGCCTGCGCAAAGCGGTCGCCGACTATCTCGGGCGCGAGCGGCGCGAGGTGGAGCGGATGAGCGAATATCTGGAAGAACATACTCCGTTTCGCAAGGATCTCGAGGAATAGCAGCTTTTCGACACGCCTGCCCGGCTCGAAGGCAAGCGTACGACTGGCCCTCGGCTTCGCAACCTTCTTTCTCCTTTTCGGCCTGGCACATCTCGTCGAGGCCGGCACGGTCGATCTCGGCCGATCTCCGCAGCTTCGTCTTGCCGCTCGGAGGCGGCTTCGCTACATCGGACTATAAGGCATATTCCGGAGCGTTCGCCATGACTGAGGCCGCCTATGACACCGACAACATCTTCGCGAAAATCCTGCGCGGCGAAATACCCTCGCACCGTGTATACGAGGACGAGGCTGTCGTGGCCTTCATGGATGTGATGCCGCAAGGACCGGGCCATACACTGGTGGTGCCGAAAGCGCCGTCGCGCAATCTGCTCGACGCCGATCCGTCGACATTCAGCCCCCTTTTCACGGTCGTTCAGAAAGTGGCACGCGCGGTCAGCAAGGCTCTCAATGCCGATGGCGTCACCGTCATGCAGTTCAATGAGCCTGCATCCGGACAAACCGTCTATCATCTGCATGTCCATGTCATCCCGCGTTTCGACGGCATCCCCCTGAAGCCGCACACGGGCGCGATGGAGAATCCTGAAGTGCTGGCGCAGAACGCAGACAAGATCCGCAGCGTCCTCCAGAGTGGATTTTAATCCTTTATAAACCGGCGCGCTTATTGCCCTTGCGATCCGGAAAATCACTGGCGCGCCATCGTACCGGGCGCACGCCGGAACCGTCACGGTTTCGGAAGGACTATCCGACATCGGCGCTTCGTCGCTCATTCGCTTGAGGCCGCAACCGGGTCATGGCCGGGGCCGTGGCAGATGGCGCTTATCCACGTGCAGTCATTCGCCGCCAGATGGATCAGGAAAGCCGGAACGCGGCAAAGGACGGATCCGAAGTCCTCTGAAGGCCAGCGGCACCATTCCCGCCCTAATGCATGTCGCCCGGAAGTGTCCTCGGTTC
>NZ_ML703266.1:0-173190 GCF_008520305.1 Mesorhizobium sp. SARCC-RB16n | reverse complement strand
GGCGAATCCTATTCGCCGCGACATGCTGTAGCGCCGCTGGCACCCATGATGACCTCGGTCGGGCAGCGAACGCCCGGCCCTATTCAGCGAGGCCGTTGAGGATGATGATTTGCCCGGCCATGCGCCACCTCGTTGTCCCAAGAAAAAAGCCCCGTTTCTGAACTGACCCCCGAAGGTTGTGTCCAACTTTACGGGGTCAGTTCATTCTCCGGGGCTCTCTTCAACTGTCGCCAGGCTCAGCCCTTTCTGGGCAGTTGCGGTACAAGGCTGCGCTTGCCGCCGTCCTTGCCCTTCGGCTCGGGCTTCTGCGCCACGACCTTCTTTGCCGCAGGCTTTCTGGCCAGGGTCTTGGGTGGCTTCGGCGCGTCCTCCGGCTCTTCCTTCTTGGGCTTCACCGGCGCCTCGTCGGCGAGCGATTCGAGCTTGAGGCCGGTCTCGCCGGTTTCCTTCTTCTCGACGGTGACGCGCACCGTGCCGCCCTTCTTCAGCTTGCCGAACAGCACCTCGTCGGCCAGCGGCTTCTTGATGTGCTCCTGGATGACGCGGCCGAGCGGACGCGCGCCCATGCGTTCGTCATAGCCCTTGTCGGCGAGCCAGGCGATCGCGTCCGGCGACAGGTCGAAAGTGACGCCACGCTCGGAAAGCTGGGCTTCCAGCTGCATGACGAACTTCTGCACCACCTGGTGAATGACCGGCACCGGCAACGAGCCGAACGGAATGATCGCATCGAGACGGTTGCGGAATTCCGGCGTGAACAGCCGGTTGATCGCCTCGACATCGTCGCCTTCGCGCTTGGTCGAACCGAAACCGATCGCCGCGCGCTGCGCATCGGATGCGCCCGCATTGGTGGTCATGATCAGGATGACATTGCGGAAATCGATCTGCTTGCCGTTGTGGTCGGTCAGCTTGCCGTGGTCCATCACCTGCAACAGGATGTTGAACAGGTCCGGATGCGCCTTTTCGACCTCGTCCAGCAGCAGCACACAGTGCGGATGCTGGTCGACACCGTCGGTCAAAAGGCCGCCCTGGTCGAAACCGACATAGCCCGGAGGCGCGCCTATCAGCCGCGAGACGGTGTGGCGTTCCATATATTCCGACATGTCGAAACGGATCAGTTCGACGCCGAGCGAGGCGGCCAATTGCTTGGCGACTTCGGTCTTGCCGACACCGGTCGGGCCTGAGAACAGGTAGGAGCCGATCGGCTTCTCCGGTTCGCGCAGGCCGGCCCGTGCCAGCTTGATCGCCGAGGTCAGCGCGGTGATGGCGGTGTCCTGACCATAGACGACGCGCTTGAGTTCGATGTCCAGGCCCTGCAGCACCTTCTCGTCATCGGCCGAGACCGTCTTCGGCGGGATGCGCGCCATGGTGGCGATCGTCGCTTCGATTTCCTTGATGCCGATCGTCTTCTTGCGCTTGGCTTCCGGCACCAGCATCTGCGAGGCGCCGGTCTCGTCGATCACGTCGATCGCCTTGTCCGGCAGCTTGCGGTCGTTGATATAGCGCGCCGACAGCTCCACCGAGGCCTTGATCGCCTCGTTGGTGAACTTCACCTTGTGGAATTCCTCATAATAGGGCTTCAGGCCCTTCATGATCTCGATGGCGTCCTCGATGGTCGGCTCGTTGACGTCGATCTTCTGGAAGCGCCGCACCAGAGCACGGTCCTTCTCGAAGAACTGGCGGAATTCCTTGTACGTGGTCGAACCGATGCAGCGGATCGCACCCGACGACAGAGCCGGCTTCAACAGGTTCGACGCATCCATCGCGCCGCCCGAAGTCGCACCGGCGCCGATCACCGTATGGATCTCGTCGATGAACAGCACCGCGCCCGGATAATCCTCGAGCTCCTTGACCACCTGCTTCAGGCGTTCCTCGAAGTCGCCGCGATAGCGCGTGCCCGCCAAAAGCGTGCCCATGTCGAGCGCGAAGATGGTGGCATTGTGCAGCACTTCCGGCACGTCGCCCTCGACGATGCGCTTGGCCAGGCCTTCGGCGATCGCCGTCTTGCCGACGCCGGGATCGCCGACATAGAGCGGGTTGTTCTTGGAGCGGCGGCACAGCACCTGGATGGTGCGGTTGATCTCGCCCTCGCGGCCGATCAGCGGATCGATCTTGCCGGCCTTGGCCTTGTTGTTGAGGTTGACGCAATAGGCGGTCAGCGCGTCCTGCTGCTGCTTCTTCTTGCCGCCTTCCTCCTGCGGCTCGGCGCCGTTCTGGCCGCCCTGCTCGTCATCGGCGCCGCGCGGGGTGCGGCTCTCGGACGCGCCAGGACGCTTGGCGATGCCATGCGAGATGTAGTTGACCGCGTCGTAGCGGGTCATCTGCTGCTCCTGCAGGAAATAGGCAGCATGGCTCTCGCGCTCGGCGAAGATGGCGACGAGCACGTTGGCGCCCGACACTTCCTCACGGCCAGATGACTGCACGTGGATCACCGCGCGCTGGATGACGCGCTGGAAACCGGCCGTCGGTTTGGAATCCTCATCGTAGCCCGTGACCAGATTGTCGAGCTCGGTATCGATGTAAGTCAGAACGGTATGCTTCAGCTCGTCGAGGTCGACGTTGCAGGCGCGCATGACGGCGGCCGCCTCGGTGTCGTCGATGAGCGCGAGCAGCAGGTGTTCAAGGGTTGCATATTCATGGTGCCGCTCGTTGGCGAGCGTCAGCGCTTGATGAAGCGCCTTTTCCAGGCCTTGGGAGAAAGCCGGCATGTTACCTCACTTCTTCTCCATCACGCATTGCAGCGGATGCTGATTCTGTCGGGCGAAATCCATGACCTGGGACACTTTGGTCTCGGCCACCTCGAATGTATAGACCCCGCACTCGCCCACTCCATGATTGTGAACATGAAGCATGATGCGTGTGGCAGCTTCGCGGTCCTTCTGGAAAAAACGCTCCAGCACGTGAACCACGAACTCCATCGGAGTGTAGTCGTCGTTGAGGATGAGGACCCGGTAAAGGCTGGGCTTCTTGGTCTTGGTTTTGGTGCGTGTGATAACAGCCGTACCGCGGCCGGCCTCATTGCCGTCACCGCCGCCGTTTTGCATCCGCGCCACTCGTCTCGTGGCAGTCAAACCGATCGTCACGTATTCCTGCCTCTTCGAATCCTCATGCGAGTTCCACATGTAGGTGTTCGATGGACGATTTTAAGCCCTTCTGGTTAGCTGACAATATGGCTAGGTGACCAACTTGGCGGATTTTCGCAATCGTGAAGCGGTACGCTGTCGCGGATCGGAAGTTGGCATGAAAAAACCCGGCCGCGTTTCCACGACCGGGTTTTCTCCCGCGCCCAAAGGGCCGGATCTGGAACTCTCGGGCGAAAATTACTTCGCCTTGGCAACGATCGATTCGAACGGCTTGTAGGCTTCCTTGGCGAGTTCGGCATAGAGGTCGCCAATCTTGGTGGCCTCGGCGACGAACGCCTCGTAGGACTGCTTGGCATAATCGGATTGAATCTCGATCGCCTTGTCCAGCGACTTGGCCGAGAACAACTTCTCGAACGCGGCGCTGCCGGCTTCGAAGCTCTTCTTGGTATATTCGCCGGCCTCGGTGGCGATCGCCTGTGCGCCTTTGGACAAAGAGGCGAAGCTCTTCAATCCGGTGTCGGCGAACTCCTTGCCGTATTTGCTGAAGTCCTCATAGGTCTGGGTCATTTCGTACTCCCTGGACGGTTGAAGCGCCCTGCCCCGAGCGCCGTTGTGCAATGCATGATAACATATTGTGCGCCGCACAAAAGTCAAGAATTCAAGGGCTCGCGACCGCTCCCAAGTCGGCAGTGGCTAAAATTCGAATAAAGGAAGGCTCAAACCACCGGAAAATGGTGAACGCGGCGGTTACCATAAACGGATTGGTAACGCTGCCCCGCTAGCTTGGCCGGAAGTGAGGCAGGATCCCTTTGCCGCCTCCAGCGCAACGAGAAATTCAAAGGAACTACCAGTGCGTCAGGCGTTGTCGGGCATCGTTTCCAAATCCGCGTCCCCTCTCAAAACGATCATGATCCTCGCCATGGCGATGACATTCGTCGTCGCGGGTGCCGCCTCGTCGCTCGCGGCAAAGTCGGCGGCCATCGTCGTCGATGCCAAGACTGGCAAGGTGCTCTACTCGGCCAATGCGGATGGCCGGCGCTATCCTGCCTCGCTGACCAAGATGATGACGCTCTATCTGACCTTCGAAGCGATGGCGAAGGGCAAGATCAGCAAAAACACGCCAGTCGTGTTTTCCGCCCATGCATCCGCCGAGGCGCCGACCAAACTCGGCGTGAAGCCGGGCGGATCGGTCGCAGTCGAGACCGCGATCCTGTCGATAGTCACGAAGTCGGCCAACGACTCAGCGACCGCGCTCGGCGAAATGCTCGGCGGCAACGAAGCCAACTTCGCCCGCATGATGACGGCCAAGGCGCGACAGCTCGGCATGAACGGCACCGTCTTCCGCAACGCCAACGGCCTGCCGGACCCGGGACAGTTCACCACGGCGCGCGACATGGCCACGCTCGGCATCGCGCTCAGGGAGCATTTTCCCCAGTACTACGGCTATTTCGCGCAGCGATCCTTTCTCTATGGTCGCCAGCGCATCAATGGCCACAACCGTCTGCTCGGGCGCATCAAGGGCGTCGACGGCATCAAGACCGGCTATACCCGCGCCTCCGGCTTCAATCTCGTCTCGTCCGTTAATGACGGCAACCGCCGCCTTGTCGCCGTTGTCATGGGCGGCACGTCGGGCGGCAGCCGCGACAACCAGATGGCAGGCTTGATCAACACCTATTTGCCAAGGGCCTCGACCCGTGGTGGCGGCGATCTGATCGCCAAGGCGGACAGCAATCCCGTCAGCGCACTGGCGAACGTTCTCCTGCCCAAGCATGACGCACCGACTCCGGACGAAAAGCCGGTGGCCGTGGCGGAAGCCGATACGGACGTCGCCGACGACGCGACCGTTGCCCAGGGCGACAGCGAGGACGAGGATACAGCTGAGGCAGAGGCGCCAAAGTTGGTTGTCCCGGCAAAGAAGGTGAAGACCGTCATCGTCTCCGCCCCCAAGGTCGCCACCGCACAGGTCGTGGCCGCCTATGCCGAGCCCACCCCGGCCGTCGATCCCGTCAACACCGCGTCGGTTCCGTCAGGCTGGGCCATCCAGGTTGCCTCCTCGCCCAAGCAGTCGGAAGCCCAGGCTTTCCTCGACAACACAACCAAGCAGGCTCCCAAGGCGCTGGCCGATGCTACCGGCTTCACCGTCGCTTTCGACAAGGACGGCGTCACCTACTACCGCGCCCGTTTCGGCGGCTTTGGGTCGAAGGATGCCGCCTGGAAGGCCTGCACCGCTTTGAAGAAGAAGAAAATCGAGTGCTACGCCGTCCAGCAATAGGACGGCGTGGAAGATATCTCCCGGAAAAATACTGGGTCGAAGGAGACTAATTGTGATTGGAGAGCAAGACGTCCTTGGCTTCGTTAATCCGCGCCGCCAGGAAAGACGTGCCGCCGATATCGGGGTGCAGGCGCTGCATCAGGCGGCGGTGCGCCTTGCGGACATCCGCCGCGGCGGCCCCCGCTTCAAGACCAAGGACCTTGTAGGCCTCCTCCTTAGTCATGGCGCCCGGACCTGGCGCAACACCCAACCCTTCGCCACCGTTCGTCTCAGCGTGTTTGCGCCAGACGGGAAATCTGCCATCAAGATACGTCTCTAGCAACTGGCGGCTCTCCGGATCGCCGGAGAGCTCGCGATAGAGATACTGCAGTTCCGCAAGGGTCATCGAGCCAAGCATCTTGCCATCGTGGCGGCCGGCCAGAACCAGCCCTTCAAGGCCGCCCGTGTCGTGATCGAGTTCCATCTCGAGTGCTGCTGTCCGCACGGTTGAGCGTTTTCCAGGAGCTGGCCTGGCATTTGGCCGGCCCGTACGTGTGGCGCCGTACCAGGCGATTGCCACGAACAGGATAATGCCGCCAATGCCCTGATGCCCGACCAGGAGCACGGCGCCGCCGGCCAGCGCCAGCAGGATCGGCCCCAATTTTCTCATCCCGCTTGCGAGTTGCGCCGGATCCGCGCGGAGAAAGGCCGTGGTTACCCCCAGGAGCACCAGCAACAACGCGACCACAACGATAATTGCGACTAACATTTCCCATGGCCCCGCAGGTATCCTGTCCGCCTGGACAGCCGCGTGATGTCCTTCAACACTTTTTCTGCGCCAGAATCATGGCCTTTACCCGGGCCGGACGAGGATCGTCATGCGAACCGGTTCTCCAACGCCGCGGCCTGTGTCGACTTCGACAGTTCTTCATCGCGCATGGATTTCAAGATGTGGCGTTGTCGCGTCGCTTGCAAGTCCAGCGCGAGGCAAGATTGAGGGCCAGAAAGACCGGGCGGGAGCAGGCAATCCTTCCGCCCAATATCTAGAGCAAGCCGAGGTCGGCCAGCTCGCGCCTGAGCTTCGGCGGCATCTCGACCAATCCCGCCTTGCCCTTGCCGAGGTCGGCCGGGGCGTCCGCCGGCTTCAGATAACGCCAGCCCTGAAAGGCGCGGCGCGGTTGCCAATCGGTGCGCACCACCTCGGGGTCGAGCATCAAATGACAGCGGCCGATGCCGTCGTCATCGGTGAACGGCCGGATCTCCGTGATCAATTGGCGGCATTGCACGCTGCCCTTGATCACCCAGTACAGCGAGCCGCCATCGGTGACCTCGTCGCCACGTGTCGGAACCATGCGGGTGGTGTGCCAGTGTTCGGCTGGTTCGCCGGCGCGGCGGCGTTCGTCAAGGCGGAAGGCGATCCACTCTTCGAGATCCTCGACACTGTCGCAGCCGACGCAAAGCTTTAGGAGATTGAGAGCCATGCGCTAAGGTTAGTCCGGGGCGCCGAGACGTCAACGGCCTGACGGACTTCTCCACAGTGCCGGTTTGGACCAGCCCTCAACACTCCACGACATTGACCGCAAGCCCGCCAAGGCTGGTTTCCTTGTACTTCTCGTTCATATCGAGGCCGGTCTGGCGCATGGTCTCGATCGCGGCATCGAGCGGCACGAAATGCACGCCGTCGCCTTTTATGGCCAGTGACGCGGCCGTGACCGCCTTGACGGCACCCAGCGCGTTGCGCTCGATGCACGGCACCTGCACCAGCCCGCCGACCGGGTCGCAGGTCATGCCAAGATGATGTTCGAGCGCGATTTCGGCGGCATTCTCGACCTGTTCGGGCGTGCCGCCCATGACGGCGCACAGGCCGGCGGCCGCCATCGCCGAGGCTGAGCCCACCTCGCCCTGGCAGCCGACTTCGGCGCCGGAGATGGAGGCGTTGGACTTGATGATGCCGCCGACGGCCGCTGCCGTCAGCAGGAAGTCGCGGATGCTCGGCTGGTCCGCCTCGGGGTGGAAATGCAGCCAATAACGCAGCACCGCCGGCAGCGTGCCGGCAGCGCCATTGGTCGGCGCGGTGACGACACGCCCGCCGGCCGCATTCTCCTCGTTGACGGCCATGGCATAGATCGACAGCCAGTCATTGGCGAGCAGCGGGTTCGGCCGGTTCTGCTGCCACTGCTCCTGCAGCTTGTCATGGAGCTGCCTGGCACGCCGCCGAACCTTCAGCCCGCCCGGCATGATGCCGTCCTGCGACAGGCCGCGATCGATGCAGCCCTTCATGGCCTCCCAGATGGCGTCGAGGCCGGTGTCGAGCTCCTCGCGCGACATCTGCGTTTCTTCGTTGGTGCGCTTCATGTCGGCGATGGAAAGGCCGCTCTTGGCCGCCATCTTCAGCATCTCGACCGCGTTCTTGAAGGGATACGGCACTTTCTTGCCCTCGGTCGTGACCGATCCCTTGGCCTTCATCCGCTGCAGCTCTTCCTCCGAAACCACGAAGCCGCCGCCGATCGAATAGTAGATGCGCTTGAGCAGCAAGCGGCCGCCGGCATCATAGGCATAGAATGCCATGCCGTTGGCGTGACCGGTGAGCGGTGTCTTGCGGTCGAGCACCAGATCGGCGGACGGATCGAAATGGTAGGAGGGGTGACCGGGCGGTGAAATCAGCTTGTCGGCGGTGATGCGGTTGATGATGCCGTCAGCCTGATCGGGATCGACCGTTTGCGGCGTCTGGCCGGCAAGGCCGAGAATGACGGCACGATCGCTGCCATGGCCGATGCCGGTATAGGCGAGCGAACCATGCAGGCTGGCGCCGATGCGATCGACCTTTGCGCCGGCGGGGCGCGGCCAGTCATCGCCCGCGACCTCGTCGAGGAAGCGGCGCGCAGCCGTCATCGGCCCCATCGTGTGCGAGCTCGATGGGCCGATGCCGATCTTGAACAGGTCGAAAACCGAAAGGAACACGCTGTCTCCTGGATCACGTCGAGGACTACATATAGGAATTCCCGGGATGTTTCCGCTCTTTTGACAATCGCCGCGCAGCACCTGCCGACCTTGTTTGCTCCGGCAGCGACATTGATTGCCGGACCATCGGGGCGCGGCTATCCTGTTCTGAGGCAGAGCGTGTTTCCGGTCACCGAGGGGGATGTGATGGTTTTGTTGAATGCCAGGCCAAGGCCGGTGCGGATCGATCACGCTCGGACAGCCATAGTCGTGGTGGACATGCAGAACGCCTTTGTCTCGGCGGGCGGCATGTTCGACCTGGCAGGCATAGACATTTCAGGCGCCGCTCCGGCCATCGAAGCCAACAGGCGCCTCCTTGGCGTGGCCCGCGAAAACGGCGTGCCGGTGGTCTACCTCCAGATGTCCTACAAGCCCGACCTCAGCGACGCCGGAGACCCTTCCTCCCCGAACTATCAAAAGGAATTGGGAATGGTGTTGATGCGCGAGCGTCCGGAGCTTCGCGGCAGACTGTTGATCGACGACAGCTGGGACTGGCGAATCGTCGACGCGCTGAAGCCACGGCAAGGCGACAAGGTCATCCGCAAATCGCGCTATAGCGGTTTTTGCAACACCGAGCTGGAAGCGTATCTGCACGGCCGAAAAATCCGCCATCTCCTGTTCACCGGGGTCGCGACAAACATTTGCGTCGACGCGACCGCGCGCGACGCCTATTCGCGGGAATTCTGGCCGATCCTGGTGAGGATGCGATGAACCATTCGGGTCCGGACTTCAACCGCCAGTCGACATTGTGGAACTTCGAGAACGCCTTGGGATGGATCACCAGGACCGAGATGGTTGTCGAAGCCCTTCAAAGGGAAGCAGCCGAGCCCTTGCCGACATAGGCCAGACATCGAAGCCGGGATACAAGCATGGGCGTTTCCAATCTTTCGACGGCCGATCTCGCGGCGCTGGGCTTTTTCCTCCTCGCATGGGTGCTGCACACGCTTGCTTCCGATGGCAAGCTGATCAACCGTATGTCGCTGACGACGGCCATGAATGCGCAACGCCAGGCATGGATGCGCACCATGGCCGAGCGCGAGATCCGCATCGTCGACACCGCCATCATGAGCGGCCTGCAGCAGGGAACCGCCTTCTTCGCCTCCAGCTCGCTGATCGCGCTCGGCGGTTGCTTCGCCCTGCTTGGCGCGTCGGATCGTGTCATCGAGGTCCTCAGCGACCTGCCGCTCGGCGGCATACCGGATCGGGCGGCTTTTCAGGTCAAGGTGCTGGGGCTGGGGCTGATTCTCGCCTTTTCATTCTTCAAATTCGGCTGGGCCTATCGGCTATTCAACTACTGTTCGATCCTGATCGGCGCGGTGCCGATCCCACACGGCGAAGCGTCGCGCAATCCGGTCACGCAAACGGCTGTGTGGCGCGCGACGCAGATGAACATGCTGGCCGGTAAGCATTTCAACTCGGGCTTGCGCGGCGTGTTCTTCTCGATCGGTTATCTCGGCTGGTTCGTCGATCCCCTGGTGTTCGTGCTGTCGACGCTTCTGCTGCTCGCAGTGCTGGTGCGACGCCAGTTCTTCTCGGCGGCGCGTCGCGCCGTCATCGGTCAGCCGCCTGGCGCCGGAAACGGCTCATCGATGCGTCCGGAAAGCCAATAGGCGAAAAGCCCGATCCACTCGCGGATGGCAATGGTCGTGTTCTGCACTGAATCGGCCGCATTGTCGCGAAACAGGCCGACGCCTTCCTTCCCCGAGGTGCGATAGTCGACCGGCCACGGAATGGTTGGAAAACCGGCCTTGTCGAACAGCGCCTTGGCGCGCGGCATGTGAAAGGCTGATGTCACCAGCAGCCATGTCTCGCCCGGTTTGGGTTTGACCAGTTCACGGCTGAAGACTGCATTCTCGTAAGTGTTACGGGATTTGTCTTCGAGGATCAGCCGATCGGCCGGGACACCCAGCGCCTCGAGCAAACGCGGCGCGGTGTCGGCATCGCCTTCGCCGTCGAAGAACAGTGAGCCGTTTCCACCGGAGACGACCACTTTTGCCTGCGGGAAACGCCGGGCGAGGATTGCGGTCTCGACCATGCGGTCGCCGCCCCTGTTCAACTCATAACCGCCACGCGCAAGGTTGATGGCGCCCTCGAAGCCGCCGCCGAGCACGACGATGCCGTCCACCTTCTCCGGCAAAGGCGGCTTGGGAAAACGTTCTTCTAACGGGTTGAGCATCATGGCGCCGAGCGACGTCCAGGCTGATAGCGCAAGGATCAGAACCGCCAGCACACTGCCGGTGACGGCAACTCGCCGGCGGCCGATCATCCCGGCGATCAGCCCCGCCAAAAGCAGGAAGATCGTCAGGTTGAGCGGCTGGATGAAGAACCAGAAGACCTTGGAAAGATAGTAGAACACAACTATTTTCTGCTTACAATCGGAGCGTTACTGAGGCCTCTCTCCTTCATGAGTCGCCAAAACTCGGCGCCCGTAGCAGGTTCCGTCCATTTTTCCGGATTTGTATGAACACGAGCCCTCTTGATAATGTCCCATAGAAGCTGCCGATCCCATAATTTTTCCGGCTGCAGGATTTTTTCCGCATACCGAAACTCGATATCGCATGTTGTCTTGATTGCCGACAAGACGGAGCCTTGCGGTACATCATGTAGGATATCAGCAAAATTGTAGTCAAAATAAGGGATTGCAGCGCGCTTACCCCACCTATCGACCGCCACCAAACACAAGCCCCATCCATACTGATCTATGTCTTGATAAAATATCTCATAGTACAGACCAAGTTTCTCTATGGATATCTTATTCGAGTCCTCCACTTCAAAAACGGTGATCATCTGGCACTCGAAATCAACCATCCAAGCATCAGGAATTGGATAATTTCGAACTAGCTCGCCGTATTCAGAAACCACACCCAATCGAGAGGGGGCATGTCCTCATCTGTTTCTGTGTTTCGATCAAAAATATCTATTGCAGGGTACGACGGCGACTCAAAGCGCATGTCGAGCAATTGAATAGCGGCCACCGCAGAACGAAACTTTTTTGTTTTGGCCGACGGATAGTCTCGCAGCAGTAGCTTAACGGTGGTGTCATGGACCGTATTGGCCATTTTGCTACCACCACTTCTCCGGCTGAAATTTGCCTGCCGCCTGTTCGATGACGGCTGCGGTCTGGAACAACGTTTCTTCCTCGAACGGCCTGCCGATCAGCTGCAGGCCGAGCGGCAATCCTTTGGGATCGAGGCCGGCAGGCACCGCGATGCCCGGCAGGCCGGCCATGTTCACGGTGACCGTGAAAATGTCGTTGAGGTACATCTTGACCGGATCGGCGGCCATGTCCTCGTCGGCGATGCCGAAGGCGGCGGACGGTGTCGCCGGGGTCAGGATCACATCGACGCCGGCGGCGAAGACGTTTTCGAAGTCGCGCTTGATCAGATTGCGCACCTTCTGAGCCTGCAGGTAGTAGGCGTCGTAGTAGCCGGCCGAGAGCACATAGGTGCCGATCATGATGCGGCGCTTGACCTCGCGGCCGAAGCCGGCGGCCCGGGTCTTCTCGTACATTTCGACGATGTCCTTGCCTGGCACGCGCAAGCCGTAGCGGACGCCGTCATAGCGGGCGAGGTTGGACGAGGCCTCGGCGGGCGCGACGATGTAATAGGCTGGCAACGCATACTTGGTGTGCGGCAGGGAGATGTCGACGATCTCGGCGCCGGCATCCCTGAGCCAGGCAATGCCCTTCTGCCACAGCGCCTCGATCTCCTCCGGCATGCCGTCGACGCGGTATTCCTTTGGAATGCCAACCTTCATGCCCTTGATCGGCTTGCCGATCGCCGTTTCGTAGTCCGGCACCGGCCGGTCGACTGACGTGGTGTCCTTCGGATCGACCGAGGCCATGGATTTCAAAAGAATGGCGGCATCGCGCACGTCGCGGGCGATCGGCCCTGCCTGGTCGAGCGACGAGGCGAAGGCGACGATGCCCCAGCGCGAGCAGCGGCCGTAGGTCGGCTTGATACCGACGGTACCGGTGAAGGCGGCCGGCTGGCGGATCGAGCCGCCGGTATCGGTGGCGGTTGCACCTGCACACAGGAAGGCCGAGACGGCGGTCGCCGAACCACCGGAAGAACCACCCGGCACCAGCTGTGCATTATCGAGGCTGCGCTGGGTTTTCGTGCCGCCGGCCGACACGAAGCCGCCATCACCCTGATGCGTCGTCGGCATCACCACTGTATCGAGGCGCGAACGCCGCCACGGGTTGATGACCGGGCCGTAGTATGAGGTCTCGTTGGACGAGCCCATGGCGAATTCGTCCATGTTGAGCTTGCCCAGCATGACCGCGCCGTCGGCCCACAGATTGGATGTGACGGTTGATTCATAGCGCGGCTTGAAACCGTCGAGCACGTGGCTGCAGGCCTGGGTATGGACGCCTTCGGTGCCGAACAGGTCCTTGATCCCGAGCGGAATGCCTTCCAGCGCACCGCCCTCACCCTTAAGCAGCCTGGCGTCCGACGTCTTGGCCATGTCGCGCGCCTTGTCGCCGGTCACCGCGACATAGGCATTGAGCGCCGGATTGGCGCGATCGATCGCCAAGAGATAGGCCTCGGTGATCTCGGTCGCGGTGATTTCCTTGGCGCGCAGCTTGGCACGCGCCTGCGAAATCGTCAGATGTGTCAGGTCGCTCATCAAAGGCTCTTTTCGTAAAACACCGACCACTCGGAATCGGGATAATCCAGCACCGGGCCGCAACGCGAGAAGCCGGCACGTTCATAGACGGTCCAGGCGGCCGGATGGCGATCGCCGGTCTCCAGCACCAGCCGCTTCAACCCTTCATCGCGCGCCAAGGTTTCGACGCGCTCCACAATCCTGGCACCGATTCGCTGACCGCGATGCGAAGGCCGCGTGTACATCCGCTTGACCTCGCCGACGGCGTCGCCATGCCGCTTCAGGGCGCCACAACCAATGGCGATACCGTTGTCGCGAGCGATGAAAACCGTCGTGTCCTGGCCCGCCATCTGCTCGACCGTCAGATGGTAGCAATGCTCCGGCGGCGTCAATTCGAGCAAGGTTTCGTTGAGTTCCCTGACCAAGCCGCGCACGTCGTCCTGCAGCGGCGTCTCGATGGCGATCTCGATTGCCATCGGTGCCTTACTCCACGACCTTCGGTACGAGGAAGAAATTCTCGTCGGTCGCCGGTGCGTTGGCAACGATGTCGGTCGCCTTGTTGCCGTCGGTGACGACATCCCCGCGCTTCTTCATCTCCATCGGCGTGACCGAAGTCATCGGTTCGACACCGGAAACATCGACCTCGTTCAACTGCTCGACGAAACCCAGTATGGCGTTCAGTTCACCGGTCATGCGCTCGGCATCGTCCTCGCTCACGGCGATGCGGGCGAGATGCGCGACGCGCTTCACTGTCTTGACATCAACGGACATGTATTTGCCTCGGGGAAAACCAGTCCGGGCTATAGCGGCGCGGCGCGCGGCGCGCAACATGCGCCGGCCGACAATCAGGCAAACAGCTTCATGGCAGGGCACTAGATGGTAATCGTTTCGCCAATCTTCGGCAATGCGAGCTTGACGCCGGAGCCTTCCAGGCCGGCTTCGAACTTCTCAGGCGTCGGGTCGATCATTGGAAACGTGCCGAAGTGGCAAGGGACGACCGTGTCGAACTTGAAGAAGCGGCGGCAAGCAAGGGCTGCCACCGCGCCGCCCATGGTGAAGCGGTCGCCGATCGGAACGATACCGATCTTCGGCTCATGCAATTCATTGATCAGCGCCATGTCGGAAAAGATGTCGGTATCGCCCATATGGTAGAGCGTCCTGTCTTCCTGGAAATGCAGAACCAGCCCGCCCGGATTGCCGAGATAGACGTTCTTGCCGCCGTCTTCGCCAAACGAGGAGGAGTGCAGCGCCTGGACGAAGGTGGTGGTGAAGCCGCCGCAATCGACCGTGCCGCCGATATTGCCGGGATTGATCTTCTTGTCGCTGACGCCTCTGCCGACCAGGTACATGCAGATCTCGAAATTGGCGACCAGTTGGGCGCCGCTCTTGCCGAGCACTTCCAGCGCGCCGCTGATGTGGTCGCTGTGCCCGTGCGTCAAAAGAACATGTGTGATCCCTTCGGCCGGCCCCTCCCAACCGCCCGTCCAGGACGGGTTGCCGATCAGGTAAGGGTCGATGAGGATTTTCACGGCGCCGGTTTCGATGCGGAAGGCCGAGTGGCCGTACCAGGTCAGTTTCATCAATGCATATCCTCGATTTTTGCCGAGCCAGACGATAGAACGCCGATGGCCCCGAGATCATAGGGTATAGTGTCCGCCGCGCATTCGAAAAGACGCGAGGCGCTGAAAAAGACGAGGGAAGACCGTTGGCTGTCATCACGATTGAGCAATTGCCGGCACGGCTCGCCGACGGCAGGACCCTGGCGGGGCTCGATCTCGGCGACAAGACGATCGGCGTCGCGGTTTCCGACCGCGGTTTCTCCTTCGCTCATCCCCGCCCGGTCATCCTCAGAAAGAAATTCTCGCTCGACGCCGCCGTCCTTTTGGCCTTGCTGGAGAAGGAGAATGTCGGTGCGGTGGCGATCGGACTGCCGATCAACATGGACGGGTCGGAAGGCCCGCGCGCCCAGAAATCGCGCGCCTTCGTGCGCAATATGGCGCAACTGAGCGACCTGCCCTTCGTGTTCTGGGATGAGCGACTGTCGACGGTCGCGGCCGAACGGACGCTGATCGAAATGGACTTTTCGCGCGCCAAACGCGCCGGCAAGATCGATTCGGCTGCAGCCGCCTTTATTCTGCAGGGAGTTTTGGACCGGCTTCAGTCGCTCGATGCAGCCGATCGAACGGAACCGGACCCGTCCAGCGGCGCCTGACCCAACCCAAAATCTCGCGGCGCCTGCGAAACACCCATATCGCCACGAGTAGCAAGCCATCGAACACGCAGGCTTTTGCCACCATGCCGGGGATAATTGCCGGATCGATGCCGAGCAGCTGGCCGTAGAGCTGGAACACGAAATCGTGCAGCTGCCGGGTGAGCATCACATAGCCGAAATTCATGTCGTTGAGCGACAGGTAGAACCAGCCCCAGAACAGCGCCATCGGCGCCGCCCACAATGCGAAGATGTAGCGCATCAGCGACCTCCCTTGCCGTTCGGGCCGGTCCGGCCCGATATCAGGGAGAGCAGTGAATTGTGCGCCGCGGCCTTCGCCATGCCGTGCGCCGTGGCGTGGAAATCGTCCTCATCCAACGCGGCTACCGAACGCCGTTCGGCGAGCATTGCGACATAGGAGGCCAGAAGTGCGGCCAATTGCACGGCCACCACCATGAACAGGCCGTTGATGCCTTGGGCCGCGCCCCCGATCAGGATCATCGACATCACGCCGGAGGCGGAAATAAACGCGATTCGAACGACGCTGTCGGCGCCCGGGCTGGACGCGTCGTTGATCAGTGTATCGACAAAGGACCAGAAGAACAGCACCGCCACGACCAGCAATGCGGTCGCCAGCGGAGCGACCACGACGATGTTCTCCAGATTGATCAATCGGGCGCTCTCGACGGTCACGCCGAGTACGCCAAGGGCCGCCGCCACGCCTCGATTTCCATCGATACAGATCAGCGCGAGCAGAGCGAAAACGATCGCCCAGTGCACCGACAGAAAAGAGGTCAATACGTGTCGCATCGTGATTCCTGCTTCGACAGGAATGACAGTGGGCTTTGCGGTTCGCCGCCGCAATGGAAACCATTTGTTAAGGTTAACGGCGCCGGTGGGTCAGTGGGAATTCCGGCAACGCCACTCGAAGATGAATTTCATTGCGTCAATTCACCGGCGGATAGAGCGTATCGATGATCATGCGCGCATCGTGACGCGAATCGAGCATACCGTAGGTATTGCGCCATTGGCCCGCGAGCCGCGTCTCGACGAAAGCATCGGCGATCCGCCCTGCCCCCAGCCGGCGCAACTCGGCGGCCGCCGCCGACAGCGCAAGCTGTTCCGTCAGCAGCCGGGCCGAGCCCTCGTCGGTCGAAGCGACCTGCATGGCCGCCTTCAGAACACCGATCGTGCCGCGCCCGCCGGCGCCGAGGTCGCGGTCGATGCCTCCCAGCACCTCTTCGAAAAGGCCGGGCGCGCGGCCAAGCACGCGCAGCACGTCGAGCGCCATGACATTGCCTGATCCTTCCCAGATCGCGTTGACGGGCGCTTCGCGGTAATAGCGGGCGAGCGGAGCTTCCTCGACATAGCCGTTGCCGCCAAGGCATTCCATCGCCTCGTAGAGCAGCGGCGGCGCGATCTTGCAGACCCAGTATTTGACGACCGGCGTCATGGCGCGGGCGAACGCCGCCTCGCCGCGGTCGCTCGCCGCCTCGTCGAAGGAACGCGCCAGCCGGAATGACAGCGCGGTCGCCGCGGCGACATCGAGCGCCATGTCGGCCAGCACGCGCTGCATAAGCGGTTGCTCGATCAGGTTCGTCCCGAACACCTGGCGATGACGGGCATGGTGGATCGCTTCGGCCAACCCCGCCCGCATGATCGCCGAAGACGCCACCGCGCAATCGAGCCGGGTCAGCGTCACCATGTCCATGATCGTCTTGACGCCGGCACCGGGCTCGCCGACCATTTCGCCGATGGCATTGACGAACTCGACTTCGGAAGACGCGTTGGAGCGATTGCCGAGCTTGTCCTTCAGCCGCTGGAAGCGAAAGCCATTGCCAGACCCGTCGCCGAGCACGCGCGGCACCAGGAAGCAGGACAGTCCCTCCGGCGCCTGCGCCAGCACCAGGAAGGCATCCGACATCGGCGCCGACATGAACCATTTGTGTCCCGTCAGGCGGTAGAACCCGCTTCCGACGCGTTCGGCCCTGGTCACATTGGCACGCACATCCGTGCCGCCCTGTTTCTCGGTCATGCCCATGCCGAGCGTCAGTCCGGTCTTCTCGACCGGCGGCTTCTGGCTCTGGTCGTATTTGCGCGTCGTCACGCGCGGCGCCCATTCGCGAAACAGTTTTGGGCTGGCCATCAGCGCCGCCAGCGAGGCGCTGGTCATGGTGATGGGGCAAAGGTGGCCGGTCTCGAGCTCGGCGGTCAGGTAGAAACGTGCGGCTCGCACCTGGTGGCGGCGGCCGATCTCGGCGTCGCCGTTTTCCCAGACCGAGGAATGCAGGCCGTTGGCCACCGAACGGCGCATCAAGGCGTGGTAGGCAGGATGGAATTCGACCAGGTCGATGCGCCGTCCCTGGCGATCGTGCGTCCTGAGTTTCGGCGTCTCGACATTGGCGAGGCGCGCCAGTTCCTGCGCTTCTTGCGTGAGCACGAAACGGCCAAGCCCGTCGAGATCCTTGCGCACCGGATCCGAAAAGCGTTCGGCAAGCTGGATCAGCAACGGATCGCCTCGCCAGGCGTTGCCGCCCGTCAGCGGCGGCGGCTGGTTCGTTACGTCGTCGGTCACGCCCAATCCTTCTAGCCAAGCCTTCTAGAAAGGCCCTGTCGTCGGAAAGCCTCGAATCCGAGGCCATCGGCTAGATATAGCCAAGCGTAGCTGCGCGCGCGACGAAAATACCGGGGAGAACGGCGTCAATCCAAAGCGGGTGCTTGCGGGCGCGAAATCCGCACCCTATAGCAGCCCCTTGAGATGACCGACGCTTCGTCCCTGCCACTCTATCCT
Source organism: Mesorhizobium sp. SARCC-RB16n (assembly GCF_008520305.1). Taxonomy (GTDB): domain Bacteria; phylum Pseudomonadota; class Alphaproteobacteria; order Rhizobiales; family Rhizobiaceae; genus Mesorhizobium. The sequence continues at coordinate 155,251 of NZ_ML703266.1, read as the reverse complement.
CACCGCCATCTTCTGGGCATCAGCGATCTTTCGCCCGCCGACATCGAGCTGCTGCTCGACAGGGCGGACCGGGCGGTCGCGATCTCGCGGCAGTCCGAGAAAAAGACCTCGACACTGCGTGGCCGCACCCAGATCAACCTCTTCTACGAAGCCTCGACCCGCACGCAGTCGTCCTTCGAACTGGCCGGAAAGCGGCTCGGCGCCGATGTCATGAACATGTCGGTGGCGAGCTCTTCCGTTAAGAAGGGCGAAACGCTCATCGACACCGCGATGACACTGAACGCCATGCGGCCCGATATATTGATCATCCGCCATCAGTCGGCGGGCGCCGCGGCCCTTCTGGCACAGAAGGTCGGCTGCTCGGTGGTCAATGCCGGCGATGGCGCGCATGAGCACCCGACACAGGCGCTACTCGACGCGCTCACCATCCGCCGCGCCAAGGGTCCACTGTCGAAACTGATCGTGGCGATCTGCGGCGATATCCTGCATTCGCGTGTGGCGCGCTCCAACATCATGCTGCTCAACGCACTCGGCGCACAGGTACGGGTGGTGGCGCCGTCGACGCTGTTGCCCTCGGGCATCGACAGGATGGGCGTGATCGTCTGCCGCTCGATGGCGGAAGGTCTCAAGGACGCGGATGTGGTGATGATGTTGCGCTTGCAGCGCGAGCGCATGGAAGGCGCCTTCGTGCCGTCGGTGCGCGAATATTTTCGCTATTTCGGCCTTGACGCCGAGAAGCTGAAGGCGGCCAAGGGCGACGCGCTGGTCATGCATCCCGGCCCGATGAACCGAGGTGTCGAGATCGCCTCCGAAATCGCCGATGGCCCGCAAAGCGTCATCCAGGAGCAGGTGGAAATGGGTGTCGCCGTGCGTATGGCGGTGATGGAAGCGCTGCTCGATCCGCGTCGTAATCAAGAGGGCCGCAATCAAGAGGGCCGCGGCGCATGAGCATCACGGTCTTTGAACGCGCCCGCATCGTCGACCCTTCGCGCGGCATCGACGAAGTCGGCTCCGTCATAGTCGATGGCAGGAAAATCGTTGCCACCGGCAAGGCAGTGCTGAACCAGGGCGTCCCCGACGGCGCTACGGCAATCGACTGTGCCGGCAAGGCGATCATGCCAGGTTTGATCGATGGCCGCGTCTTCATCGGCGAACCGGGCGGCGAGCACCGCGAAACCATCGCGTCGGCGAGTGTCGCCGCGGCCGCCGGCGGGGTGACGTCGATCGTCATGATGCCCGACACCGACCCGGTGATCGACAATGTGGCGCTCGTCGAATTCGTGCTGCGCACCGCCAAGGATACGGCTGTCGTCAACATCTTTCCCGCCGCCGCCATCACCAAGGGTCTCCACGGGCGCGAGATGACGGAGTTCGGCCTGCTGCGCGAAGCAGGTGCGGTCGCCTTCACCGATGGGCGGCATACCATATCGAGCGCGCTGGTGATGCGCCGCGCGCTGACCTACGCGCGCGATTTCGGCGCCACCATCGTCCATGAAACGCAGGATGCCGACCTTGGATCGTCGGGCGTCATGAATGAAGGCTTGTACGCCAGTTGGCTCGGCCTCTCCGGCATTCCGCGTGAAGCCGAATCCATCCCGCTCGAGCGTGACCTTGCGCTGGCGCGGCTGACGCGCGGTTCGTACCATGCCGCGAAGATCTCGACGGCAATGGCGGCAAGCGCCATGGCGCGGGCGAAGGCTGACGGCGCGGCCGTGACATCGGGAGTGTCGATCCACAATCTGTCGCTCAATGAAAACGACGTCGGCGAGTACCGCACCTTCTTCCGCCTGACACCGCCGCTGCGCGCCGAGGAAGACCGGCTGGCGATGATCGAGGCGGTCAGGGACGGTACGGTCGATGTCATCGTCTCTTCGCATGATCCGCAGGATGTCGACACCAAGCGGCTGCCCTTCGCCGACGCAGCAGCCGGTGCCATCGGCCTCGAAACCCTTCTGGGTGCGGCCTTGCGGCTCTACCACAATGGCGATGTGCCTTTGCTCAGGCTGATCGAAACCTTGTCCACGGCGCCGGCGAGGCTGTTTGGATTGCCCGGCGGCACGCTGAAGCCGGGCGCGGTAGCCGATCTCGCTCTTGTCGACCTCGACGAACCCTGGATCGTCAATGAAAGCGGCATCCGCTCGCGCTCGAAAAACACCTGCTTCGAAGGCGCACGGCTGCAAGGCAAGGTCTTGCAAACGCTGGTGGCGGGCCGCACAGTATTTTCTGCCTGAGCCGGCGGTAACCATGCGACATTGAGCATGGCTAGAGAAAATGCGGGGGAAACAATGACTTATGGCCTGATCCTGGCGCTGGCGTTCGGTTATCTGCTGGGCTCAATTCCGTTCGGCCTGCTGCTCACCCGTGCGGCCGGCCTTGGTGATGTGCGCAAGATCGGCTCCGGCAATATCGGGGCCACCAATGTGCTGCGCACCGGCAACAAGGGGCTTGCCGCCGCGACCTTGCTGCTCGATGCGATGAAAGGCACGGCCGCCGTGCTGATAGCCGGGCATTTCGCGCCTGAAACGGCCGTCTGGGCTGGCCTTGGCGCCTTTCTGGGCCACCTGTTTCCCTTATGGTTGGGGTTCAAAGGGGGCAAGGGCGTCTCGACCTATCTCGGTGTGCTGGTCGGCCTTGCCTGGCAGGTGGCGCTGATCTTCGCCGTCGTCTGGCTGGTGATGGCTTTTCTGTTTCGCTTCTCCTCGCTGGCAGCGCTCGCGGCGGCCGTCGTCATCCCGATCGCCCTGTATTTCATGAGCACACCGCGGACTGCAGCGCTGTTCGTGGTGATGAGCATCATCGTTTTCATCAAGCATAGGGCCAACATTTCGCGTCTGATTGATGGCACCGAGGGCAAGATCGGAGCCAAGGGGTGAGCGAACCGGCCGCCGGGCCGCGTCTCACCGATCGCCAGCGACTGAGCTGGCTGCGGCTGATCCGCACCCAGAATGTCGGTCCAGCCTCCTTTCGCGACCTGATCAACCGCTTCGGTTCGGCCGAGGTCGCGTTGGAAATGCTGCCGGAACTGATGATTTCCGGTGGCGCCAACCGGCTCGTGCGCATTCCTTCCGTTGCCGAAGCCGAGGCCGAGATGGAGGCCGCGCGGCGGATCGGTGCACGCTTTGTCGGCATCGGCGAGGCAGACTATCCGCCGCTGTTGCGCAGCATGGACAATCCGCCGCCGCTGCTGGCGGTCAAGGGCAATGCCGCGGTGTTCCGGCTACCAGGGGTCGCGATTGTCGGCGCCCGCAACGCGTCGCTTGCCGGCATCAAGATGGCGCGCATGCTGGCAGCCGATCTTGGAAAAGACGGCTACGGCATCATCTCCGGCCTGGCACGCGGCATCGACACGGCGGCGCATCAGGGCAGCCTCTCGACCGGGACGGTCGGTGTTCTTGCCGGAGGCCTCGACCTGCCCTACCCGCCCGAAAACGCGGGCCTGTGCGATGAGATTGCCGAGCGTGGCGCCATCATCTCGGAAATGCCGTTCGGCTGGCAGCCGCGTGCCCAGGATTTCCCGCGCCGCAACCGCCTTGTCGCCGGTGCTAGCCTCGGACTGGTCGTGGTCGAGGCAGCGCAGCGCTCAGGCTCGCTGATCAGCGCCAGGCTTGCCGGCGAGATGGGCCGACTTGTCTTCGCCGTGCCAGGCTCGCCGCTTGATCCGCGCGCAGCCGGTACCAACGGCCTGCTCAAGGACGGCGCTACGCTGGTCACCGAAGCTTCAGACATTTCCAGGGCGATCCTCCCGCTGACCGGCATGCGAGCACCTGATCTGCCGCCGTTTGAGGACCCGCCCGATTTTTCAGCCACGACGCCACCCGGCGAGAGCGACCGCGCCAAGGTGATTGAGGCGCTAGGCCCGACACCGGTTCCGATCGATGAGATCATCCGCCACACCAGCCTGCACCCGGCCCAGGTCTTCATGGTGCTGCTGGAACTCGACCTCGCCGGCCGCCTCGAGCGTCACGCCGGCGGCAATGTCTCGCTGGTTTTCGGGGAGGCCTGACCACCCTCAGTGGCGGCTGGTCTTTTTATTCCCGGTCTCGGCGTAATCCTGCGTGTTGGCGCCAAAGAGATCTTTTTCGACAACCTGGCGCCAGACCTCATCCGCGTTCCGCGGGCGCGACGGATCGAAACTCGGCTCGCTCTCGTGCGCATTGGGCAGCGATCGCCGATGTAGCCAGGAGGGCATGATCTCCAGGATGAGACTGGTGAATTGGGTCATCACCGACTCCTTCGATTCAAGGGATGGACCAGACCGGTCGATCCATCCAAATTGCGCTGGCTCACCGCACCCAACCAAGCCAAAGCCTCGCCAACGCCGGCAAGCGCATGGCGCGCCGCTGTCGGTCCTTGCGGTTTGATGCGGATCGAAATGCCGTCCATCTCATTGACGGCCTCGAAACCATTCTCATCGGATGTGTCGTCGCCCAGAAACACCGGCCGCCTCCCCTCGAAAGCCGGCAGATCCAAAAAGCGCCTGATTGCGGCTCCCTTCGCTGCCTCAAGCGGCATCAATTCAACGCCGGCATTGCCGGCCAGCACCCGATATCCCGTGGGCAACCTGCCCAGCGCCTGTTCGACCAGTTGTGTCGCGCGCTGCAGCAATTGCGGTGCCGCGCGTGTGTGGATTGCCAGGATCGGACCCTTGCGCTCGATATAGACGTCCGCGCTGTCCAGTTCCGCTTCGATTTCCTCGGCAAGCGCCGCAATGTCGTCCGGCTCTCCCGCCGCCTCGACCGGACCATCGCGGGTGAGCCTATGCTCAAGGCCGTAAAGCCCGGCGGCGCGCAATCTCAGGGGCTGGAAGAGATGGTCGACCGCGGCGATCGACCGTCCCGTGATGAACGCGAGAGCTCCGTCCAATTGCAATTCGAGCGCCGCCAACAGCGTACGCAACTCATCGCCGACAACCACCGCATCGGGATGCGCGGCATGTTCGAGAAGCGTGCCGTCAATATCCAGGAACAAAGCCCACGCATCCTGCGGGACGTCGGGTTCGGTCAAGTTTGACAATGTCGACATCACAGCGCTGCCACACGCTTGCGGTCGAGCAGCGATATCACATTACCGGGAGAACCGAGGCCAGGAGAACCGGGGGCACCGCTGACCGCACGATCTACCGCATCGCGTTTGCGCAGGCGCGCCGCGTCGAACAGCATGCTGCCCGCCCATCGATAGACATTGTTTTCGCGCACGACCTCGCGCAGGCGTCGCATGCGCTGACGTTGCTCCTCTGATGACATGGTCAAGGCCTGCAGCAGGGCATCGCCCATCATTGCCGCGTCGTAGGGATTGACGATCAACGCCTCCAGCAACTCCTTCGACGCGCCGGCAAACATGCTGAGCAGCAGCACGCCCTGCTCATCCTCGCGCGCCGCCACAAACTCCTTTGCAACCAGGTTCATGCCGTCGTGGAGGCTGGTGACCATGCAGACGTCGGCGGCCCGGTAAATCTCGTAGACCTGCACTTGCGAGTGATGTTCGGTCACCAGCACCACGGGGGTATAGCCTTCACGGCCATAGCGCTGGTTGAGATCCTCGGCATGGCGCAAACATTCCTCGTACAATTGTTGATAGGCAGGCAGGGTGCCGCGGCTGGGCGCGGCGACCTGCAGGAACGCCACCTTGCCGATCCATTCCGGATGCAGGGTCAGCAATTCATCGAGTGCGTTGAAGCGATCGAGGATGCCCTTGGTATAGTCGAGGCGTTCGACGCCGACGCACAGCCTGACGTTTTCGGCCAGGCCAAATTTCTCGCGAATAAGCCGGCGACATTCTGCAACGGCAGGCAGTTTGCTCAGACGCGGCGGCTCCCATTCGATTGAAATCGGATAGGCGTGAACCAAGCTGATCTGACCGCCATAGGAGATGGCGGAATCCTCGCGCTCGATCCTGCTCTCCAGGAAGCGGTCGACGCTGTCGATGAAGTTGTTGCAATGGAACTGAGTGTGAAAGCCCACGATCGAACTACCCAGCAATCCTTCGAGTATCTGCTCACGCCATGGGCAGATGCTGAACACTTCGGAATTCGGCCACGGAATGTGCCAGAAAGTGATGATGATCGCTTCCGGCAGACGCTCCCGAATCATCCGAGGCAACAGCGCGAAATGATAGTCCTGGACCAGCACGATGGGCCGCTCGTTGCGGGCCTCCTTGACGACGGTGTCGGCGAATTTGCGGTTGACCGCCTCATAGGCCTCCCAGTCGGAGGCGCGGAATATCGGCCGGGTGAAGGCTATATGGCACAGAGGCCAGAGCCCTTCATTGGCAAAGCCGAGGTAATAGCCTTGCTGCTCTTCCTCGCTCAGCCAGACACGGCGCAACGTGTAGGAAGGATTTTCAGGCGGCACCTCGACGCGGTCATTTTCGTCGACGACAAGCGCATCGGCCGAGCCGCCGCCATAGGCGATCCATGTGCCGGCGCAGGCGCGCGTAATCGGCTCCAGCGCGGAGACCAGCCCGCTGGCGGGCACGACCAGCTGGATATCATCCCCCTTGCGGTTGTGGATGTAGGGTTCGCGATTTGAAACCACGATCACCTGCGCATCCGGAAGTTCTTTTGCCAAAATGTGACGCAATGTTTCCGGCGACCATTGGACGAGCGCGGCGGTCGCGGATTGCCCGTTCTTCTCGAATTCCGGCAAGGGGCCGCGCATGGGCTCTGCTTCAGACCTGGCGAGCTTCGCGCTTCTAGCCCGATGCCCCCGCGATATTACCACCGCAAGCGCGATGCATGAGATACCGACAATTGCGAGAATGAAGAGCCACATTGCGGCCGGAGAAACGACTAGAGACAAACCGTTGTCGGGCATTTCGAATTGACTACCTTTCAATGGGACGCGGAAAATCCACCGACAGAAACTCCGGCATCCATGGCGTGGTGGTCCAACGTTCCGCACACATGATGGTTCCGATTTTTCAACTCCTGACCACCAGAGGCACCAGTCCCTCATGCGCATCCGCAAGGAAGGCGCCGACACGATCTCCCACGCGTTGAAACGTCAGATCCACCGCCACCTGTCCTACCGAGAGATGACGAATGACGAGATTGTCGATGCCGATCGGCAAGCGCGGCTGGGTCACGTGAATTTCGTTCGTCCGACCGTCAATCCGAAGGCCGAGGCAGGCCTGCATGAGCATGAAGGCGGAGCCTGCGGACCACGCCTGCGGCAAGCAAGCCACCGGATAGGCAATTGGCGCTTCGCCGGCCGCGCGGGTGAACCCACAGAACAGTTCGGGCAGCCGCATGTTGAAATGAACCGCGGATTCGAAGGTCCCGCTCATCAACCGCACCACGCTGTCGCGGATGCCGTAGCGCGCCAGTCCGGCGGCGCAGATCGCGGTGTCGTGCGGCCAGATGGACCCGTTGTGATACGACATCGGATTGAAGAAGATCGCGTCGTCCGCCAGGGTTCTCAGTCCCCAGCCGGAATGGAACGAAGCCGATAGCAGCTGGTCGGCGACGATGCGTGCGCGATCCGGATTGGGAAGGCCTACATACAGCAAGTGACCGGCGTTGGACGTGCGCACCTTGCAAGGTTGGCCATCGCCATCGATCGCCAGCGCATAGTAGCCAAGATCTTCAATCCAGAAATGGTTTTCGACTTGTTGGCGAATGGCATCGGCGCGCACTTCCCAATTCTCTGCCCGCTCCTCTTCGCCGCGCAGCCGTGCAAGCTTCGCCAATCCCTGGTACGCCGCAAAGACGTAACCCTGGACCTCGACCAGCGCGATCGGCCCTTTCGGAATGCGGCCATCGGCATGGAAGACGGAATCGAAACTGTCCTTCCATCCCTGGTTGGCAAGGCCGGATTCCGCGGCGCGCTGGTAGGTAAGGAAGCCTGTCGAACTGCTCGCTGTCTCGATCCACTCGGCGGCGGCGCACAGCGATGGCCACAGGCTATCGATGAAAGCCGTGTCCCCCGTGCGGTCCGCATAGGCGCAGGCGAGATGGATGTAGAGCGGCGTCGTGTCGACGCCACCATAATAGCGGCCGAACGGCAACTCACTCAGCGCCGCCATCTCGCCCTTGCGGGTCTCGTGCATGATCTTGCCAGGCTCGGAATCGCTGAAGGGAGAGGTCTCGGTCGCCTGGTGCTGGGCGAGAAACGCAAGCACGCCACGTGCCAGGCCGGGATTGAGCCAAAGCATCTGCAGAGCTGAAATCACGCCGTCCCGGCCGAAGGCGGTGGAGAACCAAGGAATGCCGGCATAGGGGTAAGGGCCGGTCGCCAATTCCGTCGTGAGCAACGCCACATCGGCTCGGGCCCGCTCCATCCAATCATTGAAGACGCGGCCCGAACTGTGGAGCGTCGCCCCATGCCGGCGCTTGGCGCGCATGCCGAAACGGGCGCGCGCCGCGGCGGCCCGGAACCGATCACTTTGCGGGCGGGCGTCTGTCTTGCTCCCCACCTCCACGTAAAGCGTCTGGCGGCTGCGCTTGGTGACGGCAATGAAGAAATCCGCCCGCTCGGAGGTCAGCTTATCGGGCGGCTGTGAAAACGAGATCGCCGATGTCCGCACCACTTTGTCCAGGCCTTCGTAGCGGAGCACGACCGAACCCTGGTCGATCTCGGCCGTGTGCGCGGTGCCGCGCTTGGAACGGGTCGAACCCCGGACTTCGAACATGTCGCGAAAATCGACGCCAAAGCGTAGCGACACCAGGACCGTCGAATGCTCACGGCTATAGTTGGAGAGGGTGATACGTTCATATAGCCTTTCCTCCCACAGAAGCCTGACCCGCTCGATATGGATCGCACCCTGCGGAATCTGGCGGCCCGCGGCGCTCTCGATCGGCAGATTGGTCAGGTTGCTGGTGAACAGGACGTTGTCCTGACTAAGCGATGCGCCAAGCAACGACAGCGACCGCCCGCCAACGGTCAGGCGAAATTCGGAGAGCACGCGCGTGTCGTCACGGAAGAAGCCGTCGCCAGCGCCGCGTATGTCGCCATAGGCATCGGCGACGGCAAAGCAATCGCCATGCTTGAGGGCGTAAAGCCGATGCGGTTCCCTGGGCGCGGTTTCGTCCAGGGAAGCCAGTGCTATTGCAGGATCAAGCTTGCGCTCGTCGAGTTGGGTAATGGTCAAGAAGACTGTCCCGTGCTGATTTCTGGACGGGTGAAGGTTTACGAGGCTCTGCTCTCCTCGATGCCGTTGCCCAGCCGCGAATAAGCCTCGACGTAATCCCTGGCCATTCTGTCGGCCGAAAACCGCCTTTCGAAGACGGTTCTTATTCGTCGCCTGTCGAGTTGCAGCAGAGCCGGCATCGAGGCGACGGCATCTTCGATGGTTTCGACGACAAAGCCGGTGATCCCATGATCGATGATCTCGGGCATGGCGCCACAACTCCAGGCCATGACCGGGGTTCCGCAGGCCATGGCCTCGACCACCGCAAGCCCGAAGGGTTCAGGCCAGTCGATGGGAAACAGCAAAGCAGCCGCATTGCCCAGGAACCTGCTCTTCTGGTCCTCGCCGATCTCGCCGACATACTCGACCCGGTCGCCATCGATCAGCGGCTGCACGACCTCCTCGAAATAGGCGCGATCGCCATCGCCGACCTTGGCGGCGAGCTTCAGTTTCAGGCCGGTGCGGCGGGCAATCTCGATCGCCCGGTCGGGCCGCTTGTCGCGCGACATCCTGCCAAGGAACGCCAGATAGGTGCCATCCAAGCCCGCCTCGAAATCGGGCTCATAAAGCCCGAGCGGCAGCCCATGATGGATTGTCGCCAGCCAATTCGCGGATGCGAACCGCGCCCGCTGGCTGCGGGATATGGAAATCATGGGAAACCGCGGGAACCGGTCATAGGCCTGCGCGAGGTCCGCGTAATCCAGCCTGCCATGCGGGGTCGTCACCGTGCGTTGCGGCATATCGCGGAAAAACGGAAAATGCAGGAAATGGCTGAGATGGAAATGAACGACGTCAAAGTCGTCGGCCCGTTTCCTCACTTCGTCGAGCATCGACAGATGCGCCGCGATCTCGGATTTCAGCGGACGGGGATCGAGACGAAGCGCCCTTTCGCGGCACGCCACCAGTTTGGCGGAGGTCTTCGTGTCGCCACTGGCGAACAATGTCACGTCGTGGCCGAGGTCGACGAGAGCTTCGGTAAGGTATGAGATGATGCGTTCGGTACCCCCGTAAAGTCTTGGCGGCACCGATTCGTAAAGTGGTGCGACATGGGCAATCTTCATGTCCCGGCGTCCCTCAATGAGCTGGTCATGGAACCAAAATGCTTCAGGCGCGGGATCGTTCCTGCATCATTGGAAGATGCGTCGAATGATCGATCCATTTCCCCTGTTTGATTCGATCAGGCGCCCTATTTCCTGTTGGTGCTGCCGACCGTGCGCTTAGGGCAGCCGAAGGAGGCCCAGATGCAGGAACCCAGGGATGTCGCAGCCCGGCGTCTGAGCATGATCATCGAACAATATGTCGAGGCCAGAAAACGGCATTTTGGCTTTGTGTCGACGGACCAGGCTGGCCGAGTGATCCGCAGAACGCTGAAATCCGATCCTTCTGAGCCAGCACTTTCCGATCGCGACCTCGACGACATGGTCGCCGCGCTGGCCGTAAAGAACGGCCTTGCCGTCGTCTTCGACCGTGGCATGCGGGCCGACGGCACCGAGGCCGACCTGAACAGAAAGGAACCGACGATGCGAGCACCGACGGAGACCCCGGATGTTGCCAGCGCGGTGGATGCTATCCTGAGCGGTGGCACCGCCCAGCTTTCGATGCGCGCGGTGATCTCGTTGCTGCGCGAACGGACCGGCACCAAGCGATCCGACGCGGATCTGGAAGGACTGATTGCCAAGAAAGCCGCCGTTTTGGGCGTGCATTTGTCGCAAGGCGTCTAAGCGGTCGTTACGCGTCGCAAAGATGGCAAATCAAGAGCGCTCGCATGTCATTCGACAATGGTGAGCGCGATGGGATTCGAACCCATGACCTACTGATTAAAAGTCAGTTGCTCTACCGGCTGAGCTACGCGCTCCCGCGGGCTCGAAAAGGCCGCCCTCGAAATTGCGCGGAACATAGGGAGAGTGCCGCGACCGGTCAACCGGAAAAGATAGGCTCCAAACCCGCTCTTTGCCGCAAATCACTGCCCCTTCCCCTATTCCCCGAGTTTCCGGCGAGCGGCCCGGCTGTCTCGACCTCAGTCGGCAGCGGCCGCCGACACGGCGGAACAAATCCGACGCACCATCGTTTTTTTTCCAAAGGGACGTCCGACAAAACCCTTGAGGAGAATACCAATGAATAGAATCACAACGGGCCTGCTTGCCGCCACCCTCTCGGCAACATTCGTCGCGGCGGAGGCGGTGCCGGTCAACGCCCAGCCGGCCTACGTGCCATTATCCCAGGCGACAACGCCGGATGTGCAGACAGTGCAGTACCAGGAGTGGAGGAGAAACCGCTCCTTTGACCGCAATTTCTCGCGCAATCGCAGCTTTAGCCGCAACGGTAACATGTATTGGAATGGTCATCGCGGTTATCGTGAATATCGCCCCGGCTATCGCCGCCATGGCGACTACTGGTTCCCGCTGGCCGCCTTCGCGACTGGCGCCTTGATCACCGGCGCGATCGTCAACAGCGAGAACAACCGCTATGAAGGCAGTGCCCATGTGCAGTGGTGCTACGATCATTATCGGAGCTACCGCGCTTCGGACAACACCTTCCAGCCGAACTATGGTCCTCGTCGGGAGTGCCGTTCGCCTTACTGATCCACGGGTAAGTATGAGTGGCCTAAAAGCGTGAGTGGAAGGCCCGCGGCAGAAACGGCGCGGGCCTTCCTTATGGGCTCAGTGTCCTGCGCACGGCATCGCGCCAGCCTGCTAGTTTGGCGGCACGACTGGAAGAGTCCATCTCCGGCTGAAAGCGCCGTTCCAATGCCCAGCTTTTGGCAAACTCCCTTGCCGTAGGCCACACGCCCGCCTTCGAACCGGCGAGCCAGGCGGCCCCCAGCGAGGTCGTCTCCAGGATTGTCGGCCTATCGACCGGCGCGTCGAGTATGTCGGCCAGGCGCTGCATGGTCCAGTCCGAAGCCACCATGCCGCCATCGACCCTGAGCACCGTCTTTGCCTTGGCGCCCTTCCAATCCTTGTGCATGGCGTCGAGCAGGTCGCGTGTCTGGTAAGCAACTGATTCCAAAGCCGCTCGGGCGAACTCGGCCGGACCGGAATTTCGGGTCAGCCCAAAGATAGCCCCCCGCGCCTCGGCGTCCCAGTGCGGCGCGCCAAGCCCGACGAAGGCCGGCACCAGATAGACGTTCTGCGTCGGATCGGCTTCCGCCGCGAGCTTGCCGCTCTGCTCGGCCTTGCCGATCACCTTGATGCCGTCGCGTAGCCACTGCACGGCAGCCCCAGCGATGAAGATCGAGCCTTCCAGCGCATAGGTGGTCTTGCCGTTCAACCGGTAGGCGATGGTCGTCAAGAGGCGGTTCTTGGAGCGCACCAGATCGCTGCCGGTATTGAGCAGCGCAAAACAGCCGGTGCCGTAGGTGGATTTCATCATACCTGGTTCGAAACAGGCCTGGCCGATGGTCGCGGCATGCTGGTCGCCGGCAACGCCAAGGATCCTTATCTCGGCGCCAAACAGGTTTTTCTCCGTGATTCCATAGTCATCAGCGCAATCTTTGACTTCGGGCAGCATCGCGGCGGGGATGCGCAAGATGGAAAGCAGTTCGTCATCCCAGGCATTCTTCTCGATGTTGTAGACCAGCGTGCGCGAGGCGTTGGTGGCGTCGGTGGCGTGCACCTTGCCGCCGGTCAGGCGCCAGATCAAAAAACTGTCGATGGTACCCGCGAACAATTCGCCCTTCTCGGCGCGTTTCCTCGCGTCCTTCACCTTGTCCAGCATCCAGGCGATCTTGGTGCCCGAAAAATAGGGATCGAGCAGCAGGCCGGTCTTGCGCGTGAATTTCTTCTCCAGCCCGTGCTTCTTGAGTTTCTGGCACAGAGGCGCGGTGCGCCTGTCTTGCCAGACAATGGCATTGTGGATCGGCTTGCCCGTCGCTTTGTCCCAGATGACAACGGTCTCGCGCTGGTTGGTGATGCCGATCGCCGCCACGTCGGAAGCCTCGCGGCCGGCTTTTTTCAACGCGGCCTTCACGGTGGTCACGACGCTTGCCCAGATCTCTTCCGGATCGTGCTCGACCCAGCCGGAGGCTGGATAGTGTTGGGTGAACTCCTTCTGACCGCTACCCACGACCTTCATCTGACCGTCGAACAGGATCGCCCTGGTCGATGTCGTTCCCTGGTCGATGGCCAGCACAAAACCGTTCATTCCCGCATCCTCCGCCTTGACACAAAGAAGGGAGACGGCAACGCGCCGCCTCCCCCAATTTCACACGGGCGCGAACGCCCGCATAGACCGTCTTACTTCTGCCAGTTCTTCACCAGTTCGTCGTAGTTGATGGTGATCGGCTTTTCCTTCTCGTTGTCGATCTTCAGCTGCGGAGCGAGATCGCCGGCCTTTGGTCGCGTCGGTGTTCCAGTAGGCAAGATCATCGTCCTCAGCGAGCTTCGTTCCGATGTCGACGTGGACACCGGACTTCTCGATGCGGCCCATGACCTTTTCCTGCCCGGCCCAGAGCGAGTCCATCGCTTCCGGCGCGTTCTTGGCGCCAGCATGACGCCTCCTCCCAGGGTTTCCGCATCAGCCCAAAACCCTCTTCATTCGGCGGCCGCGACATGCCGCCGGCTTATGCCGCGCATGAATTCATCGAGTGCCGCTGCCTGCTCACGGCCAAGATGCAGGCCGCGCTTGGTCCGCCGCCACAAAACATCTTCCGCCGTGACAGCCCATTCGTTTTCGACGAGATAGCGCACCTCGGCCTCGTGGAGATCGCCACCGAAATTGCGACCGAGATCGGCAATCGACTTGGCCAAGCCGAGCAGGACCTGTGCACGCGTCCCGTAAAGCCTGGTCAGCCGGCGCGCCAAGCGCTGATCGAGGAAAGGATAGGCGCTTTTCAGCTTCGCCACCTGCGCATCGAAACCGGTGGCCGGAAAATCGCCGCCAGGCAGCGGCGCGTCTGATGTCCACGGCTTGCCGCGCTTGCCGAGAAAACCTTCGATCTTCTCCAGCATCGATTCCGACAGCCGGCGGTAGGTGGTGATCTTGCCGCCGAAAGCATTGACCAGCGGCGCGGCGCCATCGCCGCCATCGGCCTTCAGCACGTAGTCACGCGTCGCTTCCTGTGCCTTGGAGGCACCGTCATCATAGAGCGGACGCACGGCCGAGTAGGTCCAGACGATGTCCGAACGCTTGACGGGAATCGCGAAATACTCGCTGGCCGCGGCACAGAGATAATCGATCTCCGTGTCGCTGATCTTCACATCATGCGGATCGCCCGGATAATCCTGGTCGGTGGTGCCAATCAGCGTGAACTCGTCCTCATAGGGAATGGCGAAGATGATGCGGCCATCCCTATTCTGGAAGAAATAGGCGCGCGGGTCGTCGAACTTCTTCGCGATGACGATGTGGCTGCCCTGCACGAGGCGGACATTGTGCACGTCGTTGAGGCCGACAACGCCGGAAAGCACGTGGTCGACCCAGGGGCCCGCCGCATTGACCAGCAACCGTGCCTTGACCTCTTCGGTCTCACCGGTTTGCAGGTTTTCGATCTTTATCGTCCAGATGCCGCCTTCGCGACGGGCTCCAACCACTTTCGTGCGAGTCCGGATCGTTGCGCCCCGGTCAGCAGCGTCACGTGCATTCAGCGCCACCAGCCGCGCATCGTTGACCCAGCCATCCGAATATTCGAAGGCCTTTTTGAACAGCGGCTTCAAAGGCTTGGCCGCCGGATCGCTCGTCATGTCGAGCGTCCTGGTCGCCGGCAGCAATTTGCGCCCACCAATATGGTCGTAGAGGAACAGGCCGAGCCGGATCAGCCAGGCCGGGCGCAGCCCCTTGGCATAGGGCAGCACGAAGCGCATCGGCCAGATGATGTGCGGCGCGTTCTTCCACAGAACCTCGCGCTCCATGAGCGCCTCGCGCACCAGGCGGAATTCGTAGAATTCGAGATAGCGCAGCCCGCCATGGATCAGCTTGGTCGAGCCGGACGAGGTTCCGCTGGCCAGATCGTTCATCTCGGCTAGAAAGACCGAAAACCCGCGTCCGACGGCATCGCGGGCAATGCCGCAGCCATTGATGCCGCCGCCTATGACGAAAATGTCCCGGACTGAAGATGTGTCCACCTAATTCCTCCACGATTTCGCATTGCACCACTTTTGGTCTTTTACGAAACCGTAGCGGGATTATTTCGAACTCATAACGAATGTCAAACGAAATATAACAAGCCTGTGAGAAGATCGCAAAATGCCTCAGCCAAGCGACGTCTCGATCAGCTGAACCTCGGTCTCCTGGCAGATCTTGCGCACCGATGCGATATCGCATCGATCGGTGATGAAGGTGTCGACCTGCGACAGGTGGCCAATGCGCACGGGCGCCGTACGCTCGAATTTGGTCTGGTCGGATACCAGGATGACGTGCCTGGCATTGGCGATGATCGCTTGCGCCACCTTGACCTCGCGAAAATCGAAGTCGAGCAGCGCTCCATCATGATCGATCGCGGAGGCGCCGATGACGGCATAATCGACCTTGAACTGCCTTATGAAATCGACTGCCGCCTCGCCGACAACGCCGCCGTCGGAACCGCGCACCACTCCGCCCGCAATCACCACCTCGATCGACGGATAGATACGCATCCTATTGGCAACATTGATGTTATTGGTGATGACCATCAAGCCGTTGTGATCGAGCAGCGCCTTGCTGACTGCCTCCGTAGTGGTCCCGATGTTGATGAACAGCGAGGCGTTGTCGGGGATCAGTTGGGCCGCCGCGCGGCCAATCGCTTCCTTCTCGTCCGCTGCGATCTTGCGCCTGGCTTCATACTCCATGTTCTCGATTCCGGACGGGAACAAGGCGCCGCCATGGATGCGCGAAAGCAGCCGCTGGTCGCACAAATCGTTGAGGTCCTTGCGTATGGTCTGCGGCGTCACGTTGAAATGCGTGGCCAGATCATCGACCAGCACACGGCCATTGTCCTTGGCCATCTGGATGATCTCGGCATGGCGCGGCGACAGATACATCAGGCATCTCCCGTTTTCGTTTTTCTTGCTTATAATCGAAAACGAAACCGATGAAAAGGTGCAAGCCGGCTAACGAAAATCCTGTGATTGCACGCACGAACCGTGGCGCGACCTCGATCCAGTCTTTTCAGGCCGTGGCACGGGCAATTTCGGTGATGGCGGCGAAAGCGGCGTCGACGTCCTCTGCCGTCGCATCGAACTGGCCGACCTGGAAGCGGATCGCCACCCTCCCATCGACTTTCGTTTGCGTCAGGTAGATGCGGCCATCGTCGTTGATCGCATTGACCAGCCGCAGATTGTGCTCATCGGCATCGGCGCTTGAGGCTGCCCTGTGCCGGAACGAAAACAGCGACAGCATCGGCTCGCTGACGATCTCGAAATCCGGCTCCCCTGCCAGACGCGTGACAAGGCCTTCGCTCCAGGCGACATGATTGCGGATCATGGTTCGCAGGTTTTCCAGTCCATGCGCGCGTAGCAGGAACCACAGCTTCAGCGCGCGGAAGCGCCGGCCGAGCGGTACCGACCATTCTGAGTAGTTGATGATGCCATCATGGCCGTGCGTCTTGAGGTAGTCGGGCTTGATGGCCAGCGTCCTGACATGGCTCGACGGATCGCGCAGGAACTGGATCGAACAATCGAACTGCGCACCCAGCCATTTATGCGGATTGAAGACGATCGAGTCCGCACCTTCGACGCCGGACCAGAAATGCCGATATTCCGGGCAGATCATCGCCGACCCGGCCCAGGCCGCATCGACATGCAGGTAGAGCCCGTGCCGCCTGGCAATCTCCGCAACCGCTGCAATATCGTCCGTGCCGCCGGTGCTGGTGCCGCCAACACAGGCGATAATGCCAGCCGGCAGCATGCCGGCTTGTCTGTCGGCGACGATTGCGGCTTCGAGGGCTGCCGTGTCCATGGCGCGAAAACGACCGGCGACCGGAATGCGCACGAGATTGTCCTCGCCGATGCCCGACACCCAGATCGCGCGGTCGATCGATGTGTGCACCTGGTCGGAAGAATAGATGCGCAACCGCCCCTGCCCGGCCAGGCCCTTCTTGTTGCCTTGCCAGTCGAGCGCCCGTTCGCGCATGGTCAGCACGGCGTTGAGTGTCGCCGACGAGGCTGAATCCTGGATCACGCCGGAAAAGCCTTCCGGCAGGCCGAGCGCCTGGCGCATCCAATCGACGGTCCGCGTTTCAAGCTCGGTCGCCGCCGGTGACGTCTGCCAAAGCATGCATTGCGCGGCCATCGCCGACACCAGGTATTCCGCCACCACCGAGACCGGCGCCGCGTTGGCCGGAAAATAGGCGAAGAAGCGCGGGTGCTGCCAATGTGTCATCCCCGGCACGATCTTGGCTTCGAAATCGGCGAAGATCCTGTCCATCGGTTCCGCGTCTTCGGGCGGCGATGCCTCTATATTCCGGAAGATGTCGCCTGGCTCGACCCGCGGCCGCACCGGCCGCTCGCGCAAATTGTTGCGATAGTCGGCGCCCCAATCGGCGGCGCGTTGGGACCATTGCCGGAAATCATCATTGTTCATCTTGTCCTCCCGACATGACCTTTCGCTGCCGGTGGTTTGCCGCCGGCTCTTCAAGATCAGATATTAATTAACATGTGAAATATTTGCAACCGCCATCGAGCGGCGAGATGATACAGGCTAGCCAGGAAAATCCGGCAGGCTGGCGAACGCCGTCTTCAGGGCATTCGACCATCCATCGGAGATCGTGCGGTAATACTGGTCGTCCTGGCCGATCCGCTTTTTAAGGCCGACCTGAAAGGCGTCCTGTTCCAGGAAAAGCAGGTCGAGCGGCAAGCCGACCGACAGATTCGACTTCAGCGTCGAATCGAACGACACCAGAAGGAGTTTCACCGTCTCGGCGAGGCTCATCGTCTTTTCGTAGGCGCGAATGATGATCGGCTTGCCATATTTGGTTTCGCCGATCTGGAAGAACGGCGTGTCGTCGGTCGATTCGATGAAATTGCCTTCGGGATAGATCATGAACAGGCGCGGCGGGCTGCCCTTGATCTGCCCACCGAGGATGAAGGAGGCATTGAAATAGGAATCGGCCTTCTCGCCGGCGGGCGACGATTGCGCGATCACCTCTTTCACCGTCTCACCGACCAGCCGCACCGTCTGGTACATGGATGGCGTTTCGAGCAGCTTCTCGTGGCGGTCGGTCACCGCCTTGGTGCGTTCGTCAAGCAGGCTGACCACGGCCTGCGTCGTCGCCAGGTTACCGGCCGACATCAAGACGATGACGCGCTCTCCCGGCTGTTCCCAGACATGCATCTTCTTGAAGGTCGAGATCGAATCCATGCCGGCATTGGTGCGCGTGTCCGACATGAACACGAGCCCGCGATCGATCTTGAGGCCGACGCAATAGGTCATGGAATCTCTTAAGGCAGCAATCCTGGGGGATTACTGCTCTACCGTGACGGTGACCGCAAGCAGTTCTTCCGCCTGTCCCAGTCGAATTCCCGACACCGGCGAAGCGTCACGGTAGTCGCGGCCTGTGGCCACCTTCACATAGCGTTCGTCGGGAGAAATACCGTTGGCCGGATCGAAGGCAACCCAGCCGAGGCCCGCGACATGAGCCTCGGCCCAGGCGTGGCTGGCCGCCTGCTCCACCGCTGCATCCATCATGAGATAGCCGCTGACATAGCGGGCCGGAAATCCCATGGCGCGCGCGGCGGCGGCAAAGATGTGGCTATGATCCTGGCAGACGCCGGTTTTCAGCGCCAAGGCCTCTTCGGCCGGAGTTGTTGCATTGGTGGCTCCCGGCGTGTAGGCGACGCGCTCGCCGATGGCGGCCATCAGCCGGTGCAGCCGTTCGAGGTCGCTGCCCTTGCCGACCGCCTCGGTAAGATCACGGATGCCGCCGCCTATGGTGGTCAAAGCGGTCTCCTGCGCGAACAACCAGAGCGGCGCGAAGCCTTGATGCGGCCCGCAAACGCCTGATGTATCGCGCGTCACCACCTCGCCCAACGCTTCGACTGTGATGAAGTCGTGGTCACCTTCGACGCTCAACAACCTGTTATCGTTGCCGTAATGGTCGGTAAATCGCACTTCCTCGCGGGCGCCTTCGACTTTCAGCGCCCAGGACAGCACGGTCTGGGTCGGCCCGCTCATGGGAAGCAGCCGCAGCCTCTGGAGCAAATACTGCACCGGCGCATCGTAGCGGTATTCGGTCCGGTGCGTGATTTTCAGCCGCATGGCTTCCTCAATAAAACCTGTAGTCTTGCGCTATCTCGTCACCGAGCCTGGTGTTGTCGCGGATGAACCCGGCCAGGAACTCATGCAGGCCGGCGTCGAATATATCCTTGATCGACCCTGCCTTCAGCATTGCCTGCGTCTTTTCCGCCGTTGCGTGACACGCATGGCGCTCGCCATAGTCGTCGGAGAGAAACTTCAGATGCTCTGCCAGGAAGCGATAGCAGAAGGTCAGCGAGCGCGGCATGCGGACGTTGAGGATCAGGTAGTCCGCGATGTTGGTCGGCTTGTAATCTGCGTCATAGACCCAGCGGTAGGAGCGATGCGCCGACACCGAGCGCAGGATCGATTCCCACTGATAGTTGTCGAGCGTCGAGCCGACCCAGGAGATCGACGGCAGCAGCACATAATATTTCACGTCGAGGATCCGCGCGGTGTTGTCGGCGCGCTCGACATAGGTGCCGAGCTGCGAGAAATCGAAAATCTCGTTGCGCAGCATGGTACCGTAGAACGAGCCACGGATCAGCGCGGTCTCGCGCTTGATCGCGTCGAGGACGCTTGGCAGGTCACGCTCGTCGATCGGCCTCGCCAGCATCCGCTTCAGCGACATCCAGGCTTCGTTGATGCTTTCCCAGGTCTCGCGCGTCAGCGCGGTGCGGACCATGCGAGCATTGTTGCGGGCCGTCTCGATCGACGACATCGTGCTCGATGGATTCGACGTGTCGCGCAAGAGGAAGTCGGAGACGTTGGCCGCCGTATAGTCCGGGTATTTCTGCTTGAAGGCGGCGTCGGAGCCGGCGCTCAGCAGCACCGAGTTCCATTCCTCCGAAGCACTTTGAGTACGGGTCAGCGCCATGCGCAGGCCGGCATCGACCAGCCGCGCCATGTTTTCGGCCCGCTCGATATAGCGGTTCATCCAGTAGAGCCCATTGGCGGTGCGGCCGAGAAGCATGTCGGGCCTTTCGGGCTAGTGAGTAGCGAATAGTGAGCAGCGAATAGTAAGCGCTTGAATCTCAATGGAATATGGCATGTCCCTCTCCCTACCTTTTCACTACTGACTACTGACTATTCACTCATCTCAATCATCCAGCACCCACGTATCCTTGGTCCCGCCGCCTTGCGAGGAATTGACGACCAGTGAGCCTTCCTTGAGTGCGACGCGCGTGAGCCCGCCGGGTACGATCTGAATGCGATCGGAAACCAGCACATAAGGCCGCAAGTCGACGTGGCGCGGCGCCAAGCCCTTTTCAGTCAGGATCGGACACGTGGAGAGCGCGAGCGTCGGCTGGGCGATGTAATTGGACGGCTTGGCCTGCAGCTTCTTGGCAAAATCCTGGCACTCTTTCTTGGTCGCCGCAGGTCCGACCAGCATGCCGTAGCCACCCGAGCCATGCACCTCCTTGATCACCAGCTCGTGGATATGCTCGAGCACATATTTCAGGCTGTCCGGTTCCGAACAGCGCCAGGTCGGGATATTGCCGAGGATCGCTTTACGGCCGGTGTAGAATTCGACGATCTCGGGCATGTAGGAATAGATCGCCTTGTCGTCGGCGATGCCGGTTCCCGGCGCATTGGCGATGGTGATGTTGCCAGCGCGGTAGACATCCATGATGCCGGGTATGCCAAGGGCTGAATCCGGCCTGAAGGTCAGCGGGTCCAGGAAGGAATCATCCACGCGCCGGTAGAGAACGTCGATCTGCTTGTAGCCTTCGGTCGTGCGCATCGCGACATGGCCATCGACGACGCGCAAATCCTGCCCCTCCACCAACTGCACACCCATCTGGTCGGCAAGGAAGGCGTGTTCGAAATAGGCGGAATTGAAACTGCCGGGCGTCAGCACCGCGATGGTCGGCGCGCCCTTGGCGCCTTGCGGCCGAACCGCCGCCAGCGACTGGCGCAACAGCTGCGGATAGTTCTCCACCGGCCGCACCTTGATCTTCTGGAACAGCTCGGGAAACAGTTGCATCATCGTTTCGCGGTTCTCCAGCATGTAAGAGACACCGGACGGTGTGCGCGCATTGTCTTCCAGCACGTAGAACTCGTCCTCGCTGATGCGGACGATGTCGACGCCGATAATGTGGGTGTAAACGCCGGCCGGCGGCCGCACGCCGATCATTTCCGGCAGGAAAGCCTCGTTCCTGGCGATTAGGTCTCTTGGGACGCGGCCGGCGCGAAGGATTTCCTGGCGATGATAGATGTCGTCGAGGAAGGCGTTCAGCGCCTGTACGCGCTGCTCGATGCCTTGCGTCAGGCGCCGCCATTCATTGCCTGAAATGATGCGGGGAACGATATCGAACGGGATCAGCCGTTCGGAAGCTTCCTGCTCGCCGTAAACGGCAAACGTGATGCCGGTCTTGCGGAAGACGCGTTCGGCGTCCTGCATCTTTTCGGTAAGTCTGGCTGGATCCTGCTCCTTCAGCCAGCGATCGTAAGCCGAGTACGGTCTTCTAAGTCCGGAGACCTCCGGAAGCATTTCATCGAACGCTGCCAATCGCATACTCCCCTGTGACGCCATTTCACTGGCGTCGCCGGAGAAAATCAAGCGCAATCGGTGATTTGGGAGATCCTGATGATCAGTATGTCGCGGCTGCCTAAAATTGAGGCAGCTGAAATATGAGCTTGATCAGACTTTGCCTCGTGCCCGGGCAGTGCCTCGCGCTGCTAGAAGGCGCGGAAGGTGACGACGGTGAACGTGTCCTTGATGCCGGGAAGAATCTGCACCTTCTCATTGACGAAATGGCCGACGTCTTCCTCGTCATCGACATAGAATTTGGCGAGCAGATCATAATTGCCGGCGGTGGAGTAGATTTCCGAGGCGATCTCGGCGTCGGCAAGCGCGCTGGCAACCTCGTAGGATTTGCCCAGTTCGCATTTGATCTGCACGAAAAACGCCTTCATGGCTTCGTCCCGCTAACTTCCAGGTCCAAGCGGCCCTTCTGGCAGACTGGAGGCGGCCTTTCAAGCACTGGAATGCGCACTTAGCCGGCGCGGACCTTGGCCACCGCCTCGCGCAGCTCCGCAACCGGCATGCCGCGCTTGAACAGCCTGCCACCGATCACCAGCGCTGGCATGCCCTGCAATATCATTCGTGCCATGGGTTTTGCACGCTCTCTCCCTCAAGGGTCCACCTGAGCGCCCCGCCTTAAAGGAAGCTTACGCGTAGGAATTCGCCGGGGTGGGACGAATATTGACGACCGTTGAAACCGTGAAGCGCCGTCACCCGTATGTTAGGATGCCTCCCGGAACAGCTTTCCTGGAGGCGGCTTTTCGAGGGACGGTGGAGACAGGCCATGCGCCGCGGCTTTTTCGCATTCGCGTTCGTTTCGCTCATGCTGGCTTCCCAGGCGTTTGCCGGCGATGTCGAGATCAAGGCTGGCCAGGCCGTCATCGACGGTCAATTGAAGGCCCTCATCGCCAATGACGGCGCCAAGGCCTACAGCTTCGCCGCCCCGAACGTGAAACAGGTCTTCCCGACTGTCGATGCCTTCATGAACATGGTGACCAACGGCTACCCACCGGTGCGCAAGCCACAGTCCTATTCCTTCGGCAAGGTCGAGGAGACCGGTCCGGGTTCGATCGTCCAGCAAGTGCTGATCGTCGGCCCCGACGGCAAGGACTACGAGGCGGTCTACACGCTACAGCAACAGCCCGACGGCACGTTCCAGATCACCGGCTGCAGCCTGCGCGCGTCGAATTCGCTGAGCACCTGAACCCGTCCTCGGCGAGCTCACCTCAATCCTGGCGCCGATAAAGCGTCCAGCTCTGACCCGATAGTCCCCAACTCGTCGAGGCATCGATGCGATCGTAGGTCAAGCTGCAGCCGGACGTGGCGGCGACATGCTCCGGCTGCTGGTCCACGGCGCCCTCGAGGATCAGCCATGATGGACGCTCGTCACATATTTTGTCGGCCGCGACGAGCAATGGCTGGCGTCCCAGGCGTTTGGCAAAATAGTTGACAATCATGGGGATCCGAAAATCTTGATTGCTGGCGTAGCTCGTTGTGCCATTGCGCATCATCTCTTCAACGATGTCGGCATAGGATCCTCGTCCCTTTTCGTAGAATGGCAACAGAAACGTCATCGTGCCGGCAAGGATTGCCACGAGCGCTCCCACGGCGACAAGCCGATATATGCCAGCGGCGGCGAACCCGAGCGCAAGCAACTCTCCCGCGCAAAGCAACAGCAATGTTGCACTGACCAGAAAATAGCGCGGGAAATCGAGGTTCGGCAGTTGCGCTGCCGCCATCAGAATAGGCAGTCCGATAATCCCGATGACATAGAGACTGGCCCGCCGATTGCGCCGGATACCGGCGAAGACACAGACAAGCCCGCAGGCCAAGGCAATACAGGCCAAGTTGCTGATCCAAGGCGGCAGGCCAAACAGACTGCGGATCATTCCGCCGTACCCTTGGGCGAAGGCCTGGAGCGAGAACGGCGAAGCGCCACCAACCTTGAAGCCAAACATCTGGCTACCGATCACTACGCAGACGGCGAGCGGTAACACGGCCAGGAAGGCTGGAGTGAATATCTGCCCCAGTTCGACGTTGACGCGACCGAGACTGCCGGTGCGCCGCCAGATGAGCCAAGCGCTCCAGGCCACCAGGACCACCACCGTTTCTACCATCGTGAGGTGGGACAAAAAACCGAGAAGGACGATCACCGCCAACGCGATGCCTGAACGGCCTGTGTCGAACCGGCGTTCCAGGAAGACGACGGAGAGAAGCGTGAACAGCACCAGCCCGGCATAGCCTCTCGCCTCTGAGCCGTAGTGGACCATCGGATAGCTCACCGCAAACAGCATGCTTGTGATGACACCAGCCCATCGGCCTTGCGCAGCCACGGCCGCGGCAATGATTGTGCCGACGCCGAGCGCAATCGACAGGCCGCGCTGAAGCAATGGCGAGGCATAAGGACCGATCAGGTACAGGTAGACCGAATTGAGGAAATGGTTGTTGTCGTGGTTTACGCGCCAGAATATCTGGTCGACCGAGGTAAGCGGCTCGAGCAGCAAGAAGCTCCAGATCTCATCCAGCCAGAGATCGCCGCGCGCACCCAGCAATCGCAAAACAAGGCCGATTGCTGCAATCACGGCAATCGCCAAGAATAGGTCGAAACTCCAATGCTTGCGCACCGCCAAATGCGGCAGATCAGCATACGTATTAGGTAATGCTAATTTAGAATTATCGACAGGTTCATCTGCTGTTGTGAACAGTTTCTTGCCCCTTGCCTGAATATAGCTCGGAACAATTACTCTTGGTTCTGTTTAGAAAGAGTATCCGGATGCTTACAATTCAAAGTACGGGCAGGTCGCCCTTGGCCCAACCCTCGGATATTTCTCCCGCGCGCAGTTCGAAGGCACGGATTTCGATCGCGGCCCGGATGTCCTGCATCAGTTTCTGGTAGTAGGAAAGGTTGTTCCAGGTCAGCAGCATCGCCCCGAGTGCCTCCTGCGAGCGCACCAGATGGTGCAGATAGGCACGCGAATAATCCCTGGCCGCCGGGCAATCGCTCTCTTCGTCGAGCGGGCGCGGATCGTCGGCGTGGCGTGCGTTGCGAAGATTGACCTTGCCGCGCCTCGTATAGGCAAGACCATGCCGGCCGGCTCGCGTCGGCATCACGCAGTCGAACATGTCGATGCCGCGCGCCACCGATTTCAGGATATCGTCCGGCGTGCCCACGCCCATCAGATAGCGCGGCTTGTTGTCGGGCAGTTCCGGGCACGTGATGTCGAGCATGTCGAGCATCACCGCTTGCGGCTCGCCGACAGCCAGGCCGCCGACAGCATAACCCTTGAGGTCCATCGCGCTCAGCGCCTGCGCAGAGCGCGCCCTGAGTGCGGCGTTGTCACCACCCTGCACGATGCCAAACATCGCCTTGCCCGGCTGGTCGCCGAACGCCGTCTTGCAGCGCTCCGCCCAGCGCAGCGACAGTTCCATGGCGCGCTCGATCTCTTTCAATGCGGCTGGCAGCGCGGTGCATTCGTCGAGCTGCATCTGAATGTCGGAATTGAGCAGTCCCTGGATCTCGATCGAGCGCTCCGGCGACATCTCGTAGGGCGCACCGTCGATGTGGGAGCGGAAGGTGACGCCTTTCTCGGTCAGCTTCCTCAGCTTCGACAGCGACATCACCTGGAAACCGCCACTGTCGGTCAGGATCGGGTAGGGCCAGCGGGCGAATTCGTGCAGACCTCCGAGCCGCGCTACACGCTCGGCGCCGGGCCGCAGCATCAGGTGATAGGTATTGCCCAGGATGATGTCGGCGCCAACGCCGCGCACCTGGTCCATGTACATGGCCTTGACCGTGCCACCGGTGCCGACCGGCATGAAGGCCGGCGTGCGGATTTCGCCGCGCGGCATGTCGATCAGGCCGCGCCGCGCCTTGCCATCGGTCGCCAGCACCTTGAAGGTGAACGTATCAGCCATTGAATTCCTTCTCACGGACTGGCGCGCCGGATCCTGTTTGTCCAGCATGCCGAGATCATCGTCCATCGCTCATCTCCGCTCGGTAGAGCAGGCTTGCATCGCCATAGGAGTAGAACCTGTAGCGGTTCGCGATGGCATGCACATAGGCGGCACGCATCGTGTCGAGACCGCTGAAGGCCGAGACCAGCATGAACAGTGTCGAGCGCGGCAGATGGAAATTGGTCATCAGCATGTCGGCGGTGCGAAAGCGGTAACCCGGCGTGATGAAGATGTCGGTCGGGCCTGACCATGGCGCCAGCGTACCGTCTTCACGCGCCGCGCTCTCGAGCAGGCGCAGTGAGGTCGTACCGACCGCAACAATGCGCCCACCCCTCGCCTTCGCGGCGTTGAGCGCCTCGGCGGTCGCCGCGCTGACCGAACCGATCTCCGCATGCATCTTGTGGTCGGCGGTGTCGTCCGCTTTCACCGGCAGGAACGTACCGGCGCCGACATGAAGCGTGACGAAGCAGCGCTCGACGCCCTTGGCATCCAGTGCCGCAAAAAGCTGCGGCGTGAAATGCAGGCCCGCGGTGGGTGCCGCTACCGCACCCTCTTCCCTGGCATAGATGGTCTGGTAATCGGCGCGGTCGCGCTCGTCATCGTCGCGCTTCGAGGCGATGTAGGGCGGCAGCGGAATGTGGCCGACCGCGTGCAGCGCCTCATCCAGGAAAGGCCCGGATAGATCAAAGCCAAGCAAGGCTTCGCCCGCCTCGCCCTTCTCGACCACGGTGGCGTCGAGTTGGCCGAGGAAACAGGAATTGCCGTCATGGCCGAAATGGATGCGGTCGCCGGCGGCGATGCGCTTTCCCGGCCGCATGAACGCCAGCCAACGGTCAGGAGCCATGCGCATGTGCAGCGTGGCCTCGACCTGCGCAGCCGCTTCGCCGCGCCGCCTGATGCCCTTCAGCTGCGCTGGGATGACCTTGGTGTCGTTGAAGACCAGCACGTCGCCTGCGCGGAGCGAGGATGGCAGGTCGCCAACCGTCCGGTCCTCCAACTCCTCGCCCGGCCTGACCACCAGCATTTTGGCGCTGTCGCGCGGCTCTGCCGGGCGAAGCGCTATGCGCTCCTCCGGCAGGTCGAAATCAAAGAGGTCGACACGCATCAGTAGAGCCGGACGAGCAGCGCTCCGGCCAGCAGCAGCACGGCGCCGGCGATGCGGCCGAGCGAGATTTCACGCACCGCGACGCCGAGGAAGCCGACGCGGTCGATGAGCATGCCGGCGAGCAACTGACCCGCCACCAGGAATGCCATCAGGGCGGCAGCACCGATGCGTGGCGTCAGGATGGTGGAGAGCGTGACATAGAAGCCGCCGAGAATGCCTCCGGCGACGAACAACCAGGGCGCCGGCGCCTTCCAGTCAAGCGAAATGCCTTGCAGCTTCACCACCGCGACGGAGATGACGCCAAGCACGACCGCGCCCGAAAGGAAAGAAAACGCGGCCGCCGCGACCGGGAGACCCAGGCCGCGCGCAAGCTGCGAGTTGATCGGCGCCTGAATGGCAATGAAGGCACCGGACAGGATGCCGAGAAGCGACCAGACGACGCCCATCATTGTCGTTTCGCCTTACTTGACGTCTGCCGCGACCTTCAGCGACACGATCTTGTCGGGATCCTGCACCGGCTCGCCGCGCTTGATCTTGTCGACATTGTCCATGCCTTCGATGACCTGGCCCCAGACCGTGTACTGGCGGTTGAGGAAAGCGGCATCGTCGAAGCAGATGAAGAACTGCGAGTTGGCCGAATTCGGGTTCTGCGAACGGGCCATCGAGCAGGTGCCGCGGCCGTGGTTCGCGTTGGAGAACTCAGCTTTCAGGTCAGGCTTTTCCGAGCCGCCCATGCCCGCGCGGGAAGGCGCGAAGGTCGGCTTGCTCGAATTGCCGAACTTGACGTCGCCGGTTTGCGCCATGAAGCCTTCGATGACGCGGTGGAAGACGACGCCATCATAGGCGCCTTCGCGCGCCAGTTCTTTGATGCGGGCGACATGGCCGGGCGCCAAATCGGGAAACAGTTCGATGACGACCTTGCCCTTGGTCGTTTCCATGATGAGCGCGTTCTCGCGGTCCTTGATCTCAGCCATGTCAGATGTCCTTTTTAAAAGATGGAATTATTTGTCAGCGGCGATGCGCACTTTGATCATGCGGTCGGGATCTGTGACCGTGCCATTGTCCGCCTCGTCGCCCTTCTTGATCTTGTCCACCAGGTCCATGCCGCTGACGACATTGCCGACGATGGTGTACTGACCATCGAGCGGCGGTGCCGGCGCGAACATGATGAAGAACTGCGAATTGGCGGAGTTCGGATCCTGCGAGCGGGCCATGCCGACCACGCCACGCTTGTAGTGTTCGGTCTGCGAGAACTCGGCCGGCAGGTCGGGCAGGTCGGAACCACCTGTGCCGACGGCCTGGGCATTGAAACCCTTCTCCATGTTGCCGAACTTGACGTCGCCGGTCTGCGCCATGAAGCCGCCGATGACACGGTGGAAAGCGACGTTGTCGTAGGCGTGATCACGCACCAGCTTCTTGATCTGCGCGACATGCTTGGGCGCCAGGTCGGGGCGCAGCGCGATGGTCACGTCGCCATCCTTGAGCGTGATGATCATGGTGTTTTCCGGATCGGCGGCATGGGCACAAACGGATGCCGTCAAGAGACCGGCGAACACAACAAGGAATGAGGCGAGCCTTTGGAGCTGCATGAGGATTTTCTCCGAGCTTATTTCGCGAATTTTGCGGCGAGCGCACCGGCCACGGCGGCCGGTACGAAGGGACGGATGTCGCCGCCCATCGAGGCTATCTGGCGCACAAGTGTGGCGGTAATGGTTCGCACCGACGGGCTGGCGGGCAGGAAAACCGTCTGCAGCTCCGGCGCCATGGTTTCGTTCATGCCGGCCATCTGCATTTCGTAGTCGAGGTCGGTGCCATCGCGCAGACCGCGGATCATGATCGAGGCGCCTTCTCTTCTGGCGGCATCGATCACCAGGCCATCGAAGGCGACGACCTTGATGCGGGCGCCATCACGACCGAATTCCGCTTTCGTGGCGGCTTCAATCATCTGCACCCGCTCCTCGAAGGAAAACAGCGGCTTCTTGCCCGGATGAATGCCAATCGCGGCATAGACGATGTCGGCAACCGCCAGCGAGGCTTTCAGCACATCGAGATGGCCGTTGGTCAGCGGGTCGAAGGAGCCCGCATAAAGGGCGATGCGTTCGGTCATGCCGGAGCTTCTAGCGAGCCTCTCTCACAAAGGCAAATCCGATTGGCAGGCGGCCCATGAACCTTTTCCGGCACATGAACGACAGATGAATACGCTGATCACGAAGCCTTCACGCAGCGTTCACTAGGTTGCACCCTTAATAAGATGAAACCAATGTCCCATATATCCGTTGTAAGGCGCAGGAGAACACGCACATGCTGATCTACATGCTCGCCACCGCAATGACCGTCGCCATGCTGATCGCCACAGTATTCGGGCTGCATCAGGAGGCACAGCGCATCCGGGTCAAGGCAACCACCAAGCGCTTGGAAGGCTTCGGCTCGCGCAAGCCGTATCGTCACTACTAATCTCGACTTGCTGCCGCGCCGGCCATCAGGCCGGCGTTGCTATGTCAGACCCAGGACTATTCGGCGCTGTCCGGACTGCTTTCAGTCGTCGAATCGGGCTCCGCGCCACCCTCGACGGCCTCTGCCACTTCCTCGTCCGATTGCGGCTCAGAAATCCGCTCGACCGAAACCACCTTCTCACCTTCAGCCGTGTTGAAGATGGTTACGCCCTTGGTGGCGCGGCTGGCGAAACGGATGCCGTTGACGGGAACCCGAATGACGGTGCCGCCGTCCGACACCAGCATGATCTGGTCGTCATTTCCGACCGGGAAGGTTGCCACAAGACGGCCGATTTCGGCCGCCTTCGATACATCTGTAGCACGTATGCCCTTGCCGCCGCGTCCGGTCAGGCGGAAGTCATAGGACGAAGAGCGCTTGCCGTAACCATACTCGGTCACCGTCAGCACGTATTGTTCGTGCATCTTGAGGAACTCGTAGCGTTCGTCGGTAAGCTCCGTCTCCTCGCCGACCTCTTCGTTGGTCAGCGCGATCTCTTCCTCCTCACCGGCCGCAATGCCGGCGGCAAGCCGCCGTTCGGCCGCCGCCCGCTTGAGGTAGGCGGCCCGTTCGGCCGGTGGCGCATCGACATGCTCGATCACCGACATGGAGATGATGCGGTCGGTGTCAGCCATGGTGATGCCGCGCACGCCGACAGAGTTGCGGCTCTGGAAGACGCGCACGTCGCCCACGGAGAAGCGGATGCACTGGCCGGAGCTGGCGGTCAGCAGCACGTCGTCATTGTCGGTGCAGGTCTCGACGCCGAGGATCTCGTCGCCCTCCTCCTCCAGCTTCATGGCGATCTTGCCATTGCGGTTGACCTGGACGAAGTCCGAAAGCTTGTTGCGGCGCACGGTGCCGCGGGTGGTGGCGAACATCACGTCAAGTTCGCCCCAGCTCGTCTCGTCCTCGGGCAGCGGCATGATCGTGGTGATGCGCTCGCCCTGCTCCAGCGGCAGCATGTTGATCAGCGCCTTGCCGCGTGACTGCGGATTGCCGATCGGCAGGCGCCAGACCTTTTCCTTGTAGACGATGCCGCGCGAGGAGAAGAACAGCACCGGCGTGTGCGTGTTGGCGACGAACAGCCGGGTGACGAAATCCTCTTCCTTGGTCGACATGCCGGAGCGGCCCTTGCCGCCGCGGCGCTGCGCCCGGTAGAGCGAAAGCGGCACGCGCTTGATGTAGCCGGAATGACTCACCGTCACGACCATATCCTCGCGCTGGATCAGGTCCTCGTCTTCCATGTCCGCGCCGCCATCGGTGAGCTCGGTGCGGCGTGGCGTGCCGAACTCGTCGCGCACGGCGGCGAGCTCGTCCTTGACGATCTGCTGGATACGCGCGCGAGACGACAGGATGTCGAGGTAGTCCTTGATCTCGTCGCCGATCGTGTTCAGCTCGTCGGCGATTTCGTCGCGGCCAAGCGCAGTCAGGCGCTGCAGGCGCAGTTCGAGAATGGCGCGCGCCTGTTCCTCGGACAGATTGTAGGTGCCGTCCTCGTTGATGCGGTGGCGGGGGTCGTCGATCAGAAGGATCAGCGATTCGACGTCACCCGAAGGCCAGCGCCGCTCCATCAACTGCTCGCGCGCCGTCTGCGGATCCGGCGCGGTGCGGATAAGCTTGATGACTTCGTCGATGTTGGCGACAGCGATGGCCAGACCAACCAGCACATGGGCACGGTCGCGCGCCTTGCGGAGCAGGAATTTCGTCCGCCGACTGATCACCTCCTCGCGGAAGGTGACGAACGCCTTCAGCATATCGGTCAGATTCAGCAGTTCCGGCTTGCCGCCGTTCAGAGCCACCATATTGGCGCCGAAAGAAGTCTGTAGCGGCGTGAAACGGTAGAGCTGGTTGAGGACGACGTCGGCGACGGCGTCGCGCTTCAACTCGACGACGACCCGGTAGCCCTGGCGGTCGCTTTCGTCGCGGATGTCGGAAATGCCTTCGACGCGCTTGTCGCGCACCAGTTCGGCCATCTTCTCGATCATCGAGGCCTTGTTCACCTGATAGGGAACCTCGGTGATGATGATCGATTCACGGTCATTGCCGCGCTGCTCGATGTTGACTTTGCCGCGCATGACGATGGAGCCGCGCCCGGTCGAATAGGCACTGTAGATGCCGGAACGGCCAAGCACGATGCCGCCAGTCGGGAAATCAGGGCCCGGAATGATTTCCATCAGCGCAGGCAGGTCGATCGCCGGATTGTCGATGACGGCAATCGCGGCATTACAGACTTCACCGAGATTGTGCGGTGGTATGTTGGTCGCCATGCCGACGGCAATGCCGCCCGAGCCGTTGACCAGCAGATTGGGAAAGCGCGCCGGCAGAACCTTCGGCTCGGTGTCCGACGCATCATAAGTGTCCTGGAAATCGACGGTGTCCTTGTCGATATCCTCCAGAAGCTCATGCGCGACCTTGGTCAGGCGCGATTCGGTATAGCGCATCGCCGCCGGCGGATCGCCGTCGATCGAGCCGAAATTGCCTTGTCCGTCGATCAAGGGCACTCGCAGCGACCAGTCCTGCGCCATGCGCACCAAGGCGTCATAGATCGAGGCATCGCCATGCGGATGGTATTTACCCATCACGTCGGCGACAGGACGCGCCGACTTCACATATTTGCGGTTCCAATGGTAGCCGCTCTCATGCGCCGCATAGAGAATGCGACGGTGCACCGGCTTCAGGCCATCCCGCACATCGGGCAACGCACGGCTGACGATCACGCTCATGGCGTAAGAGAGATAAGAACTCTGCATCTCCTCGATGATGGAGATGGGTTCGATGCCGGTGGGGCCGCCGTCGGCGCCGCGCGGTGTCTTTTGGTCGGTCAAATCGGATCACAATCTAATCAGGAATCACTGACCGCTTATATAGGAAGCACGGCCGAAACTCCAATGTTCACGGCACTTTTCCGGTGTCATTTTTAGTGGTAATTTCAAAAGGATACCGCTAATTGCGACGATATGGCCGTTACGCTTTTCGCCGCCAGCAAGGCAAAAGCCGGCAATGGACCAACTCCCCAAGCAAAAGCCGCGATCACCATGAATTGGAGCTCATGGCTGCCTTTGCGGGCGCTGCACGGTTGGACGCCCCGGGATTTCAATGGCGATCTGATCGCGGGCGTGACACTGGCCGCGATCGCCATTCCCGAGCAGATGGCGACAGCCAGGCTCGGCGGCTTTGCGCCCGAAGTCGGCTTCTTCGCCTTTGTCGCCGGTTCGGTGGCGTTTGCGCTGTTCGGCGCCAATCGCCACCTTTCGGCCGGCGCGGATTCGACCATCACGCCTTTGTTTGCCGGCAGCCTCGCGCTGCTCGCCACCGCTGGATCGCCACATTATCTGGCGCTGGCGGCCACACTGGCGCTGCTGGTCGGGCTGATCGTGATGCTGAGCGGCGTCTTTCGCCTCGGCTGGATTGCCGACCTGCTCTCGGTGCCGGTCACGACGGGCTTTCTGGCCGGCATTGCCGTCCATATCATCGTGTCGCAATTGCCCGGACTGCTCGGCCTGCCGGCGGAAAGCGGCGAAACCGTGCGGCGCATCGGCGAGATCGCCGGCAGCCTCCATCTCACCAACCCCTGGAGCCTGACGCTCGGTCTTGGGGTATTCGCAATCGTGTTGCTTTCCGAGCGTATCAGCGCCCGCATCCCCGGCGCGCTGATCGGCATGGTGCTTGCCACCGTCGCAGTCGCCGTGTTCGGCCTCAAGGATCGTGGTGTCGAGGTGCTTGGCGCCTTGCCGAATGGCCTGCCACGGGCAGGGTCGCCACTGGCCGGCATCGACGACATGCAGGCGCTCGTTCCGCTGGCATTGCTGATCGCCATCGTCGTCATGGTGCAGACGGCCGCCACCTCCCGTTCCTTCGCCCCGCAAGGCGACGCGCCCGACGTCAATCGCGATTTCGTCGGTGTCGGCGCCGGCAGCATCGCGTCCAGCCTGTTTGGCGCCTTCGCCGTCAACGCCAGCCCACCACGCACGGCAATCGTCTCCCAATCGGGCGGCCGCTCGCAACTCTCGAGCCTCATTGCAGCGGCTATCGTTCTAGCCCTCGGCGCCTTTGGCGGCGGTCTGCTCGCCGATGTTCCGCAGGCTGCCCTCGCCGGAGTTCTGATGTTCGTCGCCCAGCACATCCTGCGCTGGAAGGTGTTCGCCAATGTCTACCGGCAGGCGCCAGTCGAATTCGTGTTGATCCTCATCACCATGGCGGCCATCGTCGTGCTGCCCATCGAAACCGGCGTGGCGGTCGGCATCGGCCTGTCGCTGCTGCATGGAATCTGGAGCGCGACCCGGACGCTGCCGATCGAGCTGGAACAAGTGCCGGGAACTTCCGTCTGGTGGCCGCCGGGCAAGTCGAGCACTGGCAAGCAACTCCCCGGCGTGCTGGTCGCGGCGTTCCAGGCGCCACTGTCCTTCGTCAATGCCGACCGTTTCAAGCGCGGCTTTTGTGATCTGGTCGACGCTGGCAAGGGCGATGTGAAGCTCGTCGTGCTGGAGGCCAGTAACATTGTCGAGATCGACTACACCGCCGCCCAGGCATTGATCGAAACCATCACCCATTGCCGCAATGCGGGCGCAATATTCGCCATTGCTCGGATGGAATCGGTGCGTGCCCAGGCAGCCCTTGCGCGGTTTGGCATCATCGATCTCGTCGGCCCGCAGCGGATCTTCCACAGTGTCGATGCAGCCGTCAGGGCTCTGCATTCCGGTCCGCCGGAAAACCAGGAGAGTACACCATGATCGTCCCGAGAGAGCCGCTGGTGACCCCGGTTCCCGTCAAGGAACTGCGACCAACACAGATTACCGTAGGGATGCGCGAGGTGGACCTCAAACGCCAGTTGATCCGCTCACAGAGCGCCGCAAAGACAGGCGCCTTTCTGGGTAAGCATATGATCCCGGTCGTGTTGGGTCCCAAACAACGCAACTACGTCACCGATCACCATCATCTTGCCCGCGCCCTGATCGAGGAAGGTGTCAAGGATGTGCTCGTGACGGTGATCAGCGACCTGTCGGCGCTGGACAAGGACGCGTTCCTTTTCATGCTCGACAACCGTGGCTGGATGCACCCATTCGATGAAAACGGCCAGCGCCGCGACTATGCCGCCCTGCCCAAGACCATCGGCGAACTGGTCGATGACCCCTACCGGAGCATGGCGGGCGAACTGCGCCGGCTGGGCGGTTACGCCAAGGACACCACCCCGTTCAGCGAATTCCTGTGGGCGGATTTCCTGCGCCGGCGCATCGACAGGAGTGCGGTCGCGAAAAACTTCGACAAGGCGATGACGGATGCGCTCGTGCTGGCCAAGGGCAAGGACGCCGACTATCTGCCCGGCTGGTGCGGGCCGACCATGGACTGATGCCGCCGTGATGACGCACTTTTTCAGCGGCCGCCCGCGCGCTTGGCACGATACCGGCCTGGCGCCTCCCCCATGACCCACCGAAACCGGCGATTGAAGGTCGACAGATCGTTGAAGCCGGCTTCGAAGGCAATCGCCGAGATTGCATCGTTCGACGTGTGCAATCGCACCGCCGCGCGATGCAACCGCGTCCTGAGCAGGTACTGATAGGGCGTCATGCCGGCAACCTGCCGAAAGGTGCGCAGGAAATGATAGGGACTGGTCGAGGTCTCGTCCGCCAACGCCGGAAGCGTGATCGGCCCGTCGGCATCCAGTTCGATCCGCCGCACCGCCTGGGCGATCCTCTTCTGATCGCGGCGGCTTGGGTCGCGCCCGGCATGCGTGACGCCGGAGATCGTGGCCACGGCGGCACCCGCGATGCGCAGGGCGAGTTCCTCGAAGGCGTCCGCGTCGGCCATGTCGCGCGCGGCTTCCGCCTCGGCCAGCAGCGGTGCCAAGGCCGGCAATGGCGGCAGGCGTGGCGCCGTGAAGGTGAGCGTCCTGGCGCCCGGCACATCGGCCACGATCCGGTCCATATAGGCCGGCCCGAAATGAAAAGAGAGGCAACGGTCGCCGCCGCCGTGCTCGTGCCCGCATTCGTAGCACGTGCCGGAATTGCCGAGCAGGAGGCTGCCTGGCGCGAGCATTGCCGTGCCTTGCTGCGCGCGGTAGCGGAACGTGCCGCTGGTGACCGCCGCGACGCAAAAATCCCGATGCGTTTCCTCGAACGGCCGATCGCCGGCGCTTGCCGTGCAGATCACGTCCGCCACCTGCCAGCCAGGTCCGGATGCAAGGATATTCGCCGTCGCCGTCATGGCCGAAATATAGCAATTTTTCCCAAGCCCTGAACCCCGCCAGCGCCTATTCCTCGCGGTCTCCTGACAAGAAGAGACCGCAGACATGTTCGACCAATCCTCATTTGCCGAGGCCTTGCACAGTCCCGGACCGATCGAAGAGTTTGCCGAAAAACTGAACCTTTACGGCCGCTTCGTCGGCGCCTGGACGTTTGACGCCTCGCGCCATCTCGAAGACGGCACGCTGCTGACCGGCCGTGGCGAGGTGCATTTCGACTGGGTGCTGGAAGGCCGCGCCGTCCAGGATGTCTGGATCCTGCCCGCCCGCGACGCCGGCCCCTCGCCATCGCTCGGCAAATGGACCTTTTACGGCACGACATTGCGGGTCTATGACCCCGGCGTCGACGCCTGGCACATCTTCTGGAGCGATCCGCGCAACCAGTATTTCAGCCGCCAGCTCGGCCGCGCCGAAGGCGACACCATCGTGCAGGTCGGGGCCGATGACACGGGCTCCTCGGTGCGCTGGAGCTTTTCTCGGATCACCGAGAATTCCTTCCGCTGGCTTGGCGAGCGCTCGCACGACGGTGCGGACTGGCACCTCGAAGTCGAGTTCCTGGCGCGCCGCCAATCTGCAAGATGACCTCCAAAGCATTGTAAGAATGGAGAAAAACATGTTCGATCATGTCTCGATCGGTATCCGCGACGCCCAATGTGCCAGATGCGAAAAGGCCTCGTGACTATGGCGATTTCTTCGTTTCTCACCGCTCTCGGATCCGAAGCTCCCCCAGCCGACCGAGCGAAAGACATGGACCTGTATGGATGGCTGATCGGAAGCTGGGAAATGGACACGGTCCGCCACCTTGACGATGGCACAATCCAGAAGTGGACTGGAGAATGCCATTTCGGCTGGGTGCTCGAAGGCCGCGCGATTCAGGATATCTGGATCAGGCCAAGGCGCCCTGCGCGGTCCACTATGTATGGCACGACTTTGCGCATCTTCGATCCTCGGATCGGTGGCTGGCACATCATCTGGAATGATCCGCTCAACCAAGATTACTCGCGCCAGATCGGGCGGGCCGAGGGTAAGGACATTGTCCAGATCGGCGATGACTCGCGCGGTCTGCAAACTCGATGGCGTTTCACCGAGATCACGGCCAACAGCTTCCATTGGATCGGCGAGGAAAGACCTTCCGAGAACGACCCTTGGCAAATCACCTATGAACATTTAGCCCACCGAACAAAGCGCGTCGCCTGAATCCATTTCGACGCGACGCGCCATACCGCATCGAAGTCTCCAGCCCTCTGACAGTTCCCACCGACCGGGCTTTGCTCTACCAATGTCGGAGTGCGGGCCCAGCCCGGCGGGAGGGGTCAGCGATGCCGAGCTTCGACAGCCTGTTCAATGCCTTCGTTACCATTCTCGTGACCATCGACCCGCCCGGCCTGGCGCCTCTGTTCCTGGCCGTGACACGCGGCATGAACCGCGACGAGCGCCAGCAGGTTTCCGTGCGCGCCTCGATCATCGGTTTCCTGGTGATGGCGCTGTTCGCTGTCGCGGGCGCCTCGATTCTGTCGGTGTTCGGCATCACGCTGCCCGCCTTCCGCGTCGCCGGCGGGTTTTTGCTGTTTTTCATCGCCTTCGAAATGGTCTTCGAACGCCGGCAGGACCGCAAGGAGAAGATCGGCGACGTCGCCATCACCAAGGACATGATCCACAACATCGCCGCCTTCCCGCTGGCGATCCCGCTGATCGCAGGGCCCGGCGCGATCTCAGCGACGGTGCTGCTCTCCGGCTCGTTTCAGGGTTTTGCCGCTCAGGCGGCCCTGGTCGGCATCATTTTCGTCTGCCTGGTCATAACCTATCTGGTGTTCGTGCTGTCGGAACGCATCGACCGCATCCTCGGCCAGACCGGCCGCTCGATCCTGACCCGCCTGCTCGGCGTCATCCTGGCGGCACTGGCCGTGCAGTTCGTGGCGGATGGTATCAAGGCGCTGATGGCGGGTTGAGCGGTACCCTACGGCCCTACTTCGCCGTCGTATCGACGATCTCGAAATCATGCGTAAGCGTGGCCGTCTTGGCCATCATGGCGGAAGCCGAGCAGTATTTGTCGATCGACAGATCGATCGCGCGCGCGACCTTGTCACGCGACAGTGCGCGGCCCTTGACGATGAAATGCATGTGGATGCGGGTGAACACCTTCGGGTCGGTCTCGGCACGGTCGGCGTCGAGTTCGACCACGCAGTCCTCGACCGCCTCGCGGCCCTTTTCGAGGATATGGACGACGTCATAGGCAGAGCAGCCGCCAGTGCCGATCAGCACCAGCTCCATCGGGCTCGGTCCCGGCGTCCTGCCTTCCGGGCTGGACGCCGTGCCCAGCACGACCTTGTGGCCGCTGCCGGACTCGCCGACGAAAGTGCGTTCCTCGACCCATTTTACCCGTGCCTTCATCGCCCTGTCCTTTCAATCCCTTGATCGAGTTGGCGTCAGCTCAATCGACAATGCAAAACCCCGAAAGTCCATGCAGGACCCCCGGGGCATATCAAGCACAAGCATTCGCCGTTTGGTATGGCTTCCGATCAGAACGGAATTTCGTCGTCCAGCTCGCGCGACGAACCGCCGCCACCGCCGCCCCTAGGGGCGTTGCCGCCACCGCGGTTGAACCCCTCGTTCGGGCTCGACTGGCCGAAATCGGAACCGCGGCTGCTGCCGCCACCGCTGTAGCCGCCGACCTGGCCGCCCTCACCCTGGCCGCGCGCGTCGAGCATCTGCAGCTCGCCACGGAATTTCTGCAGCACGACTTCGGTCGTGTATTTGTCGGCTCCGGTCTGGTCCTGCCATTTGCGCGTCTGCAACTGGCCCTCGACATAAACCTTCATGCCCTTCTTCAGATATTGCTCTGCCACCTTGGCGATGCCTTCATTGAAAATGACGACGTTATGCCACTCGGTCTTTTCCTTGCGCTCGCCGGAATTCTTGTCGCGCCAGCTTTCCGACGTGGCGATGCGGATGTTGACGACCGGCTCGCCGGAATTCAATCGGCGGATTTCAGGGTCCGCGCCGAGATTGCCGACCAGAATGACCTTATTGACGCTACCCGCCATGATATTTCTCCGCGCTCATCCGAAACAAATTTTTGTCGCAGCACCTTACAGGCTACGAACGTCAGCCGCCTGCCAAGGCTGGCTTTTCCCACAAGGTTTTTGTTCCCTTTTCGTTCCTATATGCACTGCCGCTGATTGTCAAGGAATGGCAGCAATGCCTGAAGGCTGCATATGGGTTTCAAAACAGCGCTTGCCAAATCAATAAGTATTGACTTATGCTTTTGCCATGATCGAAGCAGAGATTTTCCGTGCCCTGGCCGACCCGACGCGCCGCACCGTCTTCGAGCGTCTCGCGACGAGCGAGATGAGCGTGTCGGAACTTCGCAGCGGCCTGACTGTGTCGCAGCCGGCCGTCTCCCAGCACTTGGCGGTGCTGCGCGGTGCCGGTCTCGTGGTCGAGCGGCGGGCCGGCCGCAACGCCTATTACCGCGCCGATCCGCGGGGACTTGCCCCGCTGCTCTCCTGGATCGAACGCTATCGGACGTTCTGGCCGGAACGCATAGAAAGGCTGAAGGCCGTTTTGAAGGACATGGATCAATGAAGAGCCAACACGAAGTCGCCCCGGATGCGCTCGAATTCGAATACGACCTTGCCGAGCCGCCGGAAAAGGTTTGGCGGGCGCTGACCGTGCCGGAATTGCTCGCCGCCTGGATGATGCCGAACGACATCAGGCCGCAGGCCGGCAGCCGCTTTGCTTTCGCCGGGCCTGAGGCGGTGATCGAATGCGAGATCCTCGACGCCGAGCCCGAGCGCCTGCTGCGCTATTCCTGGCGCGAGCAGTCGGACGATGCGGCGCACCCGCTCGACAGCACCGTCACCTTCACGCTCGCCCGTACCGTTTCCGGCGGCACGCATCTGCGCATCATCCATGACGGGTTTGCCCGCAAGACGATGCCTGCCGTTGCCATGGCGGGCGCCGGCTGCCGGCTTTCGCTGCGCGGAGCCGGAAAGCCTATCGCCGCGAACACACCACACCTTCTGCTGCGCGCGGCCTGAACACGGAAAATCGGAGAAGAAAATGAGCGGTGTTGCCAGTCTTGTGCCTATGGTGATCGAGCAATCGAGCCGCGGCGAACGTGCCTTCGACATTTTTTCGCGGCTGCTGCGCGAGCGCATCGTCTTCATCAACGGCGAGATCAATGACGACGTCTCGGCGCTGGTCAGCGCGCAGCTTTTGTCGCTGGAGTCGGACAATCCCGAGAAGGAAATCTCGCTCTACATCAACTCGCCCGGCGGCATGGTGACCAGCGGCTTCGCCATCTACGACACGATGCAGTATATCAGTTGCCCGGTGTCGACCGTGTGCATGGGCTTTGCCGCATCGATGGGATCGTTCCTGCTGATGGCTGGGACGGCCGGGCGCCGCATCGCCCTGCCGAACGCCACCATCCTGCTGCATCAGCCGCTGGGCGGCTTCCAGGGCCAGGCTTCCGACATCCAGCGGCACGCCGAACGCATCGGGCAGACCAAGCGCCACATGACCGAACTCTACGCCCAGCATTGCGGCCGCAGCTATGAAGAGGTCGAACGCACGCTCGACCGCGACCATTTCATGACGGCTCGCGAGGCACAGGCGTGGGGCATTGTCGACCATGTTTTCGACACCCGCAAAAAGGCGGCGTAAGGCAGAGCTCAGGTCAAATCCTGCCAAGTGTCGAAGATTTGACGATGCCCAGTCTGGTTCCGGTGGCGGCAGGTCCCTATAACAGGAGCATGACCGACACTCATCGATCCGGAACATCGCACCGTGTCACAGCCGCCATGGTGCTCGCCGTCGTCGGCCTTGTGTCCAAGCCGGCGCTTGCCGACGATGCCTCGTCGGCGGCGCAAAAAAGCGCTCTGCCCGGCGTGACCGGCGACTATCGCATCGCCAAGCCTGCGCCACAGCCCGAACCCGACGACGCGCTCCCCAACGGCGAAAACGGCACGTTCAAGATCGGCAATACCGATGTCAGGATTTCCGGTAGCATCACGATCGACGCTGCCACGGATGGGTTCAAGCCTCGGCGGTAAGCTGCCTCCGCCAGCTCAGCCATTCCCAAAAAACAGCCCCGCCGTGCCTTGGGGGCAAACGGACGGGGCTTTTTCTGGATTTTTAATCCATTTTTGCCGGGAGTGTACTGCCGGCGTTTGATTTCGGATGCTTCGCGGCATTCAGCCGACGATCCGACCAATAGTCTCTGATTTTTAGGGATACGGCAGGTCACGGTTTGTCGGGTGGCGCAAACGCCTACCTCTGGCACTTATGCCTGCCGCGGCTCCAGTGACAACTGAAGCCCTGGGGGACTATCCGGTGGCGTCATGCTCCGCTCCTTTGTCCGTTGCGACATAGTCGTCGTGGCGAAGCGCAAATCGCTAATGCCTGCGGCGTCTCGCAGGCCGCCTTGGGGCGGCGAGGCCATCGAAAGACGGCCAGCTTCGCTGACCTCTGGAGACTGCCCCCCTGCGCCGGCCACGTCAACCATCAATAGCCGGTTACGGAAAAATGTGATCGCCGGGAGGTTACGTCAGGGTCAGTTTCCGCACAGCTTTGTCAGGAGCGTGTTCGGCCTTTGTTCTTTCCGCTTGCCCCTTCGCGCGAAAGACGGTTAAACGACTTCTGTCGGGAATTGTGGCGTCTCTCGACGTGGCGGCAAAAAGACCTACATAGGGGATGGCTGGGAAAATCCCGCCGATCCCACGAATTCCAGATCTGAGGCGGCGACCGGCGATGGCCGACCATAAATTCCTTTCCATTCGCGGGGCGCGCGAACACAATCTGAAGAATGTCGATCTCGACCTGCCGCGTGACAGCCTGATCGTCATGACCGGCCTGTCGGGCTCCGGCAAATCGTCGCTGGCCTTCGACACCATCTATGCCGAAGGCCAGCGGCGCTATGTCGAGAGCCTCTCGGCCTATGCACGGCAATTCCTCGAAATGATGCAGAAGCCGGATGTCGACCAGATCGACGGCCTGTCGCCCGCGATCTCCATCGAGCAGAAGACCACCTCGAAGAACCCGCGTTCGACGGTTGGTACCGTCACCGAGATCTACGACTATATGCGGCTTCTGTTTGCCCGGGTCGGCGTGCCCTATTCGCCGGCCACAGGCCTGCCGATCGAGAGCCAGACGGTCAGCCAGATGGTCGACCGGGTACTGGCGGTCGAGGAAGGCACGCGCCTGTTCCTGCTGGCGCCCATCGTGCGCGGCCGCAAGGGCGAATACCGCAAGGAACTGCTGGAGTTGCAGAAGAAAGGGTTCCAGCGCGTCAAAGTCGACGGCATCTTCTATGAAATCGCTGATGTGCCGGCGCTGGACAAGAAATACAAGCACGACATCGACGTCGTCGTCGACCGCATCGTCGTGCGCGGCGATCTTGCCACAAGGCTTGCCGACTCCATCGAGACGGCGCTGAAGCTGGCCGAGGGGCTGGCGGTGGCCGAGTTCGCCGACAGGCCGCTCGATGCCAGCCAGACCGGCGAGGATTCCGTCAACAAATCCAAGAACGAGACGCATGAGCGCATCCTGTTCTCGGAAAAATTCGCTTGTCCGGTCTCCGGCTTCACCATTCCCGAGATCGAACCCAGGCTGTTTTCTTTCAACAACCCGTTCGGCGCCTGCCCGACCTGCGACGGTCTCGGCAGCCAGCGCGCCATCGACCCCAATCTCGTCGTGCCGGACGAGAACGTGTCGTTGCGCGACGGCGCCGTCAGCCCCTGGGCGAAATCGACGTCGCCCTATTATTCGCAGACGCTCGAGGCGTTGGGCAAGGCGTACGACTTCAAGCTCGGCGACAAGTTCAAGGATCTTTCGGCGCAAGCCCAGGACGCGATCCTGCGCGGTACCGGCGAGCGCGAAATCACCTTCCAGTATGATGACGGCTTGCGCTCCTACAAGACGACCAAGACTTTTGAAGGCGTGATCCCCAATCTCGAGCGCCGCTGGAAAGAGACCGAATCCGCCTGGATGCGCGAGGAGATCGAGCGCTTCATGTCGGCAACGCCCTGCCCGGTTTGCAAGGGCTACCGGCTGAAGCCGGAAGCGCTGGCGGTGAAGATCGCCGGCAAGCACATTGGCGAGGTCACGGAACAGTCGATCCGCAACGCCGACAAATGGTTCACCGACCTGCCAGCACAACTCAACGACAAGCAGAACGAGATCGCTGTCCGCGTGCTCAAGGAAATCCGCGAGCGGCTGCGCTTCCTCAACGATGTCGGGCTTGACTATCTCACTTTGTCGCGCAATTCCGGCACGCTGTCGGGTGGCGAAAGCCAGCGCATCCGGCTGGCCTCGCAGATCGGCTCCGGCCTCACCGGCGTGCTCTACGTGCTGGACGAGCCGTCGATCGGACTGCACCAGCGCGACAACACCCGCCTGCTCGACACGCTCAAGCATCTGCGCGACATCGGCAACACCGTGATCGTCGTCGAGCATGACGAAGACGCAATCCTGCATGCCGACTATGTCGTCGACATGGGTCCGGCGGCAGGCATCCATGGCGGAGAGATCATCGCCCAGGGCACGCCGCAGCAGGTGATGGCCAACCCCAATTCGATCACCGGCAAATATCTGTCGGGCGCGTTGGAAGTCGCGACGCCAGCCATTCGCCGCGAGGCCAAGAAGAACCGGCGGCTGAAGATCGTCGGCGCGCGCGGCAACAATCTGAAGAACGTCACCGCCGAAATCCCGCTTGGCACCTTCACCGCCGTCACCGGCGTCTCGGGCGGCGGCAAGTCGACCTTCCTGATCGAAACGCTGTTCAAGGCGGCCTCGCGCCGCATTATGGGCTCGCGCGAACATCCGGC
This sequence comes from Mesorhizobium sp. SARCC-RB16n, assembly GCF_008520305.1. Taxonomy (GTDB): domain Bacteria; phylum Pseudomonadota; class Alphaproteobacteria; order Rhizobiales; family Rhizobiaceae; genus Mesorhizobium. The sequence continues at coordinate 111,839 of NZ_ML703266.1, read as the reverse complement.
CGAACATGACCGCATCGAGGGGCTTGAATTCCTCGACAAGGTCATCGACATCGACCAGTCGCCCATCGGGCGGACCCCGCGTTCGAACCCGGCCACCTACACCGGCGCCTTCACGCCGATCCGCGACTGGTTCGCCGGTCTCCCCGAAGCGAAGGCGCGCGGTTATCAGCCAGGCCGCTTCTCTTTCAACGTCAAGGGCGGCCGCTGCGAGGCCTGCCAGGGCGACGGCGTCATCAAGATCGAGATGCACTTCCTGCCCGACGTCTACGTCACCTGCGACGTCTGCCACGGCAAGCGCTACAACCGGGAGACGCTCGACGTGCTGTTCAAGGGCAGGTCGATCGCCGACGTGCTCGACATGACGGTCGAGGAAGGCGTCGATTTCTTCGCCGCTGTGCCTGGTGTGCGCGACAAGCTCGAGACACTGAAGCAGGTCGGCCTCGGCTATATCCACATCGGCCAGCAGGCGACGACGCTGTCGGGCGGCGAAGCGCAGCGCATCAAGCTGGCCAAGGAACTGTCGCGCAAGGCGACCGGCAAGACGCTCTACATCCTGGATGAGCCGACGACAGGCCTGCACTTCCACGACGTCGCCAAGCTGCTGGAAGTGCTGCACGAACTGGTCGATCAGGGCAATACGGTGGTCGTCATCGAGCACAATCTCGAGGTGATAAAAACCGCCGACTGGGTGCTCGACCTCGGCCCCGAAGGCGGCGACGGCGGCGGCGAACTGGTCGCCCAGGGCACGCCGGAAGCGATCGTGCGGGAGAAGCGCAGCTACACCGGCCAGTTCCTCAAGGAGCTTCTGGAGCGGCGCCCCGGAGGCAAGCGCGAAGCGGCCGAGTGATGGCGAACAACGGCCTCATTTCGCTTCACAGCCGCTTCGGCGTGACCGAGACCATCGATCGGCTGGCTGAAACTGTCGCTCGCGCTGGACTGTGCGTGTTCGCGCGCATCGACCACGCGGCCGGCGCGCGCGATGTCGGCGCGTCACTGCGGCCGACCGAACTGCTGATTTTCGGCAACCCAAAAGGCGGCACACCGCTGATGCAGGACCAACAGCTTGCAGGCATCGACCTGCCGGTGAAGGCACTGGCCTGGGAGGATCAAGAAGGCAAGGTGTGGCTGTCCTACAATGATGCGTATTGGCTGGCTGAACGCCACGGACTCGGCAGTGCTAGCCGCGATGCTGTCACTGCAATTGCCGCCGGCATGGAAAAGGTGATAGCGGCCGCTGCCGGGATGGAGCAATCATGAGGCTTGCCCGTCCCGAAGATCTCGCCGCGATCGTCGCGCTGACGCAGGCGGCCTATGCTCCCTACAATGCGATACTCGACGCGCCACCGATCCCGGTTACCGAGGACTACTCGCCACGCATCGCCCTAGGCGAGGTCTGGCTGCTGGAGAGTGGCGGCGCGCTGGCCGGACTGATCACACTGGAGCGCCACTCCGACCACGTGATGATCTTCTCCGTCGCGGTCGCCCCCGGCTTCCAGGGCAAGGGATTTGGCATGGCGCTGCTCAATCACGCCGATGAACAGGCGCGTCTATGGGATTTGCCGGAGGTGCGGCTCTACACCAACGCCAAGATGGAACGGAACATCGCGCTCTACACCGCCTATGGCTACCGTGAAACGGGTCGGCGGCCCAATCCCTATCGGCCAGGGTGGATACTGGTTGACATGGCCAAACCGCTCGACAGGTCCACCACGGCCTGATCGCTTTTAGAAATCTGGGAGGACGATAATGACCGCATCAGGAACAATCCGCGCCGGCATGGGCGGCTGGACCTTCGAGCCCTGGGACACGTCCTTCTATCCCGAAAAACTCTCGAAGGCGAAGCAACTGCAATATGCCAGCCGGCAAGTGCCGAGCATCGAGGTCAACGGCACCTATTATTCGAGCTTCAAGGAGCCGACCTTCGTTAAATGGGCCAATGAAGCGCCTGACGGGTTCGTCTATTCGCTGAAAGGCAACCGCTTCGTCACCAATCGGCGTGTGCTGGGCGAAGCCGGCGAATCGATGATGCGTTTCCTGGGTTCCGGCGTGGCCGCGCTCGGCGAAAAACTCGGACCGATCCTGTGGCAGTTCGCGCCGACCAAGAAGTTCGATCCGGACGATTTCGAAGCGTTCCTGAAACTGCTGCCGGAAAAGCAGGACGGTGTCGCGCTGCGCCACGCACTCGAAGTGCGCAATGACAGTTTCATCGTGCCTGAGTTCGCCGCGCTTGCACGCAAATACAAGGCGGCGATCGTCTATGCCGATCATGCCAAATATCCTGACATCGCCGACGTCACCGGTGACTTCGTCTACATCAGGCTGCAGACCGGCAGCGACGACAATCCCGATTGCTACACGCCGAAGGGCCTCGATGAATGGGCGGCGCGGGCAAAGCTTTGGGCGCAAGGCAAGCAGCCGGCCGATCTGCGGCGCGCCGACCCCGCCACCGACGCCCCGGTCCTGCCGCGTGACGTGTTCGTCTACTTCATCACCGAGGGCAAAGTGCGCGCACCCTTCGGGGCGATGGCGCTGATGAAGCGTGTGGCCGATTAAGCTTGCACCGCGGCCATGTCTTTTGTCGAGGCTTCGAGGTCGGGTGTTGCTGCGTGTTCGGAACCTGCGGGGCATCTTGACCGTTTTGCCTATCTCGCCAAGAGCCGGTTTCCGTGGCGACCGGGTGGGCAAAAGCGAGGAGAGATGGCTATCATCCTCATCGGAGCGTTGCTGACTATAGCCGGCCTTGTGTACATGGCGGGTGCAGCCCTCAGGCGCGGCCAGTTGAGCGGCGGCTCGGCGCCTGCGGGCTCGGATCGACCGAAGCCAACCCTGGCAATGACGGGTCCGACGCTTGAGCCACCCCGGCGTGGCCTTCGTTTCCTAGGCCTCTCGCAGCATTGGCCGGGTTTGCTTATGATGGGGGTCGGCATCATCATGCTGTTGTTGGTGGCAATTCTCTGACACAGAGAATTCCTGGCATTCTCGGTCCATCGTAACCTTATCGACACTTCCTTGCCGCATGAATACGGCGACGCCAAGCCGCAGAGCTGGAACCGCCGCCGGCAGGGAAAGAGGGGCATGTCGCTCGACTACACTTCGCTTCTGCTGGCTGTCGGGTTCTCCGCCGCTTGCCTCAGCCTGACATTGTTCGGCATGTGGCTGACCGCCCGCTCGGAAAAATTCCTGCTGACATGGGCGATCAGCCTGGTGTTCGTGGTCGGCGATATTTTCATCTATGACGCCTATATCGACATGCCCGGGCGCCTGCTCGGCGTCTCCACCTCAGCATTCCTGCTGATCGGCTTTTCGGCCATGCTGGGCGCTGCCTATCAGTTCCGAACCGGCGGATCGTCGCTGCCGCGGGCGCTGTGGGGTTGCGTTTCCTTGGTGATAGCGTTGCCTCCCATGGCTTTGGGTTATGACGGCCTCGGCTTCATGTTCGAGAACATGTTCGCCGCCTTGCTCCTGTTCGCCACGGCGTTCGAATATTGGAGAGGCCGCGATGAGGCACCCGCCCTGACGATCGGCATCACCACGCTCTATTCGGCCACGGCCACGTCCTTCGCGCTCTGCGCCATGGTTCTCACGTGGGATGGCAAACTGATTCTGGGACACGCACCAAGCAACTGGGCCGAGGAACTCAGCCTCATCGTGGTTATCGCCAGCATGACGGGTATTGGCGCGCTTTCGCTTGCCCTCAACCAGGGGCGTCTGGCGAGGTACCACCACCGCAACGCCCTGACGGATTCCTTGACCGGCCTGCTCAACCGGCGCGCTCTGTTCGACATGCACGGCGACCTCCCGGTCGGCGCCTTTACCGCGGTGGTCGTCTTCGACCTCGACAATTTCAAAGCCATCAACGACGAATTCGGCCACGCGGCGGGCGATGAAGTGCTCAAGGTGTTCGCCAGGGAACTCGTTGGCAATCTTCGCCCGACCGACGTCGCCGCGCGCATGGGCGGCGAGGAATTTGCACTGGTGCTGAAGCGCACCCTGCCGGAAACGGTCGAGGAATCCGCAGAGCGCATCCGGGCCGTATTCGCGACGCGGCTGATCGAAACCGAAACCGGCTCGCTGAGCTGCACGGTCAGTGCGGGTTTTGCATTTGGCAGCAAGGAAGGGCTCAGCTTAGACAAGGTGCTCAGTGCCGCCGACAAGGCGCTCTACGACGCCAAGCGCGGCGGTCGCAACCGCGTCGTGACCGCCTCCCCGTTCCGACGCGCGAGCTGACAGCGTATCAGTGCCGAGCCTGTAATGTTGCCCTAGGCCGCCATCACGATTTCATTGAAGGCATCGAGGTCGACATAAAAGACCTTGGTGATCTCCTCGATCAGATCGTCGTAGTCGCAGCCCTGCGACCTCAAGATGTTGATGGCAGCGATGATGTCGACACGTTCGGTAAGCCGCCGCTTCTGGTAGTCCTCGACGTAACGTTCCATGGCTGTCCCTTAGCCTGTGTGCCCAAACGCGTTTGAACGACAATCAGATCGGGAAGCTAGGAAGCTTTGCTTGCGTGGAACTTGCAGAACATTTGCCGCGCCTCGATCTGCGATAACCAGACTGATACGGAAGCGGCCGACTCACAAAGCCTGCAAAAGATTAGCATGCGACATTGCATGTGCCAGAGACACAGGCGATGGCTGCAAGAAATATTGGACTTGCGAAGGACTTCAAATCTTCAATGAAGTTCAGTGTCGATTCTAGACCGTGAGGAATTTGCGAACGTCAGCCCGGTCTAAATCTGCCGCTGGGCCGGTGTGGACGATCTGGCCGCGATCCATGATGTTGACCTCGTCGGCGAGTTCGCGGCAGAAATCGAGATACTGTTCGACCAGCAGCACCGCAATGCCAGCCTGGTCGCGCAGATAGCGTATGGCGCGGCCGATATCCTTGATCACAGAGGGTTGGATACCTTCGGTCGGCTCGTCGAGCACCAGCAACTTCGGCCGCATTACCAGCGCCCTGCCGATGGCCAACTGCTGTTGTTGACCGCCGGAAAGATCGCCGCCACGGCGGCCGAGCATCTGCTTCAGCACCGGAAACAGCTCGAAGACATGCGCAGGCACGTTGCGGTCGGCGCGCCTCAAGGGGGCGAAGCCGGATTCGAGATTTTCCCGCACGCTGAGCAGCGGAAAGATCTCCCTGCCCTGCGGCACGAATGCGATGCCCGACCGGGCGCGGTCATACGCCGCGCTCCGGTCGAGCGCCTTCCCCTCGAAGGCAACGCTTCCGCTCGTCAGCCGGTGGTGGCCGACGATCGATCTCATCAAACTGGTCTTGCCGACGCCGTTGCGGCCGAGCACGCAGGTGATCTTGCCGGCACCCGCCTTCAGAGACACGCCGCGCAGCGCCTGGGCGGCGCCGTAATGGAGCGTGGCGTTGGAAACTTCGAGCATGTCAGCGCTTTCTCCAGAACCGAAGAAACGACATGTCGAAGTGATGGAATTGCACCCGCCAGATCATGCTCATCTCCCCAGATAGACTTCGACGACGCGCTCGTCGGCCGAAACGAAATCGAGCGTGCCTTCCGACAGCACCGAGCCTTCATGCAGGCAGGTGACCTTGACGCCGAGTTCGCGCACGAAATGCATGTCATGCTCGACGACGATGACCGAATGGTCGCGCGCTATGTCCCTGAGCAGCCGCGCGGTTTCCTCGGTCTCGGCATCGGTCATGCCGGCGACCGGCTCGTCGACCAGAAGCAGCTTCGGATCCTGCGCCAGCAGCATGCCAATCTCAAGCCACTGCTTCTGACCGTGGCTTAGATTGGCGGCGAGCTCGCGGCGCTTGTCGCCCAACCGGATGATGCCAAGGATGTCATCGATCTGCCGCGCCTCGGCGGCCGATCGGCGATGGAATAGCGCGGGGAAGATCGAACGCGGCCCGTTCAGCGCCAGCATCAAATTTTCTTCGATCGTGTGGCTTTCGAAGACGGTCGGCTTCTGGAATTTGCGGCCGATGCCCATCATGGCGATCTCGGCTTCGTCATGCCTGGTCAGGTCCACCTGGCCGTCGAAGAACACCTCGCCCTCGTCGGGTCGCGTCTTGCCGGTGACGATGTCCATCATCGTCGTTTTGCCGGCGCCGTTGGGGCCGATGATGGCGCGCATCTCGCCCTTGTCGAGCACCAGCGACAGATTGTTGATGGCGCGAAAGCCATCGAAGGACACCGACACGCCGTCAAGATAGAGGATGGTGTTGGATTTGCTCATGGTCGCTACTCCGCCGCCTGCGGTTCGGGGTCGGACCAGGACCATTCGCCCGGATTTCGCGCCGGCGAGCGGGCAGGCTTGGACGTCGCGGACGCGATCCCAACCTCGGTGCCAGCTTCTCCAGCGACCGAGGCCGCACGCAACGCCTTCGCATTGCCGCGCCAGCTGTCCCACATGCCGACGATGCCCTTCGGCAGGAGCAAGGTGACGGCGACGAACAGGCCGCCCAGCGCAAACAGCCAGAATTCCGGCAGCACGCCGGTGAACCAGGATTTTCCGGCATTGACCAGCAACGCGCCGATGATCGGCCCGACAATGGTGCCGCGCCCGCCGACAGCCGCCCAGATCACCACCTCGATGGAATTGGACGGCTCGAACTCGCCAGGATTGATGATGCCGACCTGCGGCACGTAGAGCGCGCCGGCAATGCCCGCCATGATGGCCGACACCGTGAAGGCGAACAGTTTTACATTTTCGGCCCGCCAGCCGAGGAAGCGCGTGCGGCTCTCCGCGTCACGCACGGCCATCAGCAGCTTGCCGTATTTGGAGCCGACGATCGCCCAGGTAACGAATACGGCGAGCGCGAGCATCACCGCGCTGGTCGCGAACAGTGCCGATCGCGTCGCGTCGGCCTGGACGTTGAAGCCCAGAATATCCTTGAAATCGGTGAGCCCGTTGTTGCCGCCGAAGCCCATGTCATTGCGGAAGAAGGCAAGCAGCAGCGCATAGGTCATCGCCTGGGTGATGATCGAGAGATAGACACCGGTGACACGGCTGCGGAAGGCAAACCAGCCGAAGACGAAGGCGAGCAGGCCGGGCACCGCCAGCACCATGATTGCCGCGAACCAGAAATGGTCGAAGCCGGTCCAGAACCAGGGCAATTCCTTATAGTTCAGAAACACCATGAAATCGGGCAGGATCGGGTTGCCGTAGACGCCGCGCGAGCCGATCTGGCGCATCAGGTACATGCCCATCGCATAGCCGCCGAGCGCGAAGAAGGCGCCGTGGCCGAGCGAGAGGATGCCGCAATAGCCCCAGACCAGGTCGAGCGAGAGCGCCAGCAGCGCATAGCAGAGATATTTACCGGTGAGCGCGACGATATAGGACGGCACGTAGAAGGCGCTGGTGGGCGAGACGGCCAGGTTGAGCAGCGGCACGATTATAGCCGCCGCCAGCAGGGCGAAAATGGTGATGGCGATGCGGCGGTCGGCACCCGCGGCGAAGAAGCGTCCTGACATCATGCTTCCACCTCCCGGCCCTTGAGCGCGAACAGGCCGCGCGGGCGCTTCTGGATGAACAGGATGATCAGCACCAGCACGACGATCTTGCCGAGCACGGCGCCGGCATAGGGCTCGAGGACCTTGTTGACGATGCCCAGCGAAAAGGCGCCGACCAATGTACCCCAGAGGTTGCCGACACCGCCGAAGACGACGACCATGAAGCTGTCGATGATGTAGCCACGGCCGAGATTGGGCGAGACATTGTCGATCTGGCTGAGCGCGACGCCGGCAATGCCGGCAATGCCGGATCCAAGCGCGAAGGTCAGCGCGTCGACCCACGGCGTCCTGATGCCCATCGAGGCGGCCATGCGCCGGTTGGCGGTGACGGCGCGCATCTGCAGCCCCCAGGGCGTGCGCTTCATCACATAGAGCAGCATGCCGAACACGGTGAGCGCGAACACCAGAATCCACAGACGGTTCCAGGTGATGGCCAGTTGTCCGACGTCGAAGGAACCGGACATCCAGGACGGATTGCCGACCTCCTGGTTGGTCGGCCCGAAGATCGAGCGCACCGCCTGCTGCAGGATAAGCGATACGCCCCAGGTCGCTAGCAGCGTCTCAAGCGGCCGGCCGTATAGGAAGCGGATCACACCGCGCTCGATGATGAGGCCGACGAACGCCGCGACCAGGAAGGCGAGCGGCAGCGCGATGACCAGCGACCAGTCGAACAGGCCGGGAAAGGATGTCCGGATCGCCTGCTGGACGACGAAGGTCGTGTAGGCGCCGAGCATCACCATCTCGCCATGCGCCATGTTGATGACGCCCATGACGCCGAAGGTGATGGCAAGACCGATCGCCGCCAGCAGCAGGACCGAACCCAGCGAAATCCCGTACCAGATGTTCTGGCCGGCATCCCACAAGGCCAGCGTCGAATTGATGTTGGCGATCGCTGCCGTCGCCGCGTCCTTGACCGCGCTCGACGCACCGGCTTCGACCGAGGTGAGCAGCGAAACCGCATCGCGGTCGCTACGCGCACCGATCAAGGCGACTGCGGCAAGCTTGTCGGCCTCCGGCCTATCGGAAACAAGCACTGAGGCCGCACGAGCCTGTTCAAGCAGAGCCTTGACGCTGGCCACGGTCTCGCTGGCGATCGCCGTGTCGAGCGGCTCGATGTTGGCTGCATCGGGCGTCTTGAACATGGTGTCGGCGGCGGCCAGCCGCACAGCCGGATCCTTGGCGCCGAGCGTCAACGTCCCCAGCGCGTCGCGGATGACACGGCGCAACGTGTTGTTGACCTTGATCTTGGCGACGTCGTCCTTGGCCGCCTCTCCTGATGCTTCGCCGCCGAGCGGGTCGGAAAGCTGAACGCTTTCGCCGGCCTCTTTGCCGATGAACACCAGGGAATCGGCCTTGCGGACGTAGAGGTTGCCATCAGCCAGAGCCGACAGCGGGCGTTCTACGGCGGCGTCGCCAGTGGCCGTCAATTCATGAACGACAGTTCCGATCTCCGAAAAGCCCTTGGCAGTGGCAAACTTGGCGATGACGGCGTGCAGATCGGATTCCGCGGCGCCCGATGACGACAGCGTCGCCAGCAGGAACAGCAGCATCAGGCCCGCGCGGATCAAGGTCATCGGCTTCTATGAACCCCTTGAAGGTTTGAAATGGGCGTCCGGACGGTGGAGGAAACCGTCCGGACGCACGCGGTCTTGGGCATGGACCTGAAGGCCCAGCCCAGCAGACCCGGGAGGATCAGTTCGTTCCCTTGCCGCCGCATTTGCCCGTGGCAACGTTGAAGTTGCCGCAGGACAGAGGCTTGCGCCAATCGGAGATCAGGTCCTTGGAGTCGGGCAGGTAATCCGACCATTCGTCACCCATCACCAGACCCGGTGTGCGCGAAACCGTCTCGAATTGGCCGTTGGCCTGGATTTCGCCGATCAGCACCGGCTTGGTGATGTGATGGTTCGGCATCATCGTCGCATAGCCGCCGGTGAGGTTCGGGACCGACACGCCGATCATGGCATCGATGACCTTGTCCGGATCGGTGGTGCCGGCCTTCTCGACCGCCTTCACCCACATGTTGAAGCCGATGTAATGAGCTTCCATCGGGTCGTTGGTGGTGCGCTTGTCGTTCTTGATGAACTTGTGCCAGTCGGCGATGAACTTCTTGTTCTCGGGCGTGTCGACGCTCTCGAAATAGTTCCAGGCGGCGAGATGGCCGACCAGCGGCGCGGTGTCGAGACCGGCAAGCTCTTCCTCGCCGACCGAGAAGGCCATGACCGGAATGTCCTCGGCCTTGATGCCCTGATTGCCGAGTTCCTTGTAGAACGGAACGTTGGCATCACCATTGACGGTCGAAACGACGGCGGTCTTCTTGCCGGCCGAGCCGAACTTCTTGATCGCCGAAACCTCGGTCTGCCAGTCGGCGAAGCCGAACGGCGTGTAGTTGACCATGATGTCTTCTGCTGCGACGCCCTTCGACTTCAGGTAGGCTTCGAGGATCTTGTTGGTGGTGCGCGGATAGACGTAGTCGGTGCCTTCGAGCACCCAGCGCTTCACCGAGCCGCCATCCTCGCTCATCAGATAGTCGACCGCCGGAATGGCTTGCTGGTTTGGTGCGGCACCCGTGTAGAAGACGTTGCGCTCGCTCTCCTCGCCCTCATACTGGACGGGATAGAACAGGATGTTGTCGAGTTCCGAGAACACCGGCAGCACCGATTTGCGCGACACCGAGGTCCAGCAGCCGAACACCGCCGCGACCTTGTCCTTGGAGATCAGTTCGCGCGCCTTTTCGGCGAACAGCGGCCAGTTGGAAGCCGGGTCGACGACGACAGCTTCGAGCTTCTTGCCGAGCAGGCCGCCCTTGGCGTTCTGCTCGTCGATGAGCATCAGCATGGCATCTTTCAGCGTCGTCTCCGAAATCGCCATGGTGCCCGACAGCGAATGGAGAATGCCCACCTTGATTGTGTCGTCGGCGGCCCTGGCCGGAGCGGACATCAGACCGGCGGCAACCACGCTCGCCGAGAACATTTTTGTTATTGTCGAGAAACTACCCCTCATACCGAAGACTCCCAAGCTGGTTGATTGCGCCGCAACAATGCGATGCAACCCCCATGCCAACCGCAGTGGGTATGCTGAAAATAGGAGAATAGATGAATATTATCCGAAGGTTATTATATTAGATTGAACAAAACAAAGAGAGCCGGTTAAAAATTGGTTGAGAGAATTTTGCGCAGCGCAAAAGGCATTTGCCTAATTTTTGCGCAACTAGATCAGGTGCCTATATTTTGATCTAGGCAAACAGATCGCAGACAGCAGATGTTGCGGCGCGGAACGGAAATAGGGCAAATTGGCGTTTCAACCGAGCGACGTCATGGCATCCCTGATTTCCCGCAGTCTTATCGGCATACTGCTTCTGGCGGCAGCAACCGGGGCGGCACGAGCCGACTTCAGCGATGGCAAGATGCCCGACGGCACCTATCATTGCGAAGTCTACCTGCTCGGCATGTTTCTCAGCCTCGGCGACATCACCATCAAGGGAAACGTCTACACAGGCCCCGTCACCTTCGGTACCGCCCAACAGGCCTATAATTATCAGATGGATGCAAACGGTGTGATCTCGTGGCTAGGCCCGCTCGGCGGCTACACCACCGGCGGCAACGCGCTCTCGATGACCCAGGCAACGCTGGACAGCCAGAGCCCGCCCTCCTTCGACATTATCATGAAGCAGCCCGATGGCGCCTTCACTGCCTCGACCTGCACCCGGGGAAACAACCAGTAGGCCCTCACAGCCATTGCGGCTGCCAGCGGTGTGCCCGCCTTCTCATGTCATCTGGATGTTGCCGGAACTGGATAGGCAGCGGTGCGCCGTCACATCCACCTCGAGAGGCAGACACCATGGCCAATTCCCCATCCTCATCTTCCCCCGTCATTCGCGACGTCATTGCCGAGCGCGTATCGCGCCGCACCCTCCTGAAAGGGCGGCCTTGCATCGAGCGCATTGATCGCCGGCGGCAGCTTTGTCGGCTCGTTGTTTGCCGGCGAAACACATGCGGCCGCAGCGCCTTCCACCCTCGGCTTTCCCGAGTTGAAACGCGTCTACGACAAGACCCACGCGGCCGCCGAGGGCTATGAAACAACGATCGTTGCGCGCTGGGGCGATCCGCTCGCCGCCGGCCTGCCGGATAGCCAGCGACACGATGGTGCGCGTCGGGCACAGCATCAGAAATAGCTAAGATTCAAGCACATCCTTGACGATCGTGGCCAGTTGCTTGAGCGAGAACGGCTTTGGCAGGAAGCCGAAATGCGCCTCCGCCGGCAGGTTCCTGGCGAATGCGTCCTCGGCATAGCCGGAGACGAAGACGAACTTGATGTCCGGCTGGCGTTTGCGCAGTTCACCGAGCAGGGTCGGCCCGTCCATTTCTGGCATCACCACGTCGGATACGACGATGTCGACCTTGCCGCCGAGCGCTTCGAACACTTCCAGCGCCTCGACGCCCGAGGACGCTTCGTGAACGGTGTAGCCACGCGAGGTCAGCGCCCGCATGCCGCCCATGCGCACGGCGTCCTCGTCCTCGACCAGCAGCACCGTGGCCGATCCGGACAGGTCCTTGGTACTATCGGCCAGTTTGACCGGCGCCGTCGCCAGCGCTTCGCCAGGTTCGGCTGCCTTTTTCGCTTCAGCGACGTGACGCGGCAGGAAGATGCGGAACGTTGATCCCTTGCCAAGTTCGGAGTCACAGAAAATGAAGCCGCCGGTCTGCTTGATGATGCCGTAGACCATGGACAGGCCAAGGCCAGTGCCCTTGCCGACCTCCTTGGTGGTGAAGAACGGCTCGAAGATCTTCTTCAGCACGTCGGGCGCGATGCCACTGCCGGTATCCTCGACTTCGACCACCACATAATCGGCCGCGGTGAGCTCGCGATAGGGAAAGGTCTTGCACTCCTCGGCGGTCACGTTGCGGGTGCGCACGGTGAGATCACCGCCGGCCGGCATGGCGTCGCGCGCGTTGACCGCCAGGTTGACCACCACTTGCTCGAACTGGCCTATATCGACCTTGACCGGCCACAGGTCGCGGCCGTGGTCGATCTTGAGCTTGATATCGTTGCCGACGAGGCGGGCAAGCAGCATCCTGAGATCGGCGAGCACGTCGGTGAGGTTCAGCACTTCCGGCCGCAGCGTCTGCTTGCGCGAGAAGGCCAGCAACTGCCTCACCAGCGACGCCGCGCGATTGGCATTCTGCTTGATGTTCATGATGTCCGGGAAGGACGGATCCGACGGCCGGTGATTGGTCAAAAGCAGGTCGGACGCCATGATGATGGCAGTCAGCACATTGTTGAAGTCGTGTGCGATGCCACCGGCGAGCTGGCCGACGGCCTGCATCTTCTGGCTTTGCGCCATCTGCCCTTCGAGCGCCTTCTGCTCCGTTGTCTCGACGGCGTAGACGATAGCCGATTCCTCGGCCCCTTCGCCGCCGGTACCGTCGGCGACGGCGTTAACGTAGAAGCGGATATGCCGCTCTTCATTGCCGGGCAGCACGGTGTCGATCGGATCGATATCGGCCTGCCGCTGCCGGGCTTTCTCGAACGCGGCGGCGAAGGCCGGCCGGTCGCGGTCATGGATAACCGTATCGAGCCGCACACGCCGATCCACGGCATCGCGGTCGACGACCGAGGAAAACAGCGACAGGAAAGGTGCGTTGGTGCGCAGGATGCGCCCGTTGGCGTCGACGCCGGCGATCGCCATCGGTGTCGAATTGAAGAAACGGGTGAAGCGCACCTCCGAAGCGCGCAGATCGGCCGAGGCATCCTCCCCTTGCGTGCGATTGAGAACGATGGTGCGTGTCGGACCGCCGACACCCTCGCGGCTGGCCGAAACGCGATGCATGAAGCGCACCGGCAGTGCCTCGCCGGTCATCGTCGTCAAGTCGAGGTCGATCACCGCATTGCGCGTCGTGCCGGGGTCCGCCTTGACGGAGCGCACCAGCGCCATGCCGTCGCCGGCAACGATATCCGGCAAGGTGACGGCGCCGGGCGTGAAACTGGCAAGATCGATGCCCAGCCATCCGGCGAGCGTGGCATTGATATAGGTGACGCGGCCGTCCTGATCGGCCGAAAAGAAACCGGCCGGTGCGTGGTCGAGGTGATCGATGGCCTTCTGCAGATCGAGGAAGAAGCGCTCCTGCTCGGCCCGCTCCTGCGAAATATCGGCGAGTTGCCAGGCCAGCATCGGCAACCGCTGGCCCGGAACGCTGAACGTGCGGGCGCGCGCCCGATACCAGCGAGCGCCCGGTTCAGCGCCGGGCCGAATCGATTGCGCGAGCCGGAACTCGCCGTCGCCCGGCTGCCCGTCGCGCAGCCCCGACGCCAGCCGGTAAATGGTCACCGAGGCTTCGGGGACATCCGAGAGCAATCCTTCGACCGTCTTCAAGTCCGCGGCCGAGGAGGCTCCGGTCATGTCGGCATAGGCCCGGTTGGCGTAGACGACGCGGCCCTTGGTGTCCGTCACCAGCAGGCCCTGCGACATCGAATCGACGAAAGCCTTGGACAGTTCGTCGCCCGTCGAGCGCGGAGTGATCTGCACGAAGCCGATCGCGGTCGCGAACAGGAAGCCAACGCCGATCATCGCCAGCACGCCGAGCATGCCCAGCAGGAAGGGATCGCCGAGGCGCTCGCGGAAAAGGCCGAAGACGATTGCCGCGCCCGTCAGAACGACGATGAAGATGATAAGCCGGGTGACCGCGCCCGGTCGCGTATTCTGGTCGACGATCGGTACCGGATAGAAATCGCCGCGCGCTTCCTTGGCCATATGCCCCCTGCTCGTGAAATCCGATGTTCCGACCCCTAATGCATGTCGCCTAAAAGTGACGTCGGTTTTGGGAAAACGACATGCAATGAAAAACAAGGACCTAAAGCGCGTCGCATGAATCCGTTTCAGCGCGACGCGCTTTAGCCGGTTGAATCACATTCTCCTAGTCCGGAAAAGGCCCGGGCGGCAAATGTCAGATAAAAATGATGCCGGCCGGCCTTCCCTGTGTTTCAAGCTGTTCACGATGCGTGAAGGCAACTTGCGGTGGCCAGTCGCAACGGTCTAGTGTCGCGTCACTTTCCAAACCGATCAGGGGAAACCAATGCAGTGGCTGGATAGCGTAGCGGGTCCCGGTTATGCGGCGGCACTCCTGTGGACTTTCGCGGCGCTGATCCTGCTGGTCATCGTTCTCATCATCGTCAGGCTCGTGCGCAACCTGACCTTCGGCACGTTTGTCGCCGGTGGCCGCAACCGCAAGACGCGGCTTGCCGTCATGGACGCCACCGCCGTCGACAGCCATCGCCGGCTGGTGCTGGTGAGACGCGACGACATCGAACATCTGCTGCTGATCGGCGGCCCGACCGACGTCGTTGTCGAACGCGACATCCGTCTCGCCGCGCCGCGCCGTCCGGCGTTGACCGGAGATGGCGGCCTGCAGCCTGTCCCGGCTGCCGCGGCCCCGGCCGCGAAGCCGCGGCCGCCGCAGCCCGCTCCCGTGCCTCCCAGACAAGCACCCGCTCCCCAGCCGGTGGCCGTGGCAGGGCCTGCCCGCCAGCGTCCGGCAGCGCCGCCACCGGCGCCCACGCCCGCACCGAAACCAGCGGCGCAAAACTATCAGTCGACCAATGTCACGCCGCTGCCTGCCTATGGCTCCGCCAACGCCAATGCCGTCAGGCAAGCGCCACCGCCGCCGAGGCAGGACAGCATCGACGACACGCTGATGAAGGAACTCGAAGTTTCGCTGGACCAACCCCGGTCCGGCGCCCCGGCGGGTAAGCCGGCGGCCAAGGCACCGCCGTCGCTCGACGATGAAATGACCAGGCTTTTGGGCGAACTCTCGAGTCAGAAGAGATGATTTGCACCGGGGCCGCCTGCCAGTGAGTTGAACCGGTCGACGTTCAAGCGTGCTTTGCCCTGTCGAGTCCGCGGCGCTCATCGAACAAAAATGGCCGGAGAACCGGCCATTTGGAATCAATGCAGGGCTATCTGTCAGTCGTCGCGATAGACTTTTTCACGGCGCTCATGCCGCTCTTGCGCTTCGATCGACAAGGTGGCGATCGGGCGCGCGTCGAGCCGCTTCAACGCGATCGGCTCACCGGTCTCCTCGCAATAGCCGTAAGTGCCTTCGTCGATGCGCTGCAGCGCCGAATCGATCTTTGAGATGAGCTTCCGCTGACGATCGCGGGCCCTGAGCTCGATGGCGCGGTCGGTTTCCGAAGAGGCGCGGTCGGCGAGGTCGGGGTGGTTGGCGTTTTCCTGCTGCAGGATTTCGAGGGTTTCGCGCGCTTCGCGCAAGATGTCGTTTTTCCAAGTGACGAGTTTTAGGCGGAAGTAGGATTTCTGCCGTTCGTTCATGAACGGCTCGTCTTCGGAGGGTACGTAATCGGCG
Source organism: Mesorhizobium sp. SARCC-RB16n (assembly GCF_008520305.1). Taxonomy (GTDB): domain Bacteria; phylum Pseudomonadota; class Alphaproteobacteria; order Rhizobiales; family Rhizobiaceae; genus Mesorhizobium. The sequence goes on along the minus strand of NZ_ML703266.1, from coordinate 95,996 downwards.
GTAACGATGTCGTTCATTCGACTCACCCAACTGCCCCAAATTTGGCGCCTATATATTCGTCGCCTGACACCTGTACAAGCGCAATCAGCGGCTGTCTCACGCAATTGTTAAAGTGCATCGGCAGCCTTCTCCGGAGCGGGATAGATCTGTTTTGATGGCGAAAGTAGGACGATCTTTGCCGCTCGCTCCGCAAGTGATTCGCCGCGTTGAGGAACGCGCACCATTGTGCGCGATGCTTTTCTCGTGGCTAATCGCGGCCGGACTTCGGCTTTCGGGCTTCATTGGAGGTTGGGTGAGCAGGCTTTTTCTCTTGCGACACGCCAAGGCCGGCTGGGCCTTGCCGGGCATGCGTGATTTCGATCGTCCACTCGACGCATCCGGCCGCGCCGATGCCGAGAAGATGGGGACCGCGATGCGATCCCGCTCCTACGTGCCGGACCTGACGTTGTGTTCCAACGCCAAACGCGCCAGGGAAACGCTCGAGGGACTGGCCGGCCAGGCAGACACAGGCAAGGTGCTGTTTTTCGACACGCTCTACAGCGAAGACGCGGCCGGATATCTCCGGCTGGTCCGGGACCATGGCGGACCCGGTTCATTGCTGGTCATAGGGCACAACCCGATGACGGAGGACCTCGCCATCGCGCTTTCGGGCGACGGTGGCGAGACGGAGCGGGCCATGCTCAATCACGGCTTTCCGACATCGGGCCTTGCGGTCGTCCGTTTCCCCGGCGATCTGGCGAAAGCGACCCAGGGGGCGGGCTATCTCGAAGCGTTCCTGACCCCGACCGATCTCTGATGTCGATTTCCAGCGCCATTTCAAAGCCGGGTTGCAGCGCCTATATCGGGCGGACGCAAGTCCGAGAGATCATATTTTGGCATCATCGCTGACTACCTTCACCGACGAGGCAAGAATTGCCCTCGACACATTGTCGGGACGCGCCACCGGACTTTTTTCTCCATCGCTGCGTTTGGGTGTCACGGGTCTCTCCCGCGCCGGCAAGACCGTCTTCATTTCGGCCTTCGTCCACAATCTGATCCACGGCGGACGGCTGCCGCTGTTCGAGGCGCAGAAATCGGGGCGTATCGCGCGCGCCTTCCTCGAACAGCAGCCCGACGACGCCGTGCCGCGTTTTCAGTATGAGGACCACATCGCCGCCTTGGTCAACGATCGCGTCTGGCCGGACTCGACCCGCGCCATTTCGGAGCTGCGGCTGACGATCGAATATGAATCGACCTCCGGCTGGAGCCGCATGTTCTCGTCGGGCAAACTGTCGGTCGACATCGTCGATTACCCCGGCGAATGGCTTCTGGACCTGCCGCTGCTCGGCAAATCCTTCGCTGATTTTTCGCGTGAAGCCTTCGAAATGGCCACGCTGCCGGTGCGCGAGGACCTTTCGCGGGCCTGGCGAGCGATCTCGGCGGAAATCGACCCGAATGCCGATGCCGACGAAATGACGGCACGCCGGCTGGCTGAAAGCTTCGCCGCCTACCTCAAGGCGTGCAAGCTCGACGAGCGAGCGCTTTCGACCTTGCCGCCCGGACGTTTCCTGATGCCCGGCGACCTCGAAGGCTCGCCCGCGCTGACCTTCGCGCCGCTGGCCGGCCTCGGCGACAAGCGCGCGCGCAACGGTTCGCTGCACGCCATGATGGAACGGCGCTACGAGGCCTACAAGACGCATGTCGTCAAACCGTTCTTCCGCGAGCATATCACGCGCCTGGACCGCCAGATCGTGCTCATCGACGCCATGCAGGCGCTGAACGCCGGACCAGGTGCCATGGCCGACCTTGAGCGCGCCGTCACCGAGATCCTGAGTTGTTTCCGACCCGGTCGGGGCAGCTTCGTCACCGACCTTTTCTCCCGGCGTATCGACCGCATCCTGGTTGCCGCGACCAAGGCCGATCATCTGCACCACGAAAGCCACGATCGGTTGCAGGCGATCGTGCGGCGCCTGGCCGATCGCGCGGTGGCGCGGGCGAATTTCACCGGCGCCGATGTCGACGTGGTCGCCATGGCGGCGGTGCGCGCGACCCGCGAAGGCACCGTGAAGCAGGGCCGCGAAACACTGCCTGTTATCATCGGCACGCCGATCGCCGGCGAGAAGATCAATGGCGAAACATTCGACGGAAAGACGGAAACGGCTATATTTCCTGGTGATTTACCGGAAAACATTGATGCTGTTTTCGACCTTTCGGGGCCGAACCACAAGCAGGACTCTACAGACCCGGCAATCCGCTTCGTCCGGTTCCGTCCGCCGAAACTCGAACGCACGGCCGAAGGTGTCACGCTGTCGTTGCCGCATATCAGGCTCGACCGCGCCTTGCAGTTCCTGATCGGAGACCATCTGGCATGACCGCGCCCCGCAAACCGGCGGCATTCCGTATCGAGCCGGAAGCCGCGCCGAAACAAGACGCGCCACGCCAGGCCGAACCGTCGCGCAGACCGCGCCCGATGAAGGCCGATGTGGCGCTGGTCATCCCGGCGGAGGTCGACGTCTTCGACGAACCGGACATTATTGCCGCCGAGCCGCCGCCGTCGGTCGCCCCCAGAAAACGCTCGGCTCTCGGCAGCATCTTCTTCGGCGCCTTCGGCGTGCTGGTTTCGCTGGCTGTCGGCCTGTGGACCGACCAGTTGATACGCGATCTCTTTGCCCGCGCCGAATGGCTGGGCTGGCTGGCCGCCGGCATGGCGGCGATTGCGCTGCTGGCCCTTCTGGTGATCCTGATTCGTGAATTCCTGGCGATCGCCCGCCTCGCCGAGGTCGAAAAGCTGCAGAAGCGCGCGCTCGATGCCATCGCGCGCGACGATCCGAAGGCGGCACGCGCGGTGGTCGATGAACTGTCGGCCTTCGTCGCGGCCAAACCCGAGACCGCGGCCGGCCGGCGCGCGCTGGCCGAATTGCGCGGCGAGATCATCGACGGCGCCAATCTGGTGCGCCTGGCGGAAGCGGAAATCCTCGGCCCCCTCGATGTCAGGGCCAAGGTGATGATTCTCGAGGCCGCCAAGCGCGTCTCTCTGGTGACGGCGGTCAGCCCGCGCGCGCTCGTCGACGTCGCCTATGTTGTCTTCGAGGCCGGGCGCCTCATCCGCCGGCTGTCGGAACTCTATGGCGGACGGCCCGGAACTCTGGGTTTCTTCCGCCTGGCGCGCAGCGTGCTGGCGCACCTGGCGGTCACCGGCTCGATCGCGGTCGGCGACAGTTTCGTCCAGCAGATCGTCGGCCACGGCCTGGCGGCGCGCCTCTCGGCCAAGCTCGGCGAGGGCGTCGTCAACGGCATGATGACGGCGCGCATCGGCATCGCCGCGATGGAGACGGCGCGCCCCCTGCCCTTCAGCGCCGCCAGGCGCCCGGGACTGGGCGATTTCCTCGCCGCGCTGACGTCGTTCGCGGCCAAGAAAGACGCCGAAACAACCGGGCCCGGCAAATAGCGTCCGGCTCTTTTGGGACGGTGCTCGGACTGCGGTTTCGAAGGCTCCCGGTGACGAAGCATTAACCAATCTTCTTCATGGTCAAACCGGTTTCAAACAGCCTCGTTGTTGCCGGGTGTCGTCGATGAAAAGCGTAATTCTGTCCAGCATCCTGCCCCTGGTGGTGGCGATCACAGCAGTCGCCGGTATGGCCTCCGGGGCTTGCGCCGGAGAGCCGGACAAGCAGTTTTTCCAGTCAGCCGAAGGCAAGTGGGTCGGTCCCGGCGAAATCGTCGCCGGCAAGTACAAGGGCACGAAATTCAACTGCAGCTTTACCGGCTCCACCCCCGACGGCAAGATGGGCATGACGCTTGACGGCGGTTGCCGGGTCGGCGTGTTCACCCAGCCGATGTCGGCCAAGATCGAGCGCAAGGGCCGTGACTACAAGGGTTCCTTCATGGGTGGCTCGGCCGGTGCCGGGCTCGATATCATCGGCGGCAATGTCGTCGACGCCCGCAAGGTGGTCTTCACCATCAACCGCAACCAACTACGCGGCGTCATGCAGGCACGCATTCCCGACGACAACTCGATGACGGTGACGGTCGCCGTGCGCGTTCAGGACCAATTGGTGCCCGTCATTGGCATGAGCCTTAAGCGGGTCGATGCCGTCCAAGTCGGCTCCATCGCGCCGAACTGAACGCACCCCGCCTCTATTTTACGCAATTCCGGATGGAAAACCGCTTCACATTTTTCCTGAATTGCTCGAATACCCTCCCAAAGCAAAGAGGCGGCAGCCCATCGCCACCGCCTCCTTTGGAACAGACGAACCGGGCGTCAGCCCTTGATCGCGGCGGTCACCTCGTCATACGCCTTGCAGGCGTCGGCTAGGGTCGTGGAACCCTGATACTTAGTCGTCACCGCTTGGACCTTGGCGGTCAGATCAGCTGCCTTGGACGGATCCTTGGTGATCGCTTCCTGCAGCGCGGCGGCCATGTCCTGCGCCTTCTTGGTCGCCATCTCGGTCGTGCATTCCGGCGCCTTCGAACAGGCCGAACCGGCAAGCACCGCCAGCCCGACGGCAACGAGCAAAAACTTCTTCATGTCAGTCATCTCCTCAAAAGGGTGCGACTTGATCGCCGCTCACCCCCAATGGCCGAAGCCGAGCGTGCTTAGCCTTCGATTGTGGCAACAAGCAACGCGCCCACGGCGTAAACTTGTGTAACGAGCCTGCAACATCGCGCATGATCGGGATTCGGACTGTTCGATCCTGGCCGAAGCCCCTATCCTTTGCCCTGGCGACAGTTGTGGCGCCTGAATTGCTCTAGGCCCCGACTGCACGCGTTGCGGTCCCAAACGAACGGAATGACAGGCATGGCGGCAGAGGCATCGGGCAGCGATCTCGTTCAGGTGGTGGCGTTGCTGGCGGCGGGCGTGGTGGCTGTCCCGATCTTCAAGCGCATGGGCCTCGGTTCGATTCTCGGTTACCTTGCCGCCGGCGTGGTGATCGGCCCGTTCGGCATCGGTGTCTTTTCCGAATCGGGAGCCATCCTCCATGTCGCCGAACTCGGCGTCGTCATGTTCCTGTTCATCATCGGCCTGGAAATGCAGCCGTCGCGGCTCTGGGGCCTGCGCCGCGAGATCTTCGGGCTTGGCGCGCTTCAAGTCGGAGTCTGCGCCGTGCTGCTGACCGGTGTCGGCATGGCCGGAGGATTTCCGATCGCGCAATCCTTCGTCGCCGGCGCCGGTTTCGTGCTGACCTCGACCGCCATCGTCATGCAGCTTCTGGAGGAGCGCGGCGAAATCGCCTCGCCCAAGGGCCAGCGCATCGTCTCCATCCTGCTGCTGGAGGACCTGGCCATCGTGCCGCTGCTCGCCCTGATCGCCTTCCTGGCGCCCGGCGGTGCCGATACCAGCCTGTCGGAGCGACTGACCGAGGTCGGCATCGGCCTCGCCGCGATCGTCGGACTGGTGGTGGCGGGACGCTACCTGCTCAATCCCTTCTTCCGCATCCTGGCGGATGCCCGAGCGCGCGAGGTGATGACGGCCGCGGCTCTGCTGGTCGTGCTCGGGTCGGCGCTCGCCATGCAGCTCAGCGGCCTGTCGATGGCGATGGGCGCGTTCCTGGCCGGGGTGCTGCTCTCGGAATCGACCTTCCGCCATCAGCTCGAAGCCGACATCGAACCGTTCCGCGGCATCCTGCTCGGCCTGTTCTTCCTTGCGGTCGGCATGTCGCTCGATCTGCATGTGGTGGCCGCGAACTGGAAGCTGGTCGCCGTCTATGTCATCGCCTACATGGTGATGAAGGCCTTCGGCATCTATATCGTCGCCCGCATCCTGAAATCGGGCCACCGCCAGGCGCTGGAACGCGCGGTCTTCATGGCGCAAGGCGGTGAATTCGCCTTCGTGCTCTATTCCGCGGCGGCAGCCGTCGGCATCATCGACGGCCAGGCAAACGCGACGCTGACGGCGATCGTCATCATTTCCATGGTGCTGACGCCGCTGGCAATCATTGCCCTGCGCTATTTTACGCCCCGCGACGAGCAGTCGCTGGACGGCGTCGAAGTCGCCGACGGCCTGACGGGCAGCGTGCTGATCATCGGCTTCGGCCGCTTCGGCCAGATCGCCAGCCAACCGCTGCTCTTGCGCGGCATCGACGTCTCGATCATCGACAACGATGTCGAGATGATCCAGGCGGCCGCCGATTTCGGCTTCAAGGTCTATTATGGCGACGGCACGCGGCTGGACATCCTTCACGCGGCCGGGGCCGGCCGGGCGCGGGCCGTGCTCATCTGTGTCGACAAGCCCGACGCCGCCGTCCGCATCGCCGAACTCGTCAAGGCGGAATTTCCCTTGCTTACGGTGCTGGCACGCGCCTTCGACCGCGGCACGGCACTGCAACTCATCCGCGCCGGCGTCGATTATCAGCTGCGCGAAACCTTCGAATCGGCGCTCGTCTTTGGCGGCTCGACCCTCGAGGCGCTGGGCGTCGATCCCGAAGACGTCGCCGAAACGATCGAGGACGTCAGGCGCCGGGACACCGCCCGCTTCGAGACCCAGCTCGCCGAAGGCATCCGCTCGGGACAGCGCTTCCTGAAAGGCAATATCGGCACACCGATCCCGACCCCGCTTTCCACGCCCCGCCGTCCTGGCCGGGCGCTCAACGAGGAAACGGCCGGCGTCCTGCATAAATCGGAACCGGCGGACTGAATGAGAGAATCAGCAATGGAACTGGACAGCAGAGCCCTGTCGGTCACCAAATTCTGGCGCGACGCCGGCGAGGACGCCTGGTTCGAGAAGAACGACGCTTTCGATGCTGATTTCCGCGACCGCTTCCTCGACCTCCATTACGCCGCCGCGCGGCGCGAGTGCGACGACTGGTCAGCACATGCCGACGGCTCGCTGGCGCTGATGATCCTGCTCGACCAGTTTCCGCGCAATTGCTTTCGCGGCACCGGCCATATGTTTGCGACCGACCCGCTGGCAAAGCATTTTGCGCAAAAAGCAGTGGCTGCCGGCCATGATATCGTGCTCGAGCCAGAGGTCCGCGTGTTCCTTTATCTGCCGTTCGAACATTCGGAAAACCTCGCCGACCAGGACCGGTCGGTTGAGCTTCACACCGCCAGGGCCGAGTTCAACTTGAAATACGCGCTGGAGCATCGTGACATCATCCAGCGCTTCGGCCGTTTCCCGCACCGCAACAGAATGCTTGGCCGCGAGACGACGGCTGAGGAAAATGCGTTCCTGGATGAGGGTGGTTTCTCCGGCTGATATCGCCTGTCTACAGCATGTCGCGGCGAATGGGATTCGCCCGACCTGCTGTAAGCTTCTGATTTATGCATGTCGTTATCCCGGAACCGAGGACACTTCCGGGCGACATGCTTTAGGCCAGCCACCAGTCGCGGCCGGATGGCAGCCGTTCGATGCCGGCCGCATCGACCGAGCCCAGGCGATCGGCAACGCGTTTGCCGGCGACGGTAAGGTCCGGCGCGATCTCGGCCAGCGGCGCCAGCACGAAGGCGCGCTCCAGCATGCGCGGGTGCGGCACTTCCAGCCCCGTTTCATGGATGATGCGGTCGCCAAACACCAGGATGTCGATGTCGATCAGGCGCGGCCCCCATCTCTCCTCGCGTACTCGTTTGAGCTTTCTCTCGGCATCGAGGCAGAGGTCGAGCAATGCCCGCGGCGACAGCCGCGTCGACAACCCGGCGGCCGCGTTGAGGAAATCCGGCTGGTCGAGCTTGCCCCAGGGGGGCGTCCGGTAGAGCGAGGAAACGGCGGCCACGTCAGTACCGGGATCTGCATCGAGCAGGCGCAACGCAGCCCCCATCGACTTCGCCGGATCGCCGAGATTGCCGCCGAGGCTCAGATAGACGGTGTTATTCGGGCCAGACAACGGTCACCTCGACGTAATCGAGCACGCCAGGCACCGGCGCATTCGGCTTGCGAACGGTGACCTCGGCTTTGCGGATCTGCGGAAAGCGCCCGGTGAGAGCCTTTGCGACTTCCAGGGCCAAGGCCTCGATCAGGAAGCGCCTGTGTCCGGTGATGATCTCCTCGATGACGGTGAAGGCAACGCCGTAATTGACCGTTTCCCCGATAGCGTCATCGACGAGCGCACGTCCGGGCTCGACGGTAAGCGAGGCATCGACATAGAAGCGCTGCCCCAGCGCTTCTTCCTCGTCCAGCACGCCGTGCCGGGCAAAGAAGGCGCAATTCTTCATGCGGATGACATACATCGCTCAGCGTTCCGATCCGGTTTCCCGCGCCAGCATAGCATCCGCCACCGCCAGCGCGTCCACGTTGATTGCGACATCATGGACGCGAAACAGATGCGCGCCCTTGAGCCTGAGAATAACGCTCGTCGCCGCCGTCCCGGCGGCTCTGTCGGCGGCGTCGCGGCCGGTGACGGTGCCGATGAAGCGTTTTCGCGACGTGCCGGCCATCAGCGGGAAGCCGAGTGCACCAAGCTCGGAAAACCGCGCCATCAGGTCGAGGTTTTCCTCCGCGGTCTCCTTGGCGAAGCCAAAGCCGGGGTCGAGCACGATGTGGTCGTCGGCGACACCCTGCCCGCGGGCGATCTCCAGCGACTTTCCCAGGAATGCCAGCTGGTCGGCGATCACGTCGGGCAGCTTTTCGCGATCCCGGCCGGTATGCATGATGACAAGCCCGGCGCCGGTTTCGGCCGCCACCCGCGCAATGCCGGGCTCGCGTTGCAGACCCCAGACATCATTGACGATGTGTGCGCCGGCGGCCACCGCGAGCCGCGCGGTCTCCGCACGATAGGTGTCGACCGAGATCAGCACATCGCCGGCACGCGCCAGCGCCTGGATGACCGGTAGGATACGGGCCTGCTCCTCGCTGGCCGAGGTCGCCGCCGCGCCGGGCCGGGTCGATTCTCCGCCGACATCGATGATCGCGGCGCCTTCCCCGATCATGCGGCGCGCCTGGACCAGCGCGGTCTCGGGAGCATCAAACAGGCCGCCATCAGAGAAGCTGTCGGGCGTAACATTGAGGATGCCGACTACCACGGCCTTGCCGCCAAGCTCGAGATGACGCCCATGCGCCAGCTGCCATCGCCTCGCCGTCATTGCGCATCAACCATGGGCTCATCAACTAAAGGGGCATCAACGATGTGTGATGCTCATCGGATCAGTTCCGTTCCGCCGGCAAAGGCCCTAAAGCATGGTGACCGAAGAGGCAACATGATGAAACGATCCCTGCTCTGCGCACTGTTGCTTACCGTTGCCGCCGTTCCGGCGGATGCGGCCAATCTGGTGAAGACATACAGCTATTTCGCCATCGGCGGCAGCACGCTCGAGGATATCGAGCAGCAACTCACCGAACACGGGCCGCGGGTAAAAACCACGGGGTCGCGCCACCCTGGCGCCACCCAGATGGCCTTCACGACGCGCATCAGCTACTCCAGCCAGCCCGGCTCCTGCCGGATCACGGACGCGATCGTCACCGTCAAGGTCAAGGTGATCCTCCCCAAATGGCGCCGTCCGCGCAACGCCGATGCCGACGTGCGGCTGTTCTGGGATACATTGTCCGCCGACATCAAGCGCCATGAAGACCGCCATGTCGAGATTGCCAAGAACCACGGCCGTGCACTGGAAGACGCACTGAAGGCAAGCTATCCACAGAAGGATTGCGACACGGCAAAGGCAAAGGCCGCCGAGATAACGGCCGCTGAGCTCGCCAGACACAATCAGGACCAGTTGCGGTTTGACCGTGTCGAAAGCGTCAATTTCGAAAGCCGCATCCTGCGGCTGATGCGCTACCGGATGGAACGCTTCGAGAGTGGCCAATTGCCGCCGCCGACTTGAATTTCCTCGCCGGCTCCGTTCGCGTGGGTGCAAGCCAACAGGGCGGAAGCGTAGTGCCAGCTTCGAATTTTTTTCGAGCACCGGTCGAAATCGGCCTATACGGAACGACATATCCAGGGTTGCCACGGGCACAAACTGGAAGCACGAGCATCACGATCGATCGCGCCGCGGATGCACCAGACAGACCCGATGCGGCAGCGCAAAGCGCATGGACGAGAAATTATGGATCAGGCTGTCGACAAGCAGCAGGCCGTGGCGGCAGCGAGCGCGCCGCTGACCGAAAGCGAAAAGAACGTCATCATCGGCGGCGTCCTTCTGTCGATGCTGCTGGCGGCCCTCGACCAGACCATCGTCGCGCCCGCCATGCCGACCATCGGGCGCTCGCTCGGCCATGCCGAATACTTGCCATGGATCGTTACCGGCTACCTCTTGACCGCAACCGCCGTGGCACCGCTCTACGGCAAGATTTCCGACGTCTACGGGCGGCGGCCGACCGTCTATGCGGCAATCCTCATCTTCCTCGCGGGATCGCTGGTCAGCGCACTGGCCCCCAACATGTTCGTCCTTATCCTGGGGCGCGCGATCCAGGGGGCCGGTGGCGGCGGCCTTTTCGCGCTGACGCAGACCGTGGTCGGAGACCTTGTCCCGCCGCGCGAGCGGGCGCGCTATGCGGCGTGGTTTTCCGGCACCTGGGCCGTCGCCAGCGTCGCCGGACCGCTGCTGGGCGGCACCTTCGCTGAACATCTGCACTGGTCACTCATCTTCTGGATCAATATCCCGCTGGGCTTTGTTGCGATGGCGATCATCAACAAGCCGCTCAAGAAGCTGCCGATCGCGGCCAAGAACCACAGCATCGATGGTCTTGGGGCATTGCTGCTCATCGTGGCCACGGCACTGCTGCTGCTGGCGCTGAACTGGGGCGGCAGCGCCTACCCGTGGTTGTCGCCGGAAGTCGTTGGCGTCCTGGCCGGCTCCGCGCTTTTCTGGGTCGCCTTTGCCCTGCGGCTGATGCGGGCGGCCGAACCGCTCATTTCGCTCGAGGTGCTGGGCAACCCGATCGTCCTGGGCGGCACGCTGTCGATGTTCCTGCTCCAGGCCTCCAGCGTCGGCCTCGCCGTCTATCTGCCCGTCTATCTGCAATCGATACTTGGCCTGACGGCCAGCGAGTCGGGCATTGCAATGCTTGGCCTTCTGCTTGGAACCGTGGGCGGCGCCGCCTCCAGCGGCCGCCTGATACCGCGCTTCACCCACTACAAGCGCATCGCCATGGTCGGCGTCATCTTCGCCATCCTGTGCATGGGCCTGCTGGCCTTCGTCGCCGGCCATGCATCGCTGCTTGTCGTCGAAGTCCTGACCATCTGTATCGGGCTGGGAACCGGGACGACATTTCCAGTAACCACCGTGTCCGTTCAGAACGCCGTCGACCGCATGCATCTTGGCGTCGCGACGGGGGTGCTTACCTTTCTGCGTTCGCTGGGCAGTGCATTGGGGGTCGCGATGCTCGGCGCCGTCGCCCTGGGCTTTGGGTTGCCACTGGCCGGCGAAGGCGTTCAGATGGCCGGACATGTCGCATCGGCCGAACCCTTCGTGATGATCTTTCTCGTCGCGGCCGGCACTCTGGTGCTGGGCCTCATCACGCTGACGCTGATGCCCGAGAAAGAACTTCGAGGCCACGTCGACGATCCGGCGCCGATCCTGGCGGAGTAACCAGAGCAATGCAGGAAAAGTGTGTAACGGTTTTCCGTCCGGAATTGCGTAAAAACTAAGAGCTGGAACGGTTCGGCGATTCTATCAAACGCTGGACCGCTCTAGCCTGAAACGCCGAGCTTCTTCTGCAGGCTGGTGGACGAAGTCGTATACTGGAACACGATGCGTTCGCCGGGGCTGACGACGCGCTTGGCGGCTTGCGCCATCAGCGCCACCTCGTGGAAGCCCGACAGGATCAGCTTCAGCTTGCCCGGATACCAGTTGATGTCGCCCACGGCGAAAATGCCGGGCACCGAGGTCTGGAATTTCTCGGTATCGACCGGGATCAGGTTCTCGTGGAGATTGAGCCCCCATTCCGCGATCGGGCCGAGCTTCATGGTCAGTCCGAAGAACGGCAGCATGCGGGTACAAGGCACCTCGATGTCGCCATCCGGGCCGCCCTTGATGGTGGCCGATTCCAGCTGGCCATCGGCCCCGGTGAGCCCGGTCACCTGGCCGACCCTGAATTCCAGCTGCTTCATCTCCTGCATGGCGTACATCTTGTTGACGCTGTCGGGTGCCGCGCGAAACTCTGGCCGCCGATGAACGAGCGTCACGCTCTTTGCCACCGGCTGCAGGTTCAGCGTCCAGTCCAGCGCCGAGTCGCCGCCGCCGACGATGACCAGGTCGTGGCCGCGAAAATCCTCCATCCGGCGAACCGAATAAAAGACGCTCGTGCTCTCATAGGCTTCGATGCCGGGAATTGGCGGGCGCTTCGGCTGGAATGAGCCGCCGCCAGCGGCGATCACCACCACTTTGGCCTCGAACACCTCGTTCTCGTCCGTGGTCACGCGAAAGCCGCCGTCGTCCAACTTTTCGAGACTGGAGACCATGCGGTTGTAGGTAAAGTCGGGCTTGAACGGCGCAACCTGCTCAAGCAGCTTGTCGACGAGCCCTTGCGCCGAAATCGAAGGCCAGCCGGGAATGTCGTAGATCGGCTTTTCCGGATAGAGTTCCGCGCATTGGCCGCCGGGCTTGTCGAGAATGTCGATCAGGTGGCACTTCAGGTCCAGCAGGCCGAGCTCGAACACGGCGAACAGGCCGACCGGTCCTGCCCCGACAATGAGGACGTCTGTGCTGGTGATGCCGGTCATGATGCGCCTCGCTGCGAAAGTCCCGGCGACACTGCATGACCATTGCCCCGCTGCCAAGCGTCAGCGGGAAAAATCGCCGGTGCTGGCTGTCAGCCCTGACGCTCGGGCACCCGCACGATCAGGCCGTCGAGCGCGTAGCGTACCTTGATCTGGCAGGACAGGCGCGAGTTCGGCTGGACCTCATAGGCGAAGTCCAGCATGTCTTCTTCCATCGCTTCGGGCTCGCCGACTTCGGCCGTCCATGCCTCATCGACATAGACGTGGCAGGTCGCGCAGGCGCAGGCGCCACCGCACTCCGCCTCGATGCCCGGCACGGCGTTGCGGATGGCGTTTTCCATGACCGTCGAGCCGTTTTCGGCATCCACGTCGAATTGTGTGCCGTCATGGGCGATGAAGGTCAGTTTGGTCATTTGTCACCTGAAGGGAGCTTCGCCCGGGACGAAAGAGAGTTTCGCCCGAGACGAAAGGGAGTTTCGCCCGAGATAATCACTCCGGCAAACAAGTCAACTGCCGCGCGAAAGCGGCGCTCCGTGACGTTTTTGTCGCAAACCGGACTCAGCGATTGATGGCGGCGATGAAGTCGCGTACCTCGTCGATCAGCCTGCCGAGCCGCTTGAGCGTCTGGACGTCCTCCGGCCGGCGCTCGATGTCGGTGGCACACTCGGCGATGGCGAAGGCGCCCACGCCGCGGGCCGACCCTTTCAAGCCATGAGCCAGCAAAAGCCGGTCCTTGATGTCGGCATCGACTATTTTGTCGCGCACCGACAATGCCTGCTGTACAAACAGCGCCAGGACCTCCTGCTCGAGGGCGCGGTCGCCCATCGTTTGCCGGGCAAGGTGTGCCAAATCGACCGGCCGGGACTGCCTCGTTCCCGATACGTCGCCCCCGGGCATTGAAAAGGCAATGCCGCTTTCGCCACGCATGAACTCGAACTCCATTTTCTTCGGCCGCCTGAAAAACTAGGCGAATCCAGTGGACAACGGGTTAATGAATGGCCGGGAAAAATGTTGCGAAAACGGCGCCCAAATCACGCTTCCGTTAACCTTATATTTAAAGTTTTACGTATCCCGCGGAATGCATGTTTTCTTTACCCCCCTGTGTCATTACGATACGAGGGTCCATTTTCAGCCTCCTGCGCGGGGGTAAGACAACCAGAATTATAAGCCCCCGCGGCAGCTAGTACAGGGTAGCGAAGGCATGGCGAAGAAACCAACGACGACCAGAAATCTCGACAGCGACGTAGCCAGGGAACTCGAAAAAGCGCTCGATCTCGACCTGAGCGGCGATGCCGACAGCGGCGACCTCGATATCGCGGCTTCGATGGAAGATCTGGAAGCCCAGATATCGCAGGCCGCCGACGAGCTGGCACGCGAGGGACGCAATCAGCAGCCGGCAGCGGCGCCCGTCGTCAATCAGGCTCAGGCCGCGATGCCCGCGCCAAAGGCCAAGCCGGCCGAGCTTCGCCCGGTGGAGACGCGCAACGGCGGCCAGCCCGCTGGCTTCGCGCCAGCCAACGACGATCGTCAGAAAGATTACAAAACCCTTCTGCACAGCCTGAACAGGCGCGCCTCCAACACCATCTACTGGGTCATCGCCTTTGTCTCGCTCGCCTGGATCGCGGGCGCCGGCGGACTGGCCAACCTGCTTTTTGGACCGAGCATCTGGCGGATACGCACGCTGGACCAGTTCTTTGCCCGCCCCGAACTGATCGGCCTCGGCGTCGCAGCAATCGTGCCCGTCATCCTGTTCTGGGCCTTCGCAGCGATGATTCGCCGCGCCCAGGACATGCGCATCGCCGCGCAATCGATGACGGAAGTGGCCTTCCGCCTGACCGAGCCGGAAAACATGGCTCAGGATCGCGTCATGATGATCGGCCAGGCCGTCCGTCGCGAGGTGGCTGCCATGGGGGAAGGCATCGAACGCACCCTTGCCCGTGCCGTCGAGCTGGAAACGCTGGTCCACAGTGAGGTCAACCAGATCGAGCGCTCCTATTCGGAAAACGAAACCCGGATCAGGTCGCTGGTCGACGGACTGGGCAGCGAACGCGAAGCGGTGGTCACCCATGCCGAACGCGTCCGCGCCTCGATCTCGGGCGCGCACGAGACGTTGCGCGATGAAATCGGCGCGGCAAGCGACATCATCCGCGACAGCATCCTCAATGCGTCGACCAAACTGTCGATGACGATCACCAATTCCGGCGACACGCTGATCGACCGCATCAACGAAAGCTCGATGTCGATCTTCGATTCGGTGGAAGGCCGTCTCGACAACATCACCGACCGGCTTTCGACCTCCGGCGAGGCTTTCGCCAGTCTGCTCGACACCCGTATCGCCAAGCTGACGGACACCACGGACGGCTTGACCCGCTCGTTGACCGACCTCCTCGACGACCGCACCACCGGCATGGTGTCGCTGCTCGGCGGTGCCGCGCGCACCCTCAATTCCGAGTTCGAGGCCAGCCTCAACGGCATCGAGCGCACCTTGGCCGAACGTGGCCAGGCGCTGATCAGCGAATTCCAGACCCGCGCCGAAGCGCTGGATACCGGCACGCAGAAGCTCAATGCGGCGCTTGAGGCCCGTGCTCGCCAGATCAACGAAACGCTGGTCGAGCGTGCGCGTGAAATCGCCCACACCTTCGCCGAGAGCAAGGACACGCTGTCGGCCATGATCGATCAGGGCAAGACCCAGATCGGCGCCGACATGGCCGATATCGTCACCTCGACCTCTTCCATGCTCGAAGCGCGCGCCAGCGATTTCGCCGGCCGTATGGAGGCAGCCCGCCACGTCGTGTCGCGTTCCTTCGACGCCGACATCCAGCGGCTTGCCGATGCCCGCGTCGGCATCGAGGAAGCCGTCGAAAACCACAGCCGCAAGCTCTCCGAGAGCCGCGAGCGCATGGCTGCCGCCATGGAGGCGGACCTGGCGAAATTCGCCGAGGGCCGCGCCGGCATCGATGCGGCGGTGACCAACCAGGTGCAGAAGCTGGCCGAAGGCCGCGGCCTGATAGCGCGTGCGCTCGAAGAAGACCTGCGCAAGGTCAACGAATCGCGGGCCGCCATCGATGCGTCGCTCGGCAGCCACCTCGAAAGGCTGGAAGAAGGCCGTAACCGGCTCTCACTGGCTCTCAACGAAGACTCCGGAAAGTTGGTTCAAGCTCGTACGATCATTGATGAAATGGTCGCTGGACATGTTGGGAAACTGGCTGAGGGCCGCAACATTCTTTCGCGTGCCCTGGAGGCCGATCTCGGCAAATTGTCCGACAGCCGCGCCGACATCGACGGCCTTGTCGCCGGCCAGGTCGAGAAAATCGCCGAGGGTCGCGCGGTGCTTGCCAAGGCGCTGGAAAACGACATTGCCGGTATCAAGAACCTCATCGAGGCGCATTCGGCGAAACTGGCCGAAGACCGCACGCAGCTCGGCCGTTCGCTCGAAAGCGACCTGTCGGGCATACGCGGCCTGATCGACAGCCATTCCGGACGACTGGCAGAAGACCGCAGCCTGCTGTCGCAGACTCTCGAAGCCGACCTCGCCAAGCTGGCTGAAAGCCGCTCCAGCATCGACGGGCTGGTCGCCGGCCAGGTAGAGAAGCTGGCCGAGGGCCGCGACATCCTCAAGCGTGCGCTGGAATCCGACCTCAACACCATCAAGAACGTCATATCGAGCCAGTCGGACAAACTGGCCGAGGATCGCGGACAGCTCTCGCGCGTCCTGGAAGCCGATCTGCAGAATGTGAACAGCGTCATCGCCGACCACATGAACCGGCTGGTTCAGGATCGCTCGACCTTGTCGAAAGCGCTGGAGGACGATCTCGCCAAGCTGGCCGAAAGCCGCTCCAGCATCGACGGGCTGGTCGCCGGCCAGGTCGAGAAGTTGGCCGAAGGTCGCGACATCCTGCGCCGCGCATTGGAGGCCGACCTCAACACGGTCAGAAACACCGTTACCGACCAGTCCCAGAAACTGGTCGACGACCGTGCCCAGTTCGCCCGCGCGCTGGAGGCCGATCTCGAAACCGTCAACAGCCTTGTCAGCAGCCACTCGGACCGGCTTGTCCAGGAGCGTTCGACACTGTCGAAGGCGCTGGAAGCCGACCTCGAGGCTGTCGGCAGCCACGTCAACAGCCACACCGAGCGGCTTGCACAGGATCGTTCGACCTTGTCGAGAGCTCTTGAGGCCGACCTGCTGACCGTTAGCGGCCACGTCAACAATCACGCGGAACGGCTTGTCCAGGAGCGTTCCACCTTGTCGAGGGCGCTGGAGGACGATCTCGCCAAGCTGGCCGAGAGCCGCTCCAGCATCGACGGTCTGGTCGCCGGTCAGGTTGAGAAGCTCGCCGAGGGCCGCGATGTCCTCAAGCGCGCGCTGGAGGCCGACCTTGCCAAGCTGGCCGAGAGCCGCTCAAGCATCGATGGTCTGGTCGCTGGCCAGGTCGAAAAGCTCGCCGAGGGCCGCGACATTCTCAAGCGCGCCCTCGAAGCCGACCTGCAGAGGCTGTCCGAAAGCCGCGGCGATATCGACGATATCATCGCCGGACATGTCGGCAAGTTGTCCGAAGGCCGCAATATGCTCAGCCGCGCGCTGGAAGATGATCTCGGCAAGCTCGCCGAGAGCCGCAGGGACGTTGATCGCTCGCTGTCCGGCCACATCGACCAGATCGCGGCCAGGAGCACGGACATTTCCGCCGCGATCGCTGCCGATGTCGACAAGATCGAGCAGGCGTTCAGCCGCCAGACCGGCATCATTGAGGAACGCGCCGGCACCATGGAGCGCGCGCTGTCGACTGGTGTCGACAACATCCGCGGCGTGCTCGAGAAGAGCGCTGTCTTCGTCGCCGGCGCCTTGCGCGAAAAGGTGCTGGAAGTCACCAGCACGCTGCACGAGCAGGCCGGTGCCGCCTTCAGCGACGCCGATCGCAAGATTGCCGAGCGCGCCGAACAGACGTCCGCCGCGCTGCTGGCACGGGCCGAAGACATTGCCCGCACCTTCGAGGAGGCCGATCGTCGCCTCCACGCACGTGCGGAAGATACGTCGAACGCCTTGCTCGCCCGCGCCGACGACACCTCCAGCTCGCTGCTGGCCCGCGCCCATGAAACCGCCGATCAGCTCGCCGCTCGCGCTGGCGAGATCGCCGGCGCCTTCGACATGGCCGACCAGAAGCTCGCCGCCCGCGCACAAGCAACCACTGACCAACTGGCCGCCCGGGCTCAGGAGGCCGCCGATCAGCTGGCCGCCCGCGCAAGCGAGATTGCCGGCACGTTCGACGCGGCCGACCAGAAGCTGGTCGCCCGTGCCGTGGAAACAGCCCAGTCGCTAGCCGCCCGCGCCGGCGACATCCTGCGCAACTTCGAAAGCGCCGACCAGCGGCTCGGCATGCGTATCGGCGAATCCGCCGAGGCCCTCGCCGCCCGCGCGTCGGACCTCGGCCGCATCTTCGACGCCGCCGACCAGCATTTGGTCTCGCGCATCGCCGAGGGTTCGGACGCGCTGTCCAGCCGGGCGTCCGAAATCGCCCGCATCTTCGACGACGCCGACCAGCGCCTGGTTTCGCGCATCGCCGACAGCACCTCGACGATCGACGAGCATGCGCAGACCATTGTCGGCGCCTTCGCAAACACCGAGCAGAGGGTCGCCGATCGCGCGCGCCAGACCGGCCAGGACCTGGCCGTGCATGCCCGCGAAATCGAGCAGGCGCTTGCCGGCGCCGACGAGCGTCTCGCGTCGAGCGCGGCGGCCGCTGCCGCCCGTGTCGAAGAGCAGATCGCCGGCGTCGAAAACCGGCTTGCCTACACTGCCGAGACGATGGGCCAGAGGATCAACGAGCAGGTGTCGACCGCCGAGGCGCAACTCATATCGCGCGCCAACGTGATCGCGGAGACCTTCACCGCGGTTGGCCAGCATATCGGCCAGAGCACCAACGACGCAGCCAAGACGATCGGCGCCAACACCCGCGAACTCAACACCATGCTGGCGGCACGGTCCGCCGAGATGTCGAAGATCCTCGACGAAACCGCGCGGCCCTTGGTCGAGCGCTTCGCCCAGGGCGGCTCGGAACTGCAAAGGAGCATGGAAGAGGTCACCGAACGTGCGACCGAGAAGCTGCGCAGCGAAAATGCGACCCTGGTCAACGCGCTGGCCAGCCGCACCGCCGAGACCTTGTCGGCGGTCGAAGGCGCCCGTTCGTCGCTGTCCGACAGCGTCGCCGATCTCATCGGCCGTATGACCAAGTCCAGCTCGCAGCTCGGTCAGTTGATCGAGCAGGCCGCGGTCAACCTCGGCGAGGTCGACCAACGTCTGACCGGCAGCACGCAAAGCTTCGCGGCGACCACCGAAAAGGCGGCGCAGACCTTTGCCAGCTCGGCGCGTCTGGTCGATTCGAACACGACAAGGCTGACGGAACTGTCGTCGTCGACCTTGCGTGAAGTCGCCTCGATCGCCACCAAGTTCGACGAACACAGCCGCCTGCTCGCCGGCGCTTCGGACCTCCTGAGTTCGGCCCAGAGCAACCTCGAACACACGCTGGAAAGACAGTCGTCGCTCGAGGATCTCGCCGTTGGCCTGGTCAAGAAGTCGGAAGATCTCGAAAGGGTCATGCGTTCTTTCGAGAACCTCGTCGGCCAGACACTGCAGAACGCCGAAGGCAAGACGCTGGAATCGGCCGACAAGATCCGCAACGCCATTACCGATGTCGTCGAGTCGGCAACCAAGCGCTTCGCCGATGCGACCGAGGAAATGCGGCGCACCGCGGGTTCGATCAAGAGCGAACTCGACCTGACCCGCGCCGAACTCAAGAAAGGCGTCATCGAGATGCCGGAAGAGGCAAAGGAATCGACCTCGGCCATCCGCCGCGCCGTTTCCGAGCAGATCAACGCCTTGAAGGAGCTTTCGGACATCGTTGCGAAGTCCGGTCGTGGCGGCGACTCCTTGGAACCACGCCCCTTGCGCCCGGCGCCGCAGGCCCCGGCGGCACGCGCCGCCGAGCCGCCGCGTCGTGCCCCGGCACCGCAGCAGCCGGATCTGCGCCCGCCGCAGGCACCGCTGGGCGGCGCGGGACTGCGCGGCACGCTCGATCTTGAGCGTCCGGCAGAGGCAGCACCGCGCCAGCGTGCCGCCGACGCCACTGCCCGCGCGCCGCAAGGCGGCTGGGTGCGTGATCTGCTGACCGCTGCGTCTAACGATGCCGACCTCAGGCCGGCGGCCCCCCAGGCGCCTGCGGAAGCACCGCGCGCGGCCCCTGCCCAGCGTTCGCCGCTGCATGTCGTGGAATCGCTGAACTCGCTGTCCGTCGATATCGCGCGGGCCATCGACCACGATGCCTCGATCGAGCTGTGGAACCGCTACCGGCGTGGCGAGCGTGACGTGTTCACGCGCAGGCTCTACACGCTGAAGGGCCAGCAGACGTTCGACGAAATCCGCCGCAAGTACCAGGCGGAGGCCGAATTCCGCGCCGCCGTCGACCGCTATTGCGACGATTTCGAGAAGCTGCTCAAGGATGTCTCGCGCAACGACCGCGACAACATCATGGCGCAGACTTATCTCACGTCGGACACCGGCAAGGTCTACACCATGCTGGCCCATGCCAGCGGCCGCCTGCACTAAGCGGTCGACACGCCAAGAACGAAAAAAGGCGGGGGACTTATCTCCCGCCTTTTTTCTTGAAGGACTGATGTCGCTACCCGGAAGACGCATTCGGGTTTTATCTCGTTTTCCGGAACCGGATCCTGAGTTGTGAAGACGGCAATCATCTTCGACTGCGAGTTTCTCTGCCTTGAGGGCTCACAACGCAGATTCTGGTGCGCGGCCCATGACCCCGATCCGGTCATCGCCCAAATCGGCGCGGCAAGGCTCGGCCTCGAAGGCGACTTCCCTGTGCTGGGCACGCACAAGGCCTACATCAGGCCGATCGACCGATTTGGCGAGAGATACGCGCTCGATCCGTTCTTCACCAGGCTGACCGGAACCACCGAAGAAATCATCGAGGCCGAGGGCGTCGAGTTGGAAGAAGCTCTTGCGGGCGTCGATCGGTTTTCCGATGGAGTTCGGTTCTGGTCCTGGGGCAAGGACGAACTGAACATGATCGCCATCAGTTGCTATGTCGCGGGCATCAAGCCTTCCATCCCAGCCAGCCGGTTCGACAACGCCGTCAAGTTGCTGATCGCGGCCGGTATGCCGATCGAGGACCTGGCAAGGACGCCGAGCAACAAGCTTGCGGCTTACTACGGCATCGAACACCCGCCATTGCGGGGGCATGACGCGCTCGACGATGCGCTGTCCCTGACTTACACCCTGCAGCACCTGATGAAGACTGGAAAGCTACGGCCGGACGTCTTCGACTGTCTGTAGCCTGAAAGGAGTTTAGTGAAACCCCTGCGCGCCTGACGCTCAGATCACCGAATCGGTCCAGCGAACGATCTGCTTGGCAGCATCGCCGAAGGCCGCGTCGAGCGCGCCGACATAGGCCGGGTTGCCGCTGCCCGATACGGGTGCCGATGCTGTGAAGCTCTTGGAAGCCTTCACCTCGCCGTTGCGGTCGTTGAGCAAGCGCACGAACAGCTCGACCTCGGCATGTTCGCCGCCATTGACGCGCACTTCGAAGGACCGGACCTCGACGATCACCTGGTAGTCGATCGCCAGCCCCTCGCCCGGCTTGCCGACGCCGGCAAAGCTACCCGAGCGCTGGAACGTCTCGGCCAACCGCGCCTGCACGACCAGCGGCAGGCGGTCGGCCCATTGCGCGCCCTTCAGATATTGGATCGAGCGGTCGGAGGGTTTGATGACGATGTTCTGGCTGTCCAGCGCCTTCAGCGCGGAAGGCTGGGCGATCAGGATTTGCTTGCGGCTATGGCCATGCGCGTCGACCGATGGCGCCGACAGTTCGAACGTGTCGAGCGGTGTCGGCTTGCCGCCCAGCACCGCACAACCGGCAACCGTCAGGACAAGCAGCGCCGCGGCTGATTTCAACCCGCCCGTTCCAAGCCTACTCAAAGTCACGCGTGATCCCCGTTGTCCCCGGATCGTAAGATCAACCCGCATTCGCGAGCACTGTTCTTGCGGCGGGCCGGCGCCGAAGTCAACGCCGCGCCCTGCCGTCGAACTGCCGAACCTCGCCTTCGCCACCCGAAAGGATGCGCTGCGGATTGCGGCTGAGATCCGTCACCGCCTCCTCGATGCGGTTGATCGAGCGGCGGCTGTCCTGCACCAGCGCCTCGACATTCTGCAACCCCTGACCGGAGAAGCGCGCCAGATTGTCGGTGATGACTCCAAGACGGGCATTCAGCGTATCGGCGACCTGCTTGAACGATTTAAGCGTATCCCTTGCATCGGCCATCACGCCGTCGGCCTGACCCGAGCCGAGCAGCTTGTCGACCTTGGCGAGGATACCGTCGACCCGCACCGAAGCGTCGTTGAGCCGTTGCGCCAGTTGCCTGGCGTCCTTGATTGTCTGGTCGATGTCGTCGGCCCGATTGGCGATCTTGCCGGTCACCTCCGCGATATCGGCAGCCGCCTTGTTGGCACTGTCGCTGGCCTTCTGGATGTTGGCCAGCGCTTGGCGCACCTGCGCCGGGTCGATGCCGTCGAGCACGCCGTCGACCTTGGCTAGCGTGCCTTGCGTCTGCTTGGCGAAGTCGTTGACCGACCCCACCGCCGTATCGACGTTCTTGATCACACCGTCGAGCTGCCGTGAGGTTTCCTTGAGGTTCCCCGTCACCGTATCGACATTGGCAACGATGCTCTTGATCTTGTCCTTGTCGACGGCATTGAGCAGGCCCTCCGCAGCCTTCAACGTGCCGTCGAGTTTTCCTGAAACGCCTTTCAGCTCATCGGACAGCGCGCTGACGGCGGACAGGAACTTGTCGATACCGTCGGAATTCCTGGCCAGTGCATCGGAAAACGTCTGAACATTGTGCACGGTCTGCGTCAGCGGTCCGCGCACATCCTTGGTGAAGCCTTCCAACTCCGTCAGCACCTTGTCGGCGCGGGTGAAGATGTTCTGGGCCGTCTGCAACAAATTGGTTACGGCCGAAGGATTGGCGACGATCTCGGCGACCTTGCCTTCCTTTTCGGCCTGGTCGAGCAGCTTCACTTCCTTGGGGTCGGCGCCCTTGAGTTCGATGTTGGCCTGGCCGGTGAGGCCGGCAAGGCCGATATCGGCCTGTGTCGACTTGGTGATCGGCGTCATCCGGTCGACCTCGGTGTCGGCGATGGCGACGGTCGGATTGTCGACGTCGATATAGACGCGCTTGACGTCTCCGACCTTGACGCCGTTGAACAGCACGAAACTGCCGCGGCCTAGACCGGACGCCGAGCCTGGAATGCGCACCCGCAGCAGCGTCGTCTCGCCCCTGTCGCCGATCGCGGCCGTCCAATAGACGAAGCCGAAAGCCGCGAGGATCGCAACCAGCGTGAAAATGCCGACAATGACGTAGTTGGCTCTGGTTTCCATTGCTTCACTTATGGCTATGCACGCGCCGCAAGATCAAGTTGCCGGGCGCGTTTTCCGCGGAAATAGGATTTCACCCAGGGTTCCTCGCTCTTCAGCATGTCGTCGATAGTGCCTTCGACCAGCACCTTTTTCTTACCGAGCACCGCAACGTGGTCGCAGGCGGTGAATAGCGTGTCGAGGTCGTGCGTGACCATGTAGACGGTGAGATCCATGGTGTCGCGCAGCTTGACGACGAGTTCGTCGAACTCGGCCGCGCTGATCGGATCGAGACCGGACGTCGGCTCGTCGAGAAAGACGATGTCTGGATCGAGCGCCAGAGCGCGCGCAAGTGCGGCACGCTTGATCATGCCGCCGGAGAGTTCGGAGGGGAATTTCTGCGCCGCGTCCGGCGGCAGCCCGACCAGCTCGATCTTGAGCAGTGCCAGTTCGTCCATCAGCTTCCTCGGCAAGTCGAGATATTCGCGCATCGGCACCTGCACGTTCTCCAGCACGGTCAGCGCCGAAAACAGTGCACCGTGCTGGAACAGCACGCCAAGACGCATGTCGATGCGCAGCCGCTCCATATCGCTTGCCTTGTCGACGTCGACGCCGAATAGTTTGATCGCTCCCGACTGCTTGGGCATCAACCCGAGAATGGTGCGCAGCAGCACGGACTTGCCGGCGCCCGAGGCACCGACGAACCCCAATATCTCGCCGCGCTTGATGTCGAGCGACAGTTTGTCGAGTATCAGCTTGTCGTCGATGGCAACGGTGACGTCGCGCACCGAAAGCACGATCTCGCCCTCGTCCTGCACCTCAGTCGTGACTCCGTTGCCCTTTGCCATGTTGTTAGAACCGGATCGCTGCATAGAACATGGCGAAAAGCCCATCGAGGATGATGACGACGAAGATCGATTTCACCACCGAAGCGGTCACGTGCTGGCCGAGCGATTCGGCACTGCCGCCGACCTTCATGCCCTCGACGGAGGCGATCGTGCCGATGATCATGGCCATGAACGGCGCCTTGATCAGGCCGGCGAAAATCGTGCTGAGATCGATTGCGACACGCAACCGGTCGATGAATGCAGCGGGTGGGATATCGGAATAAAGCCAAGCGGCGACAATGCCGCCGCCGAGTGCGGCGAAATTGGCGATGATCGTCAGGCACGGCAAGGCGATCACCAGCGCCACAAGGCGCGGAAAGACCAGGACGCCGATCGGGTTGAGGCCGATGACCTTGAGCGCATCGACCTCCTCGCGCATCTTCATGGAACCGATTTCGGCGGTGATCGCGCTACCGGAGCGGCCGGCGATCATGATTGCCGTCATCAGCACGCCGAGTTCGCGCAGGATCAGCACGCCGACGAGGTCGACGACGAAGATGTCGGCGCCGAAATAGCTGAGCTGATAGGCGCCTTGCTGGGCGACGATGGCGCCGACGATCGCCGACATCAGCACCACCACGGGGATCGCGCCGACGCCCATGCGATCGATCTGGTTGAAGATCGCCGCCGGATTTACGGCATGGCCGCGGCCGAGCTTCATCTGCGCGCCGCGGATTGTGGCGCCCAATATGTTCATCGAGGAGAGGAAATCGTCGCGCATCTCGTAGACGCGCCGGCCAACCGCCTCCAGCGCCCGGATGACAATATTGGGCGGCCGCGCAGGCCCGGATTCGGGTTCGCGCCGGACGGCCTCGCTAACCGCGTCGAGCAGGATGGAAGCGATCTCGCTTTGGCCTTGCAGCCTTACCTCGACATTCTTCTTCTCGAAGACGCTGACCAGCCGATCGATCAGCCAGGCGCCGGCGGTATCGATTTTTTCGATTTTCGAAAGATCGAGCGCCAAGGTCTTGAAACCGCTTCGTTTCTCGATTTTGCGCATGTCCGCGTCGATCAGCGCCACGGTCCGTGTCGTCCAGATACCAGAGAACGCGCAGCCGAGGACGCCATCCTCCTCGCCGACCGCCACACGCGGGTCATGGTCAGCCCCCGAGGCGGTCGTGCCGCTTGCGTCGCGTTTGCCGATGGTCAACATGGCGTCCTGTTTAGCCTGATGGGTCCGACCTTGTCGATTTGCCGACAACCCTTCTCGCATAGCCGGAGCAGAAAAATATGGCGCGTGTCATTTCGGTCGAGGCCGAGCGTTTTCCGATCGCCGGGATCTTCACCATTTCACGCGGCTCCAAGACCGAGGCCGAGGTCATCACCTGCACGATCAGCCAGGGTGGTCATAGCGGGCGCGGCGAATGCGTTCCCTACAAGCGCTATGGCGAGACCATGGACGGTGTCCGTGACGCGATCCAGGCGATGAGCGACCGGGTCTCCGGCGGAATGGACCGCATCACCCTGCTCGACGCAATGCCTGCCGGGGCAGCGCGTAACGCCATAGACTGTGCCCTCTGGGACCTCGAAGCCAAGATCAGTGGCAATCCGGTTGCAGACGCAATCTGGCCAGCCCCGTTGCATCGGCTCGAGACCGCCTACACGCTCTCGCTCGGCGAACCCGAGGCGATGGCGGCGCAGGCCCGCGCCAACGCCGGCAGGCCGCTGCTCAAGGTCAAGATCGGCGGCGACAACGATATCGCCCGCATCCGGGCGGTGAGACAGGCCGCGCCCGAGAGCCGATTGATCCTCGATGCCAATGAAGGCTGGACCGACGACAACATTGTTGCGAACTTCGCCTCTGCCGCCGAACAGGGCATCGCGCTGATCGAGCAGCCGTTGCCGGCGGGCCGGGACGGCATCCTGCGCCACATCGCGCATCCGATGCCGATCTGCGCCGACGAGAGCGTTCATGAAGCAAGCAACCTCGAAGCGCTTGTCGGTCTCTACGACGCCGTCAACATCAAGCTCGACAAGTCCGGCGGGTTGACGGCGGCGCTCACCTTGCGCGCCCTCGCCCGTGAACTGGGTTTTGGCGTCATGGTCGGCTGCATGGTCGGCACGTCGCTGGCAATGGCGCCGGCAATACTGCTCGCGCAAGGAGCCGACTTCGTCGACCTCGACGGCCCGCTGCTGCTTGCCCGGGATCGTGTGCCGGGCCTCGTTTACGAGGGATCGCTCGTCTCACCCCCGGAGCGCGCGCTGTGGGGCTGACCGGGCAGCCAGCCCGATCAGCATAAGGCCAACGATCGCAATCGGGATCATCGCCAGGAAGCCATCGGCGCCAAGGCGGTCGTAGAGCGGACCGGACACAAGCGTGACGGCAGCCATGAAAAAGCCGTTGAAGAAATAGGCGATGCCTTGCGCGGCGCCCGTGCGCTCTTCGGAAACGGTCTCGGCGATCATCTTCTGCAGGCCGATCAGCACCATTGCGACGGACACCGAATGCAGCGACTGCACGGCGAAGAAACCGCCGACGCCAAGGCCGAGCGGCCACACCAGCGGAAAGGCGATCCAACGCACGATCGAACCGATGCCGGCAATGAGCATGACCCGGACGACGGGTACGGAGGCGAATATGCGATTGAAAAACAGGAACATGCAGACCTCGGACACCACCCCCCACGCCCATAGCAGTCCGACGAGGGAATCGCTGATGCCGATCGATTTCCAATAGATCGAGACGAAACCGTAAAGGAAGGCATGGCTGGCGGTGATGATGCCGACGCCAAGCGTGAAATAGAGGAAATAGGCGTTGAACAGGCCCGGCGCCGCGTGCTGGATTTCTGCCGCCGACAGCGGCGAGGCCTTGCGCGGCCGTCCCAGGCGCGGCGCCATCAAGCCTGCGGCGAGTGCCGCGCCAAGGGCAAGGAATATGATCACCGGAACGGCTCGAGGGCCGCTGGCCGCCAGGATGAAGCCGCCCGCGACATTGGCCAGGAGATAGCAGATCGACCCCCATTTGCGCATGCTCGCATAATTGGACCCGAAGCGGCGCACGCCCGAAAGCGCCAGCGAATCGGCGATCGGCGATTGCGGCGTCCAGACAATGGTCAGCAGCAACGAAACCGCCAGCACCGTCGCGTAGGTCGGTGTCAGGAAGTATCCCGCGGAGAGCAGCAGCGAGGCCGCGACGAGAACGACATAGACATCGGCGCGGTCCCTGGCTCGATCGGCAAGTGTCGTCAGCAGCGGCGTCGTCACCACGCGCAGGAACATCGGCGCCGCCAGGATGACGGCGATCTGTTCGGCGTGAAATCCCTTGGCCTGCAGCCAAAGCGGGAAATAGGGCAAATGGGTGCCAAGCGATATGAACAACGTGCCGAAGATCAGGCTCATGCGCAGTTCAAAACGGCTCGGTTTCACGAGTTGTTCGGGCGAAAGCGGCGGCAGCGGCATGAATCGATCCAATGACGCTGCGCTCAACGACCGGCGAGCAGCGCAAACCGATCCTTAACATGAGGAAAAAGCGAGTGAAACCAGCTGGACCAGTCGATTAACAGCAGAACGTTCAGGTCCGGCTTCCGCCTCAGGCGGCCTGCACCACCCTGTCCTCGATGAGCATCGGGATGAAGGGCTCGTCAGGCGCTTCAGGCAGGACATGCGCCCAGGTCAGGATTTCCATGCGGCCGTCGAAATGCTCGACCACGGCGGTGCAGCTCTCCACCCAGTCGCCGGTGTTGATGTACTGCACGTCGCCATAGCTTTCGATGGCGGCATGGTGGATGTGCCCGCAGATGACGCCGTCCACATGCGAGCGTCGCGCTTCCTCGCTGAGAACCGTCTGGAACGAGCCGATGAAGTTCACCGCCTTCTTGACCTTGACCTTGGCCCAGGACGAAAACGACCAGTAAGGCAGCCCGAGCAGCTGGCGCAGCCGCGTGATCACCCGGTTGACCTGCATGGCGGCGTCATAGGCATGGTCGCCGAGATAGGCGAGCCAACGCTGGTTGTGGACGACGGTGTCGAACTGGTCGCCATGTATGACCAGCAGCCGCCGACCATCGGCGGTTTCGTGGATGGCACGGTCGGCAACGACGATGCCGCCGAAATGCACGCCCTGGAACTGGCGTGCGAATTCGTCGTGATTGCCAGCGATATAGGTGATGCTGGCGCCCTTGCGGGCCTTGCGCAGCAGTTTCTGCACCACGTCGTTATGGCTTTGCGGCCAGTGCCAGCTGCGCCTCAGGCGCCAGCCGTCAACGATATCGCCGACTAGATAGATGATGTCGGCATCGTGGTAGCGCAGGAAATCGATCAGGAAGTCGGCCTTCGCCGCCTTCGAGCCCAAATGCACATCGGAAATGAACATGCTGCGGAAAGTGCGGGGCTCTTGGCCTGACATCGCGGATTCACCCTTGCTTTCGAGCAGCCTATGCCCCGATTCATGCAACAACCGTATGACGGTTGCGATTGGTCCAGCGCTAGCGCTAGCCTGCCGGGCAAATCAAAGGAGAAATCGTCATGGATCTCGGTATCCGCGGAAAGAAGGCCATCGTCTGCGCTTCGAGCAAGGGGCTTGGGCGTGGCTGCGCCATGGCGCTGGCCGAAGCAGGCTGCGACATCGTCATCAATGGGCGCAATGCGGAGCTGGTCGCCAAAACCGCCGCGGAGCTGCGAGAGCGCTATGGCGTGACGGTGACGGAAGTCGTCGGCGACGTTTCGAAGCCGGAGGTACAGAAAGCGTTGCTCGCCGCCTGTCCGGAACCTGACATCCTCGTCAACAACAATGGCGGGCCACCGCTTCGCGATTTCCGCGAGGTCGATCGTGGAAAAATCCTCGAAGGCGTCACCCAGAACATGGTGACACCGATCGAACTGGTGCAGGCGGTCATCGACGGCATGGCGGCGCGTGGTTTCGGGCGCATCGTCAACATCACATCGCTGTCGGTCTATGTCCCAATTCCCGGCCTCGACCTGTCATCGGGCGCGCGTGCCGGACTGACGTCGTTCCTTGCCGGTGTGGCGCGCACGGTGATCGAGCGCAACGTGACCATCAACAGCCTGCTGCCGGGCAAGCTCGACACCGACCGGCTGCGCGGCCCGCATGAGGCCGGCACATCGGAGGATCCAAAGGCGGCGGCGGCGCGCAAGACCCGCATCAGTGCCGACGTACCGGCCAAGCGGCTCGGCACGCCGGAGGAATTCGGCCAGATCTGCGCCTTCCTGTGCTCTGTCCATGCCGGCTATCTGACTGGCCAGAACATACCCGTCGACGGCGGTCTCTATGTCAGCGCCTTTTGACCAGTGCGCCTGCGAACCAGCGCAACCTGATCTCGCATGAAAAGGCCGTAACCAACTGACGAATATTGGGTTTTGACGCGCCGGCATTTAAAGCTGCCGGCGCGTCAATTAGCGTCGCGAAAAACCTTGGCCTCATGCTAGAAAGACTTCCGAAGCAGGTTTCGAGGAGCGGCCGCATGGAAGGCGAGAACAAGAAGACGGCACGTTCGGACCTCGACGAAGCCGCCCTCTACTTCCACAAGCATCCTACGCCGGGAAAGCTCGAGATCCAGGCGACCAAGCCGCTCGGCAACCAGCGCGACCTGGCGCTCGCCTACTCGCCCGGCGTGGCCGCCCCTTGCCTCGAAATCCGCGACAATCCGGCGACCGCCGCCGACTACACGGCGCGCGCCAACCTAGTCGGCGTCGTGTCGAACGGCTCGGCCGTGCTCGGCCTCGGCAATATCGGGCCGCTGGCCTCCAAGCCGGTGATGGAGGGCAAGGCGGTCCTGTTCAAGAAGTTCGCCGGCATTGACGTCTTCGACATCGAGATCGACGCGCCGGAAATCGAGCGCATGGTCGAAACGGTTGCCGCGCTGGAACCGACCTTTGGTGGCATCAACCTCGAGGACATCAAGGCGCCGGAGTGTTTTGAAGTCGAAGAACGCCTGAAGGCTCGCATGAGCATACCGGTGTTCCATGACGACCAGCACGGCACCGCCATCATCGTCGCCGCCGCCGTGCTCAACGGGCTGGAATTCGCCGGCAAGACCATTTCGGACATCAAGGTCGTCACCTCCGGTGCGGGCGCTGCCGCCCTTGCCTGCCTCAATCTGCTCGTTTCGCTCGGCGTGCGCGTCGAGAACATCTGGGTCACCGACCGTTTCGGCGTAGCCTACAAGGGCCGTGTCGACGAGATGGACCGCTGGAAAGACCCTTATGTAAAGGACACCGAGGCGCGCACGCTGGCCGACGTCATAGCGGGCGCCGATGTTTTCCTCGGCCTCTCCGCCGCCGGCGTGATGAAGCCGGAACTGCTACAACACATGGCACCGAAGCCGTTGATCCTGGCGCTGGCCAATCCCAATCCGGAGATCATGCCGGAAGTGGCGCGCGCGGCGCGTCCGGACGCCATGATCTGCACGGGGCGCTCCGATTTTCCCAATCAGGTCAACAACGTGCTTTGCTTCCCCTACATCTTCAGGGGTGCGCTCGACTGCGGCGCCAGCGCCATCAACGAGGAGATGAAGATGGCGGCGGTGCGGGCCATCGCCGCCCTTGCCCGCGAAGAACCTTCCGATGTCGCCGCGCGCGCCTATTCGGGCGAGACACCGATCTTCGGACCCGAATTCCTGATCCCCTCGCCTTTCGACCCGCGCCTCATCCTGCGCATTGCGCCGGCGGTGGCCAAGGCAGCCTGCGACACCGGCGTGGCGACACGGCCGATCACCGACTTCGCCGCCTATATCGACAAGCTCAACCGCTTCGTCTTCCGCTCCGGCCTGGTGATGAAGCCGGTGTTCTCCTCCGCCAAGGCTTCCAGCGCCAAACGCGTCATCTACGCCGACGGCGAGGACGAGCGTGTCCTGCGTGCCGCCCAGGTTGTGCTTGAGGAAGGCATCGCCGAGCCGATCCTGATCGGTCGTCCGCATGTCATCGAAGTCAGGCTGAAGCGCTACGGCCTGCGCATCAAGCCCGGTGTCGATTTCGGCCTGATCAACCCGGAGGACGATCCGCGCTACCGCCACTATGTCGACCTCCTGATCGAACTCGCCGGCCGCCGCGGCGTGACGACGGAAGCCGCGCGTACCATGGTGCGCACCGACAACACGGTGATCGCCGCACTTGCGCTGAAGCGCGGCGATGCCGACGCCATGGTCTGCGGCCTCGAAGGCCGTTTCGAGCGGCATCTGCGCAATGTGACGCTGATCATCGGCCCGCGCACCGGCATCAAGGACCGGGACCTGTCGACCCTGTCCATGCTGATCTCGCAGCGCGGCATCATATTTCTCACCGACACTCACGTCTCCGTCGACCCCACGGCCGACGAAATCGCCGAGATGACCGTGCTGGCGGCCGAGGAAATCCAGCGCTTTGGCATCGAGCCGAAGGCGGCACTCCTGTCGCATTCGGATTTTGGCTCGCGCGATTCGCCGAGCGCGCTGAAGATGCGTCAGGCTGCGGAAATCCTGGCGCGCATCGCGCCGGAACTGCAGTGCGACGGCGAAATGCACGCCGATTCCGCCTTGTCGGAGCATCTGCGCCAGCGCGTCTATCCGCATTCGCGTCTGAAGGGCGAAGCCAGTCTTCTGGTGTTCCCGAACCTCGATTCGGCCAACATCACGCTGACGGCGCTGCGGGCCATGATGGATGCCCTGCATGTCGGCCCCATCCTTCTCGGAACCGACAAGCCGGCGCACATACTGACGCCCTCGGTAACCTCGCGCGGCGTCGTCAACATGACCGCGCTGGCGGTGGTCGAGGCCGCGCACAAGGCGCAGGCGATCGCCAATCTGGACTGAACCGGCTCTCGCGACCCGATTGATCCAGTCCCGCTTGAGCCTGGGTGGCGCGCCACGGAACCGCGTTGGCCGGATCGAATGTTGCTGGCCGACAACTCTTAACCGAGAAATCCGGCATTGAACGAATGCGGATTTCTCGGGACGGACCAATTTGATATAGTCGCGCCGTCTGATTAGGCGGTGAGAATGTCATGAGAGCCCTATTGCTCGCTTCGGCAATGCTGACTGTGATTGGCGCAAAGGCGTTCGCCGCCGACGCCATTGGGGCAGAGCCGGCCGTGCATGACTGGTCCGGCGTCTATGTCGGCGGGCATCTTGGCTATGGTTTTGGCAGCACCGACGCGACCTACAATCTGCCAAACACGCCAACGATCCGGGGCACGCAGGATTACGACATCGACGGCTTTCTGGGCGGTGTCCAGATCGGCTACAATTACCAGATCAACTCGGCGGTTCTGGGCATCGAGGCCGATATTTCGGGCGCCGATATCAAGGGGCATTCCGACGAGGTCAATGTCGGCGGTGGCGATGTCTACGACACCAAGGTGGATTGGTTCGGGACGCTCCGCGCCAAGGCGGGCTATGCGTTCGACAGCACCCTTGTCTACGGGACCGGCGGCCTCGCTTTCGGAGGTGTCGAGAATCAATATCTCAATGGGCCCGCCAACAGCTACTCCGAAAAGAACACCAAGGTTGGCTGGACGATTGGCGCAGGGCTGGAGCAGGCAATCACCGATCATTGGTCGGCAAATGCCGAATATCGATATGTCGACCTGCGTGACCAGACGATCAACTACGGGCCCAACTCCAATACGACCTTCGACAACACGTTCAGCACCGTCAGGATCGGGATGAACTACAAGTTCTGAGCCCACCGGCCCATCGCCGCGACTGATGGGCACCATCGAATGGGCAGCCGGCAACAAGGTGACTTCCGAAATGGACGATTAACCGCGAACGGGTTAGCCTTGGTGAACCATAGGCAAGCGGGATCGAGGCGGATGGCAAGCGGAGGTTTGAAGCAGGCGCATGCTGCCGTGCTGCTTGGCCTCCTGCTGTCCGGCGCAACGATCAGCGAGCCGCAGGCCGCTTCGCGGGTCTGCCGTCAACTGGAGGCCGATCTCGCCGCGGCCTCGCGCGGCGGTGGTGGTCCGGCACTGGTCCGGAAATACGACGCCGCGATCGAAAGGCAGCGTGAACAGATCTCGAAGGCTCGCGATCAGGCGAGCAGCGCCGGCTGCGGGTTCTCGCTGTTTTCGCGCAACATCAACCAGTGTGCCGGGCTGAACGCCACCATCGAGCGTATGAGCGCCAATCTCGACAGTCTGCAGACCAAGCGTGCCCAACTCGCCGGCGGCGGCTCACGCCGCGACCGGGGCCGTATCCTGGCGGCGCTCGATGCCAATGACTGCCGTGACGATGCGATGGCACCCCGCAGCGCATCTCCGCAGGAAGCAAATCGTGGCGACGCCAATCGTCAAGACGGGGGCAATGCCAACCTCTTTGACCAGCTTTTCGGCGGCGACAACCGGCGGATCGATACATTGGACCAGCCTGACGATTCCGGCGAGGAACGTGATGTCGGCCGCGTCCTCAATCAGCCAGGCATTCCGGACTTTGCGAGCAGCGGCGGTGAATTCCACACCAGTTGCGTCCGCACTTGCGACGGCTATTTCTTCCCTATGTCGAACGCCGCCTCGGCCGGCGATTTCGAGCGCGACCAGAAGAATTGCGAATCGGCCTGCCCCGGTACCGAGATGCAGGTCTTCTATTCGCGCGGCATGGACGATGATTCGGCATCGATGACATCATCGGTCACCGGCAGGCCCTACGGCGAATTGCCGACCGCCTATCTCTACAAACAGCCCAACATGTCGCTGCCGCCCGCCTGCGGCTGCAATGCCGTGCAGAATTTCCAGATCATTGGCGGCAACCCGCCGAGCCAGCAACAGTCACAGCCCGAACCGGATGTGGCGCCGTTTATTCCGGTACCGGCCTCGAAGCCTGATCCGGGTGCAGACCCGGAGACCCTGGCCAATATGGAAGGCGGGCTCGACCGTGAAGCCATCAAGCGCCTTTCGGCCAAGCCGGTGGCATCGCCCGTTTCGGCCGTGCCTCCGGAACAGCGCAAGGTCAGGGTCGTCGGGCCAACGTTTCTTCCCGACCCATCAGCGGCAATAAATCTGCAAGCTCCGGCCCCGAAGGCCGTCCAGTAAGGGCAAGCCTGAGCGGCATGAACAGCGCCTTGCCCTTGCGACCGGTCGCTTCCCTGATCTTGCCGGTCCAATCCTTCCAGACCGTTCCGTTCCACGGCTCCTCAGGCAGGAGATCGAGTGCCTGGTGCAGAAAATCGCGGTCGTCATCGGAAAACTGGGGCTTCTCCTGCGGCCCTTCGCGCAGGACACGCCACCAGGCAACCGCATCGGCCAGCCGGTCGAGATTGCCGCGCACCGCCAGCCAGAACGGCTCGGCGTGTTCGCCGGAAATACCCAGCACCATGAGCCGGTCCCGCGCCTCGTCGAACGGCATACGGTGCAGCAGCACCCGGTTGAGCACGAACAGTTCGGCCGGATCGAACTTGGACGCCGATTTCGAGGTCGCGGCTGGGTCGAAATGGCCGGCGAGTTCGGTCAAGTCGTGCGCGGCCGCGACATTCTCCGACGTGCCGACCAGCACGGCCAGCGAAGCGACGGCCATCGGCTCGATGCCGTCTTCGCGCAGACTCTCGATGGAAAGTGCGCCGGTGCGCTTCGACAGCCCCTCGCCCGAGACGGTGGTCAGGAGATTGTGGTGGCCGAAGACGGGCGGCTCGGCACCCAGCGCCTTGAACAGGGCGATCTGCACGCCGGTGTTGGTGACATGATCGTCGCCGCGGATGACGTGGCTGACGCCCATCTCGATGTCGTCGACGACGGAGGGCAGCGTGTAGAGATAGGTGCCGTCCTCACGCACTAGCACCGGATCGGACAGCGAAGCCAGATCCACCGTCTCCTCGCCACGCACCAGATCGTCCCAGTGGATCTCGGTGCGCTCCGGCTGCAGCGGATCGCTGGAGAAATTAGGCAGCAGGAAACGCCAGTGCGGGCGGCGCCCGTCGGCCTGATATTCGGCCACTTGCTCTGTCGTCAGCGCCAAGGCCTCGCGGCCATAGACCGGCGGCAGGCCTCGCGTGCGGCGCACCTTGCGCCTGAGGTCGAGTTCTTCCGGCGTTTCGTAGCAGGCGTAAAGGACACCCGCCGCCTTAAGCCGCTCGACCGCCGCGTCATAGATTTCGAAGCGCCGCGACTGATACTCGGTGGCATCCGGGAAAATGCCCAGCCAGTGCAGGTCGTAAAGGATGGCGTCGGCGAATTCCTGCTTCGAGCGCGTGCTGTCGGTGTCGTCGAAGCGCTGGATGAAGCGGCCCTTGTTGTTGAGGGCAAACAGCCAGTTGAACAGAGCGGTGCGCGCATTGCCTATATGGATGCGGCCGGTCGGTGACGGGGCGAAACGAACGGTAACTGTCATGAGCGGGGCGTACCGGATGCCTTTGTGATTGACAAGATGCGCCCCCGCGCCGTGCCGCAGACATAGAACATGGCGGCTGGAATGAAAAGACCGGGCCGAGCGCGCCTCAGGCGGCGCATGGGCGGCGGCCAGCCGGCGGAGCCGACGAAGAAATCGTCGAAGGCAATCAGCGGCCGAAGTCGTCGGAACTGAGCCGGGTCCAGCGGTCGCCCATCAACCCGCCGATAGCGATGTCGCCGGAGCGGACCGCTTCCGTGACCTCGGCGATTCGCGAGCGGACCATCGTTCCCCCGGC
Source organism: Mesorhizobium sp. SARCC-RB16n (assembly GCF_008520305.1). Taxonomy (GTDB): domain Bacteria; phylum Pseudomonadota; class Alphaproteobacteria; order Rhizobiales; family Rhizobiaceae; genus Mesorhizobium. The sequence continues at coordinate 60,575 of NZ_ML703266.1, read as the reverse complement.
ATAGCGGAAGAAGAGATTCCTATAGCCGAAGAGTTGAGGCATAAACCTGCTCTGGGTCTGCCCGGTAATGCCCACGCAGCCCATATCCCGCGCGGCCGCGACAAGGCCGTCCAGCGTCGCGCCCCAGTGAGGTCCAGAAGCCTGGATTTGCAACAGGCTCGCCATGTCGCCGGCTTGACCGTAGAAGGCATAGCAACCGAGCATTTTGCCCGTCTCGTCGTAAGTCCCGCCGAAATGAAGTGGGCCGTCGGCCCGCTTCTCGGCAGCCAGTGCGAGCAGCTGCGGCAACTCGCCGTCCCTCCAACTCGGCCGAAGAGCGTAATCGGACAAGAGGGTCGGCAGACGCTCGGCAAATTGCGCGGCATTGATCGGCCCGGCATGGATCCGATGCGACGATGAAGGCTGGACGGGCGGTCCGAACCTTCCCTTCGCGAGAGCGTCGAATGCCCTCGCGAAGGGATCGACTGCGATGCGAGGCAGGCGGGGCCATTTGCGGTGCAGTGCGGCGGCGGCCATCGCGGCCGGCAGGAAGATATAGGTCCATCCCAGACAATGGACCGGCAGGAGCTGGTATTTCATCGGACGCGCGAAGGCCAGAGATACCCGGTTGGCCGAGTCGGTCAGCTGCAGATCGAATTCGCCTTGATGCAAGGCACGCAGCAATTGCGGTCCTGCCGAGCCGTGATCGGCGCCGGGGTCGGCCATGAACGGCCCGATGATCGCTGCATTCAATGCCACTCCGTTGAGCTCGTAACGGGCTTTCAGGACGCCAAGGAACCCACCCAGATCGCCCTGCCGGTTGATTTGGACAAGAGCGCTGCTCTCATCGGACTGGCCGGCAGGGTCAAGATAGATCTTTCTCATATACTCGGCCGTCTCCGTGATCGCGCGATCGTGGAGGTGACGCTGCCGCCGGCGAAACTTCGTCAGGAAGAGTGCGGCGACGCGCTCGAGATCTTCGGCGGCGAGCGGCCGGACCGAGCCGTGCTGAGATTCCAGCACCGATGGCGAAGCCACCTTTTCGACACCGGTAGTTTCGGAAACAAGATGCATCGCGAGACCGCTTGGGTTGCTTTTCCCAGCATATAACAACCAAAAGTAGAGACAACAAATCTCGGTCGGTAACGTAAACAGACGTCGCAAACTCGATTTCGGGAAAAGGACTTCACAGCCGAATTGCTCGGCCAGCATACGCCGAATGATAGGGGCTTCGGACGTCTCGCGGCGCGTGATGGAAATGGCCTCCCGCCGAAGCCGGAGGCCATCTCAGTCAGTCGACGAGGCCCTTGGTCAGCTCCAGCGCCTGGCGCTCGAACAGGCGGCGGTAGATGCCGCCCCTCAGCCGGATCAACTCGTCATGCGAGCCTTCCTCGACGATCTTGCCGCGATCGAAGACCAGCAGCCTGTCTAGCGCCCTCACCGTCGAAAGCCGGTGCGCGATGACCAGCGTCGTGCGGCCGACCATCAGTCGTTCCATCGCCTGCTGGATCAGCACCTCGGATTCCGAATCGAGGCTCGACGTCGCCTCGTCCAGGATCAGGATGCGCGCATCGGCCAGAAAAGCGCGGGCGATCGCCACACGCTGACGCTCGCCGCCCGACAGTTTCACGCCACGCTCACCGACCAGCGTTCCGTAGCCTTTCGGCAGGTTGGCGATGAAGTCGTGCGCGCTCGCCAGCCTGGCGGCATGCTCGATCTCCTCTTGGCTGGCGTTTGGCCTGCTATAGGCGATGTTTTCGGCCAGCGAACGGTGGAACAGGATCGGTTCCTGCTGGACGATAGCGATCTGGCCGCGCAGCGACGCCTGCGCAACCTTCGAGATATCCTGGCCGTCGATCACGATCCTTCCCGCATTCACGTCATAGAGCCGCTGGATGAGCTTGACGAAGGTGGTCTTGCCCGAGCCCGAGTGACCGACGAGCCCGACACGTTCGCCCGGCGCGATGTCGACCGAAAAGTCGCGGTAGAGCGGCGACCGGTGATTGCCGTAGTGGAAGGTGACGTTGTCGAAGGCGATGTGGCCTTGCGTGATGGCAATCGGTCCGGCGCCGGGCCGATCTTCGATGCCGAGCGGTTCGGACTGGAAATCGACCAGTTCCTCCATGTCGTTGATCGAACGCTGCAAATTGCGGATATGCGTGCCGATATCGCGCAAATAGCCTTGCAGCACGAAGAACGAGGTCAGCACGAAAGCGACATCGCCGGCGCTCGCCTGCCCCCACGACCACAGCATCAGCGCCAGGCCGATCACCGCCGCCCGCATGACCAGCAGCAGCGCTCCTTGCGTGGTGCCGTTGATGGTGCCGCGCACCCAGGTGCGTCGCGTGCGCGCACGCCATTTGGCAACCACCCTGGCGAGGCGGCGCTCCTCGCGCTGCTCGGCGCCAAAGCCCTTGACCACGGCGTTGCAGCTCACCGCGTCGGCCAGCGAACCACCGAGGCGCGTGTCCCAGGTGTTCGCGAGCCTTGCCGCCGGCGCGACATAACCGAGCGACAGCATCGCCGTCACCATGATGAACAGCACGGAGCCGGCTGCGACCACCGCGCCCATCAGCGGCCAGAACCAGCCGAGCAGCAGCGTCGAGCCGGCGAGCATGACGACCGACGGCAGCAGCGCGATCAGGATGGTGTCGTTGAGCAGGTCGAGCGCCCACATGCCGCGCGTCACCTTGCGCACGGTTGAGCCGGCAAACGAGTTGGCGTGCCAGTCGGTGGAAAAGCGCTGGACGCGGTGGAAGGCATCCGCCGCGATGTCGGCCATCATCTTCAGGGTCAGTTCGACAATCGCCATGAAAGCAAGGTTGCGCAGCACGACACCCGTGAGCGCCAGCGCCATCAGGATGAAGAATGCCGTCATCGCGGCATTCCAGGCAATCGCGTCCGCGCCGGCGCTGCTGGCGACAGCATCGACCAGCCGGCCGGAATAGAGCGGCGTGAGCACGTCGGCCAGCGTCGACAGCAGGAACCCGCCCATGATCAGCGAAAGCCGCCAGGGCTGACGCCGCCAATGGGTTAGCGTGAAACCAAGAACGCTGCGAAAGGCGCTCGCGCGCAAATCGATCTTAAAACGAGCCATGATGTCATTCGGGCGCAAACGAGCCCGATCCCAGTAAGGTCAAAAGTTGAAAAACCGCGCCCGGGCGAAATTGCCCGTGAATGCGGAGGTTCGGCTATGGTCGGTCGCCTGCCCATGGGCGGCGATCGGCAGCGGCAAATGCCTTTTCTGGGTCCGGTGTGGTTCCCATACTTGGGAACACCGGCGCAGACCTAGGCCTCGCGGCCTCGCATAACGATGTCAAATCCTGGCATTCGGTCCTCCCTGAAGGGAATCGCGGAGAGGGTGTTATAGGGATGCTTCGATCGTTCGCCAAGGCAAGCCATGGCCCAAAGCAGTGCTGGACCAGCCGATGAGGCGATTTTGCAACATTCGCGACTGGTGCCTATCGTCGTCGCATGGTGTTACCCGGCAGGCGGCGCACGATCGAGGCGCATGTATCGCCCATCCGTCGATGCCTTGAAGCCCAGCTTTTCATAGACCCGGTGCGCGTCACTGGTCGACAGGCTCCAGTGCGAGACGGTGCTGAGTTCAGGATGGTCGATGAGTGCCCGCACCAGCCGCAAGCCGATGCCTTGCCTGCGATGTTCGGGCCAGACGATGATGTCGGCGAGATAGGCGAATACCGTACGGTCGGTGATCGCCCGGCCGAAACCGACCTGCTTGCCAGCGATGTAGGCGGCGGCGCAGAACGAGTTGGCAAAGGCCCGGCGATGAAACGCATCGCTGCGTCCAGCGCCCCAATAGCTCCCCATCAATAGGTCGGAGGTCGCGCGGAAATCGATGCGTGACAGGTCGAAGCTGATTTCACAGTCGGGCATGATTGCACACTCGCCGCAGCATCGCGCACCCTCGCTCAGCAGGCGAAAGGACGCCTATCCACGATCCCTGAAACGGTTGGTGATGGGATAGCGGCGGTCGCGGCCAAAATTCTTCCTGGTGATCTTTACACCCGGTGCCGCCTGCCGGCGCTTGTATTCGGCGATATAGAGCAAGTGCTCGATGCGCGTCACCGTCGCCCGGTCATGGCCGCGCGCGACGATGTCGTCGACGCCCATCTCGTTCTCGACCAGGCATTCCAGAATATCGTCCAGCACCGGATAGGGCGGCAGCGAATCCTGGTCGGTCTGGTTCTCGCGCAACTCCGCCGACGGCGCTTTGTCGATGATGTTCTTCGGGATCACCTCGCCTGAAGGCCCGAGTGCGCCCGGCGGCACATGGCTGTTGCGCCAGCGCGACAGCGCATAGACCTGCATCTTGTACAGGTCTTTTATGGGATTGAAGCCGCCGTTCATGTCGCCGTAAAGCGTGGCGTAGCCGACCGACATCTCGCTCTTGTTGCCTGTCGTGACGACCATCGAGCCGAATTTGTTGGAGATCGCCATCAGGATAGTGCCGCGCGCGCGGCTCTGCAAATTCTCCTCGGTAATGCCTTCCTTGGTGCCTTCGAACAACTGCGTCAGCGTGTGCAAAAATCCTTCGACCGGCTCGAAGATCGGCACGATGTCATAGCGGCAGCCGAGCGCACGGGCGCAGTCCTCGGCATCCTTGAGCGAGTCCTTCGAGGTGTAGCGATATGGCATCATGACGGCACGCAGCCGTTCCTCGCCCAACGCGTCGACCGCAAGGGCAGCACAGATCGCCGAATCGATGCCACCGGAGAGGCCGAGCACCACATTCTTGAAGCCGTTCTTGTTGACGTAGTCGCGCAAGCCCAGCATGCAGGCGCGATAGTCGGCCTCTTCCCGTTCGGGGATTTTCGACATCGGCCCTTGTGAACAGACCCAGCCGTCATCCCCGCGCTTCCAGGTGGTGACGTCGACCGCGTCCTCGAACTGGCTCATCTGGAAGGCGAGCGTCTTGTCGGCACCGATGGCAAAGGAGGCGCCGTCGAAGATGAGCTCGTCTTGGCCGCCGAGCTGGTTGGCATAGATGATCGGCAGGCCGCATTCGATGACTTGCTTGATGACGACCTGGTGGCGAACGTCGATCTTGGCGCGATAGTAGGGCGAACCGTTCGGCACCAGCAGGATTTCCGCGCCGCTTTCGGCCAGCGTCTCGCAGATGCCGACCTCGCCCCAGATGTCCTCGCAGATCGGTATGCCGATGCGCACGCCACGGAAATTGACCGGCCCCTGGATCTCAGGCCCGGCCTGGAAGACGCGCTTCTCGTCGAACTCGCCGTAGTTCGGCAGGTCGAGCTTGTAGCGTTCGGCGATGATCTTGCCGCCATCGGCGACGACGATCGAATTGTGCGTGCCGCTCTTGCGCTTCAGCGGCGTGCCGATGATGACACCCGGACCGCCATCGGCGGTATCCCTGGCGAAGTCCTCGGCCGCCCGCTCGCATGCCCTGAGGAAGGCCGGCTTCAGCACCAGATCCTCCGGCGGATAGCCTGCGAGGAAAAGCTCGGTATAGAGCACGAGATCGGCGCCCTGGCGGGCAGCATCCGCCCTCGCCTCGCGCGCCTTGGCGAGGTTGCCGGCGACGTCACCGACAGTCGGGTTGAGCTGGGCAATGGCGATACGCAGTATGTCGAGCTTGTTGGTCATGCCTGCTGACTTAGCGCGGCAAAATTCGCCCCGCAATGGCGTTCGTTTGGACCAATTCAGACCGTCAATCGTCGCCCATGTACTCGCGCAACGATTGCGGCGAGTGGTTTTCGCCGATCGACATCGCCAGGATGCGCGAGAGGTGCCGGCGCGGCAGGCCTGTCTCATCAGCCCATCGGTTGATCTGGGCCTGGATCTTGTCGAGATCCTTCTTCGATGTCGGATTTTCGGCGATGTCGAGCCCCGCGTCGCGAAGGGCGGCCGTCATATCGGACGAAATGATGAAAGCATCCCAACCTAGCCAGCGCAGGAAATACTGGCCGGTTTTGCCGCCGAGCCGGCTGCCATGCTTGCCCAGATAGGCCATCAGCCCGACCTGGTCATCGGCGGGCCATTCGGCGAGAAAATTGCCGAAGCCGCCATGTTCCCTGGACACGCGTTCGACGAAAGCGGCGTTGTCGCGAACGGATTTGATCTTTTGCGGATTGCGCACGATGCGCTGGTCGGAAGCCAGGTCGTGCCAGAAATCGTCAGGCTGGAACAACAGCCGCTTGGGCTCGAAGCGCAGGAACGCCTCTTCGAATCCGGGCCATTTCTGCTCGATGACCCGCCAGACGAAGCCGGCGGCGAACACGCGCTCGGCTATCGTCGAGAGGATACGGTCATCGGTGATGCCTGCCACCGCCGCATTGTCGGGCACCGGCCCCAACAGGGAGGTCAGTTCCGCCTCACCGCCCTTGCGATTTGCCGCGCGATCCCGAATTTTCTTGAAGTCGGCCATCGGTCCCCCTCGGTTCGCCTCAATCTAGCACTTCCCGCCCGGGCCGGCAGCCTCTACGTCTAGCGCAGCAAAGCTCTTGGAGACGGCCATGAACAAGACGATCGACGATCTGGCGAACCGTTGGCTGAAGCGAAAGCCGGATGGGCTGAGCCAGTTGGAGAGCCGGGTGCTGCAAAGCACTATCGAGCATACCACTATCACCAGGGACACCAACAAGGCCGTCGCCTTCCACCAGACCTTTGGCGACCGCCTTGCCGATACGATCGCCCGCATCGGCGGCTCCTGGTCCTTCATCCTGACCTTCATCGCCTTCCTGATCGTGTGGACACTAGGCAATGTCTGGCTGCTGTCGCGCGCTGCATTCGACCCCTACCCCTTCATCTTCCTCAACCTTGTGCTGTCGATGGTCGCCGCCTTGCAGGCGCCGGTCATCATGATGGCGCAGAACCGCCAGACCGAGCGCGACCGCATCGATGCCGCCCACGATTACGAGGTCAATCTGAAGGCCGAGATCGAGATCATGGCGTTGCATGAGAAACTGGACGAGCTGCGCCACAGCGAGATCATCGGCATGCGCGACGAGATCGTGCGGTTGGCGGAAATGGTCAAGCGGATCGATGAAAGACTGTCACAGCAGTCGGCGTCATGACCGAGACGATCCACCATTTCATCGAACAATACGGGTTGTTGGCGGTTTTTCTCGGCTGCGTGGCCGAAGGCGAAAGTGCCGCGATCCTGGGTGGCTTCTTCGCCCACCAGCATGTTTTCGTGTTGTGGCATGCCTTTGTCGCGGCAGCGCTGGGCGCCTTCGCTGGCGACACCTTTTTCTTCATCCTCGGCAGGAGTTTCGCCGATAGTCGCCATGTCGTGAGACTGCGCCGGCGGCCCGGCTTTCGCCGCGCCTACCGCCTGCTCAACACCCATCCCAACATCTTCGTTCTGTCGAACCGCTATGTCTACGGCATGCGCCTGGTCGGCGGGATCGCGGCCGGCCTTTCGACCATCCCGGCGCCGCGCTTCGTCATCCTCAACGCCATCTCATCGCTGATCTGGGCGATGCTGTTCAGCACGCTCGGCTACTTCTTCGGACTGGGCGCAGAACAGCTCATCGGCAAGGCACTGGCACACCACGAGCGGCTGTTGATCGGTCTAGGCATTGGTCTGGCCGTTGCCATCATTGCCTGGCTCATGGCCCGTCACATCGCCAAAAGGGAACGCGCCAAGGAGTTTTGACCGGTTAGTCGATGCCGAGCACCTGATCACCCCGATCGAGAATGAGCGGGATGATCAGGTCCTCCTCATCGGCGAGATGTCGGGTCAGCATGGCGATCAGCCTGCTGTTTTCGGCGGCATAGGCATCGGCGGCGAGGCGCTGCTTGTCCTCGCTCTCCTGAAGTGTACGGATGAAGGCATTCGCCGCCTCGGCGTTGCGCTCCAGTCCATCGTGGATCGTGTGGTGATCGGCATCGAGAATGTCGAAGCCGCGTTTCAGACGGGGCTCCGCCTTGGCGAAAACCGGGAAATATTGGTAATCCTCGACATTGTGGTGACCATCGAGATGCCCGAGAAAATGGTTGAGGCGCGGCGTGAACCAGCGCGCGAAATCAGGGGCTGCCAGCCTGCCTTCACGATAGTCGTCAATACCGCCGCTCAGCATGCCACCGAGTTCGCGGAACATGTCATGCCGTTGCAGCCACATATTCGCTACGCCGTGGACGTTGGCGTGAGTCAGCCAGTTCTCGCGAGGATACTTTTCGGCCAGCCAGCGCAGGTCGTCTGGCAGGCCGAGGCGCTCGAGAAGCGAGGAATTCGTGGACCCTGCCATGACGGTCTCCTTTGGTGACTGTCATATAGGGATCGAAGTCTCAGATCGGCACCCCCGTTATGCGCTCGATGAGAGCGATGCCCCACACGCCGCCGGCAATTACCACCGAAATCAGCACCGCCAGCGAGCCGCAATCCTTGGCGAGCTGGATGTCGATGTGGAATTCACGAGAAATTGCGTCGCACGCCGCCTCGATGCCGGTGTTCAGCACTTCGACCATGATCAACAGGAGCACCGCGCCGATCAGCAGCGCGTAGCCGCGCCACGACACTGAAATGAACCAGCCGGCGGGCAAGGCCAGCACCAGCAGCATCAGTTCCTGCTGGAAAGCCTTCTCGCTGACTGCAAGCTTACGAAATGCCCGCACCGAATTGATAAAAGCATCGATCAGCCGTTGCATGCCAAGGCCCCTCTCGGAATCACCGGCCCGGGATAAAGCAATGCCCCGATCAATGGAATAAGGCTGATCGTCCAAATTTCAGTCAGCGACCGGTATGGATGGTGTCGACTTTTCAAACTGCGGCAGCCCGTCGTCTATCGAATAATAGTCGCCCTTGTCGCCGACGAAGATATGACATTCACCCTTGAGCGCCGTTGGCTTGTCGAACGATCCCGCCATCACTGAAATATAGTCCTGATCCATTGCTTTCCAGAAGAGCACTGACCCGCATGCGTTGCAGAAGCCACGCCTGGCGAAGGCAGACGCTTCATACCAGGTAATGCTTTCCTCGCCCTCGATCACGATGTCGGTATCGGCGACATTGGTCGCGGCATAGAAATGCCCGCTTTGTTTCCGGCATTGCGAACAATGGCAGTAGACAACGCCACGCAGCGCTCCACTGGTCCGGAAGCGGACCGCTCCGCACAGGCACGATCCCTGGTGGTTGTCGCTCATTTCGGCACTCCTCGAAGAAACCTCGTCCAGCATCCTTGTCAGGATTCCAGCTTTGCAGTGGTTACACGCAAGCAAATACGACGTCGATTGGCGTGACGAATTCGAAAGTGAGTTTTGCAGCAGCACGCCGAGGGTCTCGAACTCGGTGTTGTCCGGGATGGCGGTGCAAAAATTTACGCGCTTACAGCCACAGGTAGAGAAAACCTGTGGAAGGCGTGCGAATTAAGGAAACTTTAGCGCTGCCGCAACTATGATATCTCAAGCGAAGGGTGCGGGCGGGGACGCGCGTCTTCGCAAGATGTTCTGGAGCACGGGTAACGCTCCCCAGGTCGGCGATCAATGGACCCGCGAATTTGCGTCGGGGTCCGAGGGGAAGAGTGAATCTGACATGCAGCCGGCAGCAGCCCCGACGGAACGAAGCACCGATATTGCAGCCACCGTTGTCGCGACCATGCGCCAGCTTGGCGTGCTCGGTCTGCCACGCAACTACGAGATCTTCTATGAGGCGTTGAGCGGCACCAACCGCGAGCTTAGCCTCGCCGTTGTATCGCTGAGCAACCGGCCGACGCAGGACGAACTGGACCAGATCGGACGCGCCTTCTTTGCCCATAATCATGGCCCCGGCATCGTCGAGCATGCCAGAGACATCATCGCCCGGGAGCTCGAAGAGGTCGCGTCGCTCCTGCGCAGCGAGCGCAGCCACATCGAAAAATACGGCAGAATCCTCGATGAGACATCAAGCGGCCTGAGCAACCGCAGCCTTCTCTCCCAGGATCTTCTGCAAAAGATCGCCAACGCAATGACCATCGCGACCAATTCGACGATCGATCACGGACGGCAGGTCGCCTCGACGCTCAGCGACAAGACGGCGGAACTCGAGAGCGTCAAGTCGAAGCTCGAGGAATACAAGCGGCTGGCCGACACGGATCCGTTGACCCAGATCTGGAACCGCCGCGCCTTCGACAAGGAAATCACCAGGATCTACAACAGCAACAAGGGTATCCTGTTCAATGCCCTGATCCTTGTCGACATCGATCGGTTCAAGGATATCAACGACCGCTACGGACATCCTGTCGGCGACAAGATCATCCAGATCATCGCCGAGATATTCCAGACCAGCATCCGCGGCGACATGTTCGTTGCCCGCACCGGCGGCGAGGAGTTCGCGCTGATCATCGAGGGTGCCAGCGAGGACGCAACCTATGAGATCGCGGAACGCATTCGCGCCCTGATCGAGCAGACGCCGTTCACCAGCAGCCAGACCGGCATGAATTACGGCACCGTGACGGTATCGATGGGTATTTGCATGGCGTCCGAGGCGGAAGGCCCCGAAGACCTCTACACCAAGGCGGATCGGGCGCTCTATCGCTCGAAAGTCAGCGGGCGCAACCGCGTCACCAGGCATTCGGCCATGGCAGGGCGCGCCGGCAAGAGCTGGCTGCTCTACAAGAAGGACTGATTACCCTTTGGATTGCCGACCGCTGGCAATGCGCGCCTCCCACAGGGATGGTGATGCCAGCCCGGAGTCCCGGCCTGGTCAGGCATAGGCAAGGCCAGCCGAAATCACACCCAGGGCCCCCAGCGCCAGCGAGCCGATCCAAGGCCAGCGCTTGCCACGGGTAATGATGGAGAGTGTCGCGACGGCGATCGAGATGTGCAGCAGCGTCACCGCAAACGTCAGGACATGATGACGGTGTTCCCGCAGGTCGCTGTCGCGCAGCTTTTCATCGACCTGCCTTTCAAATTCGGTTGCTTTGGCCTGAATCTCCGCGCCATCGGCTTCATTACGCTTCGCAGCGACCTGGAATTGGTCTGTGGCGGAGCCACCCATTGCCGCTGCGATCTCATAGCTGTTCTTCTTGATGCTCTTGGCTTGGAAGAAACTCCACTGATCGCTGGCTTTGTTCTGGAGGTAGGCGGCTTCGCTCTTGTCGTTGATCGCCTCCGCGGTTTCGAGCGACTCAAAGCTGCCGACCGTCGCGGCGAGAACCGCCAGCACCGCTATGGTTACAGAGACCGTAGTCAGAAAAGGATTGCCCTCATGCGCGGCATGTTCGGCATGCTCGGCGTTCTCAAGGTGCTCTTGGGTAGCGTCTTCCAGTGCCATTCGCCGAATCCCGGTCCGATATGATGGTGTCGGCGACGACTTTCACCTCAATCTTGGTTTTGCAATGGTCGCGTCAGCATACATTTCCGTAAAGTTTGAAATTACAAACCGCCTGGACAGCAGCATCTCGGATCGAAAAAGGCGCCTGCATTTCTCAGGCGCCTCCGTTTATCGCTCCATTGGGATTGGTCAGCCGTTCGCGACCTGCTTGTGCTGCACCGGATGGCTCTTCTTCAACAGGTCCGAGACCAGGAACGCCAGTTCGATCGCCTGGTCGGCGTTGAGGCGCGGGTCGCAATGGGTGTGGTAGCGGTCCTGCAACTCTTCGGCGGTGATGGCACGCGCGCCACCGGTGCATTCGGTGACGTTCTTGCCAGTCATCTCGACATGGATGCCGCCGGGATGCGTACCTTCGGCGCGATGCACCTCGAAGAAGGTCTGCACCTCTTTCAGGATGCGGTCGAAGGGCCGCGTCTTGTAGCCGGCGGCTTCAATGGTGTTGCCGTGCATCGGATCCGACGACCAGACCACGCTGCGGCCTTCCTTCTGCACCGCGCGCACCAGCTTCGGCAGATGGTCGGCAACCTTGTCGGAACCGAAGCGAGCGATCAGCGTCAGCCGCCCCGGCTCGTTCTCGGGGTTCAACAGATCGATCAGCTCCAGCAGACCGTCCGGCGTCAGCGACGGACCGCATTTCAGGCCGAGCGGGTTCTTGATGCCGCGGCAATATTCGACGTGCGCGTGGTCGGGCTGGCGCGTGCGGTCGCCGATCCAGATCATATGGCCCGACGTGGCGTACCAGTCGCCGGAGGTCGAATCGACACGGGTCAACGCCTCTTCGTAGCCGAGCAGCAGCGCTTCATGGCTGGTGTAGAAGTCGGTTTCGCGCAACGCATAGTTGGTTTCCGAGGTGATGCCGACGGCCTTCATGAAATCCATCGTCTCGGTGATGCGGTTGGCAAGCGATTCATACTTCTCGCCCTGCGGGCTGTCGGAAACGAAGCCGAGCATCCAGCGATGCACATTCTCCAGGCTGGCATAGCCGCCCTGGGCAAAGGCGCGCAGAAGGTTGAGCGTAGCCGCCGACTGGCGATAGGCCATTTCCTGGCGGGCAGGATCGGGAATGCGCGACTTCTGGTCGAACTCGATGCCGTTGATGATGTCGCCGCGATAGCTCGGCAGCGTCACCTCGCCCTTGGTCTCATTATCGGACGAGCGCGGCTTGGCAAACTGGCCGGCGACGCGGCCAACCTTCACCACCGGTTGGGCACCGGCGAAGGTCAGCACCACCGACATCTGCAGGAAGACGCGGAAGAAGTCGCGGATGTTGTCCGCGCCATGCTCGGCAAAACTCTCGGCGCAATCGCCGCCCTGGAGCAGGAAGGCCTCACCGGCAGCGACGGCCGCCAACTGCTTCTTCAGCTTGCGCGCCTCGCCGGCAAAGACCAGCGGCGGAAAGGTGGCGAGTTGGGCTTCCGTGTTCTTCAGCGCGGCAAGGTCCGGATAGGCGGGAACCTGCTTGATCGGCTTTGCTCTCCATGAATTCGGCGACCATTTCGTCATCGCTGCACCCAACGCTCTTTCCGGCGAACACCCTTGCCCGCCATTTCCAGCCCCTAAATGGGGTGGCGGCTCCATACACGAAGCCGATTTCCTATTCTAGACCGGAATTTCGGTGCTGGCGAATGGCCCGGCGCCTCCCGCCTGGCCCGGAAGGCGAGATCAGGCTGCCTTCTCCACCAACCTTGCCAGCTGCGTCATGACGACAGCCGAGCCCGCCAGACGCTTCTCCGCCGTCGGCCAGTCGCGGATGAAGACCACGCTATGGTCGGCCCGGATCTTGGCCAGCGAACCCTGCTCGCCGATATACTTGACCAGCCCGACAGGGTTGGGGAATTCGCGCTTGCGGAAATGGATGACGACGCCCTTCGGCCCGGCATCGAGCTTCTCGACATTGGCCTTGCGGCAGAGCGCCTTGATGAAGACGATCTTCAGGAGATGCTTCACCTCTTCCGGCAGCGGCCCGAAACGGTCGATCAGCTCGGCGCCGAAGGCGTCGATCTCCTCGGTCGTTTCGAGATCGCCGAGACGGCGATAAAGCGCCAACCTGAGCTGAAGGTCCGGCACGTAGCCTTCCGGGATCATCACCGCAGTGCCGACAGCGATCTGCGGCGACCAGCCGCCATCCTGGACCTCGCCGGAATCCTTCACCTCGGCGACCGCTTCCTCCAGCATCTGCTGGTAGAGCTCGAATCCGACCTCCTTGATGTGCCCGGACTGTTCTTCACCCAGAAGATTGCCGGCGCCCCTGATGTCGAGGTCATGGCTGGCGAGCTGGAAGCCGGCGCCCAGCGTGTCGAGCGACTGCAGCACCTTCAACCGGCGCTCGGCCGTGTCGGTCAGCTTTCGGTTGGCCGGCAGGGTGAACAGCGCATAGGCGCGCACCTTCGAGCGTCCGACGCGGCCGCGCAACTGGTAGAGCTGCGACAGGCCGAACATGTCGGCGCGATGGATGATCAGCGTGTTGGCGGTCGGGATGTCGAGGCCGGATTCGACGATGGTGGTCGACAGAAGCACGTCATACTGGCCGTCGTAGAAGGCGTTCATGATGTCGTCGAGTTCGCCCGGCGGCATCTGGCCATGCGCCACCGCGACTTTCAGCTCCGGCACGGATTCTCTCAGGAAATCATGGATTTCAGCGAGATCGCTGATACGCGGAACCACATAGAAGGAATGGCCGCCGCGGTAGCGCTCGCGCAGCAGCGTCTCGCGAATGACCAGCGGGTCGAAGGGCGAGATGAAGGTGCGCACCGCCATGCGGTCGACCGGCGGCGTGGCGATTAGCGACAGCTCGCGCACGCCGGTCAGCGCCAGTTGCAGCGTGCGCGGAATCGGCGTCGCCGACAGCGTCAGCACGTGTACGTCGGTCTTCAGGTCCTTCAGCCGTTCCTTGTGCTTGACGCCAAAATGCTGCTCCTCGTCGATGATCAGCAGGCCAAGGTTCTTGAACGAGATGGCGGAGCCGAGCAGAGCATGGGTGCCGATCACGATGTCGACCTGCCCTTCGGCGATGCCCTTCTTGGTTTCGGCCAATTCCTTTGAGCCCACCAGCCGCGACGCCTGGGCGACACGGATCGGCAGCCCTGAGAAACGCTGCGAGAATGTCTTGAAGTGCTGGCGCGACAACAGTGTCGTGGGTACCACCACCGCGACCTGAAACCCTTCCATCGCTGCGATGAAGGCGGCGCGCAGCGCCACTTCGGTCTTGCCGAAGCCGACATCGCCGCAAATCAGCCGGTCCATCGGCTTGCCCGCGCCAAGGTCATCACGCACCGAGTCGATGGCCGTCTGCTGGTCGTCGGTTTCCTCGTAAGGGAAGCGGGCGGCAAACTCGTCATAGAGGCCTTCGGCCGGCACCAGCGCCGGTGCGGCGCGCATCTGCCGCTCGGCGGCGATGCGGATCAGTTGCCCGGCCATATCGAGCAGGCGCCGCTTCAGCTTGGCTTTGCGCGACTGCCAGGCACCGCCGCCAAGCTTGTCCAGCGTTGCCTCGGCTGTGTCAGAGCCGTAGCGCGACAGCAGCTCGATGTTTTCCACCGGCAGGAACAGCCGGTCGTCGCCGGCATAGTGGATTTCCAGGCAGTCATGCGGCGCGCCGACCGCTTCGATGGTGCGCAGGCCGATAAAACGGCCAATGCCATGGTCGGTATGGACGACAATGTCACCGGCCGACAGAGCCGAGGCCTCGGCGATGAAATCGGAAGCACGCTTCTTGCGCTTCGAGCGGCGGATCAGCCGGTCGCCTAGAATGTCCTGTTCGGCGACAACAACCAGCTTTTCGGTCTCAAAGCCGGATTCCAGCGGCAAAACCGCCAATGCGGCCTGTCCCCGCTCGAGCTGTTCAGCCTCCGCCAGCGTCTCGACCTGCTTGAGATTGCCGAGATGGTGCTCGGCCAGGATCTGGCCAAGCCGGTCGAGCGAGCCTTCGGTCCAGCCGGCGATGACGACGCGGCGGCGCGCCGCGCGCTCGTCGGCTATGTGCCGGACGACGACATCGAATACATTGACGTTCGGATCGGCTCGCTCCTCGACGAAGCTGCGGCCATGGCGCGAGCCGGCGTGGAAGACTTTCTTACCCCCCAAATCGGGCGCATCGAACACGGTAAAGTCGATGTCCTCGCGTTGGCCAAGCGAAGCCTTGAGATTCTCCGGCGAGAGATAGAGCAGGTCCGGCGCAACCGGCTTGTAGGGCACCGCATCCCTGAGCGCCCCGTCAGCCTGCTTTTTGCGCGCCTCGTAGTGGTCGAGGATCAGCGTATGGCGTTCGGCAAGCGCCTCATGCGCTAGATGGTCGAAAACGACAGGTGCGTCGGGCAGGTAGTCGAATACCGTCTCCAACCGCTCATAGAAGAACGGCAGCCAATGCTCCATGCCAGCGAAACGCCGCCCCTCGCTGACCGCCGCGTAGAGCCCGTCATCACGCGATGGCGCGCCAAAGGCTTCGATATAGGCGCGGCGGAAGCGGCTGATGGTTTCGGGCGTCAGCGCCACCTCGCTCATCGCCTGCAGTGCCATCGACTTGCGCTGGCCGGTGGTGCGCTGCGTGGCGGCGTCGAAGACACGGATCGATTCCAGCGTGTCGCCGAAGAAATCGAGCCTGAGCGCCTCGGTCCAGCCGGGTGCGAAGAGGTCGAGAATGCCGCCGCGCACCGCGAATTCGCCGATGCCGCGCACGGTCGGTACCCGCTCGAATCCCGACGTCTCCAGCCGCGCGATCAGCGCATTCATGTCGATCTGGTTGCCGGGCCTGGCGTGGAAGGTCTGCGCCTCGACAAGCTCAGCGGGCGGGATGCGCTGCACCAGCGCATTGGCGGTGGTGAGAATGACGGCACGGTGCGGTTTCTTCGCCAGTGCGATCATGGCGGTCAGCGCATCGAGCCGCTTGGCCGCGGCATCGGAACCGGGCGACACACGGTCGTATGGCAGGCAGTCCCAGGCAGGCAGCTCCAGCACAGGCAAGCCGGGCGCGACGAAGGACAGCGCCTCGATGATGGAAGGCAGGCGCTGGCCGTCGCGAGCCACGAACAAAACCGGCTTGTCGGGTGCGATCTCGAGCGCCGTCTGTACCAGCGCGAAGGCCTCGTAGCCGTCGGCGACACCGTCGACGATGAACTGGCCGGCGCGGCCCTTCGGCAAGCCAATGGTAGGAATGAGAGCCATCAAATCACGGTCTTGTCTATCGCAATTCCGGACGGAAAACCGCTTCGCACTTTTCCTGGAATTGCTTTTGTTCAGAAAGTCATGGTCCGGCGGGACGCCAGGATTTTTTGCAGGACGGCACAGTCGATCTCCGCCGGCACCGGGCGTTCGCCCGTGACCAGCGGCAGGAATTCTGTGTCGACAATATCGAGGAGCCTCTCATATTGGTCGATTTCCTCGGCGGTCAAGGTGCCGATCTCGGCATCGGCGAAGGTGCCGAGGATGAGGTCCATCTCGCGCATGCCGCGATGCCAGGAGCGGAACAACAGCTTGCGGCGGTGCGCGTCCAGCCCCTCGCTTGATCGTTTCGTTCCAGTCATTGTGCGCATCCTCGCTTCAAGCGGCGCATATAGCGTGGATAGTGGGCGGTGTCAGCCTTGCGCTGCGGCCGTCGCGACATAAGCTGACATCATGCGTCCTTCCATCCTCGATCCCCTGTTTGTCCCGATCACCTCGCTTGCCGGCGTCGGGCCGAAGGTCGGTGCGCTGATCGAGAAGGTCGTGGCGGCCGACCTCGGCGATCGCGCCGCACGCGCCTGCGATCTCTTGTTCGTGCTGCCGCACACAGTCATCGACCGCCGCAACCGGCCTGGCATCGCACTGGCGGCCGAAGGCGCCATCGTGACGCTCGAGTTGCGCATCGACCGCCACCAGCCGCCGCCGCGCGGCAACCGGTCGGTGCCCTACAGGGTCTACGCCCATGACGATACCGGCGAAATCGGCCTGACCTTCTTCCATGCCCATGCCGCCTATCTCGAAAAGGCAATGCCGGTGGGCGAGCATGTCGTGGTGTCAGGCCGCATGGAATGGTTCAACGGACGCCCGACCATGGTCCATCCCGACCATATCGCACTCGCCGGCGAGGCTGAGAACCTGCCGCTGGTCGAGCCGGTCTATCCCCTGACCGCGGGGCTCTCCGGCAAGGTGTTGCGCCGCGCAATCGGCCAGGCGCTCGGCCGTTTGCCGGAACTGCCTGAATGGCAGGATGGCGCCTTCATGCGCCGCCAGAGCTTCCCGTCCTTCGGCGACGCGCTGACCCGCATCCATTATCCCACCGATCCGATCGATGTCGCGGTCGAAGGGGCTGCATGGCGGCGCCTCGCCTATGATGAATTGCTCGCCGGCCAGGTTTCGCTGGCCTTGGTGCGGGCAAAGGTGCGACGCCTGTCAGGCCGCCCTCTCGTCGGCGATGGCAGCATCGTCGAGAAACTGCGTACAGCCCTGCCCTATTCGCTTACTGCCTCGCAGGAATTCGCGCTCGCCGAAATCAACGCCGATCTCGCCGATCCGGAACGCATGCTGCGGCTGCTGCAAGGCGATGTCGGCTCTGGCAAGACGGTGGTGGCGCTGCTTGCGATGGCCCGCGCTGTCGAGGCCGGCGGCCAGGCGGCGCTGATGGCGCCGACCGAAATCCTGGCGCGCCAGCATCTGGCGACGATCACCCCACTTGCCGCCCAGGTCGGGCTGCGCGTCTCCATCCTCACCGGCCGCGAAAAGGGCCGCGAGCGAGCCGAAACACTGGCTGGTCTCGCCAGCGGCGAGATCGATATCGTTGTCGGCACCCACGCGCTGTTTCAGGAAACGGTCAGCTTCCACGATCTGGTCCTGGCCGTCATCGATGAGCAGCATCGCTTCGGCGTTCATCAGCGGCTTGCCATCACCGCCAAGGGCGATGCGCCCGACATGCTGGTGATGACCGCGACCCCCATCCCGCGCACGCTGGTTCTGACCGCCTTCGGCGACATGGACGTATCGAAGCTGACGGAAAAACCGGCCGGCCGCCAACCGATCCGCACCGTCACGCTGCCGCTGGAACGGCTCGACGAATTGGTCGGCCGCATGCTCGATGCCGTTGCGGATGGCCAGAAGATCTACTGGATTTGCCCGCTGGTCGAGGAATCCGAAGAGATAAAACTGATGTCGGCCGAGGATCGTTTCGCCTCGCTGAAGCCGTTGTTCGGCGACCGCATCGGCCTTGTTCATGGCCGCATGAAGGGCACCGAGAAAGATGAGGCGATGCGCGCCTTCAAGCAAGGCGAGACGCGCATCCTGATCGCCACCACGGTCATCGAGGTCGGCGTCGACGTTCCTGACGCCACCATCATGGTCATCGAGCATGCCGAGCGCTTCGGCCTCGCCCAACTGCACCAGTTGCGCGGCCGGGTCGGGCGCGGCGACAAACCCTCATCCTGCGTGCTGCTCTACAAGGATCCGCTTGGCGAAACCGCCAAACGCCGGCTGTCGGTGATGCGTGACACCGAGGACGGCTTCCTGATCGCCGAGGAGGACCTGAAATTGCGCGGCGAAGGCGAGTTGCTGGGCACGCGCCAGTCCGGCACGCCGGGTTTCCAGGTGGCGCGCATCGAGGCGCATGCCGACCTACTGGAGGCCGCCCGCGACGACGCCAGACTGACCCTGGCGCGCGACCCCGAACTGCAATCGGATCGCGGCGAGGCCCTGCGCCTCTTGCTCTACTTGTTCGGCCGCGACGAGGCGGTGCGGCTCTTGCGCGCCGGATGAGATCCTAGCGGCGGATTGGCCACCGTCCCGTTGATCGGCTCACCATTCAGCGTCACCAATTTGGTCTTCACCTCGGGGGCCACCAATCCGGCGGACACGATCAGCTTGGCGCCGTCCTCTATCGTCATGTCGAGCAGCACGATGTCCGACTTCAGAACATACATCAGGAAACCGGTCGTCGGGTTCGGCGTGCACGGCATGAACACGGCGATCAGCGGATCGCCGTCCCGGTCGAGCTTCTGGTTGATCTCGGTTTCCTTTTCACTGGCGACAAACACCAGCGACCACACGCCCTTGCGTGGATATTCGACCAGCCCAACCTGGCGGAACATGTCGCCCTTGTTCGACAGCACTGTCTCGAAAATCTGCTTCAGCGAGCCATAGATGCCGCGCACCAGCGGCATGCGGCCAAGCAGGCGCTCGCCAAAGCCGACGATGGCGCGGCCGACGATGTTAGCCGTCAGGAAGCCGATCAGCGTGATCAGGATCAGCGCGACGATCAGTCCGAACCCCGGAACCGGAAACGGCAGATAGGTATCGGGGCTGTAGCGTGCCGGGATGTAGGGTTTGACCCAGGAATCGACCCAGCCGATGAAGGACCAGGCGATATAAGCGGTGATCGCCAGCGGCGCGCAGACGATGAAGCCCGTGAGGAAATAGTTCCTCAGCCGGGTCATGCCGGAAGTCTTCGGAGCGTCAGACATGGTTCACCGAGGCGCGGGTTGCGGCGCGACATTAGTGAACCGGAAGACGCTTTGGAACCGCGAAGTTTTTAGAAGTTTTTAAAGGTCCTATTATGCGGCTGCTTCCAGCGGCGCGATCTTCTCAAGTTCCGGCGCCAACTTCTTCGCCTCGGTCTCAAGCTCGTAAGCTTGCTGAAAATTCATCCAGAATTCAGGCGTGGTGTTGAAAAACCTGGCGAGGCGAAGGGCCGTGTCGGGTGTCAAGCCGATCTCCTCCTTGGCAATGCGTTCAATACGGGTGCGCGGAAGATTGAGTTTTTTCGCCAGCGCGCCTGCACTCATGCCGAGCGGGACGAGATATTCTTCACGCAGGAATTCTCCAGGATGAACTGGACGTGCGAACTTGAGCATAGTTCAGGAGTCCTCAAGGGTTCAGGGCAAGTGCCCGTTCAATGGTAATCGACGATCTCCACGTCTTCAGCGCCAGCAGCCGTCCATCTGAAGCAGATGCGCCACTGGTCGTTGATACGAATTGAATGTTGCCCAACGCGGCTCCCTTTCAGGGCTTCCAGATGATTTCCGGGCGGCGACCGAAGGTCATTCAGTTGGGCAGCGTTGGCAATCGCGCGAAGACGACGTTCGCCACGAGCAACCAAATCCGGCGGAAAGCCTTTTGGCGCCTTCCCTTCGGCAACCGCTTCGACCGCCCTACCTTTAAACGAAACGATCAACGAGGCGCCCTCTTGGTTGTATCATATATTGATACAGAGTGGCGCGCAAGTATCATCGATCGGTACAAAATTTGCCGACGGCAAATTGGGAGTTGCCGATAGCTACTCCACCGTCACCGATTTCGCCAGATTGCGCGGCTGGTCGACGTCGGTGCCCATGAACACGGCGGCGAAATAGGCGAGCATCTGGATCGGCAGCGCGTAGATGATCGGCGAGATGATTTCCGGCACATCCGGAAGCACGATCGTCTCCATCGTCTTCACGCTCACCTGTGCCGCGCCCCTGGCATCGGTAATCAGGATGATCTTGCCGCCTCGAGCCGCCACTTCCTGCATGTTCGACACGGTTTTCTCGAAGATGCGATCATGCGGCGCGATGACGATCACCGGCATGTTCTCGTCGATCAGCGCGATCGGCCCATGCTTCAGTTCGCCCGCGGCATAGCCTTCGGCATGGATGTAGGAGATTTCCTTGAGCTTCAGCGCGCCTTCCATGGCGAGCGGGAAATTGGTGTCGCGGCCGAGATAGAGCACATCGGAGTAGCGCGATATCTCGCGCGCGACCCGCTCGATCTGCTCTTCGAGCTTCAGCACCTGGTTGGCATAGCGCGGTGCTTCCGAAAGCGCTCGCACCAGGATCTTCTCTTGCTCGTTCGAGATCGCCCCGCGCGCCACTCCGGCGCGCACGGCAAGCGATGCGAGCACAGACAACTGACAGGTGAAAGCCTTGGTCGACGCAACGCCGATCTCAGGCCCCGCCAGCGTCGGCAGCACGACATCGGATTCGCGCGCCATGGTCGATTCCAGCACATTGACGACGGCGCCGATCTTCATGCCGGCCTTGCGGCAGTAGCGCAACGAAGCCAGCGTATCGGCGGTCTCGCCCGACTGCGAGATGAAGAAGGCGGCATCGCTCGCCGACAGCGGCATCTCGCGGTAGCGGAATTCCGAGGCGACATCGATATCGACCGGCAGCCGCGCATAGCGCTCGAACCAGTATTTGCCGATCAGGCCGGCGAGATAGGCAGTGCCGCAGGCGGAGATGGCCAAGCGGCCGATCTTGGCGAAATCGAATGGCAGGTCGAGCGGCTTGGAGACGCCGGAGACGAAATCGACATAATGCGCCAGCGTGTGCGAGATCACCTCGGGCTGCTCATGGATTTCCTTTTCCATGAAATGGCGCCGATTGCCCTTGTCGACCATGAAGCTGGTCGACAGCGACTGCTGGCGCTTGCGGTCGACCTTTTTGCCGTCGATGTCGAAGATGGCGACGCTGTCGCGGCGCACCACCGCCCAGTCGCCGTCCTCGAGATAGGTGATCGAATTGGTGAACGGAGCGAGCGCGATCGCGTCGGAGCCCAGGAACATCTCCCCATCGCCATGGCCAACCGCCAGTGGCGGACCATTGCGGGCGCCGACAATCAGGTCCTCGTCGCCCTTGAACATGATGGCCAGCGCAAAGGCGCCTTCCAGCCGCTTCAGCGCCTTGTGCGCGGCCTCGACCGGCTTCAACCCATTGACGAGTTCGCGCGCCACCAGATGTGCCACGACCTCGGTGTCGGTCTGCGACGAGAACGAATAGCCGTCGCGGATCAGCTCGTCGCGCAGTTCGGCGAAATTCTCGATGATGCCGTTGTGGACGATGGCGACGCCGTCGGAAAAATGCGGGTGCGCATTGGTCTCGTTGGGCACGCCGTGGGTTGCCCAGCGCGTATGGCCGATACCGATCGTGCCGTCGAGCGGCTCATCCTTGAGCCGGCGTTCGAGGTTGACCAGCTTGCCCTCGGCGCGGCGGCGGCCAAGCTCGCCCTTTTCGATGGTGGCGACGCCTGCCGAGTCGTAGCCGCGATACTCGAGCCGCTTCAGTGCGTCGACGATGAGCGGCGCAACCTGTGAGTGGCCGATGATTCCAACAATACCGCACATGCAGACAGTCCCCGATTGCCCGTGGAAAACCAGCGCTATTTAGGCGTGGCCGGCCTGCCGCGAAAGTCACATTGCATTTCGTCCCGTGTACGGACGCCTCTGCAGGCATGCACCATGACAGGCCGCTCTTGCAATCCGGTTATTGCAATCGTTCGGTTTTCAGGCGGCTGGTTCTTCTTTCCGCAACAATTGGCTAATGTCCGGCCATGATGAGCCAAGCCACCGTCACACTTTGGCGTCCTGTCGGGCCGAAGGAGTTGGAACTGATCGAGGCATCCGGCATGCGGGCATTCCCACCGCGCTTGCCGGACCAGCCGATCTTCTATCCGGTTCTGACCGAAGCCTATGCGACGCAGATCGCCCGCGACTGGAATGTCCCGGCCAGCGGCGCTGGCTTCGTGACCCGATTCAAGGTGCTAAAAAGCTTTCTTGAGCGCTACCGGGTCGAGCATGCAGGCAGCAAGGCTCATCTGGAATATTGGATTCCCGCCGAGGACCTCAATGATTTCAACAAGGCGATCATCGGGAAGATCGAGGTGACCGCTTCTTTCGGCAAAGACACGGAGTCTGCAGGCTGACCCCTAATGGTCAGCGCCACCAGCTTTCTTCTTTGCCGCCGCCGCGGAAGCAAGCCGTTCGCGCAGCTCCTTCCCCTTGCCGGGGATCGTCTTCTGGCGAGCCCGGCCGAAGGCCAGCGCATCGTCGGGTACGCTTTCGGTGATGACACTGCCCGAGGCGATATAGCCGCGATTGCCTATGGTGATTGGTGCCACGAGCGACGAATTGGAGCCGATGAAGGCGCCCTCGCCGATGTCGGTGAAGAACTTTGAGTAGCCGTCATAGTTGCAGGTGATGGTGCCCGCTCCAATGTTGGCCCCGGCGCCAACGCGCGCGTCGCCGATATAGGTCAGGTGGTTGACCTTGGCGCCATCCTCGATAACGGCCTGCTTGACCTCGCAGAAATTGCCGACCTTGGCCTTGTTCCTGAGATCGGCACCTGGCCGCAGCCGCGCGAATGGCCCGACATCGCAATTGGACGCGATGGCGGCGCCCTCGATGTGGCTGAAGGCGTGGATCTTGGCGCCGCCGGCGATTTTCACGCCAGGACCAAACCAGACATTCGGCTCGACGATGGTGTCGGCGCCGATCTCGGTGTCGTACGAAAAATACACGGTTTCCGGCGCGATCAGCGTCACGCCCGACAACATGGCCTCGTGCCGACGGCGTGCCTGCCAGATGGCCTCGGCCTGCGCCAGGTCGATGCGATTGTTGATGCCGAGCGCGCTTTCGAAGCTGGCTTCGGTGGCAACCACATCGAGGCCCTGGGCTCTGGCGATCTCGACAATGTCCGTTAGATAGTACTCGCCCTTGGCATTCTTGTTGCCGACGGCGTCAAGCAGCTTCAGCGCATGCGCGCCGGCCACCGCCATCATGCCGGCATTGCAGAAACCAATCTTCCGTTCCTCTGCGCTGCAGTCCTTTTCCTCCCGGATGGCGGTCAGCTTGCCGCCTTTTTCGATCAGCCGGCCATAGCCGGTCGAATTGGGCGGACGGAAGCCGATGACCACGACAGCCGCACCTTCCGCGAGCCTGAACCGCGCTGCCATCAGCGCATCCGCGTCGATCAGCGGCGTGTCGCCGAACATCACCAGCACATCGTCATAACCCTTTGATATCGCTTCGCGAGCAGCCAAGACAGCATGTGCCGTTCCCAAGCGCTTTTCCTGCACGAAGGTCTCGGCCTTCGGCGCGAACTTCGTCGCCGCCTTGCGCATCTCGTCGGCGCCATGCCCGATCACCAACGCCTGGCCGCTGGCGCCGGCGGCTTCGGCGGCCTTCACCACATGGGCGACCATCGGCAGCCCGGCAATGTGGTGCAGCACCTTCGGCAGTGCGCTCTTCATGCGTGTGCCTTCGCCAGCGGCGAGGATGACGGACAGGCAGGTTCTCTGGCTCATGGAAGGCAACCATATGAAAAGGGTTGGGAATCAAGACAGGATAGCAGTGGCGCCATGCTGCACCAATGCGGTTAAATTCCGGTGAGATGGCAGAGGGAAGAGCAACTGACTTTTAATCAGTAGGCCTACCCCAGCCGCCCAAGCACCGGGAAGTTTTCCAACAGCCAGTAGGATACCGTCTGCACGCCGCCGGTGAGGAAGAACACCCCGGCGACCACCAGCAGCGCGCCGATCGCCTTTTCGACGCGGCCGAGATGGACGCGGAATTTGCCGAGGAAGCGCATGAAGGCGCCGGAAAACAGCGCGGCGATCAGGAACGGGATGCCGAGACCGAGCGAATAGGCGGCAAGCAGCAGGGCGCCTTCGCCCACGGTCTCGCGGCCGCCAGCCAGCGTCAGGATCGGGCCGAGCACGGGGCCGATGCAGGGCGTCCAGCCGAAGGCGAAGGCAAGCCCCATGACATAGGCGGCGACGGCGCTGGCCGGCTTGCCCTGCGACTGGAAGCGCGCCTCGCGCGACAACAGCGGGATGCGCAGGATGCCCAGAAAATTCAGGCCCATCAGGATGATCAGCACGCCGGCGCCCATCGCGAGCGGCTCCTGCCAAACACGCAGCAGCCGGCCGATGGTCGAGGCGCCGGCACCGAGCGCGACAAAAACGGTCGAGAAACCGAGCACGAAGGCGATCGAGGAATAAAGCAACGCGCCGCGTGCACCTTCCTTGGCCGTCGCACCCGCATTGCCGCGGAAATCGTCGACCGAAACGCCGGCCATGTAGCAGAGATAGGGCGGCACCAGCGGCAGCACGCATGGCGACAGGAACGAGATAGCCCCTGCTCCGACCGCGCTGACATAGCCGATGTCCAATGCCATTCTAAAGCTCCGACTGTTCCAGCGCCGATATAGCGACGCGCTGCCCTGTGCGCCAATCACCAATGTGTGGCAACCGGTCGCTGTTTGGGCAATCGCACTGGCCTCCGCTGCTCCACTCACTCAAGTACGATCGAATTGGAGGAATTGTTACTGGCAATCGCGCCCGCCAGTTGTCGATGCCGGCATGCCTTCTCGGGACGAAAGCGCCTCTGCACGGCGTTGACACAAGGAGGCCGCGATTTCCGTGCGCCTCCAGATATCAGCCAGGGAGATTCTCATGAAAACGATAGCCACAGGGCTGGCCGCGCTCCTGCTCAGCACCGCCGCATCCTTTGCAGCCGAGGCGTGGAAGGAAGGCGAGGCCGGCGGCACCAAGATCTATACCGACGCCATGGGCATGACGCTCTACACCTACGACAAGGACGAGAAAGGCAAGAGCAATTGCTACGACAAATGCGCCGCCAACTGGCCGCCGCTGAAGGCCGAGGCCGGCGCCAAGGCGGACGGCGAATGGAGCGTTGTCGATCGCACCGACGGCACCAAGATGTGGGCCTATGGCGGCAAGCCGGTCTACACCTTCATCAAGGACAAGAAGGCTGGCGATATGAGCGGTGATGGCGTCGCCGGTGTTTGGCACGTCGTCAAGGCCGATTAGGGCTGCCCCTGCTCTCCGCCTGCCGACGGGCAAGCTGGTCGCCGTATTCCTCCATGTAGCCGGCGGCCAGCAGCCGATCGGCGGCATTGCCCGGCGCCGCATTGAACGGCTTTCCACGACTCGGCCGGAGTTTGAAGCGGTCGTTTCCCTCGTCGTCGCCCTTGACCGAAATTATGTGATTTTCTCCATACACTCTAAGAGTGTATTGCTGCCGGCATCCCCGCAATTTGGCCGCTTCCCCTTGACCGGATGCAAAAGCGCGGCCATGTGAGCGACGAACAGAACCGAGATTTCGTCGCGCGCAGCGGAATTCTTCTGCCGCATCACAGCTGATATGAGACCTCATGGACGTCGTCGTCGTCGAATCGCCGGCCAAGGCGAAGACAATCAACAAATACCTGGGCAGGAACTACAAGGTTCTGGCCTCGTTTGGTCACGTCCGCGATTTGCCGGCCAAGGACGGCTCGGTGCGCCCGGATGAAGACTTCGCCATGTCCTGGGCGGTCGACACCGCGTCCGGCAAGCGGCTCGCCGACATCGCCAAGGCGGTTAAGGATGCCGACGGCCTGATCCTCGCCACCGACCCGGATCGCGAGGGCGAAGCGATCTCCTGGCACGTGCTGGAAGTCCTGAAGCAGAAGCGTGCGCTGAAGGACAAGCCGGTCAGCCGCGTCGTCTTCAACGCCATCACCAAATCGTCGGTGCTGGAGGCCATGGCCAATCCGCGCCAGATCGATGCACCGCTGGTCGATGCCTATCTCGCGCGCCGGGCGCTCGACTATCTCGTCGGCTTCACGCTGTCGCCGGTGCTGTGGCGCAAATTGCCGGGCGCCCGCTCCGCCGGCCGCGTCCAGTCCGTGGCGCTGCGCCTGGTCTGCGACCGCGAATCCGAGATCGAGCGTTTCATCCGCGAGGAATACTGGCAGATCGCTGCCATCCTCGGCACGCCGCGCAACGAGACTTTCGAAGCCCGCCTGACCGCCTTCGAGCGCAAGAAGCTGCAAAAGCTCGACATTGCCAACAAGGCGCAGGCCGACGACATCAAGGCGATGCTCGAAGGTGCTACCTTCAAGGCGCTGTCCGTCGAAGCCAAGCCGACCAAGCGCAACCCCGGCCCGCCCTTCACCACCTCGACGCTGCAGCAGGCAGCCTCATCGGGCCTCGGCTTCTCGGCCACCCGCACCATGCAGGTGGCGCAGCGGCTCTATGAGGGCATGGACATTGGCGGCGAGACCGCCGGCTTGATCACCTATATGCGAACCGACGGCGTGCAGATGGCGCCCGAGGCGATCGATGCCGCCCGCGACGCGATCACCAAGGAGTTCGGCCCCAAATACCTGCCGGAAAAGCCGCGCCAATACACCGCCAAGGCCAAGAACGCCCAGGAAGCGCACGAAGCGATCCGTCCGACGGATTTCATGCGTACCCCGGCATCGGTCCGGCAATATCTCGATGCCGACCAGGCACGGCTCTATGAACTGATATGGAAGCGCGCCATCGCCAGCCAGATGCAGCCGGCCGAGATCGAGCGCACCACTGTCGAGATCGAGGCGCTGAATGGCGCCCGCACCGCCGAGCTTCGCGCCGTCGGCTCAGTCGTCCGCTTCGATGGCTTCATCGCCGCCTACACCGACCAGAAGGACGATGACGCGGAAGACGAGGAAAACCGCCGTCTGCCTGAAATCCGCTCCGGCGAGCAGCTTGCCCGCCGCGCAATCAATGCCACCCAGCACACCACCGAGCCGCCGCCCCGTTATTCCGAGGCGTCGCTGATCAAGAAGCTGGAAGAACTCGGCATCGGCCGTCCCTCGACCTATACGGCGATCCTGAAGACGCTCGAGGACCGCGACTATGTCACGATCGACAAGCGCCGGCTGGTGCCGCAGGCCAAGGGCCGCCTGCTGTCGGCCTTCCTGGAAAGCTTCTTCGAGCGCTATGTCGAATACGACTTCACCGCATCGCTGGAGGAGAAGCTCGACGAAATCTCGGACGGCAAGCTCGCCTGGAAGGACGTGCTGCGCGATTTCTGGAAGGATTTTTCGGGCGCCGTTGCCGACATCAAGGAATTGCGGGTCACCGACGTGCTCGATGCGCTGAACGAGGAACTGGCGCCGCTGGTCTTTCCCGCCCGCGAGGACGGCTCCAATCCGCGCATCTGCCCCAAATGCGGCACCGGCAATTTGTCGCTGAAGCTCGGCAAGTTCGGCGCCTTCGTCGGCTGCTCGAACTATCCCGAATGCTCCTTCACCCGCCAGCTCGGCGACGCCGCCAATCCCAATGGCGAAAACGGCGGTGGCGAGGACGGCACCAAGGTGCTCGGCAAGGATCCTTACACGGCCGAGGAAATCACGCTGCGCTCAGGCCGCTTCGGCCCCTACATCCAGCGCGGCGATGGCAAGGAAGCCAAGCGCTCGAGCCTGCCCAAGGGTTGGACGCCTGAATCCATCGACCATGAGAAGGCGCTCGCCCTGCTGGGGCTGCCGCGCGACGTGGGCAAACATCCCGAATCCGGCAAGATGATCTCGGCGGGGCTCGGCCGCTACGGCCCGTTCGTGCTGCACGATGGCACCTACGCCAATCTCGACAGCATCGAGGACGTGTTCTCGATCGGCCTCAACCGCGCCGTCACCGTGATTGCCGAGAAGCAGTCCAAGGGCAAGGGCGGTCGCAACGGCGGCACGCCGGCAGCGCTGAAGGAGCTCGGCGACCATCCGGATGGCGGCGGCAAGATCGTCGTGCGCGACGGCAAATACGGACCCTACGTCAATTTCGGCAAGGTCAACGCCACGCTGCCCAAGGGCAAGGACCCGCAATCGGTGACGATCGAGGATGCGCTGGCGCTGATTGCCGAGAAGGAAGCCAAGGGCGGTGGCGGCAAGAAACCGTTCCGCAAGGCTGCAGCGGCCAAGACGCCGGCAACCAAGAAGGCAGCCGCCAAGAAGCCGGCTGCGAAGAAAAAAGGATAGGACGGCGTGGCGCGCAGGATCACCGGACGAAGCCACGGCGATCCGCGCACCGCCGATACCAGGGCCAAGGTCAAGGACGACTATCGGCCCTCGCGTGACGAAATCCTGCGCTACATCGCCGAAAACCCCGACCGTGCCGGAAAGCGCGACATCGCCAAGGCGTTCGCGTTACGCGGCGACGACCGCATCTGGCTGAAGGATCTCCTGCGCGACCTGCAGGACGAAGGCGTCCTGACCAAGGAGCGCAAGCGGCTGGCCCGCGTTGGCGCCCTGCCCCATGTCGCCGTGCTCGACATCTTTGGCCGTGATGGCGACGGCATCTTGCTGGCGCATCCGGCCGAGGCGGTCGACCCCGGCGAGCCTCCCGTGGTCTCGATCCGCGTTTCGCGCGGCGGCAACGGACCGGCGCCAGGCATCGGCGACCGCGTGTTGGCAAAGACCTTCCCGACCGACGATCCATCCGGGCCTGCCTATACCGGCCGGGTGATGAAGATATTCGAGAAGCGCACGGATGCCGTCCTCGGTGTCTTTCGCGTGCTTCAGGACGGCAGCTTCCGCATCGAGCCGGTGGAACGGCGCCAACCCGAGCTGATCGTCGACAAGGAATTTCAGAACGGCGCCAAAAACGGCGATCTTGTCGAGGTCGAGCCCGCGCGCGCTTCGCGCTATGGGCTGCCGAGAGCCAAGGTGCTCAACGTGCTGGGTTCGCTGACCAGTGAAAAGGCGGTCTCGATGATCGCCATCCACGCGCATGACATTCCGCACATTTTCCCGGCCGACGTCATCGCCGAATCCGAGGCGGTGAAGCCGGCGACACTTGACCATCGCGAGGATTGGCGCGACCTGCCGCTGGTCACCATCGATCCGGCCGACGCCAAGGATCATGATGACGCCGTCTTCGCCACCGCTGACCTCGACGAGAAAAATCTCGGCGGCTTTATCGCCACTGTCGCGATCGCCGATGTCGCCGCCTATGTCCGCTACGGCACGGCGCTCGACCGCGAGGCCCTGAAGCGCGGCAATTCGGTCTATTTCCCGGATCGCGTCGTGCCGATGCTGCCCGAGCGCATCTCCAACGATCTCTGCTCGCTGCGCGAGGGCCAGGATCGCCCGGCGCTGGCGGTGCGCATGACCTTCTCCGCCGATGGCCGCAAGATCAGGCATTCCTTCCACCGCGTCATGATGAAGTCGGCGGCCAAGCTCGCCTACAGCCAGGCCCAGGCAGCGATCGACGGCGTGCCGGACGACAAGACCGGCCCGATCCTCGACACCGTGCTGAGGCCGCTGTGGGATGCCTATGCGATCCTCAAGCGCGGCCGCGACAGCCGCCAGCCGCTCGAGCTCGACCTGCCGGAACGCAAGATCCTGCTCAAACCGGATGGCACGGTCGACCGCGTCATCGTGCCGGAGCGGCTCGACGCCCACAAGCTGATCGAAGAGTTCATGATCCAGGCCAATGTCGCGGCCGCCGAGACGCTGGAGGGCAAGAAGCAGGCGCTGGTCTACCGCATTCACGACGCGCCGTCGCTGGCCAAGCAGGAATCGCTGCGCGAATTCCTGCAGACGCTTAGCCTGTCATTGGCGCGCGGCGCCCAGATGCGGCCCAGCCAGTTCAACGGCATTCTGGAGCGCGTACGCGGCGCCGACAATGAGGCGCTGGTCAACGAAGTGGTGCTGCGCTCGCAGAGCCAGGCCGAATATTCACCCAAGAACATCGGCCATTTCGGCCTCAACCTCAGGCGCTACGCGCATTTCACCTCGCCGATCCGCCGCTACGCCGACCTGATCGTGCATCGCGGGCTTATTGCCGCGCTTGGCCTCGGGCCGGGAGGACTGACGCAAGACGAGGAGGCCCGCCTTGAAGACGTTGCGGTGCTGATCTCCGGCACGGAACGCCGCGCAATGGCCGCCGAGCGCGACACGGTCGACCGGCTGATATCAGCCTACCTCGCCGAGCGCATCGACGACCGCTTCGACGCCCGCATCTCCGGCGTCACCAAATCAGGACTTTTTGTCCAATTGCCGCAGTATGGCGCCGATGGTTTCATCCCTGTGTCAACTCTGGGCGGCGATTACTATATATACGACGAAACGGCCCGCTCCCTGTTCGGAGAACGCTCGGGCAAAGGCTACCAGCTCGCGGATCGCGTCGAGGTCCGGCTCGTCGAGGTGGCGCCAATGGCCGGAGCGATGCGCTTCGAGATGTTGACCGACCCTAAGCCCCTGCCAGGCTCTAGCAGGTCGTTTCACAAGGCTAAGGGCCGCGCCCGTGCGTCGCAATCGCGACCGGGGTCGCGCGGCAGGAGACGATGATGGAACAACAGGTTTTTGGCGGCGAACATCACTCGGGCCGGATTGCCCGCCCATTGTGGACGGCGATGAAGCGCGGCCTCTTGGGCCGCTGCCCGAATTGCGGCGAAGGCAAGCTTTTCCGCGGCTTCACCAAGACCGTCGAGACCTGCAGCGTCTGCGGCGAGGAGATTCATCACCATCGCGCCGACGATCTGCCCGCCTATCTGGTCATCGTCATCGTCGGCCATATCGTGCTCGGCGCCTTCATGGGTGTCGAGGCGACCTCGACGCTCTCCACTTGGCAGCACATCCTCATCTGGGTGCCCTTGACCATCCTTCTGTCGGTCGCGTTGCTGCAGCCTGTCAAAGGCGCCGTCATCGGATTGCAATGGGCGTTCTATATGCACGGATTTGGTGGCGAAAAGGATGTGATCGAGCCGCGTCCCGGGGCCTGAGGTGTTGGCTGGAGCAACATGCCAATCGTTAAGGCCACTTTCGCATGCAAGAAGTTTCCGCTAGGTCCTGCGCATGGAAGCAATGACCAAGACGGATGCCGACAAGCTCGACAAGGGTCTTGCCACGCATGGCGGCCGCCCCCTGCGTCCGCGTGACGCCGCGACACTCATCCTGCTCGACCGCAAGGGCGACGACGTCCTGGTGCTGATGGGACGCCGCCACGCCGCGCACGCCTTCATGCCAGGGAAATTCGTTTTCCCGGGCGGCCGCACCGACCCTGCCGACAGCCGCATCCCGACGGCAACCGCACTGAACCAGCACGAAGAAGCCAAGCTGACGGCCGGCCCCGGTCGCACCAGCCACGCCCGCGCCCGTGCCATCGCCTTGTCGGCGGTCCGCGAGACCTATGAGGAAGCCGGCCTGCTGATCGGCCGCAAAAGCGCCTTTGCCACGACCAGGCGCGACTGGCAGGGCTTCGTCGAACATGGCGTGGCACCGTCGCTGGAGGCGTTGCGCTTCGTCGCGCGTGCCATCACGCCGCCGAACCGGGTGCGCCGCTTCGATACTCGCTTCTTCAGCGCCTGGCGTGGCGACGTCGCCATCGAATTGCCCGATGGCGGCCCGACCAACGAACTGGAGGAACTGGTCTGGCTGCCGCTCGCCAAGGCCAAGCAGGCTGACATCCCCGACATCACCCGAATGATCCTGGACGAGCTGGAAAAGCGGCTCGCTCACGATCCGCTGCTGCGTCCGGGCGGCGCCGTCCCCTTCTACCGGCTTGTCCGCAACCGCTTCACCCGCGAACTTCTCTAGAGCAATTCCAGGAAAAGTGTGACGCGGTTTTCCGTCCGGAATTGCGTAAGATCAAACAGACAGAGTATTCAGCATCTCATGACGGTCGATACCCAACCACAGGGCGACGAACGCGTACACTGGCTGCCGATGGTGGCGGCGATCTCGTCGATCAGCGTCGTCGGCATTGCCATCGGCCTCGGCATGCCGCTGCTCAGCGTCATCCTGGAAACACGCGGCCATTCTGCTTCGATGATCGGCCTCAACACGGCCGTCGCCGGCCTGGCCTCGATCGCTGGGGCGCCGCTCGCCACGCCGCTTGCCATGCGCTTTGGCGTCGCCTGGACGATGATCGCCATGATCGCCGCCGGCGCGCTGGCCTTCGTCGGTTTCCATTTCGCGCCTGATTTCTGGATGTGGTTCCCGCTGCGCATCGTGCTGCACGTCGCGCTGACCGTGCTGTTCATCCTGTCCGAATTCTGGATCAGCACGTCGGCGCCGCCGCACCGCCGCGGCCTTGTCCTCGGCATCTACGCCACCGTC
The DNA here is from genome assembly GCF_008520305.1 of Mesorhizobium sp. SARCC-RB16n. Classification (GTDB taxonomy): domain Bacteria; phylum Pseudomonadota; class Alphaproteobacteria; order Rhizobiales; family Rhizobiaceae; genus Mesorhizobium. The sequence goes on along the minus strand of NZ_ML703266.1, from coordinate 27,707 downwards.
CTGTCGCTCGGCTTTGCCGCGGGGCCGTGGCTGTTCGCTCATCTCGGCAGTTCCGGCTTCAGGCCGTTCGGCGTCATCATCGCCCTGGTGACGCTGGCCGCCATACCGGTGCTGGCCGCGCGCAACGAAAGCCCCGCCATCGTGGCTGACAGTGAAACCAGTCACTTCCTGCGCTACATCTGGCTGGTGCCAACCGCGACTTTCGCCGTGCTGGTGTTCGGGGCGGTCGAGACCGGCGGCTTCGCGCTGTTTCCCGTCTATGGCAACCGGATCGGTTACTCCGAAGCCGATGCGGCACTGCTGCTGACCATGATCGGCCTTGGCAATGTGCTGCTGCAGATCCCGATTGGCATGATCAGCGACCGCGTCTCGGACCGGCGCTATCTGTTGCTTGCCTGCGCCACGGTCGGTCTGGCCGGCACGATATTCATGCCGTTCTTTGCCGCGAACTGGCACTCGATGGCCGCCCTGCTTTTCGTCTGGGGCGGTGTCGTCGCGGCCATGTACACGATCGGCCTCGCCCATCTCGGTTCGCAGCTCTCCGGCCACGAACTGGCGTCGGCCAACGCCGCTTTCGTGCTGTGCTATGGCGTCGGCATGGTGCTTGGGCCGCAGGCGATCGGCATCGGCATGGATAGTTTCGGGCCTTCCGGTTTCGGCTGGTCGCTCGGCGTGTTCTTCGCAGCCTACATCGCCCTGGTCTGCTTCAGGCTCGTCCGCAAGATCGTCCTGTAGAGCCCGACCAGTCGTTTGTCGGGACCGTGCAGCGGCAGGCTGCTGACAGAACCGTGTCAGCAGCCACCGGTTAAAAGGGTGTCCTAAAACACCTGAACCGAGGACACCCCGATGATCGACAGCGGCTTTGAAACCACTTCGCTGCGAATGACGCTCCTGCTGCTCGTCAGCTTCCAGGCTCCGGCCGCCGACGTCGACCGCATCATGGACGCGGTGGTGGCGATCGCACCGCTTGCAATGGGCAAGTATGACCGCAATGCGTATCAGTCGGCGCATGGCATCGAACGCTACAGGCCGCTTGATGGGGCCGCGGCGGGCGCCGAGACTGAATTGCGCCGCCGCCCGGGCACGGTTGAGGTTTCATTCGAATTGCCGGATGACCAGGCGCTGGCGGCCCGCGTCGTCGAGGCGATTTTCCAGGCGCATTCCTATCAGGAGCCGGTGATCCGCATCCAGCCGATCCTTGCCAGCCGCTCCAAGGGTCTGGACGACCGCGCCAATCCGAATCGCTGGTGGAACACGACCGGAGACTGGAAGAAGGTTGCGGTATCAGAGGTGGAAACCGCCTGATTTATGCATATTGGGCAGCTTGGGCGGGCCACATGAGGTCCGCTGGGCTTGACTTTCCAGGCACGTTCTTTAAGTGTCGCGCCAAGTTTCCCGCGTCCGGGTGTTTTCCCCGTGCTCCAGCGGCCAAAACTCCACGAACATAACGGACTGAGATCATGGCCAAAGCCGCAAACATCAAGATCAAGCTTCTGTCGACCGCCGACACCGGTTTCTTCTACGTCACCAGCAAGAACAGCCGGACCAAGACCGACAAGCTGTCGTTCCGCAAGTACGACCCGGTCGCCAAGAAGCACGTCGAATTCAAGGAAACCAAGATCAAGTAATCTGGGTTTCCTTCTGCAAACAAAAACGCCGCCCATCGGGCGGCGTTTTTGTTTGCGAAAGCAGATGGCTACGGGGCTGAGTTGCCTCACCCGATGCGGTCGCCACTTTCCTTGTCAAACAGATGCAGCGCCGCCGGATCGGCCGACAGCCGCACCATGTCGCCGGACTTCACGCCGGCGCGGCCCATGGCAAAGACGCAAAGCTGCTGGCCGGCCAGTTTGACATAGAATTGCGTCGACAGGCCGAGCGGCTCCACCACTCCCACTTCGCCTTGCAGGGCGCCGTCATCGGCCAGCCTTATATGCTCGGGCCGCAGGCCGACGGTGATGACGTCACCGTCCCTGAGCGGCAGGCCGTCCGGCAGCCGAAGCTTCTGGCCATCGGACAACACGGCTTCCACCGTGCCGCCCTTCTCCACCGTCGCCGGCAGGAAATTCATGCCCGGTGAACCGATGAAGCCGGCGACGAACATGTTGGCCGGACGATCATAGAGATCGAGCGGCGCGCCGACCTGCTGGATCAACCCGTCATGCATGACGACGATGCGGTCGGCCATGGTCATCGCCTCGATCTGGTCGTGGGTGACGTAGACTGAAGTGGTCTTCAACTGCTGGTGCAGCGCCTTGATCTCGGCGCGCATATGGACGCGCAGCTTGGCGTCGAGATTCGACAGCGGCTCGTCGAACAGGAAGACTTTCGGATCGCGCACGATGGCGCGGCCCATGGCGACACGCTGGCGCTGGCCGCCGGACAATTGCCTGGGCAGGCGTTGAAGGAACGTATCGAGCCCCAGACGCTTGGCAGCGCCATCCACGCGAGCATCGATCGCCGGTTTCTCGGCCTTCTTCAGCATCAGGCTGAAGCCCATGTTCTTCGACACGTCCATATGCGGATAGAGCGCATAGGACTGGAACACCATGGCGATGTCGCGGTCCTTGGGCGCAACATCGTTGACCACCCGCTCGCCGATACGTATCTCGCCGCCCGAGGCTTCCTCGAGCCCGGCGATCATGCGCAAAAGCGTGGACTTGCCGCAGCCGGACGGCCCGACCAGGACGACGAACTCGCCATCGGCGATCTCCAGGTCGACCGCGTGCAGGACGCGCACGGCGCCATAATCCTTGCGGACTTTATCAAGTGTAACAGAAGCCATCGATCTATCCTTTGACGGCGCCGGCGGTCAGGCCGGTGACGAGATAGCGTTGCAGGAAGGCGAAGAAGATGCAGACCGGGATCAGCGCCAGGATGGACGCCGCCATCATCTGCCCCCAGTCGACGGCGAACTTGCCGATGAAGGTAAGCAGGCCGACGGCAAAGGTCTTCTGGTCGTCGCTGGAAATCAGCATCAGCGCAAACAGAAGCTCGCTCCAGGCGGCGGTGAAGACGAAGCCCAGCGTCGCGCCCATGCCGGGCAGCGTCAGCGGCACGATCACCCGGCGCATCGCCTGCGCGCGGGTACAGCCGTCTATCATCGCCGCCTCTTCCAAATCCTTCGGGATGCCGTCGAAGAAGGACTGCATCAGGAAGGTGGCGAAGGCGGTGTTGAAGGCGGTGTAGATGATGATCAGCCCTGTCAGGCTGTTGATCAGGCCGATCTGACCCATCACGCGATAGATCGGCGGAATGACCATCACCAGCGGAAAGGTCTGGGTCAGCAGCAACATGAGAGCCAGTGCAGCCTTGCCGCGAAAGGCGAAACGCGACATGGCGTAGCCGGCAAGCGTGGCGATGACCGTCACCAGGGCAGCCGTCGACACCGAGACGATGACGCTGTTGAGGAAATAGCGTGGAAAATCGGTGGCCTCGAGCACGGTGACGAAATTCTGCAACGTCATATGCGACGGCCAGAAGGTAATGCCTTCGGAATAGAGCAGCCGCTCCGGCGTGACCGAAATCTTCAATGTCCAGTAGATCGGGAACAGAGCGAAGACCACATAGACCGCGATCGCGGCGTAAAGGCCGATGCCGCCGAACAAGCGCTGTGAGGCTGAGCGTCCCGCGATCATCAGACGTGCCTCACAAGCGAGCGACGGATGGCGATCAGCACGATCGCATAGGCGATGAGCAGGACGAGCAGCAGCACGGCCACAGCCGAGGCATAGCCCTTGTCCAGCGATTTGAAGGCGCTGACATAGATGTAGACCGGCACCGTGTTGGTCGAGCCGGCCGGTCCGCCCTCGGTCATGACGAAGATCAGGTCGGCGAAAGTGGCGATCCAGATCGTGCGCAACATCACGGTGATGGCGATGGTCGGCGCCAGGAACGGCAGCGTCACTTTGGTGAAGCGTTGCCATGGCGAAGCGCCGTCGATCGCCGCCGCCTCATGCAGTTCCGACGGGATCGACTTCAGCGCCGCCAGCAGCGTGATAGCGAAGAACGGAATGCCGAACCAGACATTGGCGATGATCGGCCCCCACATGGCGGTGGCAGGATCGGACAGCACGTTGGTCGGTTCGGCTTTCAACCCCAGCGCAAAGAGCCAGTGCGGCAGCGGGCCAACGATCGGGTTGAACAGCCAGGCCCAGGTCAGCCCCGACAGGAAGGACGGCACCGCCCAGGGCAGGAAGACCAGTGCCTGCACCGCCTTGCGGCCTGGGAAAGGCTTGTCGAGCAGCAGCGCCAGGCCAAGGCCGAGGAAAAACTGGAAGAACAGGCTGGCGACCGTCCACCACAACGTGTTGACCAGCGCCTGGCCCAGCACCTGGTCCGACAGCATCGCCTGATACTGCCCGAGCCCGACATATTCCGACTTGAAGGCAGAGAATTTGCGGAAGGAGTAGCTGATGCCGATCACCAGCGGCACGAGCAGCACCACGACCAGCAGGATGATCGCCGGGCTGAGATAGAGCCAAGGCTCGATCGTCGCGTAGGAGAGCCGCTTCTTTCGCGGCCGCTCTGCGGATCGAATTTCGGATACGGCATAGGTCATGGCGTGCTGGATCGTCTCCTGGAGGGGCGCCGGGATTGGCGACAGCGTCCTTCTCCCCGTTTCACGGGGAGAAGATGCCGGCAGGCAGATGAGGGGCGGCGCCAGCTTCTCAGCACTCAGCGCTGCCCCTGTCGGGCCACCTTCTCCCCGCAAACGGGAGAAGGAAAAGAGGTGCTCACTTCTTGTTCTTAGCCATCCAGTCCTGCTGTTCTTTGGTCAGGAACGCAGCCCATTGGTCGGCGACGTCCTTGGCCGTCTTCTGGCCAAGCAGCACTTCCTGGAAATTCTTGATGGCCACCTGGTCGACGAAATTGCCGAGGTTTTCCAGATGCGTCGGAGGGGTCACCATTTCATATTTGGAGCTGTCGCTGAGCTCGGTGAACCAGCCCTTGAACTGCTCGGTCTTGAAGTGGGCGTCCTGGTCGGCGCCCTTGTGGATCGGGATGACACCGACTTCCTTGGCCCATTCCAGATTGTCCTTCGGCGAGAGTAGCGTCGCCATCAGCTTCCAGGCGTCGTCCTTGTGCTGTGAATTGGCGAACATCGCCCAGCCTGCATAGCCCAGTGTCGGATAGGATTTGCCGCTCGGACCGACCGGCATCGGCGCCACGGCGAAGTCGTCGGCGCTCATCTTGTCGGCAATGCCGAGCAGCGCGTCCGGATCCTGGTTGAGCATGGCGCAAGTGCCGGAATAGAAACCGGTGACGGTTTCATTGAAGCCCCAGCTCACTGCATCCTTCGGCGCCAGGCCGTTCTTGTACATGTCGGCCAGCATCTGCAGCCCCTTGACCGAGCCCTCTTCATTGATGGTCGAGGTCCCATCCTCGTTGAAATAGCCACCCTTGCCGGCGGCGATGTTCATGAACATGTGCATGCCGTTAAAGGCGCCCGGCCCGCCGCGCAGGCAGTAGCCGTATTTTCCGGGAATGGCGGAGATCTTCTTGGAATCGGCGACGAAATCGTCGAGCGTCGCCGGCGGACCATCGAGGCCAGCTTGTTTGAACAGCTTCTTGTTCCAGAAAAGCGCGTTCACATAGTATCCATAAGGGATCATGAACTGGGTGTTGTTGACCGTCGAGCCGAACTGCTTGGCGCGGTCGCCGAGCGTCTTGGCGTCGTCCCACTTGGCCATGTAGGGGCCGAGATCCTCGAGCTGGGCATTGTTGGCGTAAAGCCCCATCCAGCGTTCTGGCATCTCGACCACGTCAGGCGTATCGCCGGCCTGCACCATGGTCAGGAACTTTTCGAACGCCTGTCCCCAGGGCAGCGAGACCAGCTCGACCTTGACGCCAGGATTGGCCGCCTCGAATTCGGCGATCTGTTTTTTGAGGAATTCGGTGCGTGGCGGGCTGGTGATCACCTCGACCATTTTCAGGGTCGAGTCGGCGAGCGCGCTCCCGGCGGAAATTGCCAGCCCCGCAACAGTAGCTAGCATGACGGTCAGTTTTTTCATGTTCAAGACTCCCATTTTGAACCCGCTTGTTATTTTCTGGCTTTTTCGAAGGCCTGGGCGACATCCGCCCAGAGATCCTCGACACTTTCCAATCCGACATTGAAGCGGATGGTTCGGGGGCTGACGCCGAAGCGCGCCATCGAATTCAGTCCCGGCGTCTGCTCCAGCGACGCCTTGGCCGGCACGACCAGGCTTTCATGACCGCCCCAGCTGACGCCGATGCGGAAATATTTCAACGCGTCGACGAAGACGGGAATGTCGATATCGTCCGTCACCTCGAACGAGAACAACCCGCCATAGCCGGCAAGCGTCGCCTTGCCCGGATGATTGGAATAGGCGGGGTGGTTGACCCGCTCGACATTGCCATGCGCCTTCAGCCGCTCGGCTATGGTGAGCCCGCTCTTCATGTGGTGCGGCAGGCGCAGCGGCAGCGTGCGCAACCCGCGCAGCAAAAGCCAGGCCTCGAAAGGCGACAGCTTGCCGCCCAGATAGGAATAGGTCTGCTCGTTGATGTGTTTGACGTGCGCGGCCGAACCTGCCACCACGCCGGCGACCGTATCGCTGTGACCACCGAGATATTTCGAGGCCGAGTGCAGCACGAGATCGACGCCGTGCGAGATCGGCTTCTGAAACACCGGCGTCGCCCAGGAATTGTCGATGGTGGTGACGATTCCCTGTTCCCGAGCCAGCCGGGTCAGATGCGGCAGGTCCTGGAGCTCGAACATCATCGAGGTCGGGCTTTCCAGATAAAGCAGCTTGGCGCCGGGAAGTGCCGCCGCAACCGCATCCGGATCCGAGCCGTCGACATAATCGACCTTGATGTTGAGCCGCGGCAGGAGCCGCTCGAACAGCCGGTAGGCATCGCCATAGCAGTTGCGTACCGCAACGATGCGCTCGCCAGCCCCGACGAAGGCAAGCACTGTGGCGCTTATCGCCGCCATGCCGCTGGAGAAGCCGCGCGCGGCCTCGGCGCCTTCGAGTGCGGCGACACGCGCTTCGAACTCCATGACCGTCGGATTGTCGCCGCGCGAATAGATCGGCTGCTTTCGTTTGCCGGCAAACGTATCGGCCATTTCGGCATAGTTGGCGAAGGTGAACAGCGAGGTCTGGTAGATCGGTGGCACGACAGCGCCGCCTGGGAACGGTTCGTCATGCGCCAACAGCGTCGCCGCCTCGGCAAGATAATCATGGTCGAAACTGGCTGGGTGCTCGTTCATCTCAGGTCCGAAAGTTTGAGTTTGGCCGCACCGCGCTTCAGGTCATCTTCGACGGTGGCGATGAGCTTCAGCGCCTCGTCGCGCGCGCCTTGCGGATCACGCGCAGCGATGCGTTCGTAGATGGTGCGGTGATAGGGAAAGCTGGCATGGCCGAAATCGCGCACACCGAGCGGATGCTCCCAGAAGCGATGGAACAGTTCATGCATGGCGGCGATGATCTGCTCGAACAGCGGATTGCCTGAGACCCGGTAGATCGCCTGGTGGAATTCCCAGTCCTCTTCCGACGACATGCCGTCAAGGGTGCGAAACGCCTGCTCCATGATGTCGAGCTTGCTTTCGATCTCGGCAATGTCGGCGGGGCTTGCCCGCTCGGCGCACAACGCCGCCGCTTCCGCTTCCAGTGCCCGGCGGATTTCCAGTGTCTGCATCAGGCTGGTGAAGTCATTGCCGCCCGCCAGCGTCAGCGGCAGATGCAGCATATCAGGCGAGACGGCCGCCTTGAGATAAGTGCCGCTGCCTTGCCGGCGTTCGACCAGACCAAGCCCCTCCCACCGCGTCAGCGCTTCGCGCACCGTGTTGCGGCTGACCTTCAGCCGCTCGGAAAGGATGCGTTCGGTCGGCAGTCGCTCACCAGGCTGCAAGGCCTCGGCAAGGACAAAGCCTACCAATGCCTTCAGCACGGCGTCGTCGCGCGCCGTCGTCTGAATGGGTGGCAGGCTGTTCTGGTCCACACTTCCTCCAAGTGGTCCAATGGTCCAACCAATTCTGCATGGATAGGACCTCCTGTCAACCGCTTGTCAGGAGGCAGCCAGCCGTCGGCCTGTGGAAGGCTGTGAAGCGCCGTGTTCGGAAGGATACTGGCCGCGGCAGCCGGTCCGAACCATCTGGTCAGCGACTCGGCCAATCCCTGTTGGGTCCCAACTCCAACCCAGGCCACATATCCATCTGGGCGGATCAAGACCACGTCGGGCGCAGCGACCGTTCCAAGTACAGGAAGCTCCCAGAGACCGGCATACCCGGCATCGATCTGCCGGATCCGGTCGGCCCAGGGTGCAATGTCCAGCCTGCATGGCCCACCCAGATTGAGGAGCAGCGGCCACGCGTCGTGCAGCAAGGTAAACAGCCGCAACGGGCCATCGGCGGTGACGAGATCGAGGTCGGGCATTCGCCGCCCAAGCAGTGGATGCCCTTCGCCCAGGTCGTAGTGGACACCCAGGCCGGACATCTCCGCAGCGATCCGTTTGCGTGGCTCTTCCATACCAAGCAGCTCGGTAAAGGTATCGCTCAATGCCTTGGTGCGTGCGTCCCTGCGACGAAGCGCAACCTGCGTCAGCGCGTTGCGCAGCACGCGGGCAGCGACCGGATGGCGCTCGGCATGGTAGCTGTCGAGCAGGCTCTCCGGCGATACCAGCTTGACCACCTGGGCCAATTTCCATCCGAGGTTTACCGCGTCCTGCACGCCGATGTTGAGGCCCTGTCCGCCCATCGGCGGATGGATGTGCGCGGCATCGCCAACCAGCAGAATACGTCTGTCGCGGTAAGCGGCAGCCTGGCGCGTCATGTCGGTGAACCGGGAAATCCAGGTCGGACTGTGCACCCCGTAGTCGGTGCCGTAGACAGCTACGAGCGCCTCGCTGAGGTCGCGCAGTGTCGGTTCGCCACCGATGATCAGTTCCCTCTCGGTTAGCACGACACCCACTCGGCCGCTTTCCTCAATCTTGCCTATCGCATGGATACCGCAGGCGTCGCTGCGAAACCCCCATGTCGGTTCCTGTGCCATCTCGACCTCGGCGATCATCCAGCTCATCGTCGGGTCCCATCCGTCGAACGGGATGCCCGCCGCCTTGCGGATCGTGCTGCGTCCGCCGTCGCAGCCGACGAGATAGTCCGCTCTCAGGCACTGGCCACCGGACAGATCGACGTCGACGCCACCATCATCCTGTGCGGAGCCCCTGACGTCCTGTCCGCGATAGATCGGCACCCCTAGCTCGCTGATCCAGTCGGCCAATATCCGCTCGATATGGTTTTGCCGTAGCGCCAGCAGATAGTTGTGCCGTGTAGGAAAATCGCTGATGTCCAATCGGATCATGTGGAAGCCCACCGACGGCGACAGCTGTCCCTGCGATAGGAACCGGTCGGCAATTCCGCGCTGGTCGAGAACCTCGATGGTGCGTGCGTGCAGGCCACCCGCGCGCGAACCGATGATTTCCTGGTTCGGGCGCCGCTCGACAATGGCCGCATCGACGCCTGCCAATGCAAGTTCACCCGCCAGCATCAACCCGGTCGGACCGCCTCCGGCGATCACCACCGCGTGGTCCCGACGCACTTGGCCTCCTGGCAACAATTCCGGCATTCGCCACCCCCGTTTCCGTTAAACTGGACTGTGGTTTTACGGGAACAGTCGGATCTTGCCGCAACCCCCTTGTGCGCCATATCTATGAAAGGGAGGGGATAGCTTCTCTCCTTCCCCTTTTTGTACGGCAGTGAAAAGTTGCGGCGTTGCGAAGTAACGGCGCGCGAGGTGCAACGGAAGCCGTTACAAGCCAGGAAGCGTTCTTCAGATCCTGCCGCGCACAAAAAAGCCCCGGCACTTTCGGAGCTTGACGCAGATTCCTAATGTCATAGCGGACAAAGGGGGCCGGTCGGCGTTTGGCAGCGGTACGAGGAGGCCACTATGTGCCAGCGCCGGCCGGCCGACCCCACGGACCCAGGAGATGCGGCGGACCTGAGCATCATGGGGTATTTCTAGGGATCGAGCCGGCTATCTACCCTCGTGCCGGCTTCGTCTTGGCCTGCACATTTGCGCAAGAGCTTATAAAAATCAACAGTTTCTTAACCAAGGCTCGCGAATCGCTTGGATTAAGGTAAATGGGTAACCCTGTTGGGTTGACCCGATAATCGGGCCCGGACCGTCAGGCCGCCTTGGCGACGACGCGGTTGCGGCCGCCGCTCTTGGCTTCGTAGAGAGCGAGATCGGCGCGCTTCATCAGCGCCGCCGCCGTATCCACGCCTTTCAGCACCGATGACACGCCAACGCTGATGGTGACCTCGATCGTCTTGCCATCGGTACCGATGGCGAACGGCATCTGAGCGATTTCGGCACGGATGCGTTCGGCCACCTTCTCGGCCACGGTGCCGTCGGTGTCGGGCATCACCACCACGAACTCCTCGCCACCGAACCGGCAGGCAAGGTCGATACCCCTGACGTTCTTGCGCAGCCGCCGTGCGAATTCGCGCAGCACATCGTCGCCGCCGTCATGGCCGTGCGTGTCATTGATTGACTTGAAGCGGTCGAGATCGGTGATCATCACCGACAGCGGCCGTCGCCGCGCCACGGCGCGGTCGAACAGCGTCTGCAGGTGGCTGTCGAGATAGCGGCGGTTGTGCAGACCGGTCAGGCCGTCGGTCACGGCCATTTCGATGGTCTGCGTGACGCTGGCGCGCAATTGGTCGTTGTAGCGCTTGCGGCGCACCTGGGTGCGAAGCCGCGCTGTCAGTTCCTGCTGGTCGATCGGCCGCATCAGATAGTCGTTGATGCCAAGTTCGAGGCCACGGATGATGCGTTCCTCCTCGCCCTCCTCCGCCAGCAGGATGATCGGCACGAAACGGGTGCGGTCGAGCGAGCGCAGTTGCGAGCAGAGCCTGAGCGGATCGAAATCGGCGAAGGCCGTCGAGATCATCACGCATTCATAGGGCGTTTCGGCGGCCTGGAAGAATCCCGCATGCGGATCGCCGGTGACGTCGAGGTCGGCACGGTCGCGCAGCATCTTCTGGATGCGCTCGACCGACGATTTGCGCTCGTCGATCAGAAGCACTTTCGGCACCGTGTCCTCGGACGCGAAATTGCGGCTCAAAAGTTCTTCGATGCCGATGTTGCGTGTCGTCGAGGCGCGCAGCCGAAGCTCATCGGTCAGCGACTTAAGGCGCACAAGGCTCTTGACGCGCGTCATCAGTTGCAGGTCGTTGACCGGCTTGGTCAGGAAATCGTCGGCGCCAGCCTCCAGCCCGCGCACGCGGTCAGAGACCTGGTCGAGCGCGGTGATCATCACCACCGGGATGTGCGACGTCGCCGGATCGCTCTTCAGCCGCCGGCAGACCTCGAACCCATCCATCTCTGGCATCATCACGTCGAGCAGCACGACATCGACCTTGCCGTTCTCGCAGGTCTCGATCGCATCGGGCCCGTTGGTGGCGGTCAGCACCTCGAAATATTCGGCCAGCAGCCGGACCTCCAGCAGCCTCACATTGGCAGGGATGTCGTCTACGACGAGGATCCGCGCGGTCATTTCACAAGGCTCCGGCTCGGCTGGAAGGGCGCATCAGGCATCGCCCAGATAGGATTTGATGGTTTCGATGAAACGCGGCACCGAGATCGGCTTCGAAATATAGGCCTCGCAGCCGCCCTGGCGGATGCGTTCCTCGTCGCCTTTCATCGCGAAGGCGGTTACCGCTATGACCGGGATGACGTGCAAATCGTCGTCTTCCTTCAGCCACTTGGTCACTTCCAGCCCCGACACTTCGGGCAGTTGGATGTCCATGAGGATGAGGTCCGGCCGGTGCTGGCGCGCCAGGTCGAGCGCCTCCAGACCGTTGCGGGTGCGCACCGTCTCGTAACCGCTGGCTTCGATGAGGTCCCGAAAGAGCTTCATATTGAGCTCATTGTCCTCGACGATCATGACCTTCTTAGGCATCGACATCCCGTCCCGGCCTTCCTCCACTGGAGGTGCCGTCATGCGCTCTTTCCTTGAACGCACCAAACCCTGCTTCACTATACGGCAATATGATTGACGAAACGGAAACCCGGGGCCTGCAAAGCAGCACGAATTCCGCCTCGCCCCCGCGCGTCCAAAGGGCGCGCAACACTCTAATGGCTTGCCGCAAGCAACTCTTGCCATTACTGCGGGAGAGACTCATTCCACACACCGAAGGTAGTGATGGCAAACGCAGCGTCAATGCGCGAAGAGGCGGAAACCATTGCCGTGAAGGCATTGGGCTTCGTTGCCGCCGATCCCGAGCTTTTACCGCGCTTTCTGGCGGTCACGGGAATAGAGGCGCATTCGATCCGCCGGGCGGCCGGCGAGCCGGGTTTCCTGGCCGGCGTCCTGCAGTTCATTCTGGCCCACGAGCCGACTTTGATGCGCTTCGCCGAGGAAACCGGCACGCCACCAGCCGCTATCGGCAAGGCGTTGCGCGCCTTGCCGACTGGCGATGACAATCACGAGCGTTCCACATGAGCGATGATCCCGAAACCGCACGCCAGATCGAGGAGCTCGCGGCCGACGACCGGCCGCTGCTGGTGCTCGATGTCGACGATGTGGTGCTCGAATTCATCCGCCCGTTTCCGCATTTCCTCAAGGCGCGCGGCTACGGCCTGACACTGGCTTCCTTCCGACTGACCGGCAACATTGCCGAAACGGCCAGCGGTCGGCTGATCGAGCAATCCGAAGTCACGGCACTCCTGGGCGATTTCTTCGACGCGCAAGCCGATTGGCAGAGCATCACCGACGGAGCCGCGGAAGCCCTGACCGGGCTTGGGGACCGCGCGGAAATCATACTGCTGACGGCCATGCCGCACAGGCATCGCGCCGTGCGCCGGGCGCATCTCGACGCACTTGGGCTAGCCTATCCTCTGCTGACCACCGAAATGGCCAAGGGGCCGGCGGTGGCCAAGCTGCGCGGCAAGAGCGGCAGGCCGGTGGTCTTCGTCGACGACCAGCCAGCCAACCTGGCTTCGGTGCGGGAATCGGTCGCCGACGCAAATCTTTTCCACCTGATGGCCGACAATTCGCTGCGCGCGTTCCTGCCATCGGTCCCGGACGATGTCATCGTCGTCCAGGACTGGCACGAAGCATCGCCGAAGATCACTGGCGCGCTAGGACTTCAGTCGCTTTGACGCAATTCCAGGAAAACCGCTTCACGCTTTTCCTGGAATTGCTCGAGGACAGAACCCTCAAGGATTGAGTTTCGCCCCTGCCCCGCCGTTAGCGCTGCCGCCATTACCGCTGCCGCCGTTGTCATCGTCCGCGCCGTCACCGCCATCGACTTTGTCATCCGCCGCCGGATCAGCGGGCTTCAGCATGACGCCGTTGACGGTGACCGAGCCGTCGGCCTTGGTGTTGATAGCCCATTCCAGCTTGCCGTCCGGCAGCGTCTTGGCAAAACCCTTCGCCATGAGAGCGACGGGCACGTACTGCCCGACCTCCGGCTCCGCCTTCGCCGCTTCCTGCAGATGCTCCATGATCTTGTCGAAGCCGGCCACGTCGACGGTCAGATTTGCATCGGGTTTCTGGCCGAAGCTTGTCATCTCACCTTCCAGCGCAATCTCCATGTCCTTGTTCTTCACGGTGCTATGGCCAATGACGACCTTCGGCGCCTTGGCCAGGAAGTCGGCCTTGAGCTGGTCTCCGAACTCTGCTGAGAGCGGCGGATCCCGATTGAGATCAAAGGTTTCGATCGCCTTCTTCGCCATGCTGTCCAGATCGATGTTGGCGCCGCCGAAGTTCAGGTCGATATCGGTAGGCAGCAGTGCCACGCTCCAGCTCGGCAAGAGCTGCTGCGGCACGGTCAGCCCCGAAGCCTTGATGCCATAGCTGATCTTGCCGTTCTGGGCGACGCCGTCGGAACCGAACGTTATGCCGAGCTGGGTCGCGCCGAACGTGCCGATCGGGCTGTCGACCCCGAAATCCTTGAAGCCGTAGGTTCCGTCGATACGCTCCCACACCGGAAGTGCTGCAAGCAGAAGCGACTTGAGCTGCGCCTGGTTTGCCTTCAGCGTCTTTTCGTCCTCATTGGCCACGGCAAACGCCAGGAGATCGAGCAGCGGCTTGGTCTGCACGCCCTTGCCGCTGGCCTCCACAGAAAATTCCGGCGACTTCACGGTAACGGGAAAATTCAGCCCGCTCTCGGGATCATTGAATTTTATCGCTTCGACGAAGTTCGAAATCTTTTGCGTCGTCGTAAAATCCACGCCGCCATTGGCCGCCTTGGTCGCCGACAGGGTCGCGCTGCCGGCACCGGCGCTCGCATCCATCTGCTGCTTGGCGTCCTGCGACGACATCGTCATCCCGGCAATCGAGCTTGTGGCGCTAGTGAAGGCCGCCAGCTTGGGATCGTAGACGCCGCTGCCCTTGCCGTCCTTGATCGAAAACCGCGTGCTTTGCTTTCCCTCAGGGCCGTTGAACTCAAAGGAGGCGCTCTGTGAAAAGTCCATAGAGACATCCCAGGATCCGTCGCTGCGCGGCTTGACCAGCAGGGCGTAGGGCGCAAAGTCGAATTTCACCAGCTTCTGGTTGGGGAAGCTGCTGGCCAGCGCCTTGAAATCAAACACGATCCTGTAGGCGTCGCCTTCGGCCGAAACTTTCAGGATACCCTTGTCGAGCGCCTGTTTACCGACATAGCGCGACAGGTCATCGGACAATTGCTTGGCGCCCTGGCTGTCGACGGTCTGGCCGAAAGCAGGCGCGCTGAGCAGAAGCGCGGTAAAGGCAATTGGCAACATACGGTTCACGGGACTTCTCCGTTCGGTCGAAAGGCAAAATCGCTTCGTATCTCTGGTAGGGAAATACCATCACGACTGCAAGACGATGACAGTAGGGCAATCGGCTTCAACCGCGGCCGCATTTGGCGCGGCGGAGGGGTCGTCGACCAGCCGCACAATCTGGCACCGCTGCAGAATCAAGGATTCAGTTTCGCCCCGCCCCCACCGCTATCGTCCACAGCCGGATCGGCCGGCTTCAACATGGCGCCATTGACCACCACGGAGCCGTCGGGCTTGGCATTGATGACCCACTCCATCCTGCCGTCCGGCAACGTCTTGGCAAATCCTTTGACGGCCAATGCGAATGGGAAATATTGTGCCGCTTCTGGTTCGGTTTTGGCCGCCGTCTGCAGGGCCGCAACGATCTTGTCGTAGCCCGCGACGTCGATGGTCATGGTTGCATCTGGCTTCTGGCCGGGGAAGGTCATCTCGCCCTCCATCGCGATCTCCGTGCCGCCATTCCTGAAGACGCTGCGGCCGACGATGAATTTCGGTGTGTTGGCCATGAAGTCGTTCTTGATCTGATCGCGGAATCCCGCCGGCAGCGGCGGGTTCTTGCCGAGATCGAATGTCTCGATCGTCTTTCTGGCCATGCTGTCGAGGTCAATGTTGGACCCGCCGAATTTCAGATCAAGCTCGGTGGGAAGTATTGCGGCGATCCAGCCGGGTATGACCTCGGGGAAGGTCAAGCCAGAGGCTTTGATTGCGTAATCGAGCTTACCATTCTGGGCGACGCCATCGGCCGCGAATGCGGTGCTCAGTTGCGCCGCGCCCCAATTGCCCGCGTATGTATCAAAGGCAACGTTCTTGAACGAATAGGTTCCGGCCAACTGATCCCAGAGCGGCAGCGCGGCGAGCAGAAGTGCTTTGAGCTCCGCCTGGTCGGCTTTCAGCCGCGCCTCATCTTCATGGGCTACGGCGAACGCCAACAGGTCCAGGAACGGCCTTGTCCGTATTGCTTTGGCGGTTACGTCCACGACGAGGTCCGAAGCTTTGATCGCTCCAACGGCCCGGTCGTCGATTTTAACCGTTTCGACCAAGTCGGCTATCGCCCGCGTCACCTTGAGGTCGACACCACCGTTCGCTGACTTGCTGGCGCCGAACTTGGAAGTGCTCGAGCCGATGCCGAGTTCCGTTACTTGCCTGGGCATGCGCGACGTCATCGTCATGCCTGCTATCGAACTGTCGCCCTTGGTAAATGCCGCCAGCTCAGGATCGTAGACACCCGTGAACTTGCCATCCTTGATGACGATCCGCGCGCTTGTCTGACCATTCGGGCCATCTATCTGGATTGACCCGCTGGTCGAAAAATCCGAGGACACGTCCCAGCCACCGTCGCCGCGCGGTTTGACCAGCAGCGTGTAAGGCGGGAAATCGAACTTCGGCGGATCCTGTTTCGGCAAGCCGGCTGCGATCGCCTTCAAATCGAAGGTAATCTTGTAGGCATCGCCTACGGCCGAAACCTTCAAAATACCTCCGCTGAGCACTTGCTTCCCGACATAGCGCGACAGATTATCGGAAAGCTGCTTTGCGCCCCGATTGTCGACGGTCTGCCCCCAGGCGGGCGCAACCAGGGCAAAACCAAGAACAGCTGGCAGAACACGCTTCACTTTAGTCCCCCTTATTTCCGGATGAGTAAAATCGCTTTGCTCTAGAAATACTGTGTTGCAATCGCAAGCTGAAGTTCCCTTACAACACCAGCCGCATCAGCGGTCGGCCGGCCTTGCGTTCCACAAGCCTCTCGAACCCGGCCTTCTCGAAGACCCCAGATGAGCCGACAAACAGGCCGATCGAACGCGAATCGCGCGACAGGTCGATCGGACAGGCCTCGATAAGCCGTGCCCCGTTCCTGCGCGCGAAATCGATGCCGCCTTCGACGAGCCTATGCGTGATGCCCCTGCCGCGTGCCTTGGCACGGATAAAAAAGCAGGAGATCGCCCAGACGGCCGGATCGGAAGCGTCGGCGGGATCGATCGGCGCCGAGCCCCGGCCCTTGTTGTTCCACTCGGGCACGTCGGCGCGTGGCCCGATCTGCATCCAGCCAACCGCCTTGCCGTCCTCGAAAGCCAGCAGGCCGGGCGGCGGACCGGCTTCGATGCGCGCCTTGATGTGATCCTTGTTGCGTTCACGGCTGCTTTCGCGCCGCGCCGCCGGCGCCAGCCTGAAATGCGTGCACCAGCAGCCGTAGCAGGCGCCCTGCTTGCCGAAAAGGTCCTCGAAATCAGGCCAGAGCTCCGGCGCCAGCGGCACTATGGTCGTGCTCATGCGTTCTCCCCAGGCCAAGCTTGTCGCTAGCCCTGCACTGTCGTACCATTGCATCTGTTCTCTTTATGTTCGCAGCGATGGCGGCTCCTGTCAACAATCCCGATCACGGTTTTTGTCGTGACTGCCTGACGTTTCAGCGCGGTGAAACGCTCCGCTGCGAACGTTGCGGCAGCCCTCGCCTTGCCCGCCATCCCGAGCTTTACCGGCTGCACCTCGCCCATATCGATTGCGATGCCTTCTACGCGGCCATCGAAAAGCGTGACAACCCGGCGCTCAAGGACAAGCCGTTGATCATCGGCGGCGGCAAGCGCGGGGTCGTCTCCACCGCCTGCTACATCGCGCGCATCCGCGGCGTGCGCTCCGCCATGCCGATGTTCAAGGCGCTCGAGGCCTGCCCCGAGGCGGTCGTGATCGCGCCCAACATGGAAAAATACGTGGCCGTCGGCCGCGAGGTGCGCGCCATGATGCAGGCGTTGACGCCGCTGGTCGAGCCGCTGTCGATCGACGAGGCATTTCTCGACCTCGCCGGCACCGAGCGGCTGCATGGTCTGCCGCCGGCAGTGGTGCTGGCGCGCTTCGCGCTGGCGGTGGAGAAGGAAATCGGCATCACTGTTTCGGCCGGCCTGTCCTATTGCAAGTTTCTCGCCAAGATAGCGTCCGACTTCCGCAAACCGCGCGGCTATTCCGTCATTGGCGAGGCCGAGGCGGTCGGCTTTCTGGCAACGCAGCCGGTGACGATGATCTGGGGTGTCGGCAAGGCGTTCAACGCCACGCTCGAACAGGATGGCATCCGCACAATCGGCCAGCTTCAGAAGATGGAGCGCGGCGACCTGATGCGCCGCTATGGGGTGATGGGCGAACGGCTCTACCGGCTTTCGCGCGGCGAGGATGTCCGCCGCGTCGATCCTGACCAGGACGCCAAGAGCATATCGGCCGAAACCACTTTCGACACCGACATCGCGTCGCTGGACGAGCTTGTCTCGGTGCTGAGAGGCCTTTCGGAAAAGGTCTCGGCGCGGCTGAAAAAGTCAGGCATTGCCGGGCGCACCGTGGTGCTGAAGCTGAAAACCCAGGATTTCAAGCTACGCACGCGCAACCGCCAGCTCGGCGACCCCACCCGGCTCGCGGACCGCATCTTTTCAACCGGCGTGGAGCTTCTTCGCAAGGAGACGGACGGAACGAAATTTCGATTGCTGGGCATCGGCGTCAGCGATCTCTCCGACGACGACAAGGCCGACCCGCCCGACCTGGTCGATGTCCAGTCGCGCAAGCGCGCCATTGCCGAAGGCGCCATCGATGAGTTGCGCGACAAGTTCGGCCGCAAGGCGGTAGAAACTGGCTACACCTTCGGCAGGGGTCGCGACGCCCATCCGCCCGAGCCCCTTGAAGATTGAGGCCGATCAGCTGCGTCGAAGATCGATGCGGCTGGTCACCACGTTTTTGCCGGTCTTGGGATCACGGTCGACTACGGTCAAAACAATGCCGTCGGCCCCGTTTTTCTGCACGGTAAGCTGCGCCGCGCGGTCGCCATTGACCTCCTTGGCCCAGCGGATGGCGAGGTTTATCGCATTGCCTGAACGGCGTCCGTTCAGCTGCGCCGGTCCGGTGCGTGATCCCACATAGACGCCGCTGTATTTTCCGCCGGTGACCTTCAGACGAGCGCTGATAGCGCGCGTCACCAGGATCAGGCCGCGGCAGTTGCCGTCGAGCGACAGCGAGGACGATGTCGCATCCGATTTGAACGTGCAGGAAACGCTGACCGTTGGCGCCTGCGTCGTCACCTGAACGGTTCCCTTGCCGGCGAAATTGCCCTGGAAGGACTGGAGAAACTTGCTGTCGTCCGCATGCGCGGCAGTGGCCGCCACGAGCAGGCATCCAGCAAGCACGAACCGCGTGAGTGACATCGAAGGTCTCCTTGTGATGGGTGAAACGGCAATCGGTGATGCTCAGGCGGGTACCGCGACTCAACGCACCTTGCCATGTCAGGTTCCCCCCGCGACAAGACTGTTGCAAACTTCGCGCCGGTATCTCTGGCCCACTCAAATGGGGCAGCTAGTGGTTGCGGCAAAAACCCCGGCTTGCGACATAGCGGACATGGCACCTACCCCTTCGATCCCCAAGGCCGCGTTCTGGATGACGCTGTCGATCACGTCGTTCCTGGCGATGTCGGTCGCGGGCCGTGCCACCACGGCCGAACTCAACGTCTTCCAGGTGCTGGAATTGCGCTCGGTGATCGGATTCCTCATCCTCTTGCCGCTAGTGTTTGCGAGCGGCGGATTTGCGGCGATGCGCACGCGACGTCCCCTCGCCCATATCGCCCGAAACGTCATCCACTATACCGGGCAGGCGGCATGGCTCTACGCATTGACCTTGATTCCGCTGGCCGTGCTGATCTCGATCGAATTCACCACGCCGATCTGGACAGCTATCCTGGCGGTGACTTTTCTTGGTGAAAAGCTGTCCCGGCCAAAGCTTGCCGCGATCGTGCTGGGCCTGATCGGCGTGGTGGTCATCGTTCGCCCCGGTGTGGGCTCGGTCGATCCGGGCCATCTCGTCGTGCTCGGCGCCGCGGTCTGCTTCGGCATCTCGGTGGTCATGGTCAAGTCGCTGACGCGGACGGACAGCGTCGTGCGCATCATCTTCTGGATGCTGATCATCCAGTCGGTGGTCGGCCTCGTTCCAGCCCTTTACGAGTGGCGCAACCCGCCGCTGGAACTGTGGCCGTGGATCGTGCTGATTGCCTTCTCCGGCATGTCGTCGCATTTCTGCATGGCCCGGGCGCTTGGCTACGCCGACGCCACCGTCATTTCGCCGATGGATTTCCTGCGCGTGCCGTTGTCGGCTCTGATCGGCTGGCTGCTTTACAGCGAGCAGATCGACGCTTTCACCGCCGGCGGCGCGTTGCTCATCCTGATGGGCAACCTGCTCAATCTTCAGCGGAAACCGGCAAGGCCGGCGGAAGTGGCCGCTTCGTAACCCCGCCGCCGATCAGTCGCCCTCGTTCGGTATGTTCAGAACCTGACCGCAGGCCTTGCAATGCACGGCGTCCGGCTCGTGCCGCCGCAGTCCGCATTGCGGACAGGGGAAGAACACCTTGGCCGGCCGAAAGATCGCCTGCGCCAGCCTGACGAACAGCGATATACCGATGATCATGGTCACGATCGCCGTCAGCTTGCCGGCGATGCCCGGCAGCACGATGTCGCCGAAGCCGGTAGTCGTCACGGTCGCGACGGTGAAGTAAAGCGCATCGATATAGTTTTCCAGTCCAGCTCCATTGCGGAAAAAGAACGTGTAGACGAAGCCCGTGATGACGAAGAGAAACGTCAACAGGTTGATGACAGCGTGGCTTGCCTCGCGCCATGGTCTCAGGCCGCGCATCTCGAAATGTCGCCAGATCGAACCGCTGCGCGACAGCGACCACAGCCGCAGAATGCGCAGAAAGGCGAGATTTGCGAGCGCCGTCGGCATCAACAGCGTCAGAAGGATGAAGGCATCCACCCAGAAGGTCGGTTGCTTCATCAGGCGCAGCATGTCGTTCGACGCCAGCAGCCTGGCACCCAGATCGGCGACGACCAGGGCCGCTACCGCATAATCCAGCCACAGGAACGAGGCCGACTGCTGGATGACCGGTGTGGCGATGAAGAAGGCGATAATGGCGAGGTCGATGATGACAGCCACGAGTTGGAACCGGAACGCGGCGGGCGAGCACCCATGGTAGAGCCTGTGCAGCGTGTCGCGCAGTCGCGCCATCGCGGAGAGACCTTGCGGTGCCCTGCTGTCAGTGCCTTTCATGCGGATTGCGACGGCGTGAACTGCGGATGCTTTCCCGCGGGTAGCCGCCTGGCAAGCGCGCAGATCACACCAGTTCCACTTCGACCACGCCGGGTACGGCGCGCATTGCCGAGGCGATCTGCGGCGAGACACGGTAGCCGCCATTCAGGGCAATCTCGACCTCGCCCTGCGCCTCGTCCTTGATCACGATGATGCTCACCTGGCTTTCACCGCGCTGAGTAAGCTGGGATTGGATCATCGAGGCAGGCCCATCGTTCCTGACAAAAATGCGCAGCGCCTTCTGGATGCGGCTTGCCTCGTCCTCCAGCGATTGCACGGAGTTGATGCGCAGGTTGACGCCCTCGGGCCTGTCCTCCGCCGCGACGGTGATGACGACGGAGCGGCCGGCTTCGAGGAGATCGCGGTACTGAGCCAATCCTTCTGAAAACAACACGGCCTCGTACTGGCCGGAAGTATCGGAAAAGGCCACCACGCCCATCTTGTTGCCGGTGCGTGTCTTGCGCTCCTGCTTGCTGGTAACGGTGCCGGCAAGCCGACCGGCGGAAGCGCCACGCTTGACGGCAGCGGAGAACTCCGCCCAGTTCTGTACCCGCATCTTCTGCAGCGCCGCCTTGTACTCGTCGAGCGGATGCGCCGAGAGATAGAAGCCGACGACCTGGAATTCGCGATGCAGCCGGTCGGCGGCGAGCCACGGATCGGTCGCCGGCAGATTGAGCGCCTGCGACTGGGCGCCGAGCGAGGCGCCGAAAATATCGGCCTGGCCCGAAACGGCGTTCTGCTGGGCGAGCGACGCCAGCCCCATCATCCGTTCGACGCCAGCCATCATCTGGGCGCGATCATGGCCGAAGCAGTCGAGCGCGCCGGCCATGATCAGGCTTTCGAAAACCCGCTTGCCGACGATCTTCGGGTCGACCCTCTCGCAGAAGTCGGCCAGGCTCGTGAACGGCTTTTCGCCGCGAACGGCGACGATGTGCTCCACCGCCGCATCGCCGACGCCCTTCAGGGCGGCCATGGAATAATAGATTCGGTTCTCGCCGACCTCGAAGGGACGGAAGCTGGTCATCACCGACGGCGCCAGGACCTCGATGCCGAGGCGCAGCGCATCCTGGCGAAAGTCGGCGAGCTTGTCGGTGTTGCCCATGTCGAGCGTCATCGACGCCGCCAGGAACTCGACCGGATAATGCGCCTTGAGATACGCGGTCTGGTAGGAAACGACGGCGTAGGCGGCGGCGTGCGACTTGTTGAAACCATAGTCGGCGAACTTGGCCAGCAAGTCGAAAATGAAGTCGGCTTGTGGCTTTGCGACGCCGCGTTCGACCGCGCCGGAGACGAAGCGTTCGCGCTGCTTGTCCATCTCGGCGCGGATCTTCTTGCCCATGGCGCGGCGCAGAAGGTCGGCTTCGCCGAGCGAATAGCCGGACAGCTCCTGCGCGATCTGCATCACCTGTTCCTGGTAGACGATGACGCCTTGAGTCTCCTTCACCAGATGGTCGATCTTGGGATGGATCGAGGCCATCTCCTCCTCGCCGTGCTTTCTGGCGTTGTAGGTCGGGATGTTCTCCATCGGGCCTGGCCGATAGAGAGCCACCAGCGCAATGATGTCCTCAATGCAGTCGGGCCGCATGCCGATCAGCGCCTTGCGCATGCCGGCACTTTCCACCTGGAACACGCCAACCACCTCGCCGCGCGACAGCATGGCGTAGGTGTCGGGATCGTCGAGCGGGATCGTCGCCAGATCGATGTCGATGCCACGGCGACGGATCAGCTTCACCGCCGTCTCCAGAACCGTCAGCGTCTTCAGGCCGAGGAAGTCGAACTTCACCAGCCCGGCCTGCTCGACATATTTCATGTTGAACTGGGTGACAGGCATGTCCGAGCGCGGATCCCGGTACATCGGCACCAGTTCCGACAAAGGTCTGTCGCCGATGACGATGCCGGCGGCGTGTGTCGAGGCGTGGCGATAGAGGCCCTCCAGCTTCTGCGCCATATCGAGCAACGTCTGGACGATCGGTTCCTTCTCCGCCTCCTCGGCGAAGCGCGGCTCGTTGGCGATGGCGTCGGCGAGCTTGACCGGATTGGCCGGGTTCTGCGGCACCATCTTCGACAGCTTGTCGACCTGGCCGTACGGCATCTGCAGAACACGGCCGACGTCGCGCAGCACGGCGCGCGCCTGCAGCGTACCGAAAGTGATGATCTGGCCGACCTGGTCGCGGCCGTATTTCTGCTGGACGTAGCGGATCACCTCTTCACGGCGATCCTGGCAGAAGTCGATGTCGAAGTCGGGCATCGACACGCGGTCCGGATTGAGGAAGCGCTCGAACAGCAGCGAGAAGCGCAGCGGATCGATGTCGGTGATGGTGGTGGAATAAGCGACCAGTGAACCGGCGCCCGAACCACGCCCCGGCCCGACCGGAATGCCTTGCGCCTTCGCCCATTTGATGAAGTCGGCGACGATCAGGAAGTAGCCGGGGAACTTCATCTTCTCGATGATGCCAAGCTCGAATTCGAGCCGCTCACGATATTGCTCGACCGTGTAGCCCGGGGTCGGTCCGTGCAAGGCGAGCCGTGCGTCGAGCCCCTCGCGCGCCTGACGGGCTAGTTCCTCGGCCTCGGCCTTTTCGGCCGCGTCCTTGTCGGAGGCATCGCCGCCCGTAAAACGCGGCAGGATCGGGCTGCGGGTTTTTGGATAGTAGGAGCAGCGCAGTGCGATCTCGACCGTGTTGTCGATGGCTTCCGGCAGGTCGGCGAACAGCTGCGCCATGTCGGCCTGGCTGCGCAGGAAATTGTCCGGCGACAGCCGGCGGCGGGTGTCGACGGCGACGACCGAACCCTCCGCGATGGCGATCAACGCATCGTGCGCCTCATACTCGTCGCGCGACGAGAAGAAGGCCTCGTTGGTGGCAACAAGCGGAAGCTCGTGGCCATAGGCGAGATCGATCGAGTATTTCTCGATCATGCGATCATAACCCGAAACCCGGTCCAGCTCGACATAGAGACGGTCGCCGAACATCGCCTTTAGCGTGAGCAGGCGTGCCTCGGCCAGATCGCGGCGATCTTCCTTCAGGGCTATGCCGATCGGACCGCGCGGCCCGCCACTGAGGCAAATCAAGCCGTCACATTGGCCGTCCATCATTTCGGTGGTCAGGTGCACCGCTTCGCCGGGCGGTGTCTCGAGATAAACGCGGCTAACCAGCCGGACCAGATTGGAATAGCCGGCTTCGGTGGCCGCAATCAGCACGACCGGCCGCATATCGGGACCTTGCCGACGGCGGTCGCGCTGGCCGTCGCTGTTTTCGCCGGAGAAAGCGAGCGCGATCTGGCAGCCGATGATCGGCTGGATGCCGTCCTTCACCGCCTTCTGAGCGAACTCCAAGGCGCCAAACAGATTGTTGGTGTCGGTGACGGCGATGGCCGGCGCTTCGTCCTTGACGGCATGACCAACGATCTTGCCGAGCTGAAGCGCGCCCTCGAGCAGCGAATAGGCCGAATGCACGCGAAGATGGACGAACGGCCGCGCCGGCACCTCCGGCCGCGCGGCCGCGATCGCGGCCTCGCGCTTCAGGGGATCGCGTGGAAGTCTGTCATCCGCCATGGTTTCTCGCGCTGCCGAAGGTCTTTGAGTCGATGGAAATGTATTGTCCGGGACCCGGCGATACCAGTCCAGCACAAACGACTACTGACCACAGGCTTCCAGCCCGCTCAGGCGAATTCCATGATCACAGCGTCGACAGCCAGGCTATCGCCAGGCTTGGCGTTGAGTTTCGCCACGACGAGGTCGCGCTCGGCGCGCAGTACGTTTTCCATCTTCATCGCCTCGACCACGGCCAAGGTCTCGCCGGCCTTGACCTCCTGGCCTTCGGCAACGGCAATGGACACGACAAGCCCGGGCATCGGGCAGAGCAGCAGCTTCGAGGTGTCCGGCGCCACCTTCGCCGGCATCAGCCTTTCCAATTCGGCGGTGCGCGGCAACATGGCGCGCGCGGTCACCGACATGCCTTTCCAGGCGATGCGGAGGCCGTTGGCGACAGGCCGTATCTGGGCCGCAACCCTGCGCTTGCCTACCATGCCGCGCCAGATGAGGTCACCCGGCCGCCAATCGGACGAAACGGTCAGCGCCTTGCCACCATCGATGGACAGGTCGATCTCCATCGGAATGGAGATCATGCCTCCGAGGATGGACGCCAGCAGGTAGTCTTCGCCGATCTTCACCACCCAATCGCGCTTGAGCGCTCCCGAATGCGGCGCCAGCCGCCCGCCCAGCCGGTCGAGACGGTCGCGGCGCAGCAGTTCCACCGCGGTGACGATCGATGCCAGCACGGCCCTTTCCTCGCTGTTCGGCACGACGGGGGCAAAACCGTCGGGATATTCCTCCGCGATGAAGCCAGTCGATATCGCCCCTTCCCGCCAGCGTGGATGCTGCATCAGCGCCGCCAGGAACGGGATATTGTGCTCGATGCCGTCGACGACAAAGCTGTCGAGCGCTTCCGACATGGCGTCTATTGCCTCAAGCCGTGTCGGCGCCCAGGTGCACAGCTTGGCCAGCATCGGATCGTAGAACATCGAGATTTCCGAGCCTTCGGTGACACCGGTGTCGTTACGAATGACGATGTCGCCGAACTGTCCTTCCTCCGGCGGCCGGTAGCGCGTCAGCCGGCCGATCGACGGCAGGAAATTGCGGTACGGATCCTCGGCGTAGAGCCGGCTTTCAACCGCCCAGCCGTTCAGCTTCACGTCGCTCTGCTTGATGGCGAGTTTCTCGCCGGCGGCGACGCGGATCATCTGCTCGACCAGGTCGATGCCGGTGACAAGCTCCGTCACCGGATGCTCGACCTGCAATCGTGTATTCATTTCAAGGAAATAGAAGTTCTTGTCCTTGTCGACGATGAATTCGACCGTGCCGGCGCTCTGGTAGTCGACGGCCTTGGCCAGCGCCACCGATTGCTCGCCCATCGCCTTGCGCGTCTTGGCGTCGAGGAATGGCGACGGCGCCTCTTCCGCCACCTTCTGGTTGCGGCGCTGGATCGAGCATTCGCGTTCGCCGAGATAGAGCGCGTTGCCGTGCGCGTCGGCCAACACCTGGATCTCGATATGGCGCGGGTCGACAACGAACTTTTCGATGAAGACGCGGTCGTCGCCGAACGAGCTTTTCGCCTCCGAGCGCGCCCGGTCGAACCCGTCGCGCACTTCCGACTGGTCCCAGGCGATGCGCATGCCCTTGCCGCCGCCGCCGGCCGAAGCCTTGATCATCACGGGGTAGCCGATTTCGCCGGCGATCTTCTCCGCATGGTCGGCATTCTCGATGACGCCGAGCCAACCCGGAACCGTCGACACTTTGGCGGCGTTGGCGAATTTCTTCGATTCGATCTTGTCGCCCATCGCCTTGATCGCCTTGGGCTTCGGGCCGATGAAGACGATGCCTTCCGCTTCCAGTGCTTCACAGAACGCGGCCCGCTCGGACAGGAACCCATAACCGGGATGCACGGCCTGGGCGCCGCTCGCCTTGCAGGCAGCGATGATCTTTTCGGGGACGAGATAGCTCTGCGCGGCGGGTGACGGGCCGATATGCACCGCCTCGTCGGCCATCTCGACATGCACGGCATCGCGATCGGCATCGGAATAGACCGCGACCGTGGCAATGCCCATCTTGCGCGCCGTCCTGATGACACGGCAGGCGATCTCGCCACGGTTGGCGATCAGAATCTTGGTGAACATGCGGACAGAATTCCCCTCCGGCAGACGGCTCAGTTCTATGGACTATGTCGCCAGGTCTCAAGTGCCGCAGTGGACGAGATGAAGGGCGCCCCTGCCGACGTACCGTCGCGCTCTCTGCCGAGCCGGGGCTGATTGTCGAGCGGTGTGCTATCTGCGCCAACAAAGCCGCGATTTCGTCTCATCTGACTGTTGAAGAGCGGGCCAAAACCTGAAAGCCTGAGCTAAAAATCGCCTTTGGAGGAATTGCCCGATGAAAACCCGCGCCGCTGTCGCTGTCGCTGCCGGAAAGCCGCTGGAGATCATGGAGGTCGACCTCGAGGGACCGCGCGACGGCGAGGTGCTTGTCGAGATCAAGGCGACCGGCATCTGCCATACCGACGAATTCACGCTGTCGGGCGCCGATCCCGAAGGGTTGTTTCCCGCCATTCTCGGCCATGAGGGCGCCGGCGTAGTGGTCGATGTCGGCAAGGGTGTCACCTCGGTCAAGAAGGGCGACCACGTCATCCCACTCTATACGCCCGAATGCCGGCAGTGCCCGTCCTGCCTGTCGAGAAAGACCAATTTGTGTACCGCCATCCGCGCGACACAAGGCCAAGGGTTGATGCCCGACGGCTCGTCGCGCTTCTCGATCGGCAAGGACAAGATCTTTCATTACATGGGCTGCTCGACCTTCTCCAACTTCACCGTGCTGCCCGAGATCGCGGTCGCCAAGGTCAACCCCGACGCCCCCTTCGACAAGATCTGCTACATCGGCTGCGGCGTCACCACCGGCATCGGTGCCGTCATCAACACCGCCAAGGTCGAGCAAGGCGCGACCGCGGTCGTCTTCGGCCTCGGCGGCATCGGCCTCAACGTCATCCAGGGCCTGAAGCTTGCCGGCGCCGACATGATCATCGGTGTCGATTTGAACAACGACAAGAAGGAATGGGGCGAGCGCTTCGGGATGACGCATTTCGTCAACCCCAAGGAGATCGAGGGCGACATCGTCCCCCACCTCGTCAACATGACCAAACGCGGTGCCGACCAGATCGGCGGCGCCGACTACACATTCGACTGCACCGGCAACACCAAGGTGATGCGCCAGGCGCTGGAAGCCTCGCATCGCGGCTGGGGCAAGTCGGTCGTCATCGGCGTCGCCGGCGCCGGCCAGGAGATTTCGACCAGGCCGTTCCA
>NZ_ML703265.1 GCF_008520305.1 Mesorhizobium sp. SARCC-RB16n | reverse complement strand
TGGCCGAAGTGTCCGTGGCGCATCTTCCTGTAGCCCGTCTGTGGCTCTCGGCCACCGAAACGCTGCAAGTCTCATGCGGGCCCTCATCGGGCAAGCGACATAGGCAGTCGTCACGGTGGCGCGGGACCAACGCCCAATCAGCTCCTAAACTGATTCAACGCAATCGTGAGGTTGCCTGATGAGCGAGCTTGCCGAACGCTTCGAGACCCATGATCCCGGCGAGAAGCTGGTGGCGGAAAAGATCCGCTGCGACGCCTGTCCCGTCATGTGCTACATCGCTGACGGTCGCACCGGCGCCTGCGATCGCTATGGCAATGCCGCGGGCCGGATCGTGCGCATGGACCCGCTGACCATCCTCGACCACGCGACGGAGACCGGCGCCGCCGTGGTGCCCTTCGTCGCCGAGGGCGAGCAGTGGGACGGCGAACTGATCAACACCGGCCGGCGCTTCGTCACGGCAATCGGCGCCGGCACCACCTATCCCGATTACAAGCCGGCGCCTTTCATCGTCAGCCAGGAAGTCGAGGGCGTCGATCTCGTCACCGTGGTGACCGAAGGCATCTTCTCCTACTGCGGCGTCAAGGTGAAGATTGACACCGACCGTCATATCGGACCCGAAACGGCTGCCGTGCGGGCCGAGGGCGAGGCGATCGGCCATGTCACGACGGGAGAATATGGCTCGCAGATGCTGTCGCTCGGCGGCGTGCATCATCTGACCGGCGGCTCCAAGGCCGAGGGCCGCGCCACATGCGACGCGCTGCTCAATTTGTGCAACCGCAAGCCGGTGGAACTCACCATCGACGAAGGCGCCACCATAATCGTCGAAGCCGGCAAGTCACCTATCATCGACGGCAAGCAGGAACATCGCATGCGGGTCGGCTGCGGCTCGGCCACCATCGGGATGTTCGCCACGCAATGGCGCGGCCTGGTCGACGAGGTTGTGGTGGTCGACGACCACATCACCGGCGTCGTCTCCGAACACCAGGCCGGCAAGGTGCTGGGCTGGCAGGATACGGGCATCAAGATCATCGGTCGGCGTTCGACGCCAGGCCGCTATTTCAAGGTCTCCGAGCCTGGCCTCGGCTGGGGCGGCACGAGCATTTCAGACCCGCTGTCGATCCTCGGCGAGTGGAACGCCAAGAAGGGCGCGCGGCCGGGCCTGTCGCTGCTGATGGTTTCGACCACCGGCGAGCAGTTCGCCTATTATGAACTCGACGACGACCTGAAGCCGATCGAAAAGCCGTTTCCGGAACGGCTGCAGAAATCCGTCAACCTGATCGAGGACAATTGCGAGCCGGCTTTGTGCACCGTGCTGTTCATCGGCGGGGCCGGCGGGTCGCTGCGTGCCGGAGTGACCGAAAACCCGGTCAATCTCACCCGCTCCGTGCAAGGGCTGAAGACCTATGTGACCGTCGGCGGCGCGCCGGTCTATGTCTGGCCGGGCGGCGGCATCACGCTGATGGTCGATGTCACCAAGGTACCGGAAGGCGCCTTCGGCTATGTGCCGACGCCGGCGCTGGTGGCGCCGATCGAGTTCACGCTGCGCCGCGACGACTATGTGAGGCTCGGCGGCTACGAGGCCGAAATCCGCAGCGTCGCGGACATCGTCGCCAAGGGCGGTGAGTACCTCAATCCGCGACGCGGCACGGGTGCCGCGGCTACCAATCCGTGGCCGCCGCTGGCGCAGTTGCGCCGCTCGAGCTCGAACGGAGCCGGGTGATGGAAGGCCCGCAAGCGCACTGGCTGCAGGACGGCAAGCGGCTGCATCTCAACCATGGGCCGATCGACCTGATCGTCGAGGCCTTCGGCGAGGCCGATGAGTGTCGCGCCGCCTACGCCCAAGCCGTCGCGCGCTTCCAGACGATCCTGATCGAGTTGGTCGAGGAGCTTCCCGAATTGCGCCTCCCGGCATTCTTCCTGGCGCCGCGCGCCTTCGCCGGTCCGACCGCGCGTCGCATGGAAGCAGCCGTCATCCCCCTGGCGGAATGCTTCATCACCCCAATGGCCGCCGTGGCCGGATCGGTAGCCGACGAAATGCTTGCCGCGCTGCTTGCAGGTCGCAAGCTCGACCGCGCCTATATCAACAATGGTGGCGATAGCGCCATCCACATCGGCAAGGGCCGGTCGATGGGATTGGCGGTCGCCGGCACCGGCAACGGCATGGCCGACCAAATCACGATCCGCGCGCAAGATGGCGTGGGTGGCGTCGCAACCAGCGGCTGGCGTGGCCGGTCCTTCTCGCTTGGCATTGCCGATGCCGTCACCGTGCTCGCGCGGACCGGCGCCGAGGCCGATGCGGCGGCGACGCTCATCGCCAACGCGGTGGACCTGCCAGGCAATCCCGCCATCAGGCGCATTCCCGCGCGCGACCTGTCGCCCGACAGCGATCTCGGCGCGCGGCCGGTGACACAAGGCGTCGGCACGCTTGCGCCTGATGAAGTGGCGCGGGCGCTGGACAATGGCCTCGCCGTCGCCGAAGATTTTCGCCGGCGCGGCTTGATTGCCGCATCGGCGCTGTTTCTTGGCGGGGAGGCCCGCATCAGTGGCTCCGTTGCACTCGGCGCGCCCAACAAGCATGAACTGGAGGAAGTTGCCCATGCCTGAGTTTCCGATCCGCAAGATCGCGGTGCTGAGCGAAGAGATTTTTCACGAAGGCGGGCCTGTCGCTGAAGTGCCGCGCCGGCGTGCCGCTGCCATGGCCGTGGTCGGGAACCCTTTCGCCGGGCGCTATGTCGAGGATCTGCAGAGCGCCATGGACGATCTGAAGCCGCTCGGCCTGCTGCTCGCCGACCGGCTGATCGCCGCACTCGGCGGCGACGTCAAACAGATCGACGGCTACGGCAAGGGCGCCATCGTCGGCAGCGCTGGCGAACTGGAACATGGCGCGCTGTGGCATGTGCCGGGCGGCTACGCGATGCGCGAGCGGCTGGGCGATGCCAAGGCGATCGTGCCTTCGGCCAAGAAGGTCGGCGCCTTCGGGTCAAAGCTCGATGTGCCGCTCGGCCACATCAACGCCGCTTATGTGCGCAGCCATTTCGATGCCATGGAAGTCGGCATCAGCGACGGGCCGCGCCCCGACGAGATCCTGTTCTGCCTAGCCATGACCTGCGGCCCGCGCGTTCATAACCGCATGGGTGGCCTCGCGGCGGATGAGATAAAAGCCTGGGATGGGCTGCGGTGAGCGGCGACGACAATTTGCTCAAGCTGGTCGATGCCGAAGAGGCCGACGATCACGACTACCTCTTGCAGGAGCAGGTCGGCTTCATCCTGCGCAAGGCGCACCAGCGCCATGTGTCGATCTTCGCTGCCCGTATCGCCGACCTGACGCCGCCGCAATTCGCCGCGCTCGCCAAGCTGCGCGATGTCGGCGAGACTTCGCAGAACCAGCTCGGCACGCTGATTGCCATGGATGCGGCAACGGTGAAGGGCGTGATCGACCGGTTGAAGGCGCGCGGCCTTGTCGAGCTTTCCAGGCACGAGGTCGACAAAAGACGGCTGCTGGTCAACCTGACAGCGGAGGGCCGCGAAGCGATCGAGCGCCTGATCCCGCTCGCAAGGGAAATCACGCAGGAAACGCTGGCGCCGCTCACGAACAAGGAAATCGCTACGTTCATGAAGCTGCTGGCCAAGCTGGCTTAGGCGCCGCCCGCCAAGTGGATCGCCGCCCCCTGAAAAGAGCGGCAATCGTGGCCCAATCCAAAACGCAAATGTGAAGCATCTCTAAGTCTTGACTTGGACCCCTGCCGATCCAGATGGCTCCGGACGGGCCTAGAGTTCATGCATTCACGCACCACTCCTCGTCGTTGACTCCGCTCGAAGCTGACGAATGCCCGCCGAAAGGAGACATCTGTGAAAAACAAGTCACTCATCGTGCTGGCCACGTCGCTGGTTTCCGGCCTCGTGCTTGCATACGGCGCTACCTCGGTGGCGCTTGCGCAAAGCGCGACCAACATCGTCGTCGGCGCGGATACCACCTTCCCGCCGTTCGAGACCGAGACGAACGGCGAGGTTACCGGCTTCGACATCGACATGATCAAGGCAATCGCCAAGGCAGAAGGCATGACGGTCAGTTTGAAGACACTGCCGTTCAACGGAATTATCCCGAGCCTGCAGGCCGGATCGATCGACGCGGCGGTCGCCGGGATCACGATCAAGACCAGCCGGATGCAGAACGTCGATTTCAGCGATGCCTATTACAAGTCCGGCCTTTCAGTGCTGGTCAAGAAAGACTCCGACATCAAGGGTTTCGACGACCTCAAGGGCCACGTGGTTGCCACCAAGAAAGCCACCTCATCGGTGGACTATATGACCGCCAAGGGTTTCCAGTCCGACTACATCAAGCAATTCCAGAACATCGATGCCGCCTATCAGGCGCTTGAGACTGGTGGGGCCGACGCCGTCATCTTCGACAACCCGGTCAACGTCAATTTCAAAACCGCCCATGACGACGTCAAGATCGTCGGCCCGCTGCTGACCGGCGAATATTACGGCATCGCCATCAGCAAACAAAAGCCCGAGCTGGCCGCGAAGATTAATGACGGCCTCGCCAAGATCAAGCAGAACGGCGAATATCAGAAGCTGTTCGAGACATATTTCGGCGGCGATACCAGCGGCATGGTCAAGGAAGTGCAAAAGCCGGCGAGCGTTGCGATTTCGGGTTGAGTCACGTTCTGATCGTCTGAACGACAGATAGCTCAGCCTCCCGGCCGTCCGGCAGGTGATCGCAAAGCAAGTGGCGAAACCACTGCGATGCCTTCTTCTCGCCGAGGCGGCCGGGGATAGCAATCAAGGCACGGCGCATGGACCCCATCCGGCAAAACCTACCCGTTCTACTCGACGGTTTGCGGCTGACGATCCAGTATTCGATTGTCGCCATCATCCTGATGGTGGTCATCGGCCTTGTCGCGGCACTCATGCGCCTGTCGGCGGTTGCGCCGCTGCGCTGGATCGCCACGGCCTATGTCGAAATTTTCCGATCCACGCCGCTGTTGGTGCAACTCTTCTTCATCGTGCTTGGGTTGCCTGCGATCCTGCCCGTCAACCACTGGTTCGGGCAATTGACATATCCCATCCTCGCGGCCGCGCTCACGCTCAGCCTGAACGAAGGTGCCTACGTCACCGAAATCATCCGCGCGGGTATTCTCGGCGTCGACCGGGGCCAGAAGGAAGCCGCCCAGAGCATCGCGATGAACGGCTTTCAGACGATGCGCTACATCGTGCTGCCCCAGGCGTTCAAGCGCATGATACCGCCGCTGGTCAACCAGGCGGCCCAGACGATCAAGGACACCTCGCTGCTGGCTCCGGTCGGCATCGCCGAGCTGGTCTACAAGGGCGAGATCGTCATTGCCGAGACGTTCGCGTCCTTCGCCATCTGGGGTCTCATCGCGGCCCTGTACTTCGTCCTCATCTTCTCCTTGTCGAAGTTCTCGTCTTACCTGGAGAGGAGGCTTCAAGTTGATAAACGTTAAAGACCTTCACAAGTCCTTCGGCCACAATGAGATCCTGAAGGGGATAAGCACGCATGTGGCGGAAAAAGAGGTGGTCGTCATTATCGGCCCTTCGGGGAGCGGCAAAAGCACGTTTCTGCGCTGCCTGAACGGCTTGGAGACCGCAACCAGCGGCGAGATTGAAATCGCCGGCATGACGCTGACCGATCCGAAGACGAACATTCACCTGCTGCGCCAGCATGTCGGCATGGTGTTCCAGCAGTTCAATCTCTTCAAGCATTTGACCATTCTGGAGAACGTCACGATCGGCCCGCGCAAGGTCAAGAAGATCGCGCCGGCCGAAGCCAACCGGGTCGCGCGCGAGTTGCTGGCCAAGGTCGGCCTCGTGGGGAAGGAAGCGAGCTACCCGGACGAGCTTTCCGGCGGCCAGCAGCAACGGGTGGCGATCGCCCGCTCGCTGGCCATGGGACCCAATGTCATGCTTTTCGACGAACCGACCTCGGCGCTCGACCCCGAAATGGTGGGTGAGGTGCTTCAGGTCATGAAGACGCTCGCGATCGAAGGCATGACGATGATGGTCGTCACCCACGAGATGGGCTTTGCCCGTGAGGTCGGGCACAGGGTGATTTTCATGGATGACGGATTGATCGTGGAGGAGGGAGCGCCACAGGCACTCTTTTCGTATCCGCAGAGGAACCGCACCAAGAGTTTCCTGGCGAAAATCCTGTAGGCGAAAAGCCCGGCTGCGGCAGACGAGGGGCAGCGCCATGCGATGCCCCTCCTTCCTGTTCTCGCAATCCCGGACGGAAAACCTTTACGCATTTTTCCCGGAATTGCTCTGGCAAGCATCTCAGCCCATCAGAGGCCGTTGTCCTTCAGCACCCTGGGCGGCGTTTTCCTTGGTGATCTTCTGCGTCGGCTGAGTGATGGTCTTCTCATGGAAACCGTCATGGCGGTCATGCGCCGGCTGGGTGCCCATGCGAAAAGTGTGAAGCGGTTTTCGGACGACATCATGCTTGCTGGGATTTGCTGCTTGATCACGGCGTGAAGACACCAGAACACAGCGCCTCTAGCTTCGAAAAAACGCCCTTGCCACCCGTGATGACCTGTGTCCCGCTCTGCAGCACCGTCTTCGGGTCCGCCTTCAGGATCGTGCCGCCGGCTTCCTCGATCAGCAGCATGCCGGCCAGGCAGTCCCAGGCGTTCATGTGCTCTTCCACATAGCCAAGCAGCCGGCCCGAGGCGACATAGGCGAGCATCAGCGCGCCGGACGCATTGCGGAAGAAGACACCGCCCTCGGCCAGGATCTTTTTGATCAGCACGGCGATGTTTTCGGCCTCGGCCCGGTTTGAGAAGCCGGTTCCCACCGAACCCTCTTCCAGGCTGGTGGCCGCACTTGTCTTCATCGGCCTGGCGTTGACGAAGGCGCCGCCGCCCAGCCTTCCGTGGAAGGTCTCGCCGGTCGAAGGCTCGTGGATGACGCCGACGATCGTCTCTCCATCCCTGGCGCAAGCGATCACCACGCACCAGGCCGGAATGCCGCGCACGAAATTGGCGGTGCCGTCGATGGGGTCGATCACCCAGGCATAGGCGGTCGAGCCGGCGACCGAGGCATGCTCCTCGCCGACGATGCCGTCCTGCGGATAGTCGGCGGCGATTGCCGCGCGGATGAACAGCTCGACCTCGCGGTCGGCCTGCGAGACCAGGTCCTGATGGCCCTTGCTTTCGATGGTCAGGCTGTCGAGATCGCGGAAATATCTGAGGCCGAGTTCGCCGGCGCGCCGCGCCAGATCGATGGCGAAGTGCATGCGTGCGTCGAGATCATGTGTCACGGAAAAGCTCGCTCCTGCCCAGGGATGACCCGCACTTAGCAGAGCATCGCTACCGGCAAAAGCGTCTGGCGGCCTTTTAATTCAGGCGGCTTGCGACAGCGATTTGTGGGCCTCGGCCAAAATCTCGAAGGAGCGCACGCGGGCGGCGTGATCGAAGATCTGCGCGGTGACCATCAGCTCGTCGGCGCCGGTGCGGCGCACGAACGCATCGATGCCTTGCCGGACCGTTTCCGGCGAGCCGACGACGGCGCAGGACAGTGCCTGGCCGAGCATGGTCTTTGCCATCGGGTCGAGATCCCGCTCATAGTTCTCGACCGGCGGCGGCAGTCGTCCAGGCCTGCCGGTGCGCAGATTGACGAAGGCCTGCTGCAGCGAGGTGAACAGCAGCCGTGCCTCGGCGTCGGTGAGCGCTGCAAAGACGTTGAGGCCGAGCATGACATGCGGCTTGTCGAGCTGCTCGGATGGCTGGAAGCGCGAGCGGTAGATATCCAGCGCGTGATCGAGCTCCGCCGGCGCGAAATGCGAGGCGAAGGCGTAGGGCAGGCCGAGCATGGCGGCGAGCTGCGCGCCATAGAGGCTCGACCCGAGAATCCAGATCGGCACCGTCTGGCCTTCGCCGGGCACGGCGCGCAGGCGCTGGCCTTCCTCCGCGGGCAGGAAATAGCCCATCAGCTCGACGACATCCTGCGGGAAATTGTCGACGCCGGCCTCGAGATTGCGGCGCAATGCGCGCGCCGTGTTCATGTCCGTGCCGGGCGCCCTGCCGAGGCCGAGGTCGATGCGGCCGGGAAACAAGGCGGCCAGCGTGCCGAACTGCTCGGCGATCACCAGCGGCGCATGGTTGGGCAGCATGATGCCGCCGGCGCCGACACGAATGGTCTTGGTGCCGCCGGCGACATGGGCGATGACGACCGATGTGGCCGCACTGGCGATGCCCGGCATGTTGTGATGCTCGGCCAGCCAGTAGCGCTTGTAACCGAGCCGCTCGGCGTGGCGGGCGAGGTCGAGCGAATTGGCGAGCGATTGCGCGGCATCGCTGCCTTCGACGATCGGCGACAGATCGAGAACGGACAGTTCGGTCATATACTGGTCTCCACGATCTTCGTCTCGCGCACCCGGGCCTCGAAGGCCGTGCGGTCGGGAATGGTGATGCCGAGCTGGCCTTCCAATGTGTCGGCAAGTTCGGCGGCAGTGGCGATCTGCTTCTGTTCGGTTCGGCCATCGATGTGATGAATCGACAGGTGATCGCCGCGCAGGGCGTGGCGCCGGTCGGGCGCGGCGCGCGCCGCCAAAACCGAGGTCAGGAAATGCGATGCCGGGTTGGTCGACAGGAAATAATTGGCGACGGAATAGTCAACCTCATATTGCGGCTGCAGATCGAAGCGATACAGAGAGCGCCAGTCGCCGCCGAGGGCGGCCTGCAGGCGAAAATGATCGCCAGCCTCGACGATGCGGAATGTCTCGTGCGGGGTTTTTTGTTCCGGGCCGGCCTTCAGCAGCAGCGGCGCCGTAAGCGTCAGGCCGCCGAAGCCGACATCGGCGATATAGGTGCGGCCGTCTAGCTCGACGCGCAAAAGCATATGGCTACGCGCTGTGATGGCGCCCTCGCTCTGGCCCCAAAGCACACGCGCGGCGAGCCCGCCGACCTCGAAGCCTAGCGCCTTCAGCGCATGCATGAAGAGGAGATTGTGCTCGAAGCAATAGCCGCCGCGTCCACCAACGACGATCTTGTCCTGCAGCGAGGCAACATCCAGCCGGACGGGGCGCCCCAGAAACGGATCCATGTTCTCGAAGGGAATCGCCTGCGGATGCAAGAAATGAAGCGTCTTCAGCGTGTCGAGCGAGACATCCCTGGAACCAGCATGGCCGATCCGGGCGAAATAGGCGTCAAGGTCGAGGGGAACGTCGTTCATCGGAAGGGCACCGGGCACTGATCGCGCGGATATAGGCATTCGATCCCGCCGCCGCAAACCGTGCGCCGTTTATGCGGCAGCCGTGCCGTCCTGCTCGTCGGCTTCCTCCTCTATGACTGCCGCATGTTGGGCGGCGAGAAAATTGCCGACATGGCTAAGGCTCTCGAAATGGTCGCAGAACACCTTGACGACGACCAGCAGCGGCACCGCCATCAGCGCGCCGACGAAACCCCACAGCCATGACCAGAATGCGATGGCGATGAAGATCGCCACGGCATTGATCTCGAGCCGCCGCCCGACCACCATCGGCGTCACGAACTGGCCTTCGACGATGTCACACAGCAGCAGGAAGGCCGGCGCCAACAACGCATAGGCGATCGTGTCGAAGCTGATCAGCGCGATGACCGTGACCAGGACAAGCGTGATCATGGCTCCGATATAAGGCAGGAAATTGAGCAGTGCGGCCGCCGCGCCCCAAACCAGCGGATTGGGCATGCCGAGCGCCCACAGGCCGAGGCCGATGATCGTGCCGAGGCCGGCGTTGATGATGGTGACGGTGAGCAGATAGTGCGAGATTTCCCGCTCGACGTCGTAGACGACGCGCAGCGCCCGCTTCTTTTCGGTGAGGCTGGCGAAGGATTGGATGATCTTTTCGTAGAACATCGTGCCCGAGGCGAGCAGGAATAGCGACAACACGAAGATGATGGTCAGGGTTGTTCCGGCCGACAGAATGTTGCTCGCCGCCGATGAGAGGAAGCCCGACTGCGCTACCGCGACCTTTTGTACACCCGGTTCCTGCGATGTCTCGGTGAGACCTTCGATCTGGTGCGCAATCTCCATGATCCTCTCGACCGGCCGCCGTAACTGCGCCAACCGTTCGGTCAGTTGCTGGCCGATGGACGACGTGTTGTTGATGAGGTCGATGACAGGGCCACTTAGCACATAGCCGGCGCTCGCGAAGATGAAGATGGACACAAGCACCAGAAGCGTCGCCGAAACCACTTCGGGAATGCCGCGCTTGCGTAGCAGCCGCACGATCGGCGTCAGTGTCAGTGTCAGCAGGAATGCCAGAATGACCGGCATGAAAAAGGCGCGCGCGAAATAGAGCGCATAGATGGTCATGAACAGGAAGATGCCGATGAGCAGCGAGCGCATCAGGCGTGTATCGGCACGCGCCGCCGCGCGCAACTCATTAGCCTCGGCAACGCCTGCGCCCAAAGCGGCGGGTTCGGCTTTCATCGTGGTCCCCTCGGCGGCACACCACAACTGATGCAATCCGCAGACGGAAACGCCGGCGTGGCTTCAAGGTTCCGTTAGCCGGCACTGATGGCACGGGCGGCCGTGAGGGGCTTACCTCCAATGGCTCGACCGACGGCTCGGCTGCAAGTGTTCCGTATTACATGGAATTGAGTCCGGGCACGTGGCGGGCCTGGAAAGCCCGCGTCATGTGACGGTCGGAACGGAATAAGGCCCGCTCATGCGAGCCTCGCCAAGATCAGGCGGCGGGCGCCGTTGCCGGAATGGCTTTCGCCGTTTCCTTGCGCACGATCGGCGCCACCTTGGTGCCGTAAAGCTCGATCGCCTTCATGATCTTGGCGTGCGGCATGGTGCCGATCGCCATTTGCAGCAGGAAGCGGTTGTTGCCGAAGATCCTTTGCTGGGCGACGATCTTTTCCGCAACCTGCTCCGGATTGCCGACGAACAGGGCGCCATCGGGACCACGCGACTGGTCGAAATGCGCGCGCGATGTCGGACCCCAGCCGCGCTCACGGCCGATGCGGTTCATCACTTCGGCTTGCGGACCGTAGAAATCGTCCGCCGCCTGCTCGGTAGTCTCGGCGATGAAGCCATGCACGTTGATGCTTGTGGCCAGCCCTGCCGGATCGCTGCCGGCACGCCTGGCGGCCTCACGGTAGAGGTCGAACAGCGGCGCGAAGCGCGCCGGTTCGCCGCCGATGATGGCAAGCGCCAGCGGCAGGCCGAGCGCGCCGGCGCGGGCGGCCGATTGCGGCGTTCCGCCAATGGCGATCCAGACCGGCAGCCTGTCCTGGAACGGCCTGGGATAGACGCCACGATCGTTGATCGGCGCGCGCAGATTGCCCGACCAAGACACCTTCACCTGATCGCGGATGGCAAGCAAAAGGTCGAGCTTTTCGGCGAACAGCTCGTCATAGTCCTCGAGGTTGTAGCCGAACAGCGGGAAGGATTCGATGAACGATCCCCGTCCGGCCATGATCTCGGCACGGCCGCCCGACAACAGGTCGAGTGTGGCGAATTGCTGGAAGACGCGCACCGGATCGTCGGAGGACAGGACGGTGACCGCGCTGGTCAGTCTGATGCGCTTCGAACGCTCCGCCGCCGCGGCCAAGGCCACGACCGGCGCCGAGGCGGCATAGTCGGGCCGATGATGCTCGCCGAGGCCAAAGACGTCGAGGCCGACCTGATCGGCCAATTCGATCTCCTCGATCAGGTTGCGCAACCGCTCGTGCGGCCCGACGGCGCCGGGACCCGGCTGAGGGCTCACATCGGCAAAAGTGTAGAGGCCGAGTTCCATTGGATGTCATCCCAGTGTGTTGATTGTTGCGCTAGAGGTAGCGACGCGTCCGTCACGCCGCCAGAGGGTGGCTGGTGAACAGTGCATGTCGATTTCGGCAGGAAATGCGTCTCCCGGGTGCAACATCCCGGAATTTCATGGCTGGCATACCGTTTTGGCGCTTGAACTCCCGGTTTTCGCGCGTATGTAAGCGTCGCGAATAGACTTCAAGGAAGTGGACTTGGCTATCTACAGGGAAAAAGACATTTTCGAGCGGCGCAATGCCGCGACCGAGGCAAAGAAGGCGCTCCTGGAGCGCTTCAAGTCAAAGCCGGCAGCAGACGATCCCGCAGTGCTGGCACGACAGGCCGAACGCAAGGCGATCCTTGCGGCTCGTGAGATCCGCGAGGCCGAAAAGGCCAAGCTGAAGCAGGAAAAACTGGCACGCGAGGCGGCCGAGAAGGCCGAGCGCGAGGCCGCCGCCGAAGCAGCGCGCATCGCCGCCGAAGAGGCAGCGGAAGCGGAAGCCAAGCTTCGGGAGGCTGAAGAGACCGAGCGTATTGCTCGCTTGCTTGCCGATGAAGCCGAGCGAAAGGCAAAGCGCGACGCGCGCTACGCGGCACGCAAGCAGCGCACCGGCAGGACACCTCCCGGCTTTACGGGTCGCTGAGAGCGCACTCGCCTCGACGTATCATGAATGAGGGACGCGCCACCGCGCGGCCCTTTTTCGCGTTTGCCGATGCCGCTCACCGGAAAAATCCCATCGTTCAGGGATGTCGGCTCGGTCGATATCGCCAGCCGGCGGACAAGGCCGTTCAGGCCGCGAATTTCAGCCCCATGATGCCGCAGACGATCAACGCGATGCAGCCGAGCCTGATCGCCGTGGCGGGCTCGCCTAGCAGCCAGATACCGAGCAGCGCCGTGCCGACGGTGCCGATACCGGTCCACACCGCATAGGCGGTGCCGACAGGCAGCGCCTTCAGCGCCAGGCCAAGCAAGGTGAGACTGACGATCATCGAAGCGACGGTGAGCACGGTCGGAACCAGCCTGGTGAACCCGTCGGTGTATTTGAGGCCGATTGCCCAGCCGATTTCGAACAGGCCGGCGAAAAACAGAAAAGTCCAGGACATCGCAACGCTCCATCGGAACATCCAGGCTTTCCGGCCTCGGATGCCCAGTCGACAATGGCGGGTCGTCCCGACCGAATTTTCCGGAAAGTGCGAGGTCGTCTCCGCGCCGTCGCTATAGGGCTGTCCGAACGCCCGATCAACACATGCCGGCGGCATTGTCGAATGCCGCCGGTGAAATCCCGCCGAGCCGGGTTGCCGAGACTTACTTTTCCTTGAGCCGCATCGCCTTGACCGGCGCCGCCTTGAGGGCCGGAGCAGCGGCGGGCTTCTTGGCATCCTTCTTCGGCTTGCGGGCTTCCTTGCCTGCTTTCATCGCACCTTTAGCCATGATTCGTTCCTCCAGTTGCGGGAGGCGGAGTGAAACAAGACGAAGGCCAGACTGCAAGGGGGTAGTGCCTGCTGCCGACGCCGGCAGGCCGCTTTCAACCGGTTTCTAATTTGCTCGTAAACCCCGTCGCGACATGCCATGGTTGTCTTCGCACTGCAGCATCGACCCGTGCACCGCCGGGTGATCGTCAGGCAGGCCGGTCAGGACGACAATGCGGATCCACATCGGCTGCGAGATGAGCTTCGACTTTCCGCAGGAAACGCCGCTCATCGCGATGCTCAATGTCCACTATTCCCGTGCCTCCGATCTTGAGCGCCCGGATTTCCTGACCTCCAACCCGCCAGTGCCGATTGAAAGTTATCGCGACAGTTTCGGCAACTGGTGCAACCGGTTCGTCGCTCCGCCCGGGCGTTTCACTTTCGGTACGGATGCGGTGATCCGGGACCCCGGCACGTTCGAGATGGGCGAGCTGATGGCGTGGCAGCACGAGGTGCGCGACCTGCCGGCGGAAACGCTTCTGTTCCTGCTGCCCAGCCGGTTTTGCGAAAGCGACCTTTTGGCAGGCGAGGCGTGGCGGCTGTTCGGCCATACGCCGCTCGGCATCCCACGCGTGCAGGCGGTGTGCGATTTCGTTCACAACCACATCGTCTTCGACTACGCCAACGCACGGGTGACGCGCACCGCAGCGGACGCCTGGCGCGAACGGAGTGGCGTGTGCCGCGATTTCGCGCATCTCGCTGTCACATTCTGCCGGGCGCTCAATATCCCGACGCGCTACTGCACAGGCTACATCAGCGACATCGGCATGCCGAAGCCCTGGGCGAGCATGGATTTCTGCGCCTGGATGGAGGTTTACCTCGGCGGCCGCTGGCACGCTTTCGATCCGCGCAACAACGCGCCACGTATAGGCCGTATCCTGATCGCCTCGGGCCGTGATGCGGCGGACGTGCCGCTGACCCATATTTTCGGGCCAGGTATGCTTGCGAGCTTCAAGGTATGGACCGACGAGGTCATCGAATAGAAGGTGTTTTCCAACCTCGGCCTTCACTCACCTGAACGACCGGGCGGTTCGCGCGTTGTGTTGCCTGTAGAGCTTCGGTTGCAGGACCGCTAAACTGGGTGCGTTGAAGGGGACGAACCATATGGCCGGGCATGGCGGCTCGAAAACGGTCATCTATGCGGCGCTCGCCGGCAATCTTGCCATCGCTGTGACCAAATTCGCTGCGGCGTTCTTCACGGGCAGCTCGGCAATGTTGTCGGAAGGCGTGCACTCGCTGGTCGACACCGGCAATGGCGGCCTGCTGCTTTACGGCATGCACCGCGCCGCGCGTCCGGCAGACCGCACGCATCCGCTCGGCCATGGCCGGGAACTCTATTTCTGGAGCTTCATCGTCGCCCTGCTGGTCTTCGCGCTGGGCGCCGGCGTATCGTTCTATGAGGGCGTCGTCCACATCATGACACCGGAGCCGGTCGCCAACGTCAAGGTGAACTATATCGTTCTCGGCCTGTCCTTCCTGTTCGAAGGCAGTTCCTGGCTGGTGGCACTCAAGGAATTCCGCAAGCAGAAGGGCGAGCAGGGCTGGCTGCAGGCCGTGCAATCGAGCAAGGACCCAAGCGTCTATACGGTGCTGTTCGAAGACAGTGCCGCCCTTCTCGGCCTGACTGTCGCCTTTGCCGGCATCCTGGCGGCGGAGATTTTCGAGATGCCCGAACTCGACGGCGCCGCCTCGATCGGCATCGCCCTCATCCTCGGCGCGACGGCGATCTTCCTGGCACGTGAAAGCAAGGGCCTGCTCATCGGCGAGCCGGCCTCGCCCGAGGTGCAGGGGAAGGTGCTGGCGATCGTCCAGCAGGATCCGGCGGTGCAACGGGCGAACGGTGTGCTGACGGTGCATATGGGACCGGAAGAGATCGTTGCCGCCCTGAGCGTGGAATTCGAGGACCATCTGGCGGCGCCGGAGATCGAGGCTTGTATCGAGCGTCTCGAGGCACGCCTGAGGAAGGAAATGCCTGAGATCACGCGGCTGTTCGTCAAGCCGCAGACATCAGGTACCTGGGAAAAGCGGCGCAAGCTGATCGAATCCGCGTCCGGATAGAGGTCGAGCATGATTTTCGAAAACCGCATTCCCTCTTCGCGATCATGCCCTGGCCTCCGAAACAGCGCCGCGCCGTTGCCTCGCGTATCTGCGCAGCTAATATCGGCCGATCGATGTTGGAGGAATGACGATGAAGATAGACGGCGGCTGTCATTGTGGTGCCATCACCTATGAGGCGGAGGTCGACCCGGAAAAGACCTCGATCTGCCACTGTACCGATTGCCAGCAGCTGACCGGTACGGCCTTTCGCGTCACCGTTCCCGCGCCGGAGGATCACTACCGGATCACCAGGGGCGTACCGAAAATCTATATCAAGACCGTGGCGAGCGGCGCCAGGCGCGCGCAGGCTTTTTGTGCCGACTGCGGCTCGCATCTTTATGCGACATCGGTCGGCGACGGTCCGAAGGTCTATGGGATCAGGGTCGGGACCTCGCGGCAGCGCCAGGACTTGGTCCCCAGACACCAGAAATGGCACCGATCGGCGCTGCGCTGGCTTCCGGAATTCGAGGGCATGACGACGGTGGAGGAGCAGTAGCTCCAGCGGGAGCGGTTCAATGTTGATAGATCGCTGGGCCGATCTAAAGCATTGTTTTCACACAATTTCGGAAGGGGAAAGGCACTGCGAGCTTTTCGGGAAAACCGCCACGCACTTTCCTGGAATTGCTCAGTCGTCGCCTTCGACGACCCTCAGCCTCAGCTGCCCGGTCTTGGAATCGGCCACGCGCGGTGTGGCCTCCACGTTGGCGGCGCGCGGGGCGTCGGGCTCGCCCTCCCCGAACTCCAGCGCCTCGATTTTCTGGCCGCGCTTGGTCACTTTCGAGGTCGAGACGAGGATATCGTCGATGTCCTTGGCCGACTGGCCGAAATGGCCCTGCAATTTGCGCACCCGCTCGTCGACACGCTGGACGTCTTCCATCAGCCTGATGACTTCGCCCTGGATCAGATGCGCCTGTTCGCGCATGCGGGCGTCCTTGAGGATCGCCTGGATGACCTGGATCGACAGCATCAAGAGAGAAGGCGAGACGATGACGACGCGGGCGCGGTGCGCCTTCTGGATAACCGCTTCGAAATTCTCGTGGATTTCGGCGAACACCGATTCCGACGGCACGAACATGAAGGCGGTGTCCTGCGTCTCGCCCCGGAGCAGGTATTTTTCCGAAATGTCGCGGACATGGATCTCGATGTCGCGGCGAAAGGCCTGGGCCGCGACCTTCTTCAGGTCGGCGCCGTCGGCGGCGCGGATGGCATTCCAGGCTTCCAGCGGAAATTTGGCATCGATGGCAAGCGACGGCGCGCCGTTCGGCATTTTCACCAGGCAGTCCGGCCGGCTGCCGTTCGACAACGTTGCCTGGAATTCATAGGCGCCATGCGGCAGGCCGTCGGCGACGATCGCCTCCATGCGCGACTGGCCGAAG
This sequence comes from Mesorhizobium sp. SARCC-RB16n, assembly GCF_008520305.1. GTDB lineage: Bacteria > Pseudomonadota > Alphaproteobacteria > Rhizobiales > Rhizobiaceae > Mesorhizobium. The sequence goes on along the minus strand of NZ_ML703265.1, from coordinate 46,528 downwards.
GCGCCGCGCGTCTGCTTGTTGGAGAGGATCGCCTGCAACTGCACGACCTGGCCGGCCAGCGACTGGATGTTGCCTTGCGCGGTGTCGATGACCGCCAGCCGCTCCTGCAGTTTCGCCAGGCTCTCATGCGTGGATTTGGTCTGCTCGGTCATGGTCTGGCCGATGCGGCCGGTCATGGCGTCGAGGCGCTGGCCGATCGATTGCGTCAATTCCGCCTGCCGGGCGCCGAACACTTCGGCGATAGCCCCCATGCGGCCCTGCATTTCCGCCTGCGCCTGCAAAATACCAGCCATGCGCGCCTCGGCATCACGGGCATGGTCGGCGGCTTCAGCCGCGGCGACCGCGCGCGCCTTGGCCGACCGCCACAGCGCAACGACGAGCGCCACGAACAAGCCGAAAAACAGCAAGGCGCCAAAGGCCAAGGCGTGGCCGAGCGTGATTGTCGAGGCGCCGAGCCGTGCGACAGGCTCCGAAAGGATGGTGCTCAGATCATTCATGTGGACAGCATAGCCGATTCGCTGGACTGGCACAGATCAAAACGTGAACGAGGCTCAGGCGCACCGGTTGACGCCTTTCTTTTGAGGTCTTAGGTGAAACGCCATGCCGATCAAGCCGCTCATCATCCTTCCCGACCCTATCCTGCGCCAGGTTTCCAAGCCGGTGGAGCGCGTCGACGCGCCCCTGCGCAAATTGGCCGACGACATGCTGGCGACCATGTATGACGCACCTGGCATCGGGCTGGCGGCGATCCAGATCGGCGAACCGCTGCGCATGCTGGTGATCGACCTCGCCAAGGAAGACGAAACGCCGGCGCCGCACGTCTTCATCAACCCGGAGATTCTCGAAAGCGCCGACGCGCGGTCCGTCTACGAGGAAGGCTGCCTGTCGATCCCGGATTACTACGCCGAGGTCGAGCGCCCGGCTTCGGTGCGGGTCAAATATCTCGACCGCGACGGCACGCTGCAGGAGATGGAGGCCGAGGGCCTTATGGCGACGTGCCTGCAGCACGAGATCGACCACCTCAACGGTGTGCTGTTCATCGACCACATCTCCAAGCTGAAGCGCGACATGGTGGTGAAGAAGTTCAAGAAGCTCGCCAGGGACAAGGCGCCAGGCAAGCTGGCGGGATAGGGCAATGCCCCTTCGCGTCATCTTCATGGGCACGCCGGAGTTTTCGGTGCCAACGCTGCGCGCCATCGCCGAAGCCGGACATGAGATAGCAGCCGTTTACACGCAGCCGCCGCGCGCCGCCGGCCGACGCGGGCTGGAGCTGACGCCATCGCCGGTGCAGGGCGAGGCCGAGCGGCTGGGTATCGAGGTGCGCACGCCGACATCGCTGAAGGGTGAGGCCGAACAGGCCGCTTTTGCCGCGCATGGCGCCGATATAGCCGTGGTCGTCGCCTATGGCTTGCTCCTCCCCAAGGCGGTTCTGGAGGCGCCCCGGCTTGGCTGCCTCAACGGCCATGCGTCGCTTTTGCCGCGCTGGCGCGGCGCCGCGCCCATCCAGCGCGCCATCATGGCCGGCGACGCCGAGACCGGCATGATGGTGATGCGTATGGAGGAGGGGCTGGATACCGGTCCGGTGGGATTGGTTGAAAAATGCGCCATCGACCCCGATATGACTGCCGGCGATCTGCATGATCGGTTGATGAGTGTTGGCGCTGCCCTGATGGTGGAAGCACTGGCGCGGCTGGAAGAGAACACCCTGACATTTACCTCCCAGGCGGTGGATGGGGTGACTTACGCCTGGAAAATCGATAAATCCGAGACGCGCGTGGAGTGGACACGGCCGGCGGCCGAGGTCCACAATCACATTCGTGGCCTGTCGCCGTTTCCTGGCGCCTGGTCGGAGATTGAAATTGGCGGCCGCATGGAACGGCTGAAACTGCTTCGCTCGACGCTGTCCGAAGGCCTGTCGCTTTCGGAAGATTTGGGCGAGTCGGGAGGAATTCTCGATGACCGGCTGACGGTCGCCTGCGGAAAAGGCGCGGTCAGGCTGGTCGAAGTTCAACGTGCGGGCGGAAGGCCTGCCGCCGCGTCGGAATTCCTGCGCGGAGCCAAGATCGAAAAAGGACTGAAATTCTCATGAGCATGATGTCGATACGCGCGGCGACGCCGCGGGACCGCGAGGCCATTCGCCTCGTCGAGGAACACGCTTTCGGCCAGCAGGCGGAGGCCGGGCTGGTCGACGCGTTGGTGACCGGCGGTGACGCCGTCGTCGAACTGGTGGCGGAAGAGGACGGCCAGGCCGTTGGCCACATCCTGTTTTCGCGGCTGTTCGTGCAGAACGGCGGCAAGAGTTTTGCCGCCGTGGCGCTAGCCCCGCTGGCGGTGGAGCCGTCTTTTCACGGCTCCGGCATCGGCGGCGCGCTGATCCGCGAGGCCCATATCCGGCTCAAGGACGCCGGCGAGACGCTGGCCGTTGTGCTGGGCGATCCGGCCTATTACGGCCGTTTCGGCTATAGCCACGCCCGCGCTGAAAAGTTCGAAAGCGAATACCAAGGCGAGGCGCTTCAGGCGCTGGCCTGGGGCGACGCACCCGAAGCCGGCAGGCTGGTCTACGCCTCCGCCTTTACCGCTCTCGCCGCCTAGGCGAGAGCGTATAACCGACCGGCATGCCGCGTTTTCGCCTCGATATCGAATATGACGGCAGCCTCTTTGCCGGCTGGCAGCACCAGGCCGACCAGCCTTCGGTGCAGCAGGCGATCGAGCAGGCGATCGAGAAATTCTGCGGCGAGAATGTCCGCTTGCGCGCTGCCGGTCGCACCGATGCCGGCGTGCACGCCATCGCGCAGGTGGCGCATGTCGACCTTGCCAAGGCGTGGCCCGACGACAAGGTGCGCGATGCCATCAATGCCCATCTGCAGGCGGCCGGCGCGCGCATCGTCATCCTGAAGGCCACGATCGTTCCGGACGATTTCGATGCCCGTTTCTCGGCCACTGGCCGGCATTATCTCTACCGCATCCTCAATCGGCGGGCGCCGTCGGCGCTGGAGAAGGGCAAGGTGTGGTGGGTGCCGAAGCGGCTCGATGCCGCCGCCATGCACGAGGCGGCGAAGCTCCTGCTCGGCCGGCACGACTTCACCACTTTCCGCTCAACCCAGTGCCAGGCCAACAGCCCGGTCAGGACATTGGAGCGGCTCGATGTCAGCCGAACAGGCGACGTCATCGAAGTGAGAGCCTCGGCGCGGTCCTTCCTGCACAACCAGGTGCGCTCCATGGTCGGCTCGCTCAAGCGGGTCGGCGAAGGCGGCTGGACATCAGGCGACCTCAAGACCGCGCTCGAGGCGCGAGACCGCGCCGCCTGCGGCCAGGTGGCGCCGCCCGATGGGCTTTTTCTAATCGGCGTCGATTATCCCGGATAGAACTCCGGTTCCATCCCGGATAAGAGCCCGGGTCTACCCGGAATAGAGTCCGGAAAGGCTCTGAGCCCCGATATTGTCCGGCACGGTGATGCCCAGCAGCATCTGCAGCCCGAACAGCACCAGCAGCGAAGCGATGAACATACCGACGAAAACCGCGGTGCCGACCGCCGCGCCCCTGCCGATCGTGGCGTTGGTCATCCGCCAGGTCAGCACCATCGACAGGGAGAACAGCAGTAGCGAGACAAGGCTCGAGACTTGGCTTGTCGACGACAGGAAAAGCCTGATCAGCGCCGAAGGCAGCATCAGCCAGGCGGTGATCGCCGAGGCCCAGTTGCTGGCGACGACATAGTGGACGAAACGCCCGCCAATGCCGGCGCGCGGCGCCACCAAAGCGAGCGCGACCAGCGGCAGCACCCACGAGCCGATATCGACCGTCGCCAGCCGCACCAGCATGCTGAAGCGGCCGGCGAAGGCATCGGGATCGCCGATCTCGTTGGCGATGCCGACCCAGCCGACGATCAGCGCCGGAGCCGCGACGATGATGGCGAAGAACGAATTCCAGAAGCCGTCGGCCGACAGGTCGAGCAGGCGCAGTCCGTCGACTTTGCCGAGCATCAGCCGCCAGGCGCCGGTCAGCGAAGCTTGGGTTTCGTCCGCCGAAAGCATGCTGGTCAGCCCTGTCCGAACCAGTCGTCGATGAAGCGCTGGTAGATCCGCGTCAGCGTTTCCAGATCGGCGATGGCGACGCGCTCGTCGACCATGTGCATGGTCTTGCCGACCAGGCCGAATTCGACCACCGGGCAGTAATCCTTGATGAAGCGCGCGTCCGATGTGCCGCCGGAGGTGGACAGCGCCGGTTTTTTGCCGACCACCGCCTTGACCGAGCCGCTCAGCGTCTCGATCAGCCTGTCGTCGCGGGTCAGGAAGACATGGCTCGGCCGGTCGCGCCAGACGAGGTCATAGTCGACTGGCGTCTTCTTGCCTGGCCGGTATTTCTTGCGCCCCGCCGCCTGATCCAGACGGTTGTGGATTTCCGCCTGGACCGTCTCGGCCGTCCAGGTATCGTTGAAGCGGATGTTGAAGGTCGCGATCGCCTTGGCGGGGATGACATTGGTGGCTGGGTTGCCGACATCGATGGAGGTCACCTCCAGGTTGGTCGGTTGGAAATCCTTGGTGCCCTTGTCGAAGACAGGATGCAGCAGGGCGTCCACCAGGCTCATCAGGCCGCGGACCGGATTGTCGGCGAGCTGCGGATAGGCGGCATGCCCCTGGCGGCCATTGATGGTGATACTGCCCGACATCGAGCCGCGCCGCCCGATCTTGATCATGTCGCCGAGCGTGTCCGGATTGGTCGGCTCGCCGACGATCGACGCGTCCCATTTCTCGCCTTTGGACGCGGCCCATTCGAGCAGCTTGACCGTGCCGTTGATGGCCGGCCCTTCCTCGTCGCCGGTGATCAGCAGCGAGACCGAGCCTTTCGGGCCGCCATTTGCCTCGACATGGCGCGCCACCGCGGCGACGAAGCAGGCAATGCCGCCTTTCATGTCGACGGCGCCGCGGCCATACATCTCGCCATTGGCGATCTCGGCGGCGAAAGGCGGATGCGTCCAGGCGGCTTCGTCGCCGACAGGCACCACGTCGGTATGGCCCGCGAACATCAGATGCGGGCCGTTGCCGGAGCGTCGTGCATAGAGGTTCTCGATATCTGGCGTGCCGTCCTCGGAAAACACCGGCCGATCGACCAGGAAGCCGAGCGGTTTCAGCATCGCCTCCAGCGCGCTCAACGCGCCGCCTTCGGCTGGTGTCACCGAGGCACAGCGGATGAGAGAGGCGAGATTTGTGGCGGGATCGGTCGGCAGCGTCATGGCAAAAGCGATAGTCGAAAGCGAAAGGCCTGTCACGGCCAGACATAGGGCCAATGCAATGGCCGGCGATACCGCCGACATTATGGTTTTCATGTCGTATAGTTGGACTGGTGCGGAGCAAGAGATGCCAAACGGGGAAAAGAGGATCGTCATTGCCGGCGCCGGCAGCATTGGCTGTTATGCCGGCGGCTGCCTGGCACTCGCCGGCCGGCAGGCTGTCCTGCTCGCCCGGCCGCGCATCGAGGCAGCGCTGCGGCAGGGCGGATTGCGCGTCAGCGACCTCGAGGGCCGCGATAGCCTAATCAAGCCCGAAGCGCTTGCCGTCACCACCGATCCGGCCGCCGCCTTGCCGGAGGCCGATGTGATCCTGGTTACCGTCAAGAGCGGCGCGACGCAGGATATGGCAGCCCTCATCAAGGCCTATGCCCGTCCCGATGCCGTGGTGGTGAGCCTGCAGAACGGCGTCGACAATGCCGACAGGCTGCGCGCGGCACTTGGCCAGCAAACGGTGCTGGCCGGCATGGTGCCGTTCAATGTCGTGCAATCAGCCGATGGAGAGCTGCCGCTGCGCGTCCACCGCGCCAGCGACGGCAAGGTAATGGTCGAAGATGCCGGCCTTGCCGGCCTTCTCGACGTCGAAGGTCTCGCTGTCGAAACGCATGGCGACATGAAGGCCGTGCTGTGGGGCAAGCTTCTGATGAACCTGAACAACGCGCTGGTGGCGCTGTCAGGCCTGCCGCTGGCAACCGAACTTGCCGACAGGCGCTGGCGGCTGATCCTAGCCAGCCAGATCGACGAGGCGCTGCGGGCGATGAAGGCTTCCGGCATCGAGCCGGCGCGCATCGCCGGCTTGCGGCCGGCGCTGCTGCCGAAGGTACTCAAGCTGCCCGACTGGCTGTTCAAGCTCCTGGCGCGGCGCATGCTGGCGATCGACCCCGAGGCGCGTTCGTCGATGTGGGACGATCTGCGGCGCGGCCGGCCGACCGAGATCAACGACCTGCAGGGTGCCGTTTTGCGGCTCGCTGAAAAAGCCGGCACGTCGGCGCCGACGGTCCAGCGGATTAGCGCCTTGGTGCGCGCGGCGGAAGCCGAGCGGCTTGGCTCGCCGGGCTTGGCGCCGGAGAAGGTTCTAGCGCCGCCGGCCGGCCGTCGATCAGCGTGATCTTCTGCCAGATCTTGCGCGACAGGTTCGAACTCAGGTTCTCGATGTCGTTGACGCCGTCGATGACGACATCATCATTGACCGACTGGGCGAACAGGGCGGCGACCTTGCCGGTGATCGACAGCATCTCCGAGCAATAGTCGAGATAACGCGCCAGATCGGCGGCTGTGGTGAGGCGGCGGGTCGGGGAGTGAGCGGTCGGCTTGAAACTGGCTGAAAGCGTGGCCGGATCCTTGGTCAACTGGTGCATGTCGATAACGTGGATCAGCGAGCGCAGTCCATGCAACTGGCGAAAGACCTTCTTGCGCTTGATGCGCTCCTCGGTGCGAATCAGGGCCAGAAAGCCAAGCACGGCGAGGATGACGGTGTTGATCGAGGCCTCGATCCCTTGCACCGATTGCACAGCATCGTCGGTTCCGGAAATGCGGTCGAGCGGCAGGATGGTGCCGACAAACACGAAGATCAGCACGCCGGCGATGAAGACCGCGACGATGAGGCCGCGCAGCCACCAGATCGGTTCCTCGAGTGCCTTTGCCGCCTTGGCCAGGTCGCGCGACAGCGAGACCAGTTCGGCCGCCACGCCGCGCAAGCCCGCTTCGGGGAAGCGGTCGGCGATTCGGCCTTCCAGCCGCTCGGCGGTCTCGACGATCAGTTTCGGATCAAGCGTGCGGTAGCGCATGGCGAGATATCCGACCCCTCATGAATCGGGCCTCAGGGTTGAGCCGGCTCGTTGGTGCGCTGGCCGTAGCGGTTGGGTCCAGGCTGCCCTGGAAACAGGCACAACACAAGGAAGGCGACGATCGAGACGATCGGCACGAACAGGATCAGCGCGGTAATGCCCGGCTTGTCGAGGTCGTGCAGCCGCTTCACCGCCAGCGCGATGTTCGACCACAGCGAAGCGATGAAGGCGATGAAGAAGATGAACGACCACATATTGCTCTCGGCCGAGCCCTCCGGCACGAGCGTGAAGCGGTAGAGCGGGAACGCCTGGATGATGGCGACGAGCAATCCGCCGAGAAAATAGGCCGCGCGGCTGACGCGGCCCGATGTCTTGAAGAAAAGCCAGGTGAGATCCGATCTTTCAGGCAAGCGGGTCCGATCCATATTGATTGGCACCCCTGGTGCCTTCGAGAATGCCGAGTTCGACCAGCAGCCAGATGCCGCCGATAACGGGTACGAAGCCGATCAGTGTCCACCAGCCCGACTTGTTCCGGTCGTGCCAGCGTTTGGCATAGAGGGCAATCGCGAAATAAATCGACCCGATCGCGACGAGGATGCCGATGACGCCGACCTGGGCGCCGCCGGCGGTGGTGAAACGTGTGCCGAGGATCGCATCGAGAATGAAGGCTACGATGGCGATCACGATGAATATGCCGATACCGGCCCAGAACTTGGCGCGGTTGATGCGGCCGTCGAAACTCGTGAGCAGATACTTCCAGTCCATGTCACCCCTCCATGTTGAACCAGCGCGACCGATCGTCGCGCCGGCGGAAGGTGCGCCTGCCCGGCTGAAAGATCAATCGCGCAGCAATTCGTTGATCGAGGTCTTGGACCGGGTCTTGGCATCGACCCGCTTGACGATGACGGCGCAATAGAGGCCCGGGCCTGGTTCGTTGTTTGGAAAAGGCTTGCCCGGCAGCGATCCGGCGACGACGACGGAATTCGGCGGCACCTCGCCATAGAAGATCTCGCCGGTGGCGCGGTCGACGATCTTGGTCGACTGGCCGATGAAGACGCCCATGCCGAGCACCGAGCCTTCGCGCACTATGCAGCCCTCGACCACTTCGGAACGCGCGCCGATGAAGCAATTGTCCTCGATGATGGTGGGACCGGCCTGCATCGGCTCCAGCACGCCGCCGATACCGACGCCGCCCGAAAGGTGGACATTCTTGCCGATCTGGGCGCAGGAGCCGACAGAAGCCCAGGTATCGACCATGGTGCCGCTATCGACATAGGCGCCGACATTGACGAAGGACGGCATCAAGACGGCGCCGGGTGCGACATAGGCCGAGCGGCGCACGATCGACGACGGCACGGCGCGGAAGCCTGCCTTCTCGAAATCGACGGCGCTCCAGCCGTCGAACTTCGACGCCACCTTGTCCCACCACACGGCCTCACCGGGGCCGCCCTTGATGATCTCCATCGGATTGAGCCGGAAGGAGAGCAGCACCGCCTTCTTCAGCCACTGATTGACATGCCACTTGCCGTCGGCCTGCCGCTCGGCGACGCGGGCGGTGCCGCGGTCGAGCAGGTCGAGCGCCGACTGGATGGCGTCGCGCACCTCGCCGCGGGTGGCGGTCGAAATGGCGTCGCGTTCGTCGAAGGCCTTGTCGATGGTCTTTTCGAGGCTCGCCAGATCGGGCTTCGACATGAATTTGCTCCATTACCAAGCTGTTAAGGGCTGCGCCTTAACCTGTTTAAAAGTCGCGCGGACCCTATGTTAAGGCTCAATGGGGGTCAATCGCGGCTGCGTCACGGGACGACGCAAAGTAAAGGAATGGACGGGTGGACTCGATGACTCCCATGGAAAAGGCGGGATGGACGCCGCTGCCGCATTCGGACGAGGATCTGGAGCGGTCGAAAAGCGTGCCGGACACGCCGCAGACGCGGGCCGAAACCTACCGCCTGGCCTGGAACGATCCCGACTTCATGACGCGGCGCGAATTGCGCGCGGTCAGGCTGCAACTGGAACTGCTGAAGCCGGAAATGATCCTGGCCGAGCGCGGCATCCGTTCAACGGTGATCCTGTTCGGCGGCGCGCGCCTGCCCGAACCGGGCGGCGAGGCCTGGGCGGCCAAGAACGAGACGCAGAAGAAGAACCTCGAGGAAAACAGCAAATATTACGAAGAGGCGCGCAAATTCGCCCGCCTCTGCTCGCAGCAGTCGGCCACTTCATATTATCGCGAATATGTTGTGGTGACCGGTGGCGGGCCGGGCGTGATGGAAGCGGGAAACCGCGGCGCCGACGATGTCGGCGCGCCGTCGATCGGGCTCAACATCGTGCTGCCGCACGAGCAGGCGCCGAATCCCTATGTTACGCCGGAGCTCTGTTTCAACTTCCACTATTTCGCCATCCGCAAGATGCACTTCGTCATGCGCGCCAAGGCCGTGGCGGTGTTTCCCGGCGGCTTCGGCACGATGGACGAGTTCTTCGAGACGCTGACGCTGATCCAGACCGGGCGCATGGAGCGCGTGCCGGTGATCCTGTTCGGCAAGTCCTTCTGGAAACGGGCGATCGACCTCGACTTCCTTGCCGAGCAAGGCACGATCAGCCCGGGCGACCAGGACATCATCGATTTCGTCGACACAGCCGACGAGGCCTGGGGCATCATCAGCCGCTTCTACAAGCTAGGGGAATAGGAATTGGAGGAGCGGGGAAATGAGGAAATGAAGAATTGACGAAATAACGGACAGCCTTGCGTCCCGACCAATTCCTCAATTCCTCAATTCCTCAATTCCTCAATTCCTCAATTCCTCAATTCCTCAATTCCTCACTCCCTTACGACTATGGTCGTGAGGAACGTGGCGAGATCGTCGGTGACGAAATCGACGTCATCCTCGTTGGCCGGGTCGCGTTCCCAGATTTCCGAGAAGGTCGGCTCGAAATTGCGCGGCACCACGAGAACCGTGGTCATGCCCAGCGACTTCGGCACGGCCAGGTTGCGGGCGAGATCCTCGAACATCACCGCATTGTGGCCGGTGACGGCGTGCAGTTCGGCGAATTTCTCGTAGGTCTGGCGCGCCGGCTTGGGGTTGAGGCCGGCGGCGACGATATCGAAGATGTCGTCGAAATGGTCGAGGATGCCGAGCTGGCGTGCGGTACGCTCGGCGTGCCTGCGGTCGCCATTGGTGAAGATGAACTTGCGGCCGGGAAGCTGGCGGATGGCAGTGCCGAGAACAGGATCGGGCACCAGCCACGAATAGTCGATGTCATGGACCTTCTCGAGGAAGTCGTCGGGATCGATGCCATGGCGCGTCATCAACCCATTCAGCGTGGTACCGTATTCGAGATAAAGCTCCTTCTGCAGCTTGCGCGCCTCCTCGCGCGGCAGCGCCAGCAGCTCCCCGACATAGGCGGTCATCTTGACGTCGATCTGCGAGAACAGATTCGAGTGGTGCGGATAGAGCGTGTTGTCGAGGTCGAACACCCAGTCGGTGACGTGGGCGAAGCGGGCAGGATCGGGGAGCGTGGTCATGCGCTCCTTATGGCATGAAACAGGGATTCTGAAAGGGATTTTATCCACAACTTTTGCGCGTTGAAGTTGCAGAAATAGCCTCACGATTCAAATTTTATGCATCCCGGAAAGGTAGCCTTCAGGGCTTGCTGGCACAGAGACAGTCCTGTGGGAGCTCGCGATGAACAGCATCATTCTGAAATCCGCCGCCATCGCTTTCGCCTCCGTCGCCACCTCTCTCTTGCTGACGCTGATCATCGTTCCGGCGATGGGGTTTCCGGTCAACCGGACGATCTGGTTGACCTCGACGCTCTGTCCGCTGGTGCTTGCATGGGTGGGCTGCGCCAGCACTTTCTGGCAGAGCGACAGGCTGAAGAACGCGCACCGCGAACTTGCCCGTGCACACGCCCAACTCGCCGCCGCGCACCGCCGCCTGGCGGAAAAGGCGAGCCGCGACGACATGACCGGCATGCTCAACCGGGAAAGCTTCTTCTCCGCGCTGGACGGCTCCCGGCGCAAGTCCGACCGCGGCGCGCTGCTGATCATCGACGCCGACCACTTCAAGACGATCAATGACAATTTCGGTCACCTGACCGGTGACGAGGCGCTGCTGTTGATCGCCAGCGCCATCGAGCGCGGCGTGCGCAGTGGCGACGTGCTCGGCCGCATCGGCGGCGAGGAGTTCGGCGCGTTTCTGACCGGGGCCACGGAACAGGAGGCCAAGCGCGTTGCCGAACGGATCCGCCGCGAGGTCGAGCTGATCCGCTTCCGGCCGGTCGATGAACGGACCATTCCGTTGACCGTCAGCATCGGCGGCACCGTCTGCGGCGAGGACGTCAACGTATCGGAGTTGATGCGCGCCGCGGACCGGCGTCTCTACCAGGCCAAACATGCGGGCCGCAACCTGACGATCCTGGGCACGGATATCTCGGCCGCCGCGTGACTGATCACGAATGACAGCCGGCGTCGCAACGAGGCAGGCGGCCTCAATGGTGGGCGCCAGGTGAGGAACGCACCTTCGCTCGGGTTTCGCGCGATCGTGCCTCGAACAGACAGACGCCAACTGTTTGCCGACGAAGCATGGCGTAAAAGCCAGCCCGGCGACGCCGGTGCCAATGATGGCGACCGGCAATGCCTCGCTGGCGGCGACAGCCATCATTACAGGCCGTAGACCGCGATGCGCACCAACACGGCGGCGGCGGCCAGCGACACCAGCAGGATGCCGAGGCCAATCGGAGACCCCCAGCCATACCATTCCATCGCCAGCTTGGCGTATTTGAATTCTTCCTCGTGCGAGAGAGGCGTACGCTGTTGAATCAAGCTCATTTTTCATATCCCTGTGGGGAGGCGGCTCTTGCCTTGTCGGGACGCCAGCCGCATATTGCTATAATAGTCTAAATGTTAGACATATTGATAATTAGATGATCGAAACAAATTCGTCAAGCGAAGATCGCAACGAACTGGCCGCCGAGATTGGCCTTGCCATTATGCAGTGGCAGGACGCGACGCAGGCCTATGACGAGGCGGTAGGGGCGAGACTCGGCCTCAACATGGCCGAGCGCCATTGTATCGGACTGCTCCATGGCGGCCCGCAATCGGCCGGCGCGATCGCGACCGCGACCGGGCTGACGCCGGCCGCGGTGACCGCGCTGATCGATCGGCTGGAGGCGCGGGGCCTCTTGACGCGCACGCGCAGCCTCGAGGACAGGCGCAAGGTGGTTATCGAGGCAACGGAGACAACACGGGAGCTGTCGGCGCGCTATTACGGCGCCATCGCGCGGGAAGGCGAGAAGGTCATCGCCACGTTCAGCGACGCCGAGCTTGCCACCATTCGGCGCTTCGTCACCGCGGCGCTCGATCTGCAACGCGACCAGCTTGTGCGGCTGAAGGCCGAGGCACCGCAGCCGCGCTGATACATGTCGCCTAAAACACCTACCGTTCCGATCGGCCGAAGCGCCGTTCGAGATAGGCCTGGCCGAATTCCAGTGCGATCGACAGGATCCAGTAGATCATCGAGGCGGTGATCAGCATCTCGATATGGCGGAACTCCGTTTGGCCCATCGTGCGGGCGAGATACATGATCTCCCAGACGCCGACGACCGATACCAGCGAGGAATCCTTCAACATGGCGATGAATTGGTTGCCTGTCGGCGGGATGATGACCCGCATGGCCTGCGGCAGGATGACCAGCGCCATGGTCTGGCCGGGGCTCAGGCCGAGCGCCGTGGCGCCTTCGCTTTGACCGCGCGGAATGCTTTCGATGCCGGCGCGGAAAATCTCGGTCATGTAGGCGCCGTAACACAGCGACAGCGCCACGATACCTGCCGGCACCGCGCCGATCACGTAGCCGACCTGCGGCAGGCCGAGATAGATGATGTAGATCTGCATCAGCAATGGCAGGCCGCGAAACAGCGACGTGTAGAAGGTCGCCAGCCCGTAAACGATGCCGTTGCCGGTCAGCTTGGCGATGGCACCGACAAGCGCGATGGTCGTCGCGATCAGGATCGAGATCGCCGAGATGTAAAGCGTCGTGGTGACGCCCTGGGTGATCAGGAAGCCGACCTTCCTGGCGATGAAGGCAAAGGAGAGGTCGAAGGAATAGAAGAACAGCATCAGCAGCGCGAACAGCTCGATCCAGACGCCGGCGATCTGCTGGCGTCGGGGCAGAAACAGCAGCAGCTTGCAATTCACCAGCACCAGGAGCGCGATCAACGCGGCGGAGAGGGCGCGCGACAAGGCTGGGTTGGCCTGCAACCAGTCCGATGCAAGCGGCATCAACGAGCCGATCCAGCTCGACTTGATGCCCATGGCATAGAGGGCCGCGGCCAGCAGCGCCGGGAAAAGCGCGCCGGCGGCGCGGCGGGCGAGCCCTGGATGGGAGAGCATCAGCCTGCCGATCATGCCGCCACCTTGTCCTTGGCGGTGGCTCGGCGTTCCCGCCACCAGTCCTGCGCCTGCAGTTTCCAGTAGGTGAGCTGCGCGGCGGCCAGGCCGGCGCCCCCGCCAGCCCAACTCAGTCCGAACGGCGCGAACTGCCGGTACCGGTCCGAAACGCCCAGAATGCCCTCGGCGATAATTTTTCCGGCAATCGCCGTGGTGTTGAGGCCATGGCCGCCGAAAGCGGTGCAGTACCAGACGCCTGGCTGCAGCTGCCCGATCTGGGGCATCAGATGCCGGGCATAGGACATCAGCCCCGACCAGGCCAGTTCGGTCTTGAGGCCGGCAAGCTGCGGGTAGGTGCCGACCATCTCGCGGCGCAATTCGCGCGCCAGCGCGTCGGCGGAAGCGGCGCGCGTGGTGATGCGTCCGCCCCACAAGAGACGATTGCCGCTCTCGACCAGACGATAATAGTCGCCGGCCCGCCTGTTGTCGCCGACGGCATCCGTCGTGGCCACGGCCTGCGCAATGAGGCGGGGAGCCGCCTCGGAAACCATCACATAGGTCGCGATGGGCAGAAAAGCGCGGTGGAGCTGCCCGAATACCGGGCCGGTGTAGCCGCCGGTCGCGAGCACGACCCGGGGCGCCCGAAGCGTGCCCTGTCTGGTGCGGAGCATCTTTTGCGGTTCCGACAGATCGCACTGCACGACCTCGGAGCTTTCATGGATATCGCCGCCAAGCCGCTCGATCTCGTCGGCCAGGCAACGAAGATAGTTGAGCGGATGGATGTGAAAGGCATTGGGGTCGCGCAGGCCCTGGTGGTAGCGGACGGACTTCAGCACCGCTCGGACGTCTTCTCTCTCGAGATACTGAAGTTCATAGCCATGGTCGCGTGCCATCTGATCGGCATAGGCCTTCAGCGCATCGCCGTCGTCGTAGCGCAAGACGCTGGTAAGCCCGGCACGCGGCTGGGCAGCCGATATTCCGAGCGCCTCGATGGTGTCGCGCACTAATTCGACGCCTTCGATCGACAGCCGGTGCAGGTCGCGCGCCGCCTCGCCGCCGACACGTGCGGCGATATTGTCGCCGCCGGTGGCGAAGCCCGGCGTGACGAAACCGCCATTGCGGCCCGAAGCGCCGAAACCGACGAGCTGGGCTTCCAGCACGGCGACATGCAGTCCGGCGCGCGCCAGCTGCAGCGCCGTCGTCAGTCCGGCCAGTCCGGCGCCGACGACGGCCACCTCACATTGCACCTCGCCTTTGAGCGGAGGCCTCGTCTTCCGGTCGGTCAGAGTGCGTGCGTAATAGGTGTCCGGATAGGCCATCGGCGACTTTGCGGTGAGCGGCATGCATTTGGTGGTGTGACGTCCGCCGGCTGCCGAGGGGCAGCCGGCGGAATGACGTTACTTGGCGCTGTAGTCCTTGCCGTACCACTTCGTGGTCAGCGCGGCGAGCGTGCCGTCCGTCTTCATCTCGGTGATGATGCCGGCGACCTTTGCGGTCCACTCGGGATCCTTCTTCTCGGCGATGACGACGAGCGGCTCGCGGAAAGCGTACTCGCCTTCGAGGATCTTCACGGGATAGCCGTTCTTGATGGCGTTCTGCGCCGTCTGCTCCGGGGCGATCACCGCATTCAGGCGCACGCCGTCGCCAAGCCGCAGGTCATCGAAGGGAAGCATGGAATCCGCGTAGGTGCGGACCTCCCCCGGCTCGAGCTTGTATTCGATGGGAGCCAGCCCGGGCGCGTCGATTTCCAGCTTGCGGCGGATGAAATCCTCCGAGGTGGTGGCCGTCTCGACGCCGATGACCTTGCCGTTAAGATCGGCGACCGACTTCGCGCCGCTGTCCTTGTGCACGACGTAGACATAGGGGCTGTAATAATAGATGCCGACAAAGTCGATCACCTTGGAACGGGCCTTGGTCGGCGTGACCGACCCGACGCCGAGGTCGTAGCGTCCTTGCCAGCGCCCGCCGGTCAGCGTCGCCCAGTCGGGCGTTTCGAACGAGACGTCGACACCGAGCCGCTTGCCGATCTCGCGCGAGACATCGATGTCGAAGCCGGCGAGTTCGTTGCTGTCGTTGAGAAAGCTCTGTGGCGGCCAGGCCGCGTTGGTGGCGATGACCATCGCCTTCTTCGATGTGACGCGGTCCAGGGTTTCCCCGGCCATGGCTGCCGTTGTGATCGCCAATGTCGCGGCGGCAAGAACAGCTAAATCGAGCAGCTTTTTCAAAGTTATCCCTCCCTTGTGGTTGAACTGACAGGATGCGTGACAGACGTCGGACCTCAGCGCCTTCAGCCACAGGTTCAACGTGGATCGGTTTCGGTTTGTGCCCACCACAGCCGAAGCTGATTCCCCCTGATGGACCGGCGTTTGTGACCCCGGACAGTCAGGTCGCAAAAGGAAGGGTTCTACCCGGCGAAATGCGGGATAATGGCGATCGCGCAGTCATTGCGTGCCTTGAGACGGCAAAGTGCCGGATGTGTCCGCGCCGGCCAGTCTTCCGGATTGTCCCGGAGGCGGTTCAGCCGATAAGATCGTGACAGCTGAGATGGTTACAGCGCGGATCGAGCGAGAGGATTAGTTTGTGGAATTGACCGACAAGGATCGTCAGCTGCTCGCGCTGATGCAGAAGAATGCGCGTGAGCCGGTGGCGTCACTGGCACGTCAGCTCGGCGTATCGCGGACAGCGCTGCAGGAGCGCATACAGAAGCTGGAGGCCGGCGGCATTATCGAAGGTTATTCCGTGCGGCTGACCAAGGCGGTGGCCCAGAACGCCGTCCACTGTTTCACGCTCGCCGCCCTGAACAACAAGAGCTACCCGGACGTCTCCAGAAAGATCAAGGCGATGCCTTCGATCCAGGCGGTCTACGCCATAACCGGCGAGTGGGACCTGATCATCCACCTTGCCGCCGAGACGCTCGAGAAGCTGAACAGGGAGGTGAATGCCGTGAATGAAATCGGCGGCGTCATCAAAACCGCTTCCCATGTGGTGATGGAGACGAAGTTCAACCGGACCATCTACGCATTGTAGGAGGTGGCGGGATGTCCCGGCGGCGGAGGAGAACGCTCCGCCAGCCAGGGCCGCCATGCAGTCGGACTAGACCGTCGCCGGGTCGAGCGCCGGCTGCCCCTTGCGGCGCGCGACGATCGCCTCGAAATCCGCGGTCTGGAAGGCATCTCGCAAGGCGTCGAAGGACGGCAGCACGAAATAGGCGCGCTGGAACTTGTCGATCTCGTAGCCGGTGCGCATCACCGTCTCGAGGTCGAAAGGCACGTGGTGGGCGTCCCTGCTCTCGATCGCGAACTGCAACTCGGTGAACGACGACATCAGCCCGGCGCCGAAGGCCTTCAGCGGCTGGCCGGCCTCCTGCATCAGGCCATATTCGGCCGTGTACCAGTAGAGCCGGGTAATCATCTCGTCGCCGCCCAGCGCGATGATGTCGCCGGCCTTCTTGCCATACATCTGCATGAAGTCGGCAAACACCGGCTGCGACAGCACCGGCACATGGCCGAAGAAATCATGGAACATGTCCGGCTCGACGATGTAGTCGAGTTCCTGCCGTGTGCGCAGCCAGTTGGTGACCGGGAAGCGGCGGTTGGCGAGGTGATCGAAGAAGGGTGCGGCCGGAATGAGGCCGGGCACGGCGACGATCTCCCAGCCGGTCAGCTTGCGCAGCTTGGCGCTGACGTCAGCGAAATCGGGAATGGCGTCGAGCAGGCCGAGCTTCTCGACGCCGTCCAGATAGGAGTGGTGAGCGAGCTTGCGTGTCAGCTTGGTCTGGCGATCGCACAGCGTGCGCCAGACCGCCTGCTCCTCGGCGCTGTAGTCATAACCCTGCGCCACGGTGAAATCGGCGCGGCACACCGAATAGTCGCCGCGCAACCCTTGCGCCGCACAGTCGCGGGCATATTCGGCAACGCTCATCGTCGTCATGGTTTCTCTCCTCGCAAATCATCAATGGCTGACGTGCCGCAAGGCTAACCCAACCCGCAGAGGAAAATCGGTTTTGATGATGGCTCGCCCGCCACATTCTAGGTAAGATTCACTCACAATCCACTTAAGAGGAGTGAAAATGCCTCAATTCGACGATTTCGAGATCAGGATGCTCGATGTCCTGCAACGCGACGGGCGCAAGCCCGTCTCCGAGCTGGCGCAGGAGATCGGCCTCTCTACCACGCCCTGCGCGCGGCGCTTCGAAGCGCTGCAGGAAGCCGGCATCATCAAGGGCTTTGCCGCCGTGATCAGCCGTCGCGCCGTCGGCCTGATGGTCGAGGTGTTCATCCAGGTGCGCCTTGTCAGCCACAGCGACGGGTCGCCCGAAAGCTTCATTGCCGCCGTTCAGCGCATGGACGAGGTATCGTCGTGCTGGACGATGACCGGCGACCACGACTTTTTGCTGCATGTCATGGTGCCGTCGGTCGATGAGCTCAACGCCTTCGTCATGCACAGGCTGATGCGGCTCGACGGCGTGCGCGACGTCCACACGCAACTGGTGTTGCAGAACATCAAGGGACCCGGCCACGTGCCGCTCGCGCATCTCAGGCGATGATGCCGGCCTTCCCTTTTTTGCGGAAAAGCTGCAAGCAAACTGCTGAAATGGGCCAATCGGGCGGCACTATCGCCGGCCAGCTTGCGCGGACCAACTCCCTGGAGGTCCGCGATGAACATCGTCCTGATCAATCCGCCGCACACAGCCATCGGCAGCCGCGTGCCCGACGACCACCTGCCGCCGCTTGGTCTTCTGGCGATCGGCGGCCCGCTGACCGACGCCGGCCACGAAGTGCGGCTCGTCGATGCCGAGTTCGGGCCGATGCCGCTCGCCTCGGTCGTCGCGGAAGCCCTGAAGGACTGCCCCGACTTCGTCCTGATCGGCCATTCCGGATCGACCTCGGCGCATCCGACCGCCTTGTTGATCGCCGGGATGATCAAGGCGCGCGAGCCGGCGACGATCATCCTCTACGGCGGCGTGTTCCCGACCTATCACTGGCGTGACATCCTGATGGAAACGGATGTTTTCGACTTTATCGTGCGCGGCGAGGGCGAGGCGACCGTGGTGGCGCTGGTCGAGGCGGTGGAAATGCGCCAGCCGCCGGCAAGCGTGGCCGGCATTGCCTATCGCGATGACCTCGGTCGTCCCTTCGCCACGCAAGCGGCGATGACGATCGCCGACCTCGACGCCTACCGCGTCGGCTGGGAACTGATCGACCACCGCGGATACAGCTACTGGGGCGGCAAGCGCGCCGTGGTCATGCAGTTTTCGCGCGGCTGCCCGCATCTATGCAACTATTGCGGCCAGCGCGGTTTCTGGACCCGCTGGCGCCATCGCGATCCCAAGAAATTCGCGCAGGAGATTGCCTGGCTACACCGCGAGCACGGCGTCGAGCTGATCAACCTCGCCGACGAGAACCCGACGGTTTCGAAGAAGGCCTGGCGCGCCTTCCTGGATGCGATGATCGCCGAGGACGTGCCGGTGCTGATCGTCGGCTCGACGCGCGCCGACGACATCGTGCGCGACGCCGATATCCTGCACCTCTACCGCAAGGCCGGCGTCATCCGCTGGCTGCTCGGGATGGAAAACACCGACGAACAGACGCTTGAATTGATCCGCAAGGGTGGCAGCACCTCGTCCGACCGCGAGGCGATAAGGCTGTTGCGAAAGCACGGCATCCTGTCGATGGCGACCTGGGTGGCCGGCTTCGAGGACGAGGGGTTTCGCGATCTGTGGCGCGGCTTCCGCCAGCTCCTCGCCTATGACCCCGACCAGATCCAGGCGCTTTACGTGACGCCGCATCGCTGGACGCCCTTTTTCAGGATCGCACGAGATCGCAGGGTGATCCAGAAGGACGCCCGCCTGTGGGACTACAAGCACCAGGTGCTGCACATGACAAGGCTGAAGCCATGGATGCTGTTCTTCTCGGTCAAGCTGATCGAGGTCGCGGTGCAGTCACGCCCGAAAGCGCTGGCGCGCATCCTGTTCCACCCCGATCCTGAACAGCGGCACTCGATGCGCTGGTACACCAAAATGGGTCGCCGCGTCTGGTTCCGCGAGGTCTGGGGATTCCTGGTAACGGACCGACGCGTGAAGGATGGTCCGACGCTGGCCGCATTCTGGGGGGCGCCGCAGGACGCCGAGGAGGAATCTATGGTCGCCGCGCGTCCGGCGAAGAGACCTGCAACGGTGCCTGCCGCCGTGCAAAATGCGGCCCCTGAGCAGCGCGCACTTCGCGTCTCGCCGCCGCCGGCCTGACCCGTCGCGTCCTGGCCGCCAGCGGTCAACGCGCTAATTTCCAGGGATCGGACTGTGGTGACTGGCAGGAGGAATCGATGAACCTTGTCACGCATAAGAAGATGAAGGGAGGCCGGCTTATGCCTTGGGGCAAAGGCACTGTCGTGACCGGAGCCAAGGGATATGTCTTTCTTGCCGGCAATACAGGCACAGCCGAGAATTATGACCCGTCGAGCGGCAAGGGTGGTGCCGTTGGCGACGCGGCGATGCAATGGCGCTCCATTCTGACGAACATCAAATCGGATCTGGAAGAACTCGGCAGTTCGCTCGAATATCTCGTCAAGATAACCCAGTATGTCAAAGGGCCGTTTCCAGACGGCGGCGCGCTGAGCTCGCCCAATTTCCGGCTGGACGTCATGGACGAGTTCTTCGCCGAGCACTGCCCGAAGCACTGCAGCTACAACAATCCGCCGCCATCGGAAGTGATCGGGGTTGCCGCACTTGCCCATCCCGATCTCGTCATCGAGATCGTGGCCGTCGCCGCTCTGCCGGACTGAGGATCCGAGGCGCCGAAAATGCAAAATATCAAGGCACGATCAGTGTACCGGCGCCGTGTTCGGTGAAGAGTTCGAGCAGCACCGAATGCGGCGTCTTGCCGTTGAGGATGACGACGCCTTCGACGCCGCGCTCGATCGCCTCGATGCAGGTCTCGACCTTGGGGATCATGCCGCCCGACACCGTGCCGTCCTTGATCAGCGCCTTGGCCTCGGCGACCGTCAGCTCGTCGATCAGCTTCTTGTCCTTGTCGAGCACGCCCGGCACGTCGGTGAGGAACAGAAGGCGCGAGGCCTTGCAGGCGCCGGCGATGGCACCGGCGAAAGTGTCGGCGTTGATGTTGTAGGTGTGGCCGTCGCGGCCGGGCGCGACCGGCGCCAGCACGGGGATCATTTCGGAGCGTGCAAGAAGGTCGAGCAGCGTGCGGTCGACCTCGACCGGTTCGCCGACGAAGCCGAGATCGAGCACGCGCTCGATGTTGGAATCGGGGTCGATCATGGTCTTGCGCGCCTTTTCGGCGAACACCATGTTGCCGTCCTTGCCGCACAGGCCGATCGCCCATTCGCCCTCGGCGTTGATCAGTGCCACGATCTCCTTGTTGATCGACCCGGCCAGCACCATCTCGACGATCTCGACCGTCTTCTGGTCGGTGACGCGCAGACCGCCCTCGAACTTGGATTCGATACCCATCTTGTTCAGCATGGCGCCGATCTGCGGACCGCCGCCATGAACGACGATCGGGTTGACGCCGGATTGCTTCAGCAGCGCGATGTCGCGTGCGAAGGCCTTGCCGAGCTCGATATCGCCCATGGCGTGACCGCCATATTTCACCACGACGGTTCTGTTCTCGTAGCGCTGCATGTAGGGCAGCGCCCGCGACAAGAGGGCGGCCTGCATTTCCGCGGTGGCGGTGACGTCCGTCATCGGCGTGGTTCCCCGGCTTCTGGTTCTATGCATGTCGTTGCCCCACAACCGCTGGGCACTTTTTGGGCGACCTGCATCAGGTAAAGACGGCGGCGTCTTAGCGGGAATTGACGCGAGCCGCAAATGGCATTGCTGTCATATTCGAGCGGTTCACGGTGTCGTCATTGTGACGGCACCATCAGCGTCGCCCGCCGCGTCAGCCAGCCCGAGATTTTCTCCATCTGCGCGGCGAGCGACAAAAGCGTTTCCTCGTCGCCCGGGCGGCCTGCGGCCTGGATGCCGAGTGGCAGGCCGGCGTCCGTGACATGGACGGGGAGCGCGATCGACGGCTGGCCGCTGACATTGTGGATCGCGGGCCAGTGCGTGAACCAAAGGCTCTTGTCCATCAACTGGCCGAACAGTGGCTTGATCTTGAGCAAGGAGGTGAGGTGAAGCTTGTCGAGCAGGTTTTCGATCAGCTCGTCGGCGCCCTTGGGGTCCATGGCGCCGCAGGCGAGCGGTGGGTGTGCGATGATGGGCATCAGCACCGCATCATAGCGCGCCGTCTCGGTGATCAGTTGCCGCGAGGCGGCATGCAGCCGCTGCAGGCCGGCATAGGTTTCGCCGGCCGAGACCATTTCGCCCAACCGGCCGAGCACCCGCGTGGCGCGCTCGATGTCGCCGGTGACGGACCGGCCGACGCGCAGCGCTTCCGCCCGCAACGAGCCGGCGACCGCGGAGGCGACCGTCGTGCAGAAATCGGCGAAGAAATCGCGGCCGATGAAGGGCAGCTCGATGTCCTCGATCGAATGGCCGCCCTCGCGGGCGAGCGCCACGGCGATGTCGAGCGCCTTGAGCGTCTCGGCCGAGATCGGCAGGCCAAGCGGCGATTTGCGGTACACCGCCAGCCTGAGCTTGCCGGGATCGCGCGCTGCGGCGGCGGCGAACGGGCCCTTCGGCGGCAGCGCGGCATAGGGCGCCAGCGTATCGGGACCATGGGTGAGGTCGAGCAGCAGCGCGCAGTCGCGCACCGAGCGGGTGACGGCGTGATCGACGACCATGCCGTACCAGCTTTCGCTCACCAGCGGCGACAGCGGGACACGCCCGCGCGAGGTCTTGAGGCCGACAAGCCCGCTGCAGGCCGAAGGCACGCGGATCGAGCCGCCGCCATCCGAGGCGTGCGCCACCGGCACGACGCCGGCGGCGACCAGCGCTGCCGAACCGCCAGACGAACCACCGGTGGTGTGGCCGGTATTCCAGGGATTGCGGGTGATGCCGAAGGCCTTTGATTCCGTCATCAGCCGCAGCCCATGCTCGGGCGACGTCGAGGTGACGATCGGGATCAACCCGGCGGCGAGATAGCGCTCGGTCATCACCGAATTGAAATCGGGCACCCACGCCGGAATGCGGCTGCCGCCATGCGAGGGCACGCCCTTGATGGCAATGCCGAGATCCTTGATGGCAAAGGGCACCCCGGCCAGCGGCAGCGAACGGTCGATGCTCCTTGCCCGGGTCCGTGCGGCCTCATAGAGCGGCTCTGCCGTGGCATTGATTTCGGGGCGGGTGGCCTCGGCACGGGCGATCGCCGCCTCGGTCAACTCGATCGCCGACAGTTCACCCTTGCGCACCAGACCGGCAAGACCGGTTGCGTCTTCTTCCCACAGGATCCGTTCGACAGACATGCGCGCTCCCCCCGTTGCCGCCAAGCTAGCCAGCCGCGATTCCCTTGGCAATCGGAGCCCTGATCAAGACGGCGGAACTTTAGGTGCACGGAATATTTCCGTCGTTGCAAATACAAGGCAATTGCCTAATTTGGCGCGCATGACGCCGCAGGACATCACCAAGCTGATCGTCCGGACTTCGATGAAGGACCGGGCAGCGTTCGACCTGCTCTACCGGCAGACCAGCGCGAAACTTTTCGGCGTGTGCCTTCGTGTATTGAACGACCGGGGAGATGCGGAAGAAGCGCTGCAGGAAGTCTTCGTCAAGATTTGGACGAAGGCGGATCGTTTTGCTGTCTCCGACCTAAGCCCAATCTCCTGGCTGGTCGCGATCGCGCGCAACCATGCGATCGATCGCGTGAGGGCGAGGCGCAAGCCTGCCGTCGATATCGATGCCGCGCTCCACGTGGCCGATCCGGCGCTGGGACCTGAAGCGATGGCGGTGGCGGGCGACGAATCCGAACGCATCCACCATTGTCTCGATGAATTGGAAAAGGACCGGGCGGCGGCCGTCCGCGGTGCTTATCTCAAGGGCGAGAGCTATGCCGAACTGGCGGAGCGCCACGGCGTGCCGTTGAACACGATGCGTACCTGGCTGCGCCGCAGCCTGATGAAACTCAGGGAATGTCTGGAAAGATGACGCTGGCAGAAGACAACGGACCGGAACGTGGGGGCGACGACCTGTTCGCCGCCGAATACGTTCTCGGCGTGCTTCCGGCGGAAGAGCGGCAGATCGCATCCAGGCGCATCGACGCCGAAACCGATTTCGCGCGGCTTGTCGATGGCTGGGAGGTTCGCCTGTCGCCGCTGGCATCCGCCTATCCGGAAATCGAGCAGCCGGCTTCGGTGAAGCCGGCGATCGACCGCCGGCTGTTTTCATCCGTCGCCGGCGCGCCCGCCGAACCGCGTGCCGGCCTGTGGTCCAGCCTCGCCTTCTGGCGCGGTCTTGCGGTCGCGGCTGTCGCGGCACTGGCACTCTACATCGCCGTGCCCTACCTCAATCCGCCGGCCGGACAGCCGCAGACGCGCCTTGTCGCCTCGCTGGCGGCTGACGGCAGCGACGTCAAATATCTGGCCGTCTACGACGCTGCCCGCCACGATGTCGGTCTCTCTCTCGTCTCCGGCGAACGCGCCGCCGGCAAGGACTTCGAACTGTGGATGATCGAGGGCAAGAATGCCCCGGTCTCGATGGGCGTCATCCCTGCCGGCCAGACCGCGCATGTGGCGGTTGCCCCGGCGGTGCAGCAGAAACTCGCGCAGGGCGCCGTACTGGCGGTCAGCCTCGAGCCTGCCGGAGGCTCGCCGACCGGCCAGCCGACCGGACCCGTCGTCGCCGCGGGTGATTTGAAGGGCATCTGATCGACCCCTCGGACTGTGAAACCAAGATAGAAATTTGGCAGTCTGTCTTTTACCATACATGT
Organism: Mesorhizobium sp. SARCC-RB16n; assembly: GCF_008520305.1. Lineage (GTDB taxonomy): Bacteria > Pseudomonadota > Alphaproteobacteria > Rhizobiales > Rhizobiaceae > Mesorhizobium. Next base: position 22,255 of record NZ_ML703265.1, on the reverse strand, counting down.
CTAACAGGCCTGTAAGCCGGAAAACTGTCGTGCCCGGAAAATTTATTCGAGGATGAAAATAACTTAAAAATCCACGAATATTCTGAAACTAGCGTGCCTGTGTTGCGTATCTCCTCACGTTCCCAAAAATGGGAAGAGAAAACCCGAGGAGTTTTAATATCATGCGTAGATTCGCCACCCTTTTGCTCGCCGGTACGATCGCTGTCTCCGCGCTTGCCACCGCTGCCTATGCCGAAAACCCGATGGTCGGCGGCGCCGCCATGTATGCCAACAAGACCATCGTCGAGAACGCCGTCAATTCGAAGGATCACACGACGCTGGTCGCCGCCGTCAAGGCCGCAGGCCTGGTCGATACGCTGCAGGGCGCCGGCCCGTTCACCGTTTTCGCGCCGACCAACGAAGCCTTCGCCGCACTGCCGACCGGCACGGTCGACACGCTGCTCAAGCCCGAGAACAAGGACAAGCTCACCAAGATCCTGGCCTGCCACGTGATCGCCGCCAAGGCGATGGGAGCGGATGTGACCGCGATGGCCAAGGCCGATGGCGGCACCCACAAGGTCAAGACGGTCGGAGGCTGCGAACTGTCCCTGAAAGCCGATGGCGGCAAGGTCACCGTCACCGACGAGAACGGCAATGTCGCCAATGTGACGATCGCCGATGTCGAACAGTCCAACGGCGTCATCCATGTCATCGACAAGGTTCTGCTCCCGAAGATGTGATCGGGTGGAAGATGTAACGAGGCGCTTGCCGCCGACGAACCTGCTGCAAGAGCCCTCCGTCGATCGCGCCGTCTCGCTGCCGTGATGCGCAATCGACACGCGTGCTCCGCGCCGCCCACGGTCACCCGTGGAGCGGCGCGGAGTGTCGTTTTGGGCAACCGTCACCGGCTTTTGACTTTCGGGCGACGGCATAGTTTGGCAAAACAGACGACAGGAGGAACTGGTCATGAACCGTCGCGACTTTCTTTTGAGCGGTGCCGCCGCCATCGGCCTTATCGGTGCCGCGGCAACGATGCTGCGCATGGGCACCCCGCAGGCCGCGCAAGCCGCCGAGAAATTCGAGGTCACCAAGACCGAAGACGAGTGGAAAGCCATCCTGTCGCCGGCCGCCTTCAACGTGCTGCGCAAGGAAGGCACGGAGTATCCCGGCACCAGCCCGCTGCTCAACGAACACCGCAAGGGGATCTTCGCCTGCGCCGGCTGCGATCTGCCGGTCTATCCCTCGGAGACGAAGTTCGATTCCGGCACCGGCTGGCCGAGCTTCTGGCAGGAGATCGCCAATGGCATCGGCAAGACCGAGGACCGCTCGCTGGGCATGACCCGCACCGAAGTGCATTGCCGCCGTTGCGGCGGCCATCTCGGCCATGTCTTCGACGACGGCCCGGCGCCGACCGGCCTGCGCCACTGCATCAATGGCGTGGCGCTGACCTTCAAGCCGGCGACCGCCTGACGACACCAGGGCAATAAAAAACTCCGGGCTTTGCGGCCCGGAGTTTTTTGCGTGGTCAGAGCTTTTCGGGCGTGGACTGGAGGAGCTTCCCGAAACCGCTGCCCACTTTTCTTTGCTTCAGTGCCCGCCGCCTCCGCCACCACCGGGCGCCGCCGGCTTCTTGATCAGCATGGTGAAGAACCCAAGCGTCCCGAACAGCACGGTAAGCAGATAGAACACATCCATGAAGGACAGCAGCGCCGCCTGCTGGTGGACCATGCCCGACAGCTTGGAGATCGCGGCACTTGTGGCGTCCAGGCCGGTGGTCTGCTCGAAATTGAGCGTCATGTTCTGGAGCTTGGTCTGCGCGGCGGCACTGCCCCACTGCACATGCTCGGAGAGCCGGGCATAGTGGAAGGCATTGCGGTCGATCAGCACCGTGTTGATGAGGGCAAGGCCGACCGCGCCGCCGAGGTTGCGGGTCAGATTGAACAGGCCGGATGCATTCTTCAGCCGGTCCGGCGGCAAGGTGCCCAGCGCGATATTGTTGATCGGCACCATGCACAGCATCATCGAACAGCCGCGCAGGATCTGCGGGATGAGCAACTCGTAAAAGTCCCAGTCGGCGGTCAGATGCGTCATCCACCACGTACCGGTGGCGAAGCCGAACAGGCCGATCATCATCATCAGCCGCAGGTCCATCTTGCTCGACAGGATGCCGGAGATGGGCGCGGTGACGAACATGGCCAGGCCGCTGACGAACAGCGCTTCGCCGATCATCATCGAATCGTAGCCGCGGATGCGTCCGAGGAAGACCGGATAGAGATAGGTCAGGCCATAGAGGCCGATGCCGATGACGAAGGAAAACAGCGAGCCGAAGGCGAAATTGATGTTGCTGAACGCCTTGAGGTCGACGATCGGTTCCTCGGCCGTGAAGACACGCCAGAAGAAGATCACCGCGCCGATGGTCATGATGATGGCGCAGATGAACACGGCTTGGTCCTGCAGCCAGTCATTGTTCGGACCCTCCTCGAGCACATACTCCATGCAGCCGAGGAAAGCGGCCATGCCGGCGAGGCCCCACCAGTCGAACTTCGAGAACAGCTTGAGATTGGGCTTGTCGAAATCGATCAGCGACCAGGCCGCGGTCGCCACCAGAATGCCGGGCACGACATTGACCAGGAACAGCCAGTGCCATGAGAAGGCGTGGCTGATATAGCCGCCGACGGTCGGGCCGATGGTCGGCGCCAGCGTCGCCACCAGGCCGATCATCGGCGAGACGATGGCGCGGCGCGACGGCGGGAAGATAGTGAAGGCCGCGGCAAAGACGCTCGGGATCATGCCGCCGCCGATGAAACCTTGCACGGCGCGATAGACGATCATCTGGTCGATGTTCGTGGCGGTCGCAGCCAGCGCACTGGCCGCGGTGAAGCCAGCGGCCGCGACGGTGAACAGCACGCGCGTCGACAGCATCCGGCTGAGAAAGCCCGACAGCGGGATCATGACCACCTCGGCGATCAGATAGGCCGTCTGCACCCACGGGATCTCGTCGGAGCTGGCGCTGAGGCCGGCCTGGATCTCGGCCAGCGAGGCCGAGACGATCTGGATGTCCAGGATCGCCATGAACATGCCGAACACCATCGCCAGGAAAGCGATGATGCGTCGTGTCGAAATGGTGTCGGGCGCGGCCGGTATCGCCGGCGGCGCTCCTGCGGTGATGGTTGCGGTTGCCATGTCCTGAGCCTCCTTGAGGCAGGCCGGGCGGCTAGGTGCTTCAGTCAGCCACCAAGCCGCCCTCCGAAAAGCGATTAGTTACTGGTCGCGGCAGGCGCGGTGCGGCTGTCGACGGCGACGACGACGCTCAAGCCGGCGCGCAGCTTGCCGGTTTTCAGCGCATCGGCCGGCACGTCGATGCGGACCGGCACGCGCTGCACCACCTTGGTGAAGTTGCCGGTGGCGTTTTCCGGCGGCAGCAGCGAGAACACCGCGCCTGACGCCGGCGCCAGCGAGGAGACGGTTCCCTGGATGGGGTGGCCGTCGATGGCGTCGACCGAGATGTTGACCTTTTCGCCGGGCACGAGCCGCGCAAGCTGCGTCTCCTTGAAATTGGCGACGACGTAGAGCTTGTCCATCGGCACGACCACGGCGAGCTTCTGGCCGGGGCTGACCAGATCGCCCTGCTCAACGGAGCGGTTGCCGACGACGCCGTCATACGGCGCCTTAAGCACGGTGAAGGAGAGGTCGCGTGCGGCCTTGTCGCGGCCGAGTTGCAGCGACGCCAGCGTGCTGGCGGATTCGGCGCGCTGCGCCTCGAGCACGCCGATATTGGCCTGCGCGGCGGCGATCTGCGCGTCGGCGCCGACGAGCGCGGCCTTGGCCTGGTCGAGCGCGGTCTGGGCGTCGTCCAGCTGGGCCTGCGTGCCGACATGAGTCTTGACCAGTTGCGCGGCGCGCTGCTGGGCGCGGCCGGCATTGTCGGCGGCCGCCTGGTCGGCGACCTTCTGCGCCTGTGCCTGCTGCAGGGAGGCCTGCGCGGCCTTGGTCTGCGCGTCGATGCGGTCGAGCGTCTTGGCCAGCGTTGCGATCTGCGCCTCGGCCTGGCCAACGGCGATCTTGTAGTCGCCGGCATCGATCGTCAGCAGCGGATCGCCGGCCTTGACCTGCTGGTTCTCGCTGACCAGGACCTGATCGACATAGCCGGAAATTTTCGGCGAGACGAACGCCATGTCGGCCTGGACATAGGCGTCATCCGTCGAGATCATGAAGCGGCCCGTAGTCCAGTAGTCATAGCCGTACCAGGCGCCGCCGCTCAAAAGGGCAAGGCCGATGATCGGCAACAGGAACGAGCGCACCGAACGCTTCTTCTTGGCCGGAGCATCAGCCTCCGGCGGCGGTGCGACGACCGGCTGGACATGCACGTCGGGGGCTTCCGTCGCCGGGGCAACCTTGGCGTTGGGGAAAGGACGGACTTCGGCGGTGGCGGGAGTGTTCGAGGACATGACATCTCTCTAATGTTATAATACTGAACCGTTCGGTTCGATCTGGGCGTTGACATAGCGTGTAAAGAGGACCATATCAAGGGGCAATCGAACCGGTTGGTTCGAATTATTTTCGAGGTGTGACTTTTATGGTTGAGCCCGTGCGCAACACCGAAACCGACCCGTGCGAAGACCTACTGGATGGTCTGCGCCGCGGCCGCCCGGCGGCCGGACAGGATCCGGTCAAGCGCAGCCAGATCATCGACGGCGCCCGCCGTGTCTTCATCGAAAAGGGCTTCGAGGCCGCTTCGATGAACGACATCACGCGCGAGGCCGGTGTCTCCAAGGGGACCATCTATGTCTACTTCGCCAATAAGGAAGAGCTGTTCGAAGCGCTGATCGAGGAAGAGCGCGGCACCATCTTCAAGAACATGTATGACATGCTCGACCGCGCCGACGACCTGCGCCAGACGCTGGTCAAGTTCGGCAAGGTGCTGTCCATGAAGATCACCTCGGCCAGGGTAATCCAGGCGCAGCGCACGGTGATCGGCGCTTCCGACAGGATACCGGACATGGGCGCCCGCTTCTACGAACGCGGGCCCAAACGCGGCCATGACAAGGTCGCGACGTTCCTCAACGCCGGCATCGAGCGCGGCCTGCTCAAGATCGACGATGTCGACCTCGCCGCGTACCAGTTCACCGAACTGTGCCTGGCCGGTCTTTTTCGGCAGTGCATCTTTGCCTACCGTACCAAGGCCCCGACCCAGGACGAGATCGACCACATTGTCAGGTCGGGCGTCGACATGTTCCTGAAAGCCTACGGCACCGAGAGGCTCGTCGAGGAGGAAAGCCACCAGATGATCGCCCTGGAGGCAAAGCCCTAAAGCAATTCCAGGAAAAGTGCGTAGCGGTTTTCCGTGCGAATTGCGTGAAAACAGAGAGTTAGAAGGCTGCCTGTCCCGATGGACGAACCTATCCCGGGTTTTTAGCCGCCCCAGGCTTTAGCCGCCATTGGCGGCAAGCACGATCGCGGCCTGCAATTCCTCGAGGCCTTCGCCCTTTTCCGATGATGTCGCCAGCACGAACGGAAACGCCGCAGGCCGCTTCTTGATCTTGACCAAGGTCTCCTCGATCAGCCGCGGCACGGCGGCGGCCTTGATCTTGTCGGTCTTGGTCAGCACGATCTGGTAGGACACCGCCGCCTTGTCGAGCAGCGACAGCACCTCGTCGTCCTTGGCCTTGATGCCGTGGCGGGCATCGATCAGCACATAGACCCGCTTCAGCGTGACACGGCCCTTGAGATAGTCGAAGACCAGCTTGGTCCACTCGTCGACCTTCTCCTTGGGCGCGGTGGCGTAGCCGTAGCCCGGCATGTCGACCAGCGCCATTGGCGGCAGGTCGGCGCCTTCGCCCGAAAACCCGTCCGGCACGAAATAGTTGAGCTCCTGCGTGCGCCCCGGCGTGTTGGAGGTACGCGCCAGCCCCTTCTGGTTGACCAGGGCGTTGATCAGCGACGACTTGCCGACATTGGAGCGGCCGGCAAAGGCAATCTCCGGCGGCCCTTCCGGCGGCAGGAACTTCATGGCCGGCACGCCGCGGATGAAAATCCATCCGCGCGTGAACAGGTCGGTGCCGATTGCGGTGCTGCTGGGAACGTTCAAACTGCTGCCTCCAGAAGAGAGATATCGGCGCCCCTGATGGCATCGAGATTGCGACCGATCTTGTCCACCGGCCAGTCCCACCATGCCACCGCCAGCAGCCGCCGGATCGTCCTGTCGTCGAAACGCATCTTGACCATTTTGGCCGCGTTGCCGGCAACGATCGCATAGGGCGGCACGTCGTGCGTCACCACCGATTTGGCGGCGATGATGGCGCCATCGCCTATTTCCACGCCGGGCAGGATCACCGCCTCCATGCCGATCCAGACATCGTTGCCAACCACGGTATCGCCGCGCACTTCCTTCGACCAGGTCGCCGCATCAAAGCCCTTTTCCCAACCATGACCGAAGATGTTGAACGGATAGGTCGAGAAGCCGGACATGGCGTGGTTGGCGCCGTTCATGATAAAACGCGCGCCTTCGGCGATGGCGCAGAACTTGCCGATGATGAGCTTGTCGCCGATGAAGGGATAGTGATGCAGCACGCATTTTTCGGCGAATTTGTCCGGCCCGTCCGGGTCGTCATAATAGGTGAAGTCGCCGATCTCGATGTTCGGCACTGTCACCAGAGGCTTTAGGAAGCTGACGCGCGCGTGCATCGGGATCGGGTGCTTGATGCCGGGGTTGGGTCCGTCCATGTCGAAGTCCGTCCGGGAAGTGAAAGCCACGCAGATCCGGAATCCGCGTGCCTGGTCAAAATAACGTGATCCGCCCTATAGCATCAATCTGCTGACGAGCGAGCCTTCCTTGCTCGCCACGCTCATTTGTTGCCGCGGCAGATCACGATCGGGTTGGACAGCGCGCTGTCGAAACCACTGCCCTGGTAGACCTGTACGTTCGACGCTCCGGGCGGCAGCATGAAGGTGCCTTCGACGACCTTCTGATCTCCCGCCACCGTGTGGAGATCCCAGCTAAACGTGCAGAATTGCGGCGGTGCCTTGGGTTCGACATGGCTGCAGTTGAGCTGCGCGCCGCCCAGCATGGCGGCACCGCCACAGCTGACCGCATCCTTCGCAGCCGCGGCAGCGGGGCACCCAATGAGAGCCGTGACGGCCGCGATCCTGATCCAATCCATCGCCAAAATCCTTGCCGGACAATCTCGCCGCCTGGCGCGTTTTCCGCGCGGTGGCCCATGCGTTTTTTCGTCCCCGGGGCTTAATCGGTCTTGCGCGAGGCGTCCAGCAGGATTATGTGCATGATGATAATAAGCATGCTCACGAAAAGTTATCAGTCGACCCCGATCTCCTCCCATGCCCTCATCCCCCAATATCAGCTTCGTGCTGCACGACGTCGCGCGCCTGCTTCGCAAGCGGTTCGAGCAGCGGTCGCGCGCATCGGGGCTGACCCGAGCCCAGTGGCAGGTGCTGGCGTACCTTTCGTTGCATGAAGGCATCCATCAGAACAAGCTCGCCGACCTCATCGAGATCGTGCCGATCACGCTCGCCCGGCTGCTCGACAAGATGGAGGCGCGCGGCTTCGTCGAGCGCCGGCCCGATCCCGCCGACCGCAGGGCCTGGCTGCTTTACCTGACACCCCAAGCCCATCCGCTGCTCGAGATCATGCGCGGCAACGGCCAGAAAACACGAGACGAGGCCTTCGCCGGCCTTTCGTCTGAGACACAGCAGCATCTGCTGCAAACCTTAAGCTTGATCAAATCCAATCTGCTCGCGGCTTGCACCCGGCCAGCCGTCGACCGGGAGAAAGTACATGGCTGAATCAATATCCCCAAAGAAGCCTGCCGGAGACGAGACACCGGCCGGTCGGACCGACCAGATTATCCAGCTCGACAATGAGCGGGAGCAGAGGCGGACCAGCGTCGTCATCGACAATGACGAGCTGGAAGCGCCGGTCGCCCTGGAGCCGGCGGCACTCGAGGCTCCGGCCAAGGAGCCGCAGCCACAGCAGGCCCCTGCCGCCGTTGCCCCTCCTGTTCCGGCCAAACCGAAGCGCAGCCTGACGCGGCCCGTCCTTTTTGCCCTGCTTCCCGTCGCGCTCGTCGTCGGCGGTTACTATTATGTCACCGGCGGCCAGCTGATGACGACCGACAATGCCTACATCCAGGCCCAGTCGCTCGGCGTCTCCACCGACGTCTCCGGCACGGTGCAGGAGATCGACGTGCATGAGAACCAGGCCGTGAAGAAGGGCGACGTGCTGTTTCGCCTGCGGCCGGCCTCCTTCGAGACCGCTCTCGCCGCCGCCCAGGCCCAGCTCGGCACGGTACGCAACCAGGTGCTGACCCTGGAGGCGAGCTACCAGCAGTCGCTGGTGCAGATCGAACAGGCCCAGGCCGACATCCCTTATTACGAGGCCGCCTTCCAGCGGCAGCAGGATCTGCTCAAGACATCCACCGCCTCGAAGGCGTCTTTCGACAGCGCCCAGCACGACCTCGTCGCCGCGCGCCAGAAAGTGTCCGTCGCCAAGGCGCAGGCGCAGGCCACGCTCGCCCAACTCGGCGGCGACGCCAACCAGCCGGTGGAGAAGAACCCCTTCTACCTGCAGGCCCAGTCGGGCGTCGACGATGCGCAGCGCAACCTCGCTGATTCCGTGGTCAAGGCGCCGTTCGACGGCATCGTCACCAATGTCGACGCGCTACAGGTCGGCAAGTACCTGCCGGCTTCGCAGCCGGCGTTCAGCCTGGTCTCGTCGACGGATCTGTGGATCGCGGCGGACCCGAAGGAAACCGAGCTGACCTATGTCAGGCCGGGACAGACGGCGACGATCAGCGTCGACACCTATCCGGGTGCCGTCTGGCACGGTACCGTCGCCTCGATCAGCCCCGCCTCGTCGTCGAGCTTCTCGCTGCTGCCGGCGCAGAACACCACCGGCAACTGGGTCAAGGTCGTGCAGCGCATCCCGATGCGCGTGACGATTGATGATCTCGAGGGCAAACCGCCGCTGCGCGGCGGCATGAGCGTGGTCGTCGACGTCGACACCGGCCATGCACGCGGCCTGCCGGACTTCGTCACCAATCTCATCGGCCTGTTCGGGCAAAAGTCATGACCAGCGCGTCCGCGACAGGTGCCACGCCGGTGGTCGCCAATCGCGGCGCCATCACCGCCTGCGTGATCCTGGCCGTCATCATGCAGGCGCTGGACACGACCATCGCCAATGTCGCGCTGCCCTATATCCAGGGCAGCGTCTCGGCCAGCGCCGACCAGATCAACTGGGTGCTGACCTCCTACATCGTGGCGGCGGCGGTGATGACGCCGCCTTCGGGCTACCTTGCCAACCGCTTCGGCCGCAAGCGCATCCTCCTGACCTCGATCACCGGCTTCGTCGTCGCCTCGGTGCTGTGCGGCTTCGCCCAGTCGCTGCCGCAGATCGTCGGCTTCCGCCTGCTGCAGGGCCTGTTCGGCGCGGCCCTGGTGCCGCTGTCGCAGAGCATCCTGCTCGATATCTACAGTGTGGAAGAGCGCGGCTCCGCTATGGCGCTGTTCGGCATTTCGGTGATGGTCGGGCCGGTGCTGGGACCGGTCATCGGCGGCTGGCTGACCGAAAATGTCAGCTGGCGCTGGGTGTTCTACATCAACGTGCCGATCGGCGCGCTGGCCTTCGCCGGCGTGTCGCTGTACGTCCTGGAAACCAAGCTGGACTTCAAGGCAAGGCTGGACTGGCTGGGTTTCGGCATGCTCAGCATAACGATCGCCGCCCTGCAGATGTTTCTCGATCGCGGCGAGCAGCTCAACTGGTTCTCGTCATCCGAGATCATCGTCGAGGCGGTGATCTGCGCGTCGGCCTTCTACATCTTCCTTGTCCACACCTTCACTGCCCGCAACACCTTCGTCAATCCGCGGCTTTTCCTGGACCGGAATTTCGCCGTCGGCATGATCTTCATCTTCATCATCGGCATCACATACCTCGCCTCGCTGGCGCTGATGACGCCCTATCTGCAGACGCTGATGGGCTATCCCGTGGTGACGGCCGGCATCGTCATGGGGCCGCGCGGCCTCGGCACGATGGCCTGCATGTTCCTGGTTGGCAGGCTGATCGGCAAGGTGGATACACGATGGCTGCTGCTGATCGGCCTGCTGATCACCGCCTGGGCGATGTACGACATGACCGGCTGGACGCCCGACGTTTCGCAATGGACCATCATCTCCACCGGCTTCATCCAGGGTGCGGGGCTCGGCTTCCTGTTCGTTCCGCTGACCACCATCACCTTCGCCACGCTGGCGCCCGAGCGACGGGCCGAAGGCACCGGCCTCTACAATCTGTCGCGCAACATCGGCTCCAGCGTCGGCATATCGGTGGTCACCGCGCTTCTGACGCAGAATGTGCAGATCAACCACGCCAACATCGCCACCTATGTTACGCCCTTCAACCAGGCGTTCAGCGATCCGGCGATCTTCCATGCGATGAACCCCTATACCGCCGCCGGCCGCGCCGCGCTGGACGGCGTGGTGACGCTGCAGGCGACGATCATCAGCTACATGAATGACTTCAAGCTGATGATGATCCTGTCGCTGGCCGCCATCCCGCTGGTGCTCCTGCTGCGCAAGCCGGGCACGCCGGCCAAGGTCGACCATAGCGCGGTCATGGAGTGACGTGCCGGAAAAGGTCGGGCTTCGAACGCTGAAGCCCGACCGTCCTCACGGGTAGGCAAAAAGAAACCGGGGTCCTGTGAGGGACTACAGGACCCCGGCCTCGCCGATACGGCCTCCCAAGAAACATGGCACCTCGTCATGAGGCGGCGATGGCGGACCGAGAAAGCCCCAACGATCTGCCAACGCCCCTTTCGCCGGAAGCCGTTACTTCGGCAACAGCACCTTGTTGACGACGTGAATGACGCCGTTCGACTGGTTGACGTCGGCGATCGTCACTTTCGCCTCGCCGCCAGACTCGTCCATGATGTAGAGCTTGCCCTTCTTGACTTCGGCGGTGAGCGTGTCGCCCGAGACGGTCTTCATCTCGTATTTGCCGCCCATCGCCTTGGCTTTCTTCAACATATCGGCGCCTGAAATCTTGCCGGCCACGACATGGGCCGTCAGCACCTTGGTGAGCTTGTCCTTGTTCTCGGGCTTGAGCAGCGTGTCGACTGTGCCGCTCGGCAGTGCCGCGAAAGCTTCGTTGGTCGGCGCAAAGACAGTGAACGGGCCGGCGCCCTGCAGCGTGTCGACCAGGCCGGCCGCCTTGACGGCGGCGACCAACGTCGTGTGGTCCTTCGAGTTGACGGCGTTCTCGACGATGTTCTTGGTCGCATACATCGCCGCGCCTCCGACCATGGGGTCCTTGGCGTAGGCTGGAGCGGCGATTGCCGCACTAGCGACAAGTGCGGAAAAGGCGATGGTCCTGAATGTGGGCAAGCGCATGTGGTCTTCCTCCGGGTGAGGGCTGATCGGAATTGATAGCCTTTGGAAACGCACAAGCAGTCACGCCCCGCGAATGCCTGCAGTTTCGCCGATCACGGGAACGTGATCCGACGCCTTCGGAAACAAAAAGGCCCGGACGAGCGGGCCTTGAGGAGGGGAGTTGCCGGCTATTCCGCCGGCGAGGGTTTCTTGCGGAACAGCGCCACCAGATTGTCCCAAAGCTCGATCTTGGCGCCCTGGCGCTTCATGATCACGCCCTGCTGCAGGATCGACAGCGTGTTGTTCCAGGCCCAGTAGATGACGAGACCCGCCGGGAAACCCGCCATCATGAAGGTGAATATGACGGGCATCCAAGTGAAGATCGCGGCCTGCGTCGGGTCCGGCGGCGTCGGGTTCATGCGCATCTGCAGGAACATGGTGACGCCCATGATCAGTGGCCACACCCCGATCATCAGCATGTGCGGCAGCGTGATCGGAACGAGCCCGAACAGGTTGAAGATCGATGTCGGATCGGGTGCGGCCAGATCCTGGATCCAGCCGAAGAACGGCGCGTGGCGCATCTCGATGGTAATGTAGAGCACCTTGTAGAGCGAGAAGAAGACTGGGATCTGCAGCGCCACCGGCCAGCAGCCGGCGAGCGGATTGATCTTCTCGGTCTTGTACAGCTCCATCATCGCCTGCTGCTGCTTCATCTTGTCGTCCGCGTATTTCTCGCGGATCTCGAGCATCTTGGGCTGCACCTTCTTCATGTTCGCCATCGACGCGTAGGATTTGTTGGCGAGCGGGAAGAACAGGGCCTTGACGATGACGGTGGTGGCCAGGATCGCCAGGCCGAAATTGCCGAGGAATTTGTAGAGCGTGTCGATCAGCCAGAACATCGGCTTGGTGATGAAGTGGAACCAGCCCCAGTCGATCAAGAGGTCGAACCGCTTGATGTGGCGGTCTTCGGCATAGGCGTTGATCTTGGCGACTTCCTTGGCGCCGGCGAAGATTTCGGTCTCGACGGTCGCCGACTGGCCAGCCGCGACATTGATCGGGTCGGTCAGGAAGTCGGACTGGTAGCGGTGGCGACCGTCCTCGAAATAGGCATAGCGCGGCTGAAACGGCTGCTTCTCCGTCGGCACCAGCGTGACGGCCCAGTATTTGTCGGTGATGCCGAGCCAGCCGTCGGTCGATTTGCCGGGCTGGTACTGCTTGTCCTTCTCGACCGACGCGTATTTGTGCTCCTGCAGGCCTTCCGTGCCGGTGAAGCCGATCAGGCCTTCATGCAGCACGTAGGTGCTGGCGACGGCCGGCTTGTCGTAGCGCGTGACGCGGCCGTAATTGAACAGCGAAACCGCGCTCGATCCGGCATTCTGCACCGTGTCCGACACCGTGAACATGTAGTTGGTGTCGACGGAGAAGGTGCGCTTGAAGGTCAGGCCCTTGTCGTTGGTGTAGGTGAGCGTCACTGGCGTGGACGGGGTTAGCGTCGGATTGCCGTCCACGCTCCACACCGTTTCGGCACCCGGCACCGCGCCGGTCTTGTCGTTGCCGACAAAGCCGATCTCGGCGAAATAGCCGGTGGGCAGCGCCTGCGGGTTGAGCAGTTCGATCTCGGGCGAATTCTTGTCGACGGTTTCGGTGTAGTGCTTGAGCTTGAGGTCATCGAGCCGCGCGCCGGTCAAATTGATCGAGCCCTCGAGGCTCGGCGTGTCGATCTTGACGCGCTTGGAAGCCGCCAGCGCCTGATCGCGGCTGGCCGCGGTGACGACATCACCGCCGGGGGCGTTGGGAATGGCGCCCGGGGCCGTAGTGCCCGGCGCCGGCGTCGATGCGCCCGGATTGGCGGCGTCGGCCGCCTTCTTCTGTTCCTCGACGCGCTGCTGCTCGATGCGGGCCGCCTCGCGTTGTGCCTCGCTGCGCGGCAGCACGTAGAAGTACTGCCACACCGCCAGGATCAGCACCGACAGCGCGATGGTGATGAAGAAGTTCCGGTTGTTTTCCATCGAGAGCCCTTGGCCTATCGTGTTCCGCGAAGTCGGCGGGAGAGTTCGGCCTTCAACTGGCCGAAAGGGGCGCGCAGCGCATCATCGCGCCCGACGATGACATAATCATTGCCGGGCACCATGTCATCTGCCGCATGGACGCGGACGGCTTCTTTCAGCCGCCGCCTGACGCGGTTGCGCACAACGGCGTTGCCGACCTTCTTGGTGACGGTGAAGCCGACGCGCGGCACCCCGCCATCGCCGCGGTCGAGGACCTCGACGAGGAAAAACCGTCCGCGTCGCTTTTCACCACGACGGACGGCCAGGAATTCCGCGCGTTTCAGAAGCCGCTTGGGATTTTGCCCCACTGGCTTGCCGGTTGCGGGCAACGATCTCGTCTCGCTTAGGCGCTGAGCCGCTTGCGGCCGCGGTTGCGGCGAGCTGCGACGACGCCACGGCCACCCTTGGTGGCCATGCGAGCACGGAAGCCGTGCCGGCGTTTGCGGACGAGTTTGGACGGTTGGTAGGTACGCTTCATTTGTTTTAATACCGCGGGGTGCGGCCCTTCTTGATTCTGTCACTTTGTAACAGGAGCTTTGCCGGGCCGGTTTTGGCGCGATCGAAACCGCGCCGGGACGAATGGCCCGAGCGTGAGCGGGCTTATAGAAAGAAGGGTTTTGGAAGTCAATCCGGCGTCGGCGCGCTAAAGACGCACCGTTTTTGGAGCATCTATTTTTCCGACCAAGGGAGAAATTGGCAAAAAAGCCGTAATCGCCTAATCTTGGCTGATCAAGTGATTGTGAAGATCGAGTCGCATGAGCGAAGCCAGCCAAGCAGGGGAAGGAACCGGAACGGCGTCAGCCGCTGTCCGCACGGTACCCCTGTCGCGCGGTCTGTCGACGAAGCTGCTGCTGCTCACCATCGTCTTCGTGCTGCTGGCCGAAGTGCTGATCTTCCTGCCCTGGATCGCCAGCTATAGGCTGAGCTGGCTCAAGGAGAGGCTGAGCACGGCAGCCGCCGTGTCGATCGTGCTGGTGCAGGGCGATTCGACCTCGCTGTCGCGAACGGCCCAGAATGACGTGCTGATGGCCATCGGTGCTAAGGCGATCGCGGTGCGCGACGGCGGCGTCTCGCGGCTTCTGGTGGTGGCCGACATGCCGCCGCAGGTCGACGAACACATCGATCTCGCCAGCGTCGGCATGGTCAAGGGCATGACCGGCGCGCTGGACACGCTGTTCTTCGGCGGCGACAGGATGCTGCGGGTTTTCGGACCGGTCGGCGACAGCGACAAGGAGTTCGAGCTGATCATGCCGGACTACTCCCTGCGCAAGGCGATGCTCATCTATTCGCGCAACGTCGCCTTCGTCTCACTTCTGATCTCACTGTTCACGGCCATGCTGGTCTATGCCGCGATCGACCTGATCATGATCGGCCCGATCCGCACCATGACGCGCTCGATGCTGTCCTTCTCCGAGGCCCCCGACGATCCCGGGCGGATCATTCACCCCGCCGACCGCGCCGACGAGATCGGAGTGGCCGAGCGCGAACTGTCGCAGATGCAGGAGCGGCTGCAAAAGATGCTGGCTGAGCAGAAGCATCTTGCCGACCTCGGTCTCGCCGTGTCGAAGATCAACCACGACATGCGCAACATACTGGCCTCGGCCCAGCTGATGTCGGACCGCCTGCGCCAGGTCAAGGATCCGACCGTGCAGGCCTTCGCGCCAAAACTGTTGCGCGCGCTCGACCGCGCCGTCTCCTATTCGGAGGGCGTGCTTCACTACGGCCGCACGCAGGAGCCGCCGCCTTCGCGCCGCAGGGTGAGGCTGCGCCAGCTGGTCGAGGACGTGCACGGCCTGCTCGACATCGAGGAAGGCATCGAGTTCATCAACGCCGTCGAAGGGGCATTCGAGGTTGACGCCGATTCCGACCAGCTCTTCCGGGTGCTCACCAATCTTTGTCGCAACTCGGTGCAGGCGATGGCGGCCGATACCGAAAGCGCCGTGGTGCGGCGGCTGGCGGTCTCGGCCGAGCGCATGGGCAGTGTCAGCCGCATCGCCGTCACCGACACCGGCCCCGGCCTGCCGCCGAAGGCGCGCGAAAACCTGTTCGCGGCCTTCCGCGGCTCGGCGCGCAGCGGCGGCACTGGCCTTGGCCTGGCGATCGCGCACGAACTGATCCGCGCGCATGGCGGCACGGTGGAACTGGTCGAGTCGATTGGCGGGCGCACGACATTCGCGGTCACCATCCCCGACCAGCCGGTGCGGCTCGACCAGGCCCGTGGCAGCCTGCGCCGTCCGGCCTGACGCTTCCGTGCCGTTTCCCGGTTACTTGCCTCCCGGCCCCATCGCTGGCCGTTCCCGATCGTCCGCCGTCTGGATTCTGGCCGGTCCACGGCGGATCGAAGGGCCGGGATCGGCGCCGGCATCGCCGCATGACAGGCTTGCGACAAAACTTTTGCCGGATCGGCTTGCTTTTCGCAAATTCAGTCGTTAGGGAACTGCACACATTCGCGGCCGGTCTTTCGGACCGGATCGCGGGGCCGTCGAAAACATGGCCTGATGCGCGCCCGTAGCTCAGCTGGATAGAGCACCAGACTACGAATCTGGGGGTCAGGAGTTCGAATCTCTTCGGGCGCGCCAAAACTTTCCTAGACTGCAGTTCGTCGATGGCAACGGCTCGGCCGAGCGCGGGCAAGCCGCTGCCGTCTCATGTCACCGACCGCGCCGCCGCCCTTCCCGCACTGCGGCCCGAAAAGATACAGCCACCCAGGAACGTGCCTTCGAGCGCCGCAT
Organism: Mesorhizobium sp. SARCC-RB16n; assembly: GCF_008520305.1. GTDB lineage: Bacteria > Pseudomonadota > Alphaproteobacteria > Rhizobiales > Rhizobiaceae > Mesorhizobium. Next base: position 6,123 of record NZ_ML703265.1, on the reverse strand, counting down.
AGCCATGCACGCCGCCGCCGCCGAAACCGGCGGCTTCGCCAACGGCATAGAGGCCCGGCACCGGCTGGCCATCGCCATCCAGCACGCGGCTGTCGAGATCGGTCTGCAGCCCGCCCAGCGTCTTGCGGGTCAGGATGTTGAGGCGCACCGCGATCAGCGGCCCGTTCGCCGGGTCTAGCATCTTGTGCGGCTTGGCCGTGCGGATCAGCCGGTCGCCGAGATAGGCGCGGGCGCCGCGCAAGGCGGTGATCTGCATGTCCTTGGAGAACGGATTGTCGAGCTGCGTGTCGCGGGCGCGGATCTCGCGTTCTACCCCTGCCACATCGAGCAGCGGGTCGCCGCCGGCCAGCGCGTTCATGCGGGCGACCAGCTTTGGCAATTCGGCCTCGACGATGAAATCCTCGCCCTTTTCCATGAACGCCTTGACCGGGCCGGGGATGCCCGACGTGGCGCGGCCGAGCACCTGGCGCCAGCTTTTTCCCGTCAAATCGGGGTTCTGTTCGGAGCCCGACAGCGCGAATTCCTTCTGGATGATTTTCTTAGTCAGGATGAACCAGGAATAGTCGAAGCCGGTGCTCATGATATGGCTGAGCGTGCCCAGCGTGTCGAAACCGGGATAGAGCGGCACCGGCAGGCGTTTTCCCTGGGCATCGAGCCACAGCGAGGACGGGCCGGGCAGGATGCGGATAGCATGGTCGGTCCAGATCGGCGCCCAGTTCTTGATGCCCTCGACATAGTGCCACATGCGGTCGCGGTTGATGATCGAGCCGCCGGCCCGTTCCGTGACCGCGAGCATGCGGCCGTCGACATGGTCGGGCACGCCGGTGATCATGCGCTTCGGCGCGTTGCCCAGCCGCTTGGGCCAGTTTTCACGAACAAGCTGGTGATTGGCGCCGATGCCGCCGGAGGCGACGATCACCGCCTGCGCTTGCAATGCGAAATCGCCTGATATTTCGCGCGAGCTCTTGTGGCCACGCTCGACAGTGCTCGGTTGCAGGATGTCGCCCTGTACGCCGGTCACGGCTGCACCCGTCCGCGTCAGCTCATTGACCCGGTGGCGGAACCTGAAGTCGATCAATCCACGCTTGTGCGCCTCGCGCACTTGCAGCACGAAAGGCTCGAGCACGCCGGGACCGGTCCCCCAGGTGATGTGGAAGCGCGGCACGGAATTGCCGTGGCCGATGGCATTGCCGCCGCCACGTTCGGCCCAGCCGACGACCGGAAAGAACTTCAACCCGCGCGCCATCAGCCAGGAGCGCTTTTCGCCGGCGGCAAAGCCGACATAGGCCTCGGCCCATTTGCGCGGCCAGAAATCCTCCGGCCGGTCGAAGGCGGCGGTGCCCATCCAGTCCTCGAGCGCCAGATCATGGGAGTCGCGGATGCGCATGCGCCGCTGCTCCGGTGAATCGACGAGGAAAAGCCCGCCGAACGACCAGAACGCCTGGCCGCCCAGCGATTGCTCCGGCTCCTGGTCGACGACGATGATTTTCTTCCCGGCCTCGGCAAGCTCGGCGGCGGCAACCAGCCCGGCAAGGCCGGCGCCGACAATGATCACATCCGCGTCGTCAGCCATTTTTCCTCCAGTTAACCGGCTAAGCAAGCAATTCCAGGAAAGGTGCGAGGCGGTTTTCCGTCCGGAATTGCGCCAAACGATGACTCAGACGGTCTCCCAGCCGCCTGTGTCGCCGGCGCGGAAGATGGCGTCGATGACTTTCTGGTTGAGCACGGATTCTTCGAGCGTGAAGACCCGCTCCTTGCCGCCAAGTGCTGCCCGCGCGAAGGTCTCGACCTCGAGCCTGTACTGCTGTGTGCCGGGGAAGCGGAACACCTGCGCCTCGGTGTGGTTCTGGTTGTGCAGTTCGACGCGGTGATGGTCGTACAGCCCGGCGTTGAAGGGCGAGAACACTTCGATGAAACCCTTCTCGCCGTGGAACACCATCACCTGGCGTGCCGCCATCTGGGTCGACAAATAGAAGGACAGTTCGAAATCGCCGAAATCGGCGCGGATCGAGGAATAGATGTCGGTGCCGAATGTCTTGTCGCGCTCGATCGTCGCCTGGACGCGCAGCGGCTCCTTGCCGGTCGAAAAGCGCGTCGACACGGTCGGGTAAACGCCGATGTCGGGCAGCGCGCCGCCGCCGAGATCGAGCTTGTTGCGCATGTTGTTGGGGTCGACATTGTAGTAGGAGAAAGCGCCCTGCACATGGCGAAGCCGGCCGATGGCGCCGCTGGCGATAAGGTCACGCACCTTGATCCATTGCGGATGGTAGATCACCATGAAGGCTTCGCAGACCAGCACTTTCTTCTGGTCGCGCAGCTTGATCAGGGGGGCGATGTCCTTGGCGTCGAGCGCCAGCGGCTTTTCGACCAGCACATGCTTGCCCGCTTCGATGGCCTTGGCCGTCCATTCGACATGCTGCGAGGTCGGCAAGGGGATATAGACGCCGTCGACCTCGTCGGAAGCGAGAAGGTCCTCATAGGAGCCGAAGGCATGGCGGGCACCGAAGCGGTCGCCCAATGCCTTGGCTTTCGACAGGTCACGGCTGGCGATCGCCGACAGCACGCCGTTCTCCGCCTCGACGATTGCCGGCAACAACTGCTCGCGGCCGATCTTGGCCGTCGACAACACACCCCATCGGAACATCACGCTTCTCCATGTCGCTTACAGGCACGGAGGTTTGCCCGAAATCCGTGGAAAAGCCAATGCGGGTGCTCGGTACCGCAGCCTCTCAGCCCCTTCTCCCCGTCAGCGTCATGTCGAAATCGACGACGTTGGAATAGAGCGGCGTGCCGACATCCATGCCGTAGCGCGAGCGCAGCACCTTGCCGGTGACATGGAATTTGATCGTCCCGCCCTTCAACCCGTCGAGCTCGGCGTTGAATTTTTCCGGAAACGTCTTGCCACGCGCCGTCAGCCGGCCGGTGACGAGCGCCGTCGTGTCGCCGGTGCGCGTCACGCTGGTCGAACGGAACTGGATTTCGGGACTGTTGGCCGCGTCGAACACCGCGTCGGAGCGCAGGAAGGCATCGATGCGGCCCTGGCCGGTGCCGACACTTTCCGGATAGATGGTGAGATCGACCTTCGAGCGGCCGACGTCATTGTTGTCGATGCGGATCGTGCCCTTGAAACGGGCAAAGGCGCCGTCGAAACCGCCGCCGCCGGCCTTGCCGATGGTGAAGCGGATCGCGGAGCCGGCCTGGCTGATCGTATAGCTGCCGGCGGCATCGCCGAGCACGACTGCCGCATAGACGGGCATGGCAAGGCAGGCGGCGGCAGCCGCCAATCCGAGGGTTCGCGCATGCATTGGATTATTCCTTGTTTGGAGCAACGCTCTCTCGCGTCCTCACCTCACAAACGAGACCAACGCCCGTTCTATTCCCCGGCTGACGAAGGCGTGATCATGCGCGTGAGCACGCTGTCGCGCAGCAGGAAATGGTGGCGCAGGGCCGCGCAGATATGCAGCGCAACGAGCGCGATGCTGGCATAGGCGAGATACCAGTGCGCCGACGCCCAAAAACTTTCGGCGGCGTCGGATTCGGGCAGCGGCAGGTTGGGCATGACGAACAGGTTGAACGGCATGCTGGGGATTTCCAGCGTCGAAACCGACACCAGCGCCCAGCCGGACAAAGGCAGGGCGAGCTGGAAGGCATAAAGCGCCAGATGCGCCAGCGGTGCCGTCCGGCGCTCCAGGGTGCCGACAGAAGGCGGCAAGGGCGGTGTCGCATTGCCGAGCCGCCAGGCGATGCGCAGGATGATGAGGCCAAGCAGCAGAAAGCCGAGCGATTTGTGCAGCTGGATCAGTTCGAAGGCCGTGCGTTGGCTCGAGGTCCTAACCATGACGAAGCCGAGTATGAACTGGCCGATGAAGATAAGCCCGACCAGCCAGTGGAGGACGATGCTTGCCCAGCCGTAGCGGGTCGCGGTGTTGGTGATCGTCTGCATGGAAAGGCGAACGAATGCCGGGCCGGGTTTCTTCCACCTTTGCCCCTGATGGGGAGGGGCCTATCTGCTCACCTTGAAAAAGTCCACGAAAGCCCTCAATGCCGGCCGCATTTGCCGGCGGCTCGGGTAGTAGACGAAGAAACCGCCGAAGGATGGGCACCAGTCCTCTAGGACGCGGATCAGCCGGCCGTCGGCAAGCGGCGCGCGGACATAGTCCTCGAAGACGAAGGCAAGGCCGGCGCCGTCGACCGCGGCGTTGGCGATCAGATGGTCCTCGTCGAGGATCAGCGGTCCCTGCACCGCCAGCTCGATCGCTTCGCCGTCCTTCTCGAACTCCCAGCGGTAGAGAATGCCGCTGGAAAAGCGGAAGCGGATGCAGCGATGGTCGGCGAGATCGCGTGGATGGCGCGGCTTGGGGCTTGTCTCGAAATAGGCCGGCGCGCCCACCACCGCGCCACGAATGTCAGGCCCGATGCGCACCGCGATCATGTCGCGCTGCAGGCTCTCGCCGAGCCGCACACCGGCGTCGAAGCCGCCTTCGACGACGTCGGTGAAGCGGTCCTCGATGACGATCTCCAGCACGATGTCGGGATAGGCTGACGCAAAGGCGCCGAGCCGTGGCGTCAGCACCAGATGCGCCGCCGTGCGCGGCACGCTGAGCCGCAAATTGCCGGCGGGCCGGTCACGCGCCTCGACAGCCGTCTCCAGTGCCAGATCAATCTCCGACAGAGCCGGACGCAACCTCTCCAGCAACTGCGCGCCTTCCTCGGTCGGAGCGACACTGCGCGTGCTGCGCGCCAGAAGGCGCACGCCAAGCCGTGCCTCCAGGCTGGAGACCGCATGGCTCACCGCCGAAGGCGCGATCGCCAGTTCTCTGGCGGCACCGCGAAAACTGCCGCATTGGGCAACGGTTGCCAGCACAGCAAGCTGTGAGAGATGTGCTCGGTTCATTGATCTATTTCTTGGAACGACCCGTACTAAGAACAGCCGATTATCGAACGGGCTGCAAGGCGTTATTTCTGCCGCCTCACAACAAGGAGACGCGTGATGAAAACTCGCAAGCTAGGAACTGAACTCGAAGTCTTCCCGGTCGGCCTCGGCTGCATGGGCATGAGCTTTGCCTACGGCGGCCAGCCGGAAGCCGAGGCAATCGCCACCTTGCACCGCGCCGTCGAGATCGGTGTCACCTTCTTCGACACGGCGGAGGTCTACGGGCCTTACGAGAACGAGATCCTGCTGGGCAAGGCGCTGAAATCGGTTCGCGGCAAGGTGACGATCGCGACCAAATTCGGCTTCAAGATCCTGGAGGAAGGCACCGGCATGGATCGCATGGCCGGTGTCGACAGCCGTCCCGAGCACGTCAAGGCCGTCGCCGAGGCCTCGCTGAAGCGGCTCGGCACCGATGTCATCGACCTCTACTACCAGCACCGGGTCGACCCGAACGTGCCGATCGAGGATACGGTCGGCGCCATGGCCGAACTGGTGCGTGAGGGTAAGGTGCGGGCGCTTGGCCTGTCGGAAGCAAGTGCCGCCACCATCCGCCGGGCGCACGCCGTCCACCCGATCGCGGCGGTGCAGAGCGAATATTCGCTGTGGAGCCGCGATCCGGAAGACGAGGTCTTCGCAGTCTGCCGCGAACTCGGCATCGGCTTCGTGCCCTACAGCCCGCTCGGCCGCGGCCTGCTCACCGGCACGATCGCCAAGCCCGAGACCCTGAGCGACGACGACTGGCGCCGCGGCTTGCCGCGCTTCCAGGCCGACGCCATGGCCGCCAATGCTGAGGTGATCGCCACACTGGAAAAGATGGCGGCGGAGAAGGGCGTCACCACGGCGCAGCTGGCGCTGGCCTGGGTGCTGCACCAGGGCGATTTCATCGTGCCGATCCCCGGCGCCCGAAAAATCCACCATCTGGAGCAGAACACGGCGGCGGCCGAAATCGAGTTGAGTGCGGCCGAGGTGGCATCGATCGGCGATGCGCTGTCGCCCGACAAGGTGACGGGCAAGCGCTATACCGAGGAGTTGCTGGCGCTGGTGAATGGGTGAGTGGGTGCAAATCGCGGAACAGAAAGGGCGCTTCGGCGCCCTTTTTGTTGAGACGTTGGCGCGAGGCGCCCCCCCTCTGTCCTGCCGGACATCTCCCCCACGAGGGGCCTGTTGCGCAATGTTGCGGGAGGCGTGTT
>NZ_ML703264.1:460228-482342 GCF_008520305.1 Mesorhizobium sp. SARCC-RB16n | reverse complement strand
TGATTCAACGCAATCGTGAGGTTGCCTGATGAGCTTCGACGCCATCATGCCGCGCGCCACGGTGCCTGCCATCCTGCCCGGCAGCGGCGGCATGCGCGGCGCGCTCTCCGACCTCTTCTGGCGTAGGCCAAAAGTCCTCCTTCTGCTCATGCTTTTGCCGCCAGTGCTGTGGCTCGGCATCGTCTATATCGGCTCGCTGTTCGCGCTGTTGGCACAGAGCTTTTTCTCCATCGACGAGTATTCCGGCCTCATCAACCGCCAGTTCACGCTGAAGACCTATGGCGACCTGTTCCAGGCCGCCAATCTCGACATCATCCTGCGCACCGTGACGATGGCCGCACTGGTCACGCTGGCTTCGGCCATCGTCGCCTTTCCGATCGCCTACTACGCGGCGCGTTATGCGCGCGGCCGCTGGAAGGCGCTGTTCTATCTCGGTGTCATGCTGCCGCTGTGGTCGAGCTACCTAGTCAAGATCTATGCCTGGAAGCTGATCCTGGCCAAGGAAGGCATTCTCACCTGGCTGCTCGCCAAGCTGCATCTCTCGTGGCTGCTCGATGGCTGGCTGTCGTTGCCGGTGGTCGGCGGCAATTCGCTGTCGGTGTCGTTCACCGGCACCTTCATCGTCTTCGTCTATGTCTGGCTGCCCTTCATGATCCTGCCGGTGCAGGCGGCACTCGAGCGCGTGCCCGGCAATCTGGTCGAGGCCTCGTCCGATCTCGGCGCTTCGCCCGGCCAGACCTTCCGCAATGTGCTGTTCCCGCTGGCGCTGCCCGGCATCGTCGCCGGCTCGATCTTCACCTTCTCGCTGACATTGGGTGATTACATCATCCCGCAGATCATCGGCACCTCGCGCCTGTTCATCGGCCAGGCCGTCTATTCGCAGCAAGGCACCGCCGGCAACATCCCGCTCGCCGCCGCCTTCACCGTGGTGCCCATCGTCATCATGGGTTTCTACCTCTGGGGCGCCAAGCGCATGGGGGCCTTCGATGCGCTCTGACCGTGGTCAATCTGCTCCCCTCGGCCTGAAGATCGCTGCAGCCTGCGGCCTGCTCTTCCTGCATCTGCCGATCCTGCTGATCTTCATCTATGCCTTCACCACCGAGGAGAAGAGCTTTGTCTGGCCGCCGCCCGGGCTGACCACGCAATGGTTCGCCGTCACCTGGAACCGGCCTGATGTCTGGCAAGCGCTGTCGCTGTCGGTCCGCGTCGCCGCCATCTCGACCACGATTGCACTGGTGCTCGGCACGCTGTGCGCCGCCGCCGTGTCGCGGACGAAATTCTTCGGCCGCGAAACCATCTCGCTGCTGGTCATCCTGCCCATCGCGCTGCCCGGCATCATCACCGGCATCGCGCTGCGCTCGGCCTTCGCGCTGGCTGACATCCCGTTTTCGTTCTGGACGATCGTGCTTGGCCACGCCACCTTCTGCGTGGTCGTCGTCTACAACAACGCCGTTGCGCGCTTCCGCCGCACCTCCGGTTCGATGATCGAGGCTTCGATGGATCTCGGCGCTGATGGCTTCCAAACCTTCCGGCATGTCGTGCTGCCCAACATCGCCACCGCACTGCTCGCCGGCGGCATGCTCGCCTTCGCCTTGTCCTTTGACGAGGTCATCGTCACCACCTTCACCGCCGGCCAACAGCAGACCGTGCCGATCTGGATGCTGGAGGAACTGATCCGTCCGCGCCAGCGCCCGGTCACCAATGTCGTCGCCATGGTCGTCGTGCTGGTGACGCTGCTGCCGATCCTGTTTGCCTATTACCTGACCCGCGAGGGCGACCAGATCGCCGGAAGCGGGAAATGAAAAAGTGAGTAGTGAGTAGGGAATAGCCGAATCCACGGTGGAAACTCATCCACTACTCACTACTCACTTCTGCCCAAGGAGAAACCTCATGGACACCCAGATGCTGATCGGCTCGAAATTCGAGAAGGGCACCGAGACCGAGGAGCCGATTCTCAATCCGAGGACCGGGGCGAACATTCTCAACCTGCCCGAGGCCAGCCAGGCGCAGATCGAGGCGGCAGTGAGCGCCGCCGAACAAGCGTTCGTCTTGTGGTCGCGCACCACGCCGGCGCAGCGCTCCGGCTATCTCCTGAAGATCGCGGACCGCATCGAGGCCGAAGCCAGGGAATTCGCGACGCTAGAGGCGCTGAATTGCGGCAAGCCGATCAACGCCGTGCTCAATGACGAAATCCCCGCCATCGTCGACTGCTACCGCTTCTTCGCCGGCGCGGTCCGCTCCATGCCGGGTGTGGTCGCGGGCGAATATATACCCGGCCACACCTCGATGGTACGGCGCGACCCGATCGGCATCGTCGCTTCGATCGCGCCCTGGAACTATCCGCTGATGATGATGGCCTGGAAACTGGCGCCGGCGATCGCCGGCGGCAACACCGTCGTCTTCAAGCCGTCGGAGCAGACGCCGCTGACGGCACTGAAGCTGGCCAAGATCCTGGCCGATATCCTGCCCGAGGGCGTCGTCAATGTCGTGCTCGGCCGCGGCGACAGCGTCGGCAACACGCTGATCAATCATCCCAAGATCAACATGATCTCGATCACCGGTGACGTCGCCACCGGCAAGAAGGTGCTGCAGGCCGCCGCCAAGTCGGTCAAGCGCACGCATCTCGAACTCGGCGGCAAGGCGCCGGTCATTGTCTTCGACGACGCCGACCTCGGCGCCGTCGTCAACGGCTTGCGCGCCTTCGGCTACTACAATGCCGGCCAGGACTGCACCGCCGCCTGTCGCATCTATGCCGGCAAGAAGATCTACGACAAACTGGTCGCCGACCTATCCTCCGCCGTCTCGACGATCAGATACAACCAGCCCGACGACACCGAGAACGAAATCGGGCCGTTGATCTCGCGCCGCCAGCGCGACCGCGTCTCGAGCTTCGTGGAGCGCGCTTCGGAACTGAAGCACATCGACATCACCACCGGCGGCAAAGCGGGCGAGGGCACCGGCTTCTACTATCAGCCGACTGTCATCGCCGGCGCGCTGCAGGAGGACGAGATCGTGCGCCGCGAAGTGTTCGGCCCGGTGGTCTCGATCACTCGCTTCACGGAAGTCGACGAGGCGGTGAACTGGGCCAACGACAGCGATTACGGCCTGGCGTCATCGGTGTGGACCAAGGACGTCTCGCGCGCCATGGCGACGGCCGCGCGGCTGCAATATGGCTGCACCTGGATCAACACCCACTTCATGCTGACCAACGAGATGCCGCATGGCGGCCTGAAACAGTCCGGTTACGGCAAGGACATGTCGCTCTATGCACTGGAGGATTACACCGCCGTGCGCCATGTCATGGTGGCGCACGGGTAAGGGGCATCGCATCGCCGCGCTGACGCCCTTCGTCTGAAGAAGGGCGTCAGCGTTATTGTACTCCCCATAGGTCCCGGCGTTTGACAGGGGAAGGCCGCCTAGGCGGCAGCGAGAACCCGCCAGCTAAGCTGCCGTCCTGCCTTGCATCTCCGATGGCGCGGGCTTGATGTTCAAGTTGACCCGGAAGAGGTTGGATGGGTCATAGGTCCGCTTCACCTGGCTTAACCGCTCGTAATTCGCGCCATAGCTTGCCCGCAGGCGCGCTTCCCCTTCGTCGTCCATCATGAAATTGACGTAGCCGCCTTCGCCATTGTGGGGATGGATGCTCGCCCAGTAATTCTTGGCCCACTTGGTGAGGTCGGCGGCCTTGCCCGGATCGGGATCGATGGCGGCTATGACCATTGACCAGCTTGCGTCGCGTGCGTTCCAGGCAGTCTCGTCCTTGCCGACGCGGCGCACGGCGCCGTCTATCGGGTAAAGATGCATGAGAGACAATTCGCTGGGCGCCTGGGCAGCCTGTGCGATATGGGTCGCGATGGCTTCGTCGGGAAGCGACTTGACGAAATCGCCCTTCCAATACCATTGCAGGCCTTTGGGAAGCAGCGGGTCGAACAGCGCCTGCAACGCCGGGTAAGGCATGACGCTCATCCAGTTGAAGATCGGTGGCGGCAAGTTGTCCAGCAGCGGCGCCATCGCCTTGCGCCCGTCTTCCTCCGTGCCGTTGTAGCAGGAGATGATGGCGCAGGCGCGCTTGCCCCAATACTCGCGCGGGAAGGGATCGGTCGAAGGGACCGACTTCAGGCCGACAAAGGCGCCGAGATCTTCCGGCGCTGCAGGCAGGTAGTCGCGATAGGCCCGCATGACGGCCGGAGCATCCTTGGCCTCCCAGAACACCGGGCCACCGAAGATCATGCTTACGGGATGGGCCTGGAACAGGAAGCTGGTTACAACGCCGAAATTGCCGCCGCCGCCCCGGAGAGCCCAGAACAGGTCGGGATTCTCGCTTTTGTTGGCCCTCACCGTGCTGCCATCGGCCAGCACCAGATCGGCCTCGACAAGATTGTCGATGGTGAGACCGTATCTGCGCGTCAGATAGCCCGTCCCTCCGCCGAGAGTAAGGCCGGCAACGCCCGTGGTCGAGACGATGCCGAACGGAACGGCGAGCCCGAAAGGATGGGTGGCGTGGTCCACGTCACCCGACGTGCAGCCAGGCGCGACCCTCACGGTGCGCGTGTTCGGGTCGACATGGACACCCTTCATCATCGACAGGTCGATGACCAGGCCGTTGTCGCAAATTCCCAATCCGGCTCCGTTGTGCCCTCCGCCGCGCACGGCGACCAGGAGGTCGTTGTCGCGCGCGTATCTCACGGCGGTGATCACGTCGGCGACATCGGCGCAGCGTGCAATCAGCAGCGGGTGCTTTTCGATCATGCCGTTGTAGATCTTGCGTGCTTCGTCATATCCGGCATCGTCACGCAGGATCAGCTGCCCGCGCAGGCCTTCACGCAGTTTTGCATGGGTTTCGTCGGTCATCGGTTTTCTCCCTTTGATTGCGCCAGCGCTATGCGGCGTCGGCGCGACGCATCTTGTTGCTTCGTTGTGCCGCCCCCTCGGGGCGGATGCGTTGGATGGTGCAGAGACGAGTACATTGCACCGATCCGGTCCCCGCTGCTTCGCCCGAAAGGGCCAATGGGCAATGGCCCAGGAGAGCCATGGCGGGCAGCCGGAAGCCGCCGCGGAGACTGGCCGTATAGGAGTAGGAGCCACGCCTCGTGGCTTTGCTTTCATCGCATGGTGCATAATGAAGGTGGCCGTCGCCTCGCAGCCACCTTCCATCGTACTGCCACCCCTCCCAGAGCCTGGGCCGCGGCTATCCGGCGTCAACTATTCGACGATACGGAAGATCTGCCAGAAGCTCGTGCCCGACACGACATAGGGCTCGACCTCCTTGCCCCATTTGGCATGCGCTTCGATCTTGCCGATCTTGGCGAAGAATTCTTCCAGTTGGGCCAAGCTCTCCACTTGCATGTGCGACTCGACCGTCGCCTCGCGTGCGCCGATCGATCCGGTCATGATCTGGAATTTGAAATTGGCGAGGCCGACCTGTGAGCCGATCTCGCGTTCCCATTTCCGCATCAGTTCGAGCACCGTCTGCTTGTGTCCGAACTTGGCGTCGATCTGCCATCTGGCGCTGAACATCTTGTCCTCCCTTGTTGCGGCGTGGCCGCGTTTGACTACTCGTCCCAGGCCTGCACGACGGTCTGCCGTGCGATCTGCCCGTTCTTGAGTTCCAGCATCGCCGCGGCGAACACCTTCGTGCCGTCCGGATAGGCGCAGGCCTGGGTGAAGGCCAGGCTGTTGCCGTCGGCGATGGTTGCGTCGACCTTGTGGGTCATCGCGCGGCTGCAGATATCGTCCCAGAACGTGGTGATCGCCGCGCGCCCGCGGATTTCGCGCGGCTTGCTCGGCGGATTGTTGCGGTCGATCACCCGCACCAGCGCGTCGTCCGCATAGAAGCTCGACAGCATCTTGCCGTCACGGCCTTCGATCGCCTTCTTGATGGCCGCGCCATTCACGGCTTGGGTCTTGGTCAGCATTTTATCCTCCATGTGCCCGTCTTCAGGATCGGGCGGTTGATGTTGGGAAGTGTCTGCCCGGCGCTCATCGACGGGTAGTGCCTTTCACTGCGACTTCGCCTTGACGGCCGCGAACACGTCGTCGGTCTGCTTCTTGAAGGTGGCGAGATCGACCTGGCTGCCGTTGAGGATCGTCGACCAATGGCGCACGATTGCCGCCATCGCGATCGTCTCCTTGATCTCCTCGTCGCTGGCGCTGTTCAGCTTGGCGGCCTCGGTGTGGAAATAGATGCAGTACTGGCATGGGATCTGCGAGGCGACCGCGAGGCCCATCAGCTCCTTGGTCTTGCCGTCGAGCGCGGTCTTGGGGTTGAGCTGCACACCCTTGATCTCGGCCCAGGCGCCGGCGATGGCGACATCAGGCAGTGTCTTGAACATGTCCGGCACCGAGCCGAGCGTCGCCTGGATGTCCTTGTAGGCGGCGGTCGCCGATGCATCCTCCGCTGTTACGGGAGAGGTCGTAGTCAGCACACCAATGCCTGCCACGATCATAAGGGATCTGACATTCAATTTCGACTTGAGCATCTCATCCTCCGTTCGCAGCGCCTTTCGGCGATATCCGCCTGGCCTGCATGGGGAATTGATAGCGCTTAAATCGGTGTGCTTGCTTCCCCCGAAAGCGCCATGGCTCTCATGGCCCGTCCGGGCCAGTCTGCCGGGCGGAAAATGCCGCCGCCGCCGCCCGCGATGGCAGGTCGAGCTTGAGCAGTATGTTGGCGACATGGCGCTTGACCGTGTGCTCGCTCAGCCTGAGTTCGGCGGCGATCGCGGCATTGCTCTTGCCGTCGGCGATCAGGCTCACCACTTCGCTCTCGCGCGCCGTCAGGCAAGCCGGTTCGGTCGCCCTGGCCTTGGGACGACAGGCCGGCTCCAGGTGCTGTTCGGACATCGCCAGCACCAGCGCCATGGGCTCGTCCAGTTCGTCGATGCTGACACGGCCAGCGTCGGCGAAATGAAGTCCCGAGCCGACTGCCAGGTCGGCGACCAGCCTCGACGCCAGTATCTCGCCGCGCCCGGCGCGAGCGGCGAGTTGGATCGTCACGCGACCCATCAATCCTGCGGGGGGGCCGCGCAATTCGATCTCGCCGACATGCGCCCCTTGCGCGCTTGCCACGCCGATTTGCTGCGCCGCGTCACGCAACGCCGCCGCACAGCGTAAGGCCCGCCCCGGGCCGTCGAAGCGCGAAATCATCGTTTCGCCATGCACATCCGTGCAGCGCCCGCCATGGCGTGTCACAAGTGCCCGCCATGTCTCGTGGAAATGCTCGCTGCGTTCGCTCCACATCCGATCCCCGAGGCGGGCCGTATCGTAGATGCGTGTCGCCAGAAGCGCGGCCAGCACGCGCTCCGCTTCCCCCACGGCGCGTTCGCCGGTCAGAAATTCCTCGATCAGGTCGGCCACCCGGTCGACATCGCCGGTCCAGATCGGATGATCGCGGCCCGGGATTTCGATCAGCCGCGCGTTGGGAATCTTCCTGGCCAGAAAGCGGCTGGCGTCGGGATCGACCCGCACATCGTTGCGGCGATGGATCAACAGCGTCGGCGCGTCGATCGCCGCCAGGATGCCGCGTACATCGATCTCAGCGTTCATCCGCGCCAGTGTCGCCGCTGCGGTTGGGCTCGCCGACAGCCGTTCGAAGCGGGCCCACCAGGTTGAAAAACGGGCGTCATCGACCCTGCCCGGCGCGAAATTGGCCAAGGTGGCACCGGTGCCCCAGGCGGTCTCGGCCGTCGCGATGAAGGCGTCCAGACGCTCCGGCGGCATCACCCATTTGTGGAAATGCGCATAGCCGCCATAGAGCGCCAGCGCCCGCGTCCGCTCCGGATAGGTGGCGGCGAACAGCATCGCCATCGGCGCGCCTTCGGAAGCGCCAAGCAGGGCAGCACGGCCGCTGCCGGCCGCATCCATCACCGCGCGTACATCGTCCATACGGGTCTCGAGGCTGGGCAGGTGATGGACATCGACGCGGTCGGAGAGGCCTGTGCCGCGCTTGTCGAACAGGATCAGCCGTGAGAAGGCCGACAGCCGCCGCAAGAGCCTGGTATAGCCCTCGTCTTCCCAGTGCAGGTCGAGATTGGAGATGAAGCCCGGCACGAAGACGAGGTCGAACGACCCCTGGCCGACCACCTGATAGGCGATCCGCACCTCGCCGCTAAGGGCGTATCGGGTCTCGATCGGCCTCACGATGGTATCCGCCCGGCCTGACGATTTCTGATCGCCAACCATAGCAGAGCCGCGCAGGGTGCGGCAGCTTAAACTTTAGCAAAGAAAAATATAAGCCAGCGCGGCGGCTGGAGCTATCTCTGCGACGCGACGACGTCGCCAGGCGAGGCCTCAAGTCCGAGCTTGAGATCGGCCTCTGCCGGCGTGATCGGCCGCTTGATCCTGGCCGAAGCGACCACAACCAGTTCGTCGAAGCCCTCACCGCCGCTGTCCAGCATCTCGAAGAACTGGCGCCGCATCCTCGGCTCCCAGAATTTGTTGATATGCTCGGCGACACCGGCAACGCCTTCCTCGCGTGGCCTGGAGTGGAAAAAGGCGGCGATCTGGTTGGCCATCCGCACCAGCTTTTCTTTGGTGCTCATGATGTGCTCTTCGTCATGCGACATGCTGGGCAACTCCGGAGATCACCCGGTCAGGGTGGGTAAAAACATCGAAATCGTCGCCGCGCACCAACGCCACCAGCGTCATACCGGCTTCTTCTGCGGTGCGGATGGCAAGGGCAGTCGGCGCCGAGACGGCGATGATGAAGGCCGAACCGATCGCTGCCGTCTTCTGCACCATCTCGACCGAAACACGGCTGGTCACCACGACAGCGCCCGATGCGCCATCGATATTGGCCTTGGCCAGCGCGCCCGCTAGCTTGTCCAGCGCATTGTGGCGGCCCACATCCTCGCGCGCCATGACGATGCCCTTGCCGGGCACGTAGAAACCGGCGGCGTGCACGGCGCCCGTCTCAGTATGCAGCGGCTGCACCTTCGACAGCAACTTGACCGAACGGGTAATGTCTTCGGCATCAAGCGTAAGCTTCGACGCACCGACCGCGCCGACCGAGCGCATCGCTTCCTCTATGGATTCGATGCCGCAGAGCCCGCAACCGACCGGTCCGGCAAGCCGCCTCCGCCGCGCCTCGAAGCGTGTGTTGGCCTGGTCCTTCAGCCGGATCTGGATATCGATGCCGGCACCATGATCTTCCACTTCGATGGCTTCGATCTCGTCAGGCGCAGCGATGATGCCTTCGGTCAGCGAGAAGCCGAGCGCAAAATCCTCGAAATCGGCCGGGCTTGCCATCATCACCGCATGCGTGGTGCCGGCAAAGGAGAACGCCACCGGCGTCTCCTCAGGCACCATGCGGTTGGCCGCGGCCGTGCCGCTGGCGCGGTGCGCCAGCCGCGATATCTGCGTCGTCGCTTTGCGGCGCGCGCCCAAGACTACTCCGCCGCCTGCAGCGGAGCGATGCGGCGGCTCTGCTTGGCCTGTTCGTCATAGTCGCGCTGCCATTCCGACGGACCGTTGGAAGCGCCGACCTGCACCGCAGTCACCTTGTATTCCGGACAGTTGGTCGCCCAGTCGGAGAAGTCGGTGGTGATGACGTTGGCCTGCGTGTCGGGATGATGGAAGGTCGTGTAGACCACGCCCGGCGACACCCGGTCGGTGATCAGCGCGCGCAGCGTTGTCTCGCCCGAACGGCTGGTCAGCCGCACCCAGTCGCCATCGTGCAGGCCGCGGTTTTCTGCGTCATGCGGATGGATTTCCAGCCGGTCCTCGGAGTGCCACATGACGTTTTCGGTACGCCGTGTCTGCGCACCGACATTGTACTGGCTGAGGATACGGCCGGTGGTCAGCAGCAGCGGGAAGCGCGGTCCGGTTCTTTCGTCCGTCGCCACATATTCGGTACGGATGAACTTGCCCTTGCCACGCACGAAGCCGTCGACATGCATGATCGGCGTGCCGAGCGGCGCCTTGTCGTTGCAGGGCCATTGCACGGAGCCGATACGGTCGAGCAGGTCGAAGGAGACGTTGGCGAAGCTTGGCGTCGTCTTGGCGATTTCGTCCATGACTTCGGACGGATGCGTATAGTTCCAGTCCAGACCGATCGCGCGCGCGAGCTCCTGCGTTGCCTCCCAATCGGCGTAGCGCGCCTTCGGCTCCAGCACCTTGCGCACCATGTTGATGCGGCGCTCGGCATTGGTGAAGGTGCCGTCCTTCTCGAGGAAGGTCGATCCGGGCAGGAAGACATGCGCGTAGTTCGCCGTCTCGTTGAGGAAGAGGTCGTGCACGACCACGCATTCCATCGCGGCAAGGCCGGCGGCGACGTGCTTGGTATCGGGATCGGACTGCAGGATGTCCTCGCCCTGGATGTAGATGCCCTTGAAGGAGCCATCGACGGCGGCATCCAGCATGTTGGGGATGCGCAGGCCGGGTTCGTCGTCCAGCTTCACGCCCCACAGGCTCTCATAGATGTCGCGAACCGCGTCGCCCGAAATGTGCCGGTAACCCGGCAGCTCATGCGGGAACGAGCCCATGTCGCACGAGCCCTGCACGTTGTTCTGGCCGCGCAGCGGGTTCACGCCGACGCCCGGCCGGCCGATATTGCCGGTGGCCATTGCGAGGTTGGCGATCGCCATCACCGTGGTCGAGCCCTGGCTGTGCTCGGTGACGCCGAGGCCGTAATAGATCGCGCCATTGCCGCCCTTGGCGTAGAGGCGCGCGGCACCGCGGATCAATTCGGGATCGACGCCGGACAGCTTGCCCACGGTTTCGGGGCTGTTCTCAGGCAGGGCGACGAAGGACGCCCAATCCTGGAATTCCGCCCAGTCGCAGCGCTCGCGGATGAAGGCTTCGTCGAAAAGGCCTTCGGTGACGATGACATGCGCCAACGAGGTCAGCACGGCTACATTGGTGCCGGGCTTCAACGGCAAATGGTAGTCGGCTTCGACATGCGCCGACTTGACCATCTCGGTGCGGCGCGGATCGAGCACGATCAGCTTGGCGCCCTGGCGCAGCCGCTTCTTCAGCCGCGAGGCGAACACCGGGTGCGCCGAAGCCGGATTGGCGCCGATGATAACGGCGACGTCGGTGAATTCGACGGAATCGAAATCCTGCGTACCGGCCGAGGTGCCGTAGGTCTGGCCGAGGCCATAACCGGTCGGCGAATGGCAGACGCGCGCGCACGTGTCGACATTGTTGTTGCGGAAGCCCTGGCGCACCAGCTTCTGGACGAGATAGGTTTCCTCATTCGTGCAACGCGAGGAGGTGATGCCGCCGATCGCGGTGCGGCCGTACTGGTACTGGATGCGGCGGAATTCCTTGGCCGTATGGGCGAGCGCCTCTTCCCAGCTCACTTCGCGCCAGGGATCGCTGACCTTTTCGCGGATCATCGGCGACAGGATGCGGTCCTTGTGGGTGGCGTAGCCATAGGCGAAGCGGCCCTTCACGCAGGAATGGCCGTGATTGGCCATGCCCTCCTTGTAGGGCATCATGCGGATGACCTCGTCGCCCTTCACTTCGGCCTTGAACGAGCAGCCGACGCCGCAATAGGCGCAGGTGGTGACGGCGGAGTGCTCCGGCATGCCCTTTTCGAGCACGGTTTTCTCGCGCAGCGCATCGGTCGGACAAGCCTGCACGCAGGCGCCGCAGGACACGCATTCGGAAGCGATGAAATCCTCGTGCATGCCGGCGACCATGCGCGATTCGAAGCCGCGGCCCTCGATGGTCAGCGCGAAAGTGCCTTGCACCTCCTCGCAGGCGCGCACGCAGCGCGAACAGACGATGCATTGCGCCGGATCGTAGGTGAAATAAGGATTGGACTCATCGCGGGCGATGTAGTCGACCGCTAGCGAGCCGTGGCCGGGCGCGACGCCGCCTTCTTCCTTGACGTGGTTGCGCCCCTCGACGCCGTAGCGATTTTCGGTCAGGCCGACGGACTTCGCCACCACATCGAACTCGCTGGCGCCGGTTCCGGCCTTCTCGTTCCAGCCGGTCGGATGGTCGGAGACGTAGAGTTCCATGACGCCGCGGCGGATGGCGTCGAGCCTGTCCGACTGCGTGTGCACCACCATGCCTTCGCCCACCGGCGTCGTGCAGGAAGCCGGCGTGCCGCCGCGCCCTTCGATCTCGACGAGGCAGACGCGGCAGGAGCCGAAGGAGTCCAGCATGTCGGTGGCGCAGAGTTTCGGGATCTCGACCCCGCCTTCCATCGCCGCGCGCATGATCGACGTGCCTTCCGGCACGCTGATGCTGCGGCCATCGACGGTCAGCGTGACCTGCTTCTCGGCCCTCGATTGCGGAGTTCCGTAATCGAGTTCTTCGATGAGCGTTGGGAAGTCGGCCTTGATGTTCATCTGCCAGCTCCTATTCAGCAGCCACGCGCGCCGGCGCGGGCTTGAAATCCTCGGGGAAATGCGTGATCGAACTCATCACCGGGTAGGGCGTGAAGCCGCCCAGCGCGCAGAGCGAACCGAACTTCATCGTGTTGCAGAGGTCGGTGACCAGCGCGAGGTTCTTTTCCGGCTCAATGCCGGCGGCGAGCCTGTCGATGGTTTCCACGCCCCGCGTCGAGCCGATGCGGCAAGGCGTGCACTTGCCGCAGCTTTCGATGGCGCAGAATTCCATGGCGAAGCGTGCCTGCTTCAGCATGTCGGCAGTATCGTCGAAAACTGTGACGCCGGCGTGGCCGATCAGTCCATCGCGCTTGGCAAATTCTTCGTAGTCGAACGGCGTGTCGAACAGCGCGCGTGGGAAGTAGGCGCCGAGCGGCCCGCCGACCTGCACCGCCTTGACCGGACGTCCACTGGACGTCCCGCTGCCGATATCGTCGACGATCTCGCCCAGTGTCAGGCCGAAAGCTGTTTCGAACAGGCCGCCTTGCTTGACGTTGCCGGCGATCTGGATCGGGATCGTGCCGCGCGAGCGGCCCATGCCGAAATCCTTGTAGAAGGCGGCGCCCTTGTCCATGATAACAGGAACAGAAGCCAGCGAGATGACGTTGTTGATCACCGTCGGCTTGCCGAACAATCCCTGTATCGCGGGCAGCGGCGGCTTGGCGCGCACCACGCCGCGCTTGCCTTCCAGGCTGTTGAGCAGCGAGGTTTCCTCGCCGCAGACATAGGCGCCGGCGCCGACGCGGATTTCCATGTCGAAGGCGTTAGGCGAGCCCAGCACATTGACGCCGAGCACGCCGGCCTTGCGGGCGATCTCGACGGCCTTGTTCATGACAGCCACCGCATGCGGATATTCCGAGCGGATGTAGACGAAACCCTTGGTCGCGCCGGTGGCGATGCCGGCGATGGTCATGCCTTCGATCAGCACGAAGGGGTCGCCTTCCATGATCATGCGGTCGGCGAAGGTGGCGCTGTCGCCCTCATCGGCGTTGCAGACGATGTATTTGCGCTCCGATGTCGTATCGAGCACCGTCTTCCATTTGATGCCGGTTGGGAAGCCTGCGCCGCCGCGGCCGCGCAGGCCGGATTCGGTCACCTGCTTGACGATGTCGGCGGGCGCCATGGCCACCGCATTCTGCAGGCCTTTCAATCCGCCGAGCGCCTTGTAGGCATCGAGCGACAACGGATCGTTGATGCCGCAGCGTGCAAATGTCAGGCGAGTTTGCTTGGCCAGGAATGGAATCTTGTCCGGTGCGCCAAGCCAGCGCTTGTGGTGGCCGCCGGTGAGAAAACCGCTGTCGAACAGGCTCTTCACGTCCGACGGCTTCACCGGCCCGTAGGCGACGCGGCCATTCGCTGTCGCCACTTCGACCATCGGTTCGAGGAAATAGGCGCCGCGCGAGCCGTTGCGCACGATCTTGGCTTCGATGCCGCGCTCGGCGAGTTCACTTGCAATTGCCTTGGCGACCTTTTCGGCGCCCAGCGCCAGCGCGCCGGAATCGCCGGGAACATAGATGCGGGGGATCATGAGCGCACCTCGGCAACGATCTCGTCGATCTTGTCGTCATCGAGCCGCCCGATCACCTCGCCGTCCAGCATCGCCGACGGCGAACAGGCGCACAGCCCGAGACAATAGACCGGCTCGAGCGTAACCGATCCGTCACGCGTGGTCTCATGGAAATCGATGCCGAGCAACTGCTTGACCCTGGCGGCGACCGCGTCCGAACCCATCGACTGGCAGGCTTCCGCCTGGCAGAGCTTCAGCACGTGCCGGCCGGCCGGCCGGGCACGGAAATCGTGATAGAAGGTGACGACGCCGTGCACCTCGGCCCTGGACAGGTTCAACCCATCGGCGATGACGGGCACGGCGTCCTGCGGGACGTGGCCAAATTCTTCCTGGATGCCGTGGAGGATCGGCAGCAGCGGACCCTCGAGGTCCTTCAGATCTTGAACAATCGCCGCCGTGCGCGATGCGATCTCGGTACTTGCAGGCTGCATCGTCATGCAGCGCCCTCCCTGGTCGATAGCTTTTATCGCTAAGTCTTTACAAAATCAGAGGAAACCCGCGAAATCAATAAAGCTGTTTCGTTGCTCGATAGAAACCTTCTATCGATGAGCTTCGGTCAGCATTGTCTAGCCTAGCGATGGGCACGGAAATCGTCTGCCAGCGCCATCGCCTCGTCCAGCAGCGCCTGCACCAGCGGCGTGTGCGGCTCACGCGGCGCGGCGACCAGCCCGACTGTGTGGCTAGCGTCGGGCTCGACGATCGGAATGGCCCGGATCGGTTCGGAAAAACCGAATGTTTCCGCAAGGTTGAGCGGCATGATCGACGACCATTTCCCGGTCCGGATGTGCGAGAACAGCACGATCATCGAATTCGATTCCAGCGTCGGCCGCACCTGCACGCCGGCCTCCGCAAGGTGCTGGTCGATGATACGGCGGTTCTGCATGTCCGGCGTCAACAGGCAAAGCGGCAACTGGCTGATTTCCGCCCATGTCACTTTGTCGCGATCCGAAAAGGGGTTGCCGATAGCGGTGATCAATTGGTAGCGCTCGTCATAGAGCGGCACGCTGGTCACTCGTCCCAGTGGCTCGTTGTCGAGATAGGTGATGCCGGCATCGACATCGAAATTGCCGAGCAGCGAAAGCACTTCGATCGAGGTTCGCGACAGCACCGAAAAGGTGACGCCTGGGTGCTTGTCCCGAAAGGGCGTCGTCAATCTGGCCACCATGGCCAATGCCGTCGGGATGGCGGCAATACGGATGCGGCCGGAAAGGCCGTGGCGGGCGGCGCGCATCTCCTCGCGCATGGTCCTGGTGTCGCCGACGATGCGGCGCGCCCAGACCAACACCTGCTTGCCCTCCGGCGTCAGGCCCTGGAACCGCGAGCCGCGATTGACCAGCATGACGCCGAGCTGGCCCTCCAACTGCTTGATGCCGGCCGACAGGGTCGGCTGCGTGACCCTGCACGCTTCAGCCGCCCGGCCGAAATGCTCTTCCTTGGCCAGCGCGATAAAGAATTCGAGTTTGTCGATCATTGGCGGAAGCTATCCGGCACGGCTGCGCCGCGCCAGATGGTGCCGCGCTCAATCATCCAATGCATGTCGCCCAAAAGTGACTTCAGTTTTGGGATAACGACATGCATAAAAAAAATCTCCCGCCGCGCTGCCGATCGCCGAGATTTACCGGTCCACAAGATTCAGGATGTTGCCATCCGGATCCTTGAACCATGCGACTTTCATGCCGCCGCCCACATGGAGGTCGCCCTCGATCGTCAGGCCGGGCATTTCGTAATGCTCGAAGGCGATGCCCTTCGACTTGAGGGCGTTGACGACATTGGCGATTTCGTCGCCGACCATCCAGGTCACCGCCGTCGCCTTGTTGGTCCCGGCGAATTCGGAACGATAGACATTGATGGTGGTATCGCCGCTTTTGTACACGATCAGTTCGCCGCCCTCATCGTGTACCTGTTCCAGGCCGAGTGTTCCCTCATAGAAGGTCTTGGCCTTCGCCAGATCCTTCACGGCGAGGTTTGCTGATGCGTTGCTGTTTGCAAGCATGATCGTCTCCTTCCCTGGTTGTCATTCCTCTGGTCATGGAAATAGGTCACCCAGGCCGCTTGACGACCAGCGCCATGTCTGGCGCTTGGAGCCGTCCGCGTTCTGCACTATGTGAGCTGCAGCCGAACGCCAGGGAATAACAGCCATGTCCATTACCAAGGAAATCGTCACCGAGCGCTTGAAGACGGTCAACGGGCCGGATTTCACTGGCAACATCGTAGACCTTGGCATGGTTTCAGAGATTTTCATTGCCGATTCGAAAGTCTTCTTCTCGATCACCGTGCCGGCCGCACGCGCGCAGGAGATGGAGCCGTTGCGCGCCGCCGCCGAGCGGGTGGTGAAGGCCATTCCCGGCGTCGCCGGTGCGGTCGTCGCGCTGACGGCTGAAAAGAAGGGTGGCGGCATGGAGGCGCCGGTTCCATCGCGTCCCGCACCCAGGCCGGCGCCGCCGGCACCGCCCGCCGCCGCACCGCGCGCGGCTCCGCATGCTCCTGCTTCGCAGAGCCACGGCAAGCGCGGCGTGCCTGGCATCGAGACGATCATCGCGGTTGCGTCCGGCAAGGGCGGCGTCGGCAAGTCGACCACGGCCGTCAATGTGGCGCTCGGCCTTGCCGCCAACGGCTTGCGGGTCGGCGTGCTCGATGCCGACATCTATGGCCCGTCGATGCCCAGGCTGCTCAACATCCACGGCCGGCCGCAGACGGTCGACGGCAAGATCCTGAAGCCCATGGAGAATTACGGCCTCAAGGTGATGTCGATGGGCTTCCTCGTCGATGAGGAGACGCCGATGATCTGGCGCGGGCCGATGGTGATGTCGGCGCTGACCCAGATGCTGCGCGAGGTCGAATGGGGGCGGCTCGACGTGCTCGTCGTCGACATGCCGCCCGGCACCGGCGATGCGCAGCTCACCATGGCCCAGCAGGTGCCGCTGGCCGGCGCCGTCATCGTCTCGACCCCACAGGACTTGGCGCTGATCGATGCCCGCAAAGGTCTCAATATGTTCAAGAAAGTCGACGTGCCGCTGCTCGGCATCGTCGAGAACATGAGCTACTTCCTCGCTCCGGACACCGGCAAGCGCTACGATATTTTCGGCCATGGCGGCGCGCGCCGCGAAGCCGAGAGGCTGGGTGTCACCTTCCTCGGCGAGGTGCCGCTGGAAATGGGCATTCGCGAGAGCTCGGACGCCGGCACGCCGGTGGTCGTCTCGAAGCCCGACGGCGCCGAAGCGAAAATCTATCGCGATATCGCGGCCAAGGTCTGGGACAGGGTCAATGAGGAGCGCGGCGCGGCTGAAGCGGCGGTACCGAGCATCGTGTTTGAGTGATCCCTCAAGGGGAGGGATCAGCCGCCCACTTTCTCGCCGAATGCCGAAAAGAACTGTCCGGCCAGCTTCTTCGACGTCGATTCGATCAGCCGGCTGCCGAGCTGCGCGATCTTGCCACCGACTTCGGCCTTGGCCGCATATTTGAGGACTGTGGCGTCCGGCCCGTCGGCGGTGAGGGTGACGTCGGCGCCGCCCTTGGCGAAGCCGGCGATGCCGCCCTTGCCTTCGCCCTGGATGGTGTAGGCATGCGGCGGCTTGAGATTCTTCAGCGTCACTTCGCCGTTGAATGTGGCCTTGATCGGCCCGATCTTCAGCACCACCGTCGCCGCCATCTCGGTCGCCGATTTCATTTCCAGGCTCTGGCAGCCCGGAATGGCGTCCTTCAGGACGACTGGGTCATTCAGCGCTTCCCACACTTTCTGCACGGGTGCGGCGATACGTTCCTCGCCTTCGATCACCAAAGCCATCAAAATCTCCCCCTTCGCCGATGTCGGATTGGTCGTAGCGCGCGGCTCGATAGCTGTCTATCGCACCAAAGTCGGGATTCAGATCACGCGTGCCCCTTGCCTGCATCCGCGCGTTGTCATATCGATTTGTCATACAAATACGGAGACCATGATGGCTGGCGCCCCCACGAAAAAGAAAAAGTTCCGCTCGCAGGAGTGGTTCGACAATCCCGACAATCCGGGAATGACGGCGCTCTATCTCGAGCGTTACCTGAATTACGGGCTGACACGCGCCGAGCTGATGTCGGGCAAACCGCTGATCGGCATTGCCCAGACGGGTTCCGATCTTTCGCCCTGCAACCGGCACCATATCGAGCTCGCCAAGCGCGTGCGCGAAGGCATCGTCTCGATGGGAGGGATTCCTTTCGAATTCCCCTGTCACCCGATCCAGGAGACCGGCAAGCGGCCGACCGCGGCCCTTGACCGCAACCTCGCCTATCTCAGCCTTGTCGAGGTGCTCTACGGCTATCCGCTCGATGGCGTCGTGCTGACCATCGGCTGCGACAAGACCACGCCCGCCTTGCTGATGGCGGCGGCCACCGTCAATATCCCGGCCATCGCGCTGTCGGTCGGCCCGATGCTCAATGGCTGGCACAAGGGAAAACGCACGGGCTCGGGCACCATCGTCTGGGAATCGCGCCAGCGCCTGTCGGCCGGCGAGATCGACTATGACGAGTTCATGGACATCGTCGCGTCCTCGGCGCCGTCCACGGGCTATTGCAACACCATGGGCACCGCCACGACGATGAATTCGCTGGCCGAGGCGCTCGGCATGCAGTTGCCCGGTTCGGCCGCCATCCCGGCGCCGTATCGCGAGCGCGGGCAGATCGCCTATGAGACGGGAAAGCGCATCGTCGACATGGTGCACGAGGACCTGAAACCGTCCGACATCATGACCCGCGGGGCCTTCGAAAATGCCATCGTCGTCAATTCGGCGATCGGCGGCTCGACTAATGCGCCGATCCACCTCAACGCCATCGCCCGCCATCTCGGCGTGCCGCTCGACAATGACGATTGGCAGAAGATCGGCCTCAAGGTGCCGCTCATCGTCAACCTGCAGCCGTCGGGTGAATATCTCGGCGAAGACTATCATCACGCCGGCGGCGTGCCGGCCGTGGTGGCCGAACTGATGAAGGCCGGAATGCTGCCGCATCCCGACGCCTTGACTGTCAATGGCAAGTCGATCGGCGACAACTGCAAAGGGGTCGCGAACGAAAACACCGACGTCATCCGCACCGTGGCCGAGCCGCTGAAGACCAATGCCGGCTTCATCAACTTCAAGGGCAATCTATTCGATTCGGCGATCATGAAGATGAGCGGCATCTCGCCGGAATTCCGCGAGCGCTATCTGTCCAACCCGAACGATCCGGAAGCCTTCGAGGGCAACGCCATGGTCTTCGACGGCCCGGAGGATTACCACGCCCGCATCGACGATCCGGCGCAAGGCATCGACGAGCACACCATCCTGTTCATGCGCGGCGCCGGTCCGGTCGGCTATCCCGGCGGCGCCGAGGTCGTCAACATGCAGCCGCCGGCCTACCTCATCAAGAAGGGCATCCATTCGCTGGCATGCATCGGCGACGGCCGCCAGTCCGGCACGTCGGGCTCGCCGTCGATCCTTAATGCCTCACCGGAGGCCGCGGTCGGCGGCGGTCTGGCCTTGCTCAAGACCGGTGACCGCGTTCGCATCGATCTCCGGAAGGGCACCGCGAACATCCTCGTCAGCGACGACGAGATCACGCGGCGACGCGCCGAGCTGCAGAAAGATGGTGGCTATCATTATCCCAAGCACCAGACGCCATGGCAGGAAATCCAGCGCGGCATGGTCGACCAGTTCTCGGCCGGCATGGTGCTGAAGCCGGCGGTGAAATACCAGGATGTCGCGCACACCATGGGCGTGCCCCGCGACAATCACTGATTATTCCCCGAATAGTCATCGATTATTCCTGGCTGGTTACGAATGATGGATGGACGGAGACCGGCGGCCTGATCGATCAGGCCGCCGTTCCCATGGGCACAGGCCGGAAAACGCTCCGTCCTTGACAAGCCTGCCCAACAATTCCACCATCATCTCAAGGGGTGCATCGCGACGACCCCGTGAGGCGTCAGCCCAATGTTCGCGTCCAGGCTTCTCTGTTCAGGAGGTGGACGCCATGCCGTCAACAACCGCTATCACCGTACAGCAGCTATCCCGTCTGATGGGTCTGCCGGGCGCGCCGACAATTGTCGATGTCCGCATCGATGAGGATTTCGCCGCCGATCCGCGCCTGCTGCCGGCCTCGCACCGGTGCAACTTCAAAACCATCTCGGCCTGGGCAGCCGACCTTGCCGGCAGCCAGGTGGCCGTCGTCTGTCAGCGAGGGCAAAAGCTCTCGCAAGGCGTGGCCGCATGGCTGCGACATGAAGGCGTTGCCGCCGAATCTCTCGAAGGCGGCTTCGAGGCCTGGCGCGATGCCGGTGGCCTTCTGGTGCGCGCCGACAAGATACCGTCCCGCGATGAAAAAGGCCGCACCGTCTGGGTGACAAGGGCTCGCCCCAAGGTCGATCGCATCGCCTGCCCCTGGCTGGTCCGGCGCTTCGTCGATCCGCATGCGGTCTTTCTCTTCGTCGAGCCGGCCGAAGTGGCTGCCGTCGCCGATCGCTTCCATGCCGTGCCCTTCGACATCGACGATGTGTTCTGGAGCCATCGCGGCGAGCGCTGCACCTTCGACACGATGATCGACGAGTTCGGACTGGAATCCCAGGCACTCGATCGCCTTGCCACGATCGTGCGCGCGGCCGATACCGCCAGGCTCGATCTCGTTCCCCAGGCCGCCGGATTCCTTGCCGCCTCGCTTGGCCTGTCACGCATGTTCCGGGACGATCTGGTGCAGTTGGAGGCCGGAATGACGCTTTATGACGCGTTCTTCCGCTGGTGCCGCGACGCCACGGACGAGACACACAACTGGCCGGGCGGGGCAAGGCCGTCATGAGCGGCCTCATGTCGGGGGAAGGTACCGACATCGTCGAGGTGCCGGCGGTCCCAAGCTTCCGCGAGGCCACGAAACTCTGGGCGAAGATCGGATTGCTGAGCTTCGGCGGGCCGGCGGGCCAGATCGCGCTCATGCATAAGGAATTGGTCGAGGAGAGGCGCTGGATTGGCGAGCAGCGTTTCCTGCATGCCCTCAACTACTGCATGCTGCTGCCCGGTCCCGAGGCCCAGCAGTTAGCCATATACATCGGCTGGCTGCTGCACAGGACGGTCGGCGGCCTTGTCGCCGGTGTCCTGTTCGTGGTGCCCGGTGCACTCGTCATGCTCACCTTGAGCATCCTTTATGCGCTCTATGGTGATGTCCCGCTCGTCGAGTCCCTGTTCTTCGGAGTGAAGGCCGCCGTGCTTGCGGTCGTTGTCGAGGCGGTGATCCGCATCGGCCGCCGCGCCTTGAAGAACCGGGTGATGGTGGCGATCGCGCTTTGCGCTTTTCTCGGCATCTATGTGCTCGGCATTCCGTTCCCGCTCATCGTCCTGATAGCGGGGCTGGTGGGATGGTTGGGTAACCGTGTCGCGCCGGCCTTGTTTTCCGGCGCTGCGCACGGCAAGAATGATGCTCCCGACATCAAGGGTGCGGTCGACCTGATGTTCGAGCGCGGCGAACTGGCTCACACCATACCGACACGATGGCATGCGCCACGCATCATAGCCATCTGGCTGCCGATCTGGCTCGGGCCGGTTCTGTTGCTCTGGGCGCTTACGGGCACAAGCAGCGTGTGGACGCAGATCGGCGGGTTCTTCAGTCTCATGGCGGTCGTCACCTTCGGCGGCGCCTACGCGATTCTTGCTTATGTCTCACAGGCGGCCGTCGAATCGTTCGGTTGGCTCGCCCCCGGTGAAATGGTCGATGGCCTTGGGCTGGCCGAGACAACGCCGGGTCCGCTCATTCTGGTGTTGCAGTTTGTCGGCTTCATCGCCGCGTTTCGCCACTCCGGCTCGCTGGATCCGTTGCTTGGCGGATCGCTTGGAGCGCTGCTGACATTGTGGGTCACGTTCACCCCGTGCTTCTTCTGGATATTCCTCGGCGCGCCCTACATCGAGGCTCTCCGTGGCAACAAGGCCTTGTCGGCCGCACTGGGCGCGATCACCGCCGCCGTGGTCGGTGTAATCATGAACCTTGCTCTGTGGTTCGCCCTGCACGTCGTCTTCCGTGAGGTGCACATGACGGGCCTTGGCATGAATGTGCCGGTGCTTTCGTCGATCGATTGGCGGGCCGCGCTGCTTTCCCTGGCCGCCATGGTCGCCATCCTGAAGTTGAAAACCGGTGTGCTGCCGACGCTTGCGGGGTGCGCTCTTGCTGGCGTGTTGCTGTTGGCGGCGGGCGGCTAATGCATGTCGCCCGGAAGTGTCCTCGG
>NZ_ML703264.1:437839-459870 GCF_008520305.1 Mesorhizobium sp. SARCC-RB16n | reverse complement strand
TCGGTTCCGGGATAACGACATGCATAAAATCAGAAGCTTACAGAAGGTCGGGCGAATCCTATTCGCCGCGACATGCTGTAGATATTCCGGCTCCTTTGTATTCCGCTTCCGAACCACCTAACTGGTTGGAAACGGATTGGAACATCATGGCGCAGCGACGCTCGTCCCTCGGCTTTCTCGGCATGTTCGGCCGCTCGGGTGATTTGCGGCAGCTCGATGCCGCCTTGCGCGGCGCCGACCTGCATCCCGCCCTTGTGCCCGAAGGGGTGAAACTCACCATCGTCAATCTGATGAAGGACCACTGGCCTGAGGAGCCGCCGCCGCAGGCCTATGCGCAGGTGGCGAACCTGTTCAGCTACTGCATCGCCGGACCGGAAACCTTCGAACGTTCGCAAGGCTTGCTGCAGCGGCTCGACGCAGAGCGCCGGATCGAGGCGGCTCTCGAAACCGGCGACAGCTTCGATGCGCAGATCGTGCTAATGGCGCTGCACGCCAAGCTGATCAACGCCGAGGTCGTCGAACGCTACGGACTGGTCGCCGACTAAATCGCTTGACGGGGAGCGGGCTACCCGCCCATGCCGCCGCGCGGCAGCTTGATCATGTCGCCGAAGCGGGCGCGCAGCTTGTCGTCGAGCAGCTTCGGCACATGGCGCGGAAAGCGCTCGGCAAGGACACGCTTCTTCTCGATGATTGCCCGTTGCAAGATGTCGGGCCGCCCCTTTTCGTTCCATTCCTTCGGCGAAAACCGGTCGCCGACGGCGGGATAGAAATATTCCGTCTGCATCAGCCGCAACGTCTGCTCGTTGCCGAGATAGTGCCCCGGGCCTTTCAGGCAGACATCGGCGATGGTGTCGATCGACAGCGCTTCGTCGGTCACCTCGATCCCGCGCACGCAGCGCAGGCAATGGCCGAGCATGTCGTTGTCGATGATCAGGCTCTCCAGGCAGAAGCCGAGCAGCGAGGCATGCATGCCGGCCGATTCATAGACGAGGTTAAGCCCCGCAAGGCCTGCCATCACGTCGGTGATGCCCTTTTCATAGCCGGACTGGATGTCGGGCAGCTTCGAATCCGTCATGCCGGCGGCCGAACCGCCCGGCAGGTCGTAATATTGCGCCATCTGGGCGCAGGCCGCGGTCAACACGGCCTGCTCGGCAGAGCCGCCCGACATGGCCCCTGTGCGCAGATCCGACACAAACGGCCAGGTGCCGAAGATCGCCGGATGCCCTGGTTTGATGGCGTTGACATAGACCAGGCCGGCCAGCACTTCGGCGACCGCTTGGACCACGGCGCCGGCAATCGCCGCCGGTGCCGTGGCTCCGGCCTGGCCCGCCGACAGCAGCAGGATTGGAATGCCGCCCTCGACGCAGGCCTCGAGCACGCCGCAGGCGTCCTCGGCGAACTTCATCGGCGGCACGACGAAGCAGTTCGAGTTCGACACGAACGGCCGGGCGCGGAAATTCTCCTCGCCGCCGGCAATGGCATAGAGCATTTCGAGCGCCGGCTGCACGTTCTCGCGCACCGTGAACGAGGTGCCGACATGCTTGGACGTGCCCATCACGCAGGCATAGAGCGTATTGAAGTCCATCTCGAGCGGATCGGGAATGTCGCGCGGCACCATCGGCCGCTGGAAGAAATGGATGTTGTCCAGCCCTTCGACGATGCGGGCGGCGTCATAGATATCCTGCAACAGCGATTCGCGGTATTCGCGCTTTTCGACATCGACCAGATGAACCGCGGCGCCTGCCGTGCCGTAGTGCACGCGCTTGCCCTGGATCACCATGTCGTGTTTGGGATCCTGGCCGTGCAAGGTGAAATTCCGTGCCGCCTTCTTGATCGTCTCGAGCACCAGCGCGCGTGGAAACCGGATGCGGCCATCGTCGCCATAGCTGGCGCCGGCCTTGGTCAGCGCCTCGATGCAGGAAGGGATGGCATTGGCGAAGCCGACTGTTTCCAGAAGCGTCAGCACCGCCTCGTGGATGCGCTCGCGATCATTGCCCTTGAGCGGTCCGTAGCTGCCGCCTTCAAGGCCGGCGCGAACCGGCTTGATGTCGTCGGCCAATGGCGCTGCCCGCATGGCGCGGCGCGCTTCGCGTCCGCCGGAGCGGCGTGAGCGTTGATCCGCCGCCGCTTCCTGCTTTTCAAGAACCACAGACATGGAAGCACTCCACCTTTGCTGAGAAACAGCGCGGCGGTTGATCCACCATCGGCTGCTTCTTCCCCTTTGTGCCACGACTATGCCGCCGACATTGGCACAGCCTATGAGCCAGCCGGTCCGGTTGCATAAGCCAGAAGGAGCCGGAGCCGCTGCTGGCGGCTCCAGGGAGAGGGGATCAGGCGGCTGCGGGCCTGCGGCCGGCTGCGGTGGCCAGCTCCCGGATGCCGGGCTCGATGTGCTGCAGCGCGATCGAGGAAATACCCAAGCGCATGAAACGCGACGGCTTTTCGGTGCGGTCGAAGAAGCGGTCGCCCGGCTCGATGATGACGCTGCGCGAGGCTGCGGCTTCGGCCAGACCGCGGGAATCGGTGCCGCGTGGCCCTTCCAGCCACAGCGACGTGCCGCCGGCCGAATCGGTCGAGCGCCACTCCGGGAGGAAAGCCGAAATCGCATGGACCAGGCGCTTGCGCCGCTCGTCGAAGGCGCTCGACAGCCGCCGCACCAGCGCTTCGTGATGGCCGAGCGACAGGAACAGCGCCACGGCGCGCTGGTTGTTTGCCGGCGGATGGCGCAGCATGAAGCGGCGCAGTGCCCTGAGTTCGGCAATTAGTCCAGCCGAGGCCACGATGTAGCCAAGCCGCAGGCCGGGGGCCAGTGTCTTCGACATCGAGCCGACATAGACGACACGGCCGGAGCGGTCGAGGCTCTTCAGCGCCTGCTGCGGCGCCTCGTCGAGCAGCTGGCTGTCATAGCCGTCCTCGATGATGATCTGGTTGTGCCGGTTGGCGCGCGCCAGAAGATCCTGCCGCCGTTCCGCCGACAGGGGCACCATGGTCGGGCAATGATGGCTGGGCGTGACGAAGACGAAGCCGGAATCATTGGGAATAGAAGAGGTTACGATGCCGGACTGGTCGACCGGCACCGGCTCGATGTCGGCGCCCGCAAGGCGGAAGATCGAGCGCGCGTCGGGGTAGCCCGGGTCTTCCATCGCCACCTTGGAGCCCTTGGTCATCAGCAGCGAGGCGAGCATGTAGAGCGCATTCTGTGCGCCCAGCGTGACGATGATTTCATCCGGATTGGCGAAGATGCCGCGCCTGGGCAGCAGCCGCGCCTGGATCTGCTCGATCAGCAGCGGGTCGTCGCGGTCGACCATGTCGGACGCCCAGTTGCGGATCTCCAGCACGGCCAGCGCCATGCGGTTGCACTCACGCCACTCGGCGGTCGGGAACAGTGCCGGGTCGAACTGGCCGTAGACGAAGGGATAGGACGACTTGATCCAGTTCTCGTGCTTGGCCGGCGGCGGCATGTCGCTTGCGGCGATCTGCCGGCGCGCCTTCCAGTCGATCTCGTTGGCCTGGTCGGGTGCCTTCTGGTGCGGCTTGGCGGGTGTCGCCAGCACGTCGGGATTGACGAAATGGCCGCGCCGCTCGCGCGCCACTAGAAAACCCTGGTCGACGAGCTGCTGGAAGGCCAGCACCACGGTCCCGCGCGCCACACCGAGTTTTTCGGCCAGGATACGGCAGGAAGGAAGCGGCATCGAAGCGGCGATCTGGCGGTCGAGAATGGCGGCCACGATGGCTTGGCGGATCTGCGCCTGCAGGGTCTGGCCGGATTCGGCCGAAATCCGGAACAGGCCGGACCATATCGCCGTGTCGTTTCTCTGTGGCATGGAAGATGTTCCTCGATGGCCAGCTTTTTTCGCTTGGCTGGACCAGCCGAACGTACCCGTGGCACAAGGGGTTGCGCCAATCAATTTTTCTGATCTTTGGGATTTATGCCAGTGATCCTTCAGGCCCGAACCAACGCGCTGCTACCTCCCTGCTCAATACATTGTGTCATCGCATCGTGATGCGCTGCGTCATCGCCGCGTATTGACCGGATGGAATTCGGCTCAATAGTTTCGGCGCGACGACACGCGCCGGAAACATCCGGTCTGATATGGTGCGTCCAAAACGACAGGAGTCCCCGCCAGTGGATCAGTCAGCCTTCCAGAAACAGCTTGCCGCCCTGCGCGATCATCGCGCTGCGGCGCCCGCCAGCATGCGCCAGGCCTTTGCCTCAGATCCGCGGCGGTTCGCGACATTCTCGGCCACGGACAACGAGATGTTGCTCGACTGGTCGAAATGCGCCGTCGACGCGACCACCATGGATCTGCTGGAAAAACTGGCCGCCGCCGCCGATCTCGAAGGCCGCCGCACCGCCATGTTCGCCGGCAAGAAGATCAACGTCACCGAAGACCGCGCCGTGCTGCACACGGCACTGCGCAACCTCAGCGGCAAGGGCGTCACGGTCGACGGCCAGGACGTCAAGGCCGATGTCATTTCCGTGCTCGACGCGATGGGCGCCTTCGCCGATGCCATCCGCTCCGGCAAGGCAACAGGGGCCACCGGCAAGAAGATCACCGACATCGTCAACATCGGCATCGGCGGCTCGGACCTTGGCCCGGCCATGGCGACGCTGGCCCTCGCTCCCTATCATGACGGACCGCGCGCGCACTATGTCTCCAACATCGACGGCGCCCATATCCACGACACGCTGAAGGGGCTGTCCGCCGAAACCACGCTGTTCATCATCGCGTCCAAGACCTTCACAACGGTCGAGACGATGACCAATGCGCAGACGGCGCGCGACTGGGTGCAGAAGGCGCTCGGCAAGGAGGCCGTGGGCAAGCATTTCGCCGCCGTCTCGACCGCGCTCGACCTGGTGGCCAAGTTCGGCATCGAGCAGGATCGTGTCTTCGGCTTCTGGGACTGGGTCGGCGGCCGCTATTCTCTCTGGGGCGCGATAGGCCTGCCGGTCATGATCGCCGTCGGCCCACGGAATTTCCGCGCTTTTCTCGATGGCGCGCACGAAATGGACGAGCATTTCCGCACCGCGCCACTCCCGAAGAACCTGCCTACACTTCTGGGGCTTGTCGGCTGGTGGCACCGCGTGATCTGCGGCTATCCGGCCCGCGCGGTCATCCCCTACGACCAGCGCCTGTCCAGGCTGCCGGCCTATCTGCAGCAGCTCGACATGGAATCGAACGGCAAGAGCGTCACGCTTGACGGCACGCCGGTGGCGACGCCGACCGGGCCGCTGGTCTGGGGCGAGCCAGGCACCAACGGCCAGCACGCCTTCTTCCAGTTGCTGCACCAGGGCACCGATTTGATCCCGGTCGAGTTCCTCGCCGCCGCCGTCGGCCACGAGCCCGACCTCAAGCACCAGCATGACCTGCTGCTCGCCAACTGCCTGGCGCAGTCGGAAGCCTTGATGAAGGGCCGTACGCTGGAAGAGGCGCGCGCGCAGATGCTGGCCAAGGGCATGAAGCCTGCCGATGTCGACCGGATCGCGCCGCATCGTGTCTTCTCCGGCAACCGGCCCTCGGTGACCATCCTCTACCGCAAGCTCGACCCGCGCACCTTCGGCCGGCTGATCGCGCTCTACGAGCACCGCGTCTTCGTCGAGGGAACGCTGTTCAACATCAATTCCTTCGACCAGTGGGGCGTCGAGCTCGGCAAGGAACTGGCCACCGGCCTGCTGCCTGTCGTCGAAGGCAAGGAAAGTGCCGCCAAGCGCGACGCATCGACCGCTGGCCTTGTGGGATACATCCACCAATTGCGTGGTTCGGAGTGAAAAGTTTGGCAGACATAAAGGGGATATTGTTCGACAAGGACGGGACACTTGTCGACTTCAACGCGACCTGGCTCGGCGTCGCCGATTTCATGGCCATGGACGCAGCCGACGGCGATCGCTGGAAGGCCGACAGGCTGCTCGCGGCCGCCGGTTTCGATTTTGCCAACCGCCGCTTCAAGCCTGACTCCATCTTTGCCTCCGGCACCAATCTCGACGTCGTCGAACTGTGGTTTCCGCGCCTCTCCAACGAGGACCAGATGCTGGCCGTCGCCCGCTTCAACGAGATCACCTCGGTGCAGGGCTCGGCGATGGCGGTGGCGCTGCCCGATATCGTTGACACGCTGGCTCTGCTGCACAAGCGATCCTACCGGCTTGGCATAGCCACCAACGATTCGACCAGCGGCGCGGAGAAGACCTTGGTCACGCTCGGCGTGGCGCAACTGTTTGTCGCCGCTTACGGATATGACGCCGTCGCCAATCCCAAGCCGGCCCCGGACACGATCCAGGCCTTTTGCGACCTTACCGGCCTGAAGCCAAGCGAGATCGCCATGGTCGGCGACAACCGGCACGATCTCGAAATGGCGCGCGCCGGCGGCTGCGGCCTCGCGGTCGGCGTGCTCTCCGGCACCGGCACGCGCGAGTCGCTGGCCGAGATCGCCGACGTCATCCTGGATTCGGTTGCCGATCTGCCGGATTTCCTATCGGCACGGGTCAAAGAGACGGTCTGATCGGCAAGGCGGGGGACTGTTCGGTCTCGAGGCGAAAGACAGCACTCGGTTTCAGCGTGGCGT
This sequence comes from Mesorhizobium sp. SARCC-RB16n, assembly GCF_008520305.1. Classification (GTDB taxonomy): domain Bacteria; phylum Pseudomonadota; class Alphaproteobacteria; order Rhizobiales; family Rhizobiaceae; genus Mesorhizobium. The sequence goes on along the minus strand of NZ_ML703264.1, from coordinate 453,309 downwards.
CTTTCGCCTCGCCGAAGTCCGGCACCTTGTATTCGGCAAGCAGCCGCAGCCGCGATCGCGGCAGATAGGCCCGGCCCGGATCGCCGACCAGGACTTCGATGCCGGCGGCGAGGCATCGGTCAAGGAAAGGCAGTACCACCAACGTGACTTCCTGCCCGTAGAACACGTCGCCCGCGAGCACCAGGTGCACGGCGGGCGGTGGCCCCGTGGTGATGTCGTCCCCGACGACCGTAATCGCGACGCCGTTCGCCGCCGCATTGAGGCCGATCGCCGCAACACCATTGCGGTCGATCTCGGCGGCGATCACCGTGCTGGCGCCGGCCTTCGCGGCCGCAATGCCGACAAGGCCGGAGCCGGCTCCGAGGTCGAGCACGCGGCGGCCGGCCACGATCTTCGGATGGTCGAGGACATAGCGCGCCAGCACCGCGCCGCCGGCCCACGCATAGGCCCAGTAGGGCGGCTGCGGATCCGGCGCTTCATCGTCCGTAGCGCCATCGTCTTCAGGGTCGACGAGGCGCCTCAATCCGCTGCCCGGGTGAGCGGTGTAAAGCTGGATTTCGGGAAGCGCTGGTACCGGGACAAGGCGCATATTCGCCTTGATGAACACTGCCGGGTCGAGGCGGAGGCGCCGGTCCGGCGCATCGTCGTCGGCGAGACCCACTATTCGCGCAAAGCCCGGCGCAGGATCTTGCCGACCGGCGTCTTCGGCAATTCGGTCCTGAACTCGATGTATCTGGGCCGCTTGTAGCCGGTCAGGTTCTCGCGGCAAAAGGCGGTGATGGCTTCGGCGGTCAGCGCCGGATCCTTCTTGACGATGAACAGCTTCGGCACTTCGCCCGAATGCTCGTCCGGCACGCCGATCGCCGCCACTTCGAGCACGCCGGGATGTGCCGCCACGACCTCCTCGAGTTCGTTCGGATAGACGTTGAAACCGGAGACGAGGATCATGTCCTTCTTGCGGTCGACGATCTTTGTGTAGCCGCGCTCGTCCATGAAGCCCATGTCGCCCGACTTGAAGAAGCCGTCCTCGGTCATCACCTTGGCGGTCTCGTCCGTCCGGTTCCAGTAGCCGGCCATCACCTGCGGTCCCCTGATGCAGATCTCGCCGACCTCGCCCAGCGGCACGTTGTTGCCGTCGTCGTCGCGGATGGCGATTTCGGTCGAGGGCAGCGGCAGGCCGATAGTGCCGGTGAACTCACCGGAACTGAACTTGTTGGCCGTCGCCACCGGTGAGGTCTCCGAAAGGCCATAGCCTTCGCTGACGGGACAACCGGTCAGCGCCTTCCAACGCTCGGCGACGCCCTTCTGGACCGCCATGCCGCCGCCCAGGGTCAGAAGCAGCGGCTTGAAGTCGAGCTTGCGGAAGTCCTCATTGTTCAAGAGCGCGTTGAACAGCGTGTTGAGGCCCGGAAAGATATGGATCGGATATTTGCCCATTTCCTTGACGAAGCCGGGAATGTCGCGCGGATTGGGGATCAGTATGTTCTGGCCGCCCATCTGCATGCCCATCAGCGCATTCACCGTCAGCGCAAAGATATGGTAGAGCGGCAGTGCGCAGACGAGGTTGAGATGGGCTGGCTTCGGCTTGACCGTGTAGGCGTCCTGCAGCCAAAGCGAATTCTGCGCGACATTGGCCAGCACATTGCTGTGCAGGAGGGTGGCGCCTTTCGAGATTCCTGTGGTGCCGCCTGTATATTGCAGGAAGGCGACATCACTGGCGGCCACCGTCGCAGGCTTGAAAGCCATGCCGCGACCAGCCTTCAGGGCCGCATTGAACTTCACATGGCCGGGCAATGACCAGGCCGGCACCATCTTCTTGACGCGGCGCACCACCAGATTGACGATCGAGCCCTTCAGCCCGCCGAGCATGTCGCCCATGGCGGCGACTATGACATGCTTGACCGAGGTCCTGGCGACGACCGCCTGCAAGGTGTTGGCGAAGTTTTCGAGTATGACGATGGCCTGCGCCCCGGAATCCTTGAGCTGATGCTCCAGTTCGCGCGGCGTGTAGAGCGGATTGACGTTCACCACCGTGAAGCCGCCGCGGGCGACCGCCATCATCGCCACGGGATACTGCAGCACGTTCGGCATCATCAGGGCGACGCGCGCGCCCTTCTGCAATCCGGTGGATTGCAGATAGGCACCGAAGGCCGCCGAAAGCTGTTCGAGTTCAGCGTAGGTGATGGACTTGCCCATGCAAGTGAAAGCCGGCTGACCGGCGAACTGCTTGCAGGCGCCAACGAGGAAGTCGCCGATGGAACCGTAGGGAAGGGCGCCGATCTCGGCCGGCATGTTCTTGGGATAGCTGTTGAGCCATGGCTTTTGCGGCAGGCCGGCGGTGAGTTCGGTGAGCGCCTTCGGCAGCCGGTGGCTGGTTGCAGCCGCCGGCTTCGAGACCGGTGCCGTCTTTGCTGGTGGTGGCGAGCTCTTCGTCGTCGCGGCCTTGCTCGGCCCTTTGGACGCGGACGCCTTTGGCGGCGCGGCTTTCGTCGCCGGCTTCTTGCCGGTCCCGGCGCTGGCCGCTGCTTTTGCCGTGGGGGTATTCTTGGCGGGTTTGGCCGCCGCTTTCGCGGCTGCGGCCTTGCCCGCAGCCTTGTCTTGCCCATCGGTGCCGGCGGCTGGTTTCGAGATCGCCTTGGCCGGCGCTTTCATTGGCGCCTTAGATGCTTTTGCCACCCGTTCCTCCTCGACAACCCTGGTCGCCTGTTTCTCGTTGGCCTGTGCCGCACCGCCCCCGGATCGATGGAGACGTCCTCCGCTGCCGCCAGTTGTCATCTATGTATTGCCTCTATCGGCGGCGGTGCAAGTCTTGCCCTTGCGGCAAGACGCCGAAAGATTTGCCGCCGAAAATCTTTCCCGTCGGCAGCACCTCGAACCGGTATCTTTCCGCATCGATGGCCTGTTGAAGGCGGCGCGCGGCACCCCCCGTCGCCGGCCGTCGGATCAATAAAAAAATGCGGTCGTTAATAATATCGTGAATAGAAAAAACTGCTAATTTTTTCTGCCATTTAGCGGAATCGCGGATTTTTTTCCTGCTTCCCGCGGGGTAAGCAAACGGGGTGTTCCAAAGCCGCAAAAACGGTGCTTATATGCGCGCTCGCGAGCCTGATAGAGGGGCTTGGCAGAACATCAGGGAGTGCTCAATGAAGAAGAAATTGACTTTTGCAGCCGCGTTGCTGGCTGCAAGCGTCCTGGGAGGCGTGGCCAACGCGAAAACTCTGGTCTATTGCGCGGAGGCGTCGCCGGAAGGTTTCGATCCGGCGCCGTACACTGCGGGACAGACGTTCGATGCGTCCTCGCGTACCGTTTTCAACCGCCTCGTCGAATTCGATCACGGCAAGACCTCGGTCTCGCCCGGCCTTGCTGACAGCTGGACGATTTCCGATGACGGCAAGGAATATACTTTCAAGCTGCGCAAGGGCGTCAAGTTCGCGCCCACAGACTATTTCACCCCGACGCGCGACCTGAACGCCGACGACGTGGTGTTCTCGTTCCAGCGCCAGGTCGACAAGAACGGCCCCTGGTTCCAGTACATACCGGGCATTGCCTACCAGTATTACAATGACCAGTTCGGCGACAACATCACCAAGGTCGAGAAGGTCGACGACCTGACCGTGAAGTTCACCCTCAAGGAGCCGGCGATCACCTTCATCCCGACGCTGGGCATGGATTTCGCCTCGATCGTCTCGAAGGAATATGCCGACAAGCTGCAGGCCGACAAGACGCCTGAACTGTTCAACCAGAAGCCGGTCGGCACCGGCCCGTTCATCTTCGTCGACTACCAGACCGACGCCGCAATCCGCTATAAGGCCAACCCGGACTATTGGGGCGGCAAGCAGAAGATCGACGATCTGGTCTTCGCCATCACCACCGATCCGGCGGTTCGCGCGCAGAAGCTGAAGGCCGGCGAATGCAACATCATGTCCTACCCGGCGCCGGCCGATATTAAAGGCCTGCAGGCTGATCCGAACCTGACGGTCGCGGAGCAGGAAGGCCTCAACGTTGGCGCGTTGATGTACAACACCCAGCAGAAGCCGTTCGATGATGTCCGTGTCCGCAAGGCGCTCAACATGGCCATCAACAAGAAGGCCATCATCGACGCCGTGTTCCAGGGCGCAGGCCAGGTGGCGATCAACCCGATCCCGCCGACCATGTGGTCCTACAACAAGGCAGTGAAGGACGATCCATACGATCCGGACGCGGCCAAGAAGATGCTTGAAGAGGCCGGCGTCAAGGACCTCAAGATGAACGTCTGGGCCATGCCCGTGTCGCGTCCTTACATGCCGAACGCGCGCCGCACCGCCGAGCTGATCCAGGCCGACTTCGCCAAGGTCGGCGTCACCGTCAACATCGTCAGCTACGATTGGGGTGAATACCTCAAGCGCGCATCGGCGGTCGATCACGACGGCGCCGTCATCGTCGGCTGGACCGGCGACAATGGCGATCCGGACAACTTCCTCGGCGTTCTCCTGAGCTGCGCGTCCGTCGGTTCGAACAACCGCGCGGAATGGTGCAACAAGGACTTCGATGCGCTCATCAACAAGGCCAAGACGGTTTCCGATCAGGCCGAGCGCACCAAGCTCTACGAACAGGCACAGGTCATCTTCAAGGAGCAGGCACCGTGGGCAACGCTCGCCCACTCCAAGGTGTTCATGCCGATGCAGAAGACCGTCTCCGGCTTTGCGATGGATCCGCTCGGCATCCACCGCTTTGACGGCGTCGATATCGCCGAATAAGGTTCGCGAAACGGGGCGGCGCCACAAGGTGCCGCCCCACCTCGCCCGCCATGCTGCGTTATATCCTCGGCAAGCTCGCCCTCATCATCCCGACCTTCATCGGGATAACCATCCTCGCTTTCGGCTTCGTGCGCATCCTGCCCGGTGATCCGGTGCTGGTGCTTGCGGGCGAACGTGGCCTGTCGCCCGAACGTCACACGGCGCTGATGCACCAGTTCGGTTTCGACCAGCCGATCTGGCAACAATATCTGACCTATCTGACCAACATCCTCAGCGGTGATTTCGGCACTTCGTTTTCAACCAAGACGCCGGTGCTCAGGGATTTCCTGGTGCGGTTCCCAGCGACGGTCGAACTCGCCGTCTTCGCCATGATCTTCGCCGTCATCTTCGGCGTCGCCTTCGGCATTTTCGCCGCAATCCGCCGTGGCTCGTGGTTCGACCAGCTGACAATGGGTACCGCGCTCGCCGGCTATTCCATGCCCATCTTCTGGTGGGGCCTGCTGCTCATCATCGTCTTCTCCGGTACGCTGCACTGGACGCCCGTCTCGGGCCGCATCGACCTTCTCTATTTCTTCAAGCCGGTCACCGGCTTCATGACCATCGATTCCCTGATCTCGGGCCAGAAGGGCGCCTTCCGCTCGGCGGTATCGCACCTCATCCTGCCCACCATCGTGCTCGGCACCATTCCGCTGGCGGTCATCGCCAGGCAGACGCGCTCGGCCATGCTCGAAGTGCTGGGCGAGGACTATGTGCGTACCGCGCGCGCCAAGGGCCTGGCGCCGCGCCGCGTCATCGGCCTGCATGCCTTCCGCAACGCGCTGATCCCGGTCGTCACCACCATCGGCCTGCAGGTCGGTACGCTGCTCACCGGCGCCATCTTGACCGAGAGCATCTTTTCCTGGCCGGGCATCGGCAAATGGATGATCGACGCCATTTCCAAGCGCGACTATTTCACCGTGCAGGGCGGGTTGCTTTTGATCGCGCTGATCGTCATGTCGGTGAACCTTATCGTCGACGTGCTCTACGCCGTCATCAACCCGCGCATCCGGGCGAATTGACATGACCAATGAAGGCCCAGCCACAATCGAAGCCGCGACCGTCGTCAAGCCGCAGGACGCCCGCCTGCAGATGTTCGCCGAGTTCTGGCACTATTTCTCCATCAACAAGGGCGCGGTGATCGGCCTCTTCGTCTTCGCCCTGCTGATCCTGATCGCCATCTTCGCGCCGCTGCTCGCGCCGCATTCGCCGGACGATCAGTTCCGCGACTTCTTCCTGACGCCGCCGGCCTGGCAGGCGGGCGGCAACGCGCAGTTCCTGCTCGGCACCGACGCCGTCGGCCGCGACATGCTTTCGCGGCTGATCTATGGCTCGCGCTTCTCGCTCGCCATCGGCTTCGTCGTCGTCACCACCGCGCTGATCTCGGGCGTCATCCTCGGCCTGCTCGCCGGCTACTGCCGCGGCTGGGTCGACACGCTGATCATGCGCATCATGGACATCATCCTTGCCTTCCCGTCGCTGCTGCTCGCGCTGGTGCTGGTCGCGGTGCTTGGCCCCGGCCTCGTCAACGCCATGATCGCCATCGCCTTCGTGCTGCAGCCGCACTTCGCCCGCCTCACCCGCGCCGCGGTGATGGCGGAAAAGACCCGCGAATATGTGGTCTCGGCCAAGGTCGCCGGCGCCAGCCATGTCAGGCTGATGCTGGTCACCATCCTGCCCAACTGCATCGCCCCGCTGATCGTGCAGGCGACGCTCTCCTTCTCCAACGCCATTCTCGAAGCCGCTGCCCTCGGTTTCCTCGGCATGGGCGCGCAGCCGCCGACACCTGAATGGGGCACGATGCTCGCCGAAGCGCGCGAGTTCATCCTGCGCGCCTGGTGGGTGGTGACCTTCCCCGGCCTCGCCATCCTGATCACCGTCTTTGCCATCAACCTGATCGGCGACGGCCTGCGCGACGCCCTCGACCCCAAGCTGAAGAGGTCGTGAGCATGTCCCTGCTCGAGATCAAAAACCTCACCGTTTCCTTCGACACCGCCGCCGGGCCGTTCATGGCCGTGCAAGGCATCGACCTTTCGATCGAGCCGCGCGAGGTGCTGGCGATCGTCGGCGAGTCCGGCTCCGGCAAGTCGGTGTCGATGCTGGCGGTCATGGGGCTTTTGCCCAACACCGCGACAGTCAAGGCCGACCGCATGGCCTTCGACGGCGTCGACCTGTTGAAGCTCAGCCCGTCCGAACGGCGCAAGATCGTCGGCAAGGACATCTCGATGATCTTCCAGGAGCCGATCGCCAGCCTCAACCCGTGCTTCACGGTCGGCTTCCAGATCGAGGAGGTGCTGCGCTTCCACATGGGCATGGACCGCGCCCAGCGCCGGGCGCGCGCCATCGAGTTGATGAAGCTGGTCGGCATCGCCGATCCGGAAGACCGGCTGAGCTCGTTTCCGCACCAGATGTCGGGCGGTCAGTGCCAGCGCGTCATGATCGCCATCGCCATCGCCTGCAATCCGAAGCTGCTCATCGCCGACGAGCCGACGACCGCGCTCGATGTCACCATCCAGAAGCAGATCCTCGATCTGCTCGTCTCGCTGCAGGCCAAATACGGCATGGGCCTGATCATGATCACCCACAATATGGGTGTGGTGGCCGAGACCGCCGACCGCGTCATCGTCCAGTACAAGGGCCGCAAGATGGAAGAGGCCGACGTGCTGTCGCTGTTTGAATCGCCGAAGAGCAACTACACACGCGCGCTGCTGTCGGCGCTGCCGGAAAACGCCGTCGGTGACCGACTGCCGACCGTTTCCGACATGCTGTTCGAGCCGGCGCCCTCGGTGGCGGGAGCCTCGGCATGAGCACCACGGTTCTCGAAGGCAAGAACATCGTTCGCGACTACCATATCGGCGGTGGCCTGTTCACCGGACCGCGCACCGTGCATGCGGTCAAGGGCGTCTCCTTCACGGTGGACAAGGGCAAGACGCTCGCCATCGTCGGCGAAAGCGGCTGCGGCAAGTCCACGCTCGCCCGCATCATCACCTTGATCGATCCCGCGACGTCGGGCGAACTGTTCATCGACGGCAACAAGGTCGATATCGCCAAGGGCGGATTGACGAAGGAGATGCGCCGCAAGGTGCAGATCGTCTTTCAGAACCCCTACGGGTCGCTCAATCCGCGCCAGAAGATCGGCGACGTGCTTGGAGAGCCGCTGCTGATCAACACCGACAAGCCGGCCGCCGAGCGGCGGGACCTCGCCATGAAGATGCTGAAGAAGGTCGGCCTCGGTCACGAGCACTACAACCGCTATCCACACATGTTCTCGGGCGGCCAGCGCCAGCGCATCGCCATTGCTCGTGCGCTGATGCTCAACCCGAGCCTGCTGGTGCTCGACGAGCCGGTTTCGGCGCTCGATCTCTCGGTGCAGGCGCAGGTGCTCAACCTGCTCGCCGACCTGCAGGATGAGTTCCAGCTGACCTATGTCTTCATCAGCCACGATCTCTCCGTCGTGCGCTACATCGCCGACGATGTGATGGTGATGTATTTCGGCGAGGCCGTCGAATACGGCTCGCGCGACGAGGTCTTCTCGGACCCCAAGCACAGCTACACCAGGACGCTGTTTGCCGCGACGCCGCGCGCCGACGTCGCCAGCATTAAAGCGAGGCTGGCGAAGAAGAAGGCGGCCTGACCGGAGGTCAGGCACGGCCCATCCGGTTACGACAGCTTGGCGATGATGGCGCGCAGCGTCTCGCCGAACTTGTGAATTTCCTCGACGGTGTTGTAGTGGACCAGCGAGGCGCGGACGGCGCCGCTGTCCATCGACAGGTTGAGACGTTTCATCAGCCGTGGCGCATACATGTGACCGTCGCGGATGCCGATCTGCATCTCGGCCATTTCCTCGACGATCCGCTGCGGCGACAGCTTGCCGATGTTGAAGCAGAAGGTCGGCACGCGCTCGTTGATGCGAGCTTCGTCGGCGACGCCGTAGATGGTCGCGCCGTTGTCTTTCAGTACGCCCATCATTTCGCGCGCCAGAACCAGTTCATAGTCGCGGATAGCGCCCATGCCGGCGACGATGTTTTCGCGCCGCGAGCGGTTGTTGGACGGCGCGAGATTGCGGCCGATCAGTTCGAGATACTGCACGGCGGCATCCATGCCCGACACGTTCTCGTAGATGAAGGTGCCGGCTTCGACCTTGTAGGGCGGCTCGTCCGGAATGAAATCCTCGCGGAAGGTGGGCAGCCGCTTCAGTGTTTCGAAGCGGCCCCACAGGAAGCCCATATGCGGCGAAAAATTCTTGTAGCCGGAACAGACGAGATAGTCGCAATCCCAGGCCTGCACGTCGATCAGTCCATGCGGCCCGTAATGCACGCAGTCGAGGAACACTTCGGCGCCGGCCGCATGCGCGATTTTAGCCACCGAGGCGACATCGACGATCGAGCCGATCGAATGCGCCGTCACCGTGCAGGCGACGAGACGGGTGCGGTCCGAAACCAGCGGCTTGAGGTCGTCGACATGCAGATTGCCGTCCTCGCGCATGCGCCACCACTTGAATTTGGCGCCGGCGGATTCCAGCGCCAGCCACGTGGCGATGTTGGCATCATGGTCCATGTCGGTGATGACGATCTCGTCGCGCTCCTGCAGCATCTGGGCGATGCCGATGCTGACGAGGCGGATGAAGGAGGTGGCGTTCATGCCGAAGCAGATTTCCGCCGGGCTGTAGGCATTGACCAGCACGGCGACGCTCTCACGGGCATCGGCGACCGACTGGTCGACGGTGACACTGCGGCTATAGCGACCGCCGCGCTGCACATTGTGCGCAACCAGATGGTTGGTCACCGCGTCGAGCACGTTCTGTGGGATCTGTGCCCCGGCGGCGTTGTCCATGAAGATGAAATCGCCGGCCCGCTGCAAGGCAGGGAACATGGCGCGGATGGTGTCGACGGGGAAGCCGCCGGTGGCCTGGGGATTGCTCAAGGGTATCTCCTGAAGTGCTTGTGGGGGTGGCTAGCGGTTTTTCTCGTCCTTGAAGCGAGCTTCAAGCAGGCTGACGAGACGAACCATCGGCCAAAGGAAGATGAGATAGACCAGTGCCGCGCCGATCAGCGGCGAGGGGTTGGCGTAGAGCGACTGCGCGTTGGTTGCTTCCTTCAGCAACTCCGGCAGCGCCACGGTCGAGGCCAGCGACGTGTCCTTGAACATCGAGACGCAGTTGCTGGTCATCGGCGGGATGACGACGCGCACCGCCTGCGGCAGCACCACCTTGCGCAAGGTCAAAAGGAACGGCAGGCCAAGCGCCTGCGAGGCCTCGAACTGGCCGCGCGGAATGCTCTCTATCCCGGAGCGGAACACTTCGGCCGAATAGGCCGACATGATGATGGCGAACGCGGTGACCGCCGAAGCCCAGGACGACAGGCGTATGCCGAGGAACGGCAGCGCATAGTAGATCAGGATCAGCACGACGAGGACCGGCAAGGCGCGGAAGATGTCGGTGTAGCCGACCGCGAGCCAGCGCAGCGGCTTCGGCGCGTAGAGCCGCAACAGGCTGATCACCAGGCCGATGGGAATGCCGATGCCGATGCTGAGCAGGCCAAGCAGCAGCGTGTTCAGGAAGCCGCGCAGCAGCGCCGGCAGGCTCGACGCGATGACGTCGGCATTGAAGAAAGTGTCGATCAGCGACATCGGAGCATTCCCGAACGGTGTTGCGTCATCTGACGCCGGAGCCCGACCCGGAATATCAAGATCGGCTTTGCCGAACGGATGCTGGTCCCAGGAAGGTTATGCGTGAAACGGGACGTGCCGACCCTTCTGGAACCGGCACGCCTTCCGTCTGTCGGCCGCCGCTCAGGCCTTGGGCAGCGGCATTTCCTTGACGGTCGAGGAATCGGCCGGCGCGTCGCTACCGAACCACTTCTTGTGGATAGCGGCCAGCGTGCCGTCCTTCTTCATTGCCGTCAGCGCGTCGTTGAGCTTGCCGAGCAGCGGATGATCCTTGGTCATCATCAGGCCGTACTGCTCGCCCGTCTTGATGCGCTGCTTGACCGTCAGGTCCTTCATCTTGGTGAAGGAGTACTGCATGCCCGGAATGTCGCTGACGGCAGCGTCGATGCGGCCGGCGCTGAGGTCGAGCAGCAGGTTCTGCTGCGTGTCATAGCCCTTCACGTCGCTGAAGCCGTCGGCTTCCTGGTGCGCCTTGACCCAGGTCTCGCCGGTCGAGCCCGAGAGCACGCCGACGATCTTGCCCTTGAGGTCGGCCTCGGCGTTGACCGCACTGTCGGTCTTGGTGGCGATGCCCATGTCGGAATCATAGTAGGGCTGGGTGAAGGACTGCGACTTCAGCCGCTCCGGTGTGATCGTGATCGAGGAGATGGCGACATCGATGCGCTTCGAGGTGGTGGCGGCGAACAGCGCCTGGAAGCCGAGATCGGCGATGTCGGTGGTCATGCCGACGCGCTTGGCCGCCTCGTTGACGATGTCGACCTCAAAACCCTCGAAGGTGCCGCTCTCGTTCTTGTATTCGAAGGGCGGGTTGGTCGGGTAGGCGCCGACATTGAGCACATCGGCGGCATAGGCGGCTGCCGGTCCGGTGGCGATGCCGATTGCCGCGGCGAAAAGGATGAGATTGCGACGGGTCAGGTTCATTGGTGGTCCCTCTGGGGTGTTCCCTCTGGTTGTTGATCGGGCGGCTGGTCCGCACGGTTTTCTTGCCGTCCCGCCTCCCAGCGGGGCGTCAATTCATGATGGCGATGACGCGCTCGAGCGCGGCCGCGATTTTGTCGCGGTCGCATACGCATTCACGCGCGAAAGGTTGGCGATGTTCTCGGTTTGCAGGTCGCGGATCTGTGCTCGCGCACCATCGAAAGCATAGCGCGTGCCGGACGTTGACTGGGGCAGCACAAACGACAAGGACTGAAACCCCTTCCACCCGGAGCACCACGATGAGCCGCCCGGAAAGCCCTCCAGCCCGACAGCCGCCATCGATCTCGAATGCTTACCCAAAGCACGGCGCTTTTCAAGGAAAAGTTTTAAGTTTAAAGAAATTTCTTGGCTTGCTCGAACGGGCGCTGGCGCGAGTCGTCCCCCGCCAGTTCGGCTCGCGCGGCGGCATAATTGGCTGCTGCGCCCGCGCCGAGAAACATCGTGTCGCTGGCCAGGACGAAAAAGCCGGCGCCGACGGCTGCCCATTGGCCGACGGTCTGCGGGCTGGCGCAAAATATGCCGGAGGTCTTGCCGTGCGCGATCGTCACGCCGATGATCCTGCGGATCGCATCCGCGAGCTTGTCGGCGCCCTTCGGTCCGACCGCATCGATCGACACGGAGAGGTCGCCGGGGCCGACGAAGATCACGTCGATACCATCGACGGCGGCGATCGCCTCGATGTTGGCCAATCCTTCCGAGGTCTCGACCTGAACCGCCACGACGATCCTGTCATTGGCGCCGGCCAGATATTCCGGAATGCGATAGCCATAACCAGCCGCACGGCCAGGTCCAACGCCACGCTCGCCCAGTGGCGGATAGCGGGACGCTTTCACCGCCATCGCCGCCTGTGCCGGTGTCGAGACGCGGGGCACTAGAACGCCTTGCGCGCCGCTGTCCAATGCCGCCTGGATGGCTTCGGGCGCATGGCCGGGAACGCGCACCATCGCCGGCATACGATGGACATCGGCGGCGCGCACCATGGTTTCGATTATGTCGCGCGAGATCTGGGCATGCTCCCAGTCGATGCAGAGAAAGTCGAGGCCGGACAGCGCCAACACTTCGACCGCGACGGGGTGAGGAATGGCTGCAAAGGAGCCGACGAGGTTGGCCTTGCCGATGCACTTCTGGCGGAACTCGCTCATGCCGATCCCTTTTTTCATCCCGCCAAATTCATATCGGCAAACCGGCGCGAGGCGAAGCTATTTCATGCTTGAAATATTTTCGCGGAGCCGTAGCGTGCGATCTTCGCCGGGAGGTCGCGACATGAACAAAGCACATCCGTTGCACGGCTCCAACAAACTGAAGCTTGGCGTTTTCTCGACCAACGCCGATGGTGGCCTTGCCATATCGGATGTGCCGGAACGCTGGACGGCGAGCTGGCAGGACAATCTGACGGCCGCGCAGCTCGCCGACCGCGCCGGGCTGGAGTTCCTGTTGCCGATCGCTCGCTGGCGTGGCTTTGGCGGCCGCAACAAGGTGCGCGAGCGGTCGTTCGAGACCTTCACCTGGGCGGCGGCGCTCGGCGTGGCCACCGACCGGATCGGCCTGTTCATGACCGTGCACGTGCCGCTGGTGCATCCGCTCTATGCCGCCAAGGCGCTGGCGACAGTCGACCACATCAGCCAGGGCCGTGCCGGCCTCAACATCGTCTGCGGCTGGAACCCGAAGGAATTCGGCATGTTCGGCACGCCGCTGGTCGAGAAGGGTTACGACCAGGCGGCCGAATGGATCGAAATCTTGGAGAAGCTCTACGCATCGGCGGAGCCGCTCGACTATGAAGGTACCTATTATCATCTGAAGGAGGCGGTCAGCCGGCCGGCCAGCGTGCAGGTTCCGCGTCCGGTGACGATGAACGCCGCTTTCGGCGGCCCGGGCCGCGATTTCGCTGCGGCCCATTGCGACTACCTGTTCACGACCTTTTCCGAGATGGGCGATGCCGGCAAGCATGTCGCCGACATCGGGGAGCGGGCCGACAAGGTTGGCCGCGAGGTCGGCGTCTACACCGTGGCGCATGTCGTCTGCCGCCCGACCATGGAAGAGGCGCAGGCCTACTATGACAGATATTCCGTCGATCTGGCCGATCACGAGGCGGTCGATGCCCACATGGCCGGCAAGAAGGAATTCTCGCAGTCGCACGACCCGCATGCCTATGACCGCTACCGCCAGCGTTTCGCCGGCGGCGCCGGGACCTATCCGCTGGTCGGAACGCCGCAGACGATCGCCGCCGAGATGGCCGCCATTGCCGCGCACGGCTACCAGGGCATCGCGCTGTCCTTCGTCAACTACACCAGGGAATTGCCCTATTTCTGCGATCAGGTGCTGCCGCTGCTGAGGCAGGCCGGGCTTCGCGAATAAACTATTCCGGGGAGACGAATTCTTTATTCCGGAACGACGGCGGTCGCCTGGATCTCCACCTTGGCGCGGTCCTCCACCAGCGCCACCACCTGCATGGCGGCCATCGCTGGAAAATGCCTGCCGATCACCTCGCGATAGGCCTCGCCGATTCCCTTGAGGTTACCGAGATATTCGGCCTTGTCGGTAAAATACCAGGTCATCGAGGTGATATGTCGTGGCTCCGCGCCGGCCTCCGCCAGCACCGCGACGATGTTCTGGAGCGTTTGCCGCACCTGACCGGCGAAATCGTCGGTCTCGAACTGGCATTGCCCGTTCCAGCCGACCTGTCCGCCGACGAAGACGAGCCTGCCGCGCGCCGCGACACCATTGGCGTAGCCGACCGGTTTTGCCCAGCCTTCCGGCTGCAGGATCTCGTGCATGTCGTCTCTCCGCCTATCCAATATCGGGCCCGCAATATCCGTGTCGAAAACAATCCAGTCCCAGGTCGCGACCTGTTCAGGCCGCGCCCATCACTTGCCGCGCGATCACCACTTTCTGCACGTCCGACGCACCCTCATAAATGCGCAGCGCGCGGATTTCGCGATACAGGCTCTCGACGATGTGGCCTTTGCGGACCCCGTCGCCGCCATGCAACTGCACCGCTTTGTCGATGACCTCCTGCGCCTTGTCGGTGGCAAACAGCTTGGCCATCGCCGCCTCGCGTGTCACCCGGGCGGCGCCCATGTCCTTGGTCCAGGCGGCGCGGTAGACCAGCAGCGCCGCCGCATCGATATCGAGCGCCATATCGGCGATGTGGCCCTGCACCATCTGCAATTCGGCCATCGGCGCGCCAAACAATTTTCGCTCGGCCACTCTGTTGATGCTTTCATCGAGCGCCCGGCGGGCAAAGCCGAGCGCCGCCGCGCCGACGGTCGAGCGGAACACGTCGAGCACCGACATGGCGATGCGGAAACCGTCGCCCGGCTTGCCGATCAGCGCCGAGGTGGGCACGTGGACCTGGTCGAACGAAAGCCGCGCCAGCGGATGCGGCGCGATGACTTCGAGCCGTTCGGCGATGCCAAGACCAGTGGCGTCTCCAGGCACGATGAAGGCGGAAAGCCCCTTGGCGCCGGGCGCCTCGCCCGTGCGGGCAAAGACGACATAGAGGTCGGCGATGCCGCCATTGGAGATCCAGGTCTTCTCGCCCGCGAGAATGTAGCTGTCGCCATCGCGGGTCGCCGTCATTTCGGTGTTGGTGACGTCCGATCCGGAGCGCGGCTCCGACAGAGCGAAGGCGGCGATCGCCTTGCCGGCGCGCGTCTTTGCCAGCCATTGCTGCTGGCCCGGCGTGCCGAACAGGCTGAGCGCCCCTGTGCCAAGCCCCTGCATGGCGAAGGCGAAGTCGGCCAGCCCGTCATGGCGCGCCAGCGTCTCGCGCGTGATGCACAGCGTGCGTACGTCGAGCGGTCCGGGATTGTCGGTGTCGAGTGCCGTCGGCTTCAGCCAGCCGTCCTTGCCGAGCTTCGCCACCAGCTCGCGGCAGGCGGCGTCGACGTCATGGTGGTCGACGGGGAGGTTTTTCGCGCACCATGCGTCGAGCTGTTCGGCGAGTTCGCGATGGCGATTCTCGAAGAACGGCCAGTTGAGGAAGGAGCGGTCAGGCATGGGTGCCTCCGCGGTACAAGGTTAGTGCTCTACGGCGCCCCCCTCTGTCCTGCC
>NZ_ML703264.1:85965-437357 GCF_008520305.1 Mesorhizobium sp. SARCC-RB16n | reverse complement strand
GCCAACCTCTCTATTGAACAGATCATCCTCAATTCCCCTCGAACACCGGCTTTTCCTTGGCCACGAAAGCCCGATACGCCCGCTCGAAATCGCGCGTCTGCATGCAGATCGCCTGCGCCTGCGCTTCGGCCTCGATCGCCTGGTCCAGGCCCATCGACCATTCCTGGTTGAGCTGCGTCTTGGTGATGCCGTGGGCGAAGGTCGGGCCGGAGACGATGCGCGCCGCCATGTCGAGCGCGTTGGCCTCGAGTGCGTCTGCCGCTACCAGCCTGTTGTAGAATCCCCAGCGCTCGCCTTCATCAGCCGTCATGGTCCGGCCGGTGTAAAGCAATTCGGCGGCGCGGCCCTGGCCGATGATGCGCGGCAGGATCGCGCAGGCGCCCATGTCGCAGCCGGCAAGGCCGACGCGGGTGAACAGGAACGCCGTCTTGGCTTCCGGCGTGGCGATGCGGATGTCGGCGCTCATGGCGATAATGGCGCCGGCGCCGACCGCGACACCATCCACCGCCGCGATGATCGGCTTGCCGCAATTGAGCATCGCCTTGACGAAGTCGCCGGTCATCCGGGTGAAGGCCAGGAGTTGCTTCATGTCCATCTTGACTAGCGGCCCGATGATGTCGTGGACATCGCCGCCGGAGCAGAAATTGCCACCGTTGGAGAGGAACACCACGGCGTCGATATCGTCGGCATAGACAAGGTCGCGGAACGTGTCGCGGAGTTCCGCATAGCTTTCGAAAGTCAGCGGGTTCTTGCGCTCCGGCCGGTCGAGCCGGACCTTGGCGATCCTGCCTTCGACCTCCCAGAGGAAATGCTTCGGCTTGAGGCCGGCCATTGCAGTCATTCGCGTCCCTCCCAGTTGCTGCGGAACGAGGTCAGCATGCCGGTCAGCCGGCGCGCATCCTCCTCGCTGACCTTGCCCAGCAATTCACCGATCCAGCCCTCATGCGCGGCGGCGATTGTCGCGAAGGACTTCGTGCCTTCCTCGGTAAGCCGCACCATCGAGGTGCGGCGGTCGCCATTGCGGCGCGCACGGGCGACGAGTCCTTCCGACACGAGCCGGTCGACAATGCCGGTGACATTGCCGTTGGACACCAGCAGGAAGCGCGACAGGTCGCTCATCAGCATGCCTTCCGGCGCCCGGTAGAGTGCTGCCATGACGTCGAAGCGCGGCAGCGTCGTATCGAATTCTTTCTTCAGGCGCTCGCGCAGTTCGGCCTCGATCGTGCGCGAGGCACGCAGCAGCCTGATCCAAAGACGCAGCCGGTCCTTGCCGGGTCCCGATGGCACGGGCAGGGGGCCGGCTACCATGTTTCACCTCCCGAGATCGAAATCGCCTGTCCGGTGATCGATTGCGCCGCATCACCGCACAGCCACAGCACGGCTTCGGCAATCTCCTGCGGCTGGATGAAACGGCCTTGCGGATTGGTCGAGACAAGGCTCGCTCGCGCCTGCTCTGCCGAGCGGCCCGTCTTTTCGATGATGCGCTGGATGGACTCTTCCAGCATGTCGGTCTCGACGAAGCCCGGGCACACCGCGTTGACGGTGACGCCGGATTTCGCCGTCTCGGCGGCCACCGCCCGCATCAGGCCGACAACGCCATGCTTGGCCGCGACGTAAGGCGCGACGTAGGCGTAGCCTTTCAGTCCGGCGGTCGAGGCGATGAAGACGATGCGGCCTGCCTTGCGCGCGGCCATGCCGGGCAGCGCCGGCTTCACCGTCAGGAAGGCCCCGGTCAGATTGACGTCGAGCGTCCGCTGCCAATCGGCCAGCGAGGTCTTGTGCGCCGGCGTGCTGCCGGCCATGCCGGCATTGGCGATGACGATGTCGAACGGTCCGCGCGCGGCCTCCGCTTGCGTGTAGAGCGCCGCCATCGCCGCCTCATCGGTGACGTCGGCGACAATGCCATGGATGCGGCCGTTTTCGCCGGCAACCCTGGCGAGTTCAGCTTCGCGGCGCCCGCATATGGTCACGTCGACACCAGCCTCGGCCAAGGTGAACGCGATGGCCCGGCCGACGCCGGATCCGCCGCCGGTGACCAGCGCGTGCTTGCCGTGGAGTGTCGCCGACGTCGTCATACTTTCAGCCCCGCGGCCGCGTCGCGCTCTGCCAGCCGGTAGAGCTGGTCGCGTCCGGGCAGATAGGGATCCGGCCATCTGACGCCACGGTCGCCGAGCGTCACCGCCGCATGGAGCGTCCAGTAGGGATCGGCGAGATGCGGCCGTGCCAGCGCCACCAGGTCGGCGCGGCCGGCCATAAGGATCGAATTGACATGATCGGGCTCGTAGATGTTGCCGACCGCCATGGTCGCCATGCCGACCTCATTGCGGATGCGGTCCGAGAACGGTGTCTGGAACATGCGGCCATAGACCGGCTTGGCGGCAACCGAGGTCTGGCCGGCCGATACGTCGCAGATATCGACGCCGGCCTCGTGCAGCATCCCAGCGATCTCGACGGCATCTGCCGGCGTCACGCCTTCGATCCCGACCCAGTCATTGGCCGAAATGCGCACCGAGATCGGCTTTCCCGCCGGCCAGGCGGCGCGCACCGCGTGGAAGATTTCCAGGGGATAGCGCATGCGGTTTTCCAGCGAACCGCCATAGGCGTCCGTGCGCCGGTTGGTGACCGGCGTGATGAAGGACGACAGGAGATAGCCGTGGGCGGCGTGGATTTCGAGCATGTCGAAGCCGCAACGATCGGCCATTTCGGCCGAGGCCACGAATTGATCGCGCACCAAATCCATGTCGGCGCGGTCCATCGCCTTCGGCATCTGGTTCTCAGGCGACCACGCGACGGCCGATGCCGCCATGACGGGCCAGTTGCCCGAAGCCAGCGGCACGTCGGTGCCTTCCCAACCGATACGGGTCGAACCCTTGGCGCCGGAATGGCCGATCTGGGCGCAAATCCTGGCTTCGGTTTCGGTATGAACGAAACCAACCAGTCGCTTCCAGGCCACTTCATGTTCCGGCGCATAAAATCCGGGGCAGCCGGGCGTGATGCGCCCTTCCGGGCTGACGCAGGTCATCTCGATATAGACGAGTCCGGCGCCGCCCTTGGCGCGCTCGGCATAATGGGTGAAATGCCAGTCGGTCGGGCAGCCGTCGACGGCCTTGTACTGCGCCATCGGCGAAACGACGACGCGGTTGTTGAGGCTGAGGTCGCGCAGCTTGAAGGGCGCGAACATCGGCGCTCGGCGCAGCCTGTTGCCGCCGGCGCCGGCCTGGCGCTGGAACCATTCTTCCGCTCTGCCCAGCCACTCGGCGTCTCGCAACCGAAGATTCTCGTGGCTGATCCGTTGCGAACGGGTCAAAAGCGAATAGTTGAACTGCACCGGATCAAGGCCGAGATAGCGCTCCACCTCCTCGAACCATTCGAGCGAATTGCGCGCCGCTGATTGCAGCTTCAGCACCTCGGTGCGGCGAGCATCCTCATATCTACGGAACGCGCCCTCGAGATCGGGTTCGGTTTCGACGTACTCGGCCAGCGCCACCGCACTTTCCAGGGCGAGTTTAGTGCCGGAGCCGATCGAGAAATGCGCCGAGGCCGCCGCGTCGCCCATCAGCGCGAGGTTCTTGTAGGACCAGCGCTCGCACAAAACGCGCGGGAAATTGATCCAGGCCGAGCCACGGATGTGGTTGGCATTGGTCATCAGCGCGTGGCCGCCGAGATGCTTTTCGAAGATGCGTTCGCAGACAGCGATCGATTCCTGCTGCGACATCGCACCGAAGCCGAAGGCAGCCCAGGTCTGTTCGCTGCACTCGACGATGAAGGTCGCCGTGTCGCTGTCGAACTGGTAGGCGTGCGCCCACACCCAGCCATGCTCGGTCTTTTCGAAGATGAAGGTGAAAGCGTCGTCGAATTTCTGGTTGGTGCCCAGCCACACGAACTTGCATTTGCGCGTGTCGATGTCGGGCTTGAAGATATCGACGAAGGTATTGCGCGCCCTGGAGTTCAACCCGTCGGCGGCGACGACCAGATCATGCGTCTCCATATAGGGCAGGGGGTCGGCGATGTCGGTTTCGAACATCAGCTTGACGCCGAGTTCGCGCGCGCGCCGCTGCAAGAGGACCAGCAGACGCTTACGGCCGATGCCGCAGAAGCCGTGGCCCGACGAAACCGTGCGCACGCCGTCATGGATGACGGCGATGTCGTCCCAATAGGCAAAATGCTTCTTGATCCAGACCGCGCTGACCGGATCATTCTTCGCAAGATTGTCGAGAGTCTCGGCCGAGAGCACCACGCCCCAGCCGAACGTGTCGTCGGCGCGGTTGCGCTCGAAAACCGTCACGTCGTGCGCGGCGTCCCTCAGTTTCATCGAAATGGCGAAATAGAGGCCGGCTGGTCCGCCGCCGAGAACCGCAACCTTCATCTGTGCGATCTCCTCTTCGCTTGCTATGCCTCAGTATCGCGCCGGAGGTAAGATATTTCAAGCTTAAAGTTTTATGTCGAAATGATTATCCAGGCCTTGGGTGGCGCTTGCGCAACGTCCTGCAGGCGTAGCCGGCGCCGCCGCACCGATTGAGCCGAACAGGAGCACGCCGGCCTTGGGTCTGCGCGATGAAAAGTCTTATGCGGGCGGCCGCAGCCAGTCCGCGTCGATCTCGGGAAGCGGAATGGCGGCAAGCAGGTCTCGCGTGTAAGTCTCCCTGGGATTGTCGAACAGCGCGTCCGTGGCGCTCGCCTCGACGATGCTGCCCTCGCGCATGACGATCACCTGTTGGCAGAGTCGCCGGATGACCGACAGATCGTGGCTGATGAAGGCGACCGTCAGGCCCATCTCCGCGGCAAGCTTTTCCAGCAGGGTGAGGATCTGCGCCTGCGTAGAGACGTCGAGCCCGGAGACGATCTCGTCGGCCAGCACGAATTTCGGTGACAGCGCCAGCGCGCGCGCAATGCCGACGCGCTGGCGCTGGCCGCCCGACAGTTGGTGGCGGTAGCGGCCGGCGAAGCTTTGCGGCAGGCCGACGCGTTGCAGTGCCTCGGCGACGCGCGTCTTCAGTTTGTCGCCAAGCCCGTTCTGCTTGAGCGGTGCGGCGATGATGCTGGCAATGGTGCGGCGCGGGTTGAGCGACGACATCGGATCCTGGAAGATCATCTGCAGGTCGCAGCGCAGCGGCCGCAGTGCCGCTTCCGGCAGATGGGTGATATCGCGGCCCTCGAAACGGATGCTGCCGGCGCTCGGCTCCAGCAGCCGCACCAGCGCGCGGCCGAGCGTCGATTTCCCGGACCCGGATTCGCCGACGATGCCCGTGACCGAGCCCTTGGGCAGGTCGAAATCCAGGCCTTTCAGAATCTCGGCAAAAGGTGCGCGGCCGATCAGTGGCTTGCGCGTCATGTCGGGCAGCGCGACCTTCAGCCCGTGGACGGAAAACAGCGGCTCAGCCATTCGGGCGCCTCCAGGCCTGGTCGGCGGCGGCGATCTCGGCGGCGAGTCCGGCCAGCACCGTCTCGTCCACCGGCTTCAGCGAAGCGAAGGGATCGGTGTAGCGCGGCGTCGCAGCCATCAGCGCCCGGGTGTACGGATGCCGAGGTGCGGCGAAGAGATCAGCCGTCCCGGCCTCTTCCACCACCTTGCCGGCATAGAGCACCGACACTTTCTGGCTGATCTTGGCAACGACGCCGAGATCATGGGTGACGAACAGGATCGCGGTGCCGTGCTCGCGCTGCAAGGCGGCGATCAGCCGAAGTATCTGTTTCTGTACGGTGACGTCGAGCGCCGTGGTCGGCTCGTCCGCGACGATCAGCCGTGGCTCGGCGGCAAAGGCCGCCGCAATCAGCACGCGCTGGCGCATGCCGCCGGACAATTCGTGCGGATAACTTTTCAGCACGCGGTCGGGGTCGCGGATCTGCACCTCGTCCAGCAACTGGCGGGTCCGCCGATCGGCCCCGTCGCCGCTCCAGCCGAGAATGCGCACCAGCCGGTCGGTCATCTGCGGGCCGATGCGGCGCGACGGGTTGAGCGCGGTCAGCGGATCCTGCGGGATCAGCGCCGTGCGCGCGCCGATCAGCGCGCGCCGTGCCTTCGGTGGAAGCTTGCCGAGGTCCTCGCCCTCGAGCCGCATATCGCCCTCGACGATGCTCACGCTCGATGGCAGGACGCCAAGCACCGCCTTGCCGATCATCGTCTTGCCGGCGCCGCTCTCACCCACCAGCGCGCGCACCTCGCCGGGTTGCACGGTGAGCGAAACAGAGCGCAGCACGCGTTGGCCGTTGGCCAGCACGGCGCTCAGATTGGCGATGTCGAGGCAGGCGCTCATCGCAGCACCGGATCGAAACGCGACTTCAGCGCTTCGCCGAACTGGCTGAATGACAATACGGTGAGGATGAGCGTGACCAGCGGAAACACCAACACCCACCAGGCTTGATGGATCGACAGCCGGCCCTCGGCGATGATGCCGCCCCAGGTCGGATCATCGGTCGAGATCGACAGATTGACGAAGGACAGGATCGCCTCGACGATGACGGCGATGCCCATTTCCAGCGACAGCAGCGCCACGATCGAAGGCACAACATTGGGCAGCACCTCGCGCAGCATGATGCCGATACGGCCGTAGCCGGCAATGCGGGCATTCTCGACATAGTCCATGCGCGACTGGCCCATGGCTTCGGCGCGGATGACCCGGCAGAAACGCGTCCAGTCGATGATCGCGATGGCGAGAATGACGGAGCTGAGGCCGGTGCCGAGCACGGCCACCAGCAGGATGGCGAACAGCACAGGCGGGAACGCCATCCAGATGTCGACGATGCGCGAGATGATGCGATCGGCCCAGCCGCCGAAATAGCCCGCGATCAGTCCCAGCGTCGAACCGACGAGGCAGGCGGCGCTGGCCGCCGCGAAAGCAACGATGAAGGCGATGCGGCCGCCGAAAATCAGGCGCGAGAGCAGGTCGCGGCCGAGGCTGTCGGTGCCAAGCCAATAGCCGGGCTCTGCGCCATCGAGCCAGAACGGCGGCAAACGCTCCAGCATCAAATCCTGTGCCAGCGGATCCTGCGGCGCCACCAGCGGCGCGAAGATCGCCGCCAGCAACGCGATGAGCAGCCAGCCGCCGGCCAGCCACAGCCTCGGGCTCCATCCGCGCCGCGAAATGCGTGCCTCATCCATGGCGCAGCCTCGGATTGAGCAGCGCATACATCATGTCGACGGCAAGGTTGATCAGCACGAACAGCAGCGCGAAGACCAGCACGATGCCCTGAATCAATGGCAGGTCGCGGTTGATGACGGCATCGATTGCCATGTTGCCGAGGCCCTCATAGGAGAACAGCCGCTCGACGATGACCGTGCCGCCGATGAGGAAGGTGAATTGCACGCCGATCAGGGTCAGTGTCGGCAGTGCGGCGTTCTTCAGCGCCTCGCGCAGGATGACCTGCGTTTCCGAGAAACCCTTGACCCGCGCCAGCACGACATAATCGAGGTCGAGCACTTCTTTCAGCGACTGTTTGAGAAGCTGCGAGATGATTGCCGCCAGCGGCAGCGCCAAGGCAATCGCCGGCATCAACATATGCTTCAACAGATCCCAGGTCAGGTCGAAGCGCAGCCGAAGCAGGCTCTCGAAGAAATAGAACTGGGTGACGAAGGGCAGGTCGAGTTGCGGCGACACGCGCCCGGAAATGTCGAAGATCGGCACCAGCACGCCGAACAGCAGGATCAGCACCAGGCCCCAGAGGAAATCGGGAATGGAAAGGGCAGCACCGCTGGCGATGTCGATGCCGGCCTCGATCGCCGTGCCGCGCTCGCGCGCGCCGAGGATCGCCGTCGTGCCGCCGATCGCCACCGCCATGACCAGCGCGACGATGGCAAGCTCCAGCGTGGCCGGCAGCCGGTTGAAGACGAGGCCGAGCACGTCTTGCCGCAGCGAGATCGAGGTTCCGAAATCGCCCCTGGCGACACCGGACAGCCAGATGAAGAATTGCTCGACGATAGTCTTGTCCAGCCCGTAGAGCGCGCGCAGACGGGCTATATCGGCATCCGTCGCACCGGGCGGCAGCATCATGGCGATCGGATCGCCGGGCGCGACGCGGATGACCACGAATACAACGACGGCCACGCCGAACAGCGTGACCAGCATCGTCAATAGACGGATCAGGAATCGTTGCAGGAGCATGTAAGTCTTTGCAGGAGCCCGTGGGCTCTTATGCCTGATGGAAAATGCGCGCCGTCATTGGCGACGGCGCGCGGCAATTCCAGGCCGATCAGGCCGGGGTCATCAGCGCCGGCAGCAGCGCGCCGGAAATATGCTGCACCACGTTGACGCCCTTGGCATGCACGATCGGCTGCGCGAACTGCAGCAGCGGCAGCACATAGGCCTGCTCGGCGATGTATTTGTCGACCGCCTTCCAGCCGGCGATGCGCTTGGCCTCGTCCTTTTCGCCCCAGAGCGGGCCGATCTTGGCGTCGAGATCGTCGGTCTTCCATGACGAGTGCGGCGATGGCCCGAACATGGCGAAGCCCGTCGAGGTGGTCGGATCGCCGATGGCGTTGCCCCAGTTGTAGAAGGCCGCCGGCGCCAGCTTGTGCGCGGCGCGCAGCTCGTAGTGCTTGGCGATCTCGTAGACTTCGATCGTTGCCTCGATGCCGACCTTGCGCCACATGCCGACGATCGCCTGTACCATTTCGTAATCCTTGGGCTTGAAGCCCTTGGTCGTCTGGATGGTGATCTTGGCCGGCTTCTCCTGTGAATAGCCTGAAGCGGCGAGCAGTTCCTTGGCCTTCTCAGGATTGTGCTCGACCTTGATCGAGGCGTCGTAGGCGGCGTATTCCGGCGTCTCCAGCGTGTCGATCGGCTGGCCGTAGCCGCGCAGCAGCCGCTTGACCAGAAGGTCCTTGTCGACAGCCATCACGGCCGCCTGGCGGACGTTCTTGTCGAGCATGGCATCCTTGTTGTTGAAGAAGATCATGCCGATGTCGGAAACGTTCTTAATCGAGCCGGCAAGCCCGTCCTTGGCGATCAGCCGGTCATACTCCTCATAAGGGATTTCAAGCGTTACCTGAGAGGAGCCGGATTCGACCTCGGCGACGCGGCTCGCGGCGTCGGTGACGAACTTGATCGTCACATTCTCGAAGGCCGGCTTGCCGCCCCAGTAGTTCGGGTTGGCCTTCAGCCGCAGGAAGGCGTTGCGCTCGAATTTTTCGACCATGTAGGGGCCGGTGCCGATCGGCGCCTTCTCGAAGCCTTCGGCGCCGACCTTCTCGTAATAGGCCTTAGGCATGATGTAGCCGGTCAGGAACGACATCCATTTGAAATAGACCGGGTCGAACTGCACCACGTCGCCAGTGATCTTGTAGCCGTCGATCTTGAAATTGTTGACGTTCTTCCAGACGAACTGGATCGGGTTGCCGGTCTTTTCGTCGCCCGCCCGTTGCAGCGACCAGACAACGTCTTCCGGCGTGAACGGCGAACCGTCATGCCATTTCACGCCCTCGCGCACCGTCATCATCACCTTGGTGCGGTCGTCGTTCCAACCCCATTCGGTGAGCAGGCCTGGCGCGAAAGACAGGTCCGGCTTCTGCGGGATAAACTGATCGAACACCGACTGGTAGAGGCCCTGGATGGTCGGGTTGACGGCCGACGGTCCGGTGGTCGGATCCCAGGACGGCAGGTTCACATTGTAGGCGATGGTCAGTTCGCCGGCGGCAGCCTTGGCGATCTTCGGCAGGCCGACGGCGGCCACGCCAAGTGCCGCGGCACTGTATCCGAGCAATTCGCGTCTGTTGATTGTCATGGTCGTTCCCCTTGTTGGTTTATTGTCTTTGCGCGGCTTCGTCCGGTCATTGGTTCGGGCTTCGTAGGCAGCAGCGCCTTGCTCTCGTCGCCTCTATGAATCGTCGGATCTACCTCCCGCCAAGCTGTTGCGCGAGCATGAAGCCCGAGGCGGCACCCGTGCCGGCACCGGGCCATGTCGCGGCGCCGGTGAGGTGCAGATTGCCGATCGGCGTGTTCCAGCCGGCATAGCCGCGCGCCGGGCGAAACAAAAAGTTCTGGGACAGATGATGACTGCCGCAGACCTGGTCGCCACCGACCAGGTTCGGGTTCTCGCGCTGGAGATCGATGGGCGAAAACACCGCACGGCCGAGGATCTTGCTTCGCAGGCCTGGCGCGTAGGTCTCGATGATGTCGAGCACCCGGTCGGCATAGGCCTCCTTGACCTCGTCCCAATGCGCTGGCGCGATCTTGGCCGAGGCGTCGCCCACGATTTCGGCGGGCAGCATGCGCACCTGCACCCACAGAACATGTTTGCCCGCAGGCGCGCGCGACGGATCGACCGCCGTCGGCTGGCCGACGACCAGCACCGGTTCGTCCGGCAACATGCCTGCCATCGCCTGCTGATAGGTGCGGGCCATCTGGTCGAGCGATGGCGCCAGATGCACATAGGCAAACTGCCGAAGCTCGGCCCCGGCGCGCCAGTCCGGCAGGTCGTCCTGCGCCAGATGGATCATCATTGTGCCCGGCGCATGCCGGAATTTTTGCATCGCCATGTCGAAGCCGGCGTTGCCGGAACCGCCGGGCAGCAGCTTGCCGGTCAGCGCCTTGGGCGCGACGCCTGCGATGATCGCCCTGGTGGCCGTATGCGTTTCGCCGGAAGCGAGCCGCACACCGGTCGCCTTGCCGCCGGAGACCTTGATCTCGGCGACATCGGCGCCGGTGACGATCTTGCCGCCTGCCGACGTCACCATGCCGGCCAGCGCCCGGATGATGGTATCGGCGCCGCCCTTGCCCAGCACCATGCCGAAACTCTGGTTGGCCATCGATTCCAGATAGGGAAACACGGCGCCACCGGCGATGTCGGGGGCGAAGTCGAGATGCATTCCCCAAGTGGCGAGCGTCGCCCTGATGTGTGGAGACTCGAAGTTTTCCTCCAGCCACGCGCGCGGCGACGACAACAGCAGCCGGCCGCTGTCGAGCGCGCCGGAAACACCCTTCTTGCGCCACAGGTTCCAGGCTGTGCCGGCAAGCGCACGGGCGCTCATCGGCAAGCCCAGCAGCTTGAACAAATGCTCGGCCTCGGCCGGGAAGGCGGCGACCAGCCTGCGCCATGTCGCGGCATCGGCGGCTGAAAAGGCAGCCATGCGGCCGGCGGTCTTTTCCAGATCGTTGCTGACGCCGAACCAGTGTCCATCCGGAAAGGCGCTGGCGAAACAGTCGGCGACCGGCGCGAACTCCAGCCCCTGCGCTTTCAATTCATTTGCATATTTCCGGTGAAAGGCGGAGCCGGCGAACAGGCTCAGATTCATCGCGCCGAAGTCGTGGCGGAAGCCGGGGAGGGTGAATTCTCGGGTCTGGACGGCGCCGCCGATTGTTGCGCTGCGCTCGAAAACCCCGGTTTTCCAGCCCTTGAGCGCCAGATGCGCGGCGCATGCCAGAGTGTTGTGGCCCGCCCCGACAAAGATGGCGTCGAACTCGCTCACGCCCCGTTCCCATTTCCTTTATGCTTAAAGATAATTGCAGATGCATATGTTTTCGTCTAGTAGGATATTAAGGGCCGAGACGAGCCTTGATCATGTCAGACAAGAGGGAACAGAGACCATGGACACCCAAAAACTCCTCGGCGAAGTCGCCGGCCAACTCCTTTCCGGCGCCATCAAGGTGGTCGACCTGACGGCGCCGCTCGGACCGGACACACCGCTGATCAAGCTGCCGCCGGAGCTTGCCGTCGACACGCCGAAAGTCGAGATTCACTCGATCTCCCGCTATGACAAGAACGGTCCGTGGTGGGCGTGGAACTGGCTGAAGCTCGGCGAGCATTCCGGCACGCATTTCGACGCGCCGCAGCATTGGATCTCCGGCAAGGACTATCCGGACGGCGCCACGGACACCATTCCGGCGCAGAACTTCATTGGCCCGGTCAATGTCATCGACTGTTCGACGGAAGCCGCCGCCGATCACGATTTCCTGCTCACCGTCGACCACATCAAGGCCTGGGAAGCCAAGCATGGCGCCATCAATGCCGGCGAATGGGTGGTGATGCGCACCGACTGGTACAAGCGCAACGGCTCGGAAGCCGAGTTCCTCAATGCCAACGAAACCGGCCCGCACACGCCCGGCCCGACGGCCGAAGCCATCCAGTTCCTGATCAGCAAGGACATCAAGGGCTGGGGCTCGGAGACGATCGGCACCGATGCCGGCAAGGCCGGCGGCATGGAGCCGCCCTTCCCGGCGCACACGCTGATGCACAAAGCCAACCGCTACGGCCTGGCCAGTCTGTGCAATCTCGACCAGCTGCCGCCGAAGGGCGCGATCCTGATCGCCGCACCGCTCAAGATCGAGCACGGCACCGGCAGCCCGATCCGCGCACTGGCATTGGTGCCGGGGAAATAGGGCGAGGGCGGTCTTCGGGAGAAGATCATGCGGGTTGGCGAGGCGATAGAGAGGCAGGTTGGCGCTACTAGCGCACTACGGCGCCCCCCTCTGTCCTACCGGACATCTCCCCCACGAGGGGGGAGATTGGCAGCTTTGACGCCTCGCTCATTCTTGCAACGTCGCCGATTGGCGAAAGCCGGCGTGGCAATCGATCTCCCCCCTCGTGGGGGAGATGTCCGGCAGGACAGAGGGGGGCGCCGTAGAGGGCTGACCTCGCATGCCTACCTGCTGGCCCCGTGGGATCATCAATGAACACCCCCGATCACATCATCGTCGGAAGCGGCATCAATGCACTGGTCTGCGCGGCGATGCTCGGCGGCAAGGGCGCGAAAGTGCTCGTTCTCGAACGCAACGACCGCATCGGCGGCTGCATGCGCACCGAGGAGATCACCGCGCCCGGCTTCATCCACGACGTGATGGCGACGACCTTCGTGCTGTTCATCACCTCGCCGGCCTTTGCCGCGCTGGGCGCCGACCTCGCTCGCCACGGGCTGGAATTCTGCCATACCAGCACACCGACCGGCGTGCTGCGGCCGGACGGCAGCCACGCGGTGCTCGCCACCGACCGCGCCGCCAACATCGCCGCGCTCAACAGGATCGCGGCCGGAGACGGTGACCGCCACGCGGAAGATGTCGGCGGCATCGAACGCAATGCCGGCCTGCTGTTCGGCTTGCTCGGCGGCGCGCTTTGGTCCTATCCGACCGCAAAGCTGCTGGCCGGCGATGCATGGCGGCGTGGCCCGCGCGGGCTTGCCAACTTTCTCGGCGACGCGCTGATGCCTGCGCGCGGCTGGCTGGAAAGCACGTATCAGTCCGAGACCGTTCGCGCGCTCTGGGCGCCGTGGGTGCTGCATGCCGGGCTTGGCCCGGAAGATGCCTTTTCCGGCCAGATCGCCAAGGTGATCGCCTTCGCGCTGGAGGCGGCCGGCGCGCCGATCGTCAAGGGCGGAGCGCAGAACCTGCTGTCGGCTTTCGAGGCGCTCATCAAGGAGCGCGGCGGCGTCATTTCCACCGAAGCGGACGTTGCCTCCATCCTCCTGGACGGAGGTCGCGCCACAGGCGTACAGCTGGCCTCGGGCGAAATGGTTCACGCCACCAAGAGCGTCATCTGCTCGGTCACGCCGACGCAGCTTTACGGTCGTCTGCTCGGCAAGGACGCTCCGAAGGACGACGTCGAAGCGACGCGGAAATACCGCTATGGCAAAGGCAACTTCCAGATCCACTACGCCCTCGACAAGCCACCGGCCTGGCGTGGCGAGGGCCTCGACAAGGTGGCGCTGTTGCATCTGACGCCGGGACTTGATGGTGTCTCAAAGGCCTGCAACGAGGCGGCGCGTGGCATGCTGCCTGAGGTGCCGACCCTCTGTGTCGGCCAGCCGCACGCGCTCGATCCATCGCGCTGCCCGGAAGGCAAGGCGATTCTCTGGCTGCAACTGCCCGAGGCGCCGCGCCACATCAAGGGCGACGCCGCCGGCAAATTGCAGGCGCCGGCTGATGGACAATGGACCGAGGCGCTGCGCGAGGCCTATGCCGATCGCGCCGAAGCCATCCTCGCCAGCCATATCGACGGCTTCCGGGACAGCGTGATCGCGCGCCGCGCCTATTCGCCTGCCGATCTCGAGGCGATGAACATCAATCTGGTCGGCGGCGACCCCTATGGTGGTTCGTCTGTTATCGACCAGTCGTTCCTGTGGCGGCCGTTCAAGACCAGCCGCAACCACCAGACCGGCATCAAGAGCCTCCATCATATCGGTGCCTCGACCCATCCCGGTGCTGGCCTCGGCGGCGGCTCCGGTTTCCTGCTGGCGGGGAAGCTGTGATGGAACAGAAGGTCGCCGAAAAATGCCAGCGCATTTCGACCCTCGGTCAGATCGGCCTGCAGCAATTCGCGCCCTATCTGATGAACCGCATCATGGGCCGCTACAATGCCACCTTGCGTGACGATTTCCGCAAGCAGGGCCTGAGCATTTCGCAGGTGCGCACGCTGGCCGTGCTGTCGGTCACCGACGGCGTCACCGTCAACGACCTCTCGGTCTATACGGTGATCGAGCAGTCGACCTTGAGTCGCACGCTGGACACGCTGGAAGGACAAGGGTTCGTGCGGCGCGAGCAGGGCGTCACCGACAGCCGCATCCGCCATGTGTTCCTGACCGACGAGGGCCGCGCCGAGTTCACCCGCGCCTGGCCGGCCATGCATGACGCGTTCGAGGCCATGTTCGACGACATCGACGATGCCGAATATGCAGCGCTCATCGCGACGCTTTTGAAGATGCTGAAGAACATTCGCAAGCACGACATCTAATGCATGTCGCCCAAAAGTGGACCCGGTTTTGGGGAAACGACATGCATAAACAAGGATTCTAGAACGCACGCGCCGCCGGATGTCGGCGGCAACGGAGGGAGGCAGAGATGGCCGAACGGTCTTTTGCCAAGGAAGTCGAAAAACTCAGGCTCGGTGCCGGCGAGGAATTCGCCGGCGAGGGCATCCTCGCCATCACCAAGGCGCTGCTGCAATGCGGCGTCGGCTATGTCGGCGGCTATCAGGGCGCGCCGATCAGCCATCTGATGGACGTGCTGGCCGACGCGCAGGACATTCTGGGCGAGCTCGGCGTGCATTTCGAGGCCAGCGCCTCGGAAGCCACCGCCACCGCCATGCTGGCCGCCTCTGTGCATTACCCGATCCGTGGTGCCGCGACCTTCAAGTCGACCGTCGGCACTAATGTCGCTTCAGACGCGCTGGCCAATCTCGCTTCGGGCGGTGTCACCGGCGGCGCGTTGATCATCGTCGGCGAGGATTATGGCGAAGGCTCCTCGATCATGCAGGAGCGCAGCCATGCCTTCGCCATGAAGAGTCAGGTCTGGCTGCTCGATCCGCGTCCGAACCTGCCGTCGATCGTCAAGGCGGTGGAGGACGGTTTCGAGCTGTCGGAAATCTCCAACACGCCGGTCATGCTGCAGGTGCGCATTCGCTGCTGCCATGTGCATGGCCATTTCATCGCCAAGGACAACAAGCGTCCGCCGATGACGGTGGCCGATGCGCTCGAAGCGCCCCGCCGCGATACCGGACGCATCGTGCTGCCGCCCGCCTCTTTCCTGCACGAGAAGGAGAAGGTCACGAAGCGCTGGCCCGCGGCGGTGGAGTTCATCGCCAAGAACAAGATCAACGAGTTTTTCGGCTCGGATCACGGCTCGGTCGGCATCGTTATGCAGGGCGGCATGTACAATTCGGTCATCCGTGCGCTGCAGCGGCTTGGCCTTGCCGACACCTATGGCGACACGGATGTGCCGCTCTACGTGCTCAACGCCGTCTATCCGCTGATCGACGACGAGTTCCTCGCCTTCTGCGAGGGCAAGCAGGCGGTGCTGGTGGTCGAGGAAGGCCAGCCCAACTATATCGAGCAGGCCTTTGCCGCCATGCTGCACAAGGCCGGGCGCGGCACCCGCCTGGTCGGCAAGGAGCATCTGCCGATGGCCGGCGAGTACACCGGCCAGGTCATGCTCGACGGCATCGGCTCCTTCCTGCGCGCTGAAACGCCGCATCTTTTGCCGGGCGAGGTGCGCGCGCCCAACAAGGTCGGCGACGGCGTCGACACGGCTGATCTGATCAACGTTGTGCCAGGCCGCCCGCCCGGCTTCTGCATAGGCTGTCCGGAACGGCCGATCTTTGCAGCGACAAAACTGGTCGAGCAGGAGCTCGGCAAGCACCACATCGCCTCCGACATCGGCTGTCATCTGTTCTCGATCATGCCGCCGTTCGAACTCGGCGCCACCACGATGGGCTATGGGCTGGGGCCGGCCTCGGCCTCCGCCTTCAATTCGCCCGACGCCAAGCGCCGCTCGATCTCTTTCGTTGGCGACGGCGGCTTCTGGCACAACGGCCTCACCTCCTCGATCGGCAATGCGGTGTTCAACAAGAACGACGGCGTCATCGTCATCGTCGATAATTTCTACTCGGCCGCGACCGGCGGGCAGGACATTCTGTCTTCGCGTGCGGGCAACAAGACCAAGTCGACCAAGCATCCGATCACCGAGGCGGTGAAAGGCATGGGCGTCAAATGGCTGCGCCATGTCGACCGCACCTATGATGTCGGCAAGATGCAGGACACCTTGCGCGAGGCACTGACGACGGACGAGAAGGGTCCGAAAGTCATCGTCGCCTCGTCCGAGTGCATGCTCAACCGGCAGCGCCGCGAAAAGCCGCTGGTCGACAAGGCGATCAAAGGCGGCGAGCGCGTGGTCAAGCCGAAGTTCGGCGTCGACGAAGACATCTGCACCGGCGACCATGCCTGCATGCGGCTGTCCGGCTGCCCGTCGCTGTCGGTCAAGTCGCTCGACGATCCGCTGCGCGACGATCCGGTGGCGAGCATCGACCAGAACTGCGTCGGCTGCGGCAATTGCGGCGAGGTCGCCGATGCGGCGGTGCTGTGCCCTTCCTTCTATCGCGCCGACGTCGTGCACAATCCGAGCCGCTGGGATCGTTTCCTCGAAGCCACGCGTCGCGCGACGATCGGCTTCCTGCAGAGGCGGCGCGAAAGCCGCCGCTTGACATTCGCCGATGCTTGAGCCCGTTCCTTCCCTGCGTCCCAAGTCCGGCGCTGCCGATGAGCCGGTGATCAAACTCGCCGTGCTGGCGGTTGGCGGCCAGGGCGGCGGCGTGCTGGCCGACTGGATCACCGATGTCGCCGAGCGCAATGGCTATGTCGCCCAGTCGACCTCGGTCGCCGGCGTCGCCCAGCGCACCGGCGCCACGATCTATTATATCGAAATGGCCCGCGACACCGGCCGGCTGCCAGTCTTCGCCCTGTCACCTTCGCAAGGCGACGTCGACATATTAATCGCCGCCGAGTTGATGGAAGCCGGCCGTGCGATCATCAGGGGCTTCGTCACGCCCGAGCGCACCACTCTGATCGCTTCATCGCATCGCATCGCCGCCGTGTCGGAAAAGATCGAACCGGGTGACGGCCGCGCCTCGTCGTCCAAGGTCCACGCGACGACGGAAGCCGCATCGAAGCGCTTCATCGCTTTCGACATGGAGAAGATCGCCGCCGACAACGGCTCGATGATCTCGGCCAGCCTGCTTGGCGCGCTGGCCGGCTCCGACGCACTGCCGTTTACCCGTGAAAGTTATGAGCAGGCGATCGGCACTGGCGGCCGTGGCGTCAAGGCCAGCCTCGCCGCTTTCGGCGCTGCGTTCGATCGCGCGCGCGGCGTGGCGGCAGCACCTTCTTCGAAGCCGGGGGAGCCAGCGATTGTCGAATCCACCCTGGATACCGGGCGCGTCAGCGGTCCGCAAAATCTGCTGCAAGGATGGCAGGCCCAGGCCGCTCGCATCGACCTGATGCCCGGAGCCGTGCGCGACATGGCGCTTCGCGGCCTGAGAAAGGTCGTCGACTATCAGGACATCGCCTATGGGCGCGACTATCTCGACCGGCTGGACAAGGCCGTCGCACTGGATGGCGTCGACCATGTCCATGCGCTGTCCATCGCTGCCGCCAAGCATCTGGCCAATGCCATGTGCTACGACGACATGATCCGCGTCGCCGACCTGAAAACGCGTTCGACGCGTGACAGGCGTGTGCGCAAGGAGGTTGGCGTCAATGACGATTCGGTCCTGCAAGTGACCGAATATTTCCATCCGCGCATCGAGGAGTTCTGCGGCACGCTGCCGGCGGGGCTCGGCAGCTACGTCGAGAACCGGCCCAAGCTCGCAGCCTTCCTCGACCGCCGCATCAACCGTGGCCGCCGCATCCGCACCGACAGCTTTGCCGGCTTTGCCGCCCTCTGGTTCATCGGCGGTCTGCGCCGCTGGCGCCGCGGCCTGCTGCGTCACAAGGTCGAGACGGAGCATCTGGAACGTTGGTATACGCTGGCGCTTGGCTACGTACCCTCAGACTATGCGCTGGCCGTCGAAATCCTCAACTGCCGCCGGCTGATCAAGGGCTACAGCGACACCCATGTCCGCGCCCAGTCGAAGTTCGACCGGGTACTCTCAGCTCTCGACTTGCTCAAGGACCGCGACGACGCCTCCGACTGGATCCGCCGCCTGCGCGAGGCGGCGCTCAAGGACGAGAAGGGCGACATGCTCGACGGTGCGCTGAAGACCGTGGCAACACTGGGATCATCTCCGGCCTCTTGAGATTCCAGCGCTCCGCCGATTGCCGGTCGCCAGGCGCTCTCTGGTATTGAAGCCGGAGGTGGAACGCGGCCGGTCGCCACCCGAGTGCATCTTCTTGCTCATCGCTTCTTAGCTTCGTCGCCTTTGTGAACGTCGTTCATTTTTGTACTTGAACATTGTTCACGTTGTGATAGATTGGCCTTATGAACATTGTTCATAGAGAGAAGCGGAAATGTTGAAACACTCCACATAGACGCGGCGCGGGGCCGCTGGCCGGAACGAGCCTGGACCTGCGATCCCCGGGAGAATCAAACGCGGTAAGAAGTTTAACCAGCTCACCTTATCACAACGATCGAAACGCGCATGAACCCGCGGGATCACCGGAGCATCGCCGCGTGGTTCCGCCAAATGGGAAATCGCCATGAACACGCATCTCATGCTTTCGCGGCGCTTCGCGCCGCTTTTCTGGACGCAGTTCCTGTCCGCCTTCAACGACAATTTCCTCAAGAACACACTGGTGTTCCTGATCCTCTTCACACTGGCTGCCGATCAGGCGGCCTCGCTGGTCACTTTGGCCGGCGCCGTGTTCATGGCTCCGTTCCTGCTCCTGTCGGCGCTGGGCGGCGAGATTGCCGACCGCTTCGACAAGGCGCTCATCGCGCGCCGGCTGAAATTTGCCGAGATCGGTGCCGCCGCCGTCGCGGTCGTCGGCATCGCGCTGTCCTCCATTCCCGTGCTGATGACGGCGCTGTTGATGTTCGGCGTCATCTCGGCACTGTTCGGGCCGATCAAGTACGGCATCCTGCCCGATCATCTCGAGCGCAAGGAATTGCCCCGCGCCAACGCCTGGATCGAGTCGGCGACCTTCGCCGCCATCCTTGGCGGCACGATCGTGGGCGGCGTGGTCTCCGCCGACGGCATTGGTGTCGCCATCTTCGGCCCGATGATGATGATCCTGGCGGTCGGCTGCTGGGTCGTCAGCCGCTCCATTCCTTCGACCGGCTCCGCCGCGCCGAACCTTGTCATCGACTGGAACATCTTCCGCTCGACATGGCGGCAGGTCAGTGAATTGCGCACCGACACGCGCATCTGGCGCGCCGGATTGATGACCTCGTGGTTCTGGCTGATCGGCGCCATCGTGCTTTCGATCCTGCCCACGCTGATCAAGGATCAGCTCGGCGGCAACGAGATCGCGGTCACCGCCTATCTCGCGGTGTTCGCCGTCTCCATCGCCATCGGCTCGGCGATCGCCGCCTGGATGTCGCAGGGCCGCATGGTGCTCCTTCCGGCGCCGGTCGGCACGGCGCTGCTGGCGCTGTTCGGCTTGCACCTTGCCTGGACGATCTGGAGCATGCAGCCCTCGCCCAAGGCGGAAACCCTTGGCCTCTTCTTCGCCGGGTCGAACACCATCCGTGTTGCGATCGACCTTGCCGGCATGGCCATTTCCAGTGCCTTCCTGGTGGTGCCGACCTTCGCTGCCGTGCAGGCCTGGTCGCCCGAGGCGCGCCGCGCCCGCGTCGTCGCCGCCGTCAGCATCGTCAACGCCGGCTTCATGACGATCGGCGGCATCCTCGTCGCCGCCATTCAGGCCGCGGGCGTCTCTATTGCCAGCGTGCTGTTCGGGCTTGCCGCCTTCAATGCCGTGGCCGCCTGGCTGATGCTGAAATACTTGCCGACCAACGCCTTCCGCGATTTCGTCTCCATCCTCTTCCGCGCCTTCCATCGTCTGGAAGTGGAGGGCCTGGAGAACCTCAAGGCCGCGGGCCCGGCGCCGATCCTGGCGCTCAACCATGTCAGCTTCCTCGACGGTCCGCTGGCTCTGACGCTGACCGACGAAGAGCCGGTCTTCGCCATCGACTATACGATCGCGCAGGCCTGGTGGATGAAGCCGTTCCTCAAATTGACCCGCGCCCTGCCGCTCAATCCGGCCAAGCCGATGTCGACGCGCACGCTGATCAAGATCGTCCAGAACGGCGATCCGCTGGTCATCTTCCCCGAGGGCCGCATCACCGTCACCGGCGGGCTGATGAAGGTCTATGACGGCGCCGCCATGGTGGCCGACAAGACCGGCTCGATGGTGGTGCCGATCCGTATCGAGGGGCTGGAGAAAAGCCCCTTCTCGCGGCTGACGGCGCAGCACGTGCGCCGCCGCCTGTTCCCCAAGGTCAAGGTTACCATCCTGCCGCCGGTGAAGCTCAAGGTCGCCGATGAACTGAAAGGCCGCAAGCGCCGGGCCGCCGCCGGCGCTGCCCTTTATCAGGTGATGTCCGATCTCGTCTTCCGCACCCAGCATATCGACAAGACCGTGCTCGAAAGGATTATCGAGACGGCGACCGAGCGCGGCATGAAGCAACTTGCCGTGCAGGATCCGGTTACCGGTTCGCTGAGCTACGGCAAGCTGCTCACTGGTGTCGCGGTGCTCGGCGAGAAGTTCGAGACGCTCTATGCCGGACAGGACACGCTCGGCATCATGCTGCCCAACGCCAATGGCGCCTGTGCCGCGCTGCTCGGCGTCATGTCCGCCGGCAAGGTTCCCGCGATGATCAACTTCACCGCCGGCGCCGCCAACATCCTGTCCGCTTGCAAGGCGGCGCGGGTAACCACCATTCTGACCTCCCGGGCCTTTGTCGAGCAGGCCAAGCTCGGCGCGGTGGTCGAGGAGATCGGCCGGTCGGTGAACATCGTCTGGCTCGACGATCTGCGCGCCACCATCGGCCTCAAGGACAAGCTGCTTGGCCTGCTGCGCAAGAGCACGCCCAGGGTTGCCCGCAAAGCCACCGATCCGGCGGTGATCCTGTTCACCTCGGGCTCGGAAGGCACGCCGAAGGGCGTGGTGCTCACCCACCGCAACATCCTGGCGAATGCCGCGCAGGCCGCCTCGCGCATCGATTTCCATTCGGGCGACAAGGTGTTCAACGTACTGCCGATCTTCCATTCGTTCGGCCTGACGGCGGGCACGGTGCTGCCGCTGGTGTCCGGCGTTCCCGTCTATTTCTACCCTTCGCCGCTGCACTACCGTATCGTGCCGGAGCTGGTTTATGCCTCGAACGCGACGATCATCTTCGGCACCGACACCTTCCTCAGCGGCTATGCGCGTACCGCGCATCCCTATGATTTCCGCTCGGTGCGCTACTGCTTTTCCGGCGCCGAGCCGGTCAAGGCCTCGACGCGCGAAACCTATATGGAGAAATTCGGCCTGCGCATTCTCGAAGGCTACGGCGTTACCGAGACGGCGCCGGTGATCTCCATCAACACGCCCATGTACAACAAATCAGGCACGGTCGGAAAAATCATGCCCGGCATGGAATACCGCCTGGAACCGGTGATCGGCGTCGAAGGTGGCGGGCGGTTGTTCGTGCGTGGCCCGAACGTCATGGCGGGCTATCTCAGGGCCGAAAAGCCGGGCGTGCTCGAACCGCTGCAAGACGGCTGGCACGACACCGGCGACATCGTCAGCATTGACGATGCCGGCTTCGTCAGCATTCGCGGCCGCGCCAAGCGCTTCGCCAAGATCGGCGGCGAGATGATTTCGCTGGCGGCCGTCGAGGCGTTGGCGGGCGAGCTGTGGAAGGGTTCGCTGTCGGCGGTCGCGACCGTGCCGGATCCGCGCAAGGGCGAAAAGCTGGTGCTCATCACCGAGGCCGAAAAGGCGACGCGCGCCGAGTTTCTGGCCTTTGCCAAGACCAACGGCGCGATGGACCTGATGGTGCCGGCCGAAGTGCGTATCGTGGCGCATGTGCCGGTGCTTGGCTCGGGCAAGATCGACTTCGTCGGCGTGACCCGGCTGGTGCGCGGCGAAGACTTCGCGGCCGCCAAGGTCGAGGCCGCCTGATCCGGCAAGAGCGTGGCAACGCCGCGTCAGGAAACGCGGCGTTGCCAGAGTCTCAGGCGATCAGGTTCGGCATCGACTTCACTGCGTTCGAGTCCGGAAACACCTTCTCGCCAAGCACCGCGGCCGAAAGGCCGAACTGGTCGGCGAGCAGGCCCTTCAGCACCGCCCTGACATCGCTGGTCGGCGCAAGGTCGCGTTGCTGATAAAGTTGCGCCGGCTTCAGCCCCGGCCAGTCGGCGATGACCCGGCCGCCCTTGATCGCGCCGCCGGCGAGCAGCACCACGGTGCCGGTGCCGTGATCGGTACCGACCGTGCCGTTGATCTGCGCCGTGCGGCCGAATTCGGTGATGGCGACGATCGCTGTATCCTTCCAGCGCTCGCCGAGGCCCTTTTCGAATTCCTCGAAGGCGCCGTCGAGGCCGCCGAGCAAGGTCGCGAGCCGGCCGGTCGCGCCCCCTTCGTTGACATGGGTATCCCAGCCGTCGAAGGCGAGTGCCGCGACGCGCGGCCCGTCATCGGCCGCGATCAGCTTGGCCGCGCCTTGCGCGGCCTGCCGCATGCCGGCGGCGCTGTCGAGGCCGCCTTTCGGTTTCATCGGCATGGCGCTCATCTGGTCGTCGAGCGCCATGCGGTCGGCGTCGAGGCCTTTTTTCAGCGCCGCCGCCAGCACCGGATCGCGGTGCTGGTAGAGATCGAGAACGCGCGTCGCGAGATCACCTGCCGGCGCCGGCAGCGATTGCGGCGCCCAGCCTAGCACCGGTGCCGCTCCGCGGATCACCAGTGGCGTCGACGGTCCTACGGCCAGGCCGCCAAGCGTTGCCACGCGGTCGCCTGCCGGCAGGCTTTCCAGCGCCCGGTTGAGCCAGCCGGTGGCGACATGGCCGGGGCCGGCAAAGCCGCTTTCCAGCACATCCTGGCCATCGAAATGCGAGCGCTCGCGGTAGCCTGTCGCCGCCGCGTGCACGACAGCCGCCTGGTTTGCCTTGAACAGGCGCGCAAACACCGGCATTGCCGGATTGACCGCGAAGAAACCGTCGAGCGGCAGCGCCGCATGCGGGCCGGAAAGTGACAAGGCGATGTCGCCATGCAAGCCGGCATAGTCGGGATCGCCGACCGGACCGACTGCCGACAGGCCGTCCAGCGCGCCGCGTAGCACGATGACGATCAGGCGAGGGTCGCGATTGTCGGCGGCACGCGCAAGCCGCGGCAGATAGGCCCAGGCGAACAGCGCGCCGCCGGTCATCAGCACGGCGCGGCGGGAAGGGTGAGGGGTTTCACACAGCAGGCTCA
This sequence comes from Mesorhizobium sp. SARCC-RB16n, assembly GCF_008520305.1. Lineage (GTDB taxonomy): Bacteria > Pseudomonadota > Alphaproteobacteria > Rhizobiales > Rhizobiaceae > Mesorhizobium. The sequence goes on along the minus strand of NZ_ML703264.1, from coordinate 413,767 downwards.
TGACTTGGTCTCCATCCGTCGGCGCTGGCGCTATCGTCTCTGGAACTCGGGCGCCATCAGCAGCAGCGCCAGGCCTTGCTGCTTGGATTCGGCGCGGGCGACCGCCTGGCGCGTCTCCGGCGAGACGGAGGGACCGATGACCGCGTCGAGCATGTCGTTGGGATTGCCGATATCCTTCACTTGCCTGGCGGCCTGCCAGGCGATGTCGAGGCGTGTCTTCATGCCTTCGGCCGATGCCCAGCTGTCCGCCTGGTCGGGAAAGCCGTTCGGTCCGGGCGGCCGCCAGAGCGGCTCGCCCAGCGCGTTGAGCCAGTTTAGCGACTGGCCGGGGTCGTTCGGTCCCGGGCCGGCCGCCCGCCTGATGGCTGCGACATAGTCGAATGGCGAGCGCATCTTGGCCAATGGCGTCGACCACGCCTCCGGCATGTCGATGAGCGCCGCCGCCAATGCCCTGAGATTGCCGTCGTTCTTGATGAACACTTTGGCCAGACGGGCGACCGCCGCCGGCGGCGGTTCGTCCGCTATGAAATGGCGGGCAAGTTGTGTGGCGATGTGTTGCGCGGTCGCGGGATGATGGGCGATGTCGTTGAGCGCGGCCTCGGCCTGGCCCATGCCGCCGGCCGGATAGATTTTGCCGAGCAGCACCGCTTCGCCCGGCTCATGCGCATTGGCGTTGAAGACGAAACTGCCGGGTTCGCCCAACCGTCCTTCCCGTCCGGCCATCGTCCAGCCGGTCAGGATGCGCGCGAAGCTGGTGACGTCGGCCTGGCTGTAGCCGCCGACACCCAGCGTGTGCAGTTCCAGGATCTCGCGGGCGAGGTTCTCGTTGAGGCCGCGCTGGCGGTTCCTGCCGGCGCGGGAGTCCGGGCCGATCGACTGCTGGTTGTCGAGATAGAACAGCATGGCCGGATGCCGCTCCACCGCCATCAGCATGTCGGCGAAGCGCCCGAGCACGAAGGGCCGGATGGCTTCCCGTTCGAAGGCCCCGGCGCTGGCGCGCACGATGTTGCCCTTGGCCACGGAGACGCAGAAATGGTTCGACCAGAAATAGACCAGACGCTCGACGAAGCCGGCTTCTGCTCGCAAGGCCTTGTCGAAGCGGGCCTGGGCTTCAGCCCGGTACAAGGTGGCTTCGACCGGAGGGGTGGCAGGCGTGGGCTTGGGGGGTGCTGCGGCTGGAGCGTCCACTTTGACGGGAGCGCTCGCCATGGCCGGCGCGTTTGTCGCGGCCGGGCCATTTGCCGGCTGCTCGGCGGCCGCTTTCATCAGACTCCTGTCGAGCCTGCGCTGGAAGCGTGCCGCCATGCTGGCCTGGATGGCTGCTGTGCTCCCCAGGAGGTCGGCGTAGGCCGGATCGTCAAGCGATATCATGGCGATGTCGGGCCGCCGCAGTTCCGCCTTGAGATAGCCGCGCGGATCGGCGCCCAGTCTGTCGCGGTCGCCGGGGCGGGCTCCAAGCCCGAATCGGTTGAAGGCGACGAGGGTTGGATCGGGCGGGGAATTGGGGGTCGGGATAGCCAAGTCAGCTCTCCACGTCTTGGGCTTCCTGCGCGACGCGCATGAAGCCGTTCTATATCATGCCAGTTCGAACGGAGCCGTGGGGCCGACGACGTTGTCGGCCCCGAGGCCTTTACCAGCGATGCCAGCGGTGCCAGTGACGGTGCGGATGCCCGACATAGAAGGCAGGGCCGACAATGTAAGGGCGCACGACAACGCGGTTCGGCACGCAGCGCCCCCAGCGGTTCGGATGCCAGCCGATCCCGCAGCCCCAGCGGACATGCTCCACCACCGCTGGAGCCGCCGGTTGGGCGACGGACACGATCGGCATTGCATTGGACGTCGCGGCAGTCGCGACCGTTCCACTAACGGCCAGGGTAGCGGCTGCTGCATACTTTGTCAGACGGTTCATGGTCGAACTCCGAGTGCTTTTCGAGTTTGAAGATAACCGGCCCGCATCACGAGATTGGATCGGCTTGTCCCTTCCTTTCGTTGAACGGCGTCGCCGGGATTTTCCGTCGGTCGTCACGGCGATTTTTTTGGTACTACGGCCGCGCGGCGTTCCACATGGCGCATCAGTGCCGCAGCCAGCGCGCTCCGGTTCTGCGGCGATGTGTTCGCCGCGAACTCGACAATGGCCTGTTCAAGCCGAGTGCGCACGGTCACGTCAGCGTTGCGCGCCCGCTCCAGGGCGGCGGACAAAGCCGCGGTGTCCACAACCGGTTGGCGCAACAGGTCCGCCGCCTCCTGCCTTGCCTGCTGGCCGTCAAGAATAGTCTGGCGGGCCTCCATGCGTACTTGCCGCAGCGCCTTGCGAAAGGACTTGCGGTCTTTTTCGGGAAGCTGTCCCCCGGCCGACTCCAACGAATACCCGGCGCCCGCCCTGGCATTTCTCAGCCAGACGGCCCCGCTGACGAATGCCCCGGCAAGAAAGACGTTCAGCACGACCGAGGCGATGACCAGAACACGAATCCAGCGTGTGCTCATAGGCTCTCCTCACCATTTTCGGCATCGGGGTTGGCATCGCCAAACGCCGTCGCGTTTGCATCCAGCACATAGTGATCCGATCCGGCTTCCGGCGTGACAATGCTTACCAGGGCCAGCCCGGCGACGGCGCCGGCCAGACCAATGCCGGCTAGTCCCAGACCCAGCCACCAGACCCGCTGGCGCCGGCGCCGGACGAGGTGCCGGTCGGCCGCGCGCAGGATGCTGTCGTGCAGCGCCTTGCCGGGATGCTGGACGCTATAGCCGTCGAGCAGGGCGTCAAGCGTGCCGGCGTGCCGCGAAATGGCCTGGCCTGCTTCGCTCGAAGCAAAGGCCGTTGCGGCTTCGCGTTCCGCTTCCGGCCAGCGGCGCAAATCGCCACCATAGGCTTCCGCGAGCGCCGCGAAACGCTTGGCATCCATTGCCGTGTTGTCTTCGATGTCTCTAGCCATCTGTTTTCCCCTGGCCTCTTGGTGCCGCGTGCCCGCACGGGTTGAAAACGACGCAGGCCGGTTCCCACCGGACGCGCGCAAGGCGCGATGAATGTCCACCATTCGCGCCTTTCTCAATCATGGCCGCCATCCCTGGCCAGCATCGTCTGCAGCGCCCGCCGGCCGCGCGACAGCAGGCTCTCCAGCGCATCGACACTGATCTCCAAGGTCGCGGCCGCCTCGATGTTGGACATCTCCTGGTAGTAGACCAGGATGATCGCCTCGCGCTGGCGTGGCGCGATTGCCTGCAAGGCCCGCTCGACCCGATGCGCCTCTTCGCCGGGATGGGAATCGGGAAGCGGGGCAGGGTCGACAATGTCCGGCATCTCGTCGGTCACCCATTCGCGGCGCCGGCGCAACCGGTCGTAGCAAAGGTTTAGCGTCACCCGGTGGATCCAGGTGTCGAAGCGTGCATTGCCTCGCCGCCACTTCGAGGCATGGCGCCAGATGCGCACGAAGGTTTCCTGCGCGACATCCTCGGCCTCCGCCGCATCGCCCAGCATGCGCACGGCAAGCGAAAGGATGCGCGGCAGCTTGCGCGCGACGAGCGCCTGCACCGCCGCGGGGTCGCCAGCACCGACCCGACGAACCAGCTCCTCGTCCGGATCGGCGCTCATCGGCTGGCGTACTCCCGATATCCATCACACGTCATAGCCTCTTGGTCACTGCTCCGGCTTGGGAGCGGATTTGTGGCCCGGCATCTCATCGGCCGTCAGAATGCCGTCGCCATTCTTGTCCAGCCTGGCAAAGCGCTTGGCGAAGAACGCATCGAGCTCGGCCCGGTCGATGAAGCCGTCATGATTGGAATCGATGCGCGCGAAGGATTTGGCGGGGTCGCCCTTGACGTTGCGCTTGGCCTGAAAGGCCTCCCACTCCACCAGGCTGATCTTGCCGTCGCCGTCCGTGTCGGCGGCCATGATCGCCTTCTCCCGCCGTTTCTGGAACTTGGCCAGTGTGATGTCGGACTTGGCAGCCGACGACGTGGCGGCAGGTGGCGTGGCAGCGGGCGGCGTGGCGGCCGGTGGCTGTGTCGCTGTCTGGGCCAGAGCCGCGGTGGTCAGCAGGCTCAAGGCAGCGGCAAGGATCGAACGGCGTATCATGCTTCACGTCTCCGGTTGGCGCGTTGCCATGGCCCAATGCCATGTCAGGCTTCAACCGTTAAACGTCGCGATCGGAGAAATCCGTCGGTCGTCGATGCCGATCACGCTGCGTGCCGGCGATGACGGACCTTGGCGACCCAGCTAAGCAGCAGTCCGCCGCGTCTGGATTCGCGTTGGCCCTTGGCGAAAGCGGGGATTACGCCGATTGGTCGGCGGCTACCAGCTGATCCGATTTGAAGCCGGCGTGCTGCGGGGTCCAAACATCGCCCTCTTTGTTGAACCAGTGGCACAGATACATGCCGGAAGCGGCGCCGTCGCTGACCGTCATCTTCGGGCCTCCCGACCTCAGCTTGACGACGTCTCCGGTCTTGAAAGTGTTGGGCATTTGGACCTCCCATGCTGACACCGGTTATTTCATACCAAAACCGGGGTCCCGACAATGGCATATGGGTCGTCTGGGTTGCTGTCCCATGCGGCGATGCGGAGGCGGATTGCGCCCTCGGGGCCTCCGCAGATCAGTCCACCTCGATCACACGCCGGACCGGCTTCCTGACCGGCTCGCGTCGGCGCGCAGGCGGAGACTTGTCCGCCGATGCCTCCTGCCGCAGTCTCTGCTCCCTCAGGCGGGTTGTCTTGGCGTCCCTTGCGTGACGCTCGGCATCCAGCACCAGCTTCGCCTCGCGGTCCGCTCTTTCAAGCCTTTCCTTGTCGACACGCCTCGGCACTTCAAAACCTCCTGTCTCTAGAACCGTCGGCAGGAAATGTGCGACCCAAGCGTCTGTTCCAAAAAACAGGCGTCTGTTCCAAAAAAATAGAAATGCGATCTCCATCATTTGTTGTTGAAATGCAGGATCGCTCGCTTGCCAGCGAATTTCCGGGCCCGGAGGACCTCGCACCTGTGCCGATATCTGCAAGTCGCACGACTACCCGGCCTGGCAGAAGCAAGCGGCCGGGATTCAGGCCATGTTCCGCACATCCAAGCTGCTTCGATCATCGGTTTGAAAAACTGGTGCCGCTTAGGTGACTCGAACACCTGGCCTGCACAAGCGACTCGCTTGTGCTGATCGGCCTTCAAGCGGCCTGCCGGTGGCTGGCGCCGCTCTTTTGACCTTCCCCGATATCGTTTAGAACGCCAGTGGGGCAGGGGGCCGAAGACCGCTTTCAGCACCGTGCGCGGCGATGAACATGTCGACGGCCGACCGGCAATAGGATTCGATTTCGCTGTCGTTCTCTGCTCTCGCCTCATCGAAACGTGCGATAATCAGGAGATCGCATCCTTTGAAAAGCGCGGCAAACAAGCGGGCGGACCGGAGAGGATCGGGCACGTTCAGAACCGCCTTCGCGTGCAACTGACGCAGCAAGGCCTCGATTTGAGCGATGACGTGGGCGGGGCCGGCTTCGTAATGGAGCTTGCTCAACGCTTGTTGATTCGTGCTGTCGGTCATGACCATGGCTTCGACGCTGCGGACGCCCGGGCGCAACAGCGTGCGAAGCAGGGATGATCCCACCGCCATGAGCTGATCTTCGGCCGAACCGTCAACGTCTTCAAAAAGGGCCTGTGGTATTAACTGATGGCAGCGGGCCGCAAAGGCCGCGCTGAACAGGGCCTCCTTGTTCTCGAAGTGCCTGTAGATGCTGAGCTTGGATATCTTCGCCCGCTGAGCGACCATGTCCAATGTCGTCGCTTGAAAACCCAGTTCCGCAAAGAGTTCGCCCGCGGCGTCGACTATGGTTTGGCCAAGCGCCTCGTTGGCGGGCCGGCCGCGCCGGCCCTGGCTATTTTCAGTCACGACAATTCCAGTCCTTGACAGTATCCTAATTATCGAATTACGATACCACGTAGTATCGGAAATATGCAAGCCAAAGATTGGATTTTACCCTGTCCTTCAACTCGAGTTTCTCTGGGCCGCCATCGCGCAAGGCTCAGCCGAACCCCCTCCATCCACAACACGGAGCCCATCACCATGGATGACGTCATCATTATCGGCGGTAGCTTTGCCGGCCTCGCCGGCGCCCTGCAGCTGGGCCGTGCCCGCCGCAAGGTCACCGTTCTCGATACCGGCCTGCCGCGCAATCGCTTCGCCGGCCACTCGCATGGTGTGCTCGGCCACGATCACAAGCCACCGCTGGACATCCTGGCCGAGGCGCGGCGGCAACTGGCGCGTTATCCCACAGTCAAGCTGGTCGATGCCCGGGCCGACAGCATCTCCGGCACCATCGATAATTTCTCCGTCCTCACTGGCGATGACGAAAGCCTTGGGGCGCGCCGCCTGATCCTGAGTTATGGCGTTGCCGACCAGATGCCTGATGTTCCGGGCTTTACCGAAAGCTGGGGCACATCCATCGTGCCCTGCCCCTACTGCGATGGCTTTGAAGTCGCCGACCAGCATTGGGGCCTCGTCTGGTCCGGTCCGTCGTCGCATAATTATGTCAGGCTTTACCACGACTGGACCGAAACGTTGACGGTCTTCGCCGATAGTCACGACATTTCACCCGATATCCGGGCCGATCTGGCGCGCCGCAACATACCCGTCGTTGATGGCCAGATCGCCGAAATCGCCCATCACCGGGGCCATATCACCACCGTTAATCTCGATAGCGGCCTCAATGCCGCGGTCGACATCCTGTTCGCTCATCCGCGCAACAAGCCTTCCGCAAGCCTGCATGAATCACTGGGCCTCGCCACGGTCAATACGCCGCTCGGCACCGCCCTCAAGGTCGACGAGCGACGCGAAACCAGCATGCCCGGCATCTACGCCGCCGGCGATCTTGCAAATCCAGCCATGGCCTCGGTCACCACGGCAATATCGCAGGGCGCGACGGCGGGTATCTTCGCCCAGCAGTCGATGCTGGTTTGAGAGCAGAGATTGGAGAGGAGCGTCGCCGATCTCGCCGGTTCAAGTTACAGAGAACACTTTCCACAGTTCACGCAACGGCACTTTCTTATTTTGCAAGCGGCCCGAGCGACGGCACGCCGGTTTGCGGATGGGGCACCCACGGCGCATTGAACGACCGAGGCCGCTTCGCCCTGGCGGTGCTTGCGAGGCCGGCGCCGAACCTCTCGCGCTCAAGGTTACAGCCGAAGGTTTTCCGGGGCACCCGCTCTATATCAGCGCGGACACCTCGCCGAAGGCCTTTGCCTGATGAGAACAAACGGGCAAAAAGCGGCGCGGGGGAATGTTGGCAGGCTGTTGGCAGGGCGTTTTCCGCTCTACACCTCGAAAGCCCGCAAAGCCTTGGGAAATATTGGTGCCGCTTAGGTGACTCGAACACCTGACCCCATCATTACGAATGATGTGCTCTACCAACTGAGCTAAAGCGGCCCGGGAGGCCAAGGCCTCCAAGATGGGCAGGGTGATAGACTCAACCGGCCGCGAATTCAAGATGCGACTTGGCAAATCATGCGAAGAGCCCCGCCACGATCGAAACCGGGGTTCGGGCGTCCTGCATGCTGGAATCACCGACATATTTCGATTTTGTTTGCCGGAACATGGCGAAGATGGACTTTGGACGGCCCGTCGAGGCAGAATGCGGCTGCCCGCCCGTTGATTGATTGGTCGCCTGCCGCTAACCATCATGAAAGCTTGTGGCAATTTGCAGAGGGACCTCGCTTGGACGCGATCGAAAAAGCGATCCGGAACGCCTTGGAAAAGGGCAACGCCGAGGACCGCGCGTTCCGCGAGAAGGTCTATCGGTCGGCCTTCGCCGCGCTCGACCGTGCGCTCCAGGCCAATCCCGGCGTGACGGTGGAAGTCGCCATCAAGCGACGCAAGGCCATTCAGGCGAAAATCACCGAGATCGAATCCGAGTACCTGCCGGCGGTGCCCGATGTTGCGCCGCAGATCGACGCGCCGGCGGGAGAGGCCGCGGCCGGCGCAGCGCCTGCGGTCGAGGCCGGCCCGAGGGCGCCATCGCCCGCTGTCACCGTCGACGGGCCCGGGCAGCCCGGATCCGACGCTCCGCGCTCGCGCGTGCTGCCGGTCGTTCCCGACATCATGCCGGACGCCACCCTCTCGGCTGCACCGTCCATCGACATGTCGGCTCCCGCCGCGCCGGGAGCCGCGACGGAAGTGGCGCCGGACCGCGATGAGCGACGCATTCGCGGACGCCGCTTGCCGCTGACCGCCATTTTCTTCACGGTGACGCTGCTCGCGGCGATTGGCATCGGCCTGTTTTTTGCCATGCAGACCGGGGTGTTCAAGTCGGCGGCGCAGCTTAATACCGCGCCGCCGGAAGCACCGCCGACCGTCGAGGGCGACGATTTCACCCCCGCTGACGGCGCCAACGCGCCGGCAAAGCCCGGCGCTGCGGACCAGTCGCGTAACTGGATCAACGTGTTTTCGCCGACCGACCCGACCCATGTCGCCGCCCCGTCGGACGCCAAGGCCGAGGTGATGAAGGACGACAGCGGGCCGTTCCTGCGCATCCAGTCCGGCGCCTCCGGCTCGGCGATCGCCTTCGATGTCGGGCAGGGCGTGCTGGAAAAGCTCGCCGGCAAGCACGCCATGTTCGACATCATCGCCCGCGCCGAGGACGGCAAGGACACGCAGATCTCCGTCGACTGCAATTTCGGCGAACTCGGCGACTGCGGCCGCAAGCGTTACGCGGTCGGCCAGCAGAAAAACGAATATCTGTTCGACGTGAAGTTTCCCGACAAGCATCCGGGCTCGGCTGGAACCATCGCCGTCAATTCCGATTTCGACAAGCAGGGCAAGGCGGTCAACGTCTACGAGATCCGCGTCTCGATCGAGCCTTAAATCAATGCCACGAAAAAATTTGAAACGGTTTTTCCGGCTATCGGCTGGCGGGTTGGACGAAATCGATCACGCCAATTCCATCCACGTAGTGGATCATGCCTGCCTCAACGGTCTCAATCATGACGCCTGAGGACAGAGTGCCGCCGCCAAGCATTTCAATCGTGGGCATGTCCAAAGTCTCATAGCCTTCTGCGAACTTACGATTATCGAAGTCGCAAACGACCACTCCTTTCATGCCATCGGCGATAACCTCGTCGCCGATCTTGATCGTCTGTCCCGTTGCGTATTGCACCCGACTACCTCATTCCCTTCATGAAGCTGCATACTGCGATCAGCTTATAATGCCGTGTGTCCTCATGACCGCGCAAGCTCGGATTCGTTTACTGATTAGCGGTCGAGCAGCGCCTGCAGGGTTTCTATGCGGTCGGCCTCGTTGGCCGGCTTGTCCCAGCGCAACCGTGAAATCCTGGGGAAGCGCATGGCCACGCCCGATTTGTGCCGGGTCGAGCGGTTGAGCCCCTCGAAGGCAACTTCCAGCACCAGGCCGTTGTCGCGGTCGGCGCGCACCGAGCGCACCGGTCCAAAGCGCTCGACCGTGTTGTCGCGGACATATTTGTCGATCTGTTTCAGTTCTTCGTCGGTGAAGCCGAAATAGGCCTTGCCGACCGGGACGAGTTCCTCCGCGCCCTCGACCCCGGACCAGACGCCGAACGTGTAGTCGGAATAGAAGCTCGAGCGCTTGCCGTGGCCACGCTGGGCATACATCAGCACGGCGTCCACCGTGTGCGGATCGCGCTTCCATTTGAACCATGGACCTTTCGGCCGGCCGGCGACATAGGGCGAATCCCAGCGCTTCAGCATCACGCCCTCGATGATCGGGTGCGGCGGTGCGCGGCGTAGGTCCTCGAGCGCCTGCCAGTCCGCGAAGTCGACGAAGGGAGAGAGATCGAAGCGGCTGGGGTCAAGCGTGCCGATGAAGGCTTCGAGGCGGCCGCGCCGCTCGCGGAAGGACAGCGGGCGCAGATCCTCCGCGCCGATCTGCAGCACATCATAGCAGCGCATGAAGGCCGGATACTGCTGCTGCATCTTCGGCGTCACCGTCTTGCGGTTCAGCCGCTGCTGCAGGTCCGAGAAGGTTCCCGTCGCTTCACGCGGATCGCCGACCAGCAATTCGCCGTCGAGCGCCGCGGAAAAGTGCATGGCGTCGGCGAGATCTGGAAAAGCGCCTGAGACATCGTCGCCGGTGCGCGAATAGAGCCGGCGGATGCCGCCTTCGGCCACCGCCTGGACGCGGATCCCGTCCCATTTCCATTCGGCGGCGTAATCCGCCGGATCGAGTTTTTCGAGATCGCCGTCGCCAACCGGGTTCGACAGCATGACCGGGCGAAACAGCGCCATAGCCGTGTTGCGCGGTTTTTCGGCCTTGCCTTCCAGCCAGGCGAACAGCACCGTGTAGGGCGGCGAGAGCCCGTGCCAGAGCTCCTCGATCTCGGCGACGTCGACCTTGCCGAAATCGGCCAGCGCCTGTTTGGCCAGCCGCGCCGAGACGCCGATGCGCAGGCCGCCGGTGACCAGCTTGATGATGGCAAAGCGTGCCGAGATTCCGGCGCTGTCGAGCAGCCCCGTCAGCACCTTCGGTCCGTCGGAGCGGCTTGCCGCCTGCAGCTTCGCCACCACCTCGCCAAGCGTCGGCTCGCGGTTCGCGATCCTGCCAGGCGTTTGCGGCCAGACCAGCGACACCGTCTCGGCGAGGTCGCCGACATAGTCGTAGGAATAGCCGAACAGCACCGGGTCCATGCGTTCGGTGACCAGCATGCGCAGCATCGCCGGCTTGACCGCGGCTATCTTGAGATCGCCGGTGATGGCGGCCAGCGCCAGGCCGCGATCGGGATCCTCGACGCTGCGGAAATAGTCGGTCAAAAGCGTCAGCTTGCCGTTGCGCGACGGCGTCAGCACCAGGCGGTCGAGAAGTTCGGCGAAGCGGTTCATGACCTCAATCGCCCTCGTCCTCATAGCCCACCAGATGCAGCGGACGGGCGGCGATGCCTTCCAGTTCGCACCAGCGCACCAGTGCTTCCTCGCGGCCGTGCGTGACCCAGATTTCGGCGGCGCCGGTCTCCTTGATGGTGGCGGTGAGTTCGTCCCAGTCGGCATGGTCCGAGATGATCAGCGGCAGTTCGACGCCGCCTTGCTTGGCGCGCTGGCGGATGCGCATCCAGCCGGACGCGAAGCACGAGATCGGATCGGGAAAGCGCCGCGCCCAGCGGTCGGCGAAGGCCGATGGCGGGCCGACCACGATGGCGCCGGCGAAATCCTGCTTGCCGCCGTCTTCCACCGTCGCCGGCTCGAGTTCGCCGAGATCGATGCCCTGGCTCTGGTAATACGCGCTGAGCTTGGCCAGCGCGCCATGGATGTAGAGCGGCCTGTCGTAACCGGCGTCGCGCAGCAGTCGCATCACGCGCTGCGCCTTCCCCAGCGCGTAGGCCCCGACCAGATGCGACCGCTCGGGAAACTGCGCCGCTGATTTCAAGAGGCGCGCGATCTCTTCCGTGTCGGGCGGATGGCGAAACACCGGCAGGCCGAAGGTCGCCTCGGTGATGAAGACGTCGCAGCGGATCGGCTCGAACGGCAGGCAGGTCGCATCCTTCTGCCGCTTGTAGTCGCCGGACGCGACGATGCGCCGGCCTTGGTGCTCGACCGATATCTGCGCCGAACCCAGCACATGGCCGGCCGGATGGAAGCTGACATCGACGCCGTCGAGGGCAATCCTCTCGCCGAGCGCAGCTGCCTGTGTCGTCCCGGCAAAATCCTCACCATAGCGAAGTCCCATGATGTCGAGCGTCTGCTGCGTAGCAAGCACCGAGCCGTGGCCGGAACGCGCATGGTCGGAATGGCCGTGCGTGATCAGCGCCCGGTTCACCGGTCGCACCGGGTCGATGAAGAAATCGCCCGGCGGACAGTAGAGGCCTTCGGGCCGGGGATGAAGCAGGTCGCTGGCGCGCATGGTCCCAAGATAGGATATAATTCCGCTGCGGGAAGCCTGTTGCCCAAGACTGCTGACTCGCCAGGCAAAGCCTGCTCAATTCGGTTCAGCTTCGGCATGCTTTGCTCTACAGAGATGCGCGGCCGGCTACCCTGCCGGTGGAACCATCATCATGAAACCGCTTCAGACCTCGTCGGGCGACCCGAATGCCGATCGTCGTGCCGACTATGCCGAGATGCTTTTTGCCTCAGACGATCGTGCCGCAGCGGCCGAGCTGCTGCGCGGCGCGCTGGAACTGGCGCCGCAATGGGCAATGGGCTGGTTTCGGCTCGGCGAGATGCAGGAGGCATCAGGCAGGCTTGACCTCGCGGCGCAAGCCTGGACGACGTCGCTGAAACTCGATCCGGCCGATCGCCAGGGCGCGGCCCTCAAACTGCAGCTGATCGGCAAAGGTCCGGCCTCCATGGCGCCGCCCAGTGCCTTTGTCGAAACGCTGTTCGACCACTATGCCGAGACATTCGAGGAAATGCTGGTCGGCAAGCTCCACTACCGGCTGCCCGAGGTGCTCGATGCTGCCATCCGCAAGGCAAGGCCGGGCCGCTTCCGCCTGGCGCTCGACTTGGGTTGCGGCACCGGACTGATGGGCGAGAGGCTGAGGCCGATCGTCGACCGGCTGGAGGGGGTGGATATCTCGGCAAGGATGCTGAGGAAGGCGCGGGCAAAAAATATCTATGACGCGCTGACAAAAGCGGATTTGCAGGATTTTTCCTATTCGGGCGACAAGCTCGATCTGGTGACGTCAGCCGACGTGCTGATTTACATCGGCCGGCTCGAAGGTTTGGTGGCAGCGGTTGCCGGCCTGCTCGCCGAGGGCGGCCTGTTTGCGTTCTCCGTCGAGAGCCTGGCGGATGGCGGCGACTTCGCGCTGCAGCCGTCGCGGCGCTACGCCCATTCGGTCGGCTATGTCACGCGGACCCTCGAGGCCAACGGCTTCTCGATCGTCGCGCTGGAGCCAACGACCATCCGCCAGGATCGCCGCGAGCCCGTCAACGGCTTGGCCGTCGTGGCACGGAAAGCTCATGCCGAGTGAAGTGCGAGGACTGCTCCGACCTGCTGCGAAAAAGTCCGATTTGCATGCGCGACTGATATTTGCGATCTGGGTCGCATCAGAGCGGGATATCAGGAGAAGCACTTCGATGCGCTGGAACATGATGATCTTGGCGTCCTGCCTGGCGACCACCGGCTGCGTGGGCAATTCAGCGTCCGAGCGGCAGGACGCCAACATCGAGTCCTCGCTGCAATATGACAGCGTGCCATGCGATCAGTTACTGGCGCAGCGCAACGGGTTGGCGCAGCAATATAATCTCCCGACGACCGCCAAGCCGACCTTCTCCAATCCCGCCATGGGCTTCGGCCCGTTCACGCCCGACATGCGCTCCAAGGCCCAGCGTGACAGCGACAAGGCGTCAGGCGAGATCGATGCCATGAACCGGTCCATCGACCGCCGCGACTGCGGCAAGCCGGACAAGAAGAAGTTCGCTCTGCCAGGCTGATGCATGTTGTTAAAAAAGTGGCCCCGGTCTTGGGACCACGACATGCATGTGGCCTCAGGCAAAGCCGTTTTCGGTCGAGTTCCTATCGTCCATCTTGCAAGGCTCCCATCCGATGAACCTCTCGGACCTCGGCGACCGCATCTGTATCCTGGGGCCGTCCAACAGCGGCAAGTCGACGCTTGCCGACGCTATCGCGCGCAAGCGTGGCCTGACGCCCGTTCATCTCGATCTGCTCTTTCATCTGCCCAACACGGATTGGGGGCAGCGTCCGAGGGACGAGTTCATTGCCTTGCATGACGCCGCGATCGCCGGCGAGCGATGGGTGATGGACGGCAACTACTCGATTTGCATGCCGCAACGCTTCCATCGTGCGACAGGATTGATCCTGCTGGACATCTCCACCTCTGCAAGTCTGCTGCGCTATTTCAGGCGGACCCTGTTCGAGAGGGAGAGGCGCGGTGGCTTGGAAGGCGGGCGCGACAGCATCAAATGGGACATGATCCGCCACATCGCCGTGGTCACGCCGAAAAATCGCTCGAGATACCGGGCGATGTTCGAGCAGATCGATCTGCCGAAGCTGCAGTTGTCATCCGTCGGGGCAATCAAGGAATGCTTCCGGGACTGGGACTTGGCCAGATGAGAACAGCGCCCGGCTAATATCCCGCCTTGCGGTCCACCAGATTGTCGAGCTTCTCACCGCGTTCGAAAGCGTCCATCTGGCGCAGCATGATCGGCGCCAGGTGGACGGGATCGGAGGTCGCCGCGGCATGCGGCGTCACGAACACTTTCGGATGGCGCCACAGCGGACTGGTCTTCGGCAGCGGTTCGACCTCGAACACGTCGAGGCTCGCTTCCTTCAGCGTGCCGTCGTCCAATGCCCGCACGATGTCGGCGTCCTTCTGCAGGCGCCCACGCCCGGCATTGATCAGCACCGAGCCGCCAAGGCCATTGCGCTTGCGCAACTCCTTCAGCACGCCGTAGTTGATGATGCCTTGCGTGTCCGGCGTCAGCGGCAGAAGCACCACGAGAATGTCGGTGGCGTTGAGGAACGGGATCAGGCCAGCCTCGCCGGAATAGGTCGCCACCCCCTTCATCGGCCGGTCGGTGCGCGACCAGCCGTTGACCGCGAAGCCGAGCGACAGAAGCACCGAGGCCGCGGCGCGGCCGAGATTGCCCAGCCCCATGATGCCGACGGAAATGTCGCCGGCCGGCCGCTGTTGCGGCTCGTGCCAGATTTTCTTCAGCTGCTGCGACCGGTAGAGCAGGCCCTGGCGATGGTGATCGAGCACCCGCCAGACGACGTACTCGGTCATGTACTGCGTGAGATTGTCGGCGACGACCCTGACGATCGGCACATCGGGCAGGCCGGGGTCGGCGAAGACGTGGTCGACGCCGGCGCCGATCGAGAAGATGGCGCGCAAATTAGGCAGCGACGACAACAAATTGGGCTTCTGCTTCCACACCACCGCATAGGTGATCGACGGATCCTTGGCGCCGTCCGGCTCCAGCACCACCTCGCGCTCGGCCGACAACAGCTCGCGCCAGCGCTGCGGATGAAAGCCGGTGACGGCAAGCAGGATACGGCCTTTTTCCATCGCGATTCGTTCAGTCCTTCCGTGTGCGGATCACTCGCTGACCACGCCTGTCGGTGCCGTCTCGATCTTGAAGGCGGCCGAGATCAGCGCCCGAGTATAGTCGGTTTGCGGATTTCCAAAAATCTGTTCGGAAGGGCCGGCTTCGACGATCTGGCCATTGCGCATGACGATGACGTCGTTGGCCAGCGCCCGGATGACCTTGAGATCATGGCTGATGAAGAGATAGGCGAGGTCGTGCTTGGCCTGCAGATTGCGCAGGAGGTCTACGACCTGCGCTTGCACGCTCATGTCGAGCGCCGATGTCGGCTCGTCCAGCATGACGAAGCGCGGGTTGAGCACCATGGCGCGCGCGATGGCGACACGCTGGCGCTGGCCGCCGGAAAACTCGTGCGGATAGCGATTGCGGGTCGCCGGGTCGAGCCCGACCTCTTTCAGCACGGCGGCCACCTTGTCGTCGCGCTCGTCGGGCGACAGTTTCGGCTCGTGGATCTTCAGGCCTTCCTCGATGATCTCGGCGATCGACATGCGCGGGCTGAGCGAGCCGAACGGATCCTGGAAGACGATCTGCAATTCTTTTCTCAGCGGCCGCATGGCATTGAAGGTGAGCTGGTTGATGTCGCGGCCGTTGAACTGGATGGTTCCGGTCGACGAGATCATGCGCGCCAGCGCTAGGCCAAGCGTCGTCTTGCCCGAACCGGATTCCCCGACCACGCCCAGCGTCTGGCCGGCGCGCACCGTGACATCGATGCCGTCGACCGCCTTCACATGATCGACGACACGCCGGAAGAAGCCCTGCTTGATCGGAAACCAGACCTTGATGTCCCTGCCGGTCATGACAGGCTTGGCGCCGGCATTGGCGGCCGGCGGCTTGCCTTTCGGCTCGGCGGCCAGGAGGTGGCGCGTATAGGGGTGCTGCGGATTGGCGAAGATGTCCGTGGTCGGGCCGGTCTCGACGATCTTGCCCTTGGTCATCACGCAGACCCGGTCGGCGATCTTGCGCACGATGCCGAGGTCGTGGGTGATGAACAGCATCGACATGCCCTTGCGGCTTTTGAGGCCCGCGAGCAGTTCGAGGATCTGCGCCTGCACGGTGACGTCGAGCGCCGTCGTCGGCTCGTCGGCGATCAACAGTTCCGGCTCGTTGGCGAGCGCCATGGCGATCATGACGCGTTGGCGTTGGCCCCCCGAAAGCTGGTGTGGATAGGCGTCGAGCCGCTTTTCCGGATCGCGGATGCCGACCTCCTTCAGCAGCGCCAGCGTGCGCGCCTTGGCTGGGCGGTCGCCCATGCCTTGATGCAGCTTCAGGATTTCGACGATCTGGTGCTCGATCGTGTGCAACGGATTGAGCGAGGTCATCGGCTCCTGGAAGATCATGGTGATCTTGTTGCCACGCACCCGCCGCAACAGCTTCTCGGTCATGGCCAGGAGGTCGGCGCCCTGGAACAGGATCTTGCCCGAGGGATGGCTGGCGCTGGGATAGGGCAGCAGCTTCAGCACCGACAGCGCCGAGACCGATTTGCCGGAACCGGATTCGCCGACCAGCGCCACCGTTTCGCCCTTGGCGATGTCGAACGAGATATGGTCGACGGCGATAGACTGGCCGCCTCCCTGGCTGAAGGCGACACTGAGGTCCTGGACGCTGAGCAAGGGGGCTTGGCTCATTTGAACGTCTTGCGCGGGTCGAAGGCGTCGCGCGTTGCCTCGCCGACAAAGACCAGCAGCGACAGCATCAGCGAGATGACGACGAAGCCGGAGATGCCGAGCCACGGCGCGTTGAGGTTGCGCTGCGCCTGCTTGAGCAGTTCGCCAAGCGAGGCCGAACCCGGAGGCAGGCCGAAGCCGAGATAATCGAGCGAGGTCAGCGTCGAGATCGACCCGCTCAGCAAAAAGGGCAGGAAGGTCAACGTCGCCACCATGGCGTTGGGCAGCAAATGCCGGAACATGATGGTGCGGTTGGGCACACCGAGCGCGCGGGCCGCGTTGACATATTCGAAGTTGCGGGCGCGCAGGAATTCCGCCCGCACCACGCCGACCAGCGCCACCCAGGAGAACAACAGCATCAGGCCGAGCAGGATGAAGAAACCAGGCGGCAGGATGGCGGCGACGATGAGCAAGAGATAGAGCACGGGAATGGCCGACCAGATCTCGATGAAGCGCTGGAACAGCAGATCCGTCCAGCCGCCGAAATAGCCCTGCACGGCACCGGCGCCGACGCCGATCAGCGCCGAGCCGGCGGTCAGGATCAGGCCGAACAGCACCGAAATGCGGAAACCGTAGATGACGCGTGCCAGCACGTCGCGTGCCTGGTCATCGGTGCCGAGCCAGTTCCAGTTGCCGACATTGCAGGCCGGATCGGCCGCTCCTTGCGGATATTGGTTGCAGCGCGTCTTGGCGTCATATTCCCACGATGGCTTGGCGGGTGCCGCTTCCGGAATGGCATTGTTGACGGTCTGGTAGGAGTAGCGGATCGGCGGCCAGATCATCCAGCCATGGGCGTTGATCTCGTCCTGGATCACCGGGTCGCGATAATCCGTGACAGCATAAAAGCCGCCGAACTTTTCTTCCGGATAGGCGACGAGCACCGGGAAAAGGATTTCGCCCTTGTACGACGCGATGATCGGCTTGTCGTTGGCGATGAATTCGGCAAACAGCGACAAAACGAACAAGACGAGGAAAATCCACAAAGACCAGAAACCGCGTTTATTGGCCTTGAAATTCTGCAGGCGGCGCTTGTTGAGCGGCGACAGGAACGGCCGTGGAAGCCGCTCCGGCAAGACACCGGCGGTGACGGTTGCCTCCGACATCAGACGTCTCTCCGCTCGAAATCGATGCGCGGATCGACCCAAGTGTACATCAGGTCGGACAACAGCCCGATGAACAGGCCGAGAAGCGAGAAGATGTAGAGATTGGCGAACACCACGGGATAGTCGCGCTCGACGACGGACCGGAAGCCGAGCAGGCCGAGCCCGTCCAGGGAAAAAATGTTCTCGATCAGCAGCGAGCCGGTGAAGAAGGCCGAGATGAAGGCGCCCGGGAAGCCGGCGATGACGATCAGCATGGCGTTGCGGAAGACGTGGCCGTAAAGCACCTGCCGTTCCGACAGGCCCTTGGCGCGCGCCGTCACCACATACTGTTTGCGGATCTCCTCCAGGAACGAGTTCTTGGTCAAAAGCGTCGTCGTGGCGAAGGCCGATAGCACCAGCGCCGTCAGCGGCAGGGTCATGTGCCAGAAATAATCGGCGATCTTGGCCGGCCACGACAACTGGTCCCAATTGTCGGAAACGATGCCGCGCAACGGGAACCAGTCCCAGAACGAGCCGCCGGCAAACAGCACCATCAAAAGGATGCCGAACAGGAAGCCCGGAATGGCATAGCCGACGATGACGACGCCGCTGGTCCAGACATCGAAGGGGGTGCCGTCCTTCACCGCCTTGCGAATGCCGAGCGGGATCGAGATCAGATAGGACAGCAGCGTGATCCAGAGCCCGATCGAAATCGAAACGGGCATCTTTTCGAGGATCAGGTCCAGCACCGAAATATCGCGGAAGTAGCTGTTGCCGAAATCGAACCTGGCATAATTCCACAGCATCATGCCGAAGCGCTCGAGAGGCGGCTTGTCGAAGCCGAATTGCTTCTCCAGCTTCTTGATGAATTCCGGGTCGAGACCCTGGGCGCCGCGATATTTCGAACTGACGTCGCCGGCGACATCGAAATTGGAACCGCCCGCGTCACCGCCGCCACCGCCGAGGCGGTCGCTGCCGCCCTGGTTGGTCAGCTTGGCGATGACCTGCTCGACCGGTCCGCCGGGCGCGAACTGGATGACGGCGAAGGAGATCGCCATGATGCCGAACAGGGTCGGGATCATCAAAAGGATGCGGCGCAGTATATAGGCGCCCATCAGGCCTTGCGTCCTGCTCGAGCGAAAATCTCAGCCTTTGCCAATTTTTGCCGCCTTGCCCTTATCGAACCACCACAGCGCCTCGACCGGAAAGCCGAAATCGGGTTTCTGTTCTGGAAAGCCGAACATGTCCCAATAGGCGCTTCGGTGATTCGCCAGGAACCAACTTGGAATCCAATCGCACCGCGCGCGCAAGACCCGGTCGAGCGCCCGCATCGCCACAGTCAGGTTTTCACGGTCTTTTGCCGCGCCAACGGCATTGATCAGTGCGTCGACCGCGGGATCGGAGATGCCCGGCAGGTTACGGGAACCGGAGACGCCGGCGGTGCTCGAATGGAAGAAAACTTCGAGGTCGTCGCGCGTCGGCGTCGCACCGAACGAAAAAGCCGCAGATAAGAGATCGAAGTCGAAACTCGCCTGCCTGGACTGGTATTGCGCGGAATCCACCAACCGGATCGTGGCGTCGATGCCGATCGCTTTCATGTTGGCGACCCAAGGCGAATAGACCTGGACGAACGTGTCGTCATCGACCATGAACTCGGCTGAAAGCCGACCGCCCTTGTCGTCGACGACGAAGTCGCCCGACCGCTTCCAACCGGCGGCGGATAGGAGCTTTGTCGCCTGGCCAAGCAGCTTGCGGTCGCGGCCGGAGCCATCGGACGCGGGCTGGGTCACTGCCTCGCCGAAGACCTCTGCCGGAAGCTGGCTTCGCAGCGGCCCCAGCAGAGCCAGTTCTTGCGGCGACGGTGCCCCCTCGGCGCGAAAGTCCGATTTCTCGAAGCAAGATTGCGAACGCTCGTACGAGCCGTAGAAGAAGTTGCGGCGCGTCCACTCGAAATCGAAACATAGTGCGAGCGCCCGCCTCACCCTGGGGTCGCGAAACTGCTCTCGCCGCTGATTGACCGCGGTCGCCTGCATGGAGGGTCGCTTTTCGGCCGGGAATTCATGCTTGGCCACTTTGCCTTCGGTCATTGCAGGGAAATCATAGGCGGTGGCCCAGACACGCGAAACGAATTCCTCGCGATAGGTGATCTCACCCTTCTTGAAGGCTTCGAATCCGGCATTGCGGTTCTGGTAGAACTCGATGCGGACGCGATCGAAATTGTTCTGGCCGCGATTGACCGGGAGGTCACGGCCCCAATAGTTCTCAACCCGGTCGTACTCGATCCACGCCCCGGCCGAGAGGCGCCCGACCTTATAGGCGCCCGAGCCGAGCGGCGGGTTCAATTGCGAGGAATCGAATGGATTTGCCGTGTAGAAGGCCTTGGACAGGATCGGGAATTCCACCACGTTGAGCACGGTGCGGGCGGATTGCTTGCCGGAAAAAGTAAGCCGCAACGTGCGGTCGTCGACGGCTATGGCGTCGACCATATGCGTTAGCGACAGCGATAGGTCGGGGTGCCCCTTCTCCTTGTAGAGCTTGAAGGTAAAGGCTGCGTCCTGCGCCGTCAGCGGCGTGCCGTCATGGAAACGCGCCTCGGGTCGAAGCGAGAAGGTGAAGCCATTGCGGTCGCCGGAGAGCGTCACGCCATCCGCGATCTGGCCATAGACCGCGTCGGGCTCGTCGAGCGCCCGCACCATCAGCGCGTCGAAACACATCTCCATGCGTGGCGGCGCGTCGCCCTTGTTGGCGAAGGAGTTCAGCGTGTTGAAGGTCTGCGTGTCCTGGTTGTAGCCCCAATTCGGCGGCGAGAAATTGAAGATGCCGCCCTTGGGCGCGTCGACATTGACGTAGTCGAAATGCGTGAAGTCAGCCTTGTACTTGAGGTCGCCGAAGGCCGAGAGGCCGTGCAGTTTGGTGCCGGTAGCGATATCGGCGAAGACGCGACCCGGCAACAGTGCTGCGGCAAAGCTAGTCGTGCCGAGCGTCAGGAAATCGCGGCGGGAAAGAGCCGCCATCAATTGCCGCCCTTGTATTTGGCCGCCAGCGCCTTTTCCTTGTCGAGGTCGATCCACCAGGAATCGATGTCGGCGCCGATATAGGCAGGCTGCTTGTCGGGGAACTTGAACTTGTTCCAATAGGCCAGCCAGACCGCGGAACGGTAATATTGCGGCACGACGTAGAAGTTCCACAGCAGAACACGGTCGAGCGCGTGCGTGGCGGCGACGAGATCATCGCGATCGGTGGCAAAGATGATGCGATCGACCAGCGCGTCGACGACTGGATCCTTGATGCCCATAAGGTTGCGCGAACCAGGCGCATCGGCGGCCTTCGAGCTCCAGAAATCGCGCTGCTCGTTGCCGGGCGAATCCGACTGGCCGAACAGACCCGTCACGACGTCGAAATCGAAATTGTTCACGCGGTTGATGTACTGCGTCTGATCGATGATGCGCAGAGTAGCGTCGACGCCGATCTTGCGTAGGTTGGCAATGTAGGGGCTGGCAATCACCTGGTCCGTGTCGTTCCAGCCGAGGATCTCGAACTTGAACAGTGCGCCTGTCTTGGCGTTGACCATCTTGCCGCCCTTGATGACCCATCCAGCCTTGGCGAAGAGGTCGACGGCCTGCTTCAGATACTTTCGCTCGGCTTGCGGCGAGTCGTAGACGGGCAACTTGAACTCCTGGGTGAAGAGTTCGGGCGGCAGTTTGTCGCGGTATTTTTCCAGGATCTCCAGTTCCTTGCCCTGCGGCAATCCGCTGGACGCCAGTTCGGTTCCCTGGAAATAGCTTGATGTGCGGGTATTAAAGCCGAAGAACAGCGTACGATTCATGCTTTCGAAATCGAACGGCATGGTCAGTGCCTCACGCACCAGCCGGTCCTGAAACTGCGGCCGCCGCTGGTTGAGAACGAAGCCCTGCATCGGCTGCGGCGACTGGGTCTGGAAGTCCTTCTTGATGACATCACCGGCTTGGACAGCCGGAAAATTGTAGGCCGTCGCCCATTTGCGCGAGCTGTTTTCGCGGTGGATGTCTTCCAGCCCGCCCTTGGTGAAGGCCAGCCAGGCGGCATTGTCGTCGAGGATGTAGGTGTATCGGCGCGTATCGAAATTCTCGCGGCCGATCTTCACCGGTAGTTTGGCGGCCCAATAGTCCGGCACGCGCTGCCAGATGATTTCGGAGCCAGGCTTGAAGCTGGCGATCTTATAGGCCGCCGAGCCGAGCGGAATTTCCAGCGTCGACTTGGTGATGTCGCGCTTCTTGCCGTTGTCATCGGTACCCTCCCACCAGTGCTTCGGCAGCACGGCAAGGTCGCCCATGATCTTGGGCAGTTCGCGGTTGCCCTTCTGGTTGAAGTGGAATTCGACCTCGCGGTCGGAGACCGCCACGGCATCGGTCACGTTCTCGAAATAGCGGTTGTATTGCGGGCTGTTCGCCTTCAGCACCTGGAATGACCAGATCACGTCGTCGACGGTGATCGGCTGGCCGTCATGCCATTTGGCACGCGGATCGAGCCGGTAGGTCGCCGAGGAGTAGTCGGCCGGATATTTATAGGCGTCGGCAATCAGCGGATGACTGGTGCTGCCTTCGTCGGTTGCCTGCTCCATCAGCGTGTCGTAGAGCAGGCCGCCGCCGAACCCGAACAGGCCCGCTGCCGGCGTTCCCTGGACGATGTAGGGGTTGAAACTATCGAAGGTGCCGAGCACCACTGAGTTGAGGGTTCCGCCCTTGGGCGCGTTCGGGTTGACGTAGTCGTAGTGCTGGAAATTGTCGCCATATTTGGACTCGCCGATCAGCGATGAGGTGGTGCGCCACTCGTCGGCCCGGCTCGCCTGCAGCCCCGCCGCCAGCAGGGCCACCGCCAGCAACGACCTGAGAAGCGTTCGGCCAACCGTCATGCACTATCCCTTCGCGATGCGTGCCAGATCATCCAGAAGGGCAATCCTAGATGATTTGGCGCTCGTGAAAACCGCAATGGCCCGGCTTTGTCGCCGCACCAGGCATTTTCTCAACAAAAAAGCCGGGCTGAACCCGGCTTTTTCAAGATCGTCGAGATAAAATCTGGTTATTTGGCCGGTGCAGCGGGAGCTGGTGCTGCCGGAGCGGCTGGTGCCGCAGGCTTGGCCGGTGCGGCGCCGTCAGCGGGCTTCGCCGGGGCGGCTCCACCGGCCGGCTTGGCGGGCGCCGAGGCGTCCGCAGCGGCGCCCGGCGCCGGCAGCGGCTTGGGATTGTCCGACAGCGTGCGCAGATAGGCGATGACGTTGGCGCGGTCTTCTTCCTTCGGCAGGCCGGCGAAGCCCATCGCCGTGCCCTTCACGAATTTCTTCGGCGAGGTGATGAAGTGGTTGATGTTGTCGTAGGTCCACTTCTCGCTGCCGCCCTTGGAGAATTCCTTCATGCCGGCCGAATAGGCGAAGCCTTCATGCTCTGCGACCGGGCGGTCGACGAGATCCCAGAGATCCGGGCCGACCTTGTTGGGACCGCCCTTTTCGCCGGAATGGCACGCTTGGCACTTCTTGAAGATGGCAGCGCCTTGGTCGACGCTGGCGCTGGCCAAGAGGTCGGCGATCGGCTTTTCGGCTGCTGCCGGTGCGGCGGCGCCACCTTCGGCGGGTTCCGCTGCCTCGATGGCGAAGCCAGGCTTTTCCGGGGCCGGCGAGGCAAACAGCGCGTCCGACACCAGCCCGACCGAGAAAACGACGAAAACGGTTCCGAGCAATCCGGCGAGCAGTTTGTTGACTTCGTTGGAATCCATTCGCCCCTTGCTCCCTTTTCCGGCGGACTGATCCGTCCACTCCGTCCGTCGGTATCGAGACCTGCCCTCCAGAGCCGGTCAAATCGGGCGGAAACTAGGTCTTTTGCTCGGGCGTTGCAACACCTATAAGGGCGCTGCCAGTGAGACCTTTTGCCACTTTTCCCCTCCTCTTTTTGAACGCCTTGCCAGACTGATGTCCACCCTGATCCTGATACCGGCCCGCATGGCCTCGACGCGCCTGCCGGGCAAGCCGCTGGCCGACATATCGGGCGCGCCGATGATCGTTCACGTCGCCCGCCGCGCGGCCGAAGCCGGGCTTGGCCGGGTGGTGGTGGCGACCGACACGCAAAGCGTGGCCGAAGCTGTGCGCGCGCACGGTTTCGAGGCCGTCATGACGCGCGTCGACCACGAATCCGGCTCCGACCGTATCCATGAAGCTCTGTTGGCGCTTGATCCCGGGGGCAAGGTCGAAACGATCGTCAATGTGCAGGGCGACCTGCCGACCATCGATCCCGCCATCATCGCCGCCTCGCTCAGGCCGTTCGAAGACAAGGCGGTGGACATCGCCACGCTCGGCGTCGAGATCGTCCGCGAGGAGGAAAAGACCAATCCCAACGTCGTCAAGATTATCGGTTCACCGCTCTCCGGCACACGGCTGCGGGCGCTTTATTTCACCCGGGGCACGGCACCTTGGGGCGAGGGGCCGCTTTATCACCATGTCGGTCTCTACGCCTATCGCCGCGCCGCGCTCGAGCGTTTCGTCGCGCTGAAACCGTCGCCGCTGGAGCGCCGCGAACGGCTGGAGCAGCTCCGGGCGCTGGAAGCCGGCATGCGCATCGACGCCGAGATCGTCCGGTCGCTGCCGCTTGGCGTCGACACGCCTGAAGACCTGGACCGTGCCAGGGAAATCCTTTCAAATTGAGATATCAGCATGCCTGAAAAGACCAACAGAATATCCTTCCAGGGCGAGCCGGGCGCCAATTCCGACACCGCCTGCCGCAACGTCTATCCCTCGATGGAGCCGTTGCCGTGCCCGACCTTCGAGGACGCATTCAATGCCGTCGAGACCGGCAAGGCCGATCTCGCCATGATCCCGATCGAAAACACCATCGCCGGACGCGTCGCAGACATCCACCATCTCCTGCCGGAATCGAGGATGCACATCGTCGGCGAGTATTTCCTGCCGATCCATTTTCAGCTGATGGTGCTGCCGGGCGTCAAGCGCGACGAAATCAAGACCGTGCACACTCACATCCACGCGCTCGGCCAGTGCCGCAAATACATCCGCAAGAATGGGTGGAAGGGAGTAGTCGCGGGGGACACGGCGGGCGCCGCCAAAATGGTCTCCGAGGTCAAGGATCGCACCATGGCCGCGCTAGCCCCGGCGCTGGCCGCGACGCTCTACGGGCTCGACATTATCGAGGAGAATGTCGAGGACACCGACAGCAACGTCACCCGCTTCGTCGTCCTGACCAAGAGTAAACAATGGGCAGAGCGCCCGGCACCGGACGTCAAGATGATGACGACCTTCATCTTCCGCGTCCGCAACGTGCCGGCCGCGCTCTACAAGGCCATGGGCGGCTTCGCCACCAACGGCATCAACATGACCAAGCTCGAGAGCTACCAATTGGGTGCCTTCACGGCGACGCTGTTCTACGCCGACATCGAAGGCCATCCCGACGATCCGCTGGTCAAGCTGGCGCTGGATGAGCTCCGCTTCTTTTCGCGCGAAGTGCGGATACTCGGCGTCTATCCGGCCAGCCAGTCACGCGAGCAGTGGAAGGTGGCGGATTGAGCTACCAGCCCAACGGCACATAGTCGATTTCCATGAAGGTTTCGACCTCCGGCACCCAGCGGTCGCGCACGAAGGCGACGTGGTCGGGATGGTCGTTGTACCTAGTGTAAGCGGCCTGGTCGGCGAACTCCATCGAGAAGCCGAACTGATAGTCGTTCTTGGGGCTGATCTGCCGCAATTGCTCGAAATGCGTGACGCCCCGGATCGCCGAGAGGATTTTCCTGGCGTCGACGAGGAACCGCTTTTCCTCCAGCGAGTGGGGCGGGTGCTTCAGCGTGAAGACGACGGTGTGACGGATCATTTGTCTCTCCTGCAATGACTTCGATATTCGCTATTCGCTGTCGACCCAGGCGCGGATGAGGTGGTGCGCGATGGCGCCTTTCGGCGGCGTGACCAGGTTGTCGGGGTGCGTACGCTCCAGCATCAGGCGCACCTCGTCGCGCAAAAACCAGCGGCAGTCCTCCAATTCATTGAGATCGGCCTGGATGTCTTCATTGAGCGGCTCGCCGAAGCATCCGATCATCAGCGAATAGGGGAACGGCCAGGGCTGGCTCGCATGGTAGACGACGCGGCCGAGCCGGATGCCCGCCTCCTCCAGCGTTTCGCGGCGGACCGCCGCCTCAATCGTCTCGCCGGGCTCGATGAAGCCGGCAAGCGCCGAATACATGCCTGGCCCAAAATGCCGGCCGCGCCCGAGCAGGCATTTCTCCCGCGTCGCGGTCAGCATGATCGCCACCGGGTCGGTGCGCGGAAAATGCTCGGTGCCGCAATTCGGGCAATGCCGTTTGTAGCCGCCCGCCCGCATCTGCGATTCGGCGCCGCATTTGCTGCAGAAGCGGTGGCTTGCGTGCCAGGCGAGCAGGGCCGCCCCTTGCGCCATCGCGCCGGCGGCGGCGTCGTCGATCAGCCCTTGCATGTAGACCGAGCGGTAATCGATCGCCTTGACGGTTTCGGGAAGCTGTTCGGCACCGATGCCCGCCAGCACCGCCAGCACCGGCCCCTGTTCGGAAAAGCCGAGCAGTACGCCTTGGTCGAAGGAAGGGCTGAAGGGCTCGCTCTCGGCGACGCGGTACCAGGGGTCGAAACCGCCATCCGCCAGTTTCAGGTGGAGCCGGCCGCCATTCATCAAAAGCAGCCGTGTCGTCGGATCAGCCAGCGCCTTGTCGACCGAATCGTCGGCGCGGTTCTCCGATTGCCGGTCGATCGTGTTGCCGGCGAAGCCGACGAACTGGCTCGGCTCGCGCAAGGGCGCGTCAAACAGGCGGAAGCTCATGTGGACTCTGGTGCTTTGGGATGGACTTGCTTGGGATAGTCACGGGAAGGCTTATAGCGCCGCCCTTATCGTTTCGGCAAACCGGCGCAGGTCGGAACGCTCATAGGGCTCGCGCAGGCCATGCCCCCACACCGGGCCGGGCCAGCCGGGATCGCCCTCGGATCGTCCGACGATGTGGACATGCAGTTGGCGCACGACGTTGCCGAGCGCGCCGGTATTGATCTTGGTGCAGCCGCTCACCTTCTTCAGCGCCTGCGCCACCATATTGGTCTCGAAGGTCAGCATCGCCTGGTCGAGCGGCGTCATGTCGTGGATCTCCTCCGCGCCCGGCCGCTGCGGCACCAGGAGCAGCCATGGCCAGCGGCGGTCGTTCATCACCCGCAATTCGCACAGCCCAAGCCACATCAACTGCTCGCTGTCGGCCTCCAGCCGGGCATCCAGCGTGAATCCGGCCTTCAGGCCCGGCAGCATCGGCGTTTCCCTTGCTTTTCTTGGCTTCATCAAACCCTGAACGCTAAAACGGCTGCATCGGGGCTGCAAGCGAATCTCGTGGTTCGTGGTGCCGATTTGCCTGCGCACTTGCATTTCGTCGCGCAATTGCCGATATGGACAGCGGGAGGTTGGTGGTGGACGATCCACTCGCCAACCGGGTCAGGTCCGGAAGGAAGCAGCCCTAACGAGCCCGGAACGGGTCATTGTTCCAGCCTCCCACCTCATCGACCCTCCTCGCGACATTGACGACGCATTGCAGCGCGGGCGAGACTATGCGCAGGAATCGGCGCCTTCGGGCGCGGCCTTTTGGAGCTTAACGGGCGAATGAGCGAAGCCGGAAATTCGGGGACGGATAGTCTGGCGACGGGCAAGGCCGCTGCCTACCGCGTGCTGGCGCGCAAATACCGTCCGTCGAATTTCTCCGAGGTGGTCGGCCAGGAGCCGATGGTGCGCACCCTCACCAACGCTTTTGCCACCGGCCGCATCGCCCAGGCCTGGATGCTGACCGGTGTGCGCGGCGTCGGCAAGACCACGACCGCGCGCATCTTGGCGCGGGCCCTGAATTATAAAACCGCCACCATTGACCAGCCGTCGGTCGACCTCGCCGTGCTTGGCGAGCATTGCCAGGCGATCATGGAAGGCCGCCATGTCGACGTCATCGAGATGGACGCCGCCTCGCACACCGGTATCGACGACATCAGGGACATCATCGAGCGCGTGCGCTATGCGCCGGTTTCAGCCCGCTACAAGGTCTATATCATCGACGAAGTGCACATGCTGTCGACGCAGGCCTTCAATGGCCTGTTGAAGACGCTGGAAGAACCGCCACCGCACGTCAAATTCATCTTCGCCACCACCGAGATCCGCAAGGTTCCGATCACCGTCTTGTCGCGCTGCCAGCGTTTCGACCTCAGGCGCATCGACGCCGGCGCGCTGGTCGCGCATCTCTCCTCGATCGCCGGCAAGGAAGGCATTTCGGTCGACGACGACGCGCTGGCCATGATCGCGCGCGCGGCGGAAGGTTCCGCCCGCGATTCGCTCTCCATTCTCGACCAGGCGATCGCCCATGGCGCCGGCTCGGTCAGCGCCGAGGCCGTGCGCGCCATGCTGGGCCTTGCCGACCGCGCCCGCATCGTCGATCTGTTCGAATATGTGATGAAGGGCGATGTGGCGGCGGCACTCGGCGAGTTCCGCGCGCAATACGACACCGGCGCCGATCCAGCCGCCGTGCTCACCGATCTGGCCGAGTTCAACCACCTCGTCACCCGGCTGCGCTTCGTGCCGACCGCAATGGACGATGCCTCCCTGTCGCAGGACGAGCGCCAGCGCGGCGCCGATTTCGCCAGGGCGCTGTCGGTGCGCGTGCTGTCGCGGACCTGGCAGATGTTGCTCAAGGGCATTCCCGAGGTGCAGTCGTCCAACCGGCCGGTCAGTGCCGCCGAAATGGTGCTGATCCGGCTGGCGCACGCTGCCGACCTGCCGACATTGGACGAGGCGCTGAGATCGCTGGAGAGCGGCGCCTCGGCAACTGGCGCCGCGCCGCGCCCGAACGGTGCGCCCGTGAACCCCGGCAATGGCGGTGCTGGCGGCAGTGGCGCCAGCGCCGTAGCGCAGACGCGCATGCCTGGCGGGTCGGGCGGCGCGCAGACCATGCGGCTGGTCGAGGCCACGCCCGCTCCGGCCGCCTTCGTCGCGCCCCCGCAGCCGGCGCCGGAGACGCAAGCCGCGCCACTGAAATCGCTGGCCGACATCGTTGCCCTTGCCGACGCGCAGCGCGACATCGCCTTCAAGGTACTGGTCAAGCGCTGCATCCGCCTCGTGCGCATCGAGCCTGGCCGCATCGACGTCAGCCTGACCGATGATGCGCCCAAGATGTTGCTCAACGAGCTGACGACGAAACTGCGCGCCTGGACCGGCCGCAGCTGGCTGGTGTCGCTGTCGAAGGAAGAGGGCGGCCAGACGCTGGCCGAAATGGAATCGACGAAGCGTGAAAACGCCTTCCTCGATGCCAGGAACGACCCGACCGTGGCTGCCATCCTGGCTCGCTTTCCCGGCGCCAAGATCATCGATGTGCGCATTCCCGACACGCCGGACGCCGACGCAAGCGAGGCCGAAATGCCGGTCGAGCCGCCGGCAGATGACGACGAACCCTGATATCCAGCACAATCCGCAAAGGATCGGAACCATGAAAGATCTTCTCGGCCTGATGGGCAAGGCGAAGGAAATGCAGGCCAAGTTCCAGGCCATGCAGGACGAAATCGCCACGGTCGAAGCTGGCGGCCAGGCCGGCGGCGGCCTGGTCAGCGTCACGCTGAGCGGAAAGTTCGACATGAAGTCGCTGAAGATCGACTCGTCTTTGTTCAAGGAAGACGAGGTCGAAATCCTGGAAGATTTGATTCTCGCCGCGCACAATGACGCCAAGGCCAAGGTCGAGCAGATCATGCAGGAAAAGACCAAGGCGCTGACCGCCGGCCTGCCCATCCCGCCGGGAATGAAACTGCCCTTCTAGCGTTCGGTGTGCTCATGATCGACGAGCCATCCGAAAGACTGATCGAGCAGCGTATCCGCAACAGGATCTACGAGATTTTGGAAATTCTCGCCGATTGCGATGCGGGTGTCGATCTCGTCGGCATCAAGGGCTACTTCAATCTCTTCGAGGATTTCGTGCACCGCCCTTCGATCGAGGCCGGCACGTCGGCGCTTTCGAAGGACGAACGCGCGATCGTGCTGGAAATCGCCGAGTTCCTGGAGGCGGCCTCCGAAACGAATCCTGATTTTACCAAGGCCGAGTTCATCGACAGCGACTGGCCGGGCAAGATCGCGCCGACCGCCAGGGAGGCGCGGGCGCTGTTTCTCAGGCGAGGCCTGTTTTCGGAGAAGATCGAAGAGGTCGAACCCGGCCAGCCGGCCGCAATCGCCGCCGGGCGATAGCCTGTTCCGGCAAAGCTTCGCTCGGTTTTCCGGGGAAAAGCGCATCGCGTTTACCCAAGGGAATTGCGGCGAAACGAAGAGAGAGCGGTCATCGTCTGTGTGAAACGACGGCTCGATCTATCTGGAAAGCCTCAATTTGTGTCAATTCGGCAACAGTCCGTCGTTAATAACGTTTTGGCCATCATTTTGCCCGAAAGTGTCTCATTCTTGCCGCAGCCTGGGGGCGGGCATTGAAGTGAGAGGGTTACCTGTTGATTGCTACGCGATGGAAGGCGCCGCTGTTGCTCGGCGTCATCACGTCTCCCCTTTTCTTGGCCGCTTGCAGCCAGACCACCTCGCACGGCATGTCCGTAGCCAGCCTGACCGACGCCATCACGCCGAGCTTCCTGAGTTCGCGCGCCTACAGCCATACGCCGAAGGACAGGGAATGCCTGGAACGGGCGATGTTCTTCGAATCCAACCGGTCAAGCCGCGACGGCATGATCGCCGTCGGCACGGTGGTGATGAACCGGCTGCGCTCGGGAAATCATGGCAGCACCATCTGCGAAGTGGTCGGTGAACCCGGACAGTTCGCGCCGGGCGTCATGACCAGGCCGATGAATTCGCGCGCAATGCCCGATGTCGAGGAGGCGGCCGATGCCGTGCTCAAGGGCGAACGCAAGGCCAAGCTCAAGAACACGATGTATTTCCACACCGCCGGTCTGCGCTTCCCCTACAAGAACATGCATTACACCATGGTTGCCGGCGGCAATGCCTTCTACGAAAAGCGCGGCCGCAACTGGCAGCCGCTGCCCGACGAACCGATGGTAGCCTCCGCCGAGCCGCCGGCCACCTTGCCGGGAGTGCCCGCGACGCGTGTTGCGTCCGTCGAGACGCGCCCCGCCAAGGCGACCGCTCGCAATGCTCCGCCACAGCAGGTCTACATGACCGCAGCGGCGGAACCGTCACGCCCCAGCAAGACGGCAACCGCTCGCACCGCGCCGGCACAGCAGGTTTACATGACCGCTGCGGCGGAACCGTCACGCCTCAGCAAGACGGCAACCGCTCGCACCGCTCCGGCACAGCAGGTCTACATGGCCGCCGCGGCGGAACCGGCGACGAAGCCTTCGCCCGCCCGCACCGCCCCCGCTCAGCAGACCTATCTGACGGCATCCGCCACGCCGACGACAAAGTCCGCAAGGGTTTCGGCGAAGCCGATGGAAGTTGCGATGCAGGAGCCCATGGAAGAGCCCGATGCCGCCCGTTTTGGCGGAGCCTTGAACACGAGGGTCATCTCCTCGGTCCAGGGTGAGCCGCAAGAGGCGGCGATGGGCTTCCAGTCGACGCCTGAGAACACCGACGCCATCGGCGCCATGATCGTCAGCCAGGGCAGGCCGCTCGAAACCAATTGATGCGTGTCGCAAACCCGCAATGGCAGGATGGCGGGCTATGCGCGGATGCGGGATGTTTCAAAGCGCGCTGAAAAATCCTAGATCAGGGCGATGTCCAAGCGAATCGCCGGTCCCGAGATCGAACGCCTGATCCAGCTCCTGGCCAAGGTGCCGGGGCTTGGCCCCCGTTCGGCCAGGCGCGCGGCATTGCACCTGATCAAGAAGAAGGAACAATTGCTGTCGCCGCTCGCCGCCGCCATGGGCGAAGCCGCCGACAAGGTGCGCATCTGCTCGACCTGCGGCAATGTCGACACCTCGGACCCCTGCATGATCTGCACGGACCCACGCCGCGATGCCGCCACCCTGATCATCGTCGAGGACGTCTCGGATCTCTGGGCGCTGGAGCGGGCAGCAGCGATGAATGTACGCTACCACGTGCTCGGCGGCACGCTGTCGCCACTCGACGGCATCGGCCCCGATCAGCTCAACATCCGCTCGCTGATCGACCGTATCGCCGGCGGAGAGGTGAAGGAAGTCATTCTCGCCGTCAACGCGACGGTCGAGGGGCAGACCACGGCGCACTATCTCACCGATCAGCTCTCCGGCTTCGAGGTCAAGATAACGCGGCTGGCGCACGGTGTGCCGGTCGGCGGCGAACTCGACTATCTCGACGAAGGCACGCTGGCCGCCGCGCTGCGCTCGCGGACGGTGTTTTGACAAGGTTGGCGGGGAGGATGCGCACGATGACTACGCCTCCATCGAAGCTGGTGGTGCGCGCCACAGAGCGCGACGTTCGCAAATTTAGCTGTGCATTCTTTCTGGCCACACTCCTCGCCGTCTTCCTCACCATCCCCGCATCCGCCGCCAAGATCGACGATCAGTTCCGCGCCTGGCTCCAAACCGATCTCTGGCCCGACGCCAAGGCGAAAGGCATTTCCAAAAACACGTTCGACGCCGCGTTCAAAGGCATCAAGCCCAATGTCAATCTCCCCGACCTTGTCGTGCCGGGCGAGAAGCCGAAGACGCCGCAGAAGCAGCACCAGGCCGAGTTCGGCTCGCCCGGCACCTATTTTGCCGAGAAGACGGTTCGTGCGGTGACATCGGGCGGACGCACCCGCGAAGCCGCCAATGCCCGCACGCTTGCCGCGATCGAGAAGCGCTATGGCGTGCCGGGCGAAATACTCCTGGCGATCTGGGGTCGCGAGACCGGCTTCGGCGCGGCGAAGATGCCCTACGACGCCTTCGAGGTGCTGGGCACCAAGGCGTTCATGTCGACGAAAAAGGATTTCTTCCGCATCGAGCTGCTGGCGGCGCTGGAGATCGTCGAGCGCGGGCTGGCCCCGGTCGGCGCGATGAAATCGTCCTGGGCTGGTGCGCTCGGCCAGCCGCAATTCATGCCGACCTCTTTTCTCAAGCATGCCGTCGATTTCGACGGCGACGGCCGCGCCGACATCTGGAATTCGACCCCTGACGTGCTGGCCTCGATCGCCAATTACCTTGTCCATTATGGCTGGGTGAGGGGACGCGGCTGGGGTTTCGAGGTGACCGTGCCCGAGAGCGTCTCCTGTTCGTTGGAGGGCCCGGACCAGGGAAAGAAGATTTCGCAATGGGCCGCCATGGGCATTAAGCGCGTCGGCGGCAAAGCGTTCCCGGTCAGCGAGCTGAAGGCGGAAGGTTTCCTGCTGATGCCGGCCGGCCGCAGCGGCCCGGCCTTTATCGCCACCCCCAATTTCTACGTGCTGAAAGAATACAACACCAGCGACCTCTACGCGCTGTTCATTGGCCATGGCGCCGACCGAATCGCCAACGGCGATCAGAATTTTTCCGGTAGCTGGGGCCCGGTCGGCGATCTTCACCGCTCCGACATCGCCGCCCTGCAACGGGCTCTGGAAGCCAAGGGGTATGATGTCGGCAGCGCCGACGGCCTGCCCGGCTTCAAGACGCGCCGCTCGATCGGCACGTGGCAGACCAAGAATGGCCAGCCCGCAACCTGCTTTCCCGACGCCGGCCTGGTCACCGCGCTGAAATAATTCAGAACGGGGGGATTCTCCCTGTTCGCAAGCCTTGATTGGCGTGCGCGCGCCTTGGCACTCAGCCCGCCATTCTGGTTTATCGCGCTGGTTCACCGGGCCGTCGCATAAATGCTCGTTGCCCGCCACAAGGCCGCCGGATATGCTGTTGACCAATTGGACAAAAACCACGACGGTAAGTGGTCGAGGGCCGTTGCCGGCCCCGAAAAGAACACCACAATCCTGAGCCGGGAACTCAGGTCAACAAAACAGGGAACAATCATCATGATGATGGAAAAGTTTGCTCTACGATCCCGCATCCTGCTTGCGGGCGCAGCCATGTCGGCACTGCTTCTGGCCGGAGCTCCGGCTGGCGCGGTCACCCCCGCCGACACACTTGTCGAAGGCTTTGCCATCGACGACATCATCTCGATGGATCCGGGCGAGGCGTTCGAGCTGTCGACCGCCGAAGTCACCGGCAACACCTATGACCTTCTTGTCCGCCTCGATCTCAGCGACACCTCCAAGGTCAAGCCCGATCTCGCCGAAAGCTGGACCGTCTCCGACGACGGCCTGACCTATACGTTCAAGCTCAAGCCGGGCCTGAAATTCGCCTCCGGGAACCCGATCACAGCGGCCGATGTTGCCTACTCGTTCGAGCGCGCCGTCAAGCTGGACAAGAGCCCCGCCTTCATCATCGACCAGTTCGGCATCAGCGGCGACAACGTCACCGAAAAGGCCAAGGCGGTCGACGACACCACCTTCCAGTTCACTGTCGACAAGGCCTACGCGCCAAGTTTCGTCCTGAACTGCCTGTCGGCGACGGTCGCCTCGGTCGTCGACGGCAAGCTGGTCAAGGAGCACGTCGTCAAGGCAGCGCCCACCGCCGACTACAAATGGGACAATGACTTCGGCAACGCCTGGCTGAAGACCGGCTATGCCGGTTCCGGCGCCTACAAGCTGCGTGAGTGGCGTGCCAACGAAGCCGTCGTCATGGAGCGCAACGACAATTATCACGGTGAAAAGGCCAAGCTCGCCCGCGTCATCTACCGCAACATGAAGGAGAGCTCGGCGCAGCGCCTGGCACTCGAAGCCGGCGACATCGACGTTGCCCGCAATCTCGAGCCGAATGATCTCGACGCCATCGCCAAGAACGACAAGCTCACCACCACCAGCGCGCCGAAAGGCACGGTCTACTATATCAGCCTCAACCAGAAGAACCCGAACCTCGCCAAGCCCGAGGTCCGCCAGGCCTTCAAATACCTTGTCGATTACGATGCGCTGAGCTCGACCATCCTCAAGGGCATCGGCGAAATCCACCAGTCCTTCCTGCCCAAGGGCGACCTCGGCGCCGTGGATGACAATCCCTTCAAGCTTGATGTCGCCAAGGCCAAGGAATTGCTGGCCAAGGCCGGCCTGCCGGATGGCTTCAGCGTCACCATGGACGTACGCACCGGCCAGCCGACCACCGGGATGGCGGAATCGATCCAGCAGACGCTCGGCCAGGCCGGCATCAAGCTGGAGATCATTCCGGGCGACGGCAAGCAGACGCTGACCAAATACCGCGCCCGCAACCACGACATCTATATCGGCAATTGGGGCCAGGACTATTTCGATCCGAACTCCAACGCCCAGACCTTTGCCTCGAACCCTGACAATTCGGATGCCGGCAAGTCGCATACACTCGCCTGGCGCAATTCCTGGGACATTCCGGACCTGACCAAGGAAACGGAAGCAGCACTCCTGGAGAAGGACGCGGGCAAGCGCGCTGATATGTACAAGGATCTGCAGCAGAAGGTCCTCGACACCAGCCCCTTCGTCATCATCCATCAGCAATTGGAAGTAGCCGGGCTGCGCAAGAACCTCAAGAGCTTTGCGCTCGGTCCGAGCTTCGACACCAACTTCGTCGGGCCGGTCTCGAAAGAGTAACGCCGACGGACGCGCCGCATGAGCGCGATTGAAAACGAGAGCGGGCGCGGCAGCGCCCGCGCCATCGCCCTTGCATCATCGCTCGGCCGCTTTCTGGTCATCGCGGTAACGACCTATCTTGGTCTGCTCGCGGTCACTTTCTTCATTGGCCGGGTCATCCCGATCGACCCGGTGCTGGCGGTGCTCGGCGACCGGGCACCTCTCAATGTCGTCGAGCGCACGCGCCGCGAGATGGGCCTCGACCTGCCGCTGATCGAGCAGTTCTACATCTATGTGAAAAACGCCCTGAACGGCGATTTCGGCACCTCGGTGCTGACCACCAATCCGGTCATGACCGACATCCGCCGCGCGCTTCCGGCAACGACGGAACTGGCGACACTGGGGACACTGATCGGCGCGCTGTTTGGCGTACCGCTTGGCGTGCTGGCCGCGGTGAAGCGGGGCAGCCTCATCGACCAGATCGTGCGCGTCATCGGCCTGATCGGTTATTCCGTCCCGATCTTCTGGCTCGGTCTGCTTGGGCTCGTCCTGTTCTATGCCAAGCTGCAATGGGTGGCCTTCCCTGCACGGCTTGACGTCGTCTACGAATACACCTTCACGCCGATCACCGGTTTCTATCTGCTCGACTCCGCGATGCAGGGACAGTGGGACGTCTTCTACGATGCCTTCCGGCACATCATCTTGCCGGCCTCGTTGCTCGGCTATTTCTCGCTCGCCTACATCAGCCGCATGACGCGCTCGTTCATGCTCAATGAGCTCGCCCAGGAATATGTCGTCGCGGCGCGCGCCAAGGGCCTGTCGGAAACCCGCATCATCTGGGGCCACGCGCTGCGCAATGCCGCCGTGCCGATGGTGACAGTGATCGCGTTGTCCTATGCCGGGCTGCTCGAGGGCTCGGTGCTGACCGAGACCGTCTTCTCCTGGCCCGGCATTGGCCTCTACATCACCAATTCGCTGCAGAACGCCGACATGAACGCCGTACTCGGCGGCACCATCGTCATCGGCTCGGTGTTCATAGCCATCAACCTTCTGTCCGACTTGCTTTACCGGCTGCTCGATCCGAGGACGAAATCCGCATGAGCGCCGAGGCGACCCAAAGCCGTCGCGACTGGCTGCTCAGCGAGCGGCCGGCATCGCGCATGCAGGCAAGGCTCGGCCGCGCCTATGTCGCTTGGCGGCGCTTTTCCGCCAATCGTCTGGCCTTTGTCGGGCTGCTGATCATCATCGCCCTGTTGGCCGTCGCCGCCCTTGCCGGTGTGCTGGCGCCATATTCGCCGACCTTCGGCGACCTGAAGAACGCGCGGCTGCTGGCGCCGAGTGCGCAGCACTGGTTCGGCACCGACGACCTTGGCCGCGACATCTATTCGCGCATTCTCTACGGCTCCCGCTGGACGCTTTATGTCGTTGTCCTGGTCGCAATCATCGCCGCACCCATCGGCCTGCTGGTCGGTACCGTCGCCGGCTATGCCGGCGGTTGGACCGATGCCATCTTGATGCGCATCACCGACATCTTCCTTGCCTTCCCCAAGCTGGTGCTGGCACTGGCCTTCGTCGCCGCCCTTGGCCCCGGCATCGAGAACGCCGTGCTGGCGATCGCCATCACCTCCTGGCCGCCCTATGCGCGCATCGCTCGGGCCGAGACGCTCACAGTGCGCAACTCGGACTACATCAAGGCAGTGCAATTGATGGGCGCCTCGCCTTTCCGCATCGTGCTGCGCCACATCATGCCGTTGTGCATCTCCTCGCTGATCGTCCGCGTGACGCTCGACATGGCCGGCATCATCCTGACGGCCGCGGGCCTCGGCTTCCTCGGCCTTGGCGCGCAGCCGCCGCTGCCGGAATGGGGCACCATGATCGCTTCGGGCCGCCGCTTCATCCTCGACCAATGGTGGGTGGCCGGCGCGCCTGGCTTCGCCATCCTCATCGTCAGCCTTGGGTTCAACCTGCTCGGCGACGGCCTGCGCGACGCACTCGATCCCCGCAGCGGTGACCAATGAGCGGCCAGACGGTGACACTCCTTGAGGTAGATGATCTGCGCGTCACCTTTCCGACCCGCACCGGTCTGGTCGAGGCGGTGCGCGGCGTTTCCTTTTCGCTTGGCCGCGAACGCCTCGGCATCGTCGGCGAGTCCGGCTCGGGCAAGTCGCAGACGGGCCGCGCCATCATGGGCCTGACACCGCCGCAGGCGCGGATATCGGCCAACAAATTGATCTTCGACGGCATCGACCTGCTCGGCGTCTCGCCACGCCAACGCCGGGCGTTGCGGGGCAACCGCATCGCCATGATCCTGCAGGATCCGAAATATTCGCTCGACCCGGTGATGAGCATTGGCCGCCAGATCGTCGAGACGCTGCGCACCCATGAGAAGGTCGGCAAGGCCGAGGCGCGCGATCGCGCGCTGGCCATGCTGGAGGCGGTGCAGATCCGCGATCCCAAACGCGTCTTCGACCTGCATCCGCACGAAGTGTCGGGCGGCATGGGCCAGCGCGCCATGATCGCCATGATGCTGATCGCCGGGCCGGAAATGATGATCGCCGACGAGCCGACCTCGGCGCTCGACGTCACGGTGCAACTCGACGTGCTCGGTATCCTCGACCGGCTGGTCAGCGAGCGCGGCATGGGGCTGATCTTCATCTCGCACGATCTGCGCCTGGTTTCCTCTTTCTGCGACCGCGTCATCGTCATGTATGCCGGCAAGGTGGTCGAGCAGCTCAAGGCCTCGGAGCTCAGCCAGGCCCAGCATCCCTACACGCGCGGGCTGCTCAACTGCATGCCAAAGATCGGCGCCGACCGTCATCCGCTGCCGGTGCTCGACCGCAAGCCGGAGTGGGCGGCATGACATCAGCGATTGCCGTCGACAGGCTGGAGGTGATCTTCGACCGCTTCCGCGCGCTGAAGGGCGT
Source organism: Mesorhizobium sp. SARCC-RB16n (assembly GCF_008520305.1). Lineage (GTDB taxonomy): Bacteria > Pseudomonadota > Alphaproteobacteria > Rhizobiales > Rhizobiaceae > Mesorhizobium. Next base: position 375,574 of record NZ_ML703264.1, on the reverse strand, counting down.
CAGCCTCGACGTGCAGCCGGGTGAATCCTTCGGCCTTGTCGGCGAATCCGGCTCCGGCAAATCGACATTGCTGCGGGCCATCGCCGGCCTCGCGCCGGTCGCCTCGGGCAACATCACCGTCAACGGCAAGACGCTCGGCGCGCGCCGCGACAAGGCCTTTTACCGCGAAGTGCAGATGGTCTTCCAGGACCCGTATGGTTCGCTGCACCCGCGCCAGACCGTCGACCGCCTGCTGCAGGAGCCGCTTGCCATCCACGGCTTTGCCGATGGCGAAAAGCGCATCGAACGCGCACTAGACGAGGTCGGTCTCGGCAACGGCTTCCGCTTCCGCTACGCACACCAGCTCTCGGGCGGCCAGCGCCAACGCGTGGCGATCGCGCGTGCACTCATTCTCGAACCCTCGATCCTGCTGCTCGACGAGCCGACCTCGGCCCTTGATGCCTCGGTGCAGGCGGAAGTGCTCAACCTGCTGGAGGAAATCCGCCGCCGGCGCAAGCTGACCTTCCTGATGGTCAGCCACGATCTCGCCATCATCACCCATATGTGCGAGCGGCTGATGGTGATGCAGGGCGGCGAGGCGGTGGAGAATCTGATTGCAAATGACCTCGTCGAGCGCCGCGTGACGAAGGATTATACACGCAATTTGCTCAGGGCCAGCGAAGGGTTTGTGAGAACCGCTCCCGAGCAAATTTCACGATAGCTGTCCGACGCCGCGTCAGGCAGCTCCGCTTTCCGGCAGGATCTCTCCCTGTTGCGCATCGCCTTCCCCTGCGTCTTTCGGCTCCTTGATCCGGAACCACGTCACATAAAGCGACGGCAGGAACAGCAGTGTGATCGCGGTGCCCGCGATGATGCCGCCCATCATGGCGTAGGCCATCGGACCCCAGAACACTTCGCGCGCGATCGGGATGAGCGCCAGGCTGGCGGCGGCGGCCGTCAGCGCGATCGGCCGCATGCGGTGCTCTGTCGCTTCGATGACGGCCGCCCAGCGATGCTTGCCCTCGGCGACGAGATCCTCGATCTGCACGATCAGAATGACAGAGTTGCGGATCAGGATGCCGATCAGCGCCAGCACGCCGAGGATGGCGACGAAGCCGAGCGGCGCGCCGCTCGGCACCAGGGCCGCCACCACGCCGATCAGGCCCAGCGGCGCCACCGCCACCACCAGGAACAGGCGCTGGAAGCTCTGCAACTGCACCATCAGGATGGTCGCCATGACGAACAGCATCAGTGGCACCACGGCCGCGATTGGCCCCTGGCTCTTGGCGCTTTCCTCGACGGAGCCGGCGGTCGCGACTGAATAGCCAGGCGGCAGCTTGGTGATGAAGGCGTCGACCGACGGTTTCAACTCGTTGACGACGGTTGCCGGCAGCACGTCGCCGACCAGGCCCGCGCGCACGGTGATGGTCGGGATGCGGTCGCGCCGCCAAACCGTCGGCTGCTCCAGGTCGTAGTGGAAATTTGCCACCGCCGCGAGCGGAATGGCCTCGCCGGTGCTGGTCGGCAGTTGCATGTTCTGCAACGTCTCGATCGAGCCACGCTCGGCTTCCCGTGAGCGGGCCACGACATCGATCAGATAGGTGGCATCGCGCACCTGGGTGATGGTGGCGCCGCCGACCGTGCTGTTCAGCGCGCTGGCGATGTCGGAGGAGGTGATGCCGAGCTGCCGCGCCTTGTCCTGCAGCACGTCGACCCTCAGCACCCGCTGCGGTTCGTTCCAGTCGAAGGTCGGCGCTGCAAGTTTCGAATTGGCCGAGACCACGCCGGCGAACTGCTGCGCCAGTTCTCGCACCGTCTGGATGTCGGGACCGCCGACGCGGTACTGCACCGGGCGCCCGACTGGGGGTCCAAGCTCAAGCGGCTTGACGAAGGCGTCGGTGCCGACAAACTCCGCGCGTAGCAGCTTCTCCAGCGCCGGCTTCACCCGGTTGCGCGCCTCGATGCTCTTGGTGACGATCACGGTCTGGCCGAAATAGGGATTGGCCGGCTGCACGTCATAGGTCAGCACGAAGCGCACGGCACCCTGACCGATATAGGAGGAAAAGTGGTCGATGTCGGGATTGCCGACCAGCGCCCGCTGTTCGAAGCGCTCCATCTGGTCGCGCGTTTCGGCAATCGAGGAGTTCTGTGGCAGGTTCCAATCGACGATCAGCTCCGGCCGGTCGGAAGGTGGGAAGAACTGCTGCTGTACCAGTCCGAAGCCGGCGATCGAAGCGGCAAACAACAATACCGTGGCGATGACGGTCAGCCAGTGATGGCGCACCGAGCCGACAAGCACGCGCCGGAACAGCGAAGCGAAGCGACCCGGCTGGTCGTGATGCTTGGCCTTCATCGTCGCCGGCAGGATGGTGACGCCGAGCAGCGGCGCGAACAGTACCGCCACGATCCAGGACACCAGCAGCGATACGGCGATGACGACGAACAGAGTGAAGGTGTATTCGCCGGCAGCACTCGAGTTGAGGCCGATCGGGATGAAGCCGGCGACCGTCACCAGCGTGCCGGTCAGCATGGGGAAGGCGGTCGAGGTGTAGACATAGGTAGCCGCCTTGCGCAGGCTATCGCCAACCTCCAGCCGAGCCACCATCATTTCGACCGCGATCATCGCGTCGTCGACCAGCAGTCCGAGCGCGATGATCAGCGCGCCGAGTGAAATGCGCTGCAGCGATATGCCGAGATATTCCATGACAGTGAAGGTGATGGCCAGCACCAGTGGGATCGACAGGGCCACCACGAAGCCGGCGCGCATGCCGAGGCTGATGAACGACACCGCGAGCACGATGGCCACCGCCTCGAACAGCGCGCGCGTGAAACCCGAAACCGCTTCCTCGACGATGACGGGCTGGTCGGCGACCAGGTGCACGCCGACGCCGACCGGCAGGTCGGCCAACACCTTGTTCATCTCCTCGTGCAGTGCCTCGCCGAATTTGAGCAGGTTGGCGTTGGGCTTCATGCCGATGGCAAGCCCGATCGCGTTTTGGCCGTTGAAGCGGAACAAGGCCGTAGGCGGGTCGACGTAACCGCGCGTGATTGTCGCCACGTCGCTCAGCCGAAAGAACCGGTCGTTGACGCGCAGATTGATGGCGCGCAGGCTCTCCTCGGAGGTGAACTGGCCGCCGACGCGGACGCTGATGCGCTCCGGCCCGGACTGGATGACGCCGGACGGCGTGATCGCATTCTGCGCCTGCAGGCTGGCCACGATTTGCTGCTGGTTGAGGCCAAGCGCCGCTATCTGGCGCGTCGAGAATTCGAGATAGATGGCCTCGTCCTGCGCGCCGACCAGGTCGACCTTGCCGGCATTGGGCACGGTCAGGATCTTGGTCCTGACATCCTCCACATAATCGCGCAATTGGCGTGGCGTCAGCCCGTCGGCGGTGAAGGCATAGATGTTGCCGTAGACATCGCCGAAGCGGTCGTTGAAGAACGGTCCCTGCACGCCTTGCGGAAACTGCGCCTTGATGTCGTTGACCATGTTGCGGACCTGAATCCAATTCGGCACGACATCGCGCGCCTTGGTGGTGTCCTTCAGGTTGACGAAGATGACAGTCTGGCCGGCTGTCGTAACCGATTTGGTGTAGTCGAGGCTGTCGAGTTCCTCAAGCTTCTTCTCGATGCGGTCGGTCACCTGCCGCACCGTTTCATTGACCGAGGCGCCCGGCCAGTTGGCCTGGACGATCATGGTCTTGATGGTGAAGGCCGGATCTTCCTCGCGGCCGAGATTGAGATAGGAAAACACGCCGGCCACCACGAAGACCAGCATGAAGTACCAGACCATCGAGCGGTGGTTGAGCGCCCAGTCGGAGAGGTTGAAGCCCTTCATGAGGCCCCTCCCTCGGGCACTTTGACCTTCTGGCCTTCACTCAGGCTGTGGACGCCCGCCGTGACGACCCGCATGCCGGCTTCAAGCCCTTCGGCCACGGTGAAGGTTCCGCCATTCTTCGATGCGATCTTGACCACGTGCATGCTCACGCTCGAGGTCTGCGGGTCGACGATCCAGACCTTGTCGGAGCCGTCCTTTTCAAGCAGCGCCGACATGGGCAGCTCGATCGTTGGTACGACCTTGGTCATCCGGGTCGCCGTTACCGTCGAGCCGAGCCTGAAGGCCTGTGGTGGATCGATCAGCGTCAGCTTGACGCGGCGTGTTCGGGTCGAGCCCTCGGCCTGGGGCGCGATCTCGCGCAACTTGGCCTCAATCTGGATCGTCGGCAGCGACTGCAAGATGACCTGGAACGGCGTGCCGGCCGTCAGGTCGCCGGTCAACTGGTCGGGAATGTCGACAACAGCCTCGCGCGGGTCCGAGCGCGCCACTGTGACGACCGTCTGCCCGGCCGAGACCGTCTGGCCTACCTCGGCGCCGACGGCGGTGACGACGCCGTCGAAATCAGAGAACAGCCTCGCATAGCCTAGCTGCTCCTGCGATTTGGCCAGCGAAGCCTTGGCCCGCTCGACACTGGCTTCCGCGGCTTTGCGTGCCTGCTGCGCTGCGTCGAAGACCGACTGCGACGTATTGGCCGAGGTGAGCAACTGGCGCTGGCGCTCCTCGCTGGCGGCGGCATTGGCGAATTGCGCCTCGGCATTGGAGAGTTCGGCCTTGGCCGCCTGGACGGCCAGCTCCAGCGCGGTCGGGTCGAGTGCCGCGATCGTCGTGCCTTTGGTGACGATGTCGCCGACCTTGACGTCGCGCGAGACGACGCGCCCGAGCAGCCGGAAGGCAAGATCGGCACTGACCTGCGGCTCGACCGAGCCGGCGAAGCCGAAAGTCTGGGTGGTGCGCGGCTCGATCACCACGGACTGCACCGGCCGGATGATCTCCGGAGGCTTTTCGTCCGATTTCGAGCAGGCTGCGAGCGCGCCAAGCACGGCAAGGCCAAGCAGGACGGGTAGCAGCCGCTTCATTGCGCCGCTCCCGATATCTCGACCGTTTGGCCGGGGCTGAGCAACTGCCCGCCCGCAGTCACCACGCTCTGGCCCGCGACCAGCCCTTTGGCGATGACGACGGGTCCCGAATCGTAGGCCAGCACCTCGACAGGAGTCGTCGTCACCGCCTTGGTCGCGGGATCGACGAGCCAGACCGCCGGCTTGCCGGCGCTGGATGTCAGGGCCTGCCAAGGCAAAAGGATCGCCTTCGCCGGCTTGGCGCCGACCGAGCCGATGACGGCCGCCCCCAGCGGCATACCGGCGGGCGTGTCGGGAATGGCGACCTTGACCCTTATCGAGCCCGAGGTCGGGTCGACCGCCGGCGAGATTTCGCGCACCTTGCCTGTTGCCCTGACCTGCGGATCGGACAACAGCGTGATCGTCACCGCCGGAGAGGTCGGCGTCCTGGCGACCAGCGTCTCCTGCACATTGAACACCGCGTCGCGGTCGCCGTCCTCGGCGACGGTGAAGACGGTTTGCGCCGCCTGCACCACCTGGCCAGCCTCGACCTGCCGGGCGGTGATCACGCCGGCCGCACCGGCCTTGAGTTCGGTGAAGGACAGGTTCTGCTGGGCATTGGCGAGCGCGCTCTGCGCGGCATCGACGCTGCCTTTCGCCACCTTCAGCGCCTGGTCGGCGGTGTCATAGTCGCGCCTGGTGGTGAAGCCCTGGGCAAGCAGCGTCTTTTGCCGCTCGAACGTGGCCGCGGCCTGCGTCAATTGCGCCTGCGCGGCATCGAGATCGGCCTGCGCCGAACGCAAATCGGATTCCTGCTCCTGCGGGTCAATGCGGGCAAGCACCGCGCCCTGGTCTACGTGTTGGCCGACATCGACAAGCCGTTCGGCGACGCGGCCACCGACCCGGAACGAAAGATTGTTCAGCGTGCGCGCCGCGATCACCCCGGTCAGCGACGTTCTCGGCGCATAGTCGGCGATCGCCACCGTCTCGGTGCGCACCATTACCGGCAGTTTGTTCGCCGCCTCCTGCTTCTGGCAGCCGGCCAGCAGCATTGCTGCCGTGCAGGTCAGAATGGTTGGGACACTGCGAAATGGCAAAAGGTTGAAGGTGCTGACCGATGGCGGCGGGGCGGACGACGTCACGTTCCTGCTCATGGTTCCCTCATCCGCGCAAAGCGCAGCTCACGGTGCCGCGTCGCAGGCAGCCAAGATAGTCGATCCCCGGAAAAAAGGAACATGCAAGGAGCCGGCCGGACATCCGTACATGTACGGATCGGCCAGTTGAAAGTGTGGCAGGACGTCGCAAGGCACCGCCACAGGCCCAATTGCCAGTCGACGGTGCCGACTTGAGGAAAACATGAAATAAGGCCAGAAGACTTGCAGACGGCATCAAACAGAACGGGCGACGGCCCGGTGAGGGATATCATGAAGAACTCCGCCATTTCCGAACGCAAGAACCAGTCGATCTCGCGCGGTGTCGGCATGACCACGCAGATCTACGCCGACCGGGCCGAGAACTCGGAGATCTGGGATGTCGAGGGCCGCCGCTATATCGACTTCTCCTCGGGCATCGCCGTCGTCAACACCGGCCACCGCCACCCCAGGGTGATCGAGGCGGTCAAGGCGCAGCTCGACCGTTTTACCCACACCTGCCACCAGGTGGTTCCTTATGAAAGCTATGTCAGGCTGGCCGAACGGTTGAACGCAATGCTGCCCGGCAAGTTCGAGAAGAAGACGATCTTCGTCACCACCGGCGCCGAGGCGGTCGAGAACGCCATCAAGATCGCTCGCAATGCCACCGGCCGCCAGGCCGTCATCGCCTTTGGCGGCGGCTTCCACGGCCGCACCTTCATGGGCATGGCGCTGACCGGCAAGGTCGTGCCCTACAAGGTTGGCTTCGGAGCCATGCCGGGCGACGTCTACCACGTGCCGTTCCCCGTGCAACTGCATGGTGTCTCGGTGGCCGATTCGCTGGCCGCACTCGACAAGCTGTTCAAGGCGGATGTCGATCCGGCCCGGGTCGCCGCGATCATCATCGAGCCGGTTCAGGGCGAGGGCGGCTTCTACGACGCGCCGCGCGAACTCCTGACGGCGCTGCGCAAGCTCTGCGACCAGCACGGCATGCTGCTCATTGCCGATGAGGTGCAGACCGGCTTTGCCCGTACCGGCAAGATGTTCGCCATGGACCATCATGAGGTGGCGGCCGACATCACCACAATGGCCAAGAGCCTGGCCGGCGGCTTCCCGCTGTCGGCGGTCACCGGCCGCGCCGAGATCATGGATGCGCCCAGCCCCGGCGGCCTCGGCGGCACCTATGGCGGCAGCCCGATCGGCGTTGCCGCGGCACATGCGGTTCTGGATGTCATCGAGGACGAAAAGCTCTGCGACCGCGCCAACACGCTGGGTGCGAGGCTTAAGCAGCGTCTGCAGTCGATCCGTGACGACGTGCCCGAGATTGTCGACATCAGGGGTTTGGGCTTCATGAACGCGGTCGAGTTCAACGACGTCAAGAAGGGCCTGCCGTCGGCCGAGATCGCCAACGCGATCCGCCTGAAGGCGCTCGACAAGGGCCTGATCCTCTTGACCTGCGGCGTCTACGGCAACGTCATCCGCTTCCTGGCGCCAATTACCATCCAGGACGAGGTCATGAACGAGGCGCTCGACATCCTGGAAAGCTCGATCCGCGAAGTCTGCGCCGCCTGATGCTCGGGGTCCGCGGTGCGTCGCATCACTCCGCAGCGCGGGTCGGCGCGGCCTGCTGGAACGCTGCAAGCGCCGCCTTCAACTCATCTGGCCCTGTCGCAACCGCCTGCGGCGTCGGCGAGAAACCGGCGCCGAGCATCTTGCGGCCAAGCATGTGGTCCCCGGGGCGGTTGACGGATTCGATGCCGAGCAGGCTGTCGCCGGCGTAGTGGTAGATCGAGAACTTGTTGTCAGCGAGATCGCCGAGCACGACATGGCTGTCGCCGCCGGCGGTCAGGCCGACCATCTGCAATTTCATGTCGCCGATGTCGGACCAGAACCATGGCACCGCCGAATAGGCATCGGTGTGGCCGGTGATGGTCCGTGCTGCGAGGCGCGCCTGGTCGGTGGCGTTCTGCACCGATTCCAGTCGCACGTCGCCGCCGGTGAACCAATGCCGGTACGAGGCGGCGTCGCCGATTGCTAGAATCTCCGGCACCGAGCTGCGCATCTGGTGATCGACGCGGATGCCGTTGGCGACGGCAAGGCCGGCGGCTTGCGCCAGTTCGACATTCGGCACGGCGCCGATGCCGACGACGACCATGCGCGCCGGCAGCCTTTCGCCTGATGAGGTGATCGCGGCCGTGACATGGCCGTTTTCGCCGTCGAGCCTTGAAATCGAGGTGCCGGTGAGGATGCGCACGCCTGTCGCTTCCAGCCTTTGCCGGACATGACTCGCCACGACCGGCGCCACGGCGCGGCCGAGCAGCCGGTCGACCGCTTCGACGACCGTCACTGTGCGGCCGGCAGCCCGCAGCGTCGCTGCGATCTCTAGCCCGATGAAGCCGCCGCCGAGGATGACGACATCTTCGCTCTGCGCGCTCAGCTCCCGGATCCGCCGCGCATCGGCCAGCGAGCGCAGCGACAGTACGCCGGAAAGCTCCGCACCGGGCAGTGGCAATAGGCGCGGGCGCGATCCGGTCGCCAGGATCAGATGGTCGAAGGCAAGTGCGCCGCCGCCGGCAATGTCGAGACTGTTGCGGCCGGCATCGATGCGCTCGATCCGGATATCCGGCCGGTAGTCGATGGCGCTGCCGGTGTAGAAGGCCTCGCCCCGAAGCGGTTGCGGCTTGGCCTCGGCATCCTTGATGAAGGTCTTCGACAGCGGTGGCTTGTGGTAGGGCAGTTCGTTCTCGTCGCCGACCAGGATCACCGGCCCATCATAGCCATCCTCGCGCAGACTTGCGGCCGCCTGCACGCCCGCATGACCCGCACCGACAATGACCACGCCGTTTTTCATCGCATTCCGATCCCGTTCGATCCTAGGACGTCCCGCCAAGTGGCAATTGTCTGGCGCCGCCGCAAGAGAGGGTTTGCGGGTCGCACCCGGGATGGCGACTGTCAATCGTACAGTTTGGCCGCAAAGCCGGTGCAGCGACGCGTAAAGTTGACCGTCGTAGTTTAGAATAATTCTAAACTATTGTTTCAATTGGCTTTTCCGGTAATTTGGATTGACTTCCATCGGACTCGAAGCTTTAAGGAAGCTCGCGCATTGGCGCATCCCTTTGATGTCTGGGCCTTGAACCCGTTCGATTGGAGGCATTTTTGGTGTCTTTCTTCCCTGAGCCGCGCGATAGCGCGGCATACCTTGCGGCCGGTGGCGTGCACACGGCCTGGTGCTGGCTGCCGCGCGCGCAGTTCGCAGAATTCCCGAGAAACTGGAGAGTGATGATGACTGCACGGTATGGCGGCAGGCTTGCGGCGATCGGCGCCACGGCGCTGCTGACGGCAGCGGTGTTCGTGCTGCCCGCCAAGGCAGAAACCGATGCGAAGGCGGTCATCAAGACCTATGCCGACATCGGGCTTGCCAAATATGAGGATTCGCTGACCACGGTGCAGGCACTCGACAAGGCGGTCGATGCCCTGCTTGCCAACCCGTCGGCGGAAACGCTCAATGCCGCCCGCGACGCTTGGAAGGCATCGCGGGCGCCCTACCAGCAGACTGAGGTCTACCGCTTCGGCAACAAGATCGTCGATGACTGGGAAGGTGAGGTGAATTCCTGGCCGCTGGACGAAGGCCTGATCGATTATGTCGCCAAGAGCTACGGCACCGAGTCCGACGCGAATTCGCTCTATACCGCCGATGTGATCGCCAACAAGGAGATCGAGATCAACGGCAAGAAGGTCGATGCGTCGAAGCTTTCGCCGGAATTCCTGTCCGGCACGCTGCAGCAGGCTGGCGGCATCGAAGCCAACGTCGCCACCGGCTATCACGCCATCGAATTCCTGCTCTGGGGCCAGGACCTGCACGGCACCGGTCCGGGCGCCGGCGAGCGTCCCTATACGGATTACGACCTGAAGAACTGCACCGGAGGCAATTGCGACCGTCGCGCAGAGTACCTGAAGTCGGCGACTGGCCTTCTGGTCTCGGACCTGCAGAAGATGGTCAACGACTGGAAGGAAGACGGCGCCGCGCGCAAGAACCTCGTCGATGGCGAACCGAATACCGCCATCTCGATTATCTTCACCGGCATGGGCTCGCTGTCCTATGGCGAACTGGCAGGCGAACGCATGAAACTCGGGCTGTTGCTGCACGATCCCGAAGAGGAGCAGGACTGCTTCTCGGACAACACCTACAACTCGCATCTCTATGACGCCGTCGGCATCCGCGCCGCCTACCACGCCAGCTACACCAGGCTGGACGGCACCGTCGTTTCGGGGCCATCGGTGTCGGACATGGTGAAGGCGGCCGATCCGGCGATCGACAGGGAACTGTCTGACAAGCTCGATGTCACCGTCGCCAAGATGGAGGCGATCAAGGCGCGGGCCGAGGCCGGCGAGGCCTATGACCAGCAGATCGCCGAAGGCAATACCGCGGGCAATGCCACTGTTCAGGCGGCGATCGATGCGCTGATCGACCAGACCAAGTCGATCGAGCGTGCGGTCGGTTCGTTGAAGTTGAACACCATCGCCTTCGAAGGCTCCGATAGCCTCGACGCACCCGACAAGGTGTTCAAGTAAGCCTACCATCCCAGCCAAACGGCAGCGCACCGGCGCCGTCAGCCAGAGCGACGAAATGCTGATCTGCCATTGCAACATCATCACCGAAAAGGAGATCGAGCAGACGATCATCGGCCTGCTGGATCAGGATCCCTGGCAGCTCATCGTGCCGGCAAAGGTCTATCACGCCATGCACAAACGGGGTCGCTGTTGCGGCTGTTTCCCAAATGTGGTCGAAACGATCATTCGGGTCACCGAGAACTACCATGGCCGCTCGCAGGCGATCGGCGTGGACATCGTTTCGCATCTGGATCGCGTCAGAGGCCTGCGCGTCCAATACGGGAGCAGAACCCACGAAAGGCGAACCACAGGTCATCGAGCGGCTTAACGAAGCTCTTTTTCTGGAGCTCGGCGCCGTCAATCAGTATTGGGTGCATTTCCGTCTGCTCGAGGATTGGGGATACGTCAAGCTGGCCAAGAAGGAGCGGGCGGAATCGATCGAGGAGATGCACCACGCCGACAGGTTGGTGGCCCGCATCATCTTCCTTGAAGGCCATCCGAACCTTCAGTCCGTGGCGCCGCTGCGCATCGGCCAGAACGTCAAGGAAGTGCTCGAATCCGACCTTGCCGGCGAATATGACGCGCGTACAGCCTACAAGCGCTCGCGCGAAATCTGCGAGGAAGCGGGCGATTACGTGACGATGAAACTGTTCGAGGAACTGCTGACCGATGAGGAAAGCCATATCGACTTCCTCGAGACGCAGCTCGACCTGCTGGCCTCGATCGGCGAGGAAAAATACGGCCAGCTCAACGCCGCATCGGCGGACGAGGCGGACTAAGGATATGCGGGAATGCGGCGCCTCTTAGACTTCCTGCGCCGCTTGCGGCAGGCAAAAGCCCCGCTGCCCCTCCGGAAAACACCAGCCATATCGGCTGGTCGGCGCGGTATCATTTTCATGCTGGCGCTGACATCCTCCGCGATCGCCGGAGGCCTTCAACCTGAAGGCCTCGCCACCATCCGCACCGACCTCGATGCCAAGGATCAGGCGCGCGTCACCGCCGTCACCGGGCCGACCGTGGATTTCTCCAAACCCGAGCCCTTCGAACCGATGCAAGGTGGCGCGGGCACCTCGCGGAAGGACGTCAGCCGTGATTCCTTCTCGCAACCCTCGGCCAACATCACCTTCGAGGAAGAAGGTACCTTCAAGCTCGGCAACGCACTTTTCCGCAAGAACTGGGTGTCGTCGCCATCCTCGACGCAGGCCTCCGATGGACTTGGGCCCCTGTTCAACGAACGCGCCTGCCAGAACTGCCATCTGAAGGATGGCCGTGGCCGGCCGCCGCAAGGCGATGCCGGCACCACCTCGATGTTCCTGCGGCTGGCGCGCGACGCAAGCAGCGCGGAAGAGAAGGCGGCGCTCGCCGACCACAGGCTGCTCAATCTCCCAGACCCGGTCTACGGCACGCAGTTGCAGGAACTGGCCGTCCCCGGCCTCAGGGGCGAGGGCAGGATGCGTGTCGACTATCAGGAACGTAAGGTGGAACTGACGGACGGCACTGTCATTTCCCTGCGCAAGCCCAGCTATTCCGTCACCGATCTCGCCTACGGAGCGCTCGATCTGCGCACAACCTTGTCACCGCGCCTGACACCGCCCATGATCGGCCTTGGCCTGATCGAGCAGATCGCGCCGGCGGACATCCTGGCTCATGCCGATCCGGACGACAGGGACGGCGATGGCATCTCCGGCAAGCCGAACATCGTGCGTGATGGCCCGAGCGGTGGGCTGGCGCTTGGCCGTTTCGGCTGGAAAGCGCAGACGGTGTCGATCCGCCAGCAGGCGGCGGATGCCTTTGCCGGCGACATCGGCATCTCGACGCCCGAGGAGCCGAAACACTGGGGTGATTGCACCGCAGCGCAGGAAAAATGCCTCGCCATGCCCAACGGCGTGCAGGAACGTCTCGGCCCCGTCGAGGCACCGGCGCCGGTGATGGATCTCGTCACCTTTTATGCGCAGAACCTGGCGGTGCCAGCGCGGCGCGACCTCGCCTCGCCTGATGTGCTCGCCGGCAAGAAGGTCTTTTACGAAATCGGCTGCGTTGCCTGTCATACGCCGAAATTCGTCACCCGTCGCGATGCGCCTGACAAGGCGCAGGCGTTCCAGTTGATCTGGCCTTATTCCGACTTCCTGCTGCACGACATGGGACCGGATCTTGCCGACGGCCAGGCCGTGGGCGAGGCGACTGGCAATGAGTGGCGCACCCCGCCGCTATGGGGCATCGGCCTCACCGAAACGGTCAACGGCAATTCCTTCTATCTGCACGATGGCCGAGCGCGCTCTTTGGTCGAGGCTATCCTGTGGCATGGTGGCGAGGCGCAGAAGGCGCGCGACCGCTTTGCCGCCACCAGCGCCACCGAGCGCGATGCATTGGTCAAATTACTGGAGTCACTTTGATGCCGAAGCGTTTCGCGCTGGTCCTCATTCTTCCGCTGGCTCTGCTGGGCGCCTTGCCCGCATCGGCCGCGGTGAAAGCCTCTGACGTCATCCAGCGCGCTATCGACGGCTTTGTCCGCCCGGCATATAACGGCCTGCACCAGCATGCGGAAGCCCTAGCGAAGGCGATGCACAAGCTCTGCGAGGCACCCTCGCAAGCGAACCTCGAAGCCGCGCGGGCTGCGTTTTCGGCTACCGTCTATGCCTGGTCATCGGCCGAGATCATCGGTTTCGGGCCGATCAAGGAGAACAACAGGCTGGAGCGCATGCTGTTCTGGCCGGACCGCAAGAGCATCGGTCTGAAACAGGTGCAGGCGGCGCTGTCGGAGAAAGATCCAGCCGCCACCGATTCTGTTCAGCTTGCCGGCAAGAGCGTTGCCATGCAGGGACTCGGCGCACTGGAATTCGTGCTTTACGGCGACGGCGCCGATGCCTTGACGGGCAAGGACGAATCCTATCGCTGCGCTTATGGCGCATCCGTTGCCGGCAACATCGAAACCATCGCCGCGGACGTCAGCGCCGCCTGGAACAAACCGGACGGCTTCGCGGCACTGTGGGCCAATCCGGGGCCGCAAAATGCGCTCTATCGTGATGGCAACGAGGCGGTCACCGAACTGGTCGGTGTCTTCATCAACGAGCTGGAAATGGTCCGCGATGTGCGCCTGAAGGGTTTTCTGGGCGCCAAGCCCGACGCCGACAAGCCAAAACAGGCGATCTACTGGCGCTCGCAAAACACCGCCAATGCGCTGGCTGGAAATCTGGCCGGCATCGATGCGCTGTTCCAGGTGTCGAAGCTTGGCGATGCGCTGTCGCCGGATGCGCGCTGGATGGCGGAATCGATCCACATCCAGCTGGTCAACGGCGTCGCGACCGCCAAGGCCGTCCATGGCCCGATCGACAAGGCGCTCGCCGATCCGGCGCTGCGCGAAAAACTCGAGCATTTCGCCCTGATCACCTCCAGCCTGTCGACCCTGATCGGCACCAGGCTGACCGCCGAATTCGGCCTGACCGCCGGCTTCTCGTCGCTGGATGGGGACTGAGCATGATCCCGAAAAGTTACAGACTTTTTGGGAAAGATCATGCTCGAAAGGAGAACTGACCTTGAAAACGCCGCTCATCGACCGCCGCGATTTCCTTAAAGCGGCAGGTGCAAGCTTTGCCGCTGCCATGACGCCGTCAGCTTGGGCGAACACGCTCGCGGCCGATGCCGTGTTCGCCACCGCATTCGTCAAGCGCGACGGTAGCTTTGGCGCTGCCATCTTGTCCGAGGCCGGCAAGCTTCTGCATGCCATCGACCTGCCCGATCGCGGCCATGATGTCACCTTCGATCCCATATCGAAGCGTTCGGTGGTCTTCGCCCGCCAGCCCGGCACATTCGCCGTCGTTTTCGGTCATACCGGGCGCAATGCCCCGCAGACCATTGCCAGCATCACCGGCCGGCATTTCTTCGGCCACGGGGTGTTCTCGCCTGACGGCGCGTTGCTCTACGCCACCGAGAACGATTTCGACAACGCGGCCGGCGTCGTCGGCGTCTACGATGCGCGGGCAAAATTCAATCGCATCGGCGAATTCCCGACCTACGGCATGGGTCCGCACGAACTTCTGCTGCTGGGTGACGGCAGGACGATCGCGGTCGCCAATGGCGGCATCGAGACCCATCCCGATTATGGCCGCGCCGAGCTCAACATTGCCACCATGAAACCCTCCTATGTGCTTGTCGACCGTGTCTCTGGCGACCTGATCGAAAAGCACGAATTGCCGGCTGCATTGCACCAGCTGTCGATCCGCCACATGGATGCCGACCAGACCGGCGCCGTCTGGTTCGGTTGCCAGTACCGGGGTCCCGGCACCGATCGTCCGCTGCTGGTCGGCCGTGCCGCGCGGGGCAAGGAACTGGCTTTGCTCGACATGCCGCGGGATGTGCTGTCCGGTTTCCGCAACTATATCGGCTCGGTCGCCGCCAATCCTGTTGCCGGTACCGTTGCAGTCTCCTCGCCGGAAGGCAATTCGCTGGTCGTGATCGATGCGGGCAGCGGCGGGGTCGTCTCCTCCAGCGCGCTGGTCGAGGTCTGCGGCGTGGCGCCCGACGGGGCCGGTTTCATGGCCACAACGGGCGCCGGCGAGATCATCGAGGGCGGCGGTGCAACGCGGTCGGAGCCGGACTATGTCTGGGACAATCACATGCTGCGCATAGAGCAGGTGGCATAAGCTCTTCTGCCAGGCCAAACCGAAGCCGCTTAACAAATTATGCACTATACCCTTGCGGTTGCGCGCCATGGCGGGCACAGGGAATTGTTTCTCGAACCGGTCGTTTCATGAAAGTTCTCGCCATCGACTGTGCCGCCAGCCTCTGCGCCGCCTGCGTCTACGACGCGGCGGTGGGGCGGGAGCTCGGCCGTTCGGTGCTCGATCTGGGCAAAGGCCATGCAGAACACCTGATGGCCGTCATCGCCGATGCGCTGAAGGCCGGCGCGACCGGCTACGTCGGCCTTGGCGCCATTGCCGTCTCCGTCGGCCCCGGCTCCTTCACCGGCCTGCGCGTCGGTGTGTCGACCGCGCGCGGCCTGGCGCTGGCGCTCAAGGTACCGGCAATCGGGGTGACGACCCTCGAGGCGCTGGCGGCCGAGGCGGCTATCGCCTTTCCGGGCCGTCCCGTGCTGGCGGCGCTCGATGCCGGACGCGAGGAAATCCATGCCGCACTTTATGATGAAACGTCAGGTTTGACTTACGGTCCGGCGGTGACCACACTTGCGAACGCAGTGGCCATGGCGTCGGGGCGTTCAGCGGTGCTCGCCGGTACGGCAGCGACGCTGATCGCCGAAGCCGCCGGCCGCATCTTCGACATCGGGCCTCGGACGGCCACCGCCGACATTCTGACCTACGCCTGGCTGGCTGCCGCAAAAGGTCAGGGCGAAAGGCCGAAGCCGCTCTATCTGCGCGGCGCGGATGCCAAGCCGCAGGCCGGGTTTATACTTTCGAGGCAAAGACCATGACCCCGAACCGAAGGACCGCGTTAGCGAAAAGTGGAAGCCGGTTTTCGCGGACAAACGGTCCCGTTTGTCCACAGATCATGGTCAGGCGAGAAAACGAGAATTAATGCGCATACCTTTTCTCCAATCGCGTCGCCGGGACTACGCGCTCGAGCCACTCAAGGTGACCGACAGCCCCGCGGTGTCGGTGCTACACCGCGAGGATTTTGTCCGCCCATGGACCGACGGTGAGTTCGCAGCCTTGCTCGAACAGGACACCGTGTTCGGTTATGCCGCGCGCGAAACCGGGCAGGGCGCCAAGCCGCCTGTTGGCTTCGTGCTCGCCCGGCTGGCCGCGGGCGAGGGGGAAATCCTGACCATCGCGGTGACACGGTCGCATCGCCGCCAGGGGTTGGGCTGGCAGTTGATGGATGCAGTGCTGCGCGAACTGCATTCGCAGCGTGCCGAAGCCTTGTTCCTCGAGGTCGATGAGACCAATACCGCCGCCATCGCCCTCTATCGTCGGCTGGGTTTTCGGGAAGTCGGCAAGCGCCCGGATTACTACAAGTCGCCCGATCGCGGGCCGACCGGCGCGCTTGTCATGCGCCGCGATCTTCGCTAGCGAGATGCCGGGCTAGGGTCAGGACATATGATCGGAAAAATCAGGATTTTCCTGGCGCTGGGCCTTGTCGTCGCTGGGTCGCTGGTTTTCGCGCCGCTGCAGATCCTGTCGATGAAAACCGGCTGGTGGCCGGAAACCGTCATCCTCAAGATCTGGCACAGGTTGATCATCCGGGCGCTCGGCATGCGCATTCATGTCAGGGGAACGCTGTCGACCAAACGTCCCTTGCTGGTGGCCTCGAACCACATCTCCTGGACCGATATCATGGTGCTGGGCTCTTTTGCCGATGTGAAGTTCATCGCCCGAGCCGACATGGAAGGCTGGCCGCTGATCGGCATGCTGTCGAAGCTGCAGCGCACCGTCTTCATCGAGCGCGAGCGCAAGCGCTCCTCGGGCGACCAGGTCAGCGAGATCGCCAATCGTATGGCCAAGGGCGACGCCATGGTGCTGTTCGCCGAGGGGTCGACCGGCGACGGCAATGTCGTGCTGCCCTTCAAGAGCACGCTGTTCGGCGCTGCCTCGATGGCGATCTCGGAAGGTGCCGCGCAGGAAGTGTTCATCCAGCCGGTTGCGATCGCCTATACGCGCCTGCACGGCGTGCCGCTTGGCCGCCGCCACCGCCCGATCGCCGCCTGGATCGGCGACGAGGACCTGATGCCGCATCTCAAGGTGCTGATGGCCGAGGGCGCGCTCGACGTCGAGGTGCATTTCGGCGAACCGATCGCCTTCTCCAAGGGCTCCAACCGCAAGGAAACGTCGAGGCTGATGGAAAGCCGAGTACGCGAGATGATGCAGGCCGCCCTCGCCGATCCGCTCCCGAGCCGTTAGTCGTCCGCATGCGCCAGCTGACGCATGCCGAGAATCGTCTGTTTTTTGTCACGGAAAGGCGTTAGAAGCCGCCGGATGGACTTGAACACGATTGAAAGCGACGAGATCGGCACGGTGGCCGGACAGCCGGCGTTGCGTGCCACGGCAGCGAGGAAGGTCTTCATCAAGACCTATGGCTGCCAGATGAACGTCTATGATTCACAGCGCATGACCGACGCGCTGGCCGCCGACGGTTACACCGCGACCGCTGCCATCGGCGAGGCCGATCTGGTGCTGCTCAACACCTGCCACATCAGGGAAAAAGCCGCCGAAAAGGTCTATTCCGAACTCGGCCGCATCCGCGACATGAAGGCGGAACGCGCCAATGCCGGCCGAGAGATGCTGATCGGCGTCGCCGGCTGCGTGGCGCAGGCCGAGGGCGCCGAGATCATCCGCCGTTCGCCGGCCGTCGATCTGGTCATCGGGCCTCAGACCTATCACCGTCTGCCCGACGTCCTGGCGAGAGTGCGCGGTGGCGAGAAGATCGTCGAGACCGAATACGCCATCGAGGACAAGTTCGAACACCTGCCGCAGCCGAAGCGTGCCGAGGTGATCAAGCGCGGCGTCACCGCCTTCCTCACCGTCCAGGAAGGCTGCGACAAATTCTGCACCTTCTGCGTCGTGCCCTATACGAGAGGCTCGGAAGTGTCGCGGCCGGTGGCGCAGATCGTCGCGGAGGCCGAGCGCCTGGCCGAAGCCGGGGTGCGCGAGGTGACACTGCTCGGTCAGAACGTCAACGCCTGGCATGGCGAGGGCGAGAACGGTCAGGAATGGGGTCTCGGCCGCCTGCTGTTCAGGTTGTCTGAAATCCCCGGCCTGGCGCGGCTGCGCTATACCACCAGCCATCCGCGCGACATGGACGACGAACTGATCGCCGCGCACCGCGACCTGCCGTCGCTGATGCCCTATCTGCATCTGCCGGTGCAATCAGGGTCGGATCGCATTCTGAAGGCGATGAACCGCAGGCATACGGCGAGGGATTATCTGGCGCTGCTCGATCGCATACGGGCCGCCCGCCCCGACATCGCGCTGTCGGGCGACTTCATCGTCGGCTTTCCCGGCGAGACGGAAACCGATTTCGAAGCGACCATGGAACTGGTGCGCCAGGTGAATTACGCCTCGGCGTTTTCGTTCAAATATTCGCCGCGGCCCGGCACACCGGGCGCCGACATGACCGATCACATGCCGGAAACGGTCAAGGACGAGCGCTTGCAGCGCCTGCAGGCACTGCTGTTGAAACAACAGCAGGATTTCGGCTTGAGTTTGGTCGGCAGCACCATAGATACGCTGATCGAGAAACCTGGCCGTCAGGCCGGCCAGAAGGTCGGCCGCTCGCCTTGGCTGCAGCCGGTTATTGTTGATGAAAAGGCCGGCGAAATCGGTGACATTATCAAGGTGCGAATCACGAAGACGGGCTACAACAGCCTGTTCGCCGAATTGGCCTGATGGTCTCGGCAGATGAGGAGAGACGGTTGAGCGCAGCGGAGCTGAAGAATCTGCCCCCGGTACCAGCATCCGGGGCTTCTGACATGGCGCACATCGTTCTGACTTTCGACAACAACAAGCTTGCCAGCGCCCTTTACGGCCAATTCGATGAAAACCTGGCCCGGCTCGAGCAGAAGCTCGGCGTCGACATCCGCTCGCGCGGCAACCAGCTGACCATAAAAGGGTCCGCTTCGGCTGCCGAACAGGCGCGCCGTGCCTTGGACAATCTCTATGGTATCCTGCAGAAGGGCGTCGATATTGGCCAGTCCGATGTCGATGGCGCCGTGCGCATGGCGATTGCCGCCGACGATCAGCTGACGCTGCCGACGCTGGAGCGGAAGGGCAAGGTCTCGGCCGCCCAGATCGCCACCCGCAAGAAGACCATCTATGCCCGCTCGCTGAACCAGGACGCCTATATGCGGGCGCTGGAGCGGTCGGAACTGGTGTTCGGCATCGGTCCGGCCGGCACCGGCAAGACCTATCTGGCGGTGGCGCATGCGGCGATGCTGCTCGAACGCGGCATGGTCGAGCGCATCATTTTGTCGCGACCGGCTGTCGAGGCCGGCGAACGGCTGGGCTTCCTGCCGGGCGACATGAAGGAGAAGGTCGATCCGTATCTGCGCCCGCTCTATGACGCGCTCTACGACATGATGCCGGCCGACAAGGTCGAGCGTGCGATTGCCGCCGAGGTGATAGAAATCGCGCCGCTTGCCTTCATGCGCGGCCGCACGCTGGCGCACGCCGCCGTCATTCTCGACGAGGCGCAGAACACCACGCCGATGCAGATGAAAATGTTTCTCACCCGTCTCGGCGAGAACTCGCGCATGATCGTCACCGGCGATCCGACCCAGATCGATCTTCCCCCGAGCACCAAATCGGGCTTGGTCGAAGCCCTGCGTGTCCTCGACGGTGTGGCAGGTGCGGTAACGGTGCGCTTCAACGATGTCGATGTCGTTCGCCATCCGCTGGTGGCTGAAATCGTCAGGGCTTATGACCGGGACGCCAAGCTGGCGCGTGGCCTCGGTGCCGAGAATTGATGTGACGATGCGGCCTGATGCCTGAGGACAACACATCCGGCGGCGGGAGTCTTTCGGTTCCCGTCGAGATCGATATCTCGGTTGAAGCAGGCGACTGGCCCGGGGAAGCAAGCCTGGCGCGGCTGGTCGATAGAGCGGTTGACGCAGCCTTTGCCGAGACCGGTGTGACGGGTCGTTCCGAACTCAGCATTGTTTTTTCCGACGACGCCCATATCCGTACCTTGAATGCCGGCTGGCGCGGCAAGGACAAGCCCACCAACGTCTTGTCTTTCCCGGCTTTTCCGCATGTGAAAGATGGTCCGCTGCCGCCGATGCTCGGCGACATCGTGCTTGCCGCCGAAACCGTGGCGCGCGAAGCGGCACTGGAAGACAAGCCGCTGGAGAACCATATCTGCCATCTCGTGATCCATGGCCTGCTGCATCTGATGGGTCATGATCACGAGACCGACGCGGAGGCCGAGGAGATGGAGGCCATCGAGCGCGCCGCGCTTGCAAGGCTTGCCATTCCCGATCCCTACGCGTAACTAAAAAGATCAATTGACCGGACGACGATGAACGACAAACCAGAGACTGCCGCCCGCCCCGATGCCGGCAGTGCGATCGAGGCTTCCGATACGTCGGAAGAGGGATCAAGTCCGAGTACCGTTACCCCTGGTGTTGCCAACACCGGCAGCGCCGCCTTCGAGCCGTCGCCTGCCGGTCCCTCCCTGTTCAACCGCGTGCTGGGCCTTTTCCGGCAACGCAACGGCACCAGCCTGCGCGAGGAGATCGCCGGCGCGCTCGCCGAGACGACGAGCGATGTCGAATCCTTCTCGCCTGGCGAGCGGGCCATGCTCAACAACATCCTGCGCTTGCGCGAAGTGCGCGTCGAGGACGTGATGGTGCCGCGCGCCGATATCGAGGCGGTCGAGATCGCCACGACGCTCGGCGATCTGCTTGGCATGTTCGAACAATCCGGCCATTCCCGCATGCCGGTCTATTCCGAGACGCTCGACGACCCGCGCGGCATGGTTCATATCCGCGACGTTCTGGCCCATATCACCAAGATTGCGCGCGTCCGGAAGGGCCGCGCAACCCGCAAAACGCCCGTCGCCACGGTTCTCGATCTCGCCCAGGTCGACCTCGCGCGCACCATCGGAGAGCTCAATCTGATTCGCCAGGTCCTGTTCGTGCCGCCGTCGATGCTTGCCTCGGACTTGATGGGCCGCATGCAGACGACGCGCACGCAAATGGCGCTGGTCATCGATGAATATGGCGGCACCGACGGCCTCGTCTCGCTCGAGGATATTGTCGAGATGGTGGTCGGCGACATCGAGGACGAGCACGACGACGATGAGCCGATGATCACCCAGACCGGCGACGGCGTGTTCATCGTCGACGGCAAGGCCGAGATCGACGAGGTCGCCAAGATGATCGGCGAGGATTTCGCCGCCGGTGAACATGGCGAATATGTCGACACCATCGGCGGCATGATCTTCAACACGCTCGGCCGCGTGCCGGCGCGTGGCGAGGTGGTGCAGGCCATTCCCGGCTTCGAGTTCCATGTGCTGGACGCCGACCCGCGCCGCGTCAAGCGCGTGCGCATCGTGCAGAGCCAGAAGGGCGAGCGCCGCCGGCGCGCCACGGCGCGCACCGAACAGGCCTGAAAAGCTGCCGCGCCGTGACCGTCGAGGATCCGTTCAAGCATCCGGTCCTCGGCTCTGGCGTGTTCTACCGGGACCCGCGTGCGGCGCTGGATTGGCTCGAGGCGGCCTTCGGCTTCGAGCGCAGCATGGTGGTCAGCGATACCGACGGGAAACTGGTCCATGCCGAGATGCGGTTCGGGGATGGCTGCATCATCGTCGATTCCGAATGGACCGACCATGTCGCAAGCCCTGCATCGGTCTCGGGTAAGAACACGCAGTCGGTCTATGTCAGGCTGAAAGACGGCCTGGATGCGCATTGCGAGCAGGCGCGGGCCGCCGGCGCTGCCGTAATCCAGGAGCCGGCGGACCAGTTCTACGGCGAACGTCAGTATCGGGCCCGCGATCCCGAAGGCCATGTCTGGACGTTTTCCCAGACCTTGCGTTCCGTCTCCCGTGAAGAGGCCGAACGGTTGGGCGGCTTGCGCATCGAAGGCTGGCACCGGTAGAGCGGCAGCCGGTGATCGCGCCGGCGTTTGGAGTGCAGGCCGCGGCCTGATAAATCTTGGCTCCTGATTCGCGCGACTCGGAAGTATTCATGGTGCGCCTTGCCGGCCGGATAATTCTGCTCTGGGGCTGGCGCCGCGCGCTGGTGGCCTTTCTCGCCGGAGCGCTGGCGGTGCTGGGCCAGGCGCCTTACGATTTCTTCGCCGCCTGTTTCATTTCGTTTCCGTTGCTGGTCTGGCTGCTCGACGGCGCGACCGGCGAGGCCTCCAGCAGCCTGTTACGGCGCCTGCGGCCGGCTTTCGCCGTCGGTTGGTGGTTCGGCTTCGGCTATTTCCTCGCCGGCCTCTGGTGGATCGGCTCGGCGCTGCTGGTCGAGGCCGACGACTTTGCCTGGGCGCTTCCCTTCGCTGTGGTCGGCATTCCTTTCGTGCTCGCATTTTTCTATGGCTTTGCAACGATGGTCGCCCGGCTCCTGTGGAGCAGCGATATTGGCCGCATCGCGGCCCTTGCCTTCGGTTTTGCGCTGGCGGAGTGGCTGCGCGGCTTTCTGTTCACCGGTTTTCCCTGGAATGCCATCGGCTACGCGGCGATGCCGGTACCCCTTTTGATGCAGAGCGTCTCGGTGACCGGCATGATCGGCATGAACGCGCTCGCGGTCTTCCTTTTCGCACTGCCGGCGCTGCTGGCGGCGCGCCGGCATCTTCGGCTGGGCGCTGTGCTGTTTGTCGTGCTGGCTGCCGCCCATGCCGGCTTTGGCTATGTCAGGCTCACCGCCCCCGAAAAGCCGGCGACGCGCAGTCTCGATGTCCGCATCGTCCAGCCGGCCGTCGACCTGTCGGAAAAGTGGGATGCCTCGGTGCGCGACCGCATCTTCGCCACCTTGCTGGGCCTGTCCGCCAAGGCGCCGGATCCGGGTCACGAAAAACCGCAATTGATTCTCTGGCCGGAGACCTCGGTGCCGTTCCTTTTCACCGAGCGCCCCGATGCCTTGACGGCGCTGGGCGACATGCTGGGCGATGGCCAGATGCTGATCGCCGGCGTCGTGCGCGAAGAGGGCGGCTCGGCGGCAAGCGCCGACAGCCGCTACTACAACTCCGTCGTGGCGATCAACGACGAGGGCGAGATCACCGATGCCGTGGACAAGGTCCATCTGGTGCCGTTCGGCGAGTACCTGCCTTTTGCCGACCTGCTCGGCCGTTTCGGCATCGAACAACTCGTCGCGGGGCCGATGACTTTCACAGCCGGCAACGAGCGTCATCCCATCACGCTGCCGGGCGGCATTCGTGCCCTGCCATTTATCTGTTATGAGGTGATCTTTCCCGATCTGGTGGCAGTTGACGCTACGTCAGCGCAGCTTATTGTGAACGTTACCAATGATGCGTGGTTCGGCGACACGCCGGGACCGTATCAGCATTTCAGGCAGGCCCAGATTCGCGCTGTGGAGAACGGATTGCCCTTGTTGCGTGCTGCTAACAACGGCATCTCGGCCGTTGTCGACTCACGTGGCCGCGTCGTCGATGCGCTGGCGATCGACGCGCGCGGGGCCATCGATGTGAGGGTGCCTGTCTCCGAACAGATGGTCATTTCGCCCAGTCAGCGGCGCATTAACGGAATGCTGATCATGTTGCTGTTTGCGCTGGTAGGGGCCTTGTTGAACGTAAGGCAAAGGCTACGGGTGAATTGACAGTTGGCACATTAGAAACTCATACTGTACCGCCTGAAAATTTCTCGAAGCTGGTGGATCGTTCTGTTGGGGCAGTCGCCTCCGGCTTTGTTTGGGCAGGAAAAAATCACAAAGCCGAAAAAATTCGGCGAGGAAAAAATGACAGAAGAAAACAAGAAGAAACCGAATCCCATCGACATTCACGTTGGAAGTCGGATCCGGCTTCGCCGCAATATGCTTGGAATGAGCCAGGAAAAACTGGGCGAGAATCTCGGCATCACGTTTCAACAGATCCAGAAATATGAAAAGGGCACCAATCGCGTCGGTGCCAGCCGTCTGCAGGCGATAGCCTCGATACTCGGCGTGCCCGTCGCCTTCTTTTTCGAGGATGCGCCAGGCCAGGAACTGACGGCAAACCGTGGCTTTGCCGAGGATAGCTCGATGGCTTTCGCCGTCGAATTCTGCGGCAGTCCCGAAGGGCTGCAGCTCAACCGGGCCTTTGTCAAGATCGCCGACGTCAAGGTGCGCCGCAGGATCATAGACCTGGTGAAATCGCTCGCCGAGGACGATCTCGACTGATCGCAATGCGCTTTGCACCGGCGGCGTGCGCCGCCGGTGGCACAAGATATCGTCTCCGACATTCAGGCCAGATCCGCGGCAACGCTTGACGAGCAGCGCTTTGCCCCGCTAACACGTGGCGCGCCAAAATCGGCAGCCTGCCGATCGTTTTTCAAGAGGGGACACCCGTGACGCGGCAGAACTACTTCTTTACCTCGGAATCCGTTGCCGAGGGCCATCCCGACAAAGTCTGTGACCGGATCTCCGACGAAATTGTCGATCTGGTCTATCGTGAAGCCAAGAAGACCGGCATGGACCCGTGGAAAGTCCGTGTCGCCTGCGAGACGCTGGCGACCACCAACCGCGTCGTCATCGCCGGCGAGGTGCGCGTTCCCGAGACGCTCCTGAAGAAGGACAAGGCCGGCAACATCCTCAAGGACGCCGCGGGCCACCCTGTCGTCAACCCCGCGAAGTTCAAATCCGTCGCCCGTAAGGCGATCCGCGAGATCGGCTACGAGCAGGCCGGCTTCCACTGGAAGACGGCCAAGATCGAGGTTCTGTTGCATGGCCAGTCGCCTGATATCGGCCAGGGCGTCGACAACGCCGCCGACCGTCAGGGCGAGGAAGGTGCCGGCGACCAGGGCATCATGTTCGGCTATGCCTGCCGCGAGACGCCGGACCTGATGCCGGCGCCGATCTATTACAGCCACAAGATCCTCGAACTCCTGGCCGCCGCGCGCCACGAAAACAACGGCGAGGCCGGCAAGCTCGGACCGGACGCCAAGAGCCAGGTCACCGTCCGCTACATCGACGGCAAGGCC
Organism: Mesorhizobium sp. SARCC-RB16n; assembly: GCF_008520305.1. Taxonomy (GTDB): domain Bacteria; phylum Pseudomonadota; class Alphaproteobacteria; order Rhizobiales; family Rhizobiaceae; genus Mesorhizobium. The sequence goes on along the minus strand of NZ_ML703264.1, from coordinate 350,378 downwards.
GCCGAGGCGACGCAGATCGTGCTGTCGACCCAGCATCTCGATTCAAGCTGGGATTCCAAGAAGGTCCGCAAGGTCGTGGAGCCTTATATCCGCGAGGCATTGGGCGACCTCAAGATCGCTGACGACTGCATGTGGTACATCAACCCGACCGGCAAGTTCGTCATCGGCGGTCCCGACGGCGATGCCGGCCTGACCGGTCGCAAGATCATCGTCGACACCTATGGCGGCGCGGCCCCCCATGGCGGCGGCGCCTTCTCCGGCAAGGACACCACCAAGGTCGACCGCTCGGCTGCCTATGCGGCGCGCTATCTGGCCAAGAACGTCGTGGCGGCGAAGCTTGCCGACCGTTGCACCATCCAGCTTTCCTACGCCATCGGTGTCGCCCAGCCGCTGTCGGTCTATGTCGATCTGCACGGCACCGGCAAGGTTGACGAGGCCAGGCTCGAGGATGCGCTGCGCACCGTGATGGACCTGTCGCCGTCCGGCATCCGCCGTCATCTCGATCTCAACAAGCCGATTTACGCCAAGACGTCTTCCTACGGTCATTTTGGCCGCAAGGCCGGCCGTGACGGGTCCTTCTCCTGGGAAAAGACCGATCTGGCCAAGGCGCTCAAGGATGCTGTCGCGGCCTGACGGCGGCGGCAGGACTTGCGCCAATCGATGCGTGACGGGGACAGGCCAAGCCGCACGACCGAAGCCTTCTTCGGCCGTCGGCGCGGCAAACCCGTTCGCCCGCAGCAGGCGGCGGCGCTGGAAAGCGGGCTTGGCGCCTACCGGCTCGATCTGACGGCTGAAGCGCCGTCGGATCTGCGGACCTTGTTCAAAACCGAGGTTTCGGCGGTTCGGCTCGAGATCGGCTTTGGCGGCGGCGAACATCTTCTGCACCGCGCGATCGAGGCGCCGACGATCGGCTTCATCGGCGTAGAACCCTTCGTCAACGGCATGGCCAAGATGATGATGGCGGTGCGGGCAGCGCCGCTGGCCAATCTCAGGGTTTACGACGACGACGCCACCCAGTTGCTCGACTGGCTGCCGTCGTCCTCGCTCGACGGCATCGATCTTCTCTATCCCGACCCTTGGCCGAAGAAAAAGCACTGGAAGCGGCGTTTCGTCAGCCCGGTCAATCTCGACCGCTTCGCGCGTGTCCTGAAGCGGGGCGCAAAGTTCCGCTTCGCGTCCGACATCGACACTTATGTGAACTGGACCTTGCTGCATTGCCGGGTGCACGGCGCCTTCCTATGGCAGGCTGCGGAAGCGGCGGATTGGCATCGCTCCTATGAGGGCTGGCCGGGTACGCGCTATGAGGCCAAGGCCATCCGCGAGGGCCGGCGGCCGGCCTATCTTACCTTCGTCAGGACGTAAGCGCGCCCAACCGGCAACGGCTCCGGCAAGCTGCCGGAAGCCGGGACCATCGACAAATCGCCGTGATCCCAGCGGCTCAATACATCCCGAAACTTCTGCATTCTCCGGCCCTGTAGCCATGCTGTCCGTGTCATCCCCAGCCTCCATTGGCTGGCGATAAAAACCGGACAACTCATGGGCTACCTAATCCGGACAACTCATGTGCTTACGACAGGCCGGGACTGCGGACTTGAAACACCAGCCCGGATCGTTTATATCAGCCTCAAATTCTTGGTCGGTATGACGAAGAGTGGGTCCACCCGGTCCCGCTCTTTTTTATTACCTGCCGATAGGTTCGAAACGAACGACAGGCAATTGATGACTGCAACGGCAAGCGAAGGTGACGACCGCATCATCCGCGAAAGCGGCATCGATGCGCGCATTGCGCTGATCGTCCAGCCGGTGCTGCGCGGCATCGGCTTCCGCCTCGTGCGCGTGCATCTGTCCGGCCAGAACGGGCTGACGCTGCAGATCATGGCCGAGCGCGACGACGGCACCATGACCGTCGAGGATTGCGAAGAGGTCAGCCGAGCCGTATCGCCGGCACTCGACGTCGACGATCCGATCGAGAAGGCGTATCATCTTGAAGTCTCCTCTCCCGGCATCGACCGGCCGCTGGTCCGCAAATCGGATTTCGTGACCTGGACCGGTCACTTGGTGAAGATGGAGACATCGGTCGTCGTTGCGGATCGCAAGCGTTTCAAGGGCAAGATCGCCGAGGCCGGCGACAATGACGTGCTGATCGAGCGCGACAAGGCGGCCTATGGCGAGGAGCCGACGGTGCGCGTGCCCTACGATGCCATTGCCGATGTCCGGCTGATCCTGACTGACGACCTCATTCGCGATGCGTTGTCCAAGGACAACAGGGCGCGCAAGGAAGCCAAGAAACGCCGCGGTGGGCCGGACGACGATGTGTCCGACGGTACGGAACCGGACGCCGCGGAAGAACACGAACAGGACATTTGATTGAGCTGCCGGGCGCAAAGGTCCGGCGAACAGGCTCGGGAGAAAGAACATGGTTGTAAGCGCCAACAGACTTGAACTGCTGCAGATTGCCGATGCGGTCGCGCGTGAAAAGTCGATCGACAAGTCGATCGTCATCGCCGCCATGGCCGATGCGATCCAGAAGGCGGCGCGTTCGCGTTATGGCCAGGAGACAAACATCCGCGCCGACATCAACCCGAACACCGGCGAGATGAAGCTGCAGCGGCTGATGGAAGTGGTCGAAAAGGTCGACGATTACGCCACCCAGATCGCTATTTCCTCCGCCCGCGAGCGCAATCCCGACGCCCAGCTTGGCGATTTCATCGCCGAACAGCTGCCGCCGATGGATTTCGGCCGCATCGCCGCCCAGTCGGCCAAGCAGGTCATCGTGCAGAAGGTGCGCGAGGCCGAGCGTGACCGCCAGTATGACGAATACAAGGACCGCATCGGCGAAATCGTCAACGGCACCGTCAAGCGCGTCGAATATGGCAACGTCATCGTCGATCTCGGCCGTGGCGAGGCGATCATCCGCCGCGACGAGCTGATCCCGCGCGAAAACTACAAATACGGCGATCGTGTCCGAGCTTATGTCTACGACGTGCGCCGCGAGCAGCGCGGCCCGCAGATTTTCCTGTCGCGCACCCATCCGCAGTTCATGGCCAAGCTCTTCACCATGGAAGTGCCGGAGATCTATGACGGCATCATCGAGATCAAGTCGGTCGCCCGCGACCCGGGCTCGCGCGCCAAGATCGCCGTCATCTCGCGTGATAGCTCGATCGATCCGGTCGGCGCCTGCGTCGGTATGCGCGGCAGCCGCGTCCAGGCCGTCGTCGGCGAATTGCAGGGCGAGAAGATCGACATCATTCCGTGGTCGCCTTCGGCCGCCTCCTTCATTGTCAATGCACTGCAGCCGGCGGAAGTCGCCAAGGTCGTGCTCGACGAGGATGCGGAGCGCATCGAAGTGGTGGTTCCCGACGATCAGCTGTCGCTGGCCATCGGCCGCCGCGGCCAGAACGTGCGCCTTGCCTCGCAGCTCACCGGCTGGGACATCGACATCCTGACCGAGGCCGAGGAATCCGAGCGCCGCCAGAAGGAATTCGTCGAGCGCTCGGCGCTGTTCATGGAAGCGCTCGATGTCGACGAGATGGTCGGCCAGGTGCTGGCCTCCGAAGGCTTCACCAGCGTCGAGGAAGTCGCCTATGTCGATGCCGGCGAAATCGCCTCGATCGACGGCTTCGATGACGATACCGCCTCTGAAATCCAGACCCGCGCCCGCGAGTATCTGGAGAAGATCGAGGCCGAACACGACGAGAAGCGCAAGGCGCTGGGCGTTTCGGATGACCTGCGCGAAATTCCCGGCGTCACCACCGCCATGATGGTGACGCTCGGCGAGGACGGCGTGAAGACGATCGAGGATTTCGCCGGCTATGCCGCCGACGACCTCACCGGCTGGAAGGAACGCAAGGACGGCGAGACCAAGGTCTATCCGGGCGTGCTGGCCAATCACGGCGTTTCGCGCGCCGATGCCGAGCAGATGGTTCTGGCCGCTCGCCTCAAGGCCGGCTGGATCACAGAAGACGAGCTTGCGGCCGAAGAAGAAACGGCCGACGAAGCCGTTGGTGCGTGAGGTGAAGCCGCATCGCACACAACCCGCCCTTGGACGAGATGAACGATCGCACCTGCATCGTCACCCGAAAACAGGCCGAACCGGATGAACTGATCCGGTTCGTTGTCGGTCCGGATTCGGCCGTCGTTCCCGATCTCAAGAGAAATCTGCCCGGCCGCGGTTGCTGGGTGAGTGCCGACCGCCTACATATCGAAAAGGCGGCGGCCAAGAACCTTTTTGCCCGCGCCTTCAAGGCACAGGTGATTGTGCCGCCCGACCTGGGTGGCATGGTTGACGGATTGCTCTCCAAATCAGCTCTGGGCATGCTGGGCCTTGCCCGCAAGGCAGGCGCGATTTCGCTGGGAGCCACCAAGGTGGAGAGCGCGGTGCGCGGCGGGCTGGCGCTTTTCGTGCTCCACGCGACCGAAGCATCCGACGATGGCGTGCGCAAGATCAGCCAGGCGCGGCGGGCGACCGTCCATATCGGCGGCCCTTCCATCCTTGCCTACAAACTTTTCTCCGAGGCCGAGTTGAGCTTGGCATTGGGGGGTACAAATGTGATACATGCTGCCGTCCTCGCGGGAGACGCGGGTAAGGCGGTCCAGAAGCGCATGGTTGCGCTCGACCGATATCGGGGCGGAACCCCGGACGATCTTGCAATGCTTGCGGCCGTTGCTGACGAAGATGATGCTGCAGAGGATATGGAATGAACGATACGAAATCGGGCGACGACAAGACGTTGAGTGTTACACCGAAGAAGACCTTGACGCTGAAGCGCCCCGGCATGGAACAGGGCACTGTGCGCCAGAACTTCTCGCACGGCCGTACCAAGTCGGTCGTGGTCGAGACCAAGAAGCGCAAGTTCTCGCTGCCCGGCGACAAGCCGGAGCCGGTTGCCGCTCCGCCTGCGCCCGTCTTCACGCCGAAGCCGGCGGTCGTGGCTGCACCTGTCGTGCAGGAAGCGCCCAAGGCGCCGCCCCCGCCGCCGCCCCCGGTCGAGCGCAGCGGCATGGTGCTGAACGAATTATCGCGCAGCGAAATGGAAGCGCGCCGCAGGGCGCTCGAGGGCTCGAAAGTCCGCGAGGTCGAAGACCGTCAGCGCGCAGCCGAAGAGGCCAAGCGCCGCGCCGAGGACGAAGAGCGCCGCAAGCGCGAACGCGAGGACTCTGCGCGCCGCCAGGCCGAGGAAGAGGCTCGGCTGCAGACCGAGGCCGAATCGCGCCGTCGCGCCGAGGAAGAGGCGCGTCGCCGCGCGCCGCAAGCAGCTGAACTGGCAACCGCCGACGAGGAAGAAGAGGTCAAGCCGAAGCGGGCGACCGCCGGTGCGCCGGTGCGCCGCCTGGTCACGCCCGAAGTGGCGCGTCCGGCAAAGCCCACCAAGAGCGAGGAAGACCGCCGCCGTGGCAAGCTGACACTGAATTCCGCGTTGTCCGACGAGGACGCGCGAGCCCGTTCGCTGTCGTCGATGCGTCGCCGCCAGGAAAAATTCAAGCGCGCGATGCACAACGAGCCGCGCGAGAAGGTCATGCGTGAAGTGATCCTGCCCGAGACCATCACCATCCAGGAACTGGCGCAGCGCATGTCCGAGCGTGCTGTCGACCTGGTCAAGTACTTCATGAAGCAGGGCCAAATCCTGAAGCCGGGCGACGTCATCGACGCCGACACGGCCGAACTGGTGGCCACCGAATTCGGCCACACGGTCCGTCGCGTCGCCGAGTCCGATATCGAGGAAGGCCTGTTCAACATCGCCGACCGTCCGGAAGACCTCGTGTCGCGTCCGCCGGTCGTCACCATCATGGGCCACGTCGACCACGGCAAGACGTCGCTGCTCGATGCGATCCGCAACGCCAATGTCGTTTCCGGCGAGGCCGGCGGCATCACCCAGCATATCGGCGCCTATCAGGTCGAGAAGAACGGTCAGAAGATCACCTTCATCGACACGCCCGGCCACGCCGCCTTCACGGCGATGCGCGCCCGTGGCGCCCAGGCGACCGACATCGCCATCCTGGTGGTGGCGGCCGATGACAGCGTCATGCCGCAGACGATCGAATCGATCAGCCATGCCAAGGCGGCCGGCGTTCCGATCATCGTGGCGATCAACAAGATCGACAAGCATGACGCCGATCCGCAGAAAGTGCGCTCGGAACTCTTGCGCCACGAGGTCTTCGTCGAATCGATGGGCGGTGAAGTGCTGGACGTCGAAGTGTCGGCGACCAAGGGCACCAATCTCGACAAATTGCTCGAGGCGATCCTGCTGCAGGCCGAAATCCTCGACCTCAAGGCCAACCCCGACCGCACCGCCGAGGGTGTCGTCATCGAAGCGCAGCTCGACAAGGGCCGTGGCCCCGTCGCCACTGTGCTGGTCCAGACCGGCACCTTGATGCCGGGCGACATCCTTGTCGCCGGCAACGAATGGGGCCGGGTGCGCGCGCTGGTCAACGACCGCGGCGAGCAGATCAAGGAAGCGCCGCCGGCGATGCCGGTCGAGGTGCTTGGCCTTCAGGGAACGCCGCAGGCCGGCGACCGCTTCGCCGTGGTCAACAACGAGGCCCGTGCCCGCGAGATCACCGAATATCGCCAGCGTCTGGCACGCGAGAAGGCGGTGGCCAGGCATGCCGGCCAGCGCGGCTCGCTCGAACAGATGATGTCGCAGTTGCAGACGAGCGGGCTGAAGGAATTCCCGCTGGTCATCAAGGGCGACGTTCAGGGTTCGATCGAGGCGATCAACGCTGCTCTGGACAAACTCGGCACCGACGAAGTGCGTGCGCGCATCGTTCATTCCGGCGCCGGCGCCATCACCGAAAGCGACGTCTCGCTGGCCGAAACGTCCGGCGCGGCGATCATCGGCTTCAACGTGCGCGCCAATGTGCAGGCGCGTGCCGCGGCCGCGGCCGCGGGCATCGAGATCCGCTACTACTCGATCATCTACAACCTGGTGGATGATGTGAAGGCGGCTCTCTCGGGCCTGCTGTCGCCGGAGCGTCGCGAAACCTTCATCGGCAATGCCGAGATCCTCGAGATCTTCGACATCACCAAGGTCGGCAAGATCGCCGGCTGCCGTGTCACCGAAGGCAAGGTCGAGCGTGGCGCGGGCGTACGCCTGATCCGCGACAACGTCGTCATCCACGAAGGCACGCTGAAGACACTGAAGCGCTTCAAGGACGAGGTTTCGGAAGTCCCCGGCGGCCAGGAGTGCGGCATGGCCTTCCAGAACTACGAGGACATGCGCGTCGGCGACGTCATCGAATGCTTCCGCGTCGAGATGGTGACCCGCACACTCTGAGTTCGAGTGGCCTGTCGATACCGGGCGGTGGTCGAAAGACCGCCGCCTCGGTGCTATTGAGAATGACCGTTTGAGACATGCGGCACGGTCCCATCCCGCGCCTCACGCTTTCAGGATTGAGAAAAATGCCCCGTTCCACGACATCAAGCCCATCCCAGCGCATGCTGCGCGTCGGCGAGCAGGTGCGCCATGCGCTCTCGGAGACCTTGCAGCGCGGCGAGATCATCGACCCGTTGATTGAAAACTCGGTCGTTTCGGTCTCGGAAGTGCGCATGTCGCCCGATCTCAAGATCGCCACCGCCTTTGTTTCTCCGCTCGGCGCCAAGGACGCCGACGCGGTGATCGAGGCGCTCAACAAGCATGCCAAGTTCGTGCGCGGCCGCGTCTCCGGCGCGCTCAGGCAGATGAAATACATGCCGGAGTTCCGCTTCCGGCTCGATACCTCCTTCGACAATTTCGCCAGGATCAACGATCTCTTGAAGTCGCCCGAAGTGGCGCGCGACCTGGATAGCGACGACAATAAGGAAGAAGAATAATGGCGCGTCGCGGCAAGAAGAAAGGCCGGCCCGTCTCCGGGTGGGTGGTGCTGGACAAGCCGGTCGGCATGGGTTCGACCGAGGCCGTGTCCAAGATCAAATGGCTGTTCCAGGCCGAAAAGGCCGGGCATGCCGGCACGCTCGACCCGCTGGCTTCCGGCATGCTGCCGATCGCGCTCGGCGAGGCCACCAAGACCGTGCCCTACGTGCAGGACGGCGCTAAGGTCTATCGTTTCACCGTTGCCTGGGGCGATGAGCGCTCCACCGACGATCTCGAAGGGCCGGTGACGAAGAGCTCCGACCTGCGTCCGGCGGAAGCCGAAGTGCGGGCGCTGCTGCCGAAATACACCGGCGTCATCATGCAGACGCCGCCGCAATTCTCGGCCATCAAGATTGCGGGTGAGCGCGCCTATGACCTCGCCCGCGAAGGCGAGACGGTCGACATACCCGCACGTGAGATCGAGATCGGCCGGCTCGATATTGTCGAGCACAAGCCGGACCAGACGATTTTCGAGGTCGAATGCGGCAAGGGCACCTATGTGCGTTCGCTGGCCCGCGACATGGGCCGCGACCTCGGCTGCTTCGGCCATATCGGCGAACTGCGCCGGGTCGAGGTCGAGCCGTTCACGCCAGAGGATTTCGTCACCATCGCCGAACTCGAGGCCGCCCGCTTCGGCGCGCAAGACGAGGACAAATCGGACCCGGAGGCAGACGCTGCCGACGCGTTGGCAGTTCCGATCGACTTCGGCGCGATCGATGCGCTTCTTGTCGACACCTCGGCTGCTCTCGACTGCCTGCCGCAGATCGCCATCAGCGATGATGCGGCGACAAAGATTCGCCTCGGCAATCCGGTCATCATTCGTGGCCGCGACGCACCGGTGGAGGCCGAAGAGGCTTGCGCGACATCACGTGGCAGGCTGGTCGCCATCGGCGCGGTCGAGCAAGGCATGTTCAAGCCCAAGCGGGTCTTTGCCGGCTGATGCCACTCATCTAATGTCGGTGCGACATCGCGGCAGAGGGCTCCATGGCAAAGGCTGGCACGGTCAAGAAGCGTGCGCCGGTGAAGACGAGGCGGCCGCCGGTCGGCGCCCCGCCAGGCACGCTGATCGCCGATCCGGCGGCGCGGCGCTCCGAATTACGGCTGACCTTGATCTCGCAACAGAAGTTCAAGACGATCGAGAATGCCAGCATCGACGATGTCGAGGCCAATTGCCGGAAATGGCCCGTCATCTGGCTCGACTGCACCGGCCTCGCCAACATCCAATTGATCGAGGAGATCGGCCGCATCTTCAGCCTGCATCCGCTGGCGCTGGAGGATGTCGTCAACACCGGCCAGCGGCCGAAAGTCGACTTCTTCGAGGATCACGCCTTCGTCGTCGTGCGCATGATCGACGACGTCACGTCGCATCGCTACGAGCAGATCGCTCTCTTCCTGGGCGAGAACTTCGTCGTCACCTTCCAGGAGCGCGAGGGCGATCCGTTCGATCCCGTGCGCAAGCGCATCGAGAGTTCAGCGCCCAACCGGTTGCGCACGCGCGGCGCCGACTATCTTGCCTATGCGCTGATCGACGCCGTCGTCGACAGCTATTTTCCGCCGATCGAGGCTGCCGGCGACCTGGTCGACAGCATCGAGGACCAGATGCTGCATTCGACGCACAAGCACCAGATGCGGCAGCTGCACGAATTGCGGCGCGATGCCAATGTCCTGAAAGGCGTGCTGTGGCCGATGCGCGATGCGCTGGCAACGCTGATCCGCAATGACGCGTCCTATGTCAGAGCCGAGACCAAGGTCTTCCTCAACGACACGCTCGACCATTCGCTCAGGCTGATCGAACTGGTCGAGACCCAGCGCGACATGCTGACCGGCCTGATCGAGATGCACCTGTCGCTGAGCCAGGCCCGCACCAACGACGTCATCTCCTATCTCACCATCGTCTCGGTCATCTTCATGCCGCTCACCTTCCTGGTCGGCATCTGGGGCATGAACTTCGACCCCGCGACCTCGCCATGGAATATGCCGGAGCTGAAGGCGTACTACGGCTATCCCTTGTCGCTGCTGTTCATGGCTGCCATCGCTGTCGGGCTGATTGCATTCTTCAAATGGAAGAAATGGCTTTGACAGGGATTAAACCCGTCATTTGAGCGTCAAAAGCCGGCTTGTGAATTGGGCTGGTGTTTTTCGGGGAATTGCACTATATGCGCCGCAGCAAAGCGCCTCGTCGCTTTGCATGCACGGCCCCTGCTGGACGACATCCCGGCTGTGGGCGACCCGTTTCCTCAAACAGATAAGGAAAAACACGATGTCGATTACTGCCGAGCGCAAACAGGAATTGATGGGTGAATTCGCAACCGCCAAGGGCGATACCGGGTCTCCGGAAGTCCAGGTGGCCATCCTTTCCGAGCGCATCAAGAACTTGACCGACCATTTCAAGGACCACAAGAAGGATAACCATTCCCGCCGTGGTCTGCTCGCTCTCGTGTCCCAGCGCCGCAGCCTGCTTGATTATCTCAAGCGCAAGGACGACGCGCGCTATCAGACACTGATCGAGAAGCTCGGTCTGCGCCGTTGACGAATTGACCGGCGGATTTTCCCAGGAAAGTCCGCCGGTCACGCATTCTGCCAGTCGTATCGGCTGGCCAGACCCGGTTTCGAGCGTGCAGAGGGCCACTCGAAACCGCCCATGGACGGTCATGGGGCAGGATTGCAGGACGCTCGTGCGCGCTCGTCGCGCCTAAATCACCCGAGCTTCCCGTTGTCTTGCCCGTGGCTGCCCGAGAAAGGAAGCCAGGGAAAGGGCATCCGCGCACCGTGAAACGGCGCGCCCCTTTCCGCTTATTAAGGACAAGACATGTTCAATCACCACAAAGTGGAAATCGAATGGGGCGGCCGTCCGCTCATCCTCGAAACCGGCAAGATCGCCCGTCAGGCTGACGGCGCGGTTCTCGCCACCTACGGCGAGACCAAGGTTCTCGCTACCGTCGTTTCGATGAAGGAGCCCAAGCCCGGCCTCGATTTCTTTCCGCTGACCGTCAACTACCAGGAAAAGACCTATGCCGCCGGCAAGATCCCGGGTGGCTATTTCAAGCGTGAAGGCCGTCCGAGCGAAAAGGAAACGCTGGTTTCCCGCCTCATCGATCGCCCGATCCGCCCGCTCTTCGCCGCCGGCTACAAGAACGACACCCAGATCGTCGTCACCGTCGTCCAGCATGACCTCGAAAACGATCCGGACATCTTGTCGATCGTTGCCACCTCGGCTGCCCTGACGCTCTCCGGCGTTCCGTTCATGGGCCCGGTCGGCGGCGCCCGCGTCGGCTACATCAACGGCGAATATGTGCTGAACCCGCATGTCGACGAAATGCAGGAATCCAAGCTCGACCTCGTTGTCGCCGGCACCGCCGACGCCGTGCTGATGGTCGAGTCGGAAGCCAAGGAACTTGGCGAAGAGCTGATGCTCGGCGCCGTCATGTTTGGCCACAAGGGTTTCCAGCCGGTCATCGACGCCATCATCAAGCTGGCCGAAGTTGCCGCCAAGGAGCCGCGCGACTTCACCGCGCCGGATTATTCCGCGCTTGAGGCCGAGATGCTGAAGATCGTCGGCGACGAGCTCAGCGATGCCTACAAGAACGTCGACAAGCAGAAGCGTTACGCCGCCGTCGACGCCGTCAAGGCGAAGGTCAAGGCAGCGTTTGCCCCTGCCGAAGGCGAGGACGCAAAGTACACCTCCGAACAGATCGGTTCGGTGTTCAAGGAGCTCCAGGCCAAGGTCGTGCGCTGGAACATTCTCGACACCGGCTCGCGCATCGATGGCCGCGATCTCAAGACCGTGCGCAAGATCGTGTCGGAAGTCGGCGTCCTGCCGCGTACCCACGGTTCGGCGCTGTTCACCCGCGGCGAGACCCAGGCGCTGGTCGTTGCCACGCTCGGCACCGGCGAGGACGAGCAGTATGTCGACTCCTTGACCGGCATGTACAAGGAGAAGTTCCTCCTTCACTACAACTTCCCTCCCTACTCCGTCGGTGAGACCGGCCGCATGGGTTCGCCGGGCCGCCGCGAAATCGGCCACGGCAAGCTCGCCTGGCGCGCTATCCGTCCGATGCTGCCGACCTCCGACCAGTTCCCCTACACGCTGCGCGTCGTCTCGGAGATCACCGAGTCCAACGGCTCGTCGTCGATGGCCACCGTCTGCGGTACATCGCTGGCGCTGATGGACGCCGGCGTGCCGCTGGCAAAGCCGGTTGCCGGCATCGCCATGGGTCTGATCAAGGAAGGTGAGCGCTTCGCCGTGCTCTCCGACATCCTGGGCGACGAGGATCACCTCGGCGACATGGACTTCAAGGTCGCCGGCACCGAAGGCGGCATCACCTCGCTGCAGATGGACATCAAGATCGATGGCATCACCGAGGAGATCATGAAGATCGCCCTCGGACAGGCCAAGGACGGCCGCCTGCATATCCTCGGCGAAATGGGCCACGCGCTCTCCGGCGCGCGTTCGGAACTCGGCGAGTTCGCACCGCGTATCGAGGTCATGCACATCCCGACCGACAAGATCCGCGACGTCATCGGTTCGGGCGGCAAGGTCATCCGCGAGATCGTCGAGAAGACAGGCGCCAAGATCAACATCGAGGACGACGGCACGGTCAAGATCGCTTCCTCGAACGCCAAGGAGATCGAGGTGGCGAAGAAGTGGATCCACACCATCGTCGCCGAGCCGGAAGTCGGCGAAATCTACGAAGGCACGGTCGTGAAGACCGCCGACTTCGGCGCCTTCGTCAACTTCTTCGGTCCGCGTGACGGCCTCGTCCACATCTCGCAGCTCGCCAACGACCGGGTCGCCAAGACCTCGGACGTCGTCAAGGAAGGCGACAAGGTCTGGGTCAAGCTGATGGGCTTCGACGAGCGCGGCAAGGTTCGTCTGTCGATGAAGGTCGTCGACCAGGCCACCGGCAAGGAAATCGCCCGCGACAAGAAGACCGAAGGCGAAGAAAACGCCGCCTGAGCGATCTGGCAAAAAAACGAGGCGGGCGCGGCTTAGGTCGCGCCCGTTTTTGTTTATGGAGCACGGCTATGTCCGCTGAAGCGCTGAAGACGCTTTTTCACCCGTTCGAGGCCGAGGCTCTTTCCCCGCCGCGGAAGGGCGAGCGCGTTCTCTTCCTTGGCGCCGAACCCGGCCTGCGCTTGCCGCCGGGTTTCGAGGCTACGCTCAATCTCGTGCAGGGCTTCCGGCCACATTTCCGTGCGTTGCAGGCGGCGGGCTTCACGGTCACGCCGCAATCGACCGGCGATGGTTTTGATGCCGCGCTCGTGCTCGCCGGCCGCCATCGCGGTCAGAACGAACTGCGCATCGCCGAGGCTCTCGAACGCGTGGCCGAAGGCGGATTGATCGTCATTGCCGGTGGCAAGGAGGATGGCATCGCCAGCCTGCGCAAGCGCGTCGGCGATCTCGTACCGCTTGATGGCCACATGCCGAAATATCACGGCATTGCCTTCTGGCTGCGCCGCCCGGCCGATATGCAAGCAGCCGCGCTTCGCGCCGCCAATCCCGCTTTGCTGGTTGGGGACCGGTTCCACACTGCGCCCGGCATGTTCTCCTTCGATCGCGTCGATGCCGGTTCGAAACTGCTGGTCGACAACCTGCCCGGTGATCTGCGCGGCAGCGCGGCCGATTTCTGCGCCGGCTGGGGCTATGTGGCGGCCGAGATGGCTGCGCGCTGCCCGGGCTTGTCCGCTCTTGATCTCTACGAGGCCGATTTCGATGCGCTCGGGGCGGCCAGGGGCAATCTCGGCAATGCCGTGGCGCAGGGCTTCTTCTGGATGGATTTGCTCGCCGAGCCTGTCGAGCGCCGTTACGATGTCATCGCCATGAACCCGCCCTTCCATCGCAGCCGTGCGGCGGAGCCGGAGATTGGTGCTGGCATGATCCGTGCGGCCGCCAAGGCCCTGAGGCCTGGTGGACGCCTGTTCATGGTCGCCAACCGCCAGCTTCCCTACGAGCCGGTGCTGTCGGCGGTCTTTGCCAATCATGTGGAGCTTGCACGCGACGGCATGTTCAAGGTGTTTGTCGCGCGCCGGTAATACGGTGCGGCGGGTTGTCAATGCAGGTTGGCGACGCGCCTCATGCCGTCGGCGACATGCCCGTCGCCAACGCTGATCTTGAGCGGCGCCGGCCGGCCGAACAGGTAGCCCTGCACCACCTCGCAGCCGGCGGCCCGCAGCAGCGTCGCCTGGCTTTCGGTCTCGACGCCTTCGGCAATGATGCTGACGCCGAGCGCCCGCGAGAGCCCGACAATGGTCGACACGACCGCGCCGGAGCTGGCATCGGTATCGATGCGGCTGACGAAGGAGCGGTCGATCTTCAGCTTGCCGAACGAGAAGTCGATCAGATAGCTGAGGTTGGAATAGCCGGTGCCGAAATCATCGACGGCGACCGAGATGCCCATCTCGGCAAGTTCCTTCAGGATCGCGGCCGCGCGGTCGCGGTCCTGCATCATCGCCGTCTCGGTGACTTCCAGTTCCAGCCGTGACGGCTTGATGCCGGTTGTCCGCATCGTGTCGCGCACAATGCCGACGAAGTCCTTGGTCATGAACTGGACCGGCGAGATGTTGACGGCGACAAAACAGTCCTCCGGCAGATGGCGGGCGTCGCTGCAGGCCTTGCGCAGCACCCATTCGCCGATCGGGTTGATCATGCCGGTCTCCTCGGCGATCTGGATGAACTCCATCGGCGGGATCATGCCGCGTTCGGGATGCTTCCAGCGGATCAATGCCTCGTAGCCGACGATGCGGCCGGTCGGGAGGTCGAGCTGCGGCTGATAGTGGAGGTCGAAATCACCGCGTTCAAAGGCGCTATGCAGCTCGGATTCGACCCATTGGCGATGGTCGGCCACGCGTCCCATCTCGCTGTCGAAGACCGCCCAGTTGCCAACTCCAGTGGCACGCGCATTCTGCAGCGCCAGGTTGGAGCGCCGCAGGATAAGGACCGGATCGATACCATCCTTGGGCATCGCCACGATGCCGACCGACAGGCTCACCGATTGCTGGTGGCTGCTGAGCTCATACGGCTCCATCATCTCGTCGATGAGCCTCTCGACCATGCTTTCCAGGGTTCCCTGGATCAGATGGTCCGGGAGCAGCACCGCGAACTCGCCGGCCCCGATACGGCCGATCACGGCGCGCGCGGGCACGCAGCTGTGCAGCCGCTGGGTGAAGGCGCGGATCAGCTCGTCGCCCTGGGTGTAGCCGATCGCGTCGTTGATCTGCTTGAACCGGTCGATGTCGATGTCGATCAGGAACACCGGCTCCCCGGTGCGGCTTGTTGCGCATGCCGCCTCGGCGACCTTGCCGACCATAGCCGGGCGCGCCAGCAGTCCGGTCAGCTTGTCGAAATGGGTTTCGTTGAAGACAAAATCCGCCGATTCATCGATGCCGGCGAAGAAGGACATTGCCGCTACCGATGCCGCCAGCGCGCAAAGTGCGGCCATGATCGATACCATCATGTCAGCCGATATGCCGGCAAACCCGGCACCAAGCCCGTGCTTCAGACCCCAGATGCCGAGGACGAAACTGCCAATGCCCGAACTTGCTATCGTGAGCAGTCGGAACACAGGCGTTCGCTTCGGGTTGCTGACGGCAGCCATGAATAGGTCCCCAGGTCGGGGGATCCTATATCGGAAATCCCCTTAAAATGAGTTTCCGTCAATGCATCCAATTTTACTGGAGAGGATTATTTTCTTTACTGGGAGAGGACCCATTTGACGGGACCGCTCTTCAGTCGCGCCCGCCATCCGTCTGCTTCAACTCATCGAGCGTCGGCATCGAGACGATATGGTAGCCGGAATCGACATAGTGGATCTCGCCGGTGACACCGGAAGCAAGGTCGGACAGGAGATAGAGTGCGGAGCCGCCGACCTCGTCGATCGTCACGGTCCGGCGCAACGGCGAATTGCGCTGCTGGTAGGAGAACATGTGGCGGGCGTCCGAAATGCCGGCGCCGGCCAGTGTGCGCACCGGACCAGCCGAGATGCCGTTGACGCGAATGCCGCGCGGGCCGTAGTCGTTGGCGAGGTAGCGCACGCTGGCCTCGAGCCCAGCCTTGGCGACGCCCATGACATTGTAGTTCGGCATGACGCGAACCGAGCCGGCATAGGTCAGCGTGATCATCGAACCGCCGTTGGTCATCAGCGGCGCGGCATTGCGAGCCACCTCGGTGAAGGAGTAGCAGGAGATCACCATGGTGCGGACGAAATTGTCCCGGCTGGTGTCGGCGTAGAGGCCCTTCAACTCGTTCTTGTCGGAAAAGCCGATGGCATGGACGACGAAGTCCAGTCCGCCCCACGCCTTGCCAAGCGTCTCGAACGTGGCGGCGACCGAAGCGCTGTCCTCGACGTCGCAGGGAACGACCAGCGAAGCGCCGAGCTTGTCGGCGAGCGGCTTGACCCGGCGACCGAAAGCCTCGCCCTGGTAGGTGAAGGCGAGTTCCGCGCCATGTTCGGATAATTTCCGGGCGATGCCCCAGGCGATCGAATGATCGTTGGCGACACCCATGACAAGCCCGCGCTTGCCCTTCATCAATCCGTCCATGGCCGGCAATCCTTATATAAAAAACTTGGCCCTATGCGGAATAGCGCTGGAAAACGAGCGTTGCGTTGGTGCCGCCGAAACCGAAGGAATTCGAAAGGACGGTGTCGATCTCTGCGTTGTCGATGCGCTTGCGTACGATCGGCATGCCCTCGAATTCCGGGTCGAGCGTCTCGATATGGGCGCTTTCGCCGATGAAGCCGCCTTGCATCATCAGGATCGAATAGATGGATTCCTGCACGCCTGCCGCGCCCAGCGAATGGCCGGTCAGCGACTTCGTCGACGTGATGAACGGCATCTTCTCGCCGAACACTTCACGGATCGCGCCCATTTCCTTGGAATCCCCGACCGGCGTCGAGGTGCCGTGGGTGTTGATGTAGTTGACCGGCGTGGAGACCGTCGCCAGTGCCTGGCGCATGCAGCGGACCGCGCCTTCGCCCGAGGGCGCCACCATGTCGTAGCCGTCCGAGGTCGCGCCATAACCGACGATCTCGGCGTAGATCTTGGCGCCGCGCGCCTTGGCATGCTCCAGCTCTTCCAGCACCAGCACGCCGGCGCCGCCGGCAATGACGAAGCCGTCGCGATTGGCATCATAGGCGCGCGATGCGGTCGAGGCCCTGTCGTTGAACTTCGACGACATGGCGCCCATGGCGTCGAACAGGTCAGACATCGTCCAGTCGAGATCCTCGTGGCCGCCGGCAAAGACCATGTCCTGCTTGCCCCACTGGATCAGCTCGTAACCATTGCCGATGCAATGCGCCGAGGTCGAGCAGGCCGACGAGATCGAATAGTTGACGCCATGGATCTTGAACCAGGTGGCCAGCGTCGCCGATGCCGTCGACGACATCGCCTTCGGCACCGCGAAGGGTCCGATGCGCTTGGGGCTGCCGTTCTTGAGCGTGGTTTCGGCCGCCTCGACGATGGTGCGGGTGGAGGGGCCGCCCGAACCCATGACGATGCCGGTGCGCTCGTTGGTGATGTCGCTCTCGCCGAGGCCGGCATCGGCGATCGCCTGGTCCATGGCGACGTGATTCCAGGCCGCGCCCTGGCTCAGGAAGCGCATCGCGCGGCGGTCGATCATGGCGGAAGGGTCGAGCGTCGGCGCGCCCCAGACCTGGCAGCGGAAGCCATGCTCGGCAAAGGAATCGGAAAAGCTGATGCCGGATCTGGCGTCGTGCAGCGAGGTCTGCACCTCGTTGGCATTGTTGCCGATCGACGACACGATGCCGAGGCCTGTGACTACGACACGTCTCATTCGCAACTCCTTCCAGGGATGCTGGCCAATGGGCTGGCCAGGGCTGCGGTCAAGCGACCGCCGACTGCTTCGACAGGCCGACCTTCAGGTCTGTCGCCGCATATATGGGCTCGCCATCCGCCTTCATCCAGCCATCAGCGATGCCGAGCACCAGCCGGCCCCGCATCACACGCTTGAAATCCACGCCATACTCGACCTTCTTGACCGACGGCGTGACCATGCCCTTGAACTTGACCTCTCCGGTCGACAGGGCCATTCCCTTGCCGGGTTCGCCTAGCCAGCCGAGATAAAAGCCGGTCAATTGCCACAGGGCGTCCAGGCCGAGGCACCCCGGCATGATCGGATTGCCGATGAAATGGCAGGCAAAGAACCACAGGTCGGGCTTGATATCGAATTCCGCGCGAATGAAACCCTTGTCGAAGGCGCCGCCGGTCTCGCTGACCTCGCTGATACGGTCGAACATCAGCATCGGTGGGTAGGGCAATTGGGCATTGCCTTCTCCGAACAGCTCGCCGCGGGCGCAGGCCAGCAATTCTTCGTAGTCGTAGCTGGATTTCGAACCCGCCATCAATTTCGTCCCCATATCGTCCGGGCGGTAGCGCGCCCTTGTCGTTGGTGTCCTAACACAATCTGTTTCAGGCCGGAAACCGGCGTTTGCGCTTAACCCGCCAGTCTGCCCGGGTCAATGCGCGCTATTGATCGCATTCGGGCGACAGAATATATGTCAACAGGGGTCCGGTTTCGGCAGACATTCATTTTTTTGCCATTCTGGGCGTGTCTTGAAGCGGGACTGCGAGCTTGGAAGACCAGATGGACCGGGGCTGCCGGAAGGAAAATGTCGCTGTGGACAAGCGGGTACGTGAGGCCGGCCTGAGGCCGACGCGCCAGCGCATTGCGCTGGCCGACCTGCTTTTCGCCAAGGGCGACCGCCATTTGTCGGCTGAGGAACTGCACGAGGAGGCGCAGGCCGCCGGCGTGCCGGTGTCGCTGGCCACCGTCTACAACGCGCTTCACCAGTTTACCCAGGCGGGGCTGCTGCGCATCCTCGCCGTCGAAGGTTCCAAGACCTATTTCGACACCAACACCTCCGACCACCACCATTTCTATATCGAAGGCGAAAACAGGATTTTCGACATCGCCAACGGTCCGGTCACGGTCACCAATCTGCCGGAGCCGCCCGAAGGCATGGAGATCGCCAATGTCGATATCGTGGTGAGGCTGCGTCCCAAGCGTTCGGAATGACCGGCGAGGCCGGAATAATATTCGGTCTGGCCGGAGTGATCCGTAAGCCCCGAATAATCGGTCTGGCCCGAATAATCGGTCGGGGATGAGACCCCTCGATTGGATAGTCCGGGTCGAATGGGCCGTCGTGGCGGTTGCCGCAATCGTCTTCTATGGCGCGACAGGCATTTCCTGGTGGCTCTTCGCGTTGCTCATCCTGGCGCCGGACCTGTCGATGCTGGGCTATCTCGGTGGCCCGCGCATCGGCGCCATTGCCTACAACGCCTTGCACGCCCTGAATCGTACCGGTGCTTCTGTTGCTTGCCGGGCATCTCGCCGGCAATGCGGTCGGCAGCGCCATCGCACTGGTCTGGATCGCCCATATCGCGCTCGACCGTGCACTGGGCTACGGCTTGAAGCTGTCGACAGGGTTTCAGGACACCCATCTTGGCCCAATCGGGCGCAAACGCGAGACATTCAGTCCTTGACCCGCTCGCCGGGATAAGCCCCCCAGACGACCGACTGGGCAAGCCAGCCTGTGTGGCCGTCGAGCGTCATTTCGCACCACTGGCCGTCGCAAGACTTGATCGTGCCCATCACGCCGGGTTCGACGATCGCCACCACCCTGGCATCCTTGTCGGGCCCCTTCAGAAGGTTGACCTGGCCGCCCTTGCCGCGCTGCCAGGGCGCGATGATCGCTGTGCGCCGGCCCGAAAGCAGCGACTGGTTGATCCATCCTTCCGAGCCGTCGGCGTCGCGCACGCGCCGCCACGTATCGAACTCCTGGATGATCTCCATCGGCAGACCGGCCTTCATATACATCCAGTCGACCGAATAATTGGCGCCGGGGCCGACGCGCGAGTTGACGCGGCCGGACTTCAGGCTGACGAATCGCGGCAGCGGCAGGCCGCTCGGTCCGAGCGTGATGGCGCTCTGGGCAGGGGCGGCCGCGCTCTGCGCGACGGCAAGCGGAGAATAGAGGAGAGCGCCGAGAAATGCTGCGCTGAGGGCCAGGCGAAGCGACGCGAAACCAGACACTTTCGTTCCTTTCGGCGCCGGCCCGACGGCTGCGGCACCCCTTTTTCTTTGTCTTCGGCGGCACCGCTTGTTACATGGGTAAATCAGCTGCCGCGACCAGCTTTCAGTTTCGCCGGTCTTGGTTAAAGAGGTCTCAACGAGGGAAACAATGCCAGGCAAAAAGAAGCCTCTCGTGGTCATCACGCGAAAGCTGCCCGACCCGGTCGAGACCCGCATGCGCGAACTGTTCGACGCAAGGTTGAATGTCGAGGACAGGCCGATGACGCAGCCGGAACTGGTCGCCGCGGTCAAGGAAGCCGACGTATTGGTGCCGACCGTGACCGACCAGATCGATGCCGCATTGATCGCGCAGGCCGGCGACAACCTCAAGCTGATCGCCAATTTCGGCAACGGCGTCGACAAGATCGACGTGACGGCGGCGGCCAAGAGAGGCATTACCGTTACCAACACGCCCAACGTGCTCACCGAAGATACCGCCGACATGACCATGGCGCTGATGCTGGCCGTGCCACGCCGGCTGGCGGAAGGCGCCAGCGTGCTTACGGGCGACAAGAAATGGGCCGGTTGGTCGCCGACCTGGATGCTTGGCCGGCGCATCTGGGGCAAGCGGCTCGGCATTGTCGGCATGGGCCGCATCGGCACCGCCGTTGCCAGGCGGGCCAAGGCTTTCGGCCTGTCCATCCACTATCACAACCGGCATCGCGTGCTGCCGGCGGTCGAGGATGGGCTGGAGGCGACCTATTGGGAGAGCCTCGATCAGATGCTGGCCCGCATGGACATCATCTCGGTCAACTGTCCGTCGACGCCCGCGACCTTCCATCTCCTGTCGGCACGGCGGCTGGCGCTGCTGCAGCCCACCGCCTATATCGTCAACACTGCCCGCGGCGACATCATCGACGAAGAAGCGCTGGTCAAGCTGATCCAGGACGGCAAGATCGCCGGTGCCGGCCTCGATGTCTACGAGCACGAGCCGGCCCTGAACGGCAAGCTCTTGAAGCTCGCCGCCAGGAACAAGGTCGTGCTGCTGCCGCATATGGGGTCGGCCACGCTCGAGGGCCGTATCGACATGGGCGAGAAGGTCATCATCAATATTCGCGCCTTCGTCGATGGCCATCGCCCGCCGGACCGCGTGCTGCCGCTCAGAACCTGAAACCTCCAGGCGCCGCTCGCCGTTCAATGTAACGCGAAGCTTTACGAAATCGTTTTGCGCATGGTGATGGACGTCGGCCTGTCATAGCCGTCATGCGCCGTCCGTTCGGTTTCGTGAAAGCCGAGCCGGACAAAGGCTGCATGGTTGGCGATGAGCTCGATCCTCGTCTCGAGTTCGATGGCGGCCTTGCCGCGGCTGCGGGCCAGATCTTCGGCCGCTTGCACCAGCCGCCGGCCAATGCCTTGCCCCTGGCGGCCCGGGGCGACGGCGAGCTTGCCGACATAAAAACCGTCAGCTCCCTCGAGAGCAAAAACGCAACCGACGATCGTGTCGCCGTCGAGTGCCAGAAAGCCCGTCTCCCGCAGGGCCTTGGCGCGCAACGCATCGACTGTGAGCAGGTGAGCCGACGACGGCGGGTCGATGATGCCGTCCATGAAGGCGAAGGCACGCGTGATGAGGGCAAGCACATCACCCCAGCGGCCGAAATCGGCCGGGATCTGCGTGATCGAAACATGGGATCGTTCCAAGATCAGCGTCTCTTGTAGCGGATCGTCTCGAAGCGCGCGGCCAGCGCATCATAGAGCAGCAGCCGGCCGATCAGCGGCTCGCCTATGCCGGTGACCAGCTTGATCGCCTCCATTGCCTGCAGCGTGCCGATGACGCCGGTCAGCGCGCCGAGCACCCCGGCCTCGGCACAGGACGGCACGAGGCCCGGCGGCGGGGCTTCGGGAAACAGATCCCGATAGCTCGGGTTTGGCTTGCCGTCGCTGCCGCTTTCGAAAGGCTTCAGCACGGTCACCGAGCCATCGAAACGTCCGACGGCCGCATGCACCAGCGGCTTCCCTTCGGCCGCGCAGGCATCGGCCACCACATAACGCGTCTCGAAATTGTCGGACCCGTCGACGACGACGTCGTAGCGGGCGACGAGAGCAGGGGCGTTTTCGGCATTGAGCCGAAATGTGTGCGCCTCGACTGATATGTTGGGATTGATGCGGGTGATCGCCGCCTCGGCGCTCTGGGTCTTCAGCATGCCAACCGTATCAGTGCCGTGAATGACCTGGCGTTGCAGGTTGGAGAGCGAAACGGTGTCGTCGTCGATCACGCCGAGCGTCCCGACGCCGGCCGCGGCGAGATACTCAAGCACCGGCGCACCGAGTCCTCCGGCGCCGATCACCAGGACCCGCGCCTGCTTGAGCTTCTGCTGGCCCGCGCCGCCGATCTCCGGCAGCACGATGTGGCGAGCATAGCGTTCGATCTCGTCGGCGGTGAG
This sequence comes from Mesorhizobium sp. SARCC-RB16n, assembly GCF_008520305.1. GTDB lineage: Bacteria > Pseudomonadota > Alphaproteobacteria > Rhizobiales > Rhizobiaceae > Mesorhizobium. The sequence goes on along the minus strand of NZ_ML703264.1, from coordinate 328,059 downwards.
GGCGGCAGCGGTCATGTCAGGGACCATATAGCGGTCGAAAAACCTTGTCAGGGGTCTTCGGTTGGCCCAACCGTGCCGTGGTCGACCGTCAGGAACTGCGCGCGGCCATGCAGGCTGGAAAACAGCGCCGCATCGGTTCCCGTCATGAAAGCCTGGCAGTTCAGTTCCTCCAGGATCGAGAACAGTGCCGCGCGCCGGCCGCCATCGAGGTGCGCCGCGATCTCGTCGAGCAGCAGGATCGGCGTCAGGCCGGACATTTCGCCGGTCAGACGGGCATGCGACAGCACGATGCCGACCAGCAGTGCCTTCTGTTCGCCGGTCGAGCAGAGTTCGGCCGGCATTGCCTTGGGCCGGTGCCGGACCACGAGGTCTGAACGGTGCGGGCCTTCGAGGGTGCGTCCGGCGGCACGGTCACGGTCTCGGCCATCTGCAAGTGCCCGCCGGAACCGCTCCTCGACATCGACCGCCGGCGCGCCGGCAATCTCGGCCTCCAGGTCACCCGAAAGGCCGATATCGGCCTGCGGAAACGGTCCGGTGTCGGGCAGCCTGCCGATCATGGCGGCCAGCAGCCGCACCATTTCGGCGCGCGCCGCCGCGATCGCCACGCCGGTCTCCGCCATCTGCGTCTCTATCGCCTCGAACCAGCCGGCATCGCGTGAGCCTTCCGTCAGCAGACGGTTACGGCCACGCATCGCCTTCTCGTAGTCGAGCGCACGCTGGCCATGTCCGGGATCGATCGCCAGCACCAGCCGGTCGAGAAAGCGCCGGCGATCCGCGGCCGGTCCGGTGAACAGCGAATCCATCGCCGGTGTCAGCCACACGACCCGCAGCCATTCCAGCATGTCCTCGGTCCGCGCAGCGGCTCCGTTTATACGCACCCGCCTGCCGCTTTCCGCAGAGTCGCCCCCGGGAATGCCCGTACCGATCTCGACCTCGCCGTCAGGTCCGTCGAGCCGGGCATGCAGGGCGAAACCGCCATCGCCGCCCTCACGTGCCACATCCCCGTAAGGCGCGCGACGCAAGCCGCGCCCCGGCGTCAAAAAGGAGATCGCTTCGAGGAGATTGGTCTTGCCGGCACCATTGTCGCCGGAAAAGACCACCGCGCCCGGAGCAACATCTATCGCCAGGGTTGCGTAATTGCGAAAATTAGTAAGCGTAAGCTTACTTATGTGGGTTTGTGCCGGCAACCGCTATCCGCCTGTAGAAGTCACCGCAACTGCAACGCTAGCTGCCAGGCGACGCCGCGCCGCTATACCCGCATCGGCATCAGCACGTAAAGCGCGGTCTCATCGGCCATGTCGTGGATCAGCGTCGGCGAACCGGCATCGGCCAGCATGAATTTGGCTTCCGTTCCGGTCAGTTGCGCCGCGACATCGAGCAGGTATTTGGCGTTGAAGCCAATCTCGATCGGGTCGGCCGAATAGTCTGCCGCCAGTTCTTCCGTGGCGCTGCCCGAATCCGGATTGTTGACGGCGAGCGTCACCTGGCCTTCGCTGATCGAGAGCTTCACCGCGCGGCCGCGTTCGGAAGAGATGGTCGAGACACGGTCGACCGCGGCGGCGAAGCTCTGGCGGTCGAGGATCAGCTTCTTGTCGTTGCCGGTCGGAATGACCCGCTGATAGTCCGGAAAGGTGCCGTCGATCAGCTTCGAGGTCAGGACGACGCTGCCGATGGTGAAGCGGATCTTGGTGTCGGACAGTTCGGTGGTCACAGCGACATCAGGATCGTCGACCAGCTTCTGCAGTTCGCTCACCGTCTTGCGCGGGATGATGATGCCAGGCATGCCTTCGGAGCCAGCCGGTGCGTCGATCTCGGCGCGCGCCAGGCGATGGCCGTCGGTTGCCACCGAGCGCAGCTTCAGCTTGCCGCCGACTTCATGCGTGTGCAGGTAGATGCCGTTGAGATAATAGCGCGTCTCCTCGGTGGAGATGGCGAACTGCGTCTTCTCGATCAGACCCTTCAGCGCCACCGAGTCGAGACGGAAGATATGCGAAAAGGATCCGGCCGAAAGCTCGGGAAAGTCGGATTGCGGCAGGCACTGCAGGCGGAAGCTGGAGCGGCCCGACGTCACCGTCATGGCGTTGCCGTCCTCATCCGTCTTCAGCATCACCTCGGCGCCGTCGGAAAGCTTGCGCACGATATCGTAGAGCAAGTGCGCGGGGACGGTCGTCGCGCCGCCGCGCTCGACCTTGGCGGGCGTCGCTTCCGTCACCTCCAGGTCGAGGTCGGTGGCCTTCATTTCGAGGCTGGCGCCCTCGGCGCTGAGCAGCACGTTGGATAGGATCGGTATGGTGTTGCGCCGTTCGACCACGCGGTGGACGTGGTTGAGCGACTTCAGGAGATTTGACCGTTCCAGGATAACACGCATGACGAAACAGGCTCGCTTGAATGAATGAACGGGTCTCCGGCTTGCGGCGCCCCGCGAAAGGTCTGAACAGGCTTCAGAATCTACGCAAACTGACAGGAAAAAACCAGTGAACGCAAGCCCGCGCCACCGGTTCGGGCCGGTTACGCGGGCTTTCTGGGGATAAAGCTGGCCAACTCTGCAAGCGGCCCGTTTCTGGCCGTCAGGCCTGGTCGTTGATCAGCCTTCTCAGCAATTCCAGTTCCTGCGCCAGCGTGTTGTCATTGCCGGAAAGGTCCTCGATCTTGCGCACGGCGTGCAGCACCGTCGTGTGGTCGCGGCCGCCGAAGCGCCGTCCGATTTCCGGCAGCGAGCGCGGCGTCATCACCTTCGACAGGTACATGGCGACCTGCCGCGGCTTGACGATGGTGCGCGTGCGCCGGTTGGACAAAAGTTCCGTCTTCGAGACGTTGTAGTGGCGCGCCACGATGCGCTGGATGTCCTCGATGCGGACCCGCTTCGGTTCGCCTGTGCGATAGATGTGGCCGAGAATCTCGTCGATGCGGTCGATGGTGATCTGCGGTTCGAACGACTGGCGAAACAGGAGCTGGTTGAAGGCGCCTTCCAGTTCGCGTCCGCTGCCGGTCACGGTGCGGGCAACGTGGTTGAGGATCTCTTCGGAAATGTCGAGCGATGCATCGTCGATCCTGGCTGTGGCCAGGCGCAGTTTGAGCATGCCGAGCCGCATGGCGAAATCGGGAGCCGACATTTCGAGCGCGACGCCGCCATTGAGGCGCGAGCGGACCCGCGGTTCGAGCGATTCCAACTCCGACGGTGGCCGGTCGGCGGCGACGACCACCTGCTTGGCGCTGTCGAGCAACATGTTGATCAAATGGCAGAATTCATGCTGGATCGACTTACCCTGCAGGAACTGCATGTCGTCGATGATCAACAGGTCGATGTCGCGCAGCTGCTCCTTGAGCGTCAATGCGTTGTTATCGCGGATCGCGGTGGCGAAGCGCCACATGAAATACTCGGCGGTGAGATAGACGACGCGTGACTTCGGATTCTGCTTCAGCGATTCCGCGGCGATGGCCTGCAAGAGGTGAGTCTTGCCGAGCCCGACGGTGGCATGCAGGAAAAGCGGATTGAAGCGCACCGCGCTCGACTGAGATTCCGCCACGGCCTTGGCGGCGGCGAAGGCCACGCGGTTCGAGGGCCCTTCGATGAAGGAACCGAACGTGTAACGTGGATCAAGCGGTGATCCCAGCACATTGTGGCGGAACTCGCTCTCGACCGGCACACCCGGGCGCGGCACGGGAGACCGCTCCACCCTGCCTGGGCTGACGGTGCCGGCGGCCAGCGCCGTCTGCGTCTGCCGCGTCATCTTGCGCGCCGGAGCCAATTCCGGTTCGGGCTGGCTGCGCCCCTGACGGGTCGCGGTGCGCACGACGATCTCGATCTTGAGAAGCTCGGGATCCTCGTGCTTCCACAGCTCGGAAATGAGATCGTGATAGTGGCCGTTGATCCACGAGCGCAGGAACGCGGTGGGCACGGAGATGCGGACAATGCCCTTGGAAGCTTCCGCGACCTTCATGCGGCCGAACCAGCTTGAATAGACTTCGGTGCCCAGGCGCGCCTTCAACTGGGCCTTGACCCGGTCGAATTTCTGTTCCGCGTCGCTGGAGACCGCCATCTCGTTTGCTCCGACCAAAGTTCCAGGAAATGGGAGGTCGCCCGTAAGCTCCCTTTCGATGCCGCTCTGCATGATCGAGTTCCTTGCCTTTCTGTACCTGTTTTTCGCCGGAGATGCGCCTCCTGCATCCTTTTCCAGCGACCGTGTCTTCGCTACGATGCCCATTGCCGCCGCCGGCAATGAACGTCGCCCACCATCCAAGGGAACCGGTGCCGGCCCATGGAGCCAGTCCGCGTTGGGTATGTCAGGGCAATACAGCACCGTCCGGCGAAAGAGCGCCGGCGCGCCGTCCTACCTGCCATGTCTAGTTACGCCAGTCCCCTACCGTATCGAAAAAGAGCAAACCATACCCGTCCGCGGACTTGATCCGCGTCGCAAATCCCGCCAATTTAAGCTGGCCGCGTCAGGCTGGGTTAAGGGCCAGAGGCCCGTCCCTTTCGATAGATCGACATTACCGAAATCGCTGTGGATAGGGCAAGGCCACGTCTAACGGATTTTTAAGGAATCTGGTTACCTCGGGCGCGTTGGAGCGCCATGCCGCGGCGGCAGCTTTTGACAAAGCCATTGTGATTCAAACCCTTTTCCGACGAATATGAAAAAGCCGGGCCGGCGCGAAATTTTCTGAAATAATTCGCTTGACAGCCAGTTGTCCTCCCGTCCCTTCGGCGCGTTGTGGACAAGCTGTGGACGACCATCGTTAACTATTTGAAAAACATCGGCTATTTCTGCGGGGCGAAGTTTTTTTGGGCGACGCTTTTCAAGCGTGCCGGTCATCGGCGGGCATGTATGTGCCGGCAAAGCATTTCGAACACTGGACTCTGCATTTGCAGCTGTTTGCGGCTATTCTTTTTAAGTACTTGCCGGCAAACGAAAAAACCCGGCGCGATCGGCCGGGTTCGAAGAAGATTGTCCTGAGAAGGCGGTTCAGGCCGACAGCACCTTGAGGCGCTGGGCGAGACGCGACACCTTGCGCGATGCCGTGTTCTTGTGGATCACGCCCTTGGTCGCGGCGCGCATCAATTCCGGCTCGGCTGCCTTAAAGGCGGCCTGTGCAGCCGCCTTGTCGCCCGAGGCGAGTGCCTCCTCGACCTGGCGGACGTAGGTGCGGACGCGCGAGCGGCGGTTCTTGTTGATCGCTGCGCGGCGGACGATCTTGCGCGTTGCCTTTTTGGCCGAGGATGTGTTGGCCATGATGCCTCTCTTCTGATCTGGTCGGCGCATGCGGCGTGCCGCAGGGCGCAAAAAACAAACGGGCAGCCACGGGGCCGCCTCGGTTGGTGCGGCTTATAGTTCAGCTTTTCCGGCGCGTCAACGCCGCTTGATGTTCTTTTTGGCCGATACCACGGTTTCGGTCACTGGCCCGCAATGCCCTACCGGTTGGTGAAATTCGGCTTCCGTTTTTCGGCGAACGCCGCCATGCCTTCCTTCTGGTCTTCGAGCGCGAAAAGCGAATGGAACAGGCGGCGTTCGAAGCGCAATCCCTCGGCAAGCGTCGTCTCATAGGCGCGGTTGACCGCTTCCTTGGCCATCATCACCGACGGCAGCGAGAAATCGGCGATTTTGGCCGCCGCCTTGACGGCCTCCTCGACCAACTCGCCGGCCGGAACGACGCGCGACACGAGGCCCGAACGTTCGGCCTCCGCGGCATCCATCATCCGTCCGGTCAGGCACATGTCCATCGCTTTCGATTTGCCGACGAACCGTGTCAGGCGTTGCGACCCGCCCATGCCGGGAATGACACCGAGCGTGATCTCCGGCTGGCCGAATTTGGCCGTGTCGGCGGCAATGATGAAATCGCACATCATTGCCAGTTCGCACCCGCCACCGAGCGCATAACCGGCCACCGCCGCAATGATCGGCTTTCGCGCCCGCGTGAACTCTTCCCAGCCAACGAAGAAGTCTTGGCTGTAGGCATCCGCATAGGAGATTGCCTGCATTTCCTTGATGTCGGCACCGGCGGCAAAGGCCTTGTCGGAACCGGTAACAACCATGGCGCCGATGCCTGGATCGGCGCAAAAAACGTTCACGGCTGCGACGAGTTCAGCCAGAATCTGGGAATTCAACGCGTTGAGCGCCTTTGGCCGGTTCAGCGTGATCAGCCCGACCTTGCCGCGCGTCTCGGTGATGATCGTCTCATAGGCCATTGGCTGTTCCTCCTTGCTCGGCACCGGTCTAGCTCACGTCTGACACGTCCGGCAATAGAAGGTCGAGCGCCCGCTCTGCATGATACGTTCGACATGGCCGCCGCAGCCGGGCTTCGGGCAAGGCTCGCCCTCGCGGTCGTACACGGCGAACGAATGCTGGAAATAACCCAGCGATCCATCGGTATGCATATAGTCGCGCAGCGAAGACCCGCCGGCCGCGATGGCATCTGATATGACCGAGCGGATCGCCTCGGCGAGGCGTTCGCTTTGCTCCCTGGCCTTCTTGCCTGGCCTGGCGATGGTGCCCGCCTCGCGCAGTGGTGACAGGCCGGCGCGCCAGAGAGCCTCCGAGACATATATATTGCCTAGGCCGGCGATCAGCCTCTGGTCGAGAAGCGCTGCTTTGAGCGGCGATCTGCGGCCTTTCAGCAACGAGGCAAGCAGAACGCCGTCCAGCGCATTGCCGGTGGGTTCGACGCCCAGCCCGGCAAGCATCGGATGTGTCTCCGGCGGCTCTTGCGCAAACAGCATGAAACCGAAGCGGCGCGGGTCGTTGAAGATCACACGTGACCGCCCGCCGGCTGCGGAAACGACATGGAACACGACATGATCGTGCGCCGCGCTCTTCGAGCGTTCATGGTGGAACACGCCCGGTGTCTCGCCGTCGTCGCCGGTCTCGATGCGAAAAGAGCCGGACATGCCGAGATGACAGATCAGCACCGGACCGCCCTGCATATGCATAGTCAGGTATTTGGCCCGCCGCCCAAGCGCCGTGATCGTCGCGCCGGTCAGCCGCTCCGAAAACCGTTCGGGGAAGGGGAACCGCAGGTCGGGCCGTCTCATCTCGACCTTGGCCAGATGGGCACCTTCCAGGATCGGCTGCAGACCGCGCCGGACCGTTTCGACTTCGGGTAATTCAGGCATGGCCGCCAATCGAGGCATGGAAGGATATGCCGTTGCGGCCGCGCGCCAGCGCGAGATGTTCGGCAACCGTCTCGCCGATATCGGCGAATGTCGCCCTCAACCCTATGTCGCCGCCCTTGAGACCAGGTCCAGTGCCGATGACCGGAATGCGTTCACGCGTATGATCGGTGCCGCGCCAGGTCGGATCGTTGCCGTGATCTGCAGTCATGATGAGAAGGTCGCCCCGCTTCAGCTTCGCAAATGCCTCCGGAAGCCTCCGGTCGAAGGCCTCCAGCGCGGCGGCATAGCCGGCGACATCGCGGCGATGACCGAATTCGGTGTCGAAATCGACGAAATTGGCGAAGACGAGGTCGCCGTCGGTGGCCTCGTCCATCGCGACCAGCGCCTGGTCGAACATGGCCATGTTGCCCGCCGCCTTGCGGACTTGCGAAATCCCTCGATGGGCGAAGATGTCGCCGATCTTGCCAACGGCAATGACGCGGCTGCCACGCGCAGTCAGCCGGTCGAGCAATGTCGGCTCGGGTGGGGGCACGGCGTAGTCGCGGCGGTTGTAGGTCCGCTCGAAGGCGGCTGATGTCTCGCCGACGAACGGACGCGCGATCACCCGTCCGATCCTCAGCGGGTCGACCAGCCGGCGCACCACCTGGCAGAACTCATAGAGCCGCTCCAGGCCGAAATGGATCTCATGCGCGGCGATCTGCAGGACGGAATCGACCGACGTGTAGCAAATCGGCTTGCCGGTGCGGATATGTTCCTCGCCGAACCGCTCGATGATCTCGGTGCCTGGCGCATGGCAATTGCCGAGGATGCCGGGAACCTTGCCCTCGCGGATGATCGCCTCGGTCAGGTCGGCCGGAAAGGCGGGAACCGTGTCCGGGAAATAGCCCCAGTCGAAGCGCACCGGCAGGCCTGCGATCTCCCAGTGGCCGGAGGGCGTGTCCTTGCCGGTCGAAATCTCCTGCGCCGCGCCATGGAAGGCATTGGCGAGCAGGTCCGTTCCGAAATGCGTAAAACCAAGTCCTGTCGCCGTCTCGGCCGCCTTGCCAAGTCCCAGCGATGCCATATGGGGGACGAACAATGGTCCTTGACGAAGCCCTTCGCGATCCGCGCGCCCTTCCGCGCAAGCTTCGGCGATGTGCGCCAGCGTGTTGGCGCCGGCGTCGCCATAGCTTTCGGCGTCGGCCGCGCCGCCGATGCCGAAGGAATCCAGGACAAAGAGGAAAGCACGCGCCATCGGGTCATTTGTTGCCAGTGTGGACGCCCAGACATAGGGTTCCACGGCGGCCTTGGCAATTCGGAAACCAAACGGCAACGGCTTGGCGCGATAGTCAGTCCATGTCGCCCAAAAGTGCGCAGCGGTTTTGGGACAACGACTTGGACAAGCTGGGAGCCATGTCGCCCAAAAATGCACAGCGGTTTTGGCAATGAGATACAGGCATAAAGATCAAGTGTCGCGACGAATTGGGCATGTCCATGGACGGAACAAAGGGCAAGGCGGTCCTGTCATGAAGGCTGCGCTCAAGGGATGGATCGCCCTCATGGCTGTAAACGGCGCATTCTCGTGCGGACCGGCGTGGGCAGACTGGCGCGATGATATCGGCACATTTCGCATCGGCATCGTCGCCGAGCCCGGCGCGGGCGACACCGTTCCCGGGCTGGCGGTGTTGACGCAAGCCTTTACCAATGCGCTCGGCATGAAGGTCGAATTTGTCGTTGCCCGCGATTATGCGGCACTGATCGAGGGACAGGCCAATGCACGGATCGAATACGCCATCTATTCGGCGACCGCCTACGCCACGGCGCTACAACGCTGCGGATGCATCCAGCCGCTCGTGGCTCCGGTCGATTCTGACGGTGCGGCCGGCATCCGGTCGGTGCTGCTGACCAGGGATGGCAAACTGCCCGGGCTGGCTGATATGGCGACCCACCGGATCGCCATTCCGCCGCCGGGCAGCGTCGGCGGTTGGCTTCTGCCCTTGGCGGGGTTAGCCGCCGAACACGTCGAGATCGCCGAAGATGCCCCGTTTCTTGTCCATGCCCCCTCGGCGTCGGCGGCCGAAACCATGCTCGTCGACGGCCGAGCCGACGCCATGTTCGGCTGGGTGAAGGCAGCGGCCGACGGCCAGCCGCGACTGGCCGGAGGCACGCAGGCAAGGCTCGAGGCATCAGGCCTTTCGGCCTCGGCCCTTCAAGTGGTGTGGATGTCGGGTCTGCTGAGATACGGTCCCCATGCAGTGCGCAGCGATCTCGATCCGGAAGCCAAGCGTCGGCTGGCCGTGTTCCTCACCAACCTCAAATCGACGACGCCGGACGTCTACGATCTTCTGGAATCGAAGCATACCGGCGGTTTCATGCCCGTGGTGTCAAAGGATTATGCTGCGGCAGGGGCCATCGTGCGCCTGGTGTCGATCGATGGCGGGCGGCGATAAGGTTTTCAGCAGTCGCTGCAAGGAATCGTGACGCTTCTGCGGGGGCGCAGATAATAGGTTTCGCTCATCGTCATGCCTTTGGCGAGAGTCTCGATAAACCCAAGCTTCTGTTGGGTGTCGGTCGTCCAGCCGACGATCGGCTTGTAGGCCAGGGTGCTGTCGACGCGGACGAGGAAGGTTCCGGCAACGTTGAGCGCTGTCGGCACCGTTGTGGTCGAGCCCGCTGCTGCACCGACGCCGTACACACCGCTGGTCACCTTGCGCGACCACACCACCTGCACCTTTGGCGGCGTATCGGTGGTGACCTGTATGGCCGTGATGGTGATGTCCGGGACCGAGCGGTTGTAGGGTAGAAGGGTTACGGTGCCGATCTTCATGATGGCATCGAGGTCCGCCTTGACGATGGTCGGCTGTTGCGTAACGAGATCGGCGACCATGCTGCCGACGCGGCTGACCTTCTTGCTCGCCTCTATGGCCTGCGAGGCCTCCATGGTCATGAAATACATGATCAGCAGGACAGGCGCGATAAGCGCGAACTCGACCGCCGCGACGCCACGGCGATTGGACCAGAACCGGACTGAGTTGCCCCAGAGCCCTGCAATTCCCAGATGTGCCCCCGCACGCATCATACTCATTGCCTTTTTTCTTGTTGGTGCTTCCGTGATGGTCTCAATTGTCGAACGGCTCGTTCTGCCAGGTCACCGAAGCGAAATGCAGGGTTTTGTTACCTCCCATCGACTGCGCCATCAGGTCGGTCATGATGGGCCATTTGTAAAAGACCCGCAGCATGTTCCTTGATTCGGCCGGGCCCGGCGCAACAGTAAAACTCTGTGTGGCGGCGCCGTTCGTAAGCACGACATCGCCATTCTGGATCTTGAATCCCGCGGCAGCCGCGTCGGCGAAGGTCGTGTACTGGCGAAGATCGACGCTCAGCTGATTGGGACAATCCTGGGAAACGATGATTTCCAGCTTGTCGCAGATCATGTTCTTCAAATTGTCTCCGGCGACGTCGGCGGCCCTCAACTGGCCGGTGCGCAGCCGGCGCGCGACGTCGTCGGTGATGTTGGCCATCACCTCCTGGCTGGCAAACGAGATGCAGCTTTCGAGGATGGCGAACACGAGGAGTGCGAACGGCATGGCAAGCAGCGCGAACTCCAGCGCCGTACTGCCGCGCCGGTCGCGCACGAAGCGTTGGAAAAACCTGGCGCGCTCCACCTTGTGCTGCCCTGTCGAGCCGAATTCCATGCTCATGCGATGTTCCTGCCATCCCTGGACGGTGCTGACAGATGTGTTAGCGCAAACCAATTGAGGTCCGGTTTGAATGATCGTTAAAGTCGGCACGGGCGTTTTAACCAGGCGGTAACCTGGACCATGGCGCGGTTCGTGCAGCCTATTTGCTGAGGCTCATCTCGGCTTCGGACGATTTCTCCGCCTCGCTCTTGTAGGAGCTTTCGCAATAGGGCGTGCACGACATGGTCTGGACCTCCGCGCGCCGGTAAATGCGAACCGACGAGGCTGCCTGGCGGACCACGGTAACCTGTGCGTCGACGATCGGGCTGCCGTCCTGGTCGAGAACGACGAGATTGGTGACACCGAAGCCTTTGCCGGTGAGCACGACCGTCGAGGCATCCTGGACGGAAGCATCGGCAATTGCCGGGTTGCCCACGACGATCGTGTCGGCAGGGCGTGACAGTTTCACGATCTTGGCCTGATTCATGGTGACCTCGATATCGGCACCAGCCTTGGCGGGCGTAATCAAGCTGGCGGCGGCAAGAAGCGCGGCAATCAGGATTGAGGATCTCGGCACGGCCATCAAGGCGCTCCACGCAAGCGGACTGTTCAACGGAACATGAACGAGATTGGTGAACCAACGGTTAAGTCGGCATGCCGTCCTCGGATGTACTGGTCGACATGGCTGTCCGCATGGCCGGATCTGCGCAGGGGCCGCAAGCCTCCCTGGGCCCTTGCCTTTTACGGCGTTGACCCGCGAAACGGGATATTAGCCAGCGCTTAGTGTGGGGTTAACCACGCACTTGGTTCGAGCCGGGAAAGGAATCGGTAAGGCTGTTTATTAAGCCGATCGAAAGAGCTTCTCCCTAGATTGCCAGCATCCGATCAACCATCACAGAAGTTGACGGAAGTGCTGTAACACGTGGAGTAGGAGCTCTCGAATGTCTAACCTTTTTGCACGTTTCGTGAAGGACGAATCCGGCGCGACCGCTATCGAATATGGTCTGATCGCCGCGCTCATCGCGCTCGCCATCATCACCGGTGCCGGCGCACTCGGCAATGCCATCAACGCCAAGTTCACCGCCATCGGAACCACCCTGAACACCAGCGGCAGCTAATCTGCTTATTGCTGATAGCTCAGATTGCGTCCTGGACAGGGGCCGCCATAGGGTGGCCCCTGTTTTATTTTACTTGTCTCGGGGCGCAGCGGAAACAGTCGTCTTTTTACTAAGGACCTCATCAATCGTTAATCGAACCAGCCTAGACTAAGTTTCTGTGGAATTCGCACGATAGGCACAATCGCCGATGCTTGAAGCCCTGATCTTCGTCGTCTTTCCGTTCTGCATGCTGTTTGCCGCGATCTCCGACATGCTGTCGATGACGATCGCCAATCGCGTGCCGGTGCTGCTTGTCGTCGTCTTCGCGCTGGTGGCGCCGCTGACGGGCATGGAATGGGCGGCCTACGGCTGGCATTTTGCCGCCGGCGCCATCGTCCTGGGCGTGACGTTCGGCCTGTTCGCACTGGGTGGCATGGGCGGTGGCGACGCCAAGCTGCTGGCAGGCACGGCCGTGTGGATGGGGCTCAACGTGCATCTCGTCGAATATCTTGTCGCCTCGACAATCATCGGCGGTCTTCTGACAATCGCGATCCTGCTCTACCGGAAGTCACCGCTGGCGATTTTCACCGGACGCAATCCATTCCTGCGTCATTTCGCGGAAGAGTCAGCTGGTGTTCCCTACGGGATCGCGCTCGGCCTGGGTGGCCTGCTGACCTACCCGGATTCGCCTTTGATGGTGTGGGCGCTGGCAAGGCTGGCAAGCTGAATTCATCAAATTTTGTCGCCCGAGATGCCTTGCACGCCGGCTTTGCGTAGTCGCGGCCCAGTCTTTCTGCGCATCGCGACGCGATCCATCCAATTTATGTAAACCTTAAATTAATCACGACTGTAAGCATTGCATTAACCTTGTTTTGACGATTGCCGCTGCAAAGTCCGGCTTGGCTACGTGGTTTGCCAAGGGCGAGGGTTCGGACAGATGCCAGCATCCCGATTGATTATTCTGAGCGTGGCGGTGGCCGCGGCGGGGGGTGCTGGCTATGTGGCGAAGAACATGGTCGCCACACCACCGCCCCAGATCGTCGTCGAGTCCGGCCAGAAGGCTCCCGAGGTTCCTCTGCAGGACGTGCTTGTGCTTTCTGGCGATGTCGCGATGGGCACCCAGCTCGAAAACAACATCGCCTGGCAGTCCTGGCCGGCTAACGGCATCAACGCGAATTTCATTACCAAGGCTACCGCTCCCGACGCTTTGGAGAAACTGAAGGGGTCGGTTGCCCGCGTGGCGATGTACGCGGGCGAGCCGGTGCGGCGCTCCAAGCTGATCGGCGAGGGACAAAGCTTCATGTCGGCCATCCTGCCTTCCGGCATGCGGGCGGTCGCAACGACGATATCGGCGGACACTTCAGCCGGCGGCTTCATCCTTCCAAACGATTTCGTCGACGTCATCATGACCCGCAGGGCCGATGCCAACAGCGGCGGCTCCGGCTTCAACACCGAAACCATCCTCAAGAACATCCGCGTCCTGGCAATCGACCAGACCATCCAGGAGGACGAGGAGGGCAAGAAGACCAAGGTAGGCCAGACGGCCACGCTGGAGCTGACGCCCAAACAGGCAGAGATCATCACCGTCGCCCAGCAGATGGCGGATCGCCTGACACTGGCGCTGCGGGCGATTACGGACACCCAGGAAAAGAATGTGGGCGAGGCCGACTATCTCGTTTCCGGCAATGGCCGCAAGGGGACAGTGAGATTGATCAAGTCGGGCGAAGTTTCCGAAGTAGGGGCAAGGAAATGAGGCTAAGCGCTAAACTGCCGGCAATCGTAGCCACGGCATTCGGCCTGCTGCTCGTCGGAGCGAATGTGCAGGGCGTCGAGGCGAAGAGCACGCAGGTAACAGCCACGACGGCCACACAGCGCGTCAAGCTTGGCCTCAACAAATCGGTGGTCATAGACCTGCCGAGCGATGCCTATGACATTCTTGTCGCCAATCCCTCTGTTGCCGACGCGGTGACCCGCACCGCAAGGCGTATCTACCTCTTTGGCAAGGCGGTCGGCGAAACCAACATCTTCGTCTTTGGGCCGAACGGCGAACAGATCGCCAGCCTGGACCTGGCCATCGAGCGCGACGTCGCCGGCCTGGAGGATTATATCAAGCGCTTCCTTCCGACCTCGGCCGTCAAGGTGGAACTGCTGAATGACAACGTTATCCTGACCGGTACCGTCGACACGCCGCTTGACGCGAAACGGGCCGTCGACCTGGCGACGATCTTCGTCTCGGGCGGTGAAGCGACGACGGGACAATATTCGCAAACGGCAGCAGGCGGCTCGGCCCAGAGCGGCGTCGACATCAACAACCCGGACACGCAACGCCGTACCTCGAAGATTGTCAATCTCTTGCAGATCATCGGTGACGACCAGGTCACGCTGAAGGTGACGGTGGCCGAAGTCAGCCGCTCCGTGATGAAGCAGCTCGGTGTCAACATGGTCGGCAGTGGCGGCAGCAACGGCATCAGCTATGGCGCGCTCAGTGACCCTTTCACCGGTCTCGGCAAGCCACTGTCGAACGCAGGCTTGAGCATCGGCTCCTCCGCACTGCAGGCATATATAAACGCCATGGAGCAGTCGGGGGTCATGAAGACGTTGGCCGAACCGACCCTGACCGCCGTATCTGGTGAGAAGGCGACCTTCAGGGTCGGTGGCGAATACAACATGGTGAGCGGCGTCTCAGCGAATGTATCGCAAGACAACCAGACTGGCTTGAAGACCTATACCGTCGATAAGATCGAGTACGGAATCGGATTGGAATTTCAGCCGGTGGTTTTGTCGCCTGGCCGGATAAGTCTGAAAGTCAGGACTTCGGTTTCCGAACCGACGACCGAGGGGTCCGTTTCGTCATCCACGGACAATAAAAGTATCGGCATGAACGCCCTGTCACTGCGCAAGCGTCTTGCAGATACGACTGTGGAACTGCCCTCCGGCGGCTCCATGATGATCGCTGGACTGGTTCGCGACGATGTCAGGCAAGCCGTCAACGGCTTGCCCGGGCTGACGAAGATCCCGGTGCTTGGCGCACTCTTCCGCAGCAGGGATTTCGTGCGCAATGAGACCGAGCTCGTCATCATCATCACGCCCTATCTGGTAAAGCCGGTAGCGCGCAATGATCTCGCCAAGCCGGACGACAATTTCAACGCTGCCAGCGATGGTGCCGCCATGTTCCTGGGCAAGGTCAATCGCGTCTACGGCACCATGCAGACCGACAAGCCCAACGGCCGCTACCACGGCGTTGTCGGCTTCATCTACAAGTGAACGGGAAAGCGGACATGTCTCAGTCAGCATTGAAGGCAAGGACCACGGCGATGCGCTCCGGCCGTTCTCGGATAAGCCTGCGGACCCTTCCGATCATGGCGGTGGCGGTATCGGCTCTACTGGCCGGTTGTGCCCAGCGCGACAGCGTTACCGTCGGCGCCATCCCCGACGACTATCGCACCAATCATCCGATCGTCATCGCGGAGAAGAACCAGAAGATAGATCTTCCTGTCGGCGCCGGCGACCGTGGCATGACCGGCTCGCAGCGCGACACGCTTCTGGGCTTCCTCGACGGTTACGACAAGAGCGCAGCTCCGACGCTGACGATCCAGATTCCAAGCGGGTCGGCCAACGAGGTTGCCGCGACGGCGGCCGGCCGCGATTTCGCTCGGCTCGCGGTCGCCAGCGGCGTCAAGCGCAACCGGATCGTCGTGGTTTCCTATCAGGCTGGATCGAGCGAGGCGTCAGCCCCGGTTCGCGTCTCCTATATCGCGGTGAGGGCACAGACCGACAAATGCGGACGTTGGCCCGCTGATCTGGTGGAAACGTCGGAAAACAAGCACTACGCAGATTTCGGCTGCTCCTATCAGAACAATCTTGCCGCCCAGATGGCTAATCCCGCCGATCTGCTCGGGCCGCGCAAGCAGACCACCATCGACGCGGAAAATCGTGGCGCGGTTATAGACTTGTACCGAACCCGGGGCATTTCGACTGAATTCCTCGGCAACTCGGAAGTGACTTATTAAGCCGCCCTTGGAAAGAAGCGACGCCAGGAACAGGCCACGGAAAGAGCATGACCATGAGCAACCTTGCCTATGACGCTACCGTGGAGGGCGGTGATACCTCGCCGCAGGACGTCGCTGCGATGCAGGCGTTGCGGCCGGTTCCGCGCATTTCGATCCAGGCATTCTGCGAGACGGAGGGCGTTGCCAATCCGGTCCAGCGCGCCGGCGAGGACCGCCGCATGACCAAGGCGCATCTCAAGGTCCACATGGGCGGCGTTCCCACCGCCATCGAGTTCTACCAGTCGGCGCCGACACCGAACCTGATCCTGCTGGAATCGCGCAGCGAACCCAAGCAACTGCTGGAGCAACTCGCCCAGCTTTCGGAATACTGCGATCCATCCTCGAAAGTGGTGGTGATCGGTCATTACAATGATGTTGGTCTCTATCGCGAACTCATCCGCTCCGGCATCTCCGAATATGTCATCGCGCCGGTGTCGATGGCCGACGTCGTCAGCGTCGTGTCGTCGATCTTCGTCGATCCGGATGCTGAACCGCTCGGCCGCTCGGTCGCCTTCGTCGGCGCCAAGGGCGGCGTCGGCTCTTCCACGATCGCCCACAATGTTGCCTGGGCAATGTCCTCCCTGTTCAAATCCGAGGTCGTTGTCGCCGATCTCGATCTCGCCTTCGGCACTGCCAACATCAATTTCGATCAGGATCCGGCCCAGGGCATTGCCGAGGCCGTGTTCTCGCCCGAGCGCATCGACGAAGTCTATCTCGACCGGCTGCTGACCCAATGCGCCGAGCATCTGTCGCTGCTCGCGGCGCCCTCGACGCTGGAACGCGTCTACGACTTCGATCCCGATGCATTCGCGCAACTTGTCGATACCGCGCAGCGCAGCGTGCCACTCCTTGTTCTCGACGTTCCCCATATCTGGACGGGGTGGGCCAAGAACACGCTGGTCAAGGCCGACGAGATCGTCATCACGGCGACGCCGGAATTGGCCAATCTGCGCAACACCAAGAACCTGGTCGACATGTTTAAGCGGCTTCGCCCGAACGACCCGCCGCCGAAATTGATCATCAACCAGGCCGGCGTGCCCAAGCGGCCGGAGATCTCGCCATCCGACTTCGCCGAGCCGCTGGGCCTGACACCGATGTCTGTCATCGGCTTTGACCCCGTGCTGTTCGGCAATGCGGCAAACAACGGGCGCATGCTGGGCGAGATGGATGCCAAGAACCCGGTTGTGGCCACGATCAACGAAATTGCTCATGTGTTGACAGGCCGCAGCGAAATCAGGGCGAAGAAGAAGGCTGGCCTGGGCAGCCTGCTCGGCAAGCTCTCGCGCAACAAGAAGTGACGCAATGGGGTCGGTAGTCGGTCATGTTCGGTAAAAGAGGCAACGACGACGGCAACCGGTTCCAGCCGGAATTTCGCCAGCCGGCACCGGCGCCAGCGCCGATCGCGCCGGCCGTCGCGGTTTCGGCGGACACTGCGGTTCTTTCCCGGCCCGCGGCCGCGCCGAGCGCGCCTGTCGCGCCACCGGCCAGGCGCACGGTCGAGGCGCCACCCATGGCGCCGGAACAGAGGAAGGGCCGCGAGAAGAGCGAAACCTATTACGATACCAAGAGTCAGGTTTTCTCGGCTCTCATCGATACGATCGACCTGTCGCAACTCGCCAAGCTCGATCCCGAAAGCGCTCGCGAGGAAATCCGCGACATCGTCAACGATATCATCGCAATCAAGAACTTCGCGATGTCGATCGCCGAGCAGGAAGAATTGCTCGAGGACATCTGCAATGACGTGCTTGGCTATGGTCCGCTCGAGCCGTTGCTCGCGCGCGACGACATCGCCGACATCATGGTCAACGGGTCCAAGAACGTCTACATCGAAGTGAACGGCAAGGTCGAACAGACCGGCATCCGATTCCGCGACAACCAGCAGCTGCTCAACATCTGCCAGCGTATCGTCAGCCAGGTCGGCCGCCGCGTCGACGAATCCAGCCCGATCTGCGACGCCCGTCTTCCCGACGGGTCGCGCGTCAACGTCATCGCGCCGCCGCTGGCCATCGACGGCACCGCGCTCACCATCCGCAAATTCAAGAAGGACAAGCTGACGCTGGATCAGCTGGTCAAGTTCGGCGCCATCTCGCCGCAGGGTGCCGAAGTTCTCAAGATCATCGGCCGTGTCCGCTGCAACATCGTCATCTCGGGCGGTACCGGCTCCGGCAAGACGACATTGCTCAACTGCCTGACCAACTACATCGACCGTGACGAGCGCGTCATCACCTGCGAGGACTCGGCCGAACTGCAACTGCAGCAGCCGCATGTCGTGCGCCTGGAAACGCGTCCGCCCAACCTCGAGGGCGAGGGCGAGGTGACGATGCGCGACCTGGTCAAGAACTGCCTGCGCATGCGGCCCGAACGCATCATCGTCGGCGAAGTTCGCGGACCCGAGGTCTTCGATCTTCTGCAGGCGATGAATACCGGCCATGACGGCTCGATGGGAACGATCCACTCCAACAGCCCGCGCGAATGCCTGAACCGTATCGAATCCATGATCGCCATGGGCGGCTATTCGCTGCCGCAGAAAACCGTGCGCGAAATCGTCGTCGGTTCGGTCGACGTGATAATCCAGGCGGCGCGCCTGCGCGATGGTTCGCGCCGCATTACTCATATTACCGAAGTGATCGGGATGGAGGGCGACGTCATCATCACCCAGGATATCGTCCTCTACAACATCAAGGGCGAGGACGCCAACGGCAGGCTGCTGGGTGAACACGTCTCGACCGGCATCGGCCGCCCCCATTTCTGGGAGCGAGCTCGATACTATGGCGAGGAGCAGCGTCTCGCCATAGCGCTCGAGGCCATGGAGAAACGTGCTGACTGACGCACCCGCAGGCGTGAAGGTTCTGGTCGATGTTTGGAATTGACGGCACCGTATTGGCGTTTGTCGTGCTCGCCGGCTTCAGCGCCGGCGCGGTCGCCTATGCATTCCTGTTCAACCAGATCAGCAATGAGAAGCAGACTGGAAAGCGGCTTGAAACGATCAAAGCCGCCGAGACCGACCGTTCTGTCGTCAAGGCGACGCGCGACCGCGCGGCGGACGCGGCCAAGCGCCGTAAATCGGTGCAGGATTCACTGAAGGAACTCGACGAGAAGCAGAAGACCAAGGACACCGCCATCAAGAAACCGCCGCTGAAAGCCCAGCTTCGCCAGGCTGGGATGAAGGTGTCGATCGAGCGTTTCTACATCTATTCGGCCATATGCGGCCTCGCGCTGACAATCGTCGCGTTCGTAGTCGGTGCACCGATGATTGTCTTGCCCGGTGTGCTGCTCGCCGGAGCGCTCGGCCTGCCGCGTTGGTTCGTCTCTTTTCGTCGTACCCGCCGCGTCAAGTCATTCCTCAACGAATTTCCAAACGCGCTCGACATCATCGTGCGGGCGGTCAAGTCCGGCCTGCCGCTGAACGACGCCATACGCCTGATCGCCAATGAATCGCCTGAGCCCGTAAAGACCGAGTTTCGCCGGATAGTCGATTCGCAACAGATGGGCCTGTCGATCCCCGACGCGACCTTGCGTATGCCCGAAACCATGCCGTGCACCGAGGCGAGTTTCTTCGGCATCGTCATCCAGATCCAGTCGCAGGCCGGCGGCAATCTCTCCGAGGCGCTGGGCAACCTTTCGCGCGTGTTGCGCGACCGCAAGAAGATGAAAGCCAAGGTCGCGGCCCTGTCGATGGAAGCCAAGGCATCCGCCGCCATCATCGGCGCCTTGCCTTTCATCGTCGCCTTTCTCGTCTATCTCTCCAGTCCCAACTATTTGATGCCGCTGTTCACGACCAGCGTCGGCCATTTGATACTCGGTTTCGCCGCCGTCTGGATGTCGATCGGCATCTTCGTGATGCGCAAGATGATGAACTTTGAAGTCTAGGGCCGTGGCATGACCGAACAAGTCATCAAATCACTGACGGATCCCAGCTTCCTGATTGCGCTGCTGGTCGCTATAGCCGTGTTCGCAACCGTTTTTACGCTGCTGCCGGCGCTTGGCGGAAACCAGCTCAAGTCGCGCATGAAATCAGTCGCGCTCGAGCGTGATGAGCTTCGCGCCAAGCAGCGCGCGCGGCTTGCGACCGAGGCCGATCGCCGCCGCAAGGGTCTGCGCGAGGAACAGTCGGTCGGCATGCGCAACATTGTCGACCGGCTCGATCTGCGGCGTGCGTTGGCCGACGAGGCCACCTTGCAAAAGCTCAAGGTTGCCGGCTTTCGAGGACAGAATCCGCTAACGCGTTTTCTGTTCTTCCGCCTGGTGCTTCCTTTTGTCGGCTTCGCGCTCGGTCTGATCTATATTTTCGTGCTTGGAGGATTGCCCGACAAGCCATTGGTGATCCGGCTGTTCGTCTGCGTCCTGGTTGCCTATGGCGGCTTCTACACGCCGGTCCTCTATGTCAACAACCGCGCGACCAAGCGCAAGCAGTCGATACAGATGGCGTGGCCGGATGCGCTCGACTTGATGCTGATCTGCGTGGAATCCGGCATGTCGGTGGAAGCCGCGCTGCGCAAGGTCGCCGACGAGATCGGCGCGCAGTCGGTGGCCCTGGCGGAAGAATTCATCCTGACCAACGCCGAGCTCTCCTATCTGCAGGAACGCAAGCAGGCTTACGAGAACCTGGCCAGTCGCACGGGGCTGGAATCGGTCAAGTCGGTGTCGCAGGCGCTCGTCCAGGCCGAGCGCTACGGCACGCCGGTGGCGCACGCGCTGCGCGTGCTTGCCAGCGAAAGCCGAGACATGCGCATGAACGCCGCCGAGAAGAAGGCAGCCGCCTTGCCGCCCAAGCTCACCGTGCCGATGATCTTGTTCTTCCTGCCGGTGCTGTTCGCCATCATCCTGGGGCCGGCGGGCATCCAGGTCAGCCAGCGCGGTATTTTCGGCGATCATTCCGGGGCGCCTGCGTCGACCAACCAGTAAACCAACGCGGAATCCGTCTGCGGAAACAAAAAGCCGCGCTGCAATCGAGCGCGGCTTTTACGATTTGCGGTAAGCACGGCGATCAGTTGGTGGCGGTTTTCGCCGGTTTCGCCTTGTCCTGATCCTTGAGCTGGGTCCAGGCGTTCTGCTGGGCCAGCATCTGCCTGAGATAGGCGACGTTGGCCTGTGCCTGTTCGGGCGAAAGTTCCTGCGAGGCGATCTTCTCGGCTTCGTCGAAACGGCCCTGCAGGCCGACAACGAGCGCCAGGTTCTGGCGCACCCGGCTGTCGGCGTTCGGTTGCTGGGCGGCCGACCGCATATAGGTCTCGGCGGTGCGCAGATCCCCTTCCAGCACGTAGGACATGCCGAGATTGGAAAGGATAGAAGGCTCGTTGGGCTTGAGTTCGAGGGCCTTGCGGTAAAGCTGCCGCGCCTCATTCTTCTGGTTGAGCTGGTCAAGTATGGCCCCTTCGGCGGAGACCAGCCTCCAGTCGGGATATTCCGGCGTCTGTGCGCGGCGCACCGCATCGAGCGCCGCCTCGAACTGGCCGTTGGCGGCCAGCGCCTTGCCATAGGCGGCGAGTACGTCGCGGTCCTTCGGATAGGCGATCGCCAGCTTGCGCATCACGGCAAGCGACTGGTCGGCATCGCCATCCATCTGCAGCGCGGCCGCGAAGTTGGTCGCGATGCGCTTGTCGTTGGGGTTCCTGGCGTAGGACTGGCCAAGAGCGGCGGTGGCATTGTGCAATTCTCCCGCCGACATCGTCTCCAGCGGCTTGCCGCTGGTGCGTCCGATAGAGCCGGTGGTGAGCTTGTCGGTCGCGCATCCCGCGACGCCTGCCGCGAGCGCCAACGCAAAAGCCGTGCTGACGAGCCGCTTTCCCCTGACATTCATCGTGCGGTTGATCGGCATTGGCACCGGCCTCCATTCATGCGCGTAGCCATTGCGTGGCCATCTTCCCTCCCGCAGAAATATTCTGTTAACCCTAACGGAGAGTTAAGAAACGCCGACTCGCTCAAGCTCGGCAGGAGAAGCATCTTGATGTCCGTGGAACTGGTCGAGAACAAGCTGAAGAACCCGCTGCCGATCCATCTGGTCGCCAGGGACGGCCTGGAGGCGGCCGATCTGTCGCCATCCATTGTCGCTTGGGCCAGGGCAAACGGCTTTTCCGGCGAGGCCGGCAGGACGCTGGTCGTGCCCGGCGAGAACGGAGCGCTCGGCGGCGCCATGTTCGGTCTTGGCGAGGGTGAGGGCGCGCTCGCCGTCGGCGCGCTGGCAAAAACCTTGCCGGAAGGCGACTGGTTTTTCGCCTCGGCGCCGGCCGAGCCTGAACTGGCGGCGATCGCGTTGGCTCTCGGCGGCTATGTCTTTACCCGCTATGGCAAGAAGCCGGGCAAGGCGCTGCGCTTCGAATTGCCGGCCGGGGTTAATGCGCAGCGCGTTCGCCGCATCGCCGACGGTGTCTTCCTGACACGCGACCTCGTCAACACGCCGACCAACGATATGGGACCGGACGATCTGGAGCGAGCCGTGCGGACACTGGCCGAGGCGCACAAAGCCGAGGTGTCGGTAATCAAGGGCGATGATCTGCTCCAGCGGAATTTCCCGATGATCCACGCCGTCGGCCGTGCCTCATCCGGCGCGCCGCGCTTGATCGACATGACATGGGGGCTTCAGGGAGCGCCGAAGGTGACGCTGGTCGGCAAGGGGGTCTGCTTCGACACCGGCGGCCTCGACATCAAGCCCTCTTCCGGCATGCTGCTGATGAAGAAGGACATGGGCGGCGCGGCCAATGTGCTGGGCCTGGCCTCGATGATCATGGCTGCCGGACTGAACGTGCGGCTGCGAGTGCTGATCCCCGCGGTCGAGAATTCCATCGCCGGCAACGCCTTCCGCCCGGGTGACGTGCTGACGAGCCGCAAGGGCATATCAGTAGAGATCGGCAATACGGACGCCGAGGGGAGGCTGGTGCTGGGCGATGCGCTGGCGCTGGCCGACGAGGAGGAACCGCGGCTCCTGGTCGACATGGCGACCCTGACGGGAGCAGCCCGCGTCGCGCTTGGCCCGGACCTGCCGCCCTTCTACACCGATGACGAGGCGCTTGCCTCGGAGCTGGCGGCGGCATCGCTGGCGGTCGAGGATCCGCTGTGGCGCATGCCGCTATGGCGGCCCTACGACGCGAAACTGTCGTCGAAGATCGCCGACATCAACAACGTCACCACGGATGGCTTCGCCGGTTCGATCACCGCGGCGCTGTTCCTTAAACGCTTCGTCGAGAAGACGGCAAGCTGGGCGCATTTCGACATCTTCGCCTGGAACCCCGCCGATCGTCCGCACGGCCCAGCCGGCGGCGAGGCGCAAGCAATCCGCGCTCTGGAGCGGATCATCTCGACACGCTACGGCTGATGCTTGCAGGCAGAGCCGGCAAATTGCCGAAACTGAAACGGAACCGAAACAATTTGGCGTCATGCTGGCGCGATGTCGATTGCGATGCGCCCGAGCCAGGCCTTGCGACTGTGGCAGCAAGTGATGCTGTCGCAGGTGCGCGAGGACGCGCCGGACCTGACCATGCGCCAGACGGCGATCCTGTTCACCATCTATCTCGATCCGCCGCCGCACACCGTGCGTGGGCTGGCCGCCCGCCTCAATGTCACCAAGCCGGTCATCACGCGCGCGCTCGACACGATGGGCGCGCTGAAACTGGTGTCGCGCCATCGCGACGAGCTCGACAAGCGCAATGTCCTGATCAAGCGCACCGTCGAGGGCGCGCTCTTTGTCGAGCGCTTCGGCGATGGTATCATCGCCAAGGCCCACGACTTGCCGATCTGACTGTAGTGCCATTCAACAAGGTTGCCGATCTTGACCGCCCACGACGCACGCCTTCATGCCTTCCGCTCCGATCTCGCCGATGCCAGGTTGAAAGGAGAGGTCGTTGCCGACCGTTTCGTGGCGGGCCGGCCAGCGCGGATTTCGGTCCCGGTGGCAGATATCCGCAAGGCGCCGACGCTGGATTCGGGCGTCAACACGCAAGCTCTGTTCGGCGACGATGTGCTGGTTTTCGAGGATAGAGAAGGCTGGGCGTGGATTCAGGCCGAGCGAGACGGCTATGTCGGCTATGTCGCCGACGTTATGCTGGGCGGGCGGGACCATGCGTCGACCCATATCGTCTCGGTGCCGCGTACGTTCCTTTATCCCGGTCCAGATCTGCGCTTTCCGATCACCGGGCAACTGTCGATGGGATCGACGGTAACCGTGACGGGTGCCGCCGAAACACGCGGCACGCACTACGCACTGCTGCCCTCCGGTGAAGCCGTGATCGCTGGCCATCTGCGGCCGATCGGCGAAGTGGCCGGCGACTATGTCTCCGTGGCCGAGACGTTTCTCGGCACCCCCTATCTGTGGGGCGGCGTTTCCGGCTTCGGCATCGATTGCTCCGGCCTGGTGCAACTGGCCATGCGCATGACCGGCAGGGAGGTGCTGCGCGATTCCGACATGCAGGCCAATTCGGTCGGCGAGCCGCTTCAGCCGGGCCCTGATCTTTCGGGGCTGCGACGTGGTGACCTGGTGTTCTGGAAAGGGCATGTCGCCATCATGACCGACGCCGAAACCATGATCCACGCCAACGGCCACACCATGCTGGTGTCGCGCGAAGGGCTGAAGGAAGCCATCGCCCGCATCGGCTACCTCTATGGCGGACCGACGGGGTTCCGGCGGCCGTAAGGCTTTTCGATCCCGTTTTGTTCCGATTCTGCTTGGCGATCTCGCGCTGCCGCGCTACCTCTGGCGGGTGACCGAGCTGCCGCGCCTCGCCGACCAGAATGCCGCCGTCGTCCTGCCCGAACCATTCGTAAAATGGTTCGGCGAGAAAGGCTGGTCCCCGCGCGCGCATCAGATCGACCTGCTGGCGAAGGCCCAAGCCGGGCAATCGGTGCTGTTGATCGCGCCGACCGGCGCCGGCAAGACGCTGGCCGGGTTCCTGCCGTCGCTGACCGAACTGGCCGTGAGGCCAAGGCGGAAACCAGGCCAGGCGCGGCGCGGTATCCACACGCTGTACATCTCGCCGCTGAAGGCGTTGGCCGTCGATATCGAGCGCAATCTCGGCAAACCGGTCGAGGAGATCGGTCTGCCCGTCACCATCGAAACGCGCACCGGCGACACCCCCGCCCACAAGCGCCAGCGCCAGAAGCTTGCGCCGCCCGATATCCTGCTCACCACGCCAGAGCAACTGGCGCTGCTGATCGCGGCAGGAGACGCCAGGCGCTTCTTCGAGGACCTGCGCTATGTCGTGCTCGACGAATTGCATTCGCTAGTGACGTCGAAGCGCGGCCATCTGCTGGCGCTTGGGCTGGCGCGGCTGCGCAGCTTTGTCCCGGGCCTGCAGACGATCGGGTTGTCGGCCACGGTGGCCGAGCCGGACGAATTGCGGCGCTGGCTGGTCAGCCAGAATCCACCAGGTGACATGGCGGAATTGATCACTGTGACGGGCGGGGCGAAACCCGAAATCTCGATCCTCGATTCCGAGGAGCGCGTGCCGTGGGCGGGGCACTCGGCGCGCTACGCCACGCCGGAAATCTACAGCGAGATCAAGCGCCACAAGACGACCTTGCTGTTCGTCAACACACGCAGCCAGGCGGAGCTGCTGTTCCAAGAATTGTGGCGGGTCAACGAGGACACCTTGCCGATCGCCCTACACCATGGCTCGCTCGACGTCGCCCAGCGCCGGCGCGTCGAGAAGGCGATGGGCGAGAACGCGCTGCGCGCCATCGTCGCCACCTCGACGCTCGATCTAGGCATCGATTGGGGCGATGTCGATCTAGTCGTGCATGTCGGTGCTCCGAAGGGCGCCAGCCGGCTGGCGCAGCGCATCGGCCGTGCCAACCACCGCATGGATGAGCCGTCGAAGGCGATCCTGATCCCCGCCAACCGTTTCGAGGTGCTGGAGTGCCGGGCCGCACTCGACGCCAATTATCTCGGCGCGCAGGATACGCCGCCGCTGGTCAATGGCGGGCTCGACGTGCTGGCGCAGCATGTGCTCGGCTGCGCTTGCGGCGCACCGTTCCGCGCCGATGACCTGTATCAAGAGGTGCGAACGGCGGCACCCTATGCCGGCCTCGATCGTCCGACATTCGACCGCGTCGTCGATTTCGTCGCCACCGGTGGCTACGCGCTGAAGAATTACGAGCGCTACGCCCGCATCCGCCTGAACAAGGATGGGCTGTGGCGCGTATCCAATCCGCGCGTCGCCCAGCAATACAGGCTGAATGTCGGCACCATCATCGAGGTGCCGGCGCTCAACGTGCGCTACGTCAAGGCGGGCAGCAAAGGCGCGGCGTCGCACGGCGGCCGCGTGCTCGGCAAGATCGAGGAGGCGTTCCTCGAAACGCTGACGCATGGCGATACCTTCATGTTCGCCGGCAAGGTGCTGCGCTTCGAAGGCATCCGCGAAAATGAATGCTTCGTCTCGAACGCGCCCGGCAGCGATGCCAAGGTGCCCTATTATGGCGGTGGCAAGTTCCCGCTCTCGACCTACCTTGCCGAGCAGGTCCGCATCATGCTGGACGATCCGCAGCGCTGGAAGAAGCTGCCGGAGCAGGTGGCCGACTGGCTGCGGTTCCAGTCGGACAAATCGATGCTGCCCAAGCGCGACGATTTGCTGATCGAGACCTTTCCGCGCGGTAACCGCCACTATCTGGTCGCCTATCCCTTCGAGGGCAGGCTCGCGCACCAGACGCTCGGCATGCTGCTCACCCGTCGCCTCGACAGGGCGGGCGCCAGGCCGCTCGGCTTTGTCGCCACCGACTATGCGCTCGCCATATGGTCCCTGGGCGACATGGGCGCGATGTTCAAAGCCAGGAAGCCTTCACTCGGCGCGCTGTTCGACCAGGACATGCTGGGCGACGATCTCGAAGCCTGGCTGGCCGACAGCTGGCTTCTTAAGCGCACCTTTCGCAACTGCGCGCTGATCTCGGGACTGATCGAAAAACGCCACCCCGGCCAGGAGAAGAGCGGCCGCCAGGTCACGGTTTCGACCGACTTGATCTACGATGTCCTGCGCAGCCATGAGCCGGACCACATCCTGCTTCAGGCGACGCGTGCCGATGCGGCGACCGGCCTGCTCGATGTCAGCAGACTTGCCGACATGCTCTCGCGTATCCAGGGTCGAATCATGCATAAGGCGCTCGAACAGATATCGCCGCTTGCCGTGCCGATCATGCTCGAGATCGGTAAGATGCCGGTGAACGGCGAGGCCGATGAAACACTCCTGATGGATGCGGCCACACTGGTCGAGGAGGCCATGGGGCCTGGGATGGTTGAGACATGAATTTCTCGCTGGCGCGAGCATCGCTGACCGCCGAGGCCGACCTTGTCGGCATCGCTGGCGAGCGTGCCGTCTGCGATCCGCGCGGCGTGCTCTATTTCCCGGAGCTCAAGCTGCTGGCGGTATCCGACCTGCACCTGGAAAAGGGGTCGTCGCTGGCAAGGCGCGGCACGCTGATCCCGCCTTACGATACCGGCGCGACCTTGCTGCGGCTGCAAGCGGTGATATCAGACTACCAGCCCTCGATCGTCATCAGCCTGGGCGACTCCTTTCACGACGGCGGCGGCGCCGAACGCATGCATTCGAGCTTTCGCGAACGGCTGGAAGCGCTGATGGCAGGCCGCGACTGGTTCTGGGTCGCCGGCAATCACGATCCGGAAGCGCCTGCGGACCTGCCCGGCGAGACCGTGCGGGAACTTGCCATAGGCTCGCTGCTGTTCCGGCACGAGCCGTCGAAGGTGCGGGTTGAAGGCGAGATTTCAGGCCACCTCCATCCCTGCGCCCGCATCGTGCAACAAGGCCGTTCGGTGCGCAGGCGCTGCTTTGCAGGCGACGGCGGCCGCATGATCATGCCGGCCTTCGGTGCCTATACCGGCTCGCTCAACGTGCTCGATAGCGCCTATGCCGGCCTGTTCCGGCTGGAAACGTTGATGGCCTATATGCTCGGCACTGAGCGCATCTTCGCCATCTCCCGCTCGATGCTGCGGCCAGGCTGAGATCTATCGTCCATAATAGAGCATGACCGTGTGCTTCGCCTCGGCGAAGAACAGCCAGCGCTCAACCAGCATGCCGCCGAACTGGGCGATCGCGGCAAGCACCGACAACGCCGCCGCGAACGGCCACGGCAAGGCGAAGGCGGCAAGCAGCAGCAGGATCGGCAAGCCGAAGGCCAGCGCCTGCGCGATCCGGCGCAGCTTCGAGGCGTGCTTGCGCGCGATGCGAAAGCCCATTTCCTTGAGCAGGTAGTTTTCCTCGGTATGTGGCCATTCCAGGGATCGCACCGTGCCGCCGGAGAGCCCGGTCGCGGTGTTCGCATTGGTCTGGATTTCTAGCTGGTCGTTGTGGCGCCAGGTAGCCAGCTTCCAGCCCCAGCCAAGCAAGGTGAGCAGCACCGAAAATGCCGGGAGGATTTCCGAACCGAGAGCGAACCCTTGCAACACCGCGTTTAGAAGCACGCAGCCGCTCATCGCCGAGAAGATGAGATAGCCGGGCAAGGTATAGGGGCTGTGCCACTGCGCAATCGGCTTCAGCGAGGCATAGATCATGCCGGTCATGCAGACCGTGGCAATGGCGCCGAAGTTGGCCAGAACGCCCGCAGCGGCCACCCAGCCATCGAGGCGGCCAAGGAAGATCCAGCCCACGCCGAAAAGTCCCGAGGGAATGAAGGTTGCGACCGAGGCGACGCCTTCGCGCGACAGCCACGAACTGCGCCATTGCGAGAACGCCCGCCAGGCGCGTTCAGGCCTGCCGAGATGGCCGGTCGACGACAACAGGCCGGCCGCGATCAGGCCGAGCGCCAGTCCCATGCCGACGAAGCCCGTCCAGAAATCGGGCGCGATGAAGCCGAGCGGGCCGAGCACGCCGAGCAGCGCGAGCAGCCCATAGCCGGCACCCGTGGCGGTGGTGAAGAAGACGACCGAAAAAGCGGGATGCATGATGGTCAGTTCGAAAGCATGCGGTCGACCCAGCCAAGGAAACCGCCCTCGGCCCGTACCGGCTCCAGCGCGGGAGCGGCAACCGATGCGGCACGTTGCGTGTGTGCGCGCGGCGGTAGGTATTTGTTGGTCGGGTGATAGCCGAGTTCCGGCATCAGGTCGACACCGCCACGCTCCGCAACCAGTTGCGACACGGGGGATTGGGGGTCGCCAAGGTCACCGAAATGCCGGGCGCTGGTCGGGCAGGCGGCGACGCAGGCCGGCACGCGGTCCCCTTCGGCCAGGTTGTCGTTGTAGATGCGGTCGACGCAGAGCGTGCATTTCTTCATCACGCCGACATCCGTGTCGAATTCGCGCGCGCCGTAAGGGCAGGCCCAACTGCACAGTTTGCAGCCGATGCACTTGTCCTCGTCGATCAGCACGATGCCATCGGACGCCCGCTTGTAGGAGGCGCCGGTCGGGCAGACGGTGACGCAGGCCGGCGTCTCGCAATGCAGGCAGGAGCGCGGGAAGTTCACCGTGCGCCCACCCATCTCGGTGATATGCTCGTAACTGTGCACGCGGTTGAACCAGACCCCGTCGACATGGCCGCCATAAGGGTCGATGTCGGTCAGCGGCGCCATGTGGCCGCCGGTGTTCCACTCCTTGCAGGCGGTGACGCAGGCCTGGCAGCCGACACAGGTGTCGAGGTCGATGACGAGGCCAAGCTTCTTGCCGCCTGGACTTGGAAGACAGGTCATTGGGCCGCCTTTCTTGCCTGCCGAAACCCGGCACCGAAAGTGAGCATGTCGGGCGGCGGCTCGAAATGCGGCGGCTGGTGAAAACGCTCGAACCGCGGCTCGGTGAAACCGGCTTCCTCAGCCGCGCATTTGACGATGCGCACGCGCAGATCGAACCACGCGGCCTGGCCGGTCACCGGATCGGAGTTGGAGTAGCGCTTGCCCTGCGCATCAGCGGAAGTCTGGTCACCGATGATGTGGTTGAGCAGGAAGCCGCGATTGCTCTCGGCTGCATCGTCCTTCAGCCCCCAGCTGCCGCGCCTTTTGCCGATCGCGTTCCAGGTCCAGACCGTGCTTTCGTTTACCCCGTCGACCAGCTTGATCTGCCCCTTCACCTTGCCGTTGATGCTCTCGATCCACACCCAGTCGTCATCGGCAAGGCCAAGGCCGGCCGCGGTCCGGTGATGCACGAACAGCCGGTTCTGGCTGGTGATCTGCCGCAACCACGCGTTTTGCGAACCCCAGGAATGGTACATGTGCATGGGCCTCTGCGTCAGCGCGTGCAGCGGGTATTTCTCCAGGTCCACGGCTGCTTCCTCGAAGGGCATGTACCAGAACGGCAGCGGATCCATGTAGGTCTCGACGCGCTCGCGTTCGCTCTGCGGCGGCACCACCCGGCCATGTCCGCGCGCGGCCAGCCGAAAACGCTGCATCGTTTCGGAATAGAGCTGGAAGACGATCGGCTCGGCCTTGGGGATGAAGCCCAGTTGCACCGCGAAATCGAGATAGGAGCGGTTGGCCATCTTGTAGTAGCGCTGGTCGTCGGTGAAGTCGTGGTGCCAGAAACCGCCATTGTCGATGTAGCGTTGCAACTGGTTGGGGTTGACTTCGCCCTTGCCGATCGAGGTTTCGTCCTTGCCGCGCCAGCCGGCGAGCGGGCCTATGCCGGGCGTGCGTTCATGATTGACGATGTAGTCGGCGTAGTCGCGGTACTTCGCCGAGCCGTCTTCTTCGACGAAGCCCGGCAGGCCAAGCCGTGCGCCGAGTTCGATCAGGACCGACTGGAACGGCCTGACGTCGCGGTCGGGCTCGACGACCGGATGGCGGATGGCGTCGCCCGGCCCGTCGCCGTGGCTGATCGGCCGGTCCAGCAGGCTGATGCAGTCATGACGCTCGAGATAGGTGGTGTCGGGCAGGACGAGGTCGGCGAACGGCACGGTCTCGGAATAGTAGGCGTCGGAATAGATGATGAAGGGGATCCTGTAGTTGCCCGCTTCATCATGGTCCGTGAGCATGGCCATGGTCTCGACGGTGTTCATCGAGGAATTCCAGGCCATGTTCGACATGTACATCATCAGCGTGTCGATCGGGTAGGGATCGCCGGCCCAGGCGTTGCGGATGACGGTGTGCATCAGGCCATGCGCCGCAAGTGGCGAATCCCAGGAATAGGCCTTGTCGATGCGCAGCGGCGTGCCCGCTTCGTCAACCAGCAGATCATCGGGTCCACAGACGAAACCGAGCGGCATGCCGCCGAGCGGCGTCATCGGCCTCACGTCCTTGCCGCACGGCTTCGGGCCCGGCGGCGCCGACCTGGGGTACGGCGGCTTGAAGCGGAAGCCGCCGGGCACGTCCACCGTGCCCAGCAGCACCTGCAGCAGGTGAATAGCGCGACAGGTGTGAAAACCGTTGGAGTGGGCCGAGATGCCGCGCATGGCATGCATCGAAACCGGTCGTCCCTTGATCGTCTCATGCCGGCGCCCGGCCCAGTCGGTCCATGCGACCGGCAGTTCGATCGCCTGTTCGAAGGCGACATGGGCCAGTTCGGCGGCGATCCGGCGGATCGTTCCGGCAGAGATGCCGCAACGCTCCGCGACCGCGTCGGGTGCGTAGCTCTCGTCGAGATAGCGGTCCGCAATGAGTTGGAATACCGTCACACAGCGGCGGCCATCGACGTCGTAGCTGCCTGTCAGTGCCGGTCTGGCGTCGGCATCGGTGGCGCTCACCGGACGCTTCGCCACTCTGTCCCATGCCAGCGGATTGCCGTCGTTGTCGCGCACGAACAACCCGTCATCGGCTGCGCCAGGTTCCTGAATGACCAGGACATGCGCGTTGGTGTAGCGCAGCAAATAGTCTAGGTCGGCGCGGCCGGCCTTCAGGAGTTCGTGGATAAGCGCGAACACGAACAGGCCGTCAGTGCCAGGCCGGATGCCGATCCAGTCGTCGGCGATCGCATTGTAGCCGGTACGGCACGGATTGATCGAGACCACCTTGGCGCCGCGCGCCTTGAGCTTGCCGAGCCCGATCTTGATCGGGTTCGAGTCATGGTCCTCGGCGACGCCGAACAGCATGAAGTATTTCGTGTTGTCCCAATCGGGCTCGCCGAACTCCCAGAACGAGCCGCCGATCGTGTAGAGCCCGCCCGCCGCCATGTTCACCGAACAGAAGCCGCCATGGGCGGCGAAATTCGGCGTGCCGAACTGGCTCGCCCACCAGCCTGTCAAGGATTGCGACTGGTCACGCCCGGTAAAGAAAGCGAGTTTCTTAGGGTCGGTTCGGCGGATAGTCGACAGCCGCTCGGTGGCGATCGAGAAGGCTTCCTCCCACTCGATCTCGCGGAACTCACCCGAGCCGCGCGGGCCGGTGCGCAGCAATGGCTTCTTCAGCCTGGCCGGACTGTAGTGCTGCATGATGCCGGAGCTGCCCTTGCCGCAGATCACGCCGCGATTGACCGGATGGTCCTTGTTGCCGTTGATATAGCGGATCTTGCCATCCTTGATATGGACATCGATGCCGCAGCGGCAGGCGCACATGTAGCAGGTCGTCTTGGCGATGCTGTCGGAAACATTAGGCGAGGTGTCTACGCCGTCGCCTTCATCGGGCGCGCGCGTGTCGGCAAGCTGGCGTTGCGAGGGGGCTGAATTGGCGCCGCGCGGCGGTCCTTGCATCATGATCCCGTGGTGCTCGCGCTGCCGGCGGATTTGGCTCGCGTCTTCGGCCCGGGGCCGCGCATATAATGTTCTTCAGGATGGTAGCGGTCGCCGGCCAACCGTCGCCTTATGCCGCGGCTCCAATGCGCAAGCAGGGATCTGAACCGCCCGATCATTTTCTTCTCTGCGACCTACAGGCCAATTTTTTCTAATCTCGCATGAAAAAGTAGAATAAAGCTATCGATCCGTCTAATCAGTTGTTCTTGTAAATTCGATCGATATTGGTTCTTAATGCGCGCATGACCCTGGATCAGTTGCGCATTTTCGTCGCCGTTGCCGAGCGCGGTCATATGACCAAGGCGGCGGAGCTTTTGGGCATTTCCCAGTCGGCGGCATCGGCCGCCATCCGTGCGCTGGAAGAGCAGCACGGCGTCCATCTGTTCAATCGCGTCGGCCGCAACATCGAGCTGGCCCAAACCGGCCACAGGTTCCTGCCCGAGGCCAAGGCGGTGCTGGAGCGGGCCGCCGCCGCCCGCAACGTGCTGGAACATGTTTCGCAAACGGTCGCCGGCAGCCTCTCCATTGCCGCCAGCCTGACCATCGCCAGCTACTGGCTGCCGCGCCGGCTGGCCTCGTTCCACGAGGCCTATCCGGCCGTCAGGCTTAGCGTCACCATCGGCAATACAAGGCAGGTCGAGGCCAGCGTGCTCGATGGAACCGCCGATCTCGGCCTGGTCGAAGGGCGCACCGAGTCCGACATATTGCGCCGCGCCAAGGTCGATACCGACCGGTTGATGCTGGTCGTTGCCAGTTCCCATCCCAAGATCGCCGAAACCGCGCCGGGCCGCCCCGACATCACCGGCCTGCGCTGGATCATCCGCGAGGGCGGCTCCGGCACGCGTGAGGTGCTGGAGGACCTGGCGCGCCGCGAGGGGATTTCACTTGCCGACCTCAGGATATTCCTGGTGCTGCCCAGCAACGAGGCGGTTCGCCAGGCTGTCGAGGCGGGTGCCGGCGCGACCATCATTTCGGAGCTCGTCGTCGGGCGCGCGGTCGCCGAGGGGAGCCTGAGAGCCGTGCCGATCGAATTGCCGAAGCGCGACTTCGCCATGATCAGCCATCGCGACCGTCAGGCAAGCCTGGCCCAGATGGCGCTGAAGGCGCATTTGGGAGCGGAGATGAACGGGTCAGGGTAGGGTCAGCCGAACTTCCGCTGCGCATCGAGCGCCAGCCCAAGCCCGACCGATCCGAACATATCGCCTTCGATAATGGAAGCTTGCGGCACCAGCGACAGGATTTCCCGCCTTGCCAGCGGGATCGCCGTCGATCCACCGGTCAGGAACACCGCGGTGATGTCGGACCGCTTGACCCCGGCATCGCGGATGGTCTGCGCCACCGTTTCGCTAACCCGTTCGATGTCCCGCGCGATCGTGGCTTCCAACCCGTCGCGCGTGATCCCGGCGGCGAACGCCGCGTCGGGCAGCTTCACCGCCACGTCCGCCGATGACCTGTCGGTCAGCTCTATCTTGGCTTTCTCGACCGACGCTGCCAGAGCGTGCCCGTAGCGGTGCTCGACGATGTGGATGAAACGGTCGACCAGGTCGGCGCGCGCGGCCTCGTAGCGGATCTGGCGCAGATGCGTCATCGCCTTGGCGGTGTAGACCAGGTTGATGCGCTGCCATGTGGCGAGGTCGATGAAATAGCTGGCCGGCAGATTGCGCTTGCCGTCCTTGGTCGCGGAGAGGTAGCCGAGCTGCGGCATGACATGGGCGATACTGAGCAGCCGGTCGAAATCGGTGCCGCCGATGTGGATGCCGCGGCTGGCCAGGATGTCGTCCTTGCGATCGGTCGATCGCGAGCGCTCCGGCGAGACCCGCACGATCGAGAAGTCGGACGTGCCGCCGCCCATGTCGATGATCAGCGCCAGTTCCTCGCGCGTCACCTTCTGTTCGTAGTCGAGCGCCGCCGCGATCGGCTCGAACTGGAAAGCGATGTGCTTGAAGCCCTGGGCACGGGCAGCCTTCTCGAGTTCGCCTTGCGCCTTCGCGTCGGCTTGCGCGTCGTCATCGACGAACTGCACCGGCCGGCCGAGCACCACGCTTTCCACCAAACCGCCGGCGTCCTCTTCCAGCCGCGTCCTCAGATGGCCGATGAACAGGCTGATAATGTCGATGAAGCCGATCTGGCGCGCCTTGATACGCGTCTTCTCGTGGGCGAGCGAACTGCCGAGCACGCTCTTCAACGAGCGCATCAGGCGGCCTTCGATGCTGTCGGTATAATCGCCGATCGCGCGACGGCCGAAATAGGTATGGCCGTCCTCGAAGTTGAAGAACACGGCGCTTGGCAAAGTGGGCTGTTCGCCCTCCAGCGGGACCAGCCGCGCCTTGCCGTTCCGGATCACGCCCACCGTGGAATTGGACGTGCCGAAGTCGATGCCGCCGAATGCCTGATGCATTGCAGCCTCCTGTCATTGTTTCGTGGCGGCAAAACAGCGGCGACGCATCGCGCTGTCATCCGGATGGCCGGACCGCTCTGGCGAATTGTATGTGCGTGTTTGCCCCTGGGCCGGGAGGCGGCGGTTTATCGCATGGCGGGGAAAAGGGGAACCCCTCTTTTCCCGGAGCATCAATCCTTACGGAACACCAGCCGGCCGAGCCAGCCCGTCACCATGGCCAGGGATATGGCGAACACGCCGTAGAGGAACGAATAGTCGTGCGCGACGCGGAAGATCGATTGTTCGAAACCCGATTTGCGGATTTCGAGCTGCGCCGAACTCTCCTTGATGAACAGGCCGCTCTTGAACAGGAACGCGCGCGCCTTGTGCGTGCCGACCGGCACATTCGGTGCCAGCCTGACCGTGGCGCGAAACAGGTTCTGCGACAGGAATTGCACGCCGCCGACATTCTCGCTGTAGAGCCCGGCGGCAGCCTTGCGCTCGCGCAGTGCCGCCGTGAATTCCTCGATCGTCGCCGGGCTGTCACCGGCATCGGCCGGCTGCATATAGAGGTTGGAGGCGCCTAGCGACAGTTGCTTGTAGCTGTTGGGTTCGGTGATGTCCTGCAGCGGCCGCGTCGTCGCCACCGAATAGGACACCGGCACGTTCTCGAAGGTCTCGGAATCCAGATTGACCCAGACGCCCAGCACCCGGTCCTTGCGGCGCACCACCACCGGTTTGGGTGGCCCTTCGAGCACGACGATGACGTCGTAGCGGCCCTGGCGTGCCACCAGCGGGTCGGGATTTTCGAGCGAACCAAAAATGGTCAGGTCGGCGCCTGAAAAACCGGCGGTGATCGACACCGCGTCGGTGGAGAGGCCGATCTGGATGCCTTCCGTAAGCGGTGTCTGCGCCTTCGCAGGCGCGGCGGCGGTCAGGGACAAGAGAGCGACGGCTGCGAGCGCTTTCAGTCCTTTCATCAGTTGAGGCCCACGCCGGACAACGAATAAAGGTTGGGCGGCGTGACGAACAGATCGGTGGCGAGCCGGATCGCCACGGCCAGCACCAGCAGCGCCAGCAGGGCTCTTAACTGCTCGCCGCGCAGCCGCTGGCCGGCCTTGGCGCCATATTGCGCCCCGGCTACGCCGCCTGCCATCAAAAGGAAGGCCAGCATCACATCGACGGTCTGGTTTGTGGTGGCGTGAACCAGCGTCGTGTAGGCGGAGGTGAAGATGATCTGGAACAGCGAGGTGCCGATGACGACATTGG
Source organism: Mesorhizobium sp. SARCC-RB16n (assembly GCF_008520305.1). Classification (GTDB taxonomy): domain Bacteria; phylum Pseudomonadota; class Alphaproteobacteria; order Rhizobiales; family Rhizobiaceae; genus Mesorhizobium. Next base: position 291,917 of record NZ_ML703264.1, on the reverse strand, counting down.
TCGGCACTTTCAAGAGATAGATCAGCGCCGGCACCATGATGAAGCCGCCGCCGACGCCCATGATCGACGACAGGAAGCCGATGCCGGCGCCAAGCCCGAGCACCGGAATGACGCTGACGAACAGTTTTGACGCGCGGAAGCGCATCTTCAGCGGCAGGCGGTGGATCCAGTTGTGCTGGCCGGATTTCTTCAGCACCGGTGCCGCACCGCTGCGCGTGGCGCGCAGGGCGTTGATGCTCTCGACCAGCATCAGCCCGCCGACGGTGCCGAGCAGCACGACGTAGAGCAGCGAGATGAACAGGTCGAGTTGGCCGAGCCTGCGCAGGAGGCCGAACACGTAGATGCCGCCGGTTGAGCCGACGACGCCGCCGGCCAGGAGCACGCTGCCGAGCTTGAAGTCGAGCGTCCCTCGCTTCATGTGCGACAACACGCCGGAGACGGAAGAAGCGATGACTTGGTTGGCGCCGGTGGCGACCGCGATCGCCGGCGGGATGTTGTAGAAGATCAAGAGCGGCGTGATGAGGAAGCCGCCACCCACCCCGAACATGCCCGACAGGAAGCCCACCGCGGCGCCCATGGCCAGCAGCACGAAGACGTTTACGGAAATTTCCGCGATCGGGAGATAGATGCCCACCCGTCAGTCTCGATCAGTTTGCCTGTCGGCGAATAAAGCCGTTGCGGACAGTATCGCATCGAAAAGCCAATTTTCTCTTGCGCCGACGCGGCAGCGAGGTCAAACCCCGCCACCGCGCCGAAACAAAAAACAACTCAATCAGTTAACGGGCAAATGTATGGCAAGGGCGTCGTGGAAACGACGCTTCTGCCGTTATTTGCGCGCCAGCAATGCCTTGACCAGTTTCTCGTCGACCGCGCCGGTCGCCGGCAGGTTGTTGGCGGTCTGGAAAGCGATGATCGCGTTCTTGGTCTTGTCGCCCATCACGCCGTCGGCGCCGCCGGCGTCATAGCCGTTCTTGTTGAGGATGAGCTGGATGTTCTTGACCGCCTTCTTCATGTCGATGCCGGCGGTCGTCTGCGGCGTGCCTTCCTGCCAGGATTCGGGAATGTCCACCGAATTGGCTGTCGCGTTGAGCGGCTTGGCCTTCCACAATTCGGTCGCGGCGCGCGCCCGCTCGAGTTGCTCAGGCCGCAGTGCATTGGCGATCTCGTCGCGCTTGGCCGCGGCATCCTTGTCGCCGGTCTTGGCGACAAGCGCGAACCACTTGTAAGATTCTTCCAGGTTCTGCTTCATGCCGACGCCCTTGGCGGCGAGGATACCGAGATTGAACTGGCTGTCCTTGACGCCGAGGTCGGCGGCCTCCTGGAACCAGTGCGCGGCCGATTCATTGTCGGTCACGCCGTCAGCGGCCATGGCGAATAGCACCGCCAGATTGTGCATGGCGCTGGCGTTGCCCTGCGCGGCAGCGAGCTGATACCAGGTCTTCGACTTCTTGATGTCGCGCGCGACGCCGATGCCCTTCTCGTAGAAATTGCCGATGCGGTATTCGGCCGGCGCGAAGCCGAGTTCCGCCGATTTCTCGTACCATTTGGCGGCAGCCGGCATGTTTTCCTTGACGCCGCGCGACTCGGCGTAGCGCGAGCCGACCTCGAACAGTGCCTTGGCGTCGCCGCCAGCGGCGGCGTCACGCAAGGCGGCCGGGCCGGCATCGGCCGGGATGTCGAACTTGGTCGCGGCTGTCGCCGCCGCCTTGTTCATGGGCGCAACGGCGCCAGTCGTGTCGTTGGCTGTTGCCTCGGTCGCCACTGGCGCGACAGCGGCCGGTGCCGGATCCGTCATGGTAGGAGCAGCGGTCATCGGAGCAACAGGCGCGGCCGATGCCATAGTGTCGGTAGCGGTTGTGCTTGGGCCGGAGGTCATGGCCGACGCGACCGGTGCCGGAGCGGGCTCGGCGGCGGGCGCCGTATCTGGCATCGCATCCGTATCAGACGGCATGGCCATGACGGTCTGCGCCGCCATGTCGTCCTTGCCTGCCGGCACGGATTGTTCGGCCTGCCTAACGGCACGGGCCGGCGCGCCGTCCGTCGCCGCCGGCTGCGCCTGGGTCTTCGGCTGGCTGGCGGTATCGACAGAGGCCGTCTTCACCGGCTGCGAGGTAACGATCGGGGCCGCGTCGTTGTTCGCCACCTGGGCGGGATCCGAGAGAAACGCCTTGCCGAGTTGCAGGCCGGCAAGCGCCAGCATGATCGCTGCCGCCGCCATCAGGATCGGCTTGCGCCGCGCCTTGAGCAGGTCGCCTATCCTGAGCGCCTTGACCGGGCCTTTCATCGTCGACTGGCGCTTCAGGGCGTCGGCCTCGGCCGCGGCCGCCTGGGCCGCGCGTCGGGCAGCGGCGATGAAGTCCGATTTCGCCGCGTCGCTGTCGCCGGGCTTTGCCGGTTGTCCCCGTTCATCGCGCACCCGCTTCATGATGGCATTGAGGTCGGGCGCGCCGGATCCCGGCTCCAGCGGGCGGTTGGCGACTTTCGGGTCGAGCGGCTCGTCGAGATCGACACTCGGGATATCGGCGCTCGGCGCCGAGCCGGCCAGCGGCGGAACATCCGCCGACTTCTTGCCCTTGAAGGCGCGCGCCAGCCCTCCGAACATCGACTTGCGACTCGCCGGCTGGTCCCTTCCTGCGATGGTGTCGGAACCGAGCGCGGCCATCGCGGCAGCGGCGGCGGCTTCCGCGGGCGAGCGGGCGCCCGGCCGGGCAGACAAGCCCATTTCGACGTGCAGTGCCGGCTCGCCGGATGAAGCAGGCTCGGCGCGCAATATGGCCGCGGCACGCGCGTCCAGATCGGCCATGTCGCCGGTCAGCGGCAGCGGCTCGTCCATGGTCATCGACGGTGCGTTGACGGCCATCTTGGGCCGCCGCACGCCGCGCCAGCCGCCCGGTTTGGTCGGAGCCGCATCCAGGAGTTCGCTTACCGCTTCGGACGGTTCGCTGGTTTCCAGCGAACCCAGCCTGTCGACGATCTTGAGCAAGGTATCGTGAATGGCCTCGAAGGTACGCGAATTGCGCTCGTCGGAACGCCGGGTCAACGTCTCCAGCGTCTTCAGGTCCTGGGCGAGGCCGGATACGGCGGCCGTATTGGTGCTCGTCCCGGCCAGCGAGCGCACCGCGTTTTCAGCCGCCTCGCGTGCGGCGCCGAGGATGGAATCGCGGGTGCCGGCCAACGCTTTTTCGATTTCGTCGAGGCGCGGGCTGATGTCCTCGAAGTCCGGCAGCGGCGTGCTGGGCTTGGAAAGATGCGCCGACAGGCCAGCGACCTGTGCCTCCAGGCTGCGGATCAGCGCCGGATCGATGCCGGCCACCTGGGCCGCCGAAGCGTCCAGCCGGCTTGAAATATCCTCGAGCCGGCTCTCCAGCCCGCGGATCGCCGCCTCGCCGGTGGGATCGGGAGCGCGTGTTTCCATGCGCTTGGCCAGTGCGGTGAAGCGGGCATCGATGGCATCCATGATGCCGGCGCTGTCGACCTGGGGCATGCTGCGCTGGTCCAGCCGGTCGGCAACCTCGTCCAGCCGGCGCTCGAGATCGCGAAACAGCATGTTGCCCTGCTCGATAGCGTCGCCCTGGCGACGCTCCATCATGCCTGACAGCACGTCGAAGCGCTGTTCCAGCCCGTGGAAGATATAGTCGGCGTCGGGCATGGCCGGCGCCTGATCGATCTTGTCGGCGATCAGCGCGATCTGCTTGGCGAGTCGTTCCATCGCCTGCTCGGGCAGGTTGGCGCGGCTGGCAAGGTCATCGACCCGGCTCGACAGCGTGTTCAGCCGGTCGATCACGACATTGCCGGGACGGTCCTGTGCCACTTCCTCGATCTGCTGGGCGAGCGAGTCGATCCGTTTCTCGATGCGTTCGAAGGCTTCGTGGTCGATTGAATTCGCCTGTGCGGCGACTGTCGAGGCTACGATGGCGCGGGAAATCTCGTCCAGCCGCTCGTCGATCATGGCCAGCGTGCCGCCGCCGCGATTGTCCTGCTGGCTGGCGAAATGGTCGACCGCCCCGGCCAGTGTGCGGACCTTTTCCTCCAGCGAACGCAGCGACAGCGATTCCGGCAGGTTGTTGACGGCGTTGCTGATCTGCTCCAGCCGGTCGGTCAGGGCCGCGATGGCGGGATCGTCGGAGCGCTTGCGCTGGTCGGCGTCGACGCGGTCCTCGAAAGCCGTCCAACGGCGGTCGAAATCGTCCCAGCGGCGGTCGACCTTCTGCACGCTCTCCTCGCGCGCCAGCGTGTCGAGCGCGGCTTTGACCTGCTCGAGTTCCAGTCGCAGCAGGTTGACGCTCCTGTCGTCACTCTTTTCCGACAGCGATTTGATGGCGCCGGAGAGCCGCTCGAATTCCACGCCAAGTTCGGCGCTGCCCTTGCCTGTCGCGCCGGGCTTGGTGTTCGCCTGGAAGGCGCGGTCGATGTCGTTGCGCAGCGCGTCGAATTCGCGCTGCAGGCCTGAAGTTACCTGATGGCGCAACTCCTCGCGCATGCCGCGCAACTCGCCCGCGATCTTGCCGACCATGGCGACGCTGTCTTCCTGGCCGCGCACGCGGTCGATGTCGCGCGCGATCGCCTGGTAATTCTGGTCGAAGGCAGGGGACGGCGCAGGGTTGTGCGCACGCGGCGCCGGCTGCGGATCCTCATACCAGCGCTGCTGCGCTGTCGGCTGCGCGGCGGGATAACGCGGTTCGGCGGCGGGGTAACGCGGGTCGGCGCCATATTGGCGAGGAACGGGGCGTGCCGTCGCGTCCTCGCGCGTCTGCCCCAGGCGCTGTTCCAGGGTCTCCAGCGAGCGGTTCAGCTGCTCGAGCGTGGTCTGTGGCTTGCGCTGCCTGCCGGCATTGAGTGTGTCGAGGTAGGACCGCTTGCTGTTCATCGGTGCGTCCGTCTTTCAGATTGGCCGGCTTGCGACCAGCTCCCCAAGTCCTTGCCGGAACGAGGCGACCGCGCTTCCATGCCACGGTGGAAGACTAGCTTCCCGGGTTTCACCCGCGCTCCGAAAAACCGTGAAAAATTCGATACAGGATAACCACGGGTAGCCGACACGCGCACATTTCGCCCAACGTGGTAAACAACGCGTTAACCAAGCTTAAGAAGTTGCAAGGAAGTTGGCTGTCGCGACTTCCGGTGCGGCATAAAGCACCGTTCCCAAAACGCCCTTGCGTCATGAGGCGGCTATCGGTATAGAATTGACGTAAACGTAAATGGCGCATTAGCTGTGCTGTTTTGCGATTTGTTTGTCGAAACCACGGCCGGAAGCACGCCCCCGCTTCCAGTCAGGCGACGCATGGTCCGGGACCGCGACGCCACCAGACGGGGAAGCCAGTAACCATGAAGCTTATCTCGGCCAGCGAGACCGCGGCCAATACCAATAATGCATCTGTCGAAGCCGGCGAGGATCTGTCCCGCATCGGCGAAATGGCCAAAAAGTACGGCGTAACGCTGCGCACGCTGCGTTTCTATGAAGACAAGGGCCTGCTCAACCCGCAGCGCGACGGTTCGACCCGTCTCTATACGCGCCGCGACAAGGCCAGGCTGAAGCTGATCCTGCTCGGCCGCAAGGTTGGGTTCTCGCTGCGCGACGTCAAGCAGATGATGGACCTCTACGATCCGACCGGTTCCAACACCAAGCAGTTGCGGCTGGCGCTGGACAAGTCGGAGAAGCAGCTCGCTCGCCTGCAGAAGCAGCGGGCACTGATTGACGACGCCATCAATGAGCTCAGCGGCTCGATGTCGGCGGTGCGCCAGATGTTGGCCGAGCGTACGGCGCCGCAGGCGAGCGTCGCGAGCTAAGCCATTCTCCGGCACTGTCGGACCCTTCACCATCAAAGCCGCGTGGCCATGCCGCGCGGCTTTTCGCAGTCGTGACCTGCTGTTTCGCGCTGGCTTGCGCAATGCCGCAACGCTAGGCTCCGCGCCCTTGGCGGCGGAAATCTTGTCGCATCGAAAATATTGACGTTTACGCAAACGTCAATATTTGCTATTGCGACTTCGACATTGGCCCGCTTGCCGCGCACGGCTTGATTTCGGGGCCTAATCCGCATGGTGGAGGAAAAGCATGCCGATCTACAGGGCCCCGGTCCAGGACACGCTGTTCGTGCTCAACGAAGTGCTGGGCTATCAGCGCTATTCGAACCTTCCCGGATTCGCCGACGCGACGCCTGACGTGCTGGAGGCAATTCTCGCCGAAGGGGCCAAGCTCGCCGAGAACGTCATGCATCCGCTCAACCGCGTCGGCGACATGGAAGGCTGCGTGCGCCGCGAAGACGGCTCGGTGACCACGCCCAAGGGCTTCAAGGAAGCGTTCGACCAGTATCGCGAAGGCGGCTGGATGGGTCTGGCGGCCCCCGTCGAGTTCGGCGGCCAGGGCCTGCCCTATGCCGTGCACACGGCGGTGGCCGAATACATGGTGTCGGCCAACATGTCGCTGATGATGTATCCCGGCCTTACCCAGGGTGCGATCGCGGCCATCATCACCCACGGCACCGACGAGCAGAAGGCGGCCTGGCTGCCCAGGATGGTCGCGGGCACCTGGACAGGCACCATGAACCTGACCGAGCCGCATTGCGGCACCGATCTCGGCCTGCTGCGCACCAAGGCGGTGCCGAACGGCGATGGCACCTACAAGATTTCAGGCCAGAAAATCTTCATCTCGGCCGGCGAGCACGACCTGTCGGACAACATTGTCCATCTGGTGCTGGCCCGCATCGAGGGCGCACCGGAAGGCGTCAAGGGTATCTCGCTGTTCATCGTGCCGAAGCTCAAGCTCGACGCATTGGGCAATCCGGGGACAAGAAACACCGTTTCCTGCGGTTCCATCGAGGAGAAGATGGGCATTCACGGCAACTCGACCTGCGTCATGAACTATGACGAGGCCGAAGGCACCCTGCTGGGCGAGGCCAATGGCGGCCTCAAGGCGATGTTCACGATGATGAACGAGGCCCGCCTCGGCGTCGGCCTGCAGGGCCTTTCGCTGTCGGAGATCGCCTACCAGAACGCCGTCGCCTATGCCAAGGACCGCTTGCAGGGCCGCTCGCTGTCGGGGCCGAAGGCGCCGGACAAGAAGGCCGATCCGATCATCGTCCATCCCGATATCCGCCGCTCGCTGATGACCATGAAGGCCTTCAACGAGGCCGGCCGTGCACTGGCGCTGTGGACTGCGATCAAGTCAGACGTCGCGCACCGCTCCGCCGACGACAAGGACCGCCAGGCGGCCGACGATTACACCGGCCTGATGACGCCGGTGGTCAAGGGCGTGCTGACCGACAAGGGCTTCGACCACGCCGTCATGGCGCAGCAGGTTTTCGGCGGTCACGGCTATATCGAAGAGCACGGCATGAGCCAGTTCGTGCGCGATGCCCGCATCGCCATGATCTATGAGGGCGCCAACGGCATCCAGGCGCTCGACCTCGTCGGCCGCAAGCTCGGCTTGAATGGCGGCCGCGCCATACAGGCCTTCTTCAAGGAGGTCGGCGAATTCTGCGAGGAAAACCGCACGGACGAAAAGATGGCGCCGTTCACCAAGGGTCTGAAGAAGGGCCTCAACGATTTGCAGGCGGCGACGATGTGGCTGCTGCAGAACGGCATGGCCAAGCCCGACAATGCGGGTGCGGCCTCGACCGACTACATGCATCTCTTCGGTCTCGTTGCGCTGGGTTACATGTGGGCGCAGATGGCCAAGGCGGCACAGGGTAAGACAGGCGTCAACGGCTCCCAGCCCTTCTACGACAACAAGGTCGTGACGGCGCGCTTCTTCATGGAACGGATCATGCCGGAGACCTCGGCGCACCTCGCCCGTATTTCGAGCGGCGCCGATACGCTGATGGCCCTGCCGGCGGAAGCGTTCTAAACTCGGTCTCGTTGGCCTTTCTGTCTGTCGATACGCGGAGGAAATCGTGGCGACAAATCCCGCCGAAGTGCTCTCTTTGCCGAAACCCGCCTGGGCGGCCGACGAGGTCGGCATGCTCTACGACATGGCCTCCCGTTTCATGTCGGAGGAGATCGCACCGCGCTACGACGAGTTCGAGAAGAACGAGATGGTCGACCGCGAAAGCTGGCTCAAGGCAGGTTCCGCCGGCCTGCTCTGCGCCTCGATGCCGGAGGAATATGGCGGCTCCGGCGGCACCTTCGCGCATGAGAGCGCCATCATCGAGGCGATCGGCCATGTCGGCGTCGACGGTTTCGGCATCGGCCTGCACAATTCGATCGTCGCCCCCTACATCCTCCATTACGGCTCGGAAGAGCAGAAGAAGAAATGGCTGCCGAAGCTAGCGACCGGCGAGCTGATCGGCGCCATCGCCATGACGGAGCCTGGCGCCGGCTCGGACCTGCAGGGCGTCAAGACGCGGGCCGAGAAGGATGGCAACCAGTACAAGATCAACGGCTCCAAGACCTTCATCACCAATGGCCAGCTCGCCAACTTCATCATCGTCGTCACCAAGACCGATCCGGAGAAGGGCGCCAAGGGCACCTCGCTGATGATCGTCGAGACTGACGAGGTCGAAGGCTTCCAGCGCGGCCGCAACCTCGACAAGATCGGGCTGAAGGCCAACGACACGTCGGAGCTGTTCTTCAACGACGTGCGTGTGCCGACCTCCAACCTGCTCGGCCATGAAGAGGGACAAGGCTTCGTCCAGCTCATGCAGCAATTGCCGCAGGAGCGGCTGCAGATCGGCACCGGGGCGATCGCCATGATCGAGCGGGCGCTGGCGCTGACCATCGACTACGTCAAGGAGCGCAAGGCCTTCGGCAAGGCGGTCATCGACTTCCAGAACACCCAGTTCAAACTGGCCGAATTGAAGACCGAGGCCACGATCGGCCGCGTCTTCTACAACGACTGCGTCACGCGCCACATCAATGGCGGCCTCGATCCGGTAACGGCCTCGATGGCCAAGTACTGGCTCTCCGACCTGCAGGGCAAAGTCGTCGACGAATGCCTTCAATTGCACGGCGGCTATGGCTACATGAATGAATATCCGATCGCCCGCATGTTCCGCGACGCTCGCGTCCAGCGCATCTACGGCGGCACCAACGAGATCATGAAATTGCTGATCGGACGCTCGCTCTGAGCAGCTCTCTTCAGCGAACCCAAGGAGCATGAAAATGGCCGAAGCTTATGTCTATGACGCCGTGCGCACGCCGCGCGGCAAGGGCAAGAAGGACGGATCGCTGCACGAGGTGCCGGCGGTGCGGCTCGCCGCCAGGACACTGGAAGCCCTGCGCGACCGCAATGGGCTGGACACCGGCACGGTCGACGACATCATCTTCGGCTGCGTCGACCCTGTCGGCGAGGCGGGCTCCGTCATTCCGCGCGCCGCCGCCTTCGAGGCGGGCTACGACACCAAGGCGCCCGGCATGCAGATTTCGCGCTTTTGCGCGTCAGGTCTCGACGCCATCAATTTCGGCGCCGCCAAGATCGCACAGGGCGCCGATGAAATCGTCATCGCCGGTGGTGTTGAATCCATGTCGCGTGTCGGCATGGGCGCCTCCGGCGGTGCCTGGTTCATGGACCCTTCGGTTGGCTTGCCCGGCTGGTTCGTGCCGCAAGGCATCTCCGCCGACCTGATCGCCACCAAATACAGGTTTTCCCGCGACGACGTCGATGCCTACGCGGTCGAAAGCCAGAAGCGCGCCGCAAAATCCTGGGCCGACGGCCGCTTCAAGAATTCGGTCATCCCGATCAAGGACCAGAATGGTCTCACCATTCTCGACCATGACGAGCATATGCGGCCATCGACCGACATGCAGTCGCTGGCCTCGCTCAACCCGTCCTTCATCATGCCTGGTGAAATGGGCGGGTTCGATGCGGTGGCGGTGCAGAAGCATCCCGAGGTCGAGGAGGTCAACCACGTCCACCACGCCGGCAACTCGTCCGGCATCGTCGATGGCGCGGCGGCCGTGCTGCTCGGCTCGAAGAAGGCCGGCAAGGCGATGGGTCTCAAGCCGCGCGCGCGCATCCGCACCTTCGCCAACATCGGCTCCGAGCCGGTGCTGATGCTGACCGGCCCGGTCGACGTCACCGAGAAACTGTTGAAGCGCGCCAAGATGAAGCTGTCGGACATCGACCTGTTCGAGCTCAACGAGGCCTTCGCCTCGGTGGTGCTGCGCTACATGCAGGCTTTCGAGATCCCCCACGACAAGATCAACGTCAATGGCGGCGCCATCGCCATGGGCCATCCGCTCGGCGCCACCGGCGCGATGATCTTCGGCACGGTGCTGGACGAACTCGAGCGCCGCGACCTGAACACCGCGCTGGTGACACTCTGCATCGGTGCCGGCATGGGTACTGCAACCATCATCGAACGCGTCTGACGGGGAGAGAACGATGAGCTACACCAATTTCACCCTCGACATCGACGCCGACGGCATCGCGCTGGTCACCTGGAACAGCCCGGACCGCTCGATGAACGTCTTCACCGAAGAGGTGATGCGCGAGTTGAACGCCATCGTGGACAAGGTGGCCGGCGACGCCGCCATCAAGGGCGCGGTGATCACCTCCGGCAAGGACACTTTCTCCGGCGGCGCCGACATCACCTTGCTGCAGAAGATGCTGAGCACTTTCGCCACTGACAAGGTCAAGGATGCTGAAAAGGCGACCAAGGCGCTGTTCGACAATGCCGGCATCATGACCGGTCTGTTCCGCAAGCTGGAAACCTGTGGCAAGCCATGGGTGTCGGCAATCAACGGCACCTGCATGGGCGGCGCCTTCGAGATGTCGCTCGCCTGCCATGGTCGCGTCGCCGCCGACTCCGACAAGGTGAGGATGGCGCTCCCCGAGGTGAAGATCGGCATCTTCCCCGGTGCCGGCGGCACCCAGCGCGTGCCGCGGCTGACCGATCAGCAACAGGCATTGCAGATGCTGACCTCCGGCCAGACCCTGTCGCCGCAGAAGGCGAAGTCGATGGGCCTGATCCATGAGATCGCCGAACCGGCGAAGTTGGTCGAGACCGCGAAGGCGATGATCAGGAACGGCCTCAAGCCGGTGGCGCCCTGGGACGAGAAGGGTTTCAAGCTGCCTGGTGGGCCGATCTATTCGGCGGCAGGTGCCAATCTGTGGCCGCCGGCCATCGCCATCCTGCGCCGCGAGACCTATGGCAATTACCCGGCCGCCGCCGCGATCCTGAAATGCGTCTATGAGGGACTGCTGGTGCCGTTCGATACCGCGCTTCGGATCGAGCAGCGTTATTTCACCGAGATCATGCAGAGCAAGGAAGCCGCGGCGATGATCCGCTCGCTGTTCGTGTCGCTGCAGGAACTGAACAAGGGCGCGCGCCGCCCCGCCGGGGTGCCGGACACCAAGTTCAAGAAGATCGGCATCCTCGGCGCCGGCTTCATGGGCGCGGGCATTGCCTATGTCACCGCCAAGGCCGGCATTCCGGTGGTGCTGCTCGACCGGGATATGGAGGCGGCCGCGAAGGGCAAGGCGCATTCCGACAGCCTGGTCTCGGATCAGGTCAAGAAGGGCCGCGCCAAGCCCGAGGAGAAGGACAAGCTCCTCTCGTTGATCACGCCAACCGCTGACTATGCCGACCTCGCCGGCTGCGACCTCGTCGTCGAAGCTGTGTTCGAGGATTCCGCTGTCAAGAAGAACGCCACCGAACAGGCGGAGGCCGTGCTCAAGTCGTCGGCGATCTTCGCCTCCAACACCTCGACCATCCCGATCACCGGCCTGGCGAAGAATTCGGCGCGGCCGAAGAATTTCATCGGCATCCACTTCTTCTCGCCGGTCGACAAGATGATGCTGGTCGAGATCATCCTCGGCAAGAAGACCGGCGACAAGGCGCTGGCGACCGCGATCGACTTCGTGCGCGCCATCAAGAAGACGCCGATCGTCGTCAACGATACGCGCGGCTTCTACGTCAACCGCTGCGTGCTGCGCTACATGTCGGAAGCCTACAAGATGCTGATCGAAGGCGTGCCTGCGCCGATGATCGAGAACGCGGCCAAGGCCGCCGGCATGCCGGTCGGACCGCTGGCGCTGACCGACGAGACGGCGATCGATCTTGCCCAGAAGATCATGAAGCAGACCATCAAGGATCTCGGCCACAAGGCCGTCGACCCCAGACAGATGGCGCTGATCAACATCATGGTCGACGACCACGTCCGCTTCGGCCGCAAGAATGGCAAGGGTTTCTACGACTACCCGGCCAAGCCCGCGAAGAAGAAGCTGTGGCCGGGGTTGAAGGAGCTCTATCCGCAACTCGACGCGGAGAAGGTCGACTATGAGGAGCTGCAGCAGCGCCTGCTGGTCACCATCGCGCTCGAAGCGGCACGCGTGATGGAGGAAGGCATCGTCACCGATCCGCGCGAGGCCGATGTAGGCTCGATCCTGGCTTTCGGCTTCGCGCCCTATACCGGTGGCGCGCTGTCCTACATCGACGGGATCGGCGCCAAACGGTTCGTCAAGATCGCCAAGGGGCTGCAGAAGAAGTATGGCGCCGAGTTCAAGGCGCCCAAACTGCTCCTCGACATGGCCGAGAAGGGTGAGACCTTCTACGGACGCTTCGATCCCTATGCCAAGGGCGACGTGAAGCAGGCAGCCTGACATAGCGTCATGTATGTCTGGGCGCGCATGGCGCGCATGCTGGCCACGGCGCGCAGCCGTGGCCCCTATGTGATGGGTGGTGAAGGCCGGCTGGCGTTTCGCTGCCTGCCGACCGACATCGATTTCAACGTCCATCTCAACAATGCGCGCTACATGATGCTGGCGGATCTTGGCCGCATCGACCTGTTTGTCCGCGCCGGCCTCATCACGCTGGCGAGGAAGAATGGCTGGGCGCCGATGATGGGCGGGCTGCAGGCCGTTTACGCCCGCGAGATCCGGCTGTGGCGGCGCTTCGAAGTGGTGTCCTCGATCGAGACCTGGGAAGGCACCCAGGTCATCGGCAAGCACCGCTTCGTCCTCGACAATGGCGAGACGGCCGCCCTGATCATGACCACGGCCGGTGTCTACGACCGCAAGGCGCGTAGCTTCCTCGACATTGACGAGGTTGTCGCCGCGCTTGGCCGCGCGGTGAGCCCGCGGCCACCGACCGAGGCGGAACGCATTTTCATGACCTCCCACCAGGGACTGCGCGGCTTGGCCAAACGGACCTGATCGCGCTCCGAAGCCCGGTATTCGTCACGCCGCCGCACCGAGCAGGAAATCTGTCACCTCGTCCGAAAAGACCATCGTACGATCCTCGAAGATGACATTCCGCGAGCCATTCGGGTCCGACCGTCCGCTCGGCATCCCATGCGCAACGAGCGCCTCGGCGCAACCAAGCCAGTCGCCGTTCGCCTCCGGTTCATTGACCGAACTCCATCCGAGCGTTCCGCGCACGTCGCCGCCGAAACCATGCTGTTCTTTCCAGTTGGCGCCGTGTTCGAGCAGGAAGCGGGTAGATCGGCGTGACCGCGAAACACCGCGTGGTTCAGCGCGGAGGCATCCCAATCGCCGCCGCGCACGGCGATCGGCCAACCCAGATCGACCATGGCTCTCACCGCCTCGGTGCAGCCTTGCGCGGCAAGCTCCGGCAGCAGGCGCAACTGCGTGTCCGACAGCGAGTGGGGCAAGTCTGGGTGCCGGGCCTTTATCCGCCGAGCCGTCGCCCCGTCGCCCGCGGCACACGCGGCGATGAACTGCTCGTCATCGGGAAGCGGTCCATTGTCTGCCCATCGCCGCAGCAGGGCGGCGACATCGGTCAACCCAAAGCGCAGGGCGACCAGATAGGCACTCGCCCCGTCGGGCGTGCGAACCGAAGCATCGGCACCGGCGGCAAGCAGCGCTTCGATATGGGCGGCAGAGCGCCGCCGCCGGATCGCCCACAAAAGCGGCCTGCCCCAATCGGAAGTCGGCTGGCTTGTGGCGCCTTCGTTCGGATTGGCATCGGGTGTCGCGAGCAGGAGGCGCAGCGCCTCGATGCTGTCGAGGTCAAGAACGCGATAGAGCGCATTGGAGCCGGTGACGCGCGCGCCTGCGGCAAGCAGCAGCCGGGTGCAGTCCGGATTTTCGAGCGAGTGATAAAGCGACTCGCCGTCGTTCGGATTGGCGCCGGCCTCGAGCAGCAGCTTCGTCAGCACGGGATCGTGGTTTTGACCGGCGGCGCCGTAGAGCGCGGACAGCGGGAACTGTTCCGAGCGCTTTTCCACGGACGCCGGCGGCCAACGGCTGCCGACAGCCTGGTCTGGGTCGGCACCTGCTTCGAGCAGCAGTTCGGCGCAGGCATGAAGCGGTTCGCGAAAGCGTGGCAGCCGGAGAAGACTGGAATGCGTCACCGCAACCAGCGGCGGCAGGTTGAGAGGACCGCCCGGGCGATTGATCCATCCTGGGTTCCGCTCCGTCAAGCCGCGCAGGATGGCTTCATCGCCAACAGCGCAGGCGAGATAAGGATCCCCTGTAATGAGGTCAGGATGCTGCTCGATCATCCGCGCCGCGGCGACCGGGCTCGCCCGGTTCGTACCGCCGCTTATGTCGCCGGCATAGACGAGGGCCGCCCAATTGCGGATCGAGCCGGCGCGGTCGGTGCGGTAAGCGCGCTGCGCCGCGACGAAGCTGCTCATGTCCGACCAGGACGGGAACCCATAGTCCCGCGCAAGGCAGGACTGGGCATCATGAAGACGCAAGGCTAGGCTTTTGATCGCATGGTCGGACTTGCCCATGGCTGCCGGCAGAGCATTTCGAAGGCGCTCAAGCGCATCCGGATCGCCGCGGTTGTAGTCCGCGAGCAATTCCTTTGCTTGCTTCTTCAACAGATCGAGATTGGGCCGGTTGGGGAGCTGCTTCATAAAAACCTCCGTGCGTGAAGTGCCGAAGGTCCGCAAATCGGCAGCACAAAGGTTTGGCTACAAGATCATCAAGGCAAGTGGGTTCAACCCTTCCCGCGGACCCGGATGCGGCTTGCACCGCAGGCTGAACATAGGGCCATCCTCCCGCGGCGGTCAATAAGGATACGGGCTTTATCACAAGCGGCCGCGCTGCCGGCGATCCCTCATCGAAACGATGGACAACCAACTGGTCGCGGGTTAGACAGGCAAGGCATTTTTTCCTGTCCCGAAGGAGCGCGCAAAATGCTCTCGCACGACCGCGTGTGGGCCGCCATAGACGCTCTGGCCGAGCGCTATTCGCTTTCGGCTTCGGGTCTGGCAAGGCGCGCCGGTCTTGATTCGACAGCCTTCAACAAATCGAAACGCCTGTCGTCCGATGGCCGGCCGCGCTGGCCGTCGACCGAATCGCTGGCCAAGATCATCGAGGCAACGGGCGCTTCGCTGGACGAATTTACGGGACTGATCGAAGGCCGGGGCGCTTTGCCCGCCAGCCGGCGCGCCGTGCCCTTGCTGGGCTTTGCCCAGGCAGGCGCCGGCGGCTTCTTCGACGATGCCGGCTTTCCGGCGGGGCAGGGCTGGGATCTCGTCGAATTGCCGGCGCAATCGACGGAAAGTTCCTATGCGCTGCAGGTGCAGGGAGATTCCATGCTGCCGCTCTACCGCAACGGCGACGTCCTCATCGTCGAGCCGGGCGCCACCACCCGCAAGGGCGACCGCGTCGTCGTCAAGACCACATCAGGCGAGGTGATGGCCAAGGTGCTCGAGCGCCAGACCGCCAAGGCGATCGCACTGGTCTCGCTCAATCCGGAGCATCCGGACCGCGACATCCCCATGCGCGAGGTCGAATGGGTGGCGCGGATCGTCTGGGCAAGCCAATAGGGTGCAACGGGTGCGACTTCCTCATCTTGTCCTGGCGCTTCTGATGGTCCCGGTGATGGCCGCGCTGGTCGTCGCCGGCGGACGCACGCTGAAAGGAAACGAGAGCAGTGTTGCGGTGGACCAGATCGACCCTGCCGCTGACACTGTCTCTCAAGCAGGCACCGATGCCGGGCCTGAAGAGCCGGCTACTGCAGCCATTCCCGCGCCGGCTGCTCCGCAGCCGCCAAAGCCGGCGGTGCATTCGCGGGCGATCGATCCGGATGTCGTCGCGCCACCGGAACTGCCCGCCGGGGAACTCGAGCGGGTCGAGCCGCGCGAACCACTGAGCAAGCTGGCGCTGGCCGTGCCGCCCAAGCCGAAGATGCCCGACGACTGGAACGGCACGAAGCTGTTCCAGCCGGTCGCGCCGGCAGCCGGCCTGATCGACGCGAAAGGCTATTCAGTCGCCGTTTCCGGCATCGATGTCGTCGGGCAGGACGAGACCTGCACCACCGACGGCAAATCCTGGCCATGCGGCGTCCGTGCGCGCACGGCGTTCCGCGCCTTCCTGCGCGGCCGCGCCGTGGTCTGCTTGGTGCCGCCGGAAGGTGGTCGCGACCGGATCGCGGCGGAGTGCCGGATCGGCAAGCTGGATGTCGGTCAATGGCTGGTCGAAAACGGCTGGGCGCGCGCCGCCAAGGGCGGGCCCTATGTCGAGGCCGGCGAAAAGGCACGAAGCGCGAAGAAGGGCATTTTCGGACCGGCGCCGAATCTCGCCGGCATCCCAGCGGCGCCGGCCGCCACCGCCCCGGCGCCTCAGGCGCCGGGTTCGATCCTGGAAGAGGACGGCGGTGTCCTCAAGCCAGCTGACCAGCCAACGCCTTCTGAATGAGCGAGCGGGTCTCGGGGACGCCGTAGAGAGCGGCGAAGGATCCGAAGCGTGGGCCACGTTCCTGGCCGATCAGCACCTGATAGATCATCTGGAAGAAGGCGCCCGAAACGCCGGGGCCACCTTCCGGACTCTGCTTGGAATGATCCTGGTAGCGTTCGATCTTGCGCGCCACGTTGAGCGAAGCGTTCTGGATAGCCTCGCCGGTGGCGCCCGCCGGCAAGTCGCCAAGTGCCTTTTCGAGAGCCACCAGCGCTTCGCGCTCGACCTCGTCGGCCGGTCGAAAGGTTTTCGTCGGCTTCACGAAATCGTCGAAATAGCGGATCGCATAGCCCGTCAGCCGGTCGAGCTCGGGATGGGTGGCCGGTGTCACACCCTGCACGTGGCGCGAGATGAAGCCCCACAGGACATCCTTGTTTTGCGCATTGGAGGCGCTTACCAGGTTGAGCAGCAGCGAGAACGGCACCGGCATGTCGATGGCGGGCGGATTGCCGTCATGCATATGCCAGACCGGGTTGCCCAGCCGCTCCTTCCAGTCCTGCCTGGGGTAGGCGGCAAGGAAGGTGTAATATTCGTCCACTGCCCGCGGGATGACGTCGAAATAGAGTTTCTTGGCCTGCCGCGGCCGCTGGTACATATAGAGCCCCAGGCTCTCGGTCGGCGCATAGGTCAGCCATTCGTCGATGGTCAGGCCGTTGCCCTTCGATTTGGAAATCTTCTGGCCGTTCTCGTCGAGGAACAGCTCGTAGACGAAATGCTCCGGCGCCCGCCCGCCCAGAATGTTGCAGATACGGTCGTAGACCACCGCATTGGTCTGGTGGTCCTTGCCGAACATCTCGAAGTCGACGCCAAGGGCCGCCCAGCGCATGCCGAAGTCCGGCTTCCACTGCAGCTTTACCTTGCCGCCGGTGACCGGCAGCGTGGTTTCGGTGCCTTCATCGTCAAAGGTGATGGTGCCGGCCCTGGCGTCGACATGCTTCATGGGAACGTAAAGCACGCGCCCGCTCTTCGGCGAGATCGGCAGGAAGGGGCTGTAGGTCGCCTGCCGCTCCGGGCCGAGCGTCGGCAGCATGACCGCCATGATCTGATCGTAGCGTTCGGCGGCGCGCAACAGCATCGCATCGAAGCGGCCGGCCTTGTAGTACTGCGTCGCGCTGGCGAATTCGTAGTCGAAGCCGAACGTGTCGAGGAAGCGGCAGAGCATTGCATTGTTGTGGTCGGCAAAGCTCGCATAGTCACCGCCGAAAGGGTTGGGCACCGATGACAGCGGCTTGTGCAGATACGGCTCGAGCGCTGCGCGATCCGGCACGCTGTCGGGTATCTTGCGCATGCCGTCCATGTCGTCGGAAAAGCACAAGAGCTTGGTCGCGACCTTGTCCTGCGTCAGCACGCGGAACGCATGGCGCACCATCGAGGTGCGCGCCACTTCGCCGAACGTGCCGATATGCGGCAGGCCCGACGGCCCATAGCCGGTCTCGAACAGGATCGTTTCGGGAAAGTCGGCGCCCTTGTAGCGCTCGATGATCTTTTTGGCTTCCTCGAACGGCCATGCCTTGCTCTCGGCCGCCGCCGTCAGCAGTTCGGGATTGAGATCGATGATGTTTGATCCCGCCATGGTTCTGTTTTCCAAAATTATTCGCCGCTCTGGCTGCAAGTGTCGATTTTCAACCGGTCTCTAGGCGCGCGTGGCCGGAGCGTCAACGCGTGGGGCGCTTTTTCCTTGCGGCCTCAGGCTCCCCTTCCTACCTTCGGAGCCCGCTCAAGGAGTGAAGAATGCCGTCGCCGACCCCACATGAAGCCCTGATCTACCTGATGGTCATCACCTCGGCCTCCGACCGGGACATGACCGACGTCGAACTGGCCAGGATCGGCGACGTAGTTCGTTCATGGCCGGTGTTCGAGGATTTCAAGCAGGACCGGCTGGTTGCCGTGGCTCAGGCTTGTCAGAAGCTGTTGCATGAAAAGGATGGCCTGGAGGGTGTCCTCACCCAGGTTGCGGAGGCGCTGCCGGAGCGATTGCGCGACACGGCCTATGCGGCGGCCTTCGAAGTGGCCGCCGTCGATCTCGAAATGCGCATGGAGGAAGTGCGGGTGCTGCAGTTGATCCGCCGCCAGCTCGATCTCGACACGCTGACAGTGGCGGCCATCGGCCGTGCGGCCAAGGCGCGGCTTCGCACGCTCACCTGAAGGCGAGCGTTACGCCGGATCAGAAAAAGCTGACCGGGAAATAGCGCAGGTAGAATTCGGCGAATGTGCCCTTCATCGAAATCTCCTGCAATGCGTAGTCGAGTGCCGCGGCCAGCGCCGGATTGTCCGCACGCGTGGCGATCGCCATGCCGGTGCCCAGATATTCGGGCGCCAGGTAGGGGCCGCCGGCAAAGCGGCAGCAGCCGGCGGCATCGGAGCCGCCGAGCCAGAAGGCGAAGCGCATGCCGTCGCCGAAGGCCGCGTCGATCTTGCCGGCCTTGAGATCGCCGTAGAGGGCTTCCGGTCCGTCGAAGGGCACGACCTGGACCGTGCTGAAATAGTCACGCAGCATGCGTTCATGCGCCGAGCCTGATATCACGCCGACGCGCTTGCCGTGCAATTTGTCGAAGATCGGTTCCGCCAGCGCCTTGTTCTTCGGCATGATGAAGCGCGCCGGGAACTGCAGGTAGGCGCGCGAGAAGGCGTATGTCTGGCGCGACTGCTGTGTTGCGGCAATGCCGGCGATGATCGCTTCGCCTTCACCTTTCTCGAGCGCGCCTTGAAGCTCCGCCCAGGGCAAGGCCTGGATCTGGCACTTGTCGACGATGCCGAGTTCCGCGCAGATGGCGCGCGCCAGGTCGATATGGAAACCGGACAGCTTTCCCGCGCCGTCGAGGAAATTGAAGGGCGGAAAATCTGTGGTCGTCAGGAACCGCAGCCGCGGCAGTGCCGAAAGATCCGGCTTGGGCAGCCGCTCCTTGGCGTCCCACAGCACCGGTACCTGCGGCTCAGCCGCGCTTGCTCCGGGAACCCAAGCCAGTGCCGCGATGAGCACCGCTGCCAGGACCTGGAACCTCCATTGGAACCCCACGATAGAACTCCGCCGCACTCGTGCTTGCGTCGGTTCTGGAATGAAAATGGTACAGGCACAATGCTTTTTGATTTCAACGCGTCGATTTCAGGATATGGTTTGCTGGATTTGCAAACAGCGGTGGCTGCCCTGGTGGGGGTACCAGGGTCGAGAACCACAACCGGAAGCGGGCGCTTTGCAATTCGTGGTCGGTGGCGAAGTGCCGGCAAGGCGTGGACCATGGACTTCAATGCATGAGGCAACATGGGGTTGTGTTGCGATGAGTCAGTTCGATCGGACGCTGGAATACATAGACCAGCTACAGCACGCCGCAACGGCGGCCGCGGTCTGCGAGAAACTGTTGGGCGTAACATCGGAGTTCGGCCTGACCGCACTCATGGCCGGAACCGTTCCGCAGCCGGGCACGCCGACGGGTCAGCAAAAGCAGCATGTGCTGCTTTGCGACTGGCCGGTCGAATGGCTCGAGCGCTATGTGACGCGCAACTATGTCGATCACGATCCCGTCGTCAGTCACATGAAACAGCTGCAGGCGCCGTTCCAATGGCGAGAAGCCGCCCAGGGCCTTCGCATCGACAAGAGCAGTGGCGAAGTGATGGGCGATGCCGGCGCCTTCAAGCTGCGTGACGGGCTCGCCTTCCCGCTGATCACGCTCGACGGCGAAATCGTCATGGTGTCCCTGGGGGGCGAGGCTGTGGAGCT
Organism: Mesorhizobium sp. SARCC-RB16n; assembly: GCF_008520305.1. Lineage (GTDB taxonomy): Bacteria > Pseudomonadota > Alphaproteobacteria > Rhizobiales > Rhizobiaceae > Mesorhizobium. Next base: position 271,617 of record NZ_ML703264.1, on the reverse strand, counting down.
GTCGGCAGCCGAGTTCGGCCTGGTCTCGCTGGTTTCGACCTATGCTGTTGGCCGCGCCATGCAGCTTCACACCATGCCGACCAAGACCATCGACCATATCGAGCTGACGCCACGCGAACGCGAATGCCTGCAATGGGCCGCGGTCGGCAAGTCCGAATGGGAGATTTCGCAAATCCTCGGCATCTCCGAACACACGTCGGAGAAACATCTTCTTAACGCCAAAAGCAAACTCGGTGCCGTCAACCGGGTGCAGGCAGTCGCCGAGGCGATAAGGCGCGGCTACATTAGCTAGGTCGGCCGTGCCGGCCTAGAACTTCTCGCCTACGTGATCACGCAATTTTCGCACCGAAGCACGGCCGTATCTTCCCCTGAAACACAGGAGACTACGGCATGCTTTTTTGTCTTTCGACCAAAGAATTGATGGAACGCCCCGACCTCTGGGAAGCCGTCCATCGGCTGCGCTATCGGATATTCGTCGAGGAAATGGGATGGGAGGACCTGCGTCGCCCCGACGGGTTTGAGGTCGACCAGTTCGATCATGACGAGGCGGTGCATCAGATCGTCATCAGGGGCAATGAAGTCGCGGGCTATCAGCGGATGTTGCCAACTACACGGCCGCATCTGTTGACCGAGGTGTTGACCGATCTCTCCGAAGGAACGCCGCCGGCGGGCCCCAACATCTGGGAGTTGACCCGCTATGCGGTGGCTCCGGGTTTTCGCGATGGCCGGCGCGGCGTCTCGACCGTCGGCACGGAATTGATAGCCGGTTTCGTCGAGTGGGGTCTGAAGCGCGGCGTCGACAAGGTGATCATCGAATTCGAGCCGATGTGGGTGCTGCGCGCATTGCAGCTGCACTTCCTGGCGACGCCGCTGGGCTATCAGCGCACCTATGGCAACCAGCAGGTCGTGGCGACGCTGCTCACCTTCAACGAGCACACGCTGGACGTGGTGCGTTCGCGCCGCAATCATCATGCACCCGTACTGGCCAGGGGATATCCCGACATGTTCGGCCAAAGGAGGGCGTCATGAACGCGCACCCGCAACCCGAACTGCGCAACCACGCGCTGATCGTCACCGTATCGTCGAATGACGGCCGGCCGGTGCTCGACAGGAGGGCCTATGAGAGCCTTGCCAGGACGTTCCACGAAGCCGCCGAGAACGATGAGGTGCGGGTCGTCGTGCTGCGCGGCCTGGCGGGCTGCTTCTGCCTTGGCGGCGATTTTTCCGAATTCCTGGATGCCACCAAGCATCAGAAGCTGATCGCCGCCGTCACCGACATGTTCCGCATGCTGGCGACGTTTCCAAAGCCCATCCTGGCCTGTGTCGACGGCGATGCCGTCGGCGTCGGCTGCACCATCCTGTTCCATTGCGACATGGTGATCGCGTCGGAAAAAAGCACGTTCCGGGTGCCGTTCGTCGATTTCGGCCTGGTGCCGGACGCGGCGACCAGCATCCTGGCACCGCAGAAGCTCGGCTATGCCGGAGCTTTCCGCTTCTTCTGCCTCGGCGACACGCTTCGTGCCGAGGACGCCAGGGCGCTCGGCCTCGTCGCCGAGATCGTCCCGGAAGGCGGCGTCGAGGAGGCGACGCTCGGCCGGGCCAGGCAACTCGCCAAAAAGCCGGTTGCTGCGTTGCTGCAGACGCGCGGCCTGCTCAAGGGCAACACCACGGCACTTTGCGAGCGCATCGATGAGGAGATATCGCTGTTCCAGCAGGCGCTGCAGGACGACGCCACGCTGCGACGGTTGCAGCGGATCGCGCGCCTGGCGGCCTAGAGCCGGATCAAGGGCGCTCATAAATGGCGCCGCGCTGCCTTTGGCTGCGCGGCGCCAAGAAGCGTCAGTCCTGCTTGCCCAGGAATGATGGGCCTTCGCCGATGATCTTCTTGTCTTCCTTGCCGACAATATCGAGATCGCGCCCCTCATAGGGCAGCGACAGGAGGATGCGACGCATCACCGCCAGCCGCGCGCGGCGCTTGTCGTTGGCCCGTACGATGATCCATGGCGCGAACTCCTTGTGGGTGCGCTCGAACATGCTGTCGCGCGCCTTGGTGTAATCGTCCCACTTGGTGATGCCGGCAATGTCGATCGGCGAGAACTTCCAGTTCTTCAGGGGGCTGTAGCGGCGATCGTGAAAGCGCTCGAGCTGCGTTTCCTGGCCGATGTTCAGCCAGAATTTGAAGAAATGGATGCCGTCGTTGACGATCATTCGTTCGAAATGCGGCGTCTCGTCGAGAAATTTCTCGTGCTGTTCGGGGGTGCAAAAACCCATCACCGGCTCGACGCCGGCACGGTTGTACCAGGAGCGGTCGAAGGTGACGAATTCACCCGACGTCGGGAAATGGTCGGCATAGCGCTGGTAATACCATTGCCCCAGCTCCGTCGGGGTCGGCTTGGTCAGCGCAACGTTGCGCGCCGTGCGCGGATTGAGGTACTGGCGCAGCACGAAGATCGTGCCGCCCTTGCCGGCGGCATCACGCCCCTCGAACAGCGCCATCGCCCGCTTGCCGGTCGCCTGCAGCCATGCTTGCGCCTTGACCAGCTCGATCTGCAAATGCTCGAGCGTCTCGTCATACTCCTCGCTTTTCATCTTCTTGTCGTAAGGATACCCGCCCGCGGCCAGCTTGTTCTCTTCGACCCAGTCCGGAAGCACGGGATTCTCGATATCGAACTCCCGTTCCTTACCGCCGATCCTGACTTTTAGCGGACCTGAAGTTGGTGTGACGGAATTTTCCTTGGCCTTATTATTCATGCAGACGAACCCTTTCCAGCATCCGGACTCATGCTATTGGGAGCCTCCGGAGCGGTCCAGCGGAAGTTTCCGTCGCCGTGTGACCGGTGGAGGCTGGGCGCGCGAATGACCGACCTGGGCGCAGAACAGAAAGGCACGGGGCAAGCGATCGCCGCCCGGCTGTGGAACCGCCGCTGGCTGCTCGCGGCCGGGGTCGTGGCGGTTCTGATCGCCTATGGCTTCGCGGGTATTTCCGCCTATGTGCTGGTACCGGCGCTGCTCCTGCTGCTGGCGGCGGCAATATTGCCGGAGGGCGGTGCGCGCCATTCCGCCGAGAGCGCCGGGGCAATCGAGGCGATGGGCTTGCAGCGCCTGTCGGGCGAATATCTCGCGGCCGCCGTCGCCGATCCGCTCATCATCTTCGACCAGGCCGCCACCATCGTCCACGCCAACGCCGCCGCCTTTGCCGCCTTTGGCGGCATCGCGCCCGACATATCGCTGCCGCTGAAATTCCGAGCGCCTGAAATGCAGGCGCTGCTGGACAGTGTTCTGTCGGGCACTGTCGCTTCGGATGTGGTCGACTACACCGAGAAACTGCCTGTCGAACGAGCCTACCGGGTCAGCGCGTCCTCGGTCGGGCATGGGACCGACCTTTATGTGCTGGTCTTCAAGGACCAGAGCGAGGCAAGGCGCATAGACCGCATGCGCGCCGACTTCATCGCCAATGCCAGTCACGAGTTGCGCACCCCGCTGGCCTCGATCGCAGGCTTCATAGAAACACTGCGCGGACCGGCCCGCAACGATCCGGCGGCGCGCGAGCAGTTCCTCCAGATCATGCAGAACCAGACCGGCCGCATGGCGCGCCTGATCGATGACCTGCTGTCGCTGTCGCGGCTGGAGATGAAGCCCTATCTGAAGCCGGGAACCGAGGTCGATCTGCGCCAGACCGTCGACAGCGTCATCGATTCGCTCGGGCCGCTCGCCCGGGAAAACAATGTCGCCATCGAGCGCGATTTCGCCAAGGGGCCGCTCGATGTGCCGGGCGATCGCGACGAGCTGTTCCAGGTCTTCGAGAACCTTTTGGAAAATGCCTGCAAATACGGCCAGTCGGGCGGGCGCGTCGTGGTGTCGATCGCGCGCGGCGAAGATGGTTCCGAACCAGGCATCGACGTGACGATCAGGGATTTTGGCCCCGGCATTCCCGAAGAACATATCCCGCGCATTACCGAGCGCTTCTATCGTATCGATGTCGAGACCAGCCGGACCCAGAAAGGTACGGGACTTGGCCTGTCGATCGTCAAGCACATCCTGACGCGTCACAACGCCAGGCTGACGATCAGGTCCGAGGTCGGCAAGGGCGCCGCCTTCTCGGTCCATTTGCCGGCGCACTGATGTTGCCCTAGTTTTCCACGGCACCGTTTCTTTTTTCTGTCATCCGGTTAGCGTATCAGCGGGGATTCGAGGAAACGACTCAAAATCAAGACACCCCGCGGGAAGGCATTTCGTCCATGCAGTCCGTTCACACAATGAGCGCCTTTGACGAGGAACTGAAATATCTCTCCAAGCGCATCGCCGCGATGGGCGGCCATGCCGAGCGCATGGTCGAGCAGGCGGTCGCCGCCTTGGTCAATGCCGATCCGGGATTGGCCCAGAAGGTCATTCGCGATGACCTCGTGCTCGATGAGGGGCAGCGTGAGATCGACGACAAGGCGATCGTCATCATCGCCAAGCGCCAGCCGATGGCGACGGACCTGCGCGAGATCGTCGGCGCCATCCGCATTTCGGCCGACCTCGAGCGGGTCGGCGACCTCGGCAAAAACGTCGCCAAGCGAGTGGTCGCCGTCATCGACGGCCGTCAGCCGACCAGCCTTTTCCGCGGCCTGGAGGCCCTGGCCAACCTGGCGCTGACCCAGCTGAAGGAAGTTCTCGACGTCTACGCGTCCCGTTCGGTCGACAAGATCGGCTTCGTGCGCGACCGCGACGACCAGATCGATGCCATGTACACGTCGCTGTTTCGCGAATTGCTGACCTACATGATGGAAGATCCGCGCAACATCACGCCCTGTACACATCTGCTGTTCTGCGCCAAGAACATCGAGCGTATCGGCGATCACGCCACCAACATCGCCGAGACCATCTACTACATCGTCACCGGCGACCAGATGCCGGCCGAGCGGCCAAAGAGCGACAAGACGGATAAGATCGGCCTCCCCACGGCGCTACCGGTGAAGTGAACGCACGTCCTCTCGAACGCTTGATCATATTGCGCTAAGCTATCCCGGGCTTGCTGGTTCCCCAGGGAAGGCAATGCTTTCGGGAGGCTGCGGTGGAATATGTCCGGGAGTTCAAGCCCTCGCCGCCGACGTCGGGCATCATCGCCTGCGGTGTCTATACCGCCGGGCGCCGTATCGCCGATATTCCGATCGAGGAAGCCGGCGAATGGGCCAAGAAGTCGGGACACGTCGTCTGGATCGGGCTGCTTGAACCCGACCGCGAACTTCTGTTGCGCGTCAAGGCGCAGTTTCATCTGCATGAGCTGGCGATCGAGGATGCCGAGCACCCGCATCAGCGGCCGAAGATCGAACAATATGGCGACGCGCTGTTCATCGTCGCCCGCACGGCGCAGTTGATCGATGGGCGCGTCACCTTCGGCGAGACACATCTGTTTGTCGGCTCAGGCTACATCGTCAGCGTCAGGCACGGCCCGTCGACCTCCTATGCCGCCGTGCGCCAGCACTGGGAAAGCTGCCCGCATTCGCTGGCCAAGGGCGAGGATTTCGTCCTCTACGCCATTCTCGATTTCATCGTCGACAACTACATGCCCGTGCTCGAGCAGATCGAGGACGAGGTCGAGGCGATCGAGGACCAGGTCTTGCTGAAGCCGATGACCGGCCCCGACATTGAACGCCTCTACATGCTGCGCCGCGACCTCCTGCGCCTGCGCAACGCGGCATTGCCACTGGTGGAAGTCTGCCGCCGCCTGACCAGCGCCGATCTGCCGCAGATCCATTCGGCCATGCACCCGCTGTTCCGCGACGTGACGGATCATATCCGTACCGTCCAGGAGAAGGTCGACAGCCTGCGCGAGGTGCTGGCCTTCGCCTTCGAGGCCAGTCTTCTGGTCGGTCAAAGCCAGGAAACGGCGATCTCGAAGAAACTCGCCTCATGGGCGGCCATCCTGGCGGTGCCAACCGCATTCGCCGGCATCTACGGCATGAACTTTACCGACATGCCGGAGCTGAAAATGGAATACGGCTACCCGATGGTGCTGACCATCATCGCGCTGATCTGCTGCTTCCTGTATTGGCGGTTCAGGAAGAACGGTTGGCTGTGAAAAAGAAGGGAATAGGGAATAGCGAGTAGGGCAAAAACTGCTTGCTTCCTGTCGGACAATGCAACCCGTCGCTATTCGCTATTCGCTATTCGCTATTCGCTATTCGCTATTCGCTATTCGCTATTCGCTATTCGCCTATCGGCTCCTGCGCCGTTCCGCCGCTGGCTGGAACGCCACGCGGGCGTGATATTTGCAGTAGGGACCGGTTTCGGCGGCTTCGTTGCCGCAGAAGTTGAAGTCTTCCGAAAGCGGATCGCCGTTAGGCCATTTGCAGGTGCGCTCGGTCAGTTCGACGAGCTGCAAATGCCGTGAGATCGGTACCACGACGTTCTCGACCGGGCGGATGTAGTGTCTTGCCACGGGTTCGGCATCGAATTGCGTCTGAAGGGCCGTCGCGCCGATCGAAGTCGTGACATGGCGTGCCGTGCTCGCTGCGCGCGCCACCGACTTCTGGACAGTCGATCCCTGCGATGCCTTCTTCTGGCGTGCCGGCGTCGCCGTCGCACGACCGCGGCCCGACAACTTCAGCCGGTGCACCTTGCCGATGACCGCGTTGCGGCTGACCCCTCCAAGCTGCGCAGCAATCTGGCTTGCGCTCAGACCCTCCGACCACAGTTTTCTCAAGAGTTCTACCCGCTCGTCAGTCCAGTTCATGACCGCGCTCCTCATAAGCGTGCGGCAATCAGAATCCATTCCCGACCCAGCACCACTGCTGGGGCAGACACCACATATATCTGGTGATTAGGTCCGCCGCACGAAATCTAGTTATTTCTCGTCTACAACTACTCTATGCGCTGACTCGGTGACAAGAGTCCCAAGTGCAACACGAATCGGTTTTTTCGGTTTTCCCCAACTTGCCCGGTCGCTCATGAGCCGGCGTTGCGTCAGGGGGCTTGCCGCGCGCAACTACGCGACGTTTTCGTTGACTTCGTGACCGAAAAACACGATAAGCCGCAGAAGGCCGCCGCTTTGGCGGCTTTTTTGATTTTCCGGTACCGGAGACGCATATAATGAGCGGTTCGGCGCTTTACGAGACCTTTGCTCGCGCACCCCTGGCCTTCGATCGTGGGGAGGGCACCTGGCTGATTACCGACAAGGGCGAGCGATATCTCGATTTCGCGGGCGGCATCGCCGTCAATTCGCTGGGCCACAGCCATCCGCATCTGGTCGCGGCCCTTACCGAGCAGGCGGCGAAACTCTGGCACGTCTCCAATCTCTATGAGATCCCTGGCCAGAGCCGGCTTGGCGTGCGGCTGGCCAATGCCACCTTCGCCGACAAGGTGTTCTTCACCAACTCCGGCGCCGAGGCACTGGAATGCGCGATCAAGACGGCGCGGCGCTACCACTTCGTCAAGGGGCATCCCGAGCGCTTCCGCATCATCACCTTCGAAGGCGCCTTCCATGGCCGCACGCTTGCGACCATCGCGGCCGGCGGGCAGTACAAATATCTCGAAGGCTTCGGACCCAAGGTCGAAGGCTTCGACCAGGTCGGCTTCGACGACATCGACGCGGCTGAGAAGGCGATCACGCCCGAGACCGCCGCGATCCTGATCGAGCCGGTGCAAGGCGAGGGCGGCATCCGCCCGGTACCGACACAGTCGTTGAAGCGGCTGCGGCAGCTCTGCGAGCAGCATGGTCTGCTTCTGATCTACGATGAGGTCCAGTGCGGCATTGGCCGTACCGGCAAGCTGTTCGCGCATGAGTGGTCGGGCGTGACGCCCGACATCATGGCAATCGCCAAGGGCATTGGCGGCGGCTTCCCGATGGGCGCCTGCCTTGCCACCGACGAGGCGGCCGTCGGCATGACCGCCGGCGTGCACGGGACCACATTCGGCGGCAATCCGCTGGCGATGGCGGTCGGCAACGCCGTCCTCGACGTCGTGCTGGAAGACGGCTTCCTGGAGGATGTCCAGCGCAAGGCGCTGCAGATGAAGCAGGGGCTTGCGTCAATAGCCGACGAGTTCCCCGAAATTGTCGAGGACATCAGGGGCACCGGGCTCATGCTTGGCCTCAAATGCGCGATGCCCAACGGCAAGGTGAACATGGCGCTGCGCGACCAGCATTTGCTGGCGGTTCCGGCCGGTGACAACGTCATTCGTCTGCTGCCACCGCTCACCGTCACCGATGCCGAGGTCCACGAAGCGCTCAACCGCATCCGTGCTGGCGCCAAGGGCCTGTCGGAGGCCATTGCCGCCGCCGCCGCGAAGTAATCCGGAACCATTCCTGATGTCAGTTCGCCATTTCACTGATCTTTCCACCGTTTCCGAAGGCGATTTGCGCTTCATGCTGGATGACGCGGTGACGCGAAAGGCGCGTCTCAAGGCCGGCGAGCGGACCAGGCCGCTCGAAGGCAAGGTGCTGGCGATGATCTTCGACAAGCCGTCGACGCGCACGCGCGTTTCTTTCGACGTCGGCATGCGCCAGCTTGGCGGCGAGACCATCATGTTGACCGGCACCGAGATGCAGCTCGGCCGCTCCGAAACCATCGCCGACACCGCCAAGGTACTGTCGCGCTATGTCGACGCGATCATGATCCGCACCACCTCGCACGAGCGTTTGCTGGAGCTGACCGAGAATGCCACCGTTCCGGTGATCAACGGGCTGACCGACGACACCCACCCTTGCCAGCTGATGGCCGACATCATGACTTTCGAGGAGCATCGCGGGCCGGTTGCCGGCAAGACGATTGCCTGGACCGGCGACGGCAACAATGTGCTGCACTCGCTGCTCGAGGCCTCGGCACGGTTCCGCTTCAATCTCAACGTCGCCGTCCCCGAAGGCAGCGAACCGGCCCAGAAGCACATCGATTGGTCCAAGGCGCATGGCGGAAAGCTGCATTTCACCCGCTCGCCCGAGGAAGCCGTCGATCAGGCCGACTGCATCGTCACCGACTGCTGGGTGTCGATGGGGCAGGAACACCGTGCCCGCGGCCACAATGTCTTCTCTCCCTATCAGGTGAACGCGGCGCTGATGGCCAGGGCCAAGCCCGACGCCCTGTTCATGCATTGCCTGCCGGCCCATCGTGGCGAGGAGGTGACCGACGAGGTCATCGACGGGCCGCATTCGGTGGTGTTCGACGAGGCCGAGAACCGGCTCCATGCCCAGAAGGCCGTGCTTGCCTGGTGCCTCGGTGCTTGATGTGCCTTGGTGCTTGATGTGTCTGGGCGCCTGAAATGCGTGGGCGTCTGAAATGCCTGGGCGCTTGATCTGCGGGGGCGCGATGCCTATCTGCGCCGCATCACGCAAATCAAGCGCGTTTGGACGCATGTGCCCACCAGGGCCGCATGGCCGCGCCCTGGAGCTTTGTCATGTTGGAAAGCCATCAAGTGACTGAACATCACCCCAAACTCGGCGAGTTCGGCTACGCCGGCGACGATCACGTCGTTCCCTTCGAGGTCGGTCCGCTCGACGTGCGTGGCCGCACGGTGCAGCTCGGGCCGATGCTCGACGCCATCCTCGGCCGCCACGACTATCCCGAGCCGGTCGCCCGCCTGCTGGCGGAAGCCTGTGTGCTGACGGTGCTGCTCGGTACCTCGCTCAAATTCGAAGGCAAGTTCATCCTGCAGACCCGTACCGACGGGCCTGTCGACATGCTGGTCGCGGACTTTTCCACGCCGTCGGCGCTGCGCGCCTATGCGCGTTTCGACGCCGACCGGCTGGAGGCCCTGATTGCGGCCGGAGAGACCTCGCAGCAAATGCTGCTTGGCAGCGGCGTGCTGGCGCTGACCATCGACCAGGGCGCCCATACGCAGCGCTATCAGGGCATCGTCCAACTCGACGGCGAAACGCTGGAAGACGCGGCGCGCACCTATTTCCGCCAGTCGGAACAGATCCCGACTGATATCAGGCTCTCGGTCGCCAAGCTGCTGACCCCCGGTGTCGGCGGTGCGCGCGAGCAGTGGCGCGCCGGTGGTATCCTGGCGCAGTTCCTGCCGCAATCGCCCGAGCGCATGCGCATTCCGGAGCTGCCGGGTGGCGATGGCGATCCGCGCGAGGAGATCCATGATCCCACAGACAATTCCTGGCAGGAGTTGCTGGCCTTGCTCGGCACCATCGAGCCGACCGAACTGATCGACCCGACCATCGGCGCCGAGCGGCTGCTCTATCGCTTGTTCCACGAGCATGGCGTGCGCGTCTTCGGCGGCGTTCCCGTCACCGATCGGTGCTCCTGCTCCAGGGACAAGATCCGCGGCATTCTCGAGGGCTTCTCCGCACAGGAGATCAAGGACAGCACCGAGGATGGCGGCATCCACGTCGCCTGCGAGTTCTGCTCGACCCAGTACGACTTCGATCCGGCAGAGTTTGCAGCTCAGTAAGGTCCTTCCTTCTCCCCGTTCTACGGGGAGAAGGTGCCCGAAGGGCGGTTGAGGGGCAGCGCTAACTTCGGCGAATAGCTGCGTCCGACGCTCAGTTCACGGTGCGCCTTGTCCCCGGCAGATCGAGCGAGAAGGCGGGAATGGCGATGTCGAACGTCTCACCCCGCTTGTTGCGCATCGTGTAGCGTCCGACCATGATCCCGGACGGTGTCGAAAGCGGGCAACCGGACGTGTACTGATAGCTGTCGCCGGGATTGAGTTCCGGCTGGTCGCCGACGACGCCCGGGCCGCGCACTTCCTCGACACGGCCAGTGCCGTCGGTGATGTGCCAATAGCGCGACAGAAGCTGCACGAACTCGTCCGACTGGTTGTCGATCGTTATCTGATAGCCCCAGACATAGCGGTTCTCCGAGGGATCCGAACGGTCCTCGAGATAGAACGGCCTGACCTGCACTTCGATGTTGCGCGTCACGGCGCGGTACATGAGCGGCTCCAAAACAATCCGACGAGTTTCGACGCTCCCGGCGAGCAGGTCAACGTGCGCGTCTTGTCGCGCCTGACCTTGAACCGCAGGTGCCGGCAAAGAATGTCATTTAAGTGACACACGACAATGGTGGTGTGCACGAACCGGGCGACTCGGCGCTCTGTCGAACTGTTGAAAACGGCCACGTGCGGGCCGCCTTTCCGGAGTGACCAGATCTCGATGGAACTCACCTTCATAGCCGCCTCGCTTTCGACCGCACTCATTCTTTCAAACGCCGCCAGTATTTTGCTCGCCGCCTCACAGCTGAAACGGCGCACCACGATCGCCCCGCCAGCCGGCAAGTCGCAACCGGTGTCGATCGTGGTCCCTTCGCGTGGCGCCGAGCCGTTCACGCATGAGACGCTGGAACGCGCCTTTGCGCTCGACTGGCCGCGCTATGAGTTGATCTTCTGCGTCGCCCATGCCGACGATCCGGTGGTCAAGCTGATCCGCGCGGCCATTGGCCGCTTTCCAAAGGTTCCAGCCCGGCTGCTGATCGGCGATGACCGTGTCAGCGCCAATCCAAAGCTCAACAATTGCGTCAAGGGCTGGGAAGCGGCGCGCCACAACTGGGTCATTCTTGCCGATTCCAACGTGCTGATGCCGAGGGACTATGTCGAGCACATGATGGCGGCATGGCGGCCCGACACCGGCCTTGTCTGCTCGACACCGATCGGTTCGCGGCCGGACGGCTTCTGGGCCGAGGTCGAATGCGCCTTCCTCAACACGCTGCAGGCGCGCTGGCAGTATGCCGGCGAGGCGCTCGGCCTTGGCTTTGCCCAAGGCAAGAGCATGCTGTGGAACAAGTCGATGCTGGATGCCAATGGCGGCATCCGCGCGCTGGCCGCCGAGATCGCCGAGGACGCCGCCGCGACCAAGCTCGTCAACGGCCTCGGCCTGCGCGTCAATCTCGTTGCCGCGCCCTTCGAGCAGCCGCTCGGCCAGCGTACGCTTGGCGAGATCTGGTCGCGCCAGGCCCGCTGGGCGCGCCTGCGTCGCGTCACCTTCCCGCTGTTCTTCGCGCCTGAGATCCTGACCGGCGCGGTGGTGCCGCTGGTCCTGGCGCTGGTTGCGGCGGCAAGCGCCGGCTTCAGCCTGCCGCTCACGGCCATCGTCGTGTTGGCCGCCTTCTACCTTCCGGAATGTGCCCTGGCCTGGTCCAAGGGCTGGTACCTGTCGTCGCGCATGATCGCGGCCATAATGGCGCGCGACCTGATCCTGCCGGCGATGTGGACGCGTGGCTGGCTTGGCGGCGCTGTCGACTGGCGCGGCAACGCGATGACCATCGGCACCAAGGCCGCCGAACTGGAAGAGACGCCGTCGCGCGCCTGATCGCTGCGGACGACGCCCCTAAACAGCCTATTTGGCGGCCTTCAGCGCCTGTGCAATGTCTTCCAGCAGATCGTCGGCGTCCTCCAGGCCGACCGATAGCCTGAGCGTACCTGGCCCGATGCCGAGTTCGGCGCGGGCCTCGTCGCTCAGGTTCTTGTGCGTCGTCGTCGCCGGATGGGTGATCAGGCTCTTGGCATCGCCGAGATTGTTCGAGATCAGCACGATGTCGAGGGCGTTCTGCAGGGCGAAGGCCGCCGGCTTGCCGCCCTTGACGTCGAGGCAGATCAGCGTCGAGCCGCCCGACATCTGCTTCTTGACGACGGCGGCTTGCGGGTGGTCGGCGCGGCCGGGATAGATGACGCGGGCGATCTGCGGCTGCTCGGCGAGGAAGTCGGCGATCCTGCCGGCGCTTTCCGTCTGCTGACGTACGCGCAGCGGCAGCGTCTCCAGGCCCTTCAGCAAGGTCCAGGCATTGAACGGCGACAGACTGGGGCCGGTGTGGCGAAAATAGTCGTGCAGGTTTTCGTCGATCCACTTCTTGTCCGACAGGATGACACCGCCCAGACAGCGGCCCTGGCCGTCGATGTGCTTGGTGGCCGAATAGACGACGATGTGCGCACCAAGCTGCAAGGGCTTCTGCTGCAGCGGCGTGGCGAAGACATTGTCGACGACAAGCCGCGCGCCGATCGAATTGGCAAGCGAGGCGACGGCTGCTATGTCGACGACTTCCAGCGTCGGATTGGTCGGGCTTTCCAGGAAGAACAGCTTGGTGTTCGGCCTGACCGCTTTTTCCCAATTGGCGATATCGGTACCGTCGACCAAAGTCGCCTCGATGCCATAGCGCGGCGCCAGCGTCTCGACCACCCAGCGACAGGAGCCGAACAGCGCGCGCGCCGCCACGATATGGTCGCCGGCCTTGACGCTGCACAGAAGGGCCGCCGTCACCGCGGCCATGCCCGACGCCGTGGCGCGCGCGTCCTCGGCGCCTTCGAGAGCGCACATGCGCTTTTCGAACATGTCGACTGTCGGGTTGGCGTAACGCGAATAGATGAAGCCGGGCTCTTCGCCCTTGAAGCGGGCTTCCGCCGCCTGGGCGGTCTTGTAGACATAGCCCTGGGTCAGGTACATCGCCTCGGAGGTTTCGCCGAAGCCGGAACGCAGGGTTCCGCCATGCACGAGTGCCGTCTGAGGTTTCCAGTTGCGCTTCTTGGTGCTCATCGCTTTGTTCCAGACACAAAAAAACCGGCCGCGAAAAGTCGCAACCGGTCCATACGGCCTTGCGGCCCGACGGTCCTTTAGCGACTTGTTTAACGTGGCTGCAAGCCGACCGGCCAAATCACCACGGGATAACGACCCTTTAGACCCGCGTCACGCTTGCGTCAATTGCCGGCTTCATTAAGAGGTTTGTACCAACGGCCCAGGAGCCAGACTTTGCGGCAGACAGGCATTCTTCCCGATCAGGACATTTCGGCGCTCTTCCAGTCCGGCGCGCTGAAGTCGCCGCGTGCGCTCGATGCCGACCAGATACAGCCTGCCAGCCTTGACCTCAGATTGGGCGAAAAGGCCTGGCGCGTGCGCGCCTCGTTCCTGCCAGGTCCCAACCACAAGGTTTCGGAAAAGCTCGATCGGCTGCAACTGCACGAGATCAATCTGACCGAAGGCGCGGTTCTCGAAACCGGCTGCGTCTACATTGTGCCGCTGCTCGAAGGTCTGGCCCTGCCGGCTGACATTTCGGCCTCGGCCAATCCGAAGAGTTCGACCGGGCGCCTCGACATCTTCACCCGCGTCATGACCGACCGGGGCCACGAGTTCGACAAGATCGCCGCTGGCTATCATGGGCCGCTTTATCTCGAAGTCAGCCCGCGCACCTTCCCGATCATTGCGCGCACCGGTTCGCGCCTGTCTCAAATCCGTTTTCGCACCGGCAACGCGCTGCTATCGGAAGCCGAACTGCATGAACTGCACCGCGCCGAGATGCTGGTCGCCACCGAACCGCCGAACATTTCCGGCGGCGGCATCGCCCTGTCGATCGACCTCAACGGCGACAAGGATGGGCTGGTCGGTTATCGCGGCAAGCATCACACCGGGCTGGTCGATGTCGACAAGCGTGCCACCCAGGATGTCCTCGACTTCTGGGAGCCGATCCACAAGAGCGGCGCCGGCGAACTGGTGCTCGATCCAGACGAGTTCTACATCCTCGTCAGCCAGGAGGCGGTGCATGTGCCGCCGCTCTACGCAGCCGAGATGACGCCCTTCGATCCGCTAGTCGGCGAGTTCCGTGTCCACTATGCCGGCTTCTTCGATCCGGGTTTCGGCCATTCGGCGGCCGGCGGCACCGGCAGCCGGGCGGTGCTCGAAGTGCGCAGCCACGAAGTTCCCTTCATCCTCGACCATGGCCAGATCGTCGGCCGGCTGGTCTACGAGCACATGCTGAAGCGGCCGCAAGCGCTCTACGGAACCGATCTCGGGTCGAACTACCAGGCGCAAGGCCTGAAACTATCCAAGCATTTTCGCGCCGTGCGCTGATCCTGGCACCATGAGGCCATGCAGAACTTTTAGCTGACCTCTCCAGGCTCGATCGACTTTGACTAGCCGTGAAACATGCGCTTTTTCGCAATGCCGAGACATGCATTGAAGCTGCCGATGAAAAGCAGTTCGCGCCGTGCGAGTTGCGTTTTACCCCAGATGCGTGTCTGCCTTGCAGCGTCGAGCGAAGCCTTTGATCCTTGCAAGGGGAACAGGATTTTGTCCAGGCAGCCGAGGACATGGGCTCGGGCTGAGTCTATCCCGCATGGCTTGGCAGCCTCGTTCAGTTGCGCACGGCTAAGCGTGGACATTCGCCGGTCGGCGTTTTGCATCAGAAATTCGACCTGAGGGCTTGAGTAACCGGACGTCATAAGCCGGTTCTTCATAAGTCCGAGTGCTTCGCCATAGGATTTGGGACTGCACTGCGCGGCTCCATAAGCGACGGATGACACGTGCGCGAGCAAGAGCGCGAAGCCAAGGCTTCGTACGGCGCCAGGCAAATAACTTAAGACCATATGTCAA
Source organism: Mesorhizobium sp. SARCC-RB16n (assembly GCF_008520305.1). GTDB lineage: Bacteria > Pseudomonadota > Alphaproteobacteria > Rhizobiales > Rhizobiaceae > Mesorhizobium. The sequence continues at coordinate 256,334 of NZ_ML703264.1, read as the reverse complement.
AGCCTGTCATAGGACCATCGATGACGTATTGACGTCTGGCGCTTCACAGCGCCTTCACCACCACCTTCACCGGCTTTTCGATTTCCAGCGGATTGCGCAGCGGCAGTCCGAAATCCCCGGCCTCGATCTCGAAGACGTCGCCGGCCTCGGTCTTGATGCCGTCGGCGAAAGATAGCGTCGCGGTGCCGAACATATGTACATGCACGTCGCCCGGCTGGCGGAACGCCGAATATTTGAAATGATGATGTTCGAGATTGGCGATGGTGTGCGACATGTTCGCTTCGCCCGACAGGAACGGCTTTTCCCACAGCGTATTGCCGTCGCGCATGATGCGCGACGTGCCCCGGATGTCGGAAGGCAGGTCGCCGATCAGGATCTCCGGCCCGAAGGAGGCATTGCGCAGCTTGGAGTGGGCGAGGAAGAGATAGTTCACGCGCTCCGTCACATGGTCGGAGAATTCGTTCGACAGCGTGAAGCCGACGCGGAACGGCGCGCCGTCGTCGCCGATGACATAGATCCCGGCAACCTCGGGCTCCTCGCCGGCATCCTTGGCAAAGGCCGGTGAAATAAGCGCCGCGCCAGGCGCGACCGCCATGGTGCCGTTGCCCTTGTAGAACCATTCCGGCTGCACGCCGATCTGGCCTTTCGCGGGTTTGCCGCCTTCCAGCCCCATACGGAACATCTTCATGGAATCGGTGAGCTGTTCCTCTCCGTCGGTGCTGAGCTTCTTGTGCATGGAATCGCGCGTCGCCGCCGAGCCGAGATGCGTCAGACCGGTGCCGGTGAGATGCAGATGCGCCGGATCGGGGTGATTGATCGGCGACAAGAGCCGCCCCTTCTTGTAGGCGGCGTCGAGATCGACCGTCTCGCCAAGCCCCTTGCGCTCGATCAGGGTGGCGAGTCCAACGCCGGTGCGGGCGGCCTCCATCGCCAGCGAATAAACGCTGCGCGCGCCGTTGATGATCCGGGTCTTCCCGCCGCTGCGGGCAACGACACGGATCGTCTCGGCGTCGTCGAGAATCTGCGAGATCAGCATGATCAGTCCTCTCTCATTCATCTGTATCCGGCTGCCAATGGGCAAAACCTTGCCGGCGCGGCGCGGGAACGCGCCACGGTTGAAACGCTTCGTCCGGATTGCGTTCGCGAGCCTGGTCCTTCCCCGGACTTCTTGGTGCCGACGGGCTGCCGGCAGCTTCGCGATCTAGAACCCGTATGCCTCCTAGTCCTCGCCCCCGGCCTCAAGCCTTGTTTTTGTTGTAGACGTCGAAGATGACGGCGCCGAGCAGCACCAGTCCCTTGACCACCTGCTGCCAGTCGACATTGACGCCCATGATCGACATGCCGTTGTTCATCACGCCCATGATGAAGCCGCCGACCACCGCGCCGATCACCTGGCCGACGCCGCCCATGGCCGAGGCGCCGCCGATGAAGACTGCCGCGATCACGTCGAGTTCGCTGCCGAGGCCCGCGGCCGGCACGGCCTGGCCGAGACGCGCGGCGATGATCAGGCCGCCGAGCGCCGACAACACGCCCATATTGATGAACACCAGAAGCGTCAGCCGCTCGGTGTTGATGCCCGACAATTGCGCGGCCTTGGGGTTACCGCCCATCGCGTAGATGCGGCGGCCAATGGTCATACGCTTGGTAACGAAGACGAACAGCGAGATCAGCACGCCCATGACGAGCAGCACCACCGGCAGGCCCCTGTAGCTGGCGAATTCATAGACCAGGAACAGCGCCAGCGCGCTGGCGACCAGCGTCTTGATGACGAACAAGGGGAACGGCTCGGCCTCATAGCCGTGGCGTTCGCGCTTGCGTCGCGTCCTGACCCCGAAATAGGCATAGGCCAGCACGGCGATAAGGCCGAGCACCACCGTCGTCATGTGCAACGTCAGGCCGCTTCCCAGGATGGTCTTGCCGGCCGCGTTCACCGTCGGCGGGATCAGCGTCAGCGGACCGATGACATCCGGGATGAATCCGGAACTCAGCGCCTTGAAGCCGTCTGGAAGCGGCCCCACCGAGGATCCGCCGCCCAGCAGCGCCTGGCAGATGCCGCGGAAGATCAGCATGCCCGCCAGCGTGACGATGAAGCTCGGTATCCGGTGATAGGCGATCCAATAGCCTTGCGCCGCGCCGATCAGGCCGCCCACGATCAGGCAGACGATCGAAACCACCAGCGGATTGCTGAGCGGTCCGAGCTGCCAGATGACCATCATGTTCGCGGCCAGCGCGCCGATGAAGCCGGCGACCGATCCGACGCTGAGGTCAATATAGCCGGAAACGATGACCAGCAGCATGCCCAGCGCCATCACGATGATGAACGAGTTCTGCTGTACCAAGTTGCTGAGGTTGACCGGCTTGAACAGCGTTCCCGATGTGGTGAACTGGAAGAACAGCATGATGACGATCAGCGCAATAATCAGGCCGTATTCGCGCAGGTTCGTCGTCAGCGCCGAGACGGCGATGCGTGGACGCTGTTCTTCGGCGACGTTGCCTTGCGGGGCGGGTGCGCTTTCGGTGCTCATGCTGCTTTTCCTTCTCCCCGAACGATGGCGCGCATTATTTTTTCCTGGCTCGCGTCCGCTGCGGGCATTTCGCCCACGATACGCCCTTCGTTCATGACATAGATACGGTCGGTGATGCCGAGCAATTCCGGCATTTCCGACGAGATGACCACGATCGCCTTACCCTCGGCGGCGAGGCGCGCGATGATCGTGTAGATCTCGTACTTGGCGCCGACATCGATGCCGCGCGTCGGCTCGTCGAGGATCAGAACTTCCGGATCGGCGAACAGCCATTTCGACAGCACCACCTTCTGCTGGTTGCCGCCGGAAAGATTGCCGGTCATCTGGTAGACGCTGGAGGCGCGGATATTGGTCTTCTTGCGATAGTCGTTGGCAACTGCGAGCTCGCGCATGTCGTCGATCACGCTGTGGCGCGAGACGCCGCCGAGATTGGCCAGCGTGATGTTATGCTTGATATGGTCGATAAGGTTGAGACCATAGGTCTTGCGGTCCTCGGTCACGTAAGCGATGCCGTGTTGGACCGCCTTGCTCACCGAGGAGACATCGACCGGCTTGCCCTTAAGCAGCACCTCGCCGGTGATGCGTCGGCCATAGGAGCGGCCGAATAGGCTCATGGCGAATTCGGTGCGACCGGCGCCCATCAGCCCGGCAATGCCCACCACCTCGCCCTTGCGCACGTTGATGTTGATGCCCTTGATCACCTGCCGCTCGGCATGGATCGGGTGATAGACCGACCAGTTCTTCACCTCGAACACGACGTCGCCGATGTCAGGCTCGCGCGGCGGATAGCGGTCGTCGAGCGAGCGGCCGACCATCGAGGTGATGATGCGGTCCTCTGAAATGTCCTGCTTGGCCAACGTCTCGATAGTGCGCCCGTCACGGATGACGGTAACCTTGTCGGCGACCCGGTTCACCTCGTTGAGCTTGTGCGAGATGAGGATCGAGGTCATGCCTTGCCGCTTGAATTCGAGCAGCAGGTCGAGCAGCGCCTGGCTGTCCTTTTCGCTGAGCGACGCGGTCGGCTCGTCGAGGATCAGCAGCTTGACTTCCTTGCTCAGCGCCTTGGCGATCTCGACCAGTTGCTGCTTGCCGACGCCGATATTGGTGATCAGGGTCTTGGGGTCCTCCCTGAGGCCCACTTTCTTCAACAGGGCGCTAGTGCGCGCCTCGTTGGCGTCCCAGTCGATGACGCCGTAGCTGGCGTGTTCGTTGCCGAGGAAAATGTTTTCGGCGATCGACAGCATCGGCACCAGAGCAAGCTCCTGGTGGATGATGACGATGCCCTTGTGTTCGCTGTCATGAATGCCTTTGAACTGGCATTCCTGGCCCTGAAAAATGATCTGGCCGTCATAGGTGCCTGCGGGATAGACGCCCGACAGCACTTTCATCAGTGTCGACTTGCCGGCGCCGTTCTCGCCGACCACGGCGTGGATCTCGCCTTCCTCTACGCTGAGGTTGACGTTCGACAGCGCCTTCACGCCGGGGAACGTCTTGGTGATGTCGCGCATCTCCAAAATCGTCGAGGTCATCAGGGCAAGCTCCTCCTAGACTTTCTTGTTTTTACGCAATTCCTGACGGAAAACCGCTACGCACTTTTCCTGGAATTGCTCTAGGCCGGCAGAAACAATACCGGGGTCGCTTGTGAACGAAAAGGGGCCCTGCGTCGCGCAGGACCCCTGACTTTATAGCCAAGATTACTTCAGATCTTCGGCCTTGATGTAGCCGGAGTCGACGACCAGCTTCTGGTAGTTCGACTTGTCGACTTCGTGCGGCGTCAACAGGATCGAGGGAACGACCTTGACGTCGTTGTTGTAGGTCTTGGTGTCGAGGCCCTCGGGCTTGCCGCCCGAGAGCACCTTGTCGACCAGACCGACAGTGGCTTTGGCCAGTTCGCGGGTGTCCTTGAACACGGTCGAGTACTGCTCGCCCGAGATGATCAGCTTCACCGAGGCGGTCTCGGCGTCCTGGCCGGTCACGATCGGCCAAGGCTGAGCGGCCGTGCCGTAGCCCACTGCGCGCAGCGATGCGGTGATACCGCGCGACAGGCCGTCATAGGGCGACAGAACGCCATCGACGCGGCTGCCGTCCGAGTAGTTGGCCGAGAGCAGGTTGTCCATGCGGGCCTGGGCGGTTGCCGCCAGCCAGCGCAGCGTGCCGACCTTGTCCATGCCCATCTGGCCGGACTTGATCTTGATCGAGCCGTCGTCGATCAACGGCTGCAGGACCGAAATCGCACCATTGTAGAAGAAGAAGGCATTGTTGTCGTCTGGCGAGCCGCCGAACAGTTCGACATTCCACGGCTTGGTGTTCGGGAAGCGCTCCTTGAGGCCCTTGACCAGGGAATTCGCCTGGATCACGCCGACGCCGAAATTGTCGAAGGTGGTGTAATAGTCGACATTGGCGGTCTTCTTGATCAGGCGGTCATAGGCGACGACGACGACGCCAGCGTCAGCGGCCTTCTGCAGCGCATCCGACAAAGTGGTGCCGTCGATCGAGGCGATGATCAGCGCCTTCGGACCCTTGGTGATTTCGTTTTCCAGCTGGCTGAGCTGGTTGGGGATGTCGTCCTGCGCATACTGCAGGTCGACGGTGTAGCCGAGAGCCTCGAGCTGGGATTTGACGGCGTCGCCGTCATTGATCCAGCGCTGCGAGGTCTTGGTCGGCATTAGCACGCCGACAAGACCCTTGTCGGCCGCATGCGCCTGATAGCTCATGGCAGCGATGCCAAGGGCCGCGACGGCGGCCAGCGTCTTGATGATCTTCACATTACTCTCCCTGGTTGATGGACGCGACACCTCGGGGCTTCGCGGGCCGCGCAGCCAGACAGGAGCGCAAACGCGCCGCTGTCGGCTTTATCGATCTCCGGTATCCTCCCAATCGGCTCCGCGACGCAGTTTCAATCGATACGATTTTTGTCGTTACCGACCCTTGCACCTCGGAACGCGCGAAGGGTGGGTCCCTTTGCCATAACTGTCAAATGCGATCTTTGGTGGTTGCTATACCGAAACCGGTATGATCTAGCATGCGGAAAGGACCGGCGGAAAGGCTGGAAGATCATGGCGGCATTGCGCGATCCCGATGCGATTCCAGTAAGTTATGAGAAGCTCCCGGCAGACGGGGAGATACTCCTGCGCAGTGGCTTGAGCTTGCGCCACATGCGCATGATCGCCGCCCTCGACGATCACGGACGGGTGAGCGCCGCTGCCCAGGTCATGAACATCTCCCAGCCGGCCGCCTCGCGCATGATCGCCGAGATGGAGGCGGTGCTCGACGTGAAGCTGTGCGAACGGCTGCCGCGCGGCGTGACCCTCACCCCCTATGGCCAGGCGCTTGCCAGGCGGGCCCGCTCGATCCTGCTCGAGATGCGCGAAGCCGACCGCGAGATTGCCGAGCTCAAGGCCGGCAAGGGCGGCTCGGTGTTCCTCGGCGCCGTGACCGCGCCGGCGATCGAACTGGCCGTGCCGGCGATTCGCGAGATCCGCCGCATCTACCCGCGCATCGAGATCACCATGCAGGTCGAAACCTCCAATGTGCTCGCCCGCGAGCTGATCGCCTCGCGCCACGACTTCATCATCGCCCGCATTCCCGACGACCTCAATCCGCGGCTGTTCGAATCCCGTGTGATCGGCGTCGAGAAGGCCTGCCTGATCGTGCGCCGCGGCCACCCGCTCGCGAGGGGTAATGTGGTGCGGCTGGAAGACACCGCTGCCTTTGACTGGGTCTTCCAGTCGGGCGGTTCGCCCTTGCGCCAGGCGATGGAGAGCAACTTCCTGAACCGCAACATCGCGCTGCCGGACCGGATCCTGAATACCAGCTCACTGCTGCTCACGCTGGTCATGGTCGCGCAATCCGATGCCATAGCGCCGGTCTCGGTGCAGGTGGCGAAGTTCATCCAGAACCCGGACGGCCTTGCCGGCGCAATCGATGTCGTCCAGACCGAATTCGACATCGAGGTGAGACCCTACAGCCTGATCACGGTCAGGAATCGCGTCCTGTCGCCGGCGGCCAAGATGCTGCATGATTTCATCCTGCGCGAAGTGGGGTGATGGAACGAGAACCCGCCGCGGCGCGTTCAAACCGATCGGCATGCGCGCTGGAGCCTGTTTCGGGCGAGGGAACGAGGTGTCGATGGTCAACAACTCGGAGGGTTTTATGGAACGTCGGTTGTTTCTTACTGGAATGCTTGGCCTTGCGGGGGCGGTGGTGTTTGCGGGCGTGGCCAGACCCGGCCGCGCGGTTGCCGGTATTCCCCAGGGCAACGGAATTCTCGATCAACTTGACAAGCCGGATCCGGCCCTCTTCGAAGGGGATGACGGAGCAGAGCTGGAGCAGGTCTCCCATCGCCACGGGCATCGCTGGCATCATCGTGGCCACTATGGCCACTGGCGTCGTCGCCACGGTCGCCGCCGCGTCTGGCGCAGGGTTTGCCGCCGCTACTGGCGCCACGGTCGCCGCCATGTCCGCTGCTGGCGCGAGCGTGTATGGGCTGGGGCCTGGCTGTAACCGCTTCTGGCTGAGGCAAGGACCGGCCATCCGCTGCGTGGCCGGCCTTTGCGCACATGTTCAGGCTCTTCGAGCCCAAGGCGTGGCGTTGATTAACCAACTGTAACGTGTTTGGGGCCGCATTTTAGCTTATCCTAAGATCGAATCGACGGAACATATAAGCCTTTGTCCGTTGAGGCGCTGTTTAAGTGGAGCTTTGACCATGCCGGGGGACCATCAAGAAGAACGGCATTCTGCAATCGACATCGCTCGGGCTGCGGACTATCGGCACACATGAAGGGCGTGGCGATACTGACCGAAGCCCGCAGCGGTTCTGAATGGCTTGGCAGCCTCACAAACAGCACGGGGTTGTTCGGCAAGTCGGCCGAGTGGCTCGACACGACCAATCTGGGGTGCAAGCCGAAATCCTTCGATGATCTGCTGTCCGCCGTGATCGACCACGGCGGGACCGCAAACGGCGCGTTCGCCGTGAAGCTGTTTCCCCGGCACCTTCACTGGTCGCAGGCCAAATATGGAGTCGACTTCCTGGCGGAATGTGGTCGGCGCCATGCCATGGGTTTGGTCCTGCTGGAGCGGCGGGACCGTCTTCGCCAAGCGATTTCCTATTGTCGGGCAAAGGCGTCAGGCCATTGGAGAAGCACGATGGACGGCGCGGATCTGGTTCCGCAATACGACTTTGCCGGCATCTGTCAGGCCTATTTCCTGATCGAGCAAAGCTATGCCTTCTGGGAAGCTTACCTGCGACTGGCCGATCTGCACTACGATCACTTTTATTACGAGGATCTGTTGGACAATCCTCGTCCGTACGTCGCGTCGGTGGCCCGGCAGTTGTCGATGGAAATGCCGGACGGAGAGTTCGAGACGAATTTGCGCCTGCAGCGGGACAGCCTCACCGAAGACTGGGCGGAGCGGTTCCGCAACGACGTCAAATCGGAAGGTCTGCTGGCGCATCTGCCCAAGAAGGTGGCGCCGCGGAATATCAACAACCTCGCCCGGTTCCTGCTCAAGAAGCAGATGCGAACTGCCCAGGCCTAGGCATTCCCGACAGCCGGGCAGGTTCCAGTGTAGGCCAACAGACTTTTCGGCCTCAGGCTGGAGCGGGTAGCGGGAATCGAACCCGCGCGTTCAGCTTGGGAAGCTGACAGGCTACCATTACATCATACCCGCGCTGCAGCCTCGTTATCATGACGGCATGGCTTCGGGCAATCGCAAACCGGTCTCACAATGCGGGCTTCGCCAGCTCACCGGTGACGGTCGGCGCCTGTTCCCTGGCCTTTGCGACTTCGCCGCCTGCGGCGAAGCTCGGCCAGTATTTCGAGATGGCCAGCGTCGCGCCGGCGGAAGAAAAATGGCCATAGTCGAAATAGAGAAACTGCTTGCTGGCGGCATCCGCGTAGGAACAGCCGGCGGCGTCGCACAGATAGGTGAGCGGATCGACGAAGGTCGCGCCCTTGGCGAAGAGTTGTACCTGCTTGTTGATGTCGGGATCCATGGCCATCGGCCAGGATGTGTTTGCGGCGCCCTCGTGTTTTGCAAAGAAAGCGATCTTCTGGACGTCGGCGATGAACTCCGGAGACTGGCCGATGACATAGACCTTGACACCCATGTCGCGCAGCCGGTCGATCGTCGTCTGCAGTCCGTCGAAGCCCCTGGCCTGGTAGTCCGTCCACCGACCGCTCAGGATCACCGCCTGGATGTTGGCATCGCGGATGATCGACAGCGCCCGTTCGTTGAAGCGGGTGCAGTTCGGCCTGGCATAGGAAAAGTAGGACAGGTTGGGAGGGCAGCCGGCATAGGTATATTGGATGACGTTGGCCTGGATTTTCTGCGCGTTGGCCTCCAGGCCCGAAACGTAGTGAGCCGCGAAGGAATCGCCCCACAGCAGCACATTGGTGGCAAAGCCATGCGTGCGCGTGCAGGCGGCTAGATTCCAGTTCTCGATCCGGCTCTCGCCTTCGTTGAAGCAGACACCGTTGCGCCAGTCGCCCACCAGGATCCGTTGCGTCGAGAAATCGGGAAACCGCTGCGGGAACCCGTTGCCGACCGCACCGGCCAGACCGCCGACGCACAGCAGGGCGATCGCCGTCGCCGAAAAGGCGAAGATCGGCAGGGGCGCGGTGAAGGCCCGCTTCTGTCGGAAAGGCTGCTCGACATATTTCCACGAGAAGGTCGCCAGGGCGAAGCTGGCCGCCGTCATCGCGACGATCGTCGGCACCGAGATCGCTTTCAGCGAGAGGTAATGGACGAAGGAATTGATCGGCCAGTGAACAAGGTAGAGCGAATAGGAGATGAGCCCCACCCAGACCATCGGAGCGAATTGAAGCACACGCGTGGCGACAGGCACGGGCCGGTCCGCGTGATTCTGCCCTGCGTAAATGAGCAAGGCGGTTCCGATGCAGGGAAACAGGGCATTGTAGCCGGGAAATGGATCGCTCTCCGAAATCGTCAGGAAGCCGAATGCGAGCAGGGCAAAGCCGGCCAGGCCGACCAGTTCCGTTGCCGCCCGGCTGGCGAGCGGCGGTGGCCTTTTCAGCATCAGCATGGCGCCCAGCGCCAGTTCCCAGATGCGTGTCGGCAAGAGGTAGAAGCCGGCCGTCGGCGCCAGCGTGGTCGCCATGACCGCCAGGGCAAAACTGCCGATGGCGATCGGCAGAAGTACCACCAGCCAGCGCTTCGAGGCATACCGGTAGATCAGATACATAAGGATCGGCGCGAAGATGTAATACTGCTCCTCGACCGAAAGCGACCATGTGTGCAGCAGCGGCCGCAATTCGGCGTCGATCGAAAAATAGTTCGTCGTCTTCCAGAAATAGATGTTCGACCAGAAGGTCGAGGCGGCGATCACGCTGAGGCTGAATTCGTGCAGGTCCGATGGCAGCAGGATGAACCAGGCCGCAATGCTTGCAAGCAGGATGACGAAGGTCAGCGCCGGCAGGATGCGCTTTGCGCGACGCCAGTAGAAACGTCCGATCGAGAACTGGCCGCGCTCGAGATCATCCAGCAGGCTGCCGCTGATCAGATAGCCCGATATCACAAAGAAAATATCGACGCCGGTGAAGCCCCCGGGAATGGCGGACACGCCGAAATGGAAAAGCACCACTGGCAGCACCGCAACGGCCCGCAGGCCATCGATGTCGCGCCTGTAGTTCATTTGACCGGTTCGTTTGCCGTGGCCTGCGAAGGCCGTGCGACGGCGCTTGACATGCTCTTCATACGGCGATCCCCATTGTGCGAAAAACCTTGGCTCATAGGTCTCACGGACCGTGCTCTGCAGCATAATTTTGCTGCACTGCAACATCCCTGTCAAGGTGAATGCCAGGCCTTCGAACGCCGGCGACGCCGGTTTTGCGGGATCGGGTGAATCAGCTGTTGGGTAGGTAGATCACGGAATAATCGTCGGCATAGGCTCGCTTCCAGCCCAGCTCATTGAAGAAGGGGATGCGGGTGTCATCGGCAGTAAGGAGCGCCCAGCCGATGGCGTATTTCTTCAACTGGGCCTCGAGCAGCGGCTTTCCGCCGGTTTGCCCTGTCGCCTCATCCGTTTTCGTGAACCCGCCCAGGAACAGTTGGTCCGTCCTGCCATCGATATAGGTCTTGATGTCGTGGAAAATCAGCGTGCCGCCGAAATTGTAGGAATTCAGCACATTGCCGGACAGGCGGTGATCGCTGGCGAATGCAAGGGCACCGCCGGCGGATGTGGTCGGGCTCGGCGCGACCTGGTAGGCGTTATTGAGCGTAAGGATCGCGCCGACCAGCAACACCGACGTCGCGCCGCAGAGCAGATGGAATTGGCCGGCGAAGAATTTTTCCAGCCCATCACGCTTTTCGCTCAGCCAGGCGCTTGCCGACAGGGCGGGATACTGGCGCGCGACTTCGACCGCCACCACCAGGGGAACAAGCAGGAAAAACAGATAGACGAAGCGCAGATGCGACAGGTAGACATGCAAGGTGAAGACGATGAACAACGCCTTGGCCCAGCCGATCCGCAGCCTTGACGTCAGAAGCCCGAAAAACGCCACCAGTATCGCGGCTTCCTGGGGAGCCTGTTCCTGGGCATTGAACGGCCGCCACTCGACGATCAGCGGCACCGCTTCATTGCCATGGGCGACGGTGAAGGTGGCCAGGATGGCTTGCACACCATAGGGATGGATCAGGCAGACCAGCGGACAGAGCAAGCCAAACGCCACCCACTTCGCCAAAAGAGCGGGTTTCGACAGGCCGGTGCGCGTCAGGAGATCGAGACCGGCGAAGGCGGCGATGACGAAGCTCAAAGTGAAGGTAGCGTGCAGGTTGGCCCAGAGCACAACCAGCGCGAGCAGCCACCACGGCGGAGCCCGCTCCTCTGCCGACGCACGAAACAACACCGCCGTCCAGATGACAATGATCGGCAGGGTGAAGACATGGGGGCGCGCCGTATAGATAGGTGCGATCAGAAAGGCCAGGGTGAATGTCAGCGCTACCGCCACTATCGGCTTCAGCGACGCGCTGAGGAACCATGCCGTCACGAAGACTGTCAGCCCTATCGCCGCAATGATCAGCGTGGCGACACCATTCCAGCCGGCGGTACGGTAGGCAAGGCCCAGAAAGACCTGCCCCAGCCATTCCTTCGCGATCCACGGATGCCCGGCAAAAGTGTAGGAATAGGAATCGACCGTTGGAAATGCCCGGTTTACCAGGAAATCCAGCCCGACTTTCACTTGCCACCAACTGTCGGGATCCTTGAGGACCGAGCCTGCGGATGGTGCCAATGCAGCAGCTGTAATGGAGGCCGCGAAGAGGCAGAATATCAGCCTGATGCGCTGTGCATCCCCAAGCCGCGACGTGGTCGGAACGATTGCCTCAGCCTGGTTCATGTCGCGCTCCAGGCCATTTCGCCTCTATTCTTGTCGACCGATCGGGGGGCATCCGCGCCGCCGCCGAACGTCGTGTTAAACAGGCCGACGGCGCCAGATAGCAGCATCCTTGGACAGTCAAACGAGCGGCTTGACCACATGCGCAAAATATTGGGCTCCAACAGGTATCTTGGTCAGGAAACGCTCGAACGGCCGCAGCCTTGCAAGCGGTCTGGGAAAGAAAATCCGATAGACGATCCGAGTGCCGGAAAGACCCGCCGCGGCCATTCGCCTGCGCATCTCAGGCGAGCTTATCAGGACCGCGTTCTCGTCGAAGGCGCAATTCCTTACCGCGTGGGTGGTCAGTGGATTCCACGGATTGTGCTCGAAGACAAAGAAACTGCCGCCATCGGCCAGCACCCTGCCGATCTCGGCGAACAATCCGATCTGGAGATTCTCGGGGATGTGATGGAAGACGCAGGCCGCGAAGGCAAGGTCGAAGCTATGGTCGGCGAAGGGGATTGTCTGGCCGTCGAAATGCGTGAACGCGGCCTGATCGGGGAAGCGCTTGCTGGCGATGTCGAGCGATTCCCGCGAAGGATCGAGCAGGACGATCTCGCTGTCGGGAAACGCTGCGCGCATGTAGCCGAGCGAATTGCCGACGCCGGCGCCGAAGTCGAGTATGCGCCTGGGTTTCACGCCGGCCCGTCCCAGTGTCGCAGCGACGTCGTCGATCTTGTATTTCGCGAAGAACTCCGGTGTCTCGCCACTAAGCCTTATGCTCGCGGCATGCTGCTCCTGGTACTCGCGCGCAAACTGGTCGAATTCGGCCTCAAGCACGGGCGGCTCTCTTTGCCATCTCCTGCAGGCGATGGACCGGGAGATCGCTGTCCTTGGCCGACTGGCCACGCGAAACGATCTCGTTGACGAAATAGAGCGGCCGCCGCTTCGTCTCCATGTACATGCGGCCGAGATACTCGCCGAAGATGCCCAGCACCAGAAGCTGGACGCTGCCTAGGATGAGCATGATCGCGGCAAGGCTCGTCCAGCCGGGCAGAACATTGCCGACAGACCATTCCAACAGCGTATAGCCAAGCACGAGCAGGCCGAGCAGGCCGGACATCATCCCCAGCAGCGAGGCAAAGCGCAAAGGCACGATCGAAAAGCTGGTCATAGCGTCGATCGCCAGAAGAACCATCCTCTTCAGCGGGTAGTGGGTGGTGCCTGCAAAGCGCCGGTGCCGTTCATAAGGGAAGGCGACCTGCCTCAGCCCGATCCAGCTCACCATGCCGCGAATGAACCTGTAGCGTTCGGGCATTGCGATCAGATGGTCCAGCGCACGGCGGCTCATCAACCGGAAATCTCCGGAGTCCGGCGCGATCTCGACATCGACCATCCTGCCGAGCAGACGGTAGAACATCGAGGCGGAGGCCAGCTTGAACCAGCTCTCGCCGTCGCGTTTCACCCTTTGGCCGTAGACGACGTCGAAGCCTTCGTCCATCTTCGCCATCATCCCACCCAGCAGTTCGGGCGGATCCTGGAGATCGGCGTCGAGAATGAGAATGCGCTGGCCGCGACAGAATTCCAGCCCGGCGCTCAAGGCGATCTGGTGGCCGTAATTGCGTGCAAGATCGATAGCGACCACATGGTCGTCCTTTTCGGCCAGTTCGAAAATGGCCTCGCGGGTGCCGTCGGTTGCCCCGTCGATGACGAGCACGACCTCGTAGGGGAGGCTTTGCTCGAGGCATACCGCGCTGACGCGTCGATGAAGCTCCGCCACGCCGTCGCGTTCATTGTAGCAAGGCACGACGACCGACAACATGGGTGCCCGGTGCGTGCCGATTTTTCCCGTTCCCACCAAAGCCTGGCTCCCGCTTTGGACATGGCAATAGCGGCAATTGGTTAGAAAACAGATAAGTCAGGGATCGGCGCGGCCACTGGCTGGCCCGGCCGCCATGCGTTTGGCGGCGTAAACGGCCCGCGTCACGAACGAATCGGCAGTTCCATGCGGATGCGGGCGCCGCGCCATGAGCCCGACAGGATCCGGATCGTTCCCTCGTGCAGCAATGCGATCTGTCGAGCGAGGTTCAGCCCCAACCCCGCCCCGCGCGACTGCGGCTGCAGGCGATAGAACGGCTCGAAGACATTCTCGCACTCTTCCACGGGAATGCCCGGGCCTTCGTCTCGCACTTCGATGCCACCCGTCCTGTCGATCGCAATCGTGATGGTACCGCCGCCGCCGCCATGCTCGATGGCGTTGCGCACGAGGTTGGCGAGCGCTCGCTCGATCTGCAACACGTTGACCTCGACGCGTGTCTTGTCGGGCGAAGGCTCGAAGGCAAGGTCGTAGCCGGCTTCTATGGCGAGCGGCGCGAAGTCGGCCGCCACCCGGCTGACCAGATCGTCGAGATCGACGATCTCGCGCTGGTCGGATGGACGGTCGAGCAATTGATGGTCGAGCAGTTGCTGTGCGAGGTGCGACAGGCGCTCGATATCATGCAGCAGCCGCACACTTTGCGGCTCCTGCCGCAGCAACTCGGCGCGTGTGCGCAGGATGGCGATCGGCGTTCGCAATTCGTGGGCCGCGTCGGTGAGGAAACGGTTGTGCCGGTCGTATCCCTGCGCGAGGCGGGCCAAAGCCTCGTTGAAGGCATGCACCAGCGGCGCGATCTCCTGCGGCACGTGTTTGACCGGCAACTGCATCGCGCGGGTACCGATATCGATGCGGGCAGCCTGGCGGACGGTTTCGACAAGGCCGGCGAAGGAGCGGCGGACCACGGCCGGCGTCGTCACCAGCGTGGTGGCGCCCATGACCAGGACGATGGGCAGCAGCAGGACCGCGATGACGAGCGCAAGCGCCGGCAGCGCGCGCTCCCAGTTCCTGCTGCCGTCCGGATAACGGGCGACCTCCACCGTGGCCGAAATGTTGATCTCGAGCCCGTCGGTCTCCTGGCGCGACGACTGTGTCGCGGCGATGATCTGGACTGCGCCGGCTTTGGTCGAGGCGTTTTCCATATAGGCTTCCGGCCGCATGTCCTTGTCGGAGAATCCGATAGTGGCGTGGTCTGCTTCGCCGAGCAGGCCACCGAAGTCCCTGGTGTAGACATCCGGTATCGTGCCCGAACGGACGCTTTGCCCGCTATCGTCGCGAACGATGTACCAGACATTGGGGAAGCTCTGGCGAAACGCGGCGAGGTCTTCCGTTTCACGGACAATCAGCCTGCCGTCCTTGTCCCGGCCGACGGCATCCTTGACGGCCGCCACGGCAGCCTCGTTGTCGATAAGCAGGCTCGGATTGGCGATCCAAAGGGCCGCCGCGCACAGCACGATGAAGAGGAGCAGCGTCGCCGCCTGCAGCAGGATCAGCCGGCGGACCAGGATCCATTGCAGCGAGCGCGTGCGCACTTTCTTCACGAGGCTGCCCGCAGGAGATAGCCAAGATTGCGGATCGCTCGGATCTCGATGCCGGCGGCGACATCGTCGAGCTTGCGGCGCAGCCGCGAGACATGCGCGTCGGGCGCATTCGAGCCGATCTCGTCGTCCAGGGCGTAGACGGCCTCCTCGAGAGCGCCGCGCATGATGGTCCGGCCCGGCCGGCGGATGAGCGTTTCGAGCACCAGCCTTTCACGTCGCGGCAAATCGAGCGCCTGATCCTCGATCAGCGCCTCGCGATGGCGGAAATCATAGGTCAGGCGGCCGACCATCGTCTGGTTGGCGCGCGAGGTGAACGAGCGGCGGTGCAGGGCGTGCAGCCGCGCGACGAGTTCCACCGTGGCGAAAGGCTTGACCATGTAGTCGTCGGCGCCGGCATCGAGCCCGGCAACCCGGTCGTCCAACCCGCTCATCGCCGTCAGCGCGATGACAGGCACATCCAGATGCAAGGCGCGCAGGCGCGGGATCAGGCTGAGGCCGTCGCCATCCGGCAGCCGACGGTCCAGCACCACGGCGTCGTGATGGCCCAGACGAGCCACCGCCTCTGCGTCGGCCAAGGTCGCGGCGTGGTCGACGATGATGTCCAGACGCTCCAGAGCGGCCTTCAGGACGGAGGCCATTTCCGGTTCGTCCTCGATCAGCAGGACGCGCATTGGCGTTCTCCTTCACCCGCGGCCGCCGGATTTGCGGTGCGGCGGTTCATTCGCATTCCAGCTTCGGCCGGCGGAAATTGGTGATGAACCAGCGGCCGCCGGAACCACGGGCGTAAAATGTGTAGAAGCATTCCTGACGCTCGATATAGCCGCGCGTTTCGGTCTCTTCATAGACGGTTCCGTGTCTTGTGTGGCGACCTTCGCCGCTGGATGTCCCGGAAACCGCTGACGTCGAGACCTGGCGCCACTGATAGGCGCGCTCTCCCTGGCCGAGGTCGACGATCGCCGTTGGCGGCCCGTAATCCAGAACGACCGATTCGACCGGTTGTCCGACATAGTTCTTCATGATGTCGGACGCGCACCCGGCCAATGCGAGCGCGGTCGCAATGGGCAATAGCTTGGACGTCCGCTGGCCGGGGCGATGCGTGGACATTGCTGATTCCCATGGTGAAAATTCACGCAAGGGACCTAGATTGCGAAGATTACATCGACATTGCGACAAGCACGGAATGCTCTTTGCCTCGAGCAGACGTCCGCGTCCGGGCGTCAATGCATCAAACAACAAGATCGCGCGATGCCGTTGCGGCCATCGCGCGATCGAGGTCGGTCATCGGCTGCTTCTAGAACCGGTAGTTGATGCCGGCTTTCAACTCATGGCTGCCGATCGTCTCCTTGGATCTGCCAAGGGCCGATGTCGTTTCCACGCCGGGGGTGCGGACATAGTCGTACTCGACCTTGGCCGAGAGGCCGCCGGCGAAGCCCTGCTCGATGCCGGCACCGACGAGGTAACCGACCTTCCATCCGTCGCTGCTCCTCACGCCGTCGCCCTTGTCGAACCTGGTCATGGCCACGCCGCCGGTTCCGAACAGCAACGTCTGGTCGAAGCTCACGCCGGCCTTCGCCTTTGCCGCGCCGCGCCATTTTTCCTTGATCTTGCCGCCCCGGACATCGTGTTCGGCGCCACCCAGATAGGAACCTTCGATCTCGGCGCCGAGCACCGCCGGACCCATCTGCTGGTTGTAGCCGGCCTGGACGCCGCCGCTGAAGCCGTTTCGGCCGGCGAACGGGTTCGGCATCCCGGTGAACGCTGTGCCGCCATGGATGCCGACATAGGCGCCGCTCCACTGGAAGGCAGGAGGATCATTGTAGGCGGGGGATAGGTCGGCGGCCATCGCCGGCCCGAGAAAGCACAGGGCGAGGGCACTCGCCGTCAGGACGATCTTTGCTTGAGGGGACAATGCATTACTCCAACACAAACGCGTATCCGCACCCGATACGCTGGTTAATTGCTGAGGAGCCTGACCGTTGAGGCGGTCAGCTCCGATGAGTGTCTTTCAGGGATGGTCGCCCGGTTCTGGGGACCGGCTTTCGCCGGCGGTGGTAGGGGGCAGAGCGCCGCGCGGTCCGTCACCTGAAAGACGTCTGATATCTCGCAAGTGAAAATTGCACGCACATTGCGCAAAACTGGAAATCGACGATTTTGTGCTTTATTTTCAATAAATTAAAATGAATTCGTTCCTCATTTTAAGAATTGTGGACCTCGGGGAGCCGGGAAACTCGATCACTTGTTCGAGATGAACAGGCTTCCCGGTTGCCCGCCTGACGCGCGGGAGCCTACAAAACCTGACGGCAATCGGCCCTCAGAGTGGGGCCTCAGTTCGCTGGTACCAGGGCAATTCGGGGGAACTGCTTTGCGGATCATCTATTTCCATTCGGACACGCATCCGTATGACAAGGCAATCTACCCAGGCGTGGGCCCGGCCTTCGCCAGCCCGTTGTCATGGGAAATCCGACCAATCAGCCAGATGGGCCGGGGCGATTGCGAGATCGCCGTCGTCGACAATCGCCTGGAGCCCGGCGACGTCGAGGTGCTGAAAATGCAACTGGCACTCCCCGCAAGCGATAGGCCCACGCTCTTTTTCCGGGTCAGCGATTCGGACATGCCGGAGACAACCAACCCCTGTGTCAGGTTCATCTTCGATTGCGGCGACCATGCCGGCGTTCACTATGCCACGACCTATGATCCCGAGGGACCATTCCTGGCATTCGTAAAGATGCTGAAAGTCTCTCGCGTGGTCCATTTGCCCTATCCCTACGATTCCTCGCGGGAGGTCGAGATCCCCTTGGCGATCCGTCGCCGCAGGGTCTTCCTGTCGGGCAGCAATTCCAAAACCTTATACCCGGTGCGCTACGCCTTGCGTCGCCGGCGTTCGCGATTTCCTTGGCTGCGACTGCTTATCTTCGACCTGAAGCATCCGGGATATCCCGAACATGGAAAGCCGCCGCGTCATGACATCACCCATGCGCGCTATGTCGGTCTTGCGGCGCAATTCACCCACTTCTTCCTTTGCGGGACACGCTACAATGTCGAGCTGATGAAATATATTGAATGTGCCTATGCCGGCTGCGTGCCAGTCGGGTTGCCGGCAGGTTCGCTGGATGCGGCGGCCGGGCGGTATTTTCGCCCATATGGCGGCCATGGGGTCGATCTCCTGAGGGACCTCTGCCAGCCCATGCGGGGACTCGAGGAACGGGCGACCGGATACAGGGCAGCCATGCGTGAACTGCGGTCGCCTGCCAGGATCATCAGCGATTTCACTGCAGAGGTCAGGAGCATCGAGGGCCAGTGACCGGCATGGACAGGCAACGTCCGGAGGCAGCGCCGGATGGCGCCATCGAACCTGTCGTCAATGCCGTTTGGATCGGAGCAGCCCTGGACGACCTGCATGCCGCGTGCCTGCGTTCCTTCGTGCTGGCGGGCCACCGGGTGCATCTTCATTGTTACGACATCCCGCGCAATGTTCCGCCAGGTGTCGAAACCGTCGACGCCTCGAACCTGATGGCAAAGGACCGGATTGTCCACTACAGGTCGAACGGAAGTCCGTCTCTCTTTTCCAATCTCTACCGCTTGAAGATCCTGGAAGCAGGGCTCGGGCTGTACGTCGATTGCGACGTGTTTTGCCTCAAGCCCATCCCGAAACAGGACTATATCTTCGGCTACCAGTCGAGCGACCAACTTAACGGCGCCGTGCTGAAATTGCCCGCCGGCAGCCGGACACTGCTTGAGATGCTGAAATTCGCGGAAGATCCGTACTACATCGTGCCGTGGCTCAACCGCTCCAAGCTGATGCGCTACAGGTTGCGCAAATTCATCGGCCTGCCAATCCACATTTCCAATTACAGTTGGGGCCGGCTAGGCCCTGAGGCGCTCACCTATTTCGCCAGCAGGGCCGGCGACATCGGTCACGCGGTGCCCATCGACGTCTTCTATCCGCTCAGTCACCATCAGGTCGCAATGTTGCTCGATCCGGACCTTTCGCTTTCGGATATCGGCACGACGCGCACTCTGTGCATTCATCTGTTCGACCATACGCTCCGCCATTGGATGATGGACCGCGCCGTTCCACAGGGGTCGCCTCTGGCGCAGATGCTTGAGCGTTGCGGGCTTTCAGTGGCAGTCGGAAGCTAGCAACGCTCCTTGGCGCGCGCTGGCTTGATGGATGGCCGCCAAGCACGTATCTCTGGGCCGTGCCCATGAGTCCGGGCATCTCAATCGGGAGACGGCCTTGTCCGCACTGACGCGCTTTCTCGGCGACTCGCCGCTCAGGGTTGTCCTGAAGCTGCTGGTGGTATCCTTTCTCGTCGGCCTGGTCATGAACGCCTTCGGCTGGTCGCCGATGGATGTGTTTTACGGCATCCAGAAATTCTTCATCGATCTCTGGAATCTCGGCTTCCACGCCATCGACCGCTTCCTCGGCTACATCCTGCTTGGCGCCGCGATCGTGGTGCCGGCTTTCATCCTGCTCAGGATCGCCAACTACCGGAAGTGACTTTCAGGCATAGCCCGACGCCACCTCGAACAGGATGGCGTGACGCTGGGCAAGTGCGGGCACATCGGTGGAATATCCGCCGCCGATGACACCGCAGACAGGAATGCCAAGCGCCCGAAAATGGCCGATGACCATTTCGTCGCGGGCGCGCAAGCCGCTGTCGGAAAGCGCCAGCCTGCCGAGCCGATCCCCGGCATGGACGTCGACGCCGGCATTGTAGAAGACGATGTCCCAATGCGCCCTGGCCGACAGCTCCGGCAAGACGGCGGCCAGCCTTTCGATATAGGCGTCGTCGCCCGTGCCGTCGGGCAGCGCGACATCGAGGTCCGAGGCGATCTTGCGCACGGGGTAATTGCGCTCGCCATGCATGGAAAAGGTGAAGGCGCGCGGCTCATCGCTCAGAACGTCCGCCGTGCCGTCGCCCTGATGCACGTCGAGGTCGGCCACCAGGACGTTCTGTGCGGCGCCCTCTTCAAGCAGAACCAGCGAGGCGACGGCGACGTCGTTGAAGGTGCAGAAGCCGGCGCCTTGCGCGCGCCGCGCATGATGGCTGCCGCCGGCGGCGTTGCAGGCGATGCCATGGCGCAAGGCAAGCCGCGCCGCCGCCACCGTGCCGCCGGTGGCAAGCTGTGCGCGCAGCGAGACGCGCGGGCCGACCGGGAAGCCGATCTCTCGCTCGATTTTTTCCGGCACGGAGCAGGAGAGGACCTGGTCGACATAGGCGGCCGCATGGGCGAGCTTCAGCCATGATGCCGGCGCGCGTTCGGCTATGTTGAGCGCATTGGGTTCGGCCAGGCCGCGTGCTCGCAAGGCCTCCATCAGCAGGGGATATTTGCTCATCGGAAAGCGATGGTTGGTCGCGAAGCCGGCGTCGTAGTCGGGATGATGGACGATCTGCAGGGGCATGAGACTGGTCCGGCGGCTCGCGCCAGAGCGGGATTTCGGTTGGCCGTCGCGGAAGAGCGATTGCGCGGTGGCCGGAAAATGGGGCACATCGGTTCCCCGATCAAGCCGCAATCAGCAAGGCAGCAATCCTTGGACAAGGGTGCCATCCCGACCGACGCCAGGGCCTTTTCCGTCACCAACCGCTCGGTGCTTGCCATCGCCGTGCCGATGACGCTCGCCTATCTGACGACGCCGCTGCTTGGCCTCGTAGATACGGCTGTGGTCGGCCAGTTCGGGGATGCCGCCTTGCTTGGCGGCCTGGCGGCCGGCGCGCTGGCTTTCGACGTCGTCTTCACCACTTTCAATTTTCTGCGTTCGGGCACCACCGGCCTCGTCGCTCAGGCTTTCGGGCGTGGAGACGCTCTCGAGGAACAGGCGGTGTTCTGGCGCGCCGTGCTGATCGCGGTCGTTGCCGGCGTCGTGCTGGCAGCGCTTTCGCCGCTCATCGCCGTTGGCGGCCAGTGGTTCATGGACGCCGGACCACGCGTCAGCGAGGCGATGGGCGTCTATGTCAGGATCAGGCTGCTCGCCGCCCCGTTCTCGCTGATCAACTACGCAGTCCTCGGTTATGTGCTGGGGCGCGGCGAGGGCGGGCTCGGGCTTGTCCTGCAACTGGTGCTCAACGGCATCAACATCGCGCTCTGCTTCCTGCTCGGCCTTGAACTTGGCTGGGGCGTTTCCGGCGTCGCCTGGGCAACCGTCACCGGCGAATTCCTCGCCATGCTGCTTGGTCTCGCGATCGTGGTGCGCCGGTTCCGGTCCAGTCCGCCCTTGCCTCGCCACCGCTTGCTCGACATGGGCGCCTTCCTGCGGATGCTGTCGCTCAACCGCGACATCATGATCCGTTCGTTCTCACTGCTTGCCGCCTTCGCGCTGTTCGCCCGCCAGGGCGCGCAGTTCGGCACGGTGACGCTCGCCGCCAATGCGGTGCTGATGAACTTCTTTCTCGTCGCCGGCTATTTCCTCGACGGTTTCGCCACCGCCGCCGAACAACTCGCCGGCCGCGCCATCGGCGCACGTGCGTCGCAACCCTTCCGGCAGGCGGTCCGCCTGACCCTGTTCTGGGGCTTCGGCTTGGCCGGTGGCGCGACATTGGTGCTGTTGCTGGCGGGCGCCAATCTGGTCGCCGTCGTCACGACATCGCAAGAGGTCCGCGCCGTAGCTGATACCTACCTGCCCTGGGCGGCGTTCACCGCGCTGAGCGGCGTGCTGGCGTTCCAGATGGATGGCGTTTTCATCGGCGCGACATGGTCACGCGACATGCGCAACATGATGCTCTTGTCGTTCCTCGTCTTTGCCGCCGCACTGATCACGCTGGCGCCCGCCTTCGGCAATCACGGCCTGTGGGCCGCTTTGCACGTTTTCCTGCTGGTGCGGGGATTGAGCCTACTGACGATCTTGCGGCTGCGGATGCAAACCGCGTTCAACTGAGCGGCTTCGACGCCCATCGGTCAAGGTGACTGTCGCGCAATTCGCGCATCGACCTGAGGTTCTCTGTTTCAGCAAAGCGTGCCATCCCGGCGACGATCCGGCCTGGCAGCGCCGGTCCGGCATAGATCATGCCGGTGTAGAGCTGGACGAGATCGGCGCCGGCGCGGATCTTTTCCAGTGCGGTTTCGGCTGAGTTGACGCCACCGACACCGATGATGGCCATGTCCGGCCCGAGCAGCTTGCGCATTCTGGCCAGCACGATGGTCGAACGCTCGAACAGCGGCTTTCCCGAAAGCCCGCCGGTCTCCCGCGCGGCATTGCCGCTGCGCAGCGCCGGCCGTGAAATCGTGGTGTTGGAAACGATGACGCCGTCGATCCGCTTTTCCATGACTTCGGCGGCGATATCCTCCAGCTCGGCCTCGACCAGGTCCGGCGCGATCTTGAGGAAAACCGGTGGCTGCGCCAATGCCGCGGCGCGCGCGGCCATGACGCGCGACAGGAGTTCACCAAGCTGTTCGCGTGCCTGCATGGTGCGCAGGCCCGGCGTATTGGGCGAGGAAATGTTGACGGTGAGATAGCTGGCATGGGGCGCGAAGCGGGCGACGCCTCGCTCATAGTCGCTGACGCGGTCCGTGCTGTCCTTGTTCGCGCCGATGTTGACACCGACGATGCCGCCGCGCCCCTTGCGCGCCGCAAGGCGTTTTTCGGCCGCCGCATGGCCTTCATTGTTGAAGCCCAGCCGGTTGATGACGGCTTCATCCAATGTCAGCCGGAATATGCGCGGCTTCGGGTTGCCGGATTGCGGCAGCGGCGTGATGGTGCCGACCTCGGCGAAGCCGAAGCCCAACCCGAGCAGCCCGTCCGGCACCTCGGCGTTCTTGTCATAGCCTGCCGCCATGCCGAGCGGATTAGGGAAATCGAGACCGCAAAGGTCGACTTTCAGCCGTGCATCGGGCGTCATGCGCGCGCCGACCGGCAGGCCGCAGCGCAGTGCCGCGATGGACAGGCCGTGCGCGGTTTCCGGATCGAAGGTGAACAGCAGTTTCTGGCCGATCCGGTCGAGCACGCTCATTGCCCCTCCAGGGCGGGGAACTGGTGGGTACCGTCGGCCCCAAGCGGCAGCGGCTTGACCCAGAGCACCGCCTTCAGGTCGAGCACGCCATGGAGGTGCGGAAACAGCGCGCCGCCGCGCGAGACCTCGAATTTCAGCGCATCACCCAGGCTGGCACCATCGATGGCGACCAGCAGAAGGTCGGTCTGTCCGGAGAAATGCTTTGCCGCGGTCTCCTCGGCCTGCTCTGCCGTCGAAAAATGAATGAAGCCGTCGACGATGTCGATCGGCGCTCCGGTGAAGCGGCCATTGGCTTCGGCCTCGCGCCAAGGCGCTTGCGGGGTTATCTTGTAGATAATCTGTGACATGGTTGCGCTATAATCCGAACCAGTCGCGCGGGGAAGGCCACGCCAACGGTCTTCCCTATTTCCGGCGCAAACATGCGATATTTCAGGCTTTGGCCATGGAGGACAACATGCGTCTGCAGCACATCTTGATCCCCGCCGCGCTCGTTTCTCTGGTCGCGGCCTCTGCTTACTCTGAAGAAACCGACCGCTACCGGCTGGAAAAGTCGGCCACCGGCTATATCCGCATGGATACGCAAACCGGCGCGATGTCGATCTGCGAGGAGCGTTCGGGCCAGCTCGTCTGCAAGATGGCGGCCGATGAACGCGCCGCCTACCAGGACGAAGTCGATCGCTTGCAGACCTCGATGAAGGCAATGGACGAGCGCGTCACGAGGCTTGAGAATTCGCTCTCCGCCCGCCTCGAATCGAAACTGCCGAGCGAAGAGGATTTCAACAAGACGATGAGCTACATGGAGCGCTTCCTGAAAGGGTTCATGGGCATCGTCAAGGATATGGACAAGGACAGCGACGGCGGCGCCCAGCTCAACTCGCAGAAGACCTGAGCGCTATAGACGAGGGAAAACGCGCCGCGCTGGCTTTGCCGCTTGAAAACAGCGCGCGGCCCCTCATAATCGTCCGACTGATCCCGCAAAAAGCAGTAAATCGGGGATTCGGGGAGGGACATTTGCCGTCAGGCTATTCTTTCGTCATCGCCGACGATCACCCGCTGTTTCGAGGAGCCCTGCGTGAGGCGCTTGCCGGCATCGGCAATGTCAGCGCCATTCACGAGGCCGGCGATTTCGAAAGCGCCAAGGCGCTGGTCGTGGCCAATGAAGATGTCGATCTGGTGCTGCTCGACCTGTCGATGCCTGGCGCTAGCGGCCTCTCCGGCCTGATCTCGCTGCGCGGCATCCATCCGGCGGTGCCGCTGGTCGTGGTGTCGGCGCATGACGATCCAGCGACCATCCGGCGCGCTCTCGATCTCGGCGCCTCCGGTTTCATCTCCAAGTCGGCCAGCATGGAAGAAATCCGCGGCGCCGTGCAGTCGGTGCTTGCCGGTGATATCGCGGCACCTGTCGGCGTCGACCTCGGCGTCGAACGCGATCCCGAAATATCGGACCTGATCAAGCGGCTGCAGGCGTTGACCCCGCAGCAGACACGCGTGCTCGGCATGCTGGCCGAAGGCCTGCTCAACAAGCAGATCGCTTATGAGCTCGGCGTCTCCGAAGCCACCATCAAGGCACATGTCTCGGCGATATTGCAGAAGCTCGGCGTCGACAGCCGCACCCAGGCGGTGATTTTGCTGTCCAAGATCGGCAGCGACCCGTTGCACCCCGCGGGCTGAAGGCCGGCGCCTGGTGCTCGCGACCATTCTCGCTGAGACAGGCGATGGGCCTGGGCGCTTCGACGTCACTCCGCCGCCCGCACCATCGGCCTGAACCTGGCCATCATCGAACGCAGGACCGCCGGTTTCAACGGTTTGTTGATCATCGGGATGTCGAGGCCTGCCGCGGCGGCTCGCACCTCGTTGGAGCGGTCGGCCGTCACCAGCACGGCCGGCAGGTCGTTGCCGTGCGTCGCGCGCAGCCTGATGATGATGTCGAGACCGGTTTCGCGGTCGAGATGGTAGTCGGCAAGCACGATGTCCGTACGGTCGATCGCGGCCTTGTCCAGATCCCCCGAACCGGTGACCGTGGCGACATTGCAGCCCCAGCCTTCGAGCAGCAGCCGCATGCCCTCGAGGATACGGACGTCGTTGTCGATGCACAGCACATGCAGCCCGGACAGCGAAGCCGCCGCGCGGGCCGGCGCCCTGGTCTCGACCTCGCGTCGCGGCTCCTGTGCGGCTGCCACCGGCAGGATGACTGAAAACCGCGTGCCCTTGCCCGGGTTGGAGAAGATGCGGATTTCGAGCCTGAGCACCCGGGCGATGCGGTCGACGATGGAGAGGCCGAGGCCAAGACCTTCGGCTTCGCGCGCACCTTCATCCAGCCGGGTGAACTCATGAAAGACGGTGTTCAGCTTGTCGCCGGCAATGCCGATGCCGGTGTCGATGACCTGGATCTCGGCCAGGTCGCCGCGCCGCCGCACACCGACAAGGATGTGGCCCTGGCGGGTGTATTTGATGGCGTTGGAAACGAGATTCTGGATCAGGCGGCGCAACAGGTTGCGGTCCGTCGTCACCGTAAGCGACGACGGCATGATCGTCAGGCCAAGCTTTTTCTCCGCGGCCAGTGGCCGAAAATCATTGCCGATCTGGCGCAGCAGGCCATCAAGGCGGAAGGCGGTATCATCAGGCTTCATCGCGCCGGCATCGAGGCGCGAAATGTCGAGCACGGCGCCCAGAATAGTCTCGACCGATTCCAGCGAGGATTCGATGTTGATGGCCGCCTTGCCGGTCGGCCCCTTGCCGGCCTTCTCGATCAGCGAGGAGCAATAGAGCCGGGCGGCATTTAAAGGTTGCAGGATGTCGTGACCGGCGGCGGCGAGGAAGCGTGTCTTGCCGAGATTGGCCTCCTCGGCGAGCATCTGCGCCTGCGCCAGTTCCTCGTTGACCCGGGTCAATTCCTCGTTGACCCCAGTCAGTTCGATGGTGCGGGTCTTGACGCGCTGCTCCAGCGATTCATTGGCGCGCTTCAGCGCCAGGTCCTGCTCGACGCGTCCGGATATGTCGGCATAGGTGGCGACGATGCCGCCGTCCGGCATCGGGTTGGAGCGCAGTTCCAGGATGCGGCCGCTGGTCTTCAGCTCCATCTGCCATGGGCTGACGAAGCTGGTCAGCCGGTTGAGCATCGTCACGCGCTGGTCGCCTGGAATGTCGCCGCGCTCGGCGAGATGGCGAAGGATCTGGTCGAGCGAAACGCCGACCTGGCCCATTTCGTCGGGCAGGTCGAACAGCGCCCGATACTGGCGGTTCCAGCAGATCAGCCGGAAATCGCGGTCGAAGACGGTGATGCCTTGTTCCATCTGGTCGAGCGCGATCTGCAGCAGGTCGCGGTTGTGCTGCAGCGCTTCCGTGGCGTCGTCGAGCAGGCGGAAGGCGTCGCGGGATTCGCGGTCGTGGCGGCGGAACAGCAGCGACAGGATCAGACGCGCCGAGGAGGAGCCGACGGCGCTGGCCAATAGCTGCTCGGAAAAGCGGATGACGTCCATGCTGGCCTGCTCGTGGCCGTGCAGCGAGGTGCCGTTGCTCTTCTCGAAGGATTGAAAGGACCGCTCGGTGCGTTCGACACCGAGATAGCGTGCGATCGTATCCTTGAGGTCGTTGACGGTGATGGCGGTGCGGAAGCGGCGCAGGCTCGGCATCGGGCCGGCCTCGCGCGGCACGAAGATCGATGCCTGGATGCGCTCCAGCGGCACCGACGCGCGCGATAGCGACCCGAAGACGAAGAACAGCGCGTTGACCGACAGGCTCCACAGCACGCCGTGGTTCAGCGGTTCGGCCACGGTGCCGAACAGCGCCTGCGGCCGCAGCGCCTCGAAGCCGAACAGTCCATGCACGATGATGCCCGTATCGGGCGCGACGAGCGACGGCACCAGCAGCGTGTAACCCCAGACCAGGATGCCGGCGACCATGCCGAGTGCCGCGCCGCGGCCGTTGGCGCCGCGCCAGATCAATCCGCCGATCAGGGCCGGCGCGAATTGCGCGATCGCCGCGAAGGACATCAGGCCGATCGAGGACAGCCGGGCGCTGTTGGTGCTCTCGCGATAGTAGAGAAAGGCGATGAATAGAAGGATGAAGATCGATGCCCGCCGCACATTGAGGATGAGCGTCGACCAATCCTCGTTCTCGGAGGTGGTCGTCCGCAACAGCCGGCGCACGAACAGCGGGATGATCAGGTCGTTCGAGATCATGATCGACAGCGCCACGCTCTCGACGATGACCATGGCAGTTGCCGCCGACAGGCCGCCGATGAAGGCGGCCATGGCCAGGAAATCGTGGCCGCTGAACAACGGCAGCGACAGCACATAAAGGTCGCTGCTCGTCCTTGTGCCGACGAGCGTCAGGCCGGCAAAGGCGATCGGCAGCACGAACAGGTTGATCGCCACGAGGTAGAGCGGGAACACCCATGTCGCGGTGCGCAGTTCGGCCTCGCTGCGGTTCTCGACGATGGTGACATAGAACTGCCGCGGCAGGAGGATGATGGCGAAGCCGCTCAGGCACGTCAGCACCAGCCAGGTGGCGAGCGATGTCGAATAGCCCATTGCCTGCCGTACCTGGCCAGTCTCCGCCAGCCGGTCGAACGTGTCGCCGGGACCGCCGAAGATCAGGAAGGTGACCATGAGGCCGATCGCCAGGAACGCGGCGAGCTTGACCACGGTCTCGACCGCAACCGCCAGCACCAGCCCGTCCTGGTGTTCGGTGGCGTCGGCATGGCGTGTGCCGAACAGAACCGCGAACAACGCAAGCAGCATGGCGACGACCAGCGAGATGTCGCTGACGAAGGGATCGAAGGAGGGCGGCGAGCCCGTATAGTGCTCGACCATCAGGCTGACCGAGCCGGATATCGCCTTCAATTGCAGCGCGATATAGGGCACGGCGCCGATCGTGGCGATCAGCGTGGCGATCGCGGCCACGGTGAAGCTCTTGCCGTACCGCGCGCCGAGGAAGTCGGCAACCGAGGTGATCTTCTCGGTCTTGGCCAGCCGCACGATGCGGTTGAGCAGCGGAAAGCCGAACACGAACACCAGCACCGGGCCGGTGTAGATGCCGAGGAATTCGAGACCGCGCTCGGAGGAGAGACCGACCGAGCCGAAGAAGGTCCAGGACGTGCAGTAAATGGCAAGGCTGAGCGCATAGATGAAGGGCCGCGCCCGACCGGGGCCTGACAAAGCCGAGCGGCGGTCGCCCAGGCTGGCGATGGCAAACAGCAGCGTCACGTAGGCGATCGCGATGATGACGATGAACAAGCCCTGCACGCCGGCAAGATCCTCCCTGTGCCGATTTTTAACCTGTCCGCTCAGACGCAATCACAGCTTGGCGTTCGAGTCCATCACCGCTTTGGGCGCATGAAGCGTCTGATTTCAAAGAGGTAACGCAGGGTAAGGAGAAACCGGCTGTTTTCTCCTTTTTGCCCATGTTGCAACTTCCGGTTTTTGTTATGTTGGATTTGGGCCGGTGCCGGAGAGGTGGGAGCGGCAGAACGGCCGGTTACGATAAGGAGGGTCGAATGCTGAAAGAATTCCAGGAATTCATTTCCAAGGGCAACGTGATGGACTTGGCCGTCGGCGTCATCATCGGCGCTGCGTTCGGCAAGATCGTCGATTCCCTGGTCAACGACATCATCATGCCGATCGTAGGCGCGATCTTCGGCGGGTTGGACTTCAACAACTACTTCTTTGGGCTTTCCTCGGCCGTCAACGCCACCACATTGGCCGACGCCAAAAAGCAAGGCGCAGTTTTCGCCTATGGCAGCTTCATCACCGTGGTGCTGAATTTCATCATCCTCGCCTTCATCATCTTCCTGATGGTCAAGGCCGTAAATAACATGCGCAGGCGCCTGGAAACAGAAAAGCCCGCGCCAGCGGCAGCCCCTCCGCCTGCTGACGTACAGCTTTTGACCGAAATCCGCGATCTGCTGGCCAGGCGATAGACGGATAGGGTTCCTCTGGACCAAAACCCCGGTCGTTCGCGGCCGGGGTTTTCTGTTTTCGTATCTGGTAAGCAGCGCTTACGAATGCCCGAGACAACGGACCCGCCGATGACCCTGATCCAGACCCTGCGCCCCGAGGCCCTGGCCGCGCCTGAAAGCGGTATCGTCGCCGTCGTCAACTACGGCAGATTGCGCGAAGGCCTGATCCCGCTCTGGGCCGGCGAGGGCGACCTGCCGACGCCGTCCTTCATCACCGATGCCGCGTCGAAGGCGCTGGCCGGTGGCGAGACGTTCTACACCTGGCAGAGGGGCATCCCCGATCTCAGGCAGGCGCTTGCCCGCTACTACGCCAGGCATTTCGCCAAAACCTTCCCCGAGGAGCAATTCATCGTCACCGGCTCAGGCATGCATGCCATCCAGCTGGCGCTCGATGCGCTTGCGGGAGCCGGCGACGAAGTGATCTACCTTTCGCCTGCCTGGCCGAATTTCGACGCCGCCGCCGCGATCGCGGGCGCCGTGCCGGTGCCGGTCACGCTCGACCATTCCGGAAATGGCTGGTCATGCGACGTCGAGAAGGTCGCGGCGGCGGTCACGCCGCGCACGAAGGCGTTGTTCATCAACACGCCGTCCAATCCGACCGGCTGGACCGCCGACCATGAGACCTTGCGGGCGATCCTCGATCTCGCGCGTGCGAAAAACCTTTGGATCATCGCCGACGAGATTTATTCGCTGTTTCACTATGGTCATGGCCGCGCGCCGTCCTTCCTCGATATCGCGGAGGCGGAAGACCGCATCCTGTTCGTCAACAGTTTCTCCAAGAACTGGGCGATGACCGGCTGGCGCGTCGGCTGGATCAAGACGCATCCGAGCCTGCAGCAGGTGTTCGAGAACCTGATCCAGTATTCGAACTCGGGCGTCGCCCAGTTCATGCAGCGCGGCGCGGTCGCGGCGCTCGACGAGGGCGATGCCTTCGTCGCCGAACAGGTGGAGCGGGCTCGGAAAGCGCGCGACCTGGTCTGCGGCATTCTCGGCGCCACCGGCAAGGCACGCTTCACCGTGCCGCAGGGCGCGTTCTATCTGTTCTTCACGGTCGACGGCACCACCGATTCACGCAGCGCTGCCTTCGACATTGTCGACAAGGCCAATGTCGGCCTGGCGCCCGGCACCGCATTCGGCCCCGGTGGCGAGGCGTTCCTGCGGCTGTGCTTCCACCGCCGCCTCGACCAGCTCGAGGAAGCGGCAAACCGGCTGGCAAGGTGGATGAAGACTGTTTGAGCAGGCGGCGGCTTCCGCCGCCTGCCTTCAGCCGCCTGACTTTGGCACCAGAAGGGGAATAATGCGGTCGCTTTTCGCGACGGCCGGCCGGCCGGCCGAGCCATAGGGAATGCCGAGCGCGTCCCAGGTTTCGACCAGCGCATCCTGCAGTTCGGCGATCAGCGCATCGGAATGGAACGGCGTCGGCGTGATGCGCAGCCGCTCGGTGCCGCGCGGTACGGTCGGGTAGTTGATCGGCTGGATATAGATGCCGTGCACGCCAAGCAGGCGGTCGCTGGCCATCTTGCAGAGTTCGGGATCGCCAACCAGCACCGGTACGATATGGGTGGCGGATTCCATCACCGGCAGGCCGGCCGCCGACAGGATCTGCTTGGTCCGGCTCGCCTGCTGCTGCTGGGCATCGCGCTCTGCCTGCGAGCGCTTCAGATGCCGGATCGATGTTGTGGCCGCGGCGGCGATCGCCGGCGGCAGCGCGGTGGTGAAGATGAAGCCCGGCGCATAGGAGCGCACCGCGTCGATCACCGCACTGGTGCCGGTGATGTAGCCGCCAAGCGTGCCGAAGGCCTTGGCGAGCGTGCCTTCGATGATGTCGATACGGTCGGCCAGGCCTTCGCGCTCGGTGATGCCGCCGCCGCGCGGCCCGTACATGCCCACCGCATGGACCTCGTCGATATAGGTCATGGCGTTGTAGCGCTCGGCAAGCTCGACGATCTCCTTCACCGGCGCGATGTCGCCATCCATCGAATAGACGCTCTCGAATACGATCAGCTTGGCGCGTTCGCGCCCGGCCGCCTGCAAAAGGCTTTCCAGATGCGCGACGTCATTGTGGCGGAAGATTTTCTTCTCGGCGCCCGAGCGCCGCACGCCTTCGATCATCGAGGCATGGTTCAGTTCGTCCGAGATGATCAGGCAATTGGGCAAAAGCCGGGCGATGGTCGAAATCGAGGCTTCGTTGGAGACGAAACCGGAGGTGAAGACCAGGGCGGCTTCCTTGCCGTGCAGGTCGGCAAGCTCCTGCTCGAGCTCGACCAGCGGGTTGGACGTGCCGGAGATGTTGCGGGTGCCGCCGGCGCCCGAGCCCATCTTGCCGGCCGCGTTCTGGAACGCGGCGATGACATCAGGGTGCTGGCCCATGCCGAGATAGTCGTTGGAGCACCAGACGGTGATTTCCTCGGCGCGGCCATTGGAACGCCAGATGGCGCGCGGAAACTTGCCTGCGATGCGCTCGAGGTCGGCGAAGACGCGGTAGCGACGCTCGGCATGGAGCTGGTCGATCGCTTCTTCGAAGAACCGCTGGTAATTCATGTCGACTTCCCAATTTTGCGCGGGATCATAATCATTGCCCTATTGGTCGTCCACCGGGCCATTTTGGTCAAAATGCCACGCCCCGCACCTGTTCCTAACGTTGGCGGATCGTGGCCTATTCCCACTTCACGGCACGCTCAATGGATCACTTTTGTTTCAGCACGATGCCACATCAAGTGAACGCCGGTTACCAAGAGTTCTAATGGCCATCCGCCAGGCTTTCCAGTAAGGCGGTCGTTGAGACAGTTTCCGATAAATCTTGGGTAAGCGAGGACTTGGGATGACGGTTTTGGTGACAGGCGGCGCTGGCTATATCGGTAGCCACATGGTCTGGGAATTGCTGGATGCGGGCGAAAGCGTGGTCGTTCTCGACCGCCTTTCGACCGGTTTCGAATGGGCGGTGGCGCCTGAAGCAAAACTGGTCGTAGGCGATGTCGCCGACAAGGAATTGGTGGGCTCGGTCATCAGGGAGAACAAGGTCGACGCGATTATCCATTTCGCCGGCTCGATCGTGGTCCCGGAATCGGTCGCCGACCCGCTCGCCTATTACGAGAACAACACCTCGAAGACACGCACGCTGATCGAAACCGCGGTGCGCGAAGGCGTGCCGAATTTCATCTTCTCCTCGACAGCCGCCGTCTATGGCGGCGCCGGGCTGGAACCGGTGCGCGAGGACGCCCGCCTGGCGCCGGAATCGCCCTATGGCCTGTCCAAGCTGATGAGCGAATGGATGCTGCGCGATGCGGCAATGGCCCATGACCTACACTACACGGCGCTGCGGTATTTCAATGTCGCCGGCGCCGACCCGAAGGGCCGCACCGGCCAGTCGACGCCGGGCGCCACCCATCTGATCAAGGTCGCTTGCGAGACCGCGCTCGGCAAGCGCCCCTTCATGCAGGTGTTCGGGACCGACTATCCGACGCCTGACGGCACCTGCATGCGCGACTATATCCATGTTAGCGATCTGGCCGCCGCGCATCGCCTTGCCCTGCAGCGGCTGCGCGCCGGCGGCGCCAGCCTCGTTGCCAATTGCGGTTACAGCCATGGTTATTCGGTGCTCGAAGTGATCGACAGCGTACGCCGCGCCTTCGGCCATGATTTCGAGGTCAGGATGGGGGACCGGCGTCCCGGCGACGCCGCGGCGGTGGTTGCGAATTCCGATCTCGCCCGGTCGGAACTCGGCTGGACCCCGCAGCGCGACGATCTCGACCAGATCGTCAACGACGCGCTCGCCTGGGAGCGCATCCTGACCAGCAAGAACTCCGCGCGGGGCTGACGCGCTTTCCCAGGGGCTCACAGGCCCCAGGGCTCGCAAGGCGCGCGGCGACGCGCTATGGAAGCATTCGCGACACAGCGTGGAGGCGCGGTGCCGCGAGAGCTTTGGGGAATGGCATGAAAATAACGGTGCTTGGAGCTGGCGTCGTCGGGACGGCGGCCGCCTATTACCTGGCCGCCGACGGTCACGAGGTCACGGTGATCGAGCGCCATCCGGCGCCGGCGCGGGGCACTAGCCAGTCGAATGCCGGGCTCGTGTCTCCTGGCGATGCCACCGCCTGGGCCTCGCCGGCGGCACTTAAGACGTTCCTGCGCGGGCTCTACAATCATGATCTCGGCATCAAGGTGCGGCTGCGCTTCGATCCCTATTTCCTTGCCTGGAGCCTGCGCTTCGTGCGCCAGTGCACGGTGGCCCGCCTGCGTGCCAACAGCCAGGTCAAGCTGCGGCTGGCTCTCTATTCGCGCGACTGCATCAACGCCATATCCGCCGACACCGGCATCCATTACGACGAGCGCAAGAAGGGCATTCTCTACTTCTTCCGCTCGCAGCACAGTCTCGACGCCGGCACCGACAATTACCGCTATCTGGCCGAGCATGGCCTGCCGATCGAGATCGTCGGCCGCGACCGGCTGGTCGAACTTGAACCAGGTCTCGCCGGCGCGAAGGAAAAGATCGCCGGCGGTGTCTACTCGCCGATCGACCAGACCGGCGATTCCCGGCAGTTCGCCGAAAATTTGGCCGCCTATGCCGCCGAAAGGCTTGGCGTGAGGTTTCTTTACGGCACCACGGTCGAGGGCCTCGACATAGAGGGTGACCGGATCCGCGCGGTGATGACCTCGGCCGGACCGGTCACCGGTGACGCCGTCGTCATATCGATGGGTCCCGAAAGCGGGCTGCTCGGCCGGCGCTACGGCATCGACCTGCCGGTCTATCCGGTGAAGGGCTATACGGCGACGATTCCGCTGGAGGATGAGAGCAAGGGGCCGACCATGGGCGGCGCCGACGAGGATCAGCTGATGGCTTATTCGCGCCTTGGCAATCGACTGCGGTTGGCTTCGACTGCGGAATTCACCGGCTTCGACCGCACCCACAAACCCAGCGACTTTGCAACCATGTTCAGAACCGGCAAGGACCTGTTCCCCGGTGCCTTCGACGAGAAGAAGGCCGAGCTGTGGGCGGGGTTGCGGCCAATGATGCCCAACTCGGTGCCGGTCATCGGCCAGGCGAAATACCGCAACCTTTACCTCGATACCGGCCACGGTCATGTCGGCTGGACCATGGCTTGCGGCTCGGGAAAATTCCTCGCCGACCTCGTCGCCGGCCGTAAACCGGAGATCGATCCCCAGGGATTGATCTACAGGAGCTGAGCGAGAACTAATCGTCGTGGCGACATCGAGTCCATTCGTCTCGCACCCATTCTGCGAGCCAGCCGGGCTCAAGTACGCCAATCTCTGCCAGATTTTCTTGGCGCTCGGTCAAATGGTTAAGACCGACGACTTCAAAATCTCCACAGTTTGCGGGATGATCATGCTCGCCACACGTCAATTGCCACTCGCCATCGGAATGACGAACGACCAATGCGACACGCCTCTCTGCGCGAAAGACGTGGCCACATACAAGAGCTCTGGTTTCCGGCATTGGGACCACCAACTACGCTATATTTAACGCCGATTGGACAACAGTACGGAAGATGCATCTGCCTGATAGGTTCTACAAACTCAGAGTAAAAAATGTCGGGACCACTAGTCGCCATCGACCTTGGCCACATCGTGCGCACCGCGCGGGCCTTCGGCAAGCGCATCCTTTGATCAGCCTATAGCCTCGACCGCCGCCCGCCACGCGCCTGCATAATCCGCCCAGGCAGGATCGGCCGGCGGATCTTGTGTCTGACCCTTGCCGTGCCCCGTTCCCCGATCCGATGCCAGCAGCGCGGCCCCGATGCTGGTGCCGGTAGCGGCTTCCGATGCGATGACCGCGCGGCCGGTGCTCGCGGCAAGCATCCGCGTGAACAAGTGGTTGCGCGCGAAAGGTCCCTCGACTGTCGTCGGACCATCGCCGCCGATGAGGTCGAGGCAGGTGGCGGTCATGAGCGCCAGGTAGAAGGAGATGGCGGCAAAGCGCTGGCCGGGAGGGATCGCCTCTCCTTTGCGCCATGCTGCGGTGTGATGCGGAAACGGCCCCGAGCCTTGCTGGATCGAAGGCAAAAGCAACGTCTTGCGTGCCAGCACCGCGGCGACATCGCTATCGTTCCAGTTCTGTGCCGAGCCTTCGGTCAGCAGCGAGAATTCGCGGCCGCCCATGAACCGTGCGGAGGGCACGGGTTCGCCGAGTGCATTGACGTTGACGAGCGTATCCCTTGCCGGATCTAGCGCCACCGTCCTGCCGGCGACCGCCATCGACACCACCCAGGTGCCGGTCGAGACCACCGAGAAGGGCGGCGCATCGGACAGGAGATGCGGCAGCAGGGAGGCGTTGGAATCGTGCAGGCCGCAAAAGACCGGCGTTTGTGGATAGAGCCCGGTCCGCTCCGCAAGCGCGAGCAGGATCGGGCCTAGGCGATCTCTGGCCGGCCGCACGGGCGCCATCAGGTCGCGCCAGCCCAGGCGGTCGACCAACGAGGAAAAATCCGCCGTCCAGGGGTTCCACAGGTCGGTGTGGCAGCCGAGCGAGGTAACCTCGTTGGCCGCGACACCGGTCAGGCGCAACGCCCAGTATTGCGGGTACATCAGCATCGCGACGGCGTTCGCGAACTCCGTCGGGAAACTTTGCTGCTGCCAGAAGAATTGCGCGCCGAGATTGAGGCCGAGCGGCAGGCGTGGCGTGCCGGTCTCGGCGAAGGGCGGGCGGATTGCGTCATAGTCTTCCGCAAGCTCATCAGGCCCGTCGAATTCATAGTCGAGAACCGGCAGCACGAGTTCGCCGGAGGCATCGACCAGCGCGCCTGTCGCGCCATGGGTGGTGATCGAAATGGCGTCGATGCGCTGTTCGCGATCGAGGCCGGCAAGGCTCTCGAGAATGAACGCCCACAGCGCTTCGACATCGTGATGCGGGTAAGGCGCCCGCCGCGCTGGCGCGTTCGCCACGCGGCGCAGCGCCACCTCGCTCAATGTGGCGAGATCCACCAGCGCCACCTTGGCATTGGTCTTGCCGATATCGATGACGGCGATGTGGCGGATCACGCTCATTCCATATGGAACATTATTTCCAGGGGCACCGCCACCGGTTCATTGTCAGGCCTGGTTTCCATGATGTCGGCCATTTCAGCCCACCAGCGCTGCATGACCGGGTGCTTGGGCAGGTCGTCCATGCCGTGACCATCGCGCCGCCACAGCACGCCGAACAGGATGGTCTCTTCGTCGAGATGGATAGAGTAGTCGGACACACCGGCCTGCTTCAGCAACGCGACCAGCGATGGCCAGATTTCATCGTGGCGCTTTTTGTACTCGGCCTTCATGCCGGGTTTGAGCATCATCTTGAACGCGTATTTCTCGGGCATCAGGCCAGGCGTCCCCCGCGCAACCGCCGCCAGATGATCGGCAGCGCAATGACGATGATCAGCAGAAGGCCGATGAAGATCGACATGACGATGCCGGGCACGTTGAGCAGCCCGAGCCCGAACGTCACCAGCCCCATGATCAAGGCGGCAAGCACGACACCAACGATGCTGCCGGCGCCGCCAAGGATGCTGACGCCGCCGAGCACCACCATGGTGATCACCTCGAGTTCGTAGCCCTGCGCGATCGACGGCCGCGTCGAGCCGAGCCGGGAGGTGATCAACGCCGAGGCAATGCCCGACATCAGCCCTGTGAGGCAGAACAGGATGAATTTTATGCGGCCGACGCGCACGCCGGAAAACTGTGCCGCGACCGGGTTGTTGCCGATGGCGAAGACACGGCGGCCGAAACTCGTCCGATGCAGCACAAACCAGTAGATGATGGCCGCGATGAGGAAGAGCACCAGTTCGAACGACACCACCCACCAGACGTAACCCTGGCCGAAGAAGGCGAAGCTTTCGGGATAACCCTTGTAGGCCTGGTCGCCGAGGATGATGAAGGCGATGCCCCGAAACAGGCTCATCGTGCCGATGGTGACGACGATGGAAGGCAGGCCAAGCCGCGTGACCAGCAGCCCGTTGAAGGCGCCGCAGCCGAGCCCGACGACGATGCCGATCAGGACCAGCACTGGCGTGTCGGCGCCGGCTTGCACAGCCATGCCCATCATGGTCGAGGCGAGCGCGATGATGGCGGCCACCGACAGGTCGATCTCGCCGGAAATGATCAGCAGCGCCATGGCGAAGGCGATCAGACCCTTCTCGGTGAAATTGAAAGTCAGGTCGGACAACGAATACGGATCGAGAAAATAGGGCGAAGCAAAACTGTTGATGGCGAAGATGGCGATAGCAACCACGACCAGCAGCGCTTCCCAGGAAAAGATCGCCGAAGAGAACGGCTTGTCGAGCCGGTCGGGAATGTGGCGCGGGGCAGGGACGTCGGTCATGTCACCGCTTCCACTTTCTTGAGGATGATGCGGCCCTGCTGGCGTTCACCGCGTGCGTTGAGCACCACGGCTAGGATGATGGCGCTGCCTGAAATCGCCATCTGCCAGAAAGGCGAGATGTTGATGACCGGCAGCGCGTTGGAGATGATGCCGAGGAACAGCGCGCCGAGCACGGCACCGCCGACCGAGCCGATGCCGCCGGCGATCGAGATGCCGCCGATGACGCATGCGGCGATGATGTTCAGCTCATAGCCATTAGCGACCTCGACCGAGGCAATGACATAGCGCGAAATCCAGAGGTAGCCAGCAAGGCCGCCGATCATGCCGGAGATGCAGAAGACGATGAATTTGGTCCGCCCGACATCGATGCCGGCATAGACGGATGCCGTCGGGTTGACGCCGATGGCATAGATCGAGCGGCCGAGCGCGGTACGCGTCATCAGCACGAAGAACAGCGCAATGACCAGGATGGCGATCCAGGACAGCACAGGAATGCCGAGGAAAGCAGCGCGCTGGAAGCCGATGAAATCTGGGCTCATCTTGTCGGCATTGACCCAGGCGCCGCCCGAGATGACGAAGGTGGCGCCGCGATAGATGGTCAGCGTGCCCAGCGTCACTACGATCGAGGGGATGTTGAGCCGCCATACCAGCAGGCCGTTGATGGCGCCGAGCACCAGCCCGACCGCCAGCGCGATGACGATAAGCAGCGGGATCGGGACCGCCGGATGGGCGGCGTTCAGCATCGCCACCACCATGCCGGTGAAGCACAGATTGGACGCCATCGACAGGTCGATCGAGCGCGTC
Source organism: Mesorhizobium sp. SARCC-RB16n (assembly GCF_008520305.1). Classification (GTDB taxonomy): domain Bacteria; phylum Pseudomonadota; class Alphaproteobacteria; order Rhizobiales; family Rhizobiaceae; genus Mesorhizobium. The sequence goes on along the minus strand of NZ_ML703264.1, from coordinate 218,034 downwards.
AGGATGACCACCATCTGGCCGAGCGCCAGGATCATCAGGATCGAGGTGTCGTTGAACACCTGGCGCAGATTGGCTGGGTCGGCGAAGGCCGGAAAGCGCGTCGAGATCAGCCCGATCAGCACGACGATTGCCGCAAGCAGCCAGATCTCACGATATTTGAGGAAAGCCTTCATGCCGCGATCCCCGCTGCCGTCCTGACCAGCGTCTCGGCGTCCAGTCCCTTGTTGTCGTAGACCGCCGCGACGAGACCCTCGCGCATGACGACGACACGGTCGGACATGCCGAGGATTTCGGGCAGTTCCGACGACACCATGATCACCGACAGGCCCTGTGCGACAAGCTCGGCCATGAAACCGTGCACGGCGGCCTTGGAGCCGATGTCGATGCCTTTGGTCGGTTCGTCCAGGATGATCACCTTGGGCGTGGTCGCCAGCCATTTGGCGATGACCACCTTCTGCTGGTTGCCGCCCGAGAGCGTGCCGACATCCTGGCTGAGAGAGGAGGCGCGCAGGTCCAACCGCTCGGTGTAGGAACGGGCCAGCGAAAGTTCCTCCGCCAGCCGAAGCATGCCGGATTTGGAGGTGCGGGCGAGCGACGGAAGGGAAACGTTCTGGAAGATCGGCAGGCCGATCACCACGCCTTGCTTGCCGCGTTCCTCCGGCACATAGACGATGCCGGCCTCGATTGTTTCAGCCGCCGATTTCGGCGCGATCGCCTTGCCCTCCAGCGTGATCGTGCCGCTCGACGTGCGGGTGATGCCTGATATCGCCTGCATGACCTCGCTGCGCCCGGCGCCGACAAGGCCGTAGAAGCCGAGGATTTCGCCCTTGTGCAATTCAAAGCCGATGTCGTTGAATTCGGTCGGGTGCGACAGGCCGGAGACCGAGAGCACCGGCGCGCCGATTTCGGCTTTGCGCTGCGGAAAGATGTGGTCGACCGAACGGCCCACCATCATGCGCACGATCTGGCTCTGGCCGGCATCCTTAATCAGGCCTTCGCCGACCATCTCGCCGTCGCGGAATACCGTGTAGCGGTCGGCGATGCGGTAGATCTCGTCGAACTTGTGACTGATGAACAGGATTGCCTTGCCCTGCTCCTTGAGGAATTCGATCAGAAGGAAAAGCTCCTCGATCTCCTTCATCGAAAGGGCGGCCGTCGGCTCGTCCATGATGACGATCTGGGAGTCGATCGACATGGCGCGGGCAACGGCAACGAGATGCTTGTTGGCGATGCCGAGATCCCTGAGCCGGGCGTCGGCGTCGATATGGCCGGCATGCATGGTGTCGAGCACTTCTCGTGCATTCTTGCGCATCGTGCGCCAGTCGATTGTGCCGAAGCGCGAGCGCGGCGCATGGCCGAGAAAGATGTTTTCGGCGACGCTGAGATCGTCGAACAGCACCGTTTCCTGATGGATGGCGGTGACGCCGTGGCCGAACGCGGCATGCGCGCTGGGCAAGGTCACGGTCTGGCCGTCAATGCTGATGGTGCCCGCGTCGGGCTGGTAGATCCCGGTCATGATCTTGACCAGCGTCGACTTGCCGGCGCCATTCTCGCCGATCAGCGCGGTCACCTGGCCGGGATACAACGACAGGCTGACATTGTGCAGCGCCCGCACGCCGGGAAAGCTCTTGGAGATACCGGACAGCGTCAGGCGTGGAGCAGAAGCTGGAGGCCGCTCCTTCGTCTTGCTGTGTTGGGCCGTCGTGTCCATATCCGTATCAAGCCCTGAAATCAGGTTCCGTTGAAGACGCGGCGGGACCAAAGCCCCGCCGCGCCTGCTTGAAAGGCGCAGAGATCAATAGATCTTGGAGAACTTCTCGATGTTGCTCTTGTCGAACTTGAAGGGCGGAGCCATCGCGGCCGAATTGGTGTCGTCGAGCGTCACCTTGCCGACACGGCCGATCGACAGCGTCGCGCCCGGCTTGGCCTCTTCCTTTTTCACCGCCAGGTCATGGGCGAGGTAGACGGCGGAATAACCGAGATCGATCGGGTTCCACAGCGCAACCGCCTGGCTGGCGCCGTTGTCGATGAACTTCTTGAATTCCGACGGCAGCGCCAGGCCGGTGACGTTGACCTTGCCGATCAGGTTCTCGTCGGTGACCACCTGGGCCGCGGCGACGACGCCGACGGTGGTCGGCGCGATAATCGCCTTCAGGTTCGGATAGGACTTCAGCAGGCCCTTGGCTTCATCGGTGCTCTTGGCCGAGTCGTCATCGCCATAGACGGTGGCGACGAGCTTGATCTTGGGGAACTTCTCCGGCAGCACCTTCTTGGCCGCTTCGATCCAGGCGTTCTGGTTGGTCGCAGTCGAGGAGGCCGACAGGATGGCGACGTCGCCGCCTTCCGGCAGATAGTCGGCGGCGAGCTTGATGATGGTCTCGCCGATCAGGCCGGTGTCGGACGGGTTGAGGTGAAGCTGGCGGCCTTCCTTGGCGACGCCCGAATCCCAGGAAATGACGGTGATGCCGCGCTCCATGGCCTTCTTCAGCACCGGCACCAGCGCGTCGGCGTCATTGGCGGAAATCGCGATGGCGTTGACCTTCTGCGCGATCAGCGAATTGACCACTTCGATCTGCGCCTCGGCGGTCGCCTTGGTCGGGCCGGTGTAGATGATGTCGACGTCGCCGAGTTCCTTGGCTGCCTCTTCGGCACCCTTGTTGGCGGCATCGAAGAAGCCGTTGCCGAGCGACTTCACCACCAGCGCGATCTTGACGTTTTCCGCGTAGGCGGCATTCACGAACATGGCTGCCGAAAACGCGGCCGTCACCATCAATTTCTTCAAGAAGCTCATCGAATTTCCTCCCTTGAGTGTTGCATTCCATCGCCGCTGCGGGCGTGAGGTGTCTCAGGCCTGCAGTGAAGATTCTTCCTTTGTCGACTTGCGGGCGACGATCAGCATCACCCCCGCGGTTTCCAGCATCTTGGCTTCGCGGTCCTCGATGCCGTCATCGGTGATGACGGTGGCGATGCGCGAGAGACCACACAAGATCAGGCTGGAGCGTTTGCGGAATTTCGAGGAATCGACCAGCACCACCAGTTCGTCGGCCTGGTCGATCAGCTTCTGCTCCGCCTGGATCAGCAGCGGATCGCCCTCCATCAGGCCGAGCGGCCCCAACCCTTGAGCGCCCATGAACATGCGGCGCGCGTAGAAATTGCGCGTCACGTCATTGTCGAAGGGCGACAGGATGATGTTCTGCTCGCGATAGATCGTGCCGCCCGACAGCATCACCGTGTTCTTCGAGTGCTTGAGCAGGTGCTCGGCGATCGGGAACGAATTGGTGAAGATCGGCATGCGGCGGCCGGTCAGGAAATGCACCATCTGGAAGGTGGTGGTGCCGCCATTGATGATGATCGGCTCACCGTCCTTGCACAGTTCGACCGCTTCGCGAGCGATCGCTCGCTTCTGCGAAGCATTGAGCGTTTCGTTGACGGAGAAGGGGCGGCCGGCCAGCCCGATGAACTGCGGCGGCGAGATGGCCTCGGCGCCGCCGCGCACCCGGCGCAGACGTTTCTGGACATGGAGTGCCGCGATATCGCGCCGGATCGTCGCCTCGGAGGACTCCGTCAGATCGACCATTTCCTGCACCGTCACCACAGGTTTTTCCTGGACGGCGGACAGAATGATCCTGTGGCGCTCTTTTTCGTGCATGGTTCCTCCCTGCCTCAACATCTAGGCACCCAAAACGAGCAGTGTCAATCATTTCCGATCATATAATTTCATTGTGCAGTGCAATATGATTGATTTTGATCGTTTGTGATTGACAAGCTCGCTTCTTGCGTAGACATTCCCGGGCGAAAAAGGAGCGCATCGTTCGCACTCCAAGGGAGGATTTACCTATGCTCGACAAGCGCTCCGGCTCGCGCCTCGCCAATCTGTGGGATGATGTGAAGGCGAAGGGGATGAGCGAGCCCGAACTTCTGGTCTACCGCTCGAATACGCTCGGCTCCGACAAGCGCGTCACCAATTATGGCGGCGGCAACACATCTTCGAAGATATGGCAGAAGGATCCGCTCACCGGCGAGAATGTGGAGGTGCTTTGGGTGAAAGGCTCGGGCGGCGACAGCGCCTCGATCAAGCTTGACGGCTTCGCCACCCTCTACATGGACAAGCTGCGGGCGCTGAAGGGGCTTTATCGCGGTGTCGAGCACGAGGACGAGATGGTGGGCTATCTACCCCACTGCACCTTCAACCTCAATCCACGCGCGGCCTCGATCGACACGCCGCTGCATGCCTATGTGCCGAAGCCTTTCGTCGACCACATGCATCCCGATGCCATCATCGCGATTGCCGCGGCGAAGGATTCCAGGGCGCTGACCAATGAAATCTTCGGCGATGCCATTGGCTGGCTGCCATGGAAACGGCCGGGCTTCGAACTTGGCCTGTGGCTGGAGAAATTCTGCCTCGAACATCCCACCGCGAAGGGCGTCATCCTCGAAAGCCACGGCCTGTTCACCTGGGGTGACACCCCCAAGGAGTGCTACGAGACGACGATTTCTGTGATCAACCAGGCGATCGAATGGTTCGAGCGCCGGTCGGAAGGCGTGGCGATCTTCGGTGGCGAGGTGGTAAGGTCGCTCGACGCCACTGCCCGTCGTGCGATCGCCGCCAAGCTGATGCCCAGGATTCGCGGCCTGATCTCGGAAAAGAGCCACAAGCTCGGCCATTTCGACGACTCCGCCGCCGTACTCGAATTCGTCAACTCCAAGGATTTGCGGCTGCTGGCCGCACTAGGCACCTCGTGCCCCGATCATTTTCTGCGCACCAAGATCCGGCCGCTGGTCATTGAGTTCGATCCGGCAAAGCCTGATGTCGATGCCGTCATCGCGCGGCTCGCTGATGATGTTGCCGAATATCGCGTCGGCTACCAGGCCTATTACGACAGCTGCAAGCATGCGGATTCGCCGGCCATCCGCGACCCCAATGCCGTGGTCTACCTTATGCCCGGCGTCGGCATGTTCACCTTCGCCGGCGACAAGGCGACGGCTCGCATTTCGGGCGAATTCTACGTCAACGCCATCAACGTCATGCGCGGCGCGTCCACCGTCTCGTCCTATGTCGGCCTGCCCCCACAGGAGGCTTTCGACATCGAGTACTGGCTGCTCGAGGACCTGAAGCTGCAGCGCATGCCGAAGCCGAAGTCTCTCGCCGGCCAGATCGCGCTGGTCACCGGCGGCGCCGGCGGCATCGGCCGGGCCACAGCCAGCCGCCTGCTGCGTGAGGGCGCCTGCGTGGTGCTGGCCGATATCGATGAGACGGCTCTCGCCGGCGCCAATGAGGAACTGGCAAAAGCCTATGGCAAGGATTTCGTCCGGCCGGTGTTGATCAACGTCACCTCCGAGGATCAGGTCGTCGCCGGCTTTGCCGAGACGGCGGTTGAGTTCGGCGGCATCGACATCCTGGTCTCCAATGCCGGCCTCGCGTCCTCGGCACCGATCGAGGAGACGACGCTGGCGCTGTGGAACAAGAACATGGACATCCTGTCGACCGGCTATTTCCTGGTCTCGCGAGAAGCATTCCGGCTGTTTCGGGTGCAGAAGATCGGCGGCAACGTCGTCTTCGTCGCTTCCAAGAATGGTCTCGCCGCGTCACCCAACGCCGCTGCCTATTGCACCGCCAAGGCGGCCGAGATCCATCTCGCGCGCTGTCTCGCGCTGGAGGGCGCGGAAGCCCAGATCCGCGTCAATGTCGTCAACCCGGACGCGGTGCTGCGCGGCTCGAAAATCTGGACCGGCGAGTGGAAGGAACAACGCGCCGCCGCCTACAAGATGTCGACCGACGACCTCGAAGAGCATTATCGCTCGCGCTCGATGCTGAAGCGCTCGGTCTTCCCGGAGGACATCGCCGAGGCGATCTATTTCCTAGCCTCCGACATGTCGGCCAAGTCGACCGGCAACATCATCAATGTCGACGCCGGCAACGCGCAAAGTTTTACACGCTGAGCTAACGTCGAAGCGCTTCCCTTCTCCCCGTCCCTATACGGGGAGAAGGTGGCCCGAAGGGCCGGATGAGGGGCAGCGCTGACGGAACGCATTTTGGGAGGAATAGCAGTGTCCGAATCCATCATTTCCGCCGGCGTCGTCGACAAGGACAACGCCGCGCACAAAGCCAACCTCGAGCGCGATTACGCCTCACTCGGCGAGCGCCTCGACCGGCGCGGCATCGCCATCGATGCCATCCGCGACAAGGTCGAGAAATTCGCCGTCGCGATTCCCTCCTGGGGCGTCGGCACCGGCGGTACGCGCTTTGCGCGCTTTCCCGGCGCCGGCGAGCCGCGCGATATCTTCGACAAGATCGAGGATTGCGCCGTCATCAAGCAGTTGACGCAGGCGACCCCGACCGTCTCGCTGCACATTCCATGGGACAAGGCCGATCCGAACCGGCTGAAACAGGCGGCCTCCCGCTTCGGTCTCGGTTTCGATGCGATGAACTCCAATACCTTCTCCGATGCGAAGGACCAGACGCTGTCCTACAAGTTCGGCTCGCTGTCGCATGCCGATGCCGGCACGCGTCGCCAGGCAATCGAGCACAATCTCGAATGCATCGAAATCGGCAAGACGCTGGGCTCCAGGGCGCTGACGGTCTGGATCGGCGACGGCTCCAACTTCCCCGGCCAGGTCAATTTCGCCAAGGCATTCGAGCGCTATCTCGACGCCATGCGGGAGGTCTATGCCGGGCTGCCGGACGACTGGAAGCTCTTCACCGAACACAAGATGTACGAGCCCGCCTTCTATTCCACAGTCGTCCAGGACTGGGGCACCAATTATATCATCGCCAAGGAGCTCGGCGACAAGGCGTTCTGCCTCGTCGACCTCGGCCATCACGCGCCCAACGTCAACATCGAGATGATCGTGTCGCGGCTTATCCAGTTCAAAAAGCTCGGCGGCTTCCACTTCAACGATTCGAAATATGGCGACGACGACCTCGACGCAGGCTCCATCGACCCCTACCGGCTGTTCCTGGTCTTCAATGAGCTGGTCGATGCCGAGCTTTCCGGCGCCGAGGGCTTTGATCCCGCCCATATGCTCGACCAGAGCCACAACGTCACTGACCCCATCGAAAGCCTGATGCTGTCGGCGGTCGAGGTGCAGCGCGCCTATGCGCAGGCGCTGCTGGTCGACCGCAAGGCGCTCGAAGGTTTTCAGGATGGCAATGACGCGCTGATGGCGACGCAGGCGCTGAAGGCGGCTTACCGCACAGATGTCGAGCCGATCCTGGCCATGGCGCGGCTCAAGACCGGCGGCGCCATCGATCCGATCGCTGCCTACCGGGCGGCGGGCTACCGGGCCAAGGTCGCGGCGGAACGGCCGGCGGTTGCCGGTGGCTCGGGTGGGATTGTCTGAGGCGGGTTTCGACTGAGGATGTTCCCCTCACGACGTGCTTCGTGGGAGCCCATTTTGTGAATGGACTCGGTCTCTCCGAGAGGGTTTTCTAGGTGTCCCCGCCCGGAGACCTGCCATGCATTTCACCCGTCGCACACTGATCGCCGCCAGCCTTTCGCTGACCTTCGCCCTTGGGCCCCTGACGGCCGTTTTTGCTGCCTCTCCAGCACCGGCTAAGGGCGAGAACGGTATGGTCGTCACGGCCCAGCATCTGGCCTCTGAAGTCGGCGTAGAGGTTCTGAAAAAGGGTGGCAACGCCGTCGATGCCGCGGTCGCCGTCGGCTATGCCTTGGCCGTCGTCTACCCCAATGCCGGCAATATCGGCGGCGGCGGCTTCATGACCATCCGCTTCAAGGACGGCAAATCGATTTTCCTCGATTTCCGCGAGCGAGCGCCGCTTGCCGCGACCAAGACCATGTATCTCGACAAGGACGGCAACCCGGTGAAGGGCGCCAGCCTCGACGGCTATCTGGCGGTCGGCATACCCGGTTCCGTGGCCGGTTTCGAGATGGCACGCGAGAAATACGGCACCTTGTCCAGGCAGGACCTGATGGCCCCGGCAATCGCCTACGCCAAGGACGGGTTCGTCCTCAACCAGGGCGATGCGGCCTCATTCGCCGGCAGCGCTGAAAGATTGGCGAAGGACCCAGCGGCGGCCGCCGCCTTCCTGAAACCGGACGGCAAGCCCTATGGCATCGGCGAGAAACTGGTTCAGCCCGACCTTGCCGCGTCGCTCTCGGCCATTTCCGAGAGAGGTCCCGATGCCTTCTACAAAGGCGCCATCGCCGATGCGATCGTCAAGGCGAGCGGCGCCAAGGGCGGCATTCTTGCCAAGGGCGATTTCGAGCAATATTCAGTGCGCGAGCTGAAACCCGTCACCTGCTCCTATCGCGGCTACGAGATCATCTCTTCGCCGCCGCCGAGCTCGGGCGGCGTCATCATCTGCGAAATCCTCAACGTGCTGGAAGGCTATCCGCTGTCCTATCTCGGCGCCGGCTCGGCCGAGACCGTCCATGTCATGGTCGAGGCGATGCGCCATGCCTATGTCGACCGCAATTCTGCGCTCGGCGATCCCGATTTCGTCGACAACCCGGTCTCCAAGCTGCTGGATAAAGCCTATGCCAAGGACATCCGCGACAAGATCGATCCGTTCCGCGCCGGCGTGTCGCAAGACCTGATGCCGAAGGGCTTTGGCGAGAGCAAGGAAACGACCCACTATTCGATCATCGACAAGGACGGCAACGCGGTCGCGGTCACCTACACGCTGAACGGCTCGTTCGGCGCCGGCGTTGTCGCCGACGGCACCGGCATCCTGCTCAACAACGAGATGGACGACTTCACTCAGAAACCCGGCGTGCCCAACCTCTATGGCCTCGTCCAGGGCGAAGCCAACGCCATCCAGCCGAAGAAGACGCCGCTATCCTCGATGAGCCCGACCGTGGTGGCCAAGGATGGCAAGCCGTTCATGGTCATCGGCAGCCCCGGCGGCTCGCGTATCATCACCATCACGCTGGAAGCGATCGTCAACGTGATCGACCACGGCATGAACATCCAGGAGGCGATCGACGCGCCGCGTATCCATCACCAGTGGCTGCCCGACACTGTCTACATCGAGCCGTTCGGCCTTTCGCCCGATACAGAAAGGCTGTTGGCCGGGATGGGCTATCACCTCGATCTCGCTGACCAGAGCTGGGGCCAGGCGGCGGGCATTCTCGTTGGCGGCAAGAGCCTGGCGGAAATCGAGAAGGGGGGCGGCGCGCGCTACAATGGCGCCATCGACAGCCGCGCGGCATCGGGCGAAGCGCTTGGATATTGACAGGCCGCAAGCCTGTTCCTTGCCGGACGAGGCCGGATTCCGCCCTTCGGGACCGGGCTCCGTCTCATGGCCTGGCAGGAACCATCAGGTCACCAGCGTGATGGTCGATGCAATCAGCATCAAGGCGGCGATGCCGACGAACAGCGCATAGATGCGTGGCCGGTCGAGCAGCAGCGCGTTTCCCGATATCCAGGCCGACGTGGCACCGCCCAGAGCGAACAGGAAACCGTTGCGATGGCCGAAAGTCATCGACGCGGCCATCAGCCCGCCGATGATCAGGGCGCCGAACACGATGATCACGGCGACCGCGTATTTCTCGAAGTCGTTGCCGCTGCCCATGGCTGGCCCGATTGCATTCAGATTCGGCAGATCGTCCGGATCGAAAGACCCGTATTCGTCTTGACCCATGGATTCTCGCATCACTGGTTCTCCGCTGACCGGCAACAAACCATCAACGCCTGCCGAGCGCAACCCGATCGCGCTGTGGCGGATGCGCCCTGCACCGCCTTCAGGCCCTTTCGGGGATGGTTTGCTGACGGATTTCTGGAGCTGTTGCCGGATCGCGTCACCTGCCTTCTTGGGTTTGTGGCCTCCGATCCCTGCCGGCGACGGTTAACCGCGCGGTACAGGCGGCTTTCGCGGTGCGGCAAAGGAATACCCCCCTTGCTGAACACCTGCCTCGGTAAGAGGCACCTCGCGCCATCATTCCTGTGAAGGGGAGGCGCTCAGTCGACGATAGGGGATGCCATCAAATCTTGCCGTCACAAAATCTGTGACGGACATCTTGCGCTTGCGTCCGTCGCTGCAGGCGTAAACCGGCCAACCGGCATCGCTGCATTCGCTGGCTGCGCAAATACGCGCCAGGCAGTTACCGATAGTCAACCGGAAGCCGCCCTTGCCGGCGAAGCCTTGCAACAAGCTGCCGTCCGCCGAGCGCCATGTCCGCGCACGGAATTCCGCCCGCAAAAGCAATGGTTCGAGAGGGATCGCAAGATTGGTTTCGCCGGCACGCCCTGCGAGCTGCAGACGGAAGCGCGCCATTGCAGTCGTGTATGCGGTCACAAGATCCGATTCGCGAAAATAGGCGACCGGCAGGTTGGAGCGGTCAAACAGATGAGACATACGCTCGCTTGCCTCTACCGGCGTCAGCAAGGCAACAAAGGTAAGAAAGGCGAAGCAAGCTCGCGACATTTTACAGCAGCCATATCGATCTCGGCCTGCCGGTTTGGCCCCGGTTGCCCTCCAGCAACATCCCGCCAAATCTCGCCCTGCGCAAGCCGCTTGCTGAGGCAGTCCATAAGGCGGCCGAGTGTGCAATTCGCAAGGCCGCCGAGTTAAAGCGATTGGAGGCGAATACGGTGACCCGATTTGCGCGGGCGATGGCGAGATACAGTCGGCGTTCGCGGCAAGGAGGAACACCTACCGCCAGCCAGGGTTCCTTAGCCGAGGCGGGCCGGCGGCAGTTCGAACAGATTGGCGCCGTTTTCCTGACCGCGTTCGACATAGCCGATGATGCCGAACCATCTGGCGACGTCAGGCCCCTGCAGCCAGCTGCGCGAGTGGATGGGAAGGTTGCCGGCGAGCGCCTGGATGTGCCTGATATGCCGCTTGCAGAAACGGACGGTCGAGGCGCGGAAGAAATCCTCCTGCGCGGCAAACAGCGTATCGGCGGCATCGCTGTTTTCATGCCAGGCGATGATCGCCACGGCCTTCTCGTCCTCGACCAGCGCATGCGCCCGGCCTTCCTTCAAGTTCATCATCAGATTGTCGTAGGCGATCTTGCTGTCCTTGCCGGCCGCCGCGTACTCGTCCGACATCCGCTTGGACAGGCCATGGAAGACATCCTCGAGATCCCCAAGCGTTGCTGCGCGTGCTTTCATTTCACCTCCTGCAGCCCCGCGGGAAGTTTGCCCTAGGGTTGGTGGATCACCAAGCAAATTGAATCTACCAGACGCACGGCGAGAGCAAAGTCGTTCCGTCTATCGACCTTTGTAACAGCCCCCACCAAGCCGAAGGAAAGGGCCTAATCCCGATAAAATCCGAAATCAGAGGGTTAGAAAACGTTCGGGGGCAGCAGATTCGCCGCATTTTTGCGTGGTGGTGACGAATTCCCCGACGCCTGGACCACGCCGACAAGTGGCGTCAAACTTGGCGGATGCGTCGGCCCGGCTGCTTCGGCGGCCGGGCCTGTTGTTCCGCGCACCGTGCTGTCACCTAATGATTATGGGACTGCTGGAAGCCGGCCACGTCGTACTGAGATACGCTCTTCGGATTTTTCGAGTTTTGTGGCTGGGTGCCAGCGTAATGCGTTCCAGCATTTCCATCCGGGTTGAAGGCTGAGCCCGGAGCAGAGCTGGCGTGCCCAGGGGTCGCGCTTCCTGTTTGAGGAGTTCCGATGGTTTGGCCGGGCTGACCTGTCGTGCCCGTCACCGTGTGGACATTTGTGGCCAAGGCCATGCCGGTGGAACCTATGAGCAAGCCTGCCATCATCGGAATGAGGAGATGTTTCATGATCCTTCTCCCAAACGCGTTTGATTTTGAGTGCTCGGGGTCTTGTGAGCACCCGGCGACTAAAATTGAAACGCTTTTCGGACCACCATTCATCCCGACTATCGCAAACCTGTGATCTGCTTGTTTCACCGTGACACGTTTTGGCTCGGCGGCTTCGGCCTCCGGGTTCTTTTAAGGCAAAAGGGAACAAGGACCCATGGATTCCGGTTAACTGGATATGCCAGCCAAGATCAAGGAACCACAGCCGAACCCCGGCCCGCAGCCGCCCGTCAGTCGGCCGGACGAGGAAGCACCGTCAGAGCTTGAGCATGTCGATCCGCCACCGCGAGACGTGCGAGAGGCGCCGGCACCAAACCCCAATGGCGACAAGAAAACCTAAGCGACGACACGCGCATGCGCCTGCAACACGCGCATGCGGTACGAGAGCGATCAGGGGATCACTCCACAAGCACTTGATTTTCTTTTTTAAATGATGGTGCCAGAAGCGGAATTAAAAAAGAAAGAAATTCTCCTTCTTTTCAGATGGTTGCGACTGGCAAGGTGGCGATGCTAGCCAACAGAAATACCAACAAAATATTTCTGTGGGTTGGTTCTTGCTCCCGAATGTCGCACTGTCATTTCCCGTGCCGATGCACCTGAATTATATCCTAGATGCCGATAGTTCTTAGCACGTGAGCTAGCAAGATCGTCCTCTCCTCCACACTTTTTGGTGCAGGGATCTTCGGAGCTCTTACTTGTCCGTAACGATCAAAGACAATTAGTTATCACTAATGTATCGACGGGTGGTTGGCTGATCTGCTAATTTAGGCAGTCGCAAGTCTGACAGACTGACGGAGGCTTCTGCCCACGATCAGTTCGATGCTGGAAACAATGATGCCGAAAGATACACAGCGGGCCCGTGAGATACAGGATTTCGTTGTCACCGACGTCCTTGAGGAGGCCGGATATTCCGATCGAGGAATTGTCATGACTTTGGTGGATCTCCAAGGGAGCCGCCTGCGCCTTCACTTAACTGCGGCGACCGGAGAACTGCTTTGCGAGCGCTTCGCCAACGCGCTGGAAGAGAGGTACGGCAAATAGGCGGCTTCGCCAATGGATCTCATTCTGGCGAAGTGTGACCACCTTGCTCCTTGTCGAGCAGTCTCGCGATCCCATTGGCGGAGACCGGCTTACTGAAATGATAGCCCTGCATCTCGTCACAGTTATTTTTGCGCAGGAACGCTATCTGATTGTCTGTTTCGACGCCTTCCGCGATTACACGCAGATTGAGCTTCTGTCCAAGCGAGATCACGGCGCTGGCGACGGCCTGGTCGTTCTCATCGGTAGCGAGATCGTTGATGAAGGATTTATCGATCTTCAGCCGCGCCACCGGAAAGGTCTTCAGTGCGCTGAGGCTGGAATAGCCGGTGCCGAAATCGTCGATCGAGATCTGCACGCCAAGGCTCTGCAGTTGGTTCATCGTCGCCACTGCCATCTCGACATTCTGCATGATCAGGCTCTCGGTCAGTTCGAGTTCGAGGTATTTCGCCTCCAGGCCGCTGTCCGTCAGCGCATCGACCACGTGGCCGATCAGATTCTTTTCCTTGAACTGCCTTGCCGATACGTTCACGCACACCACCAGCGGCGGCAGGCCTGCGTCCTGCCAGGCCTTGTTCTGTCTGCAGGCTTCGTGCAGCACCCAGTTGCCGATCGGCACGATCAGGCCGGTCTCCTCGGCCATTGGGATAAACTTCATCGGCGCGATCAGTCCGAGGCTCGGATGGTTCCAGCGGATCAGCGCCTCGACGGCAAAGACGTTGCCGGAGCGAAGATCGACCTGCGGCTGATAGAGCAGTGTGAACTCGGCGCGCGCCAGCGCGTTGCGCAACTCCTCCTGCAGCAGGAATTTCTCCTGGGCCGTCGCGTTGAATTCGGGCGCATAGAACTGGAAATTGTCGCGGCCGAGCTCCTTGGCGCGGTACATAGCGGCATCGGCGTTGGCCAGCAGCACATCCGTCGTGGCGCCGTCATCGGGGTAATTAGCGACGCCCATACTGACCGTTGCCCTGATGTGATGCTCACCCAGGCAAACGGGCTCGGCGATTGCCGTCCGGATCTTCTGCAAAGTCGCGGCAATGAGGTCGACATTCGGATCCTGGTCGAAGAGGACGACGACGAATTCGTCGCCGCCTAGCCGCACGACGGTATCGGTCGCCCTGACGCATTCGACCATGCGGCTGGCGACGGCCTTCAACAGCATGTCTCCGGCGTTGTGACCGAGCGTATCGTTGACAAGCTTGAAATTGTCCAGATCGATGAACACCACGCTCACCCAGCGGCCGTAGCGCTGGGCATAGAGGATGGCCTGCGAGAGCCTGTCGCCGAGCAGGGCGCGGTTGGGCAGCCCGGTCAGCGTGTCGTGGTTGGCCATGAAATGGATACGGTCTTCGGCAAGCTTGCGCTCGATGGCGATGCCGGCGATGCGGGTGGTGAAATCGATGAGATTGCTCTCGGCCTTTGTCGGCTCGCGCACCGTCTTCGAATACATGGCAAAGACGCCGAGCACCACGCCGGTATGCGACAGGATCGGCGTCGACCAGCAGGAACGGTAGCCATAGGGCCTCACCAGATCGCGAAAATCCTCCCATAGGGGATCGCTCACAATATCGGTGACGATGACAGGCTCGCGCCGATAGGCGGCGGTGCCGCAGGAGCCGACCTTGGGGCCGATGCGGGTGCCGTCGATGGCGTGGGTGTACTCCCTCGCCAAGCTGGGCGCCGCACCGTGGTGCAGATGAGTGCCGTCCTTGTCGAGCAGCAGCACCGAGCCGACTATACCGCTCAGTTGCGACTCGATGAGGCGCATCAGACGTTCGAGCACCTCGGGAAGCGGCGCACTTGTCGCGATCATCTCCAGGATATGCGCCTGTCCATGCCGCAGATCGTCCGCTTGCTTGCGCGCCGTGATGTCGCGGGCGATGCCAACCAGGCCGAAAATTTCGTCCTCGGCGTTTCGCAGGGGTACTTTCGTCGATGACAGCCATTTGCCGGTCCCCGAAGCATCGACGATGAATTCCTCCTTGTCGACAATCGGCTGACCGCTGCGCAGCAGGTCCTGCTCGTTGGCACGGAACACCCGTGCGAGTTCGGGCGCGTGCAGGTCGAAGTCGTTGAGGCCGATCATCTCGCTCGGGTCCTGCCTGCCATGGTCCGCGGCGAGGGCCCTGTTGGCCACGACGAAGCGGCTTTCGGAATCCTTGACCCATAGATAGTCGGGAACCCAGTCGATCAGCGCCTGCAGCGAAACGCGTTCGCTGACCATCACACGGCTGGCGGCGAGTTCGGTGACGTCCTCATGTGTCGACACCCAGCCCCCGCCGGGAATCGGCTGACGGCCAACCTGGATGATGCGACCGTCCTTGAGTTCGGCGATCCAGATCCTCGGCCCGGTGCTGGAACTGATCGAGCGGGCGAAAGCCAGATAGGCCGGGCCGTCCATCGCGGATGTTCCCGCAGCGAGCAGTTGTTCGACGACGTCGGCAAGTGTAATGCCCGCCTGCAGCTTGTCAGGCGCGATGCCGTATATTTGGACGTAGCGGCGGTTGCACAGGATCAGCCGCTCATCGACGTCGAAAAAGCAAATGCCTTGCGGGATATTGTCGATTGCCATCTCGAAGCGTCGTGCCTGGGCTTCGAGCACGGCAATCGTGGCCCTGAGCTCGCGCTCCAGGGTTTCATAGGAGGCAACGGCCAGCTGCGATAGCGCGGCCAGATGCGTCTGACCGGCTGTCTCCACAGCGGCTACTGACGATTCCGCGACCAAGTAGCGTTCTCCAATTCCGCCTGCCGAGCAAAACAATTTTGCAAGCAATGAGCTAAGATCGCCGCCATGTTAATTGATGTCTACTAATTGTCCGTGAACGTCTTTCGCAGATTGGTCTAGATATCATCTGGTTGCCCATTTGGCAGACCGGCGGCGGGAAATTGAAGCGACAGTCATCTATAAGACAAAGCGAGTTGCGCTACAGCAGTTCGCCGGTATCAGCGTTCGATCGGCAGATCGGCCATGAGCCTTGCGCGGCGTCTGTTGCCATATGAGACACAGATTGCTTCGACAAAGGCGCGTCATGCCTGCCTCAAAGCCAAGAATCTCGCTGGAGCAGGATTTTGCTCCCCCACCCAACGACTTGCGAGTTCAGGATTCGTTGCTGCGGTTGAGCAGAGCTCATCTGCGGGTAATTAATGGGCGGGGCTGGCGGCACGCGGTGAGTGTGGCGGCCGACCGCCAGAGCCAACGCCGAAAGACACTAGTCGCCGCGGTATCATCAAGGTTTCCCACATCATCGCGAATCCCGGTGCTCGATTTGAGCGGAAGCGACGAACGTGCTTGCCGCTTCTAAAGAACACCGGCCGGCCGGTGATTGGGTATGACCCGGCCGGCCGGCGCAGCCGGCCGGAGTTGTCGCCATTGCGGGGAAGGCGGTGGCGAGAAGTGTCTGCCGTGCAGAGAAGCAGACCTCCGGTTCGGCTGCGTCATCCGGCGGGTTGCGCGCGGCCAGGGGGTGGCCGTGTGGCTGGTCCGCCGAAGCGAGGATTCGGGTTACTCTGGGGCTTGCGGTACGATCGCTCCCGACGCAGCTCAACCGGTGAAGGACACGCCTCTACGGCGCATCCCGACCTGCACTCCGCGGACGATCAGCCGAGAGAGAAGCTCCATGTCCGGCGGCATCCTTGGGCGCCAGACATCCAGAAGCAGGGCGACACGAGCCTGATCGGCATGATTTGTAACCTCATGAGGAAAGGTGTCATCCCATAGCATGCACTCTCCATCGGCGATCCGCTTCTCTTGATGGTTGATCCTCATGACAGTCGCCGGGCGGCCATCCGCCTGTCGCGGAATGGCCAAGCCAAGATGAAATCGCATTATGCCCCTAAAGGGTCCGCGATGGCTGGGAATGTGCTTTCGCGGGGCGAGGAACGAAATCGCCGCCGACTTCACCTCGGGGCATTCGGCAAGCAGCCGGGCAAGGACGGGCATTCGCGCAAGGTTTTCGGACACTGCAATGTCGTAGGCTTTGAGTACGAACATTCGCCAATCAAGACCGTCATTGGCCGAGATCTCGGCTTGCTCCGGCATGATATCGTGAAAGCGAGGCACCTTGCCCAGGTGCACGGCAAGCGCTTCACTGCGGATCGCCTGCCAGGCGGCCGTGAATTTTGTCGCGTTGGGAAAGTCGGTGGTAGTATCGAGGATCGCCGGCGCGTCGATACGTCTTTCGTAGATGCGCCGCACCAGAGCGGATACAAGGTCGTAAATTTGGGACATCTCGTTGCCTCAAGGACATCATGAAACGGAGAGTTGGCGATCAAGGTCGTTCATTGTGTCGCTGCTTGCGCCGCCAACCTTGGACCTTGCTTGAAGTCGACGATTTCGGGCTTGGCGCTGTCGATCGTGCCATCCCAGCCACCGCCCAACGCCTTGTTGAGGGCGATATAATCGGTCGCGATCAGGACGCGGCTTTGCAGCAGCGTGTCCTCGGCCGAATAGGCCGACCGTTCAGCGTCAAGCACGTCGAGAAGGTTTGTCTCGCCGCCCTTGTAGAGCGTGCGCTCCAGCCCGGCCGCCTCGCTGTAGGCTTTTGCCGAGGCGGCGAGCTTGCCGCTCCGGATGCGCTCCTGCGCCAGGGAGACGAGCGCGTTTTCGACGTTCTCCAGCGCGCTCAGCACGGAGGCCTGGTAGGCGACGAAATACTGGTCGCGCTGGGCCTTGGCGACATCGATCGCGGCCTTGAGCTGGCCGGCATCGAAGAGCGGCACACTGAGCGTCGGCCCGAACGACCAGCCGACCGTGGAGTTCTTGCCGATATCGCCAAGCTTGTAGGCTGTCGTGCTGATATTCCCTGTCAGGCTGACCGAAGGATAGCGCGCCGCTTCAGCCTGGCCTATCTTGGCCGTATACTGCGCGTACTGCCGCTCGGCCATGCGCACATCCGGCCGGGCAAGCAAGATGTCGGCCGGAATACCCGCAGGGATCGGCAGGCGCGGCGCCGGGATTGGCGCGCCGCGCTTCAACCGCTCGTCGAGCGCCGCCGGCGGCCGGCCGGTGAGCACCGAAAGGCGATGCACGGCTTCGGCATAGCTCGCTTCCAGCGTGGGGATGGCGGCCTCCGTGCTGCTGGCCTGTCCGGTCGCCTTGGCGACGTCCGCCGCCGTCGCTGTACCGGCTGCAGCCACCGCGCGGGTCAGCTCGGCGGTCTCCTTCTCCGAGGCTGCCGAACGCCGGGCGAGCGCGACGCGCGCCTGATAGCCGCGCGCCTGCGCATAATTGGACACGACATCGCCGACCAATGTCAGCAAGGTCGACCGCAGTTCCTCCTGGGCCGCGTCCACCCCGTAGCGAGCGACCTCGACGGCCTTGCGGTTGGCGCCGAACAGGTCCAACTCCCAGCTGGCGTCGAAGCCGGATTGGTACTGACTGTACGCATCGCTGGTGGTGCCGGCCGATGAGATTGCGTTCGCCTTGGTGCGTGTTACGGACGCCGAGCCGTCGACAGACGGGAACAATGTTCCTGCGCTTTGGCGGTAGCTCGCCCTTGCTTCGCGGACCCTGGCTTTTCCGGTGGCAACATCGAGATTGCCGGCAACTGCTTCCTCGACAAGCGCGTTGAGTTCCGGGTCGCGCAGTCGCTCCCACCATTTCGACAACTGCGCCGGCCCGGCCGGCTTGGCGGCCTTCTGGCCGTCCCAGGTTGCAGGCATCGTCAGTGCCGGTTGCTGGTAGTCCGGCCCGACGACACATCCAGTGAAGGTCGAGGTGCTCAAGAGGCAGATCGCAACCTTGATTGCCCCGGTTCGAAGGGACGAAGCTTTTCTGCAGGCAGAGACGATGGTCATAGGGTCGGATCTCGACAGTTGTGGCTTTGCAAGTGTGAGGTGTTGGTCAAGGACGCTACGTCGCCCCTGGGCCGATGCCGCCCTGATAGCGGTCCGCGCACCAGTCCTCGTGTCGTGAGGGACGTTCCGACATTGGGGCCGATATTCGGATAGCGGTGGGGGGCGGTGGCGGTATTATGAACGGCGGCATTCCTGTTCGGCTTCAATGAGAAGCGAATCGTTTGGAGTTGAAGGTCAGTGAGACCTGAAGCCTTCAGCGGCTGAATTTCAGGTCAGGCTTGTCGCCGTCCCAACCCTGAAGCCCTCTGGGGACGTCGCGAAACCGAAGGCACTTGGTGCCCATCTTCCCGGTGATGCACATCGCGTCGCCCCGGACCGTCCAGGTGATGGAAAGCGTGAACGGCATGGGGCCGCGTATGCTTCCGGTGCCATCCTTCTTGAGGGTGAATTTGAGCGTCTTGCCATCAGGCGTATCGGCCGACCACGGAGAGCCGTCGGCCAGTATGGCGGCAGCCTTCTGCGGAGCCAGGAAAGCCTGTTCCTGTGCGGCAAACGATGCGCCTGAGGCAAGCAGCGGCACTGACGTTGCTGCCGCGAGTAGTTTCATCTTCATTTCGGTCTCCTGGCTGATTTCGGAAGTGCGGCGAGCAGTTGCCGCGGGTGAGTGGACAGGACGGTAGAGGCGCGGGTGCTGCCTCGGCCGGCGCCGTGGTTTCTACTGGCGGGCTGCCGCACCCTTGTCGGTCCAGCCCGGCGGCAGCCCGAGCTGACCAGCGACGGCGCCTTTGATGCCGGGGGCCGATCCAAATGCCTTGCAGGCCTCGTATTTTGGATTGCCGCCAAGCGATGCCTTAATCTTTTGCATGGACGGCATCACCACCGTCTCCTTGAACGGATCCTGGCCCTTGACCAGCATGCGGCCGAAGTCGGAACCAAAGGCGGAAGAGAGTGAATAGGCATCGCCGACCGTGGATACCCGGGCCTTTGTCGTGAGCATGTTCGCGCCGCGCGACCACAACATGGCCGCCTTCTGTGATCCGTCCTGGCCGACCGCCTCGGCTTCGATGGCCATCCCGCCGAGGCCGATCGGGAGCCGCGGCATTGGGACGGACACCACCGAAGCGCCGAGCGAGGCGACGGTGGATGTCGCCGCGGCCAGCTTGTTTGTCGCCACGATATCGGTGATCGTTGCATGGACCACGAGGTCCGCCGGTTGGTCCGCAGCCACGACCTTGAAGCGATCGCTGAGGCTTGTGCAAAGCGATCGATCGATCGCGTTGTCGACCAGCGCCAGATCCTTGGGATCGAAGGTGCCGACGGTCTGTGCCGAGGTTGGCATGATACGTACCGTCTTTGCGGTAAGGACTGATCCCGAGTCCACGCGCAGCTTTGCCTTCGTCTGCGTGCCGCCCGACTTTGCCATTCCTTCATAGGAACCAAGCGACGTCCCCTGACGAAGGGGAACGCTGGCGCAAGAAGCAATCGATACGCATAGGGCGATACAGAGCGTCGCCCGCGCGCACGTTTCACGTAGCTGGAACCTGAAGGTCATTTGCCAATCTTCTGAACAGGGATCTTGGGTTCAGCTTTAGCGATGCCAGCGTTAATGGCCGTAAAGGAAGTGTAAAGTTGGGTAAAACTTGAAAGGCTTCGCGGCTTGTCCGGCCTTCAACTGATGATTCCATGTGGAAAGGGGCTCTTAAGCGCTCCTTGCAAGCTTGCCTTCCAGGCCATGCCCGGTCGGCTTGCGAGGGACCTCCAGGGTAATGGCCAGGCCGCCCCCATGTGGAAGCGAAGCGAAGGCACGCCCGCCGTGACGCTCGACCGCCTGCCTCGTGATCGCAAGGCCGAGACCATACCCGCCTCTCGGCATCGCGTGGCTGCCGCGCGAGAACGGCTGGAAGATCCGTTCGAGTTCGTCTCGCCCGACGCCTGGTCCCTGATCCACGACGCGAACCGTCAGGAGATCGTCTGTCATCTCGCAAAGCACGGATATTTGAGAAAACTTGGCCGTGTATTTGACGGCGTTTCGGACGACGTTTTCAAATGCGCGGTAGATCAGTTCACCTTCGATCTCGGCTAGGAAAACGCCGTCGACACTCGTCGTGATAGAGACCTCCCTTGCCTGTGCCTCGAACGCTGCATCCCCCAGGATTTCGTTCAGGAGATCTACCACGTCCAACATCTGCGTTTGCAGCGGAAGGCCCGATTTCATTGTCAGCCTTGCGAGTGTCAGGACTTCTCCGACCAGCGCATCGAGCCGTTCGACTTCCCGGTCCATGCGGTCCAGCATGGCTTCGAGTTTCGTCGGATTTTGCCGTAGCACGCCCACAACGGCCTGTAGCCGCGACAAAGGCGAACGCAGTTCGTGAGACACGTCGTGAAAGAGCCGCTGCTGTGTATCCTGGAGCTCCTGCAGTCGCGTGGCGGTGGCATCGAAATCATGCGCGAGTGCGGTGACTTCGTCCCTGCGGCCCGCCATCCTGTCACCGATGCGAACATCGAAACGACCGTGGGCTAGCGCGCTCAACCCGTCGCGAAGGTGCACGACGGGACGGATGAGATATCGGGCAAGTGCCGCCGCCGCTATTGCGCTTGAGACCATGATAGCGAGCCAGGGCATCAACTGGGCAAGTCTCTCAAGAATGACGCCGGATTGTTCGGAGACGGAGATCCGGTAACAGACGCCGTCTTTCAAGACGGCTCTTGTCTCAATTGTATTCTGGTCAGGGCAAGCGCCGGAGTCCGCGACCCTGGAAATCGTGAGGCCAAGCGGTGCCGTATCTTCGCTCGTGCCGACAAAATGCGCCGCTGCGTCTTCGCCATCCCTTGCAAGCACGTTTTGCGCCAGGTCGAGAACGAGTTGGCGCTTCTGATGCTCCAGTTGCGGAACGAAGGGAGGTGTCAGGAAGGCATTGACGAACAGGATTGTGACCACGACAACCGCGGCAAGCGTCAGCCAGATTATCGTGAAAAACTTCCAAAACAGCCGCGGCATGATCAATCCACCAGAAGTTGGTAGCCTTGCCCGCGGACAGACTGGATCCAGGATTGCCCGTCATCTCTCAGCCCGAGCTTCTGGCGAACACTGCTGATATGGACATCGATGCGGCGGTCGAACGGAGTCAAAGGCTTTCCGAAGGCACGTTTCGAGATGTCCTGCTTCGATACCAACTGCCCGGCATTGCGAGCGAGCACTTCGAGCAGGGTGAACTCGGTGCCGGTGAGATCCAAAACCTGTCCGTCCCACTCCGCACTCCTTCTGCCGGGATGGATCACCAGCCGCCCAGCCTTCAGCACATCAGTGGATGCACCGGCCGCGGGCTGGCTCGCACGACGAAGGATGGCGCGCAGCCTGGCCGCGAGCTCTCCCGGTGAACAGGGCTTTGGCACATAGTCATCAGCGCCGAGATTCAGGCCCGAAATCCGATCAATGTCGTCGCCTCTTGCCGTCAGCATGAGCACTGGGATCCGGCTCACTTTCCTGATCCTCTGGAGGACTTCGATGCCGTTCATTCGCGGCATCATGATATCGAGCACGATGATGTCCGCCGAATTGCCGGCAGCAGCGGCTATGGCTGCGCGACCGTCCGTTTCGGTTACGACCTCATAGCCTTCTTCCGTCAGGTATTCCTGCAGAAGTGTCGTCAGCTCGACATCATCGTCGATGAGGAGAACTCTGTTCATCTGCTTTGTCCGTCATTCATTCCGGCCTCCTGTACACCATGGACACCGGTCAGCGGCAGGATTTTACCCAGCTTAACATGAACTTGACGGCACTTAACGTTCGTTCGGCTAGCCTTGAAACCTGATGACATCGGTTGTGGGCTGGAAACGGCTCGCCCCGACGGCTGCGCTATCACCAGAGAAATGTCTGCCGATTTGCGGATTGGGGAAAGCGCTGGTGAGCGAACTTCAAGGATCGTAACGTTGCGAAGACTGTCCATCGTATTGAAGACCGCCCTTGTTGGGGCAGCGCTGCTGCTTCCCTTCCACACTGCAGTGGCGGATCAGCATCAGGCACCCGCCCTCACGGTCTCCCTGGCAACGCCGAAACAGCGGCAATGGCCGCAGACCGTTCCCGCGAGCGGCTGGCTGAAGCCATGGCAGGAAGCGATCATCGCCTCCGAGACGAGCGGCCTCCGCATCACCGACGTCATGGCGGATGTCGGATCCGTCGTGACGAAAGGGCAGACGCTTGTCTTGCTGTCGCAGGACAGCGTGCTTGCAGATATTCGAAAGCAGGAGGCTGCGGTCCAGACGGCCAAGGCGAATCTGGCGAAAGCCAGGGCGAATGCGGACCGGGCCCGGCAACTTGGCAAGACCGGTGCCATTTCAGATCAGAGCATCACCGAACGGTTGACGGACGAGCAGACGGCGCAGGCGAGCCTTGCGTCGGAAGAAGCGGCTCTCGACAGCCAGAAGATCAAACTCGACCAGACGACCATATCTGCCATCGACGATGGCCTGATCACCTCCCGTTCGGCCGAGCTTGGCGCCGTCGTCTCCTCCGGTACCGAACTGTTCCGCCTGGTGCGCCAGCAGCGTGTCGAGTGGCAGGCGGAAGTCTCGGCTCGCTATCTTTCCCATATTTCGGAAGGGTTGAGTGTCGGTATCAACGGCCTGGCCGATCGTGCCATTCAGGGCAAGGTGAGGCTTGTCGGACCTTCGATCAGCGCCAACACCGGCCGTGCCATCGTCTATGTCGCGCTTCCCGCCGACATCCGGCCGCGCGTCGGGCTTTACGTGACCGGCAGCATCGAGTTCCAGACCACCCCAGCTCTGACCATCGCTGACACCGCAATCGTATTTCGCGACGGCATCAACTATGTCTTTGTCGTTGATCCCGACAAGCGAGCGCGAAGGGTGCGGGTGGAGACCGGCCGCCGCCAAGGCGGCGAAGTCGAAATCGTCTCCGGAATCGACCAATCCTCGAAGGTTGTGACCTCCGGCGGAGCCTTTCTGTCGGACAACGACCTCGTGACCATTGCGGAGCAGGGTCTATGAACTTCTCGGCATGGTCCATCCGCAATCCAGTACCGGCGATATTGCTGTTCGCAATGCTTACTGTCGGCGGATTGTTGGCATTCAAGCATCTGGCCGTCCAGAACTTTCCCGATATGGACCTTCCGACCATCAGCGTCACCGCCACACTCGACGGTGCGGCTCCCGCGCAGCTCGAGACGGAGGTCGCTCGCATTATCGAGGACAACCTCGCCTCGTTGAGCTACCTCGACCACATCACCACGACGGTCACCGACGGCACCGTGTCGATCCGCGTCTCCTTCAAACTGGAAAAGAACAGCGAAGAAGCCCTGAACGAAGTCCGCAATGCCGTGGACAGCGCCAAGGCCGATCTGCCCGCGCAGATGCAGACACCCAGCGTCACCAAGGTCACGGTGCAGAATGCCGCGCTGGTCACCTATGCAATCCGTTCAACCGCTCTCAATGAGACCGAGCTCTCCTGGTTTGTCGACAACGACATGACCAAGGCGCTCCTCTCGGTGCCTGGAGTGGGACAAGTCAGCCGTGTCGGCGGTGTCGATCGCGAGGTTCATATCGACCTCGATCCCGCCACCATGGCCTCGCTCGGCGTCACCGCGGCCACGGTCTCGGCGCAACTGAAGTCGGTCCAGGCGGACACGTCGGGCGGCCTTGGCGAGGTTGGCGGCACCCGGCAGACATTGCGGACACTCGGTGCCGTTGCATCGGTCGAGGATCTGAAGGATCTCCGAATTCCCCTCGCCAATGGACAGCAGGTTCGTCTCGACGACATAGCCTCCGTCAAGGACAGCTTCGCCGAACGCTCGGCGATGGCATTTCTGAATGGCCAGGCCGTCATTGCGGTCGAGATCAAGCGTTCGAACGGATTCTCGGACAGCAGCGTCGCGGCCGATGTCAGGAAGGTGATGGAACGGTTCACGGCCGCGCATCCCAACGTACAGATCGACGAAGCCTACAGTACCGTTGGCCCGATCATCGACAACTACAATGGTTCGATGCACATGCTGCTCGAGGGGGCGATCCTGGCGATCATCGTCGTCTGGCTCTTCCTGCGGGACTGGCGCGCAACAATCCTATCGGCGGTGGCGCTGCCCCTGTCGGTCATACCGACCTTCCTGGTCATGTATCTGGCCGGCTTCACCCTGAACATCGTCACACTGCTTGCGCTGTCGCTGGTGGTCGGTATCCTCGTCGACGACGCCATCGTCGAGATCGAGAACATCGCCCGACACCTTCGGATGGGCAAGCGGCCTATCGATGCCGCGCTCGAAGCGGCCAACGAGATCGGCCTGGCGGTCATCGCCACCACGTTCACACTGGTCGCTGTCTTCCTGCCGACCGCCTTCATGAGCGGTATACCGGGGCTTCTCTTTCGCCAGTTCGGCGTCACGGCTGCTGTCGCCGTCGTGGCGTCGCTCGTCGTCGCACGTCTGCTGACGCCGATGATGGCCGCCTATCTCATGAAGGCCAAGGCAACCGAGCAAAGGGACGGCCGTATCATGCGCGCCTACATGGCAATCGTGAAGGCGTCCCTCAATCACAGGAAGACCACGGTTCTCGTGACCATTGTTGCCGTCGCACTTTCACTTTCCACCGTCCCTTTCCTGAAATCGGGTTTCCTGCCCGCCGCCGACGATGCGCGAACCCAGGTCACGCTGACCCTGCAGCCCGGCGCCACGATCGAGCAGACGCAGGCCGTGAGCGGCAAGGCCGCGGAGATCATCGGCAAGCTTCACAACGTGACGCATGTCTACGCGTCGGTTGGTTCGGCGTCTTCCGGCGGCGGTCCCGACGTAGCGACCACGACCAGTGTCAACACGGCAACGCTCGTCGTCATGCTGACGCCGATCGAAGAACGCAAACGCAAGCAGTCCGAAATCGAAAACGATATCCGGCAGGCTCTTTCCGTCGTGCCCGGCGTGCAGATCGCAGTCGGTGGCGGCGCCAACGGAACCAAGCTCGAGATCACCCTTGCCAGTGACGATCCCAGCGCTCTCGATGGAGCAGGCTCCGCGCTCGAGGAGCAACTGCGCACGCTGCACGGCATCGGAGCGGTGACGTCGACCGCATCCAGGCAGGCGCCCGAGATTCAGATCACCCCCGATTTTGCGCGCGCGGCAGCACTTGGCGTGACGTCAAGCTCTATCGCCGACGCGGTGCGTGTGGCGACAGGCGGCGAATATTCTTCCGACTTGCCAAAACTCAATCTGCCGCAACGCCAGGTCCCCATCGTCGTCCGCTTCAGCCCGGAAACGCGCAGAAACCTAGACGACATCAGGAACATCAGGGTGGCCGGCGCGAACGGTAGCGTCGATCTCGGATCGATCGCCGATATCCGCATCGGCGGCAGTCCCTCCCAGATTGACCGCATCGATCGAATGCGCAATGTCACCGTCTCCGTCGAACTCAACGGCCGCATCCTTGGCGATGTTCACAAAGAGGCACAGGCACTGCCGGCCCTCCACCACTTGCCGCCGGGCGTGACCCTTGTGGAGCAAGGCGAACTTCAGCGCAGTTCGGAACTGTTCCAGAGCTTCAGCCTTGCAATGGCCATCGGCGTGTTCTGCATCTACGCAGTCCTCGTCCTGCTCTTCCATGATTTCCTGCAGCCATTCACCATCCTGATGGCTCTGCCGCTCTCGCTCGGTGGTGCGCTGCTGCCGCTGGTAATAAGCGGGACCAGCTTCTCGATGTCGGTCGTTATCGGGCTGCTCATGCTGATGGGCGTCGTGACCAAGAACTCGATCCTTCTTGTCGAATATGCGATCATGTCGCGGCGCCAGGGGATGGCTAGGTTCGACGCGCTCATCGATGCCTGCCACAAGCGCGCACGGCCCATCGTCATGACCACCGTTGCGATGGCATCGGGCATGCTCCCTGTCGCTCTTAGCCTGGTAGGCGGAGATTCCAGCTTCCGCCAGCCGATGGCCATCGTGGTGATCGGCGGGGTGATGACCTCGACGCTGCTCAGCCTCATCGTCATCCCGGTCATCTTCACATTCGTCGACGACCTGCTGATGGCGCTAAAGCGGCTCGTGCGCTGGAGCGAGCCGAGTGTCGAACCAGCCGACAACGAACCGCATCCCTCAGGAGATTGGCAAGTCATCGCGTTTGATCGTGGCGCTACGAAGCGAGAGCATGCGCAAGGATGATCAACCTTCGCAGCGTGCTTGCCGTTACTCTTATCTGCATCATGATCCTTCTGGCGTTTTCGAAGGTTTGGCTGCCGAAAGTGAGGCGGTGGGATCAAGGCGGGATCGCAAGGTCTGGTACATTCGCGACCCACGTCAGCCTCCCGGCAATTCTCATGGATCCGAGCGAACCCGTCACGGCGGGATCAACGCCAAGTCTCCCCTGCAGATCAGCAAGTTTTTGAAAATGTGCCCAATGCGAGTATTTTCAGTCCTGGTTCCGGTCGCCTTCATCCTGGCCGGCTGCGTGCAGACACTGGACAGAGCTCATGACGCAGGCGAGGCGGAAAAAGCCTCGATCGCCGGCTATGGTGAAATCCGTTCCTACCTCGACGCCCGGCTCGACGAGGTGCCACGCAATGCCGTCGACTGGTTTCCGGCGACAAAGCGGGACAAGATCGATGGCCTCATGCTTTCTGGCGGCGGCGCCGGCGGCGCCTTCAGTGTCGGCGTGCTTGCGGCATGGAGCGCGGCCAGGACCCGCCCACGGTTCGATGTCGTCACCGGTGTAAGCACGGGAGCCTTGATCGCGCCTTTCGCATTCCTGGGCTCGGCCTATGACGACACGCTGGTGCATCTCTATACCAGCGGCGTGGCCGAAGACCTTGTCGGAAGCAAACGCCTTGGTGGACTGTTTGGAGCAAGCCTGCTGAAAGACGACCCGTTGCGACGGATGATAGAGCGCTACATTACGCCAAATGTTCTCCAGCAGGTCGCTGCCGAACACCGCAAAGGCCGTCGCCTCCTCATCTTGACGACCAACCTGGATACCCAGCGCGCCGTGGTGTGGAACATGGGCGTCATCGCCAACAGCGGCCGTCCGGATGCGCTGAAGCTCTTTCAGGACATCCTGGTGGCGTCGGCAAGCATTCCAGGGGTTTATCCAGCGGTCATGATCAAGGCCGCGTCTGCGGGGCGCTCCTTCGAGGAGATGCATTCCGACGGCGGCTCCGCGTCACAGATCCTGACCTTTCCGCAGGTCTTCCTGACAGGCAGCGCCCGCCTGGCAAGCAAACGACAAAGCGTCAATTTCTACGTGATCGTCAACAACGCACTCATGCCGGAATTTGCCGCCACGCCAGACAAGACCCTGTCCGTGATCGCGCGGGCATACACGATCTTCGTCAAGTCGCAGACACAGAGCGCACTAACTGCCCTCTACAACTATTCAAAACTGACCGGGGCACATTTCCATCTCGCATCGATCGACGCGCAGGTGCCATATTCGATGTCCGATCCGTTCAACACCAACTATATGCGGACGGTCTATAAGCTCGGATATGACGAGGGCGCTGCAGGAACCGTATGGAAAACCAGCCCGCTTTTCAGGTGATCGATCGTTGGCCTACCGCCCATGACATCCGTTCGTGCCGCCGCCGTTCGAACTCGCGGAAGGCTGAGGTTGAGATCTGGCTCAACCGTTCCGCATCAGCAGACCATTGAGGACGAGATCAATATGCGCCTCCATGAAGGTGGTCTCGTCAAAGGGCCTTCGATCCGCGAACATCAGGCGCAAGAAGGTCGCGTGCAGGACAGGGCTAACCAACACGGCTGGTGCGACCGCAACGGCCGTTCGGCGGAATTCTCCCGATGATACCCCTTCCCGGACAAGTGCGCCTATAGCGTCCTCCACCGGAGCGATGAACTCCTCATAGTGCCGATCGACCATGTGGGGGAAACGTGCGCCCTCGGCTAAGACCAGACGCAGCAATTCCCTTATCCTTCTGTCGTTTGCAACCTTTTCGTAGGCGAGGCGAACCAAGGCCCTCAGACGTTCAGAGCATGACCCCTCCAAGACCGCGACCGAAGCGCGCAGGTCGGAGAAGGGTGCCGACATCTGTCGGTGCATCGCCTCAAAGAGCTCATCCTTCGTGGGGAAGTACAAATAGATCGTTCCCTTGGTCACTCCGAGGCGGGCGGCCACGTCCTCCACGCGCGTAGCTGCATAACCGTTCGCGGTGAATTCCTCGAACGCGGCCTCCAGGATTTCCTGGGGGCGTCGGGCCTTCTGTTCTGCGCGCGAGAGCTTTGTTCCGATTTTTTCCATTCCGTTCTCCTTCCGTCTGGCCCCAAAATGCAGGCTGACTGACTAGATAGTCATTGACTGTTGACTAACCCGATAGTCAGTGATAGTAGCCTGTCATTCTCGCAATTGCAAACGGGTGGTGAAGCCTATGCAACTTTTTCGACCAACGGTATTCGCATTCGCTTGGCTTTTTTCGGCCGGCGCCAACGCGGCAGGCAGCACGGCACTGCCGCAACAAGTACGTGCCGTCGGCGTGTCGCAGACTCACTATCAGCCGGGGGCAGAGATCACCGGCGAGGTCAAAGCACGAATCCAAACCGACCTCTCTTTCCGCACCGGCGGAAAGGTTATCGAGCGACGGGTGGACGTAGGGTCCCATGTGCGCAAGGGCGAAATCCTGGCCCGCATCGACAACACCGAGCAGCTGGCCGATGTGGGCATCGCTCAAGCTGGGCTCGATTCGGCCAAGGCGACGCTCGAACAGAAGACGCTCGCCTTCAACCGCTACGAGGCGCTGCTTCGAACACAGGCCGTCGCAAGAGCAACCTACGATCAGGCGCAAAACGACCTGCTGACCGCACAAGCGTCTTTGCAACTGGCAGAAGCCTCGCTTGCTACCGCGCTCGACGCCTTCTCCTATACCGAACTCAAGGCCGACGCCGACGGTGTCATCACCTCGCGCAACATCGAGATTGGGCAGGTGGTTTCCGCCGCGCAGGCGGCCTTTGCGCTTGCCCATGATGGTCCGCGAGACGCTGTGTTCAACGTGTTTGAAGCCTTCTTCCTGGAAGGGCGGCCCGCGGTCGACGTCGATATCGCGCCGATCGGTGATCGGACGCGCAAGGCGCAGGCAATAATCGGGGAAATCTCTCCCACCATCGATACGAAGGCGGGAACGGTCCGCGTAAAGGTGGCGCTCCCGGAGTCTGCGGACTGGCCGCTCGGTACCCCCGTGGTCGGAGAATTCAGGGCTCCGCCGCAGGAGGGGATCATCCTGCCGTCCAGCGCCATGGCGTCTGACGGAGGCGAACCGGCCGTGTGGGTCATCGACAGGAAGAACAGTTCGGTCTCGATGCGAAAGATCACAGTCGCTCGATATCGAACCAAAGACTTCATCGTGACCGACGGGATACGTCCCGAAGATTTGGTTGTCATAGAGGGTGGAAAATTTCTTGAGGATGGCCGAGTGGTGGCCTGGGAGAACAAGTCATGACCCGCGGCTCATTCATCGGGCTTGCGGTCGGCCTGTCCTTCGTCATCTTCGCGCTTAGCTTGGCATTTGCTTCTGTTGCAAACGATCGGCCAGCCGATGCGCAACCTGCCACCCCTCCACGCCTGATCAAGTCGGCTGTTGCCAAGACGGACCAGCCGAGTGGCGCAACTTTTGCCGGTGTCGTGCAAGCGCGGACCGAAACCGAGCTCGCTTTCCGGACATTGGGGCGTGTGGTTTCGCGCAAGGTCGAAATCGGGGATTTGGTTCACAAGGGCGACGTCCTGGCCGAAATCGATCCTCTGGCTCTCCAGCTTGCCGTAAGAAGTTCAGAGGCGGACCTGCGCAATGCGACGGCGCAGCTTCAATACGCCGAGATCACTCAGAAGCGTAAGCAGGCACTCGCCCTCATGAACGCGGGGAGCGCCGCCGACCTGGAACTTGCTGAGCAAGGATTGAAGTCGGCCAAGGCCAGCGTTGCGAAAGCGCGCGGCAGTCTCGACAAGGCGCGCGCGCAGCTAGGCTATGCCGAGTTGAAAGCCGAGTTCGACGGCGTCGTTACAGCGACCTCGGTCGAAGTCGGACAGATGGTGACAGGCGGCCAGTCCGTTTTGAAGGTGGCGTATCTGGGACAGCTCGATGTAGTGGTCGACGTTCCCGAAGCGCAGCTCGGCGCATTGCGCTTCGGAACCCGTTTCGACATCGCTCTCCAGCTCAATAGCGCGCTCCGCACATCCGGGTCTCTGCGCGAAATTGGGCCGGAGGCTGACACCGCTACCCGCACGCACCGGCTGAAGATCGGCTTGGATGAATCGCCTGACGTGTTTCGGCTCGGTTCGGTCGTGACGACGACCGCCGCCGGCATGCAAAGAGAAGACGCAATCGCACTCCCGGCCACCGCAATCCTCCTGAAGAACGGCGCCAGCAATGTCTGGGTCATCGATCCCGCCAGCCAGACTGTCTCCTTGCGGTCCGTCCAGATCGAGGGCTGGTCCGCCAACGCTCCAAAAGTCCGCGTCCTGTCGGGCCTCAGGGCGGGCGAAGTGGTGGCTATCGCCGGCGTCAACGAACTCAGCGCCGGTCAGGAAGTAAAACTCGAAAAGGGACAGCGTCCGTGAAAAAATTCAACCTCTCTGACTGGGCGCTCGAGCATCGCTCGCTGGTCTGGTACTTCATGGTCGCCTTCGCGCTGGCTGGCGCCCTCGCGTATGTCCAGCTCGGGCGCGAAGAAGATCCTTCCTTCACCATCAAGACGATGGTGATCCAGGCACAATGGCCGGGAGCCTCCGCGCAGGAGATCACGCAACAGGTCACCGATCGCATCGAGAAGAAGCTGCAGGAACTCGACAATCTCGATCATACCCGCAGCATCACCACAGCTGGCCAGACCGTTATTTTTGTCGATCTGCTGGCGGATACCAAGGCCAGGGATGTCCGCCCCACATGGTCGCGCGTGCGCAACATGATCGCCGACATTCACAATGACCTCCCCTCTGGCGTGGTCGGTCCATTCTTCAACGACCAGTTTGGCGACGTCTACGGCAATATCTTCGCCTTCTCCGCCGATGGACTGAGCCAACGCCAGCTGCGCGATCTGGTGGAGGATGCCCGAACGAAGGTCCTTACGGTCGCGAATGTTGGCAAAATCGACATCGTCGGAGCACAGGACGAGGCGATCTATCTCGAATTCTCGACGCGCAAAATGGCGGCTCTCGGCATCGATCGCTCTGCGCTCATCTCGACGCTGCAGGCCCAGAACGCCATCACCCAGTCCGGCTTCATCGATACCGGAGCCGAACGCATTGCGCTGCGCGTCGGTGGCAGTTTCGTTTCCGAGGAAGGGCTGCGAGCGATCAACCTGAGAGTGAATGACCGGTTCTTTCCACTGACGGACGTAGCCACGATCACGCGTGGATATGTCGATCCTCCGACCTCCCTGTTTCGCTTCAACGGCAAGCCGGCGATTGCTCTTGCAGTCGGCATGAAAGCAGGCGGCAATCTCCTGGAGTTCGGCGAGTCGCTCAAAAAGACGATGCACGGCATCGCTCAGGAGCTGCCGGCCGGCGTGTCCGTGGACCAGGTTTCTGACCAGCCAGCCGTGGTGGACGAAGCGGTGTCGGGCTTCACGCACGCCTTGTTCGAGGCGATCGCCATCGTGCTTGTCATAAGCTTCATCAGCTTGGGCATGAGAGCTGGTCTGATCGTGGCGATCTCCATCCCGCTCGTTCTCGCCATCACTTTCGTGGTGATGCTGTATACCGGCGTTTCGCTTCAACGAATCTCGCTTGGGGCGCTTATCATCGCTCTTGGTCTTCTGGTCGATGATGCGATGATCGCCACCGAAATGATGGTGGCGCGCCTGGAAATGGGGGACAGCCTGAGGAAGGCCGCCACCCATGTCTATACGTCGACGGCCTTTCCGATGCTGACCGGCACGCTCGTCACTGTGGCAGGCTTCATCCCGGTGGCGTTCAACAAAAGCAGCGCCGGCGAGTTCGTCTTCACCCTTTTCGTCGTCGTTGCGGTGTCCCTTGTTGTCTCATGGGTGGTCGCGGTGGTGTTCACGCCGCTCCTCGGCGTGACGATACTGCCGAAGACGATGAAAAAGCACGCCGAGCGGAAGGGGTGGTTCGCGAGGGTGTTTTCACGCTTGCTTCAGTTCTGCCTAAGGTGGCGATGGCTGACGATCGCTGCGACCGTGCTCGTCTTCGCCATATCGCTCGGTGGCATGTCGCTGGTGCAGCAGCAGTTCTTTCCGAACTCGGACCGTCCCGAACTCATCGTTGACTGGAACCTTCCACAAAACAGCTCCATCAGCGAGACGAGCCGGCAGATGGCGCAGTTCGAGCGCGAGAAGCTCGCGGGCAATCGCGATATCGACCATTGGTCGACTTACGTTGGGATGGGAGCCCCCCGGTTCATCCTGTCGTTCGATGTCCAGCCGTCCGATGTCTCTGTCGGACAGACGATCATTGTGACCAAAGGTCTCGACGTCCGCGACAAGCTCAGGCGGGAACTCCAGGAGTATCTGCAGAAAACCTTCCCTGGGACCGACGCCTATGTGAAGCTCCTCGACATCGGGCCGCCGGTTGGCAAGCCGGTTCAGTATCGTGTGTCCGGCCCCGACCTTCAGACCGTGCGCAACCTTGCGCAGAAACTTGGGCTGATCGTTGGCTCGCATCCATTGTTGACCAATCTTGCATCCAACTGGAGCGAGCCGGCGCGCGTGGTGAAGATCGACGTTCTTCAGGACAAGGCAAGACAGCTTGGCGTGTCCTCGCAGGATATTGCCACGGCCTTGAATGGTGTTGTCGAAGGCGACACCGTAACAAAGGTCCGGGATGACATCTATCTGGTCGACGTGATTGACCGAGCCGAGGCGAAGGAGCGCGGATCGATCGACACACTGCTCGACCTCCAATTGGCAAGCAGTAGCGGTCAGACGGTCCCGCTCTCCTCGGTAGCCAGGTTCCGCTACGAGCTCGAGCAACCGACAATCTGGCGGCGCGACCGGATTCCGACCATCACGATCAAAGCTGGCGTGAGCGGTGCGACTCAGCCGGCGACCATCGTGGCGGCGCTGGCAGACAGGGTCGAGGCTTTCAAGAAGACCTTGCCTGCGGGATATTCCGTCGAAGTCGGTGGATCCGTCGAGCAAAGCGGCGAAGCGCAAGGACCCATCGTTGCCGTCGCGCCGATTATGCTCTTCGCCATGGCAACGCTTCTGATGATCCAGCTCCAGAGCTTCCACCGCTTGTTCCTGGTCTTCGCGGTCGCGCCATTGGCACTCATCGGCGTTGTTGCGGCACTGCTTCTCAGCAAGGCGCCGCTCGGCTTTGTTGCGCTGCTGGGCATATTGGCTCTCATTGGGATTCTCATCCGCAACTCGGTCATTCTGATCGTCCAGATCGAAGAGCTGCGGATTGCGGGAACGCCGCCATGGAAGGCGGTGGTGGAAGCGACCGAGCATCGTATGCGACCCATCATGCTGACCGCGGCCGCGGCCACCCTTGCCCTCATCCCGATCTCTCGCGAGGTATTCTGGGGACCCATGGCCTACGCGATGATGGGCGGCATCATCGTAGGAACGGTTCTGACCCTCCTGTTCCTGCCTGCTCTCTATGTCACCTGGTTCAGGATACCGCGCGATGTCGAACAGCGATGACGCGAGGCTATCCGCTTTCGATCCGGCGGGCGCACGGAGCCGCGGGCGCGGGGATTCTGGCCGCGGATGCTTTCCTCAACCGTCCAGAGCCCGGCCATCCGGCAACGCCGAACCGCTGCCCGAACAGTCCTTCATGCTGGAGGCGGCGTTGGGCCCTCTTCGAGCGGCCTGCGTCGGACGCCTTGGCGGATTCAGCCGCGGTCTAAGAAATCCTTGTTGAGGGAGCGTCATATCGTTTGCGGATCACGTTCGTTAGGCTCCCTTGCGCCGGATAGAGCGGTATCAGGCAGGCCTGCAGTGCGTGGTACAAATCGGCCTTGCCGACAAACAGCGAATGCGCCGGCTGCAATCCCTCATCCAGCTCCTCGAACCACCCGCCATGCTCGCGGTCGATATAGGCCTCGGCGATCGTGTTCCAGATGCGCCGGTACCATTCTTCATGGAAGGCGCTCGGGCGGTGCTCGACCAGGAAGGAGGCCGCGCCCGCGGCCTCGGCGATCGGCCACCAGGGCTTGAACCGGAATGCCGGCTTATCGGCCCAGTCTAGCGTGTAGAAGAAGCCGC
This sequence comes from Mesorhizobium sp. SARCC-RB16n, assembly GCF_008520305.1. Lineage (GTDB taxonomy): Bacteria > Pseudomonadota > Alphaproteobacteria > Rhizobiales > Rhizobiaceae > Mesorhizobium. Next base: position 183,294 of record NZ_ML703264.1, on the reverse strand, counting down.
CCTTGGCTTCATCCCATCCCAATTCCACTGAGCGCCGGAACAGCGTCTCCGCGGCCTCCAGCATCCAGTCCTGTTTTTTGCCGCCCAGCACCCATAGCTGGAGGGTCAGCCTCGCCCATTCCAGCCAGTGACCCGGCGTCGTGCCTGACGGGCGAAACATCTCGTTGACCGCCTTGTAGGAGCGGTCGATCGCCCATTGCTCGTCGAAATGCTCCGCGACGCGGAAATCGCATTCGCGGGCACGGCGGTTGATGATCAGATCCGCGATGCGCTCCGCCTTGCGCAGATAGTCCTGATCTGCGGTCGCCTCATAGGCGGCCATCAACGCCTCGGTCAGATGCATGTTTGAATTCTGGCCTCGGTAGCCGCGCATCGGCCTCCAGTCGCGCTCGAACTCTTCCGTAATGGCGCCGTGCTGTTCTTCCCAGAACCGGTCGTTGAGAATCGTCGTGACGTCGCCCAGCATGCCGTCGGCCAAAGGATGGCCCACCAGCTTCGCGCTCGAGGCCGCAAGCAGCACGAAGGCGTGGCCGTAGCCCTGTTTGCTTGCGTCTCTCGGTCCCCCGTCGTCGAGTGACCACATATAGCCGCCATGCTTCGCGTCGCGATGCGACTGCCAGAGAGAGCGCATGCCGTGATCGATCATCCGGTCGCTTCCGGGCCGGCCGAGTAGGCTGGCGATAACGTAGCAATGGACGGCTCGCGCGGTGGTGTGGATCTGCCTGACGGCGCTGCCCGGCAGCGGATTGCCGGTCGGGTCGAGATCGAAGAAACCGCCTTGCGGGTTGATGGCGACCGGATCGAAAAGATCGAACAGGATATCGGCCCGCTTCTTCAACCAGGAACGATGCCACGGCGCATCGCGCCAGGCCCCGGAGCTCGACGACGTAAAGGGCAATTCCGGCATGCGATCTTTCCTGTTGTGCGTGACAGGCTGGCGATTGTCCGCGCCGGACTGGCGCGCCGCCCTTTATAGACCCAATCAGGCCTGCGAATGAACCCGTCGGGGCATCAATCGGCTGTGGGCGGAATTACCCTGCGCGTCACTGCCTGACGGACCGGCGTTTTTCGATCTCATGCGCCATGCGGTCTATGGACGGGAAGTCGATGAACCAGCGCGGCGAGATGCCGATCGCAAAGCGCTTGTCGAACTCCGAGGCCAGCTTGACGGCTATGATCGAATCCACGCCGATCTGCCCGAACTTGGCGTCGGCCGCGATCTCATCGGCCTGCAGCATCCGCTTCAGGCTCGACGCCAGATAGGTCGTGATAGCGTCCAGTTCCTCGACAGGCGCGAGATCCGGATTTCCGCTCCTTGGTTCGGCCGAAAGCATGTAGTCGGCCAAAGCGGCTACCGACGGATATTGCAGCAGTTCCTTCGGTGTCAGACGCCGCGACAGCCTTTGTTCGACGAGAACGATCAGCCGGATCGCCATGACGGAATCGAGGCCGCGGCTGGGGAAGGGGGTCTGCGGATTGAGCGCGTCGAGCTTGAGCAGGTCGCGGACGATTCCCGCCAGGGTATCTTGAAGTCCGCCGGTCGGCTCGCCGGCGAGCGGCGCCACCGCGGCGCTGCCTTGCCGTGGCGGCACGGAACTCTTCGCGGGGTCGGATGTCAGGGCGACGGCAGCGTCCCTCGGGTTGGGTTCGCGCGGCGCATGCTTCGCTATCTCGGGGTTGTCCACCGCTTGGGTCGAACGAAGCAATCCGGCCTCGACATCGAGGTGGTCGAAGATGCGATCCGGCCAACCATTGAGGGCGAAGATTTCAGTGCCCGCGCCCTGCATCATCGCGCGCCAGGCGTCGAGCCCGGTATCGATGTCGAGGAACGAATAGCCTAGCGATGCGAACCAGTCGTCGAAACTGGCGGTGACGTATTTGTCCCACCGCCAGCGCGACCAGTTGATGGCGTGGCTGGCGCCGTGTCTTTGCCCGGCCGCCACGGCTCTGCCACGCCAGTCTGCGAAAGCGTTCTGGAAGGCGCAGCCATAGGCATAATCGCTGCCACCGGCGAGACCCAGCGAAGCTAGCGACGAGAACACGACGAAAAAGTCGAGGCTGATATGCGCCTGCAATTACAGCTAATAGGTGGTGCGTCCGCCCGACAGGTCGAATGTCGAGGCGGTGGTGAAGCTGTTCTCCTTCGAGACCAACCAGGCGACCATCGCGGCAGCCTCATCGACTTCGAGCAGCCGGCCACGCGGAATGCGCGAGCGCATATATTCGATATGCTCGGGCGTGAGCTGTTCGAGGATGCGGGTCTGGGCGGTAGCGGGCGAAATGCAGTTCACCGCGATGTCATATTGCGCGAGCTCCTTGCCGAGCGACTTGGTCAGGCCGATGACGGCCGCCTTCGAGGCCGAATAGGCGGCGGCATTCGGGTTGCCTTCCTTGCCCGCCACGGAAGCGATGTTGACGATGCGGCCGTAATTGCGCTCCTTCATGCCGGGAACGACGGCGCGGTTGACGTAGAAGGTGCCGTTGACGTTGATGTCGATGATCTTCTTCCACGTATCGATGTCATAGACGTCGAGCGGCACGGCCGGCCCGGCGATGCCGGCGGAATTCACGACGATGGAAATCTTGTCGGCGATCTCCTCGGTCCTGGCCCGGGCAGCATTCACTGCGTCCCAGTCTGAGATGTCGACCACCACCGTGGTCGCGGCCTTGCCGAGTTCTTTCCTCGCGGCTTCGAGACGTGCTTCGTCCATATCCCAGAGCGTCACGGTGGCGCCCGAGGCGACAAAGCGCTTGGCCATGGCGAAGCCAAGTCCCTGGGCGCCGCCGGTCACCATCGCGTGCTGACCGTCCAGATCGATCCTGTTCATGTCGAGCGTTTCCTCCCGTCCAGTTTGTCGCGGATTCCCAGGTGACAAACACCAGTTGCGATGCGCCGGAACAGGTGGCCTGTCCGGGCTTCGATCCGAGTTGCCTGGCTTTGTTATATTAGTGTAACAAGCCTCGCAACCATCATACCCGGAATTTTGCGGACCGGGCGAAGGAGGATCGCGTGAAGGTTACTGAGCGGCGCGCCGTGGGCACCACGGGGTTGGAATTGACGGCGCTGGGCATGGGCTGTGCATCGCTCGGCGGGCTTTACGCGCCGGTCGATGCCGAGACCTCGATGGCGACGCTGCAGGCAGCACTCGATGCCGGCATCGGCTATTTCGATGCCGCGCCGATGTATGGCCTCGGCCGGGCCGAGCACATGCTTGGCTTCTTCCTGCGCGAGCGTGCACCGCAAGCGCCAGTCGTCGTCAGCACCAAGGTTGGCCGGTTGATGGCGCGCGCGGCCAGGCCGACCGCTGCCGCCGGAAGCCGAGAAGAATCCGCTCGATGCCGGCTGGCACAACGGCCTGCCGTTGCGCGAAGTCTTCGACTACTCCTACGACGCCATCATGCGCAGCTTCGACGACAGCCAGCAGCGCATGGGGCGGGCATGGATCGACATGCTGTTCGTCCACGACATCGGCCGGATCACCCACGCGGATGCCGCCGCCTTCCACTGGTCGGCCCTGACCAAGGGCGGTGGCTTCCGGGCGCTGTCGGACTTGCGCGATGCCGGCATCATCGGCGGTTTCGGGCTCGGCGTGAACGAGGCCGAAGTGGTGGTCGACGCCATGAACGAGGCGCGCCCCGACTGCACCTTGCTTGCTGGCCGTCACACGCTGCTGGAGCAGAACGCCGACGCACTCCTGGCGAAGGCGCTGGCCGAAGGCATGTCGATCGTCATTGGCGGTGTCTTCAATTCCGGCATCCTTGCCGCCGGCAACAGCGGCAACCGCAAGTTCGACTACCAGGACGTGCCGCAGGACGTCGCCCGCAAGGTCGATGAACTGGCCGCAGCCTGCGCCGCCTTCGACGTGCCGCCCGCCGCGGCCGCCATCCAGTTTCCTCACAAGCACCGCGCGGTGACCTCGGTGCTGATCGGCGCCAAGCATCCGGACCGGGTGCGGCAGAACATCGGCTGGTTCGAGCGGGCGCTGCCGGACGAACTGTGGCAGGCGCTGGAGAGCAAGAGGCTGATTTCCTGACCGCGCCCCGGCCCGGCGCGGAGCCGGATCGTTGCGGGCGCTACATGGTCGCGCCAAGGCTCCACGGCACGAACTCGTTGTCGCCATAGCCCAGCGCTTCCGACTTGGTGCGCCCGCCGGAGGCGACGCGCAAGATTTCTTGGAAGATCTCCTGGCCCTTCTCAGCCAACGTCACGCCGTCCAGTATGTCGCCGCAATTGATGTCCATGTCCTCGTGCATCTGCTCGAAGATGTACGAGTTCGAGGCGAGCTTGATCGACGGCGTCGGCTTGCAGCCGAAGGCCGAGCCGCGCCCCGTGGTGAAGCACAATATGTTGGCGCCGCGGGCCACCTGGCCGGTTGCCGAGACCGGATCGTAGCCGGGCGTGTCCATGAAGACGAGGCCGCGCTCGTTGATCGGCTCGGCATATTCCAGCACAGCGCGCAGGTTGGTGGTGCCGCCCTTGGCCGACGCGCCGAGTGACTTTTCCAGGATCGTCGTCAATCCGCCGAGCTTATTGCCGGGCGAGGGATTGTTGTTCATCTCCATGTCGTGCCGGGCGGTGTAATCCTCCCACCAGCGGATGCGCTCGATCAGTTTTTCGCCGACGGCATGGCTTTCGGCGCGTCGCGTCAAAAGATGCTCGGCGCCGTAGATCTCCGGCGTCTCCGACAGCACTGCGGTTCCGCCTTGCGCGACGAGCAGGTCGACCGCGGCGCCAAGCGCCGGATTGGCGCTGATGCCGGAATAGCCGTCCGAGCCGCCGCATTGCAGCGCCAGCACCAGTTCGGAGGCCAGCTGCGGCGTGCGCTCAGCGGCGTTGACTGTCGGCAGCATCTCGACGATGGCCCTCACGCCGGCATCGACGGTCTTGCGTGTTCCGCCGGTCTCCTGGATCGTCATCGTACGGAAGGTGGTGCTTTCCTCGATGTTGTAGGATTGCATCCAGCGCGGGATCTGGAAGGCCTCGCAGCCGAGCCCGACCATCAGCACGCCGCCGACATTGGGATTGGTGGCAAACCCCCATTGCGTGCGCTTCAACAGATCGTAGGCCGGACCCTTGGTGTCGATACCACAGCCGGTGCCGTGTACGAGCGAAATGATGCCGTCGATATTGGAATAGTCGCGCAGGATGCCGGAGCGGTTGACCTCCTCGACGATGAACCGTGCAACGCTGGCCGAGCAGTTCACCGAGGTCAGGACGGCGATGTAGTTGCGCGTGCCGACTTTGCCGTTCGGCCTGCGATAACCCATGAAATTTGCCCGCTCGTCGTCCGGAAGAACAGGTGTCTGCCTGGCGGTTTCGCCATAGCCGTAGTCACGTTCGAAATCGCGCAAATAAACATTGTGCTCGTGCACCCAGTCCCCGGCCGTGATCGATCCGCGTGCGAAGCCGATGGTCTGGCCGTATTTCACGATCGGTTCGTCCGCGGGGATGTCGCGCATGGCCATCTTGTGGCCGCGCGGTATGCGCGCCCTCGCGGCGATGTCGCCGGCCTTCTCGCCGGCCGCCAGTGGGTCTACCGCCAGGACGATGTTGTCGGCGGGCGATAGCCTGATGAAGCGTGCCATTACAATCTCTGAAGAAGCGCTCGCCAGTCCCGCGGCGAGATATCGGTGAATCGGAATACTAATATAATAGAATGTCAGTGGTCAAGCCGCGACGCCAGACATAGGCCTCAAGGTTGGGATCAAGGCTGTGGACTTTGCCTTGTGCTCGGTCGCTGGAGATGCGGTCACGAACGGCTCGGAAGCGGCTCGCGCTCGTCACGGAGTGGATGGCTCGATCGATCCCGATTGGCGCGGCCAACGCTCAGTCCAGGTGGAAAACTTCCTCCATCGCCGCCCACCACTCGCCTTGCATGCGGGTCGGCAGCGGCTGCTGCATCGGATCGCACAGCTCCCACCATTTGCGCATTGCCGGCGATTCGCCCATGTGCGCGGCGTCCGACGCGAAATCGTCGCCATGATACTCCCAACAGGCGAAAAGCAGGTTCTCCGGCTCGCGCAGGAAGATGGAATAATTCTTGATGTTGGCGCGGCTGATGGCGTCGAGCACCTCGGGCCACACGGCGGCGTGGACACGTTTGTACTCTTCGATCGCCTCGGCCTTCAGGCCGATGCAAAGCCCCATTCGCTTCATAGGCTGGTCTCGCCTGGTTGTGGACGCGCGGTCGTTCAGTCGAGCAGTTCAGCGGCGACTTCGAGCGTGTTGCGGAACGACGTCTCCAGATGGCTCTCCATCGCCTGCGCAGCGCCCTCGGAGTCGTGGCGCTTCAGGGCGTCGAGGATAGCCTCGTGCTGCTCGATGGTCTGTTCGCCATAGCCGGGCTTGGGGATGGCCATGTAACGGCCGCGGTCCATCTGCGCCTTGGAGATGTCGACCGCCCGCCAGATCATCGGCAGGCCGCAGATTTCGGCGATGGTACGATGGAAGACGTCGTCGAGCTGGATCGCCACCGCGTAACGTCCTCGCGCAATGGCAAGCTTGTGCGCGGCCATGTTGTCTTCCAGGAGTTCCGCCGCCTGCGGCGTCAGCTTGACGGCGGCGCGCCTTGCGCTTTCCATCTCCAGCGCCCGGCGGATGACATAGGCCTCTTCAAGATCGGCCCGGCTGATCGGCGCGACATAGGTCCCGGTCTGCGCCAGGATCTTGACTAGCCCTTCGTCGCTGATGCGCTTGACCGCCTCCCGCACCGGCGTGCGCGAAACGCCGAGCGCCTCGGCGATGGCGACCTCGTTAATGATCTCGCCCGGCTTTAGCCGTCCGACGACGATCATGTTGCGGATCTTGTTGTAGATCTGGTCGCGCAGCGGCAGCGCCCGATTGAGGGTCGAGGGGTCTAGATCCATGAAAAATCCCATCCTTCGTCCACTGCCAATTGATAAAGTTATATTAGAATGTCAACCAGAATGCACCAGGAGATGTGGCGACCTGTCCCCCGCTAAAAAGTCGCCGAAAACCAGCTTGAACTGTTATATTAGTGCAATAGTGCCCGCCGTCGCGATATAAACGTCGCGGCGGAGGAGTTTGCGGGGTGCCGAAGCGCGGTTGCGCGGAGAGGCCCCGCGGTCGGTTTGAGGGGCCGGCTGTGCGCTTCAAATGACCGTCGATCCCGTGCCGGGGCGCACCGGGGCCGTCTTGCCAGGGAGGACCAAGCCGGAATGACTGCGGTGGCGGATTGTGCCCTGGACATGCGGGGCATCAGCAAAACGTTTCCGGGCGTGAAGGCGCTCTCGAACGTCAATTTCGCCGTGAAGTTCGGCACTGTTCACGCGGTCGTCGGCGAGAACGGCGCCGGCAAATCCACCCTCATGAAAGTGCTCAACGGATCCTATGCGCCGACCAGCGGCACGATCAGGGTCGGCGGCGCCGAGGTCCGCATGCGCAGGCGCTTGGCATCCGCATGGTGCATCAGGAGATCAATCTTGTCCCCGACCTGACCGTCGCCGAGAACGTCTATCTCGGCCGCATGCCCGGCAAGTGGAGCTATCTGCGTAAGGGCGAGATGGTCCGCAAGGCGGCGGCCGTGCTTGATGAGCTTGGCGCCGCGATCAATCCGCGCGAGCGTCTCGGCAATCTGTCGATCAGCCAGCAGCAGCTGGTCGAGATCGCCAAGGCCTATGCTGCCCAGCCGCGCATCATCGTCCTCGACGAGCCGACATCGTCGCTCAGCGAACACGAGACGGCGGCGCTGTTCCGGATCCTGCGCAAGATGCGCGACGACGGCATCGCCATCGTCTACATCAGCCATCGGTTGAAAGAGGTGCTCGAGATCGCCGACGAGGTCACCGTGCTGCGCGACGGCTCGATGATCGAGACGCGGCCCATCGAGGGGATCACCGCCGGCGCGATGATCAGGCTGATGGTCGGGCGCGAGGTGAGCAACGTTTTTCCAAAGAGCGCGGCCGAGATCGGCGCCTCGGTGCTGCGCGTCGAGCGCATCGGCGACGGCGCGAGTTTCCGCGATGTCAGCTTCGACGTGCGGGCCGGCGAGATCCTTGGCCTCACCGGTCTCGTTGGCGCCGCACGCTCCGAGGTGGCGCGCGCCATTTTCGGCCTGTCGCGGATCGTCGAGGGCAGCGTCAGCATCAATGGCCGCAAGGTCGTCATCTCTTCGCCATCGGCGGCGGTGCGGGCCGGCATCGCTTATGTTCCAGAAGACCGCAAGGGCGACGGCATCGTGCCGGGCATGTCGGTGCGCGAGAACATCAGCCTGCCCATCCTGCGCCGGCTGACCAGCTTCGGCCGCATCCGGGGCAGCGCCGACCGCTCGCTGTCGGCCCTTTATGTCAAGCAGTTCTCCATCTCGCCGCCGGATGGCGAGCGGCGCATCAATCTTCTGTCAGGTGGCAACCAGCAGAAGGCGGTCATCGCCAAATGGCTCGCGGCAAAGCCGGCAGTACTCATCCTCGATGAGCCGACGCGCGGCGTCGATGTCGGCGCTAAGGCTGAGATCCATCACATTATCGGCCAGCTCGTCGCCGACGGCATGGCGGTGGTGATGATCTCGTCCGAGCTGCCTGAAATCCTCGGCGTCTGCGACCGCGTAGTGGTGATGCGAGACGGTCGCGCATCGCAGCCGCTGACCCGCGCCGAGTTCAGCGAGGAGCGCATCATGGCGCTTGCCACCGGGGAGGAAGCGGCGTGACGGACGCGGCCATGGAGATCAGCGGCTTGAACCGCAACGACCGTTTTACCCGCGGCAGCAGGCTTGTCGATGCGCTGTCGAAGACTGGACTTTTGCTGGCGATCCTGGCGGTCGTCGCCTACGGATCGTTCGCCAGCCCGGCCTTCTTCACCACCGGCAACCTCCTCAACGTGCTGACCTCGATGTCGATCGTCGGCATCGTCGTGGTCGGCATGACTTTCGTGCTCGTCGTCGGCGGCCTGGCGGACCTTTCGGTGCCCGCCACCATCGCCTGCGGCGCGATCCTTTCGCTCGGGCTGCAGCCATTAATCGGCCCGGTGCCGGCCTTCGTCCTGGCGGTGGCGCTGGCCGGACTGATCGGCCTGCTCAATGGCGTCCTCGTCGGCTATGTCGGCATCAATCCGATCATCGCCACCCTCGGCGTTGGCACCATCGGCCTTGGCATCGTCCAGGCAGCGGTCGGCGGCGTCATCGTCTACGGCTCGAACACGGCGTCCGCAGAATTCGCCAAGGGCCGGCTGCTCGGCATTCCGGTCGTGGTGCTGATCTTCCTGGTCATCGCGCTGATCGGCCATTTCGTTCTGTCGAGATCCTTCTGGGGGCGCTGGACGCTGGCGACCGGCGGCAATTACAACGCCGCCGAGGCGAGCGCGGTGCCGGTCAAGGCGGTCAAGGCCGGCGCCTTCGTCATCACGGCGCTGGCGTCCGGCGTCAGCGGCGGCCTGCTTGGCCTGACCTTGCAAAGCGCGCGGCCGCTGATCGGCTCCGGCTACGAATTCAGCGCCATCACCGCCGTGGTCGTCGGCGGCGTCTCGATCATCGGCGGCTTCGGCTCGGTGCCGAGGGCGATCGCCGGCCTCATATTCGTACAGTTGCTCACCAACGTCATGGTGCTGCAAGGCGTGCGTACGCCGATCCAGGGTTTTGTGCTCGGCATACTGATCGTCGGCGCCGTCGGCATGGATGCAGCACTGCGCAAGCGGGGAGTGGTATGACGCGCGCGCTCGTCCTTGCTTCGCAGTACCGCGTCGTGATCATCCTCGGCCTGACGCTCGTCATCTCGGCGTTGGTCGTGCCTGGCTATCTGTCGGCCTCGACGCTGAGCCTCGGCCTCGACCGCGCCGCCACGATCGGCCTGATCGCCATCGGCCTGACGGTGCTTCTGATCGCCGGCCAGATCGACCTCTCCGGCGGCGCGGTGTTCGCGCTGGCCGGCATCATCTCGGTCATCCTGCAGCGTGAGATTGGCATCCTGCCCGCCGCGATCGTCGGCATTCTGGTCGGCACCGTTGCCGGCGCGATCAACGGCGCCCTGGTCGTCGGGCTGAAGGTCAACTCGTTGGTGCTGACGCTGGCCACGATGCTGATCTTCCGCTCGCTCGCGCACTGGATCACCAACAGCCAACCGGTGACCGGCACCGACATCATGCTGTCGCTGGCGCTGGCCAAGATCTATCTCGAAATCTTCACCATCCGCAGCGCGCTGTTCATCATCCTGATCGTGCTCTTGCATGTCTGGCTGACGCGCAGCATTCCCGGCCGCAACGTCTTTGCCGTCGGCTCCAATCCGGCCGCCGCCAAGGAAAGCGGCATCGCCTCGGACCGCATCGTCTTTCTCGGCTTCGTTTTCGCCGGCATGCTGGCCGGGCTCGCAGGCGTCCTGCAGAGCCTCGTCACCAACACCGGCTCGCCCGTCTTCGGCTCGGAGCTGACGGTCGCCGTCATCGCTGCCGTCGTCGTCGGCGGAACCCGTCTCGAAGGCGGCAGGGGATCCGCGCTCGGCACGCTGGGCGGCGTGCTGACGATCGGCTCGCTGACCATCGCGATGGAGTTCCAGTCCATACCCGCATACGTCCAGCAGGTCGTGTCCGGGCTGATCCTGATCCTGCTCGTCGTGCTCGATCGGGTCGTTACCACCAAGGGGAGGGCTCCGGGCACACGCCCGGCGCTCGTTCGCGACGATCCAATCACTCAAGGAGGAAAAGTATGACTGGGAGGAAAAGTATGATTGGGAGGAAAAGTATGAGAAGCATGCTCAAGATTGCCGCCGTGGCGCTTCTGGCTTCGACCGGGTGGGCAAGCGCAAAAACCGTCTGCTACGTGACGGCGGCGGATTCGCATGCCTATGCGACGCCGGCCAACAAGGCGCTCGAGGCGCGCGCCAAGGAGCTTGGCGTCGAGGTGTTGAGCCTCAGCCAGGACTTCGACGTCCAGAAGGGCACCGAGCAGCTCAACACCTGCGTGGCGCGCAAGGTCGACGGCATCATCCTGTGGCCGCTCGACCCGCAGGCCTATATTCCGGGCCTCGCCCGCGCGCAGCAGGCCAACATCCCGGCGATCCTCATCAATTCGCCGATGAGCGACGACGCCAAGCCTTTCATCAAGTCCTTCACCGGGCCGGACGTCTATGAGGAAGGCAAGATGGCGGCGGATTCGCTGAGCAAGGCGCTGGGCGGCAAGGGCTCCGTGGTCATCATCGCCGGCCAGGCCGGCAACGGCACCACCATCGGCCGTGTCAGCGGCTTCAACGACCGCCTCAAGGAAGCCAATGCCGACATCAAAGTGCTGGACACCGTCAACGCCGACTTCGATCAGCAGAAGGCACTGGTGGTGAGCCGCGATCTGATCACCCGCTTCGGCGACCAGATCAACGGCGTCTACGCCAATGACGACACCATGGCGCGCGGTTTCATCGACGCCTGGAAGGAAGCCAATCCGTCCAAGGCGGCTCCGCCGATCGTCGGCATCAACGGCCAGAAGGACGCTTTCGAGTCCATCAAGAGCGGTGAGATGTACTCGACCATCGTGCAGTCGCCCGTCGAGGACGGCCGCCTGGCGATCAACACCATGGCCGAGATTATCGACGGCAAGGCGGTCAAGGACCGGCTGCCGATCCCGCTGACCGTCGTCACCAAGGACAATGTCGGCTCGGTCGAACCGGCATTCTGATCGCGCGGCCGGCCCGGTTGCCCGGGCCGGCCTCTCTCGTTGCTTCGCGGCGACTGGATGACAGGCTGCGTCACTGCCGGGCATGGCGAATCCGGCGGGCGGCCGACGAGGACCGACCATGAAGTTCAGCCTGATCTTCTTTTCCAACTCCTATCCGCAAGAGGCGGGGGGCGCCTATGCCGTGATCTCGGAGATGGCGCGTTATGGCGACCGGCACGGCTTCGAAGCCGTCTGGATACCCGAGCGTCACTTCCACACCATGGGCGGCATCTATCCGAACCCGGCGGTGATCGCCGCCTACCTTGCTTCGATCACCTCCAACATCCGCTTGCGGGCAGGAAGCACTGTGGTGCCGCTTCACCACCCCGCAAGCATCGTGGAATCTTGGTCGGTAGTCGACAATCTCTCCAATGGCCGTGTCGACCTTGCACTGGCGAGCGGCTGGAACGTCAACGACTTCGTGCTGGCGCCCTCGGCCTATCCGAACCTGCGCGATCTGTGGTTCGAGCGCATCGAGGATATCCGCGCCCTGTGGCGGGGCCAGCCGGTGATCTACCCCAACGACGCCGGCAAGCCGACATCGATCCTCACCTATCCACGCCCGCTGCAGGCGGAACTCAATTGTGGCTGACCGCGACCAAGCAGCCGGAAACCTTCCGCCGCGCCGGCGAGCTCGGCATGAACGTTCTGACCATGCTTGCCGGCATCTCGCTGGAGCAATTGGCGCAGAAGACGGCGCTCTACCGGGAAGGCCGCAGGAGCGCCGGCCACGATCCCGATACAGGCACGGTCACGCTGATGCTGCACACCTTCGTGCATGAGGATATCGCGACGGTGCATCGGGCGGTGCGCGGGCCGTTCCTCGACTACATCAAGACCAGCTTGATGAGCCATCTCCAAGGCGGTGCTGTCGATGTCGGCCGCCAGCTTTCGGCCCAAGAGATCGACCAGATGGCGGAGTATTCCTTCGAGCGCTATTTCAGCACCGCGGCATTGTTCGGCACGGTGGCCGAGACGCGCGCGTTCGCGCTTGCCGCCAAAGAGGCCGGCGTGGACGAGATCGCCTGCCTGCTCGACTACGGCCCCTCGGTCGCCGACATCCGCGCCAACCTGCCTTTCCTAGCTGAACTGAAGCACAGCTTCGAGACCGTCGAAGCGTGAGCGTTATGAGCCTGCGGACGAAATACAGCGCTGGCCCCCAAGAGCACTCGGCCGTCCGGCCGGCGCCGATCGCGATCGTCGGCATTTCGTGCCGCTTTCCTGGCAGCGAAGGACCGGATGACTATCACCGAACGCTGATCGAAGGGCACGACCTGTTCTCGCCGCCGCCGCGCCACCGCTGGTCCTGGTGCGCCGACGACCGCATCGCTGTGCCCAAGGTTGGGGCGCTGGCCGATGTGTTTGAGTTCGACAACGTGCTTTTCGCATCTCGCCGCGCGAGGCAGAGACGATCGATCCCCATCAGCGCGTCATGCTGGAAGAGGCATGGCTGGCGATCGAGAACACCGGCTACCGGCTGGAGCATTTCCGGCAAAAAACGACCGGGGTGTTCGTCTCCGTCTACAATCCCGACTTCCAGTTTTACGCGCGCGAAGGTGACTGGGACGAGATCTCGCGCATGTATCTCGCCACCGGCGCGGCGCACAGGATGGTGCCGAACCGGATCTCCTATGTCTTCGACCTCAAGGGGCCAAGCGAGGTGGTGGACACGGCCTGCTCCAGCGCGCTTGTCGCCATCCACCGCGCCGTCGAGGCGATCAGGAGCGGTGAGTGCGAACAGGCGATCGTCGGCGGCGTGAGCCTTCTGTTGGAGCCCAGCCGGCTGGTCAGGCTGCAGGAGCTGGGACTGCTCAGCGTGACCGGCGAAAGCGCGCCCTTTGACAGGGAGTCGCGCGGGCAGGTGCTGGGCGAGGGCGCGGCGGCGCTGGTGCTCAAGCCGCTGGAAAACGCGCTCAGCGACCGCGATACGATCCATGCCGTCATCCATGGCAGCGGCGTCAACCACCAGGGCGCGGCATCGGGGGGCCTGACGCGCCCGAGCGCGTCCGCGCAGGCCGAGCTGATCGCCAGGACCTGGGCGCGCCATGGCCTCGATCCGCACGCCGCCGCCTATGTCGAGGCGCATGGCAATGGCGGCGGCGGCGATCTCAGCGAGCTGCTGGCGTTCCAGGACATCTTCGGCGAGGGGCTTCGCATCGGCTCCGTGAAAGGCAATATCGGCTTTCTCGAAGCGGCCGGCGGCATGTCGCAGGTCATCAAGGTGGTCATGGCGATGCGACACGGCGCCATGCCGGCAACGCGCGACTATCGTCATTTGGTCGAGGATGCGGCGCTGCGCCCCGGCGCGGTGAGCGTGCTTTGCGGCAACACCGATATCGGTGAGCTGTCGTCGCGCAGGCCCTTCCTGGCCGGTGTCCATGCCTATGGGCTGGGCGGCTGCAACGCGCATGTCGTGCTCGGCGAAGCGCCTGCGCGAAGCGAAGACGGACACGAGCATCCGCTGCCCTTCCTGCTCTCCGGCGAGGACGATGCGGAGTTGGCCGCATCGGCCGACGCCCTGTTGCAATGGCTGCGGCGAGACCAATCGGCTTCGCTGCCGGATATCTCCTTCACGCTCGCCGCTGGACGGCCCCACAAGCTGCGGCGAGCGGCCTTTTTTTGCCTGTCGAAGGAGGCGCTCGCCGGTTGGCTGGGCAGCCTCGCCCACGGCCTGGAGCAAGTGCGGGCCGAAGTCGAGCCGGCGGTCTTGGACAACGGCATGCGAGAGGCAATCTCCCGCTGGCTCGATGGCGGCGATGTCACCTGGGAGGGGCTTCTTTCGCAAGGGAACCGGATCCCGCCGCCGCTTCCCGCTGCCGGCAATTGCCGGTATCGATCTCGTGGACGAAAGCCGTCGCGCTTCGGGCTGACAAGGCTTCGGAGCAGCCGCGACGGCCAATGTGCCGTCAGGAAGCATTCAGCCGTGAGCTGCGCAAGCGCAAAGCCGGCCGACCCAGCGGCTGCCAAAGGATCAGGTAAAGGTTGAGACACAAAGCCAACGCGGGAACGTCGGGAGAAGGGGAAATGGTGCCCAGAGGCGGATTCGAACCACCGACACGCGGATTTTCAGTCCGCTGCTCTACCAACTGAGCTATCTGGGCCTGTTCCGGCTAACGAAAACTCGTATTCCGGATTTCATGGCGACGCCGTGGGCGCCCCTTGAAAGCGCGTGGGTTATAGCACGGGAATTCGGACTGTCCAGCGCCCAGATGTGGATTTCCTGCAGGAAAAGAAATGCCGCCCGACGGGCTGGTTTCCATGCCGTGCGCCCGCCTATCTGGCGCTTGCCAGCCCCTTGCGGAAGTCGGACGGCGTCATGCCGGCCAGTTTGCGGAAGGATTTGTTGAAGGCGCTGAGCGAGCCGAAGCCACTATCCATGGCCACGCGCAACACATTGGCGTCCTGATGCATCAACAGCGCCTGCGCATAGCTCAGCCGCAACAGGTTGACATATTCGTTGAGCGTCATGCCCGTCGACTTCTTGAACAGGCTCATGGCGTATTTCGGGTGGATGTCGGCGGCCGCCGCTATGTTCACGCAATCGATGTCGTAGAGGAAATTCTCGGCGATGAAATCGCACATGCGCCCGACATTGCGCGACGACTGCTGATCGAAAGGGCTGCCGGCTTCCTGCTCGGCGGCGTTCTCCGGCACCAGCCGGTAGGGCTCGAACCGCACCCGCTCCAGCCGCAGCAGGAGTTCGTTGACGGCGTGCTCGGCCTTGGCCGGATCGCCAGAGCGGGCGTAGGCGTTCCAGCGGGCGAAATTGTCGTTGTCGGATTGATCGGTGGCGCTGGTCACCAGGGTCGCACCCGTCATCAGCCGGTGGCGTATGTCGGCCGGCAGATGCAGCCGGAAGAAATGCACCAGCGGCAGATGCGCGCCGGCATAGACGGCGTCGTCGCTCAAATCGTCCATCTGGTGCGGCAAGCCGCCCCAGAACAGGCACATCTCGCCGGCCGAAAGCGATATTTCGTGCTCGTTCATGCGGTAATGGACGGTGCCGCGGACGATGAAATTCACCTCGACCTGGGCGTGCCAGTGCGGCTTCAACATCACCAGCGGATTGGTGTGAAACATCTGCAACAGCAGCGGCAGGCCTTCCACGCTGCTGGCGCCGGGCTGGTAAAACGGCCGTTCGGGCATCTTACTTTCCGCCAATTTCGTATTCCCTTTGTCGGGGACAGGCCTTTGCCGGTGCCTAGTCTAGCCAGGCTCGCAGAGAGAGCAAATGAAATGGGAGGATTTCAATGCGCATCACACTGTCCTGCGCCGCGCTAGCGCTTGCCCTGGGCTCCGCCCCGGCCTTCGCGCAATCTGGCGAAATCACGATCTGGAGCTGGAATATCGCCGCTTCATCCCTGAAAGCAACGGTTGCCGGCTTCAACAAGGCTCATCCCGACATCAAGGTCACGGTCCAGGATCTCGGCAACCAGCCGACCTACGACAAGTCGATCGCGGGCTGTGCCGCGGGCGGCGTCGGCCTGCCCGATATCGTCACCATCGAGAATGGCGAGGCCGAGAATTACTGGAGCCAGTTCCCCGACTGTTTCGTCGACCTGCATACGCTGGGCTACACGGCTGAGGACCAGAAGAAATTCCCCGATTTCAAGCGCACCGAACTCGAAGTCGGCGACAAGGCCTATGCCATGCCGTGGGATTCCGGCCCGGTCGCCGCTTTCTATCGCCGCGACTTCTATGAGAAGGCCGGCGTCGACCCGGCATCGATCAAGACCTGGGACGATTTCATCGCAGCCGGCAAGAAGATCCAGGCCGCCAACCCGGGGGTCTCGATGACCAACGCCGATTTCAACGGCGACAGTGAATTCTTCCGCATGATCTCCAACGAGCAGGGCTGTGCCTATTTCGCCGAGGACGGCCAGTCGATCACGGTCAACCAGCCCAAATGCGTCGACGCCATGACCAAGGTCAAGGAGATGAAGGACGCCGGCATCATCTCGTCAGCAGACTGGAGCACCAAGATCACCAACAACACCGCCGGAACCGTCGCCACCCAGATCTATGGCGGCTGGTACGAAGGCACCATCCGCACCGAATCGGCGGGCGAAAACGGCAAATGGGGCGTCTACCTGATGCCGAGCCTGACCACGGACGGTCCGCGCGCCGCCAATCTCGGTGGCTCCTCGCTCGCCATCACTTCGGCGTCGAAAAACAAGCAAGCGGCCTACGAGTATTTGAAATACACGCTCGGCACCAATGAAGGCCAGATCACCATGCTGAAGGAGTTCGGCCTCGTCCCCTCCCTGGTCTCGGCGCTGAACGACCCCTATGTCGGCCAGGGCCTGCCCTACTGGGGTGGCCAGGCGGTGTGGAAGGACATTCTGGGCACCTTGCCCAAGGTCGTTCCGAGCCGCGGCACGCAGTTCCAGAGCGATGCCGAGATCATCGTGCGCGCGGTGCAGACCAAGTATCTCGCCGGCGGCTATCCCGACGCCAAGGCGGCACTCGACGATGCCGCCAGCCAGATCGCTTCGGCGACCGGGCTGCCGATCAAGTCCTGAGGTGCTGACAGCTTCCTTCTCCCCGTCCCTATACGGGGAGAAGGTGCCGGCAGGCGGATGAGGGGCGGAGCCCGCTTCGGCAATTGCTGCTTGCACAAAACAGAAAAGCGGAAAGGAGGAGGAGGAGAAAAGATGCGCAACCGCAATGCCACGGCCTATCGCTTCCTCACGCCCTATCTCCTGATCTTCGCCATCTTCTGGGTATGGCCGATCATTTCCTCGTTCCTGATCTCGTTCCAGGCGACGCGCACCGTGCCCTGGCGCTTCGCGCCCGGCTTCAACTGGGGCCGCCTGATCGGCGACCCCGCCTTCTTCAACGCGCTGAAGAACACGCTGCTGATCCTGGTCATCCAGGTCCCGGTGATGATCGCGCTGGCCATGGTGATGGCGGTTCTTCTGAACTCGCCGCTCTTGAAGGCGAGGGGGCTTTACCGTTTCGCCTTCTTCGCTCCGGTCGTGGTCGGCGAGGTCGCCTATTCGGCCGTTTTCCGGCTGATGTTCAGCCTCGATTTCGGCGTCGTCGACAAGCTCCTGAACAGCATCGGCCTGCCCAAGGTCGACTGGTTCTCAAATGTTACGCCGGCCATGGCGCTGATCATGATCGCGGTCACCTGGCGCTGGGCCGGCTACAACGCCATCATCCTGCTGGCCGGCATGCAATCCATTCCCGAGGATGTCTATGAAGCGGCGACGCTCGACCGGGTGAGCAAGCTCAAGCAATTCTTCTATATCACTCTGCCGCTGCTGAAGCCGGTGATCGTCTTCTGCGCCGTGCTGTCGATCATCGGCACCATGCAGTTGTTCACCGAGCCGTTCCTGATCACCGAACGTGGCGGGCCGGGCGGCGGCACCGAGACGCTCGGCCTCCTGCTTTACCGCCAGGGCTTCCGTTCGCTCAATTTCGGCTATGCCTCGGCCGTTGCCTACACGATGGCCGCGCTGGCGATCGCCATCACGCTGGTGCAGCTTTGGCTGACGAGGGAACCGAAATGACCTCGCTCTCCTCGTCCCGCCTAAGACGCAGCCTCGCGCTGCACCTCTTCCTGACGCCGCTGGCGCTGATCTGGCTGTTTCCGCTGTGGATGATGGTGGTGTTCTCGACCATGCCCGACAACGGCATTTTCAGCCCCGGCATCGAATTGCTGCCGCACGGCAATTTCATCGACAATTTCAACAACCTGCAGCGCGACACCGACTTCGTCGGCGCTATCATCATCTCCGTTTGCGTGGCGGTGACCTACACCATCCTGTCGGTGCTTTTGACCTCGATGGCCGGCTGGGCGCTGGCCCGCTACCAGTTCTTCGGCAAAAGCGTCGTCGTCGCCATCATCCTGGGCACCATCACGCTGCCCTATGCGGTGGTGCTGATCCCGCAATTCATCATGGTGGCGCGCGACTTCAAGCTCGCCAACACCTGGGTGGCGCTGATCGTGCCGCCGCTGTTCAATTCGCTTGGCGTGCTGTTCATGCGCCAGAGCTTTTCCATGATGCCGGACGACCTGTTCGATGCTGCCCGCGTCGAGGGCGTCAAGGAGTGGCGCATCTTCGTCTTCGTCGCACTGCCCTTGGCGCGGCCGATGCTGGCAGCGCTCTGCATCATCCTGTTCCTCGCCTCCTGGAACAATTATCTCTGGCCGCTTTTGATCAACAGCCAGCCGGGTTCGATGACCGCACCGGTGGCGCTGGGCACGCTGATCGGCCTGACCAAAGTGTCGTGGGGCGGCATCATGGCGGGCGCCGTGATGCTGACCGTGCCGATGCTCATCGTCTTCGTGCTGCTGCAGCGTCATTTCATCGCCGGCATCGCCGCCGGCGCGGTCAAGTAAGGAGCAGAATGGCAACCGTCACGCTCACCAATGTCGCCAAGCGCTTCGGCGCCTTCGAGGTCGTCCACGGCGCCAACATCGACATCGCCGATGGCGAGTTCGTCGTCTTCGTCGGCCCGTCGGGCTGCGGTAAGTCCACGCTGCTCAGGATGATCGCCGGACTCGAGGACATCAGCGGCGGCAAGATCGCCATCGGCGGCAAGGTGGTCAACGATATCGAGCCGGCCGATCGCGGCATCGCCATGGTGTTCCAGTCCTACGCGCTCTATCCGCATATGAGCGTCGAACAGAACCTCTCCTTCGGGCTGCGCATGACCGGCAATCCAAAGGCCGACACCGACCGGCGGGTGAAGCGCGCGGCCGAGATACTGCGCATCAGCGAATTGATGGACCGCCGCCCCAAGAAACTCTCTGGTGGCCAGCGCCAGCGTGTCGCGATCGGCCGCGCCATCGTGCGCGAGCCGCAGGTGTTCCTGTTCGACGAGCCGCTCTCCAATCTCGACGCCGAACTGCGCGTCCAGATGCGGGTCGAGATCTCAAGGCTGCACAAGGAGCTCGGCGCCACCATGGTCTATGTCACCCATGACCAGACCGAGGCGATGACGCTCGCCGACCGGATCGTCGTGCTGCGCGGCGGTCATGTCGAGCAGATCGGCCGGCCGCTCGATCTCTATGACAATCCCGACAATATGTTCGTGGCCGGCTTTGTCGGTTCGCCGAAGATGAATTTCATCAAGGCCCACATTGTCGGGCGTGATGCCAGAGGGGTCGTGGTCGAACTGGCGGGCGAGGAGAAGACCCGCATCACGCAGCCCCTGGCGGAGACCGCCCCGGAACCTGGGAGCAAGGTCATCGTCGGCGTGCGGCCCGAACATTTCGGCGGCGCCGGTGAAGGCGATGCTGATCTTACCGTCGCCATCGACGTGGTCGAGCATTTGGGCGGCACGAGCTTCCTCTACGCCAGGACCGCCAATGGCGAGGACGTGGTGATCCAGCGCGACGCGGCAAAGGTTCCCGATACGTCCGAGATCACCGTTTCCATCCGCAAATCCTACCTGTTCGACGAAAAAGGGCTGCGGCTGCGCTGACCAGCCGCCCCTTTTCCCAGCCCGTAAGGAGAATGACATGACTTCTACCACGCCCATTCGTTGGGGAATTCTTGGGCCGGGCGGCATCGCCAAGGCCTTTGCCGGCGGCGTCGCCGGTTCGCGCACCGGGAGGCTGGTCGCCATCGGCGCGCGCAATTCCGGCAAGCCGGGCCTGGCCGAGGGCTTCCCCGGCGCGCGCATCGTCGACGGTTATGAAGCGCTGCTTGCAGATCCGGAGGTCGACGCCATCTATATCGCGGTCCCGCATCCGGGCCACGCGCAATGGGCGATCAGGGCGGCGGAAGCCGGAAAGCATGTGCTGTGCGAAAAGCCGCTCGCGCTGACCGCCTTCGAGGCCGACGCGATGATGCATGCCGCGCGCAAAGCCGGCACCTTCCTTGGCGAGGCCTTCATGTACCGGCTGCACCCGCAGACGTTGAAGCTGGTGGACATGATCAAGTCCGGTGTCATCGGCGAGATCAGGATGATCAAGTCGAGCTTCGGCTTCGCCATGCCTGATTTCATGCCGGAGCACCGGCTCTATGCCAACGATCTCGCCGGCGGCGGCATCCTCGATGTCGGCGGTTATCCCGTTTCGATGGTGCGCCTCATTGCCGGCGCTGCCGCAGGAGAGCCATTCGCCGAACCCGACAAGGTCGCCGGCGCCGCCCGTCTTGGTCGATCCGGCGTCGACGAATGGGCCTCCGCTGTCCTGCATTTTCCCGGCGGTATCGTCGCCGAGGTTTCCTGCAGCATCTCGCTCAACCAGGACAATGTCCTGCGTATCTTCGGCACCAAGGGTCGCATTGAGGTGCCGGACTTCTGGTTCGCTGGCGGCGACCGCGATGTCGGCCTCGGCCGGATCGACGTGATCGGCGCCGACGGTACGCGCGAGACCATCAGCGTCAACGAGAAGCGCCACGTCTATTCCTTCGAGGTCGATGCCGCCGGCGAGGCGATCCGCGCCGGGCGTCAGGAATTCGCCTGGCCGGGCATGGGCTGGGCCGACAGCCTCGGCACCTTGCGCGTGCTCGACCGATGGCGCGCGGCGGTGGGGCTGGAATATGAAATCGAGAAGGCCTCGCTGCGGACCAACACCATCTCCGGGCGACCCTTGCGCCCGGGCGGCACCGCGATCGGCAAGCGCAGCATTCCGGGCCTGCCGAAAACGGCCTCCGTGGTGGCGCTCGGCTTCGAGGATTTTCGCACCTTTTCCTCCGGGTCGATCCTGCTCGACGCCTTTTTCGAGGCTGGCGGCAATCTCTTCGACACCGGCTATGTCTATGGCGGCGGGTACACCGAGACACTGCTCGGCCAATGGCTGAGGAACCGTGGCGTGCGCGAGCAGTCGGTTGTTATCGCCAAGGGCGCGCACTCGCCGCTCTGCTATCCCGACGTGATCGGCAAGCAACTCGCCCAGTCGCTCGACCGTCTGCAGACGGACCATGTCGATATCTATTTCATGCATCGCGACAATCCGGATGTACCGGTCGGCGAATTCGTCGACGCCATGGACCGCGAGGTCAAGGCCGGGCGCATTCGCGGTCCGTTCGGCGGCTCGAACTGGACGATGCAGCGCATGGATGAGGCGATTGCCTATGCCGAGCGCACTGGCAAGCAGAAGCCCGGCGCGCTCTCCAACAATTTTTCGCTGGCCGAAATGCTGGAGCCGATCTGGGCGGGTTGTATCACCTCCTCCACTGATGAATGGAAGGCCTGGCTGACGTCCAGGCAGATGCCGAACTTCGCATGGTCGAGCCAGGGACGCGGCTTCTTCACCGACCGCGCCGGACGCGACAGGCTGGACAGCGAGGAACTGGTGCGGGTCTGGTACTCCGAGCGCAATTTCGGCCGCCGCGACCGCGCGATCGAACTCGCCGCCCGGTTGCACAAGAGCCCGATCCACATCGCGCTGGCCTATGTGCTCAACCAGCCTTTCCCATCGGTTCCGTTGATCGGGCCGCGCACGCTGGGCGAACTGGACGACAGCCTGCGGGCGCTGGACATCGCGCTTTCGCCCGCCGAACTCGAGTGGCTGGATGGTGGCAGTCTGCACGCGGCCTGACAGAACAAGGCCCAAGCGGCGTCAGGTCTCGTCGTCCGACAGCCTGGCGCCGCGCTTGGCCGGGGTTTGCAAGCTGGCATACATGCCGGTGGTGCGGAACTGGCTGGGCGTCGTGCCGTAGAGCCGGCGGAAGACCTTCGAAAAATAATTCGCGTCCTCGAAACCGCACAGGATGGCCACTTCCTTCACCGGCAGGAAGTCCGCTTTCGTCAGCAGTTTCGCCGCCCGCTGCAGCCGCTGCTGCAGCACGAACTCAGCAGGCGGCAGGCCTTCGCTCTCGGCGAAGCAGCGTGAGAAATGGGCCCGGCTGAGCCCGCTGATCTGGACGAGGTCCGCCACCGGCAGCGCCTTGTCGAGATTGGCGTTGATGTGATCGATGACCGGCTGCATGGCGCTCTGTTTTTCGGCAAAGGCGTGCGAGCCGAACACATCGTCGTAGAGCGCCATTGCCGCCTCGTAGGCGATCGCCGAAGCAGCACCTGGCGAAGCGGCCCCCTTGATGAGACGCAGGCTGCAATCGGCAAGATGATCGATGGTCGCCGGCTGCAGCCGAAAGACCGGTCCCGATACGTCGAGGATCGACTTGTGGATGCGCAACGCCTCCTCGCCATTCATCGAGATCCAGAAATATTCCCAGCGCTCGTCCCTGCCCAGCCAGTAGCGGTGGTTGTGCGGCACCAGCACCAGCAGCGTGTCGTTCTTCTGCAGGCGGTAATCCCGGTTCTCGTAGCGCAGTCGGCCGGTACCGCTGATCGTATGCTGGAGCACGGTGAACGGTGTCTGGCCGCGCTTTCGCCCATCCCAGTCATAGATCACGTCCTCGCGCACCTCATAGCCCGTGCTCGTCGGCATAGCATGCAGGCGCTGGCGGCCGCGCGGCAGCGAGACTGTCCGCATCGACTGTCCGTTGGCGATCAAATCGCGCAGCACAAAATTACCCCTGAAAGCATAATCCTTCTCTGGCCGCGCCCGCGAATAAGCGCATAATCCCGCCTCGAAGAACGCGAATAACCCGCGATCGAGGAGCGGGCGGGAGGAGAGAAAGCCGAATTCCGGCTTTAATGGCATGCACGCCAAGGCGTGTAGCCTCTTTCCTCCCTTGCTGCTCCTTGCGTAGCATTCGATTGGATCGAGGTGAAGGTGATGAGTTTCAAAATCGCTATCATCGGCGCCGGCAGCGTCGGTTTCACCAAGAAGCTGTTCACCGACATTCTGTGCGTGCCGGAATTCAAGGACATTGAATTCGCACTGACCGACGTCAGCGAGCACAATCTCGGGATGATCAAGGCGATCCTCGACAGGATCGTCGAGGCGAATGGATTGCCGACCAGGGTGACCGCGACGACCGACCGCCGCAAGGCGATCGAGGGCGCGCGTTATATCATCAGTTGCGTGCGGGTCGGCGGCCTCGAAGCCTATGCCGACGATATCCGCATTCCCTTGAAATACGGTATCGACCAGTGCGTCGGCGACACAATCTGCGCTGGCGGTATCCTCTACGGCCAGCGCAATATCCCGGTGATCCTCGATTTCTGCCGGGATATTCGCGAGGTCGCTGAGACGAACGCGAAATTCCTCAACTACGCCAACCCGATGGCGATGAACACCTGGGCGGCGATCGAATACGGCAAGGTCGACACGGTTGGTCTCTGCCACGGCGTCCAGCACGGCGCCGAACAGATCGCCGCGGTGCTGGGTGCGAAATCGCCGCGGGAACTCGACTATGTCTGTTCGGGCATCAACCATCAGACCTGGTTCATCGAACTGCGGCTGAACGGCCGTGAAATCGGCAAGGACGAACTGATCGCCGCCTTCGAGGCGCACCCAGTCTATTCCAAGCAGGAAAAGCTGCGCATCGATGTGCTCAAGCGCTTCGGCGTCTATTCCACCGAGAGCAACGGCCATCTCTCCGAATATCTTCCCTGGTACCGCAAGCGTCCCGACGAGATCACGCGCTGGATCGATATGTCGGACTGGATCCATGGTGAGACCGGCGGCTACCTCCGCTATTCAACCGAGACCCGCAACTGGTTCGAGACCGAATACCCGCAATTCCTCGAAGCGGCGTCGAAGCCGATCGATGCGTCAAAGCGCTCCAACGAGCATGCCAGCCACATATTGGAGGCGCTGGAAACCAACCGCGTCTATCGGGGCCATTTCAACGTCAAGAATAACGGCGTAATCACCAACCTGCCGCAGGACGCCGTCATCGAGTCGCCCGGTTTCGTCGACCGCTTCGGTATCAACATGGCAGCCGGCATCACGCTGCCGGAAGCCTGTGCCGCCACCTGCATGGCCTCGATCAACGTCCAGCGCATGTCGGTCCATGCCGCCATCTCCGGCGACATCGATCTCTTGAAGCTTGCCGTGCTGCATGACCCTCTAGTCGGCGCCGTGTCAACGCCGGAGGAGGTCTGGCAGATGGTCGACGAAATGGTCGTCGCCCAGGCGCAATGGTTGCCGCAATATGCCCACGCGGTTCCGGCGGCCAAGGAGCGGCTGTCGAAATCCACGGTCAAGACGCGGGAATGGGCGGGGGCCGCGCGGCGGAACGTGCGCTCGATCGAGGAGTTGCGCGCCGAAAAAGCCGCGCTGAAACAGGCCGGCTAAAAAATTGGGCGCGGCGGCGGATCCACGGGAGGCAGGTCCATCGCAGTCAGTCGTCCAGGAGCAATTCCAGGAGACGTGTGAAGCGGCTCTCCGTCCGGAATTGCATAGGGCATAACAAGACGAGCAGCAGCAACCGTCTGAACACGAGGGAGGAGAGACAATGAGGAACCTACGCAGCATTGGCATTGCCGCTGGACTGGCGCTGAGCGTCTCTGTTCCGGCGCTTAACGCTTTCGCTTCCGAACCGACCGTCCCGCCGGTGCCGGCGACGTTTCCGGCCGAGGGCAAGATCAAGTATGTGGCGCGCGACTCCATCCTGGAGTTCAAGGCGCTACCCGCCTATCACGAGCCCGACTGGGTCACGGAAAAATACGTCAAAGCCGGCAAGCTGCCGCCGGTGAAAGACCGGCTGCCGAAAGAGCCGCTGGTCTTCAAGACCGGCAATATGCCGGATGGCATCGGCGTCTATGGCGATACGATGCGCCATGTCATCGGCGGCCGGCCGGAAGGCTGGAACTACGGCGCCGGCCAGACACAAGGCTGGGGCGGCATCGACATCGGCCTTTCCGAGTGCCTGACACGCACCGCGCCGCTGTTCCAGGTTGAGGCGAAGGACACCGAGCCGCTGCCCAACCTCGCCAAAAGTTGGGATTGGTCAGCCGATGGCCACAAGCTGACCATGCACCTGATCGAAGGCGCCAAATGGTCCGACGGCGTGCCATTCAACGCCGACGACGTGATGTTCTACTGGGACGACGAGGTCATGGATCCCAACGTCTCGCCGCTCAATGGTGCCACTCAGGAAACCTTTGGCGTCGGCACGACGCTCAAGAAGATCGACGACTATACCGTCGAGTGGACCTTCAAGGACGCCTTCCCGAAACAGCACCTCTACGCAATGGCCTATGGCACCTTCTGCCCCGGTCCCTCGCATATCTTGAAGCCGCAGCACCCGAAATATTCGAAGAACACCTACGACCAGTTCAAGAACGCGTTCCCGCCGGAATATATGAACATACCTGTCATGGGCGCCTGGGTGCCGGTCGAATATCGGGCCGACGACATCATCGTCATGCGCCGCAATCCCTACTATTGGAAGGTGGACGAGAAGGGCAACCAGCTGCCCTATCTCAACGAGCTGCATTACAAGCTGTCGACCTGGGCCGACCGGGACGTGCAGGCGGTCGCCGGCGCAGGCGACTTCTCCAATCTCGAGCAGCCTGAAAACTTCGTCGCCTCTCTGAAGCGCGCGGCGGAGCCGAATGCGCCGGCACGTCTGGCCTTCGGCCCGCGGCTGATCGGCTACAATCTGCGCCTGAACTTTTCCGCCAATGGCTGGGGCAACCCGGACGAGCGCGGCCAGGCGATCCGCGAACTGAACCGCAACGAGGATTTCCGCAAGGCTGTCACCATGGCGCTTGACCGAAAGGCGCTGGGCGATTCCCTCGTCAAGGGGCCGTTCACCGCGATCTATCCGGGCGGCCTCTCATCGGGCACCAGTTTTTACGACCGCAAATCCACCGTCTACTATCCTTTCGACCTCGAGGGCGCCAAGGCCGAACTCGCCAAGGCCGGCCTGAAGGACACCGACGGCGATGGTTTCGTCAACTTCCCCGCCGGAACCGCCGGCGGCAAGAATGTCGAGATCGTGATGCTGGTCAACAACGACTACACGACCGACAAGAGCCTCGCCGAAGGCGTCGTCGCGCAGATGGAGAAGCTTGGCCTCCGGATCGTGCTCAACGGGCTCAACGGTACCCAGCGCGATGCCACGCAATATTCAGGCCGCTTCGACTGGCTGATCCGGCGCAATGAGCAGGAGCTGACCTCCGTGGTGCAGAACACCGTGCAGCTCGCTCCAGTCGGCCCCAAGACCAGCTGGGATCACCGCGCGCCGGAAAGCGGCGAGGTCGATCTGATGCCTTTCGAGAAGGACCTCGTCGACATCGTCAACAAGTTCGTCTCGTCGGCGGATAACAACCAGCGCGCCAGTCTGATGCGGGACTTCCAGAAGATCTCGACCGAGCACGTCTACAATATCGGCCTGACGGAATATCCCGGCGCGCTGATCATCAACAAGCGCTTCTCGAACATTCCGCAGGGTACACCGATCTTCATGTTCAACTGGGCAGAGGATTCGATCATCCGCGAACGGGTCTTCGTCGCGGCCGACAAGCAGGCCAAATACGAACTGTTCCCCGAAGAGCTTCCCGGCAAGCCCGGAGACAAGGGGCCGATGTAAGTTTAAGGGCCCCGATGTAAGTTTACCTCCCCTGACTGAGAGAGACCCGGCCGCGCCGCTGGCGCGGCCGGGACAAACCAACCCTCCGAATGCCCCTCCAAGGGAGCGGCCGGCGAGATGAGGAAGCGGACCGTCCATGCTGCGATTCCTGCTCATGCGCATAGCGTCGGCGATACCGGTTCTCGCTATTCTGAGCCTGGTCACCTTTGCCATCATCCAGGCGCCGCCTGGCGATTATGCCGATTACATCCGCTCGCAGCTGATCAACCAGGGCGGAGCCTCCTTCGCCGAGGCCGACGCGCAGGCCCAGGCCTATCGCGTCGAACACGGCCTCGATAAGCCGCTGCCCGTCCAGTATCTCAACTGGATCGGCGGCATCGTCACCCGCGGCGATTTCGGCTACAGCCTCTATTACAACAAGCCGGTGGCCGACGTCGTCGGCGAGCGCCTGCCGCGCACGCTGCTTCTGGCTTTGGTCTGCCATCTGCTTGCCTCGGTGCTGGGCATCACCTTCGGCATATGGGCGGCGACCCGGCAATACACCTGGATCGACTCGACTCTGTCGGCGATTTCGTTCCTCGGCATGACGGTGCCGCGCTTCCTGATGGCGCTGATCATCGTCTATCTCCTGGTCTTCCAGTTCAACGTGTCGGAGATCGGCTCGTTCTTCTCGCCGCAATATGGCGGCGCGCCATGGTCGTGGGCCAAGTTCGTCGACCTGGTCAAGCATGTCTGGCCGGTGGTGGCGATCGCCACCTTCGGCGGCCTCGCCTACAATATGCGCGTCATGCGCGGCAATCTGCTGGATACGCTGAACGCGCAATATGTCGAGACGGCCAAGGCCAAGGGCCTGACCGGCAGCGCCGTGGTCATGCGCCACGCCGTGCCCAATGCCTTGCATCCGCTCGTCATGTACCAGGGCGTGGTGCTGCCCTACATGCTGACCGGCGAGATCGAGACGGCGATCATCTTCGCCCTGCCGACCGTCGGTCCGGCGATCGTCGGCTCGATGGCGGTCGGCGACGTCTATGTCACCGCCACCTTCATGATGGTGCTGTCGGCGACGCTGATCGTCGGCAACATCATCGCCGACATGCTGCTCGTCCTGCTCGATCCGCGCGTGCGCCAGTTCGGGGAGGGCTAGATGCTGGCACGAGATCCTTCACTGCCGCCACTGCCGGCCGAGCGAGCAACAGTACCGCCGGCGCGCGGCAATGAGAGCTACATGGCGCTTGTCTGGCGCCGGCTGAGACGCTCCTGGACCGGTATGGCCGGGCTTTGGCTCGTCGTGCTGCTCTTGGTCATGGTCGTGTTCGCCGAATTCCTGGCGCCGATGGACCCGAAGGCGACCGATGTCGGCTTCGCTCCGCCGCAGCTGCCGTCCTTCCACGACAAGGACGGCAATTTCGTCGCACGGCCGAGGGTCTATGCACTGTCCGATTCGGCCGACCTCGATCCGGTCACGTTCCAGCCCATCGTCGGCCCTGACTACGACCACCCGAGGCTGCTTGGCTTCTTTGTCGAGGGTGCGCCATACAAGCTTTTCGGACTGATACCGGCGAACCGGCATTTCTTCGCCTCGACGGACGGCCAGCCGGTGCATTTCCTCGGCACCGACAAATTCGGCCGAGATGTGCTGTCGCGCGCCATCCACGGCTCGCGCGTCTCGCTGATGATCGCCCTGACGGTCGTCTTCATCATCACCGTCATCGGCACCACGGTCGGCATGGTCTCAGGCTATTTCGGCGGCCGGTTCGACGTCTGGATGCAGCGCTTCGTCGAACTGGTGCTCGCCTTCCCGCAACTGCCGCTCTACCTGGCGCTGACGACGCTGATCCCGGTCACCGCGCCGACCAATGTGTTCCTCGCCTTCGTCATCATCGTCATGTCGGCGCTCGGCTGGGCACAGATGTCACGCGAGGTGCGCGGCAAGACACTGGCGCTGGCGCGCATCGAATATGTGCGCGCCGCCATGGCGGTCGGCGCGACGGACCGGCGCATCATCCTGCAGCACATCTTCCCCAATGTGATGAGCCATGTGATCGTCGCCGTGACGCTGGCGATCCCGACGGTGGTGCTGCTGGAATCCTTCCTCGGGTTCCTCGGTTTTGCGGTCAAGCCGCCGCTGATCTCCTGGGGCCTGATGCTGCAGGACACCGCGACCTATTCGGTCATCGGCACCTATCCCTGGATCCTGTCGCCGGTCGGCTTCGTGCTCGTCACCGTCTTCGCCTTCAACGCGCTGGGCGACGGCCTGCGCGATGCCGTCGATCCGTATTGAGGGGACCGGGATGACCGTCGTACTCGCCGAACCCTTCGCACCAGCCTTCCGCCTCGACCATGATGGACGTCAGGGAGAGCCTGTTATCGACGCCCGCAACATCGAGGTCGCTTTCAAGGTCGAGCACGGCGTTGTCGACGCGGTCAAGGACGTCTCGTTCCAGCTCTATCGCGGCGAGACGATCGCGATCGTCGGCGAATCCGGTTCCGGCAAGTCGGTGACGGCGCGCACCGTCATGGGGTTGCTGTCGCGCCGGGCCACCGTGTCACCGAAATCGAGCATCTGTTACGACGGACAGGACATCCTGAAATTCCCCGAGAGCGCCCGGCGAAAGCTGCGCGGCAACCGCATCTCGATGATCTTCCAGGAGCCGATGAGCTCGCTCAACCCGATCTACACGGTCGGCAGCCAGATCGTCGAAGCAATCCGGGTGCATCGTAAGGTGAGCCGCAAGGCAGCCTGGGCGCGGGCGCTCGAGCTGCTGCGGCATGTGCAGATTCCCGAACCTGAAGCGCGGCTCAAGCAATATCCGCACCAGCTCTCAGGCGGGCAGCGGCAGCGCGTGATGATCGCCATGGCGCTCGCCAACAGTCCCGACGTGCTGATCGCCGACGAGCCCACCACCGCGCTCGACGTCACCGTCCAGGCGCAGATCCTCAACCTGATCCGCAACCTGCAAAAAGAGCTGCGGATGGCGGTGATCCTGATCACCCACGACCTCACCGTGGTGCGCAAGTTCTCCGATTATGTCTATGTCATGCAGCATGGCGAAATGTGCGAGCACAACGTCACCGAACGGCTCTTCGCCGATCCGCGGCATCCCTATACGCAGCGATTGCTTGCGTCCGAGCCACGCGGCCGACCGCAACCGCTGCCCGCAGGCAGCGGCACCATCCTCGAAGCGAACGGCGTGCGCGTCTGCTTCATGCTGCGCCACGGCACGTTCATGAAGCCGGACTGGCGCGAGCTGGTCGCCGTCGACGACCTCGACCTCAAACTTTGCCGCCACGAGACGCTGGGATTGGTCGGCGAATCCGGTTCCGGCAAGACCACCTTCGGCCAGGCGCTGCTGAGATTGACCGACGCCAAACGCGGCGAGATCCGCTTCGATGGCCAGCCGATCCATGGCCTGTCGCGAGCGCAGATGCGGCCGCTGCGTTCGCGCATGCAGATTGTCTTCCAGGACCCGTTCTCCTCGCTTAATCCGCGCATGACGATCGGCCAGATCATCGAGGAAGGGCTGATCGTCAACAGCATCGGCGCGA
Source organism: Mesorhizobium sp. SARCC-RB16n (assembly GCF_008520305.1). GTDB lineage: Bacteria > Pseudomonadota > Alphaproteobacteria > Rhizobiales > Rhizobiaceae > Mesorhizobium. The sequence goes on along the minus strand of NZ_ML703264.1, from coordinate 152,741 downwards.
CACGGCGCGAGCGGGTCGACCGGGTGCGCGAGGCACTGGTCAGCGCCGGCATGCCTGGCGATATCCTTTCGCGGTTCCCGCACGAATTCTCCGGTGGCCAGCGGCAGCGCGTCGCCATTGCCCGGGCCATCGCGCTCGAACCCGAATTCATCCTGCTCGACGAGCCGACATCGGCGCTCGACCTGTCCGTCCAGGCGCAGATCATCGATCTGCTGCGCAAGCTGCAGGATGAGCGCGGCTTGAGCTACCTCTTCATTTCGCACGACCTGAAGGTGGTGCGTGCGCTCTGCCACCGCGTCATCGTCATGCAGCACGGCAAGATCGTCGAGCAGGGACCCGTCGACGAGGTCCTCACCAATCCCAAGACCGCCTACACCGAACGGCTCGTCAGAGCCGCTTTCGACGTGGCCTGAACTTATGCCGGAGGTTACATTGGCAAGACACCCCAGGATCACTTTCATCGGCGCCGGATCGACGGTGTTCATGAAGAATATCGTCGGCGACGTGCTGCAGCGCCCGGCACTTTCGGGCGCGACGATCGCGCTGATGGACATCAATGCACAGCGGCTGGAGGAAAGCGCCGTCGTCGTCAACAAGCTGATCGCCACGCTCGGCGTCAAGGCGAAGGCCGAGACTTACACGAACCAGCGCAAGGCGCTCAGCGGCGCCGACTTCGTCGTCGTAGCCTTCCAGATCGGCGGCTATGAGCCCTGCACGGTCACGGATTTCGAGGTGCCGAAGACTTACGGCCTGCGCCAGACGATCGCCGATACACTCGGCGTCGGCGGCATCATGCGGGGTCTGAGGACCGTGCCGCATCTGTGGAAGATCTGCGAGGACATGCTTGCCGTCTGCCCGCAGGCAATCATGCTGCAATATGTCAATCCGATGGCGATCAACACCTGGGCGATCTCGGAGAAATATCCCGAGATCAGGCAGGTCGGGCTGTGCCACTCGGTGCAGGGCACGGCGATGGAACTGGCGCACGATCTCGACCTTCCCTACGAGGATATCCGTTACCGCTCGGCCGGTATCAACCACATGGCCTTCTACCTGAAATTCGAGCATCGCCAGCCGGACGGATCCTACCGCGACCTCTATCCCGACCTCGTGCGCTCCTACCGCGAAGGCCGCGCGCCCAAGCCTGGCTGGAACCCGCGCTGCCCGAACAAGGTGCGCTACGAGATGCTGACCCGGCTGGGCTATTTCGTCACCGAAAGCTCGGAGCATTTCGCCGAATACACACCCTATTTCATCAAGGACGGCCGCCCCGATCTGATCGAGAAATACGGCATTCCGCTCGACGAATACCCCAAGCGCTGCGTCGAGCAGATCGAGCGCTGGAAGGACCAGGCGCAGGCCCACCGCTCGGCCCAACGTATCGAGGTCGAGGAGTCCAAGGAGTATGCCTCCTCGATCATGAATTCGGTCTGGACCGGCGAGCCGTCTGTGATCTACGGCAATGTCCGCAACAATGGCTGCATCACCTCGCTGCCCCGCGATTGCGCGGCCGAAGTGCCGTGCCTGGTCGACGCGTCCGGCATCCAGCCGACCTATATAGGCGACCTGCCGCCGCAGCTTACAGCGCTGATCCGCACCAACATCAACGTCCAGGAACTGACGGTGCGGGCGCTGATGAGCGAAAACCGCGAACACATCTACCATGCGGCGATGATGGACCCGCACACCGCGGCCGAACTCGACCTCGACCAGATCTGGTCATTGGTCGACGATCTTCTGGCCGCTCACGGCGACTGGCTGCCGGCTTGGGCGCGCGTCAAACGTAAGAACGAAGCCGCCTGACGGCGGCGCTCGTCTCATTTTGGCTCGTCGGTGTCTGGTTCTTCCTCGTCGTCACGAGCGGAGATGACATAGGCGCCCTTCAGCCAACGGTTGAGGTCGATGTCCTTGCAGCGCGTCGAGCAGAACGGATAGGTCTCGCGCGCCGAAGGCTTGCCGCATTCGGGGCAAGGGCGCTTGGGCCGCAACGGCGTCACTTTGTCGTCGAGGCTCATGGCCGCGCGGACGACCAGTTTTGATGGGTCTTGAAACCTTCGCCCGAGAGCAGCGCCGCCGTCTCATAGAGCGGGAGGCCGACGATGTTGGTGTAGGAGCCGACGAGCTTGACGACGAAAGAGCCGGCGAGACCCTGGACGGCATAGCCGCCGGCCTTGCCGCGCCATTCACCCGAGGCGACATAGGCGTCGATTTCCTCGCGCGGCAGCCGCTTGAAACGCACCCGCGTCTCGACCAGCCGCTGGCGCAATTTGCCGCCCGGCGTGATCAGGCAGATGCCTGAATAGACCCGGTGAGAACGGCCGGACAGGAGCCCGAGGCAGTTGGCGGCATCGTCCAGCGTTTCGGCCTTGGGCAGGATGCGCCGCCCCACGGCAACCACCGTGTCTGCGGCCAGCACGAAGCTCGGTGCATAGTCGGTCTCGGTCTTCAGCGACGCGAACGCCTTCTCGGCCTTTTCCTTGGACAGGCGTTTGGCCAGCGAACGCGGATGCTCGGCACGCAGCGGCGTTTCGTCGATATCGGCTGGCAGGATACGGTCCGGCTCGATGCCGGCCTGCTGCAAGAGTTCGATGCGGCGCGGCGAACCCGAGGCAAGCACCAGCTTTTGCAAAATGCTCATCGCGCTCGGGTCTTGATCTTACTTGAAACGGTAGGTGATGCGGCCCTTGGTCAGGTCGTATGGCGTCATCTCGACCAGAACCTTGTCGCCGGTCAGCACGCGGATGCGGTTCTTGCGCATGCGTCCGGCCGTATGGGCGATGATCTCGTGTTCGTTTTCGAGCTTTACCCTGAACATCGCGTTGGGCAACAATTCCGTGACGATACCCGGAAACTCGAGGACTTCTTCCTTCGGCATTCGATACCTTTGCTTGGATGGCAGTTCCAGCGCCCCGGCTGGAATTTCGGCGGAACCTATATGATAATCGTTCGCTTGTGAACACGCTTAATCCGTCGCGTTTTTTGCTTCGGGAAGTAAAAAACGTCGGCTTATGCGCAACTTCAGCCGCTCGCGCACGTCGCGATAGCTGGCCATGATCTGTTCGCGCGTGCCGCCGGCACCGGTCGGGTCCGGCGTCGGCCAGTATTCCACCTCGACGGCAAGCGAGCGGGTGAGTTCGAGCGCGGCATGATGCGCCTCCGGCGCGAGCGTCACGATCAGGTCGAAATAGTCGTCCTCGAGATCGTCCAGCGTCCGTGGATGACGTTCGCCCAGCGTCAGGCCGTCCTCGGCAAGCACGGCATCGACGAACGGGTCGCGCTCGCCGGCGCGCACGCCGGCCGAGGCGACGAAAATGGTGGCGGGCAGCATCCGGCGCGCCAACTGCTCTGCTATCGGCGAGCGCACGGCATTCATGCCGCAGACGAACAGGATCGAGCGGGGCAGGGCGCCGGGGGCCAGGATCAGCCCCGCCAGTGCAGCACGCAGACCAGCGTGAACAGCCGTCGCGCCGTGTCGAAGTCGATGTCGATCTTGCCGGAGAGCCGATCCATCAGTGTCTGCGAGCCCTCATTGTGCAGGCCACGACGGCCCATGTCGATCGCCTCGATATGGCTCGGCGTCGAGGAGCGAATGGCGTCGTAGTAGCTCTCGCAGATCATGTAGTAATCCTTGACGATGCGCCTGAGCGGCGTCAGCGACAGGATGTGGGTGACGACGGAGGCGCCGTCCTCGCGCGCCACGGCGAAAACCAGACGGGACTCGGCCAGCGACAGCTTCAGCCGGTAAGGCCCTGTGCCGCTGTCGTTGACAGGTTGAAACCTGTTCTCCTCGATCAGGTCGAAGATCGCCACCGCCCGCTCATGCTCGACGTCGGGCGTCGAGCGGCCGATCGATTCATCGAGTTCGACATCGATCAGTTTTGCGCGGGTTTGATCGGAGCCCGTCATGCCGGCCTACATGTTCAGCCGTATGGCGACGGAACGGCCGTGCGCGTCGAGCCCTTCCGCCTGCGCCAGTGTGATCGCCGCCGGCGCCAGCATGCGCAGCTGCTCCGGCCCGAGCTTCAGGACCGAGGTTCGCTTGACGAAGTCGAGCACGGACAGGCCCGATGAGAAGCGCGCCGAGCGCGCCGTCGGCAGAACATGGTTGGAGCCGCCGACGTAGTCGCCGATAGCTTCCGGCGTGTGGCGGCCGAGAAAGACGGCACCGGCATTGCGCATCTTCGCGAGGAAGCCTTCGGCGTCGTCGATGGCCAGTTCGACATGCTCGGCCGCGATTCGGTCGACCAGCGGCAGCGACGCTTCGATCGTCGGAACCAGGATGACGGCGCCGAAATCGCGCCAGCTCTGCGCCGCCGTATCGCCCCGCGACAAGTTTTGCAACTGACGCTCGACCGCCCGTTCGACCGATTTGCCGAACCCCGGATCGTCGGTGATCAGGATCGACTGCGCCGACACGTCATGTTCGGCCTGGGCGAGCAGGTCGGCGGCGATCCACTCCGGATCGTTGTTACCGTCCGCCACGACGAGCACTTCGGAAGGACCGGCGATCATATCGATGCCGACCGTGCCGAACACCTGCCTTTTGGCCGCGGCGACATAGGCATTGCCTGGCCCGACGATCTTGGCGACGGGTTTTATCGTCCCGGTGCCATAGGCAAATGCAGCGATCGCCTGCGCGCCGCCGACACGGTAGATTTCGGACACGCCGGCTATGTCGGCGGCCACCAGCACCAATGGCGGTATTGCGCCGCCAGAGGCAGGCACGCAAATCGCGATACGTTCGACGCCGGCAACCACGGCCGGTATGGCATTCATCAACACCGAGCTCGGATAGCTCGCCGTGCCGCCCGGCACATAGAGCCCGACGGCTTCGATTGCCGTCCAGCGCCAGCCGAGTTCGACGCCCGCGGCATCCGTATAGCGGTTGTCCTTCGGAAGCTGCCGCTCATGGTAGGCGCGAATGCGGTCGCGCGCGAATTTGAGCGCCTCGATGGTCTGGGCATCGGCGCCGTCATAGGCACCGGCGATTTCGTCCTTCGATACGGCAATGCCGATGCTTTCGAGGTCGGCGCGGTCGAATCGCCTGGAATAGTCGATCAGCGCCGCGTCGCCCTCGGCGCGCACGTGCGCGATGATCTCGCGCACCGCGGCGTCGACATCGGCGGACACTTCCCGCTTGGTCGTGAGAAAGGCGGCGAAACGCTGCTCGAAATCGGCGTCGGACTGGCGAAGCGTGATGGCCATCGTGTGCTCAAGCCCTGTGGACGGGGCGCGAGGTGGCTTCCCACGCGCCGCCAATATCGGCAAGGCGGGCCTCGATGCATTCGACATCGAGCATGATCGTGCCGCCGCCCGAAAAGATCAGTTCGACGATGCCGGCGGGCTTGCTGATCTCGATGAAGCTGATCGCCAGCAGGGAGAGGATCTCGGCCGGCTTGTCGCGGGCGATGCCGTTGGTCTTGGCGCCCAGCACCCTGTCGAAATGCAGCACGGCCTGCCGCCGCTCATTGTGTTGGCGAAACAGGCCGGATTTGGCCTCCCACACGAAACGGTTCATGGTCAGCACGAAACGCTTGGCCTTGGGCAGGAATTCGAGGTCCGAGACCTTCATCACGGCGTCCTGGAGATGGGCCGAGACGATGCTCAGATCCTGATCGTCGAGCGCAATGAGTTTTAAGGCCATGCGGATTTCACACCTAACGGTTGGCAATCAGCCTTTCTGTTAGGCGGTCTTTCCGATCGGTGCAACCGCGACAGGGATCCTGCTGGAGGCAATTGCCTCAGCTTTGCGCTGCCCCTCATCGCCCTATGGTGATGGGAGAAGGACGCCTCGCAGATGATTTCGCCAGGCGACCTCGGATCGTCAGGCTGAAATACGCTCGATCACCGCGCCGCAGTTGGAAAGCTTTTCCTCCAGCCGCTCGAAGCCGCGGTCGAGATGGTAGACACGGTTGACCGTGGTCTCGCCTTCGGCAGCCAGGCCGGCGATGACCAGCGAGACGGAAGCGCGAAGATCGGTGGCCATCACCGGCGCGCCCTTCAGCTTCGCCACGCCGTCGACGATCGCCGTCTGGCCCGAAAGCGTGATGTGGGCGCCGAGCCGAGCCAGCTCCTGGACGTGCATGAAGCGGTTTTCGAAGATCGTCTCGGTGATGCGCGACTTGCCCTTGGCCATGGTCATCAGGCCCATGAACTGTGCCTGCAGATCGGTCGGGAAGGCCGGGAAGGGCGCCGTCGTCACGTCGACCGGCGAAATGCCGGCGCCATTGCGCTTCACGCGGATCCCGGAATTGGTCTGCGTGATCTCCGCGCCTGTCTGCGAAATCACGTCGAGCGCCGTCTGCAGCAGTTCCGGACGCGCGCCTTCCAGCACGACGTCGCCGCCGGTCATCGCCACAGCCATGGCATAGGTGCCGGTCTCGATGCGGTCGGGGATGACGCGCACGCGCGCGCCCGACAACGCTTCGACGCCGTCGATGGTGATGGTCGGCGTGCCGGCGCCGGAAATCCTGGCGCCCATGGCGTTGAGGCACTCGGCGAGATTGACGATCTCGGGCTCGCAGGCGGCATTTTCGAGCACCGTCTCGCCCTTGGCGAGGGATGCCGCCATCATCAGCACGTGGGTGGCGCCGACCGAGACCTTCGGGAAGACGTAACGGTTGCCGGCGAGCCGGCCATTCCTGGTCTTGGCGATGACATAGCCGGTGTCGACATCGATGTCGGCGCCCAGCGCCTGCAGGCCTTCGAGGAACAGATCGACTGGGCGCGTGCCGATGGCGCAGCCGCCGGGCAGAGAGACCTTGGCCTCGCCCATCCGGGCCAGCAGCGGCCCGATCACCCAGAACGAGGCGCGCATCTTCGACACCAGCTCGTAAGGGGCGGTGGTGTCGACGATGTTGCGGGCGGAGAAGTTGATGGTGCGCGAATAGCCCTCGTTCTGTTTCTCGCGGCGGCCATTGACCGAATAGTCGACGCCATGATTGCCGAGGATGCGGATCAGTTGCTCGACATCGGCCAGATGCGGCACGTTTTCGAGTGTCAGCGTGTCGTCGGTCAGAAGCGAGGCGATCATCAGCGGCAGGGCGGCATTTTTCGCACCCGAGATCGGAATGCTTCCGGCAAGCTTGTTGCCGCCGACAATTCTGATGCGATCCATTAGAGAATGTCCCTCTCGGCCAGAAAAGGCCGGTTCAATCGTTTGAGTAGCGGCCCGTCTAGACCATTGACCAATCTGGTTCAAGAAATAGGATTTCGCCCACCCCGGTCCAAGAATGGCCGATTTGAGTTAATCTTTCCGCATTTCCTTTGAAGCTGTGAGCCCGTCGGGCCGCTGGTCGGCCTCACCTGTGCGGCGCGAGCGCGACTGCGCCTTGCGCTTCTGCAGATTGGCGCGCAACTGCTCGGCGAGCCGGTTCTTGCGGATTGTCTCGCTGCTTTTCGGTGGATTTGTCTTGTCGCTCATCATCTCGCCCCGGCTGGCGACCAGCCAACCCGCCATTCAGGGATAGCCAACATTGTGGCACCGCCATGTCATGGAAAGCTATCCGGCAAAGCCTTTCACAGAAGCGTTGTTCTTGGCCTTGCGCTTGCCGGTTCGATATGGCAGAAGCCCCGCCATCAGCGGCTGCGGTAGCTCAGTGGTAGAGCACTCCCTTGGTAAGGGAGAGGTCGAGAGTTCAATCCTCTCTCGCAGCACCAGTCTATCCCATTGAAACTGCTCAATGCCTTGACCAGCAAGGGGTTCTGTCCATACTGACGTTACAAATCTCGTAACAAAATGGGCAAAAGCGATGGCCGGCGATGTGCGTAATCTCCTCAACCGGGACGGGAGGTATTTCGCCCGGCTTGTCATTCCTAAAGAGCTTCGGCCTTACATGAACGGCAAAACGGAGCTGAGGACGGCGCTCGGTCCGGACTATCGAACGGCTCTGAAGAAGCTTCCAGGGGCAGTCGCACTCATTCAGCACGAAATCAGTCTTGGCGAACGTCGGGCTGTGCAAGCCGGTGTGCGAGCCGTCACCGTTGGCCGCTATCCGCTTGCGCCCGACCAGATAGCACGACGCAACTATCAATCCCGGCTGACCTTTGACGAGCAGTTGCGCAACACCGATTCGCGCTACGCCTCTTTCGGCTATGTGGACGATGCCCTCATTGCCAAACTTCGCGATGGAATTGCTGGCCGCCTGCACGATGAAGAACTGTTGATGTTGGTCGGTGATCGGATTGAGCGATATCGCAAGCTCGGCAACACTGCTGCTGAAATAGGCTCTGATGACTGGCGCACCTTGGCGCGTGCGATGTGCATATCCGAGTTTGAAGCTCTTGCTCGCGTTGCCGAGCGCGATGAAGGCGACTTCACCGGAACGCCATCACACCCAATGTTGGCGAACGTGCAGCCGGAACCGGAGCCTTTGCCACCGGTCTCGCTGAAGGGCCTATTCGCCGACTATATCGCATCAAAGAAGCTGGTCGGGAAGGCGAAGGAAACCGAAAAGCGTTGGAGGCCGGTTTTCGCTAATCTGACGAAGTTCATCGGCCACGATGATGCAAGACGTCTGACGAGACAGAAAGTTTTGGAATGGCGCGACGAACTGCTAAAAACACTGTCAGCCAAAACGGTTTCTGATGTTCATCTCGCATGCGTGCGCACCGTCCTGTCGTGGGCTGTCGACAATGATCGCCTGGAATCTAACGTAGCAGAGAAGGTCCGGCAGGAGGTTCCAAAAAGGTCCCTTGCGCGAGAAAAAGGGTTCACCCTACCTGAAGCCGTAGCAATCCTTCGCAAGGCGCGAGACTATGTTCCCGCTAGAACAGACAATCCCCGCACCACTGAAGCACCACCGACAACAGCAGCGAAGAGATGGTCGCCGATCTTATGTGCTTTCACCGGCGCGCGCATCGCCGAGATCACCCAGCTGCGAAAGCAAGACTTCCGCAAGGAAAGTGAGACCTATATCATGCGCATCACCCCGGACGCGGGCACCGTAAAGGCTGGTGGTTATCGGGACGTGCCACTGCACCTGCAGTTGGTCGAAATGGGCTTCCTGAGTTTTGTCGATGCCGCGCCGGATGGCCCTCTATTTCATACAAAGGGCAAGGATGGGATCACAGCCGCACGCACAGTCGCAGGTCGCGTGAGCCAGTGGCTTCAGTCCCTGGACTTAATCCCCGAGGGTGTTGCGCCCAACCACGCATGGCGGCATCGGTTCAAAACTGTCGGAACAGAGCTGGAGATTTCAAGGCGAATCTTGGACGCAATCCAAGGGCATGCAGGTAGAACTGCTGGCGATGACTACGGCGACGTGACAATTGCCGCTAAGAAGGCGGCTTTGGATAAGTTTCCTCGCTACGATTTGTCACCTTAGTGGCGCCAGAGGCGTTATTCAGTCCACTGTCCGCCAAGCGGCCACTGCCCGGTGTGCGGTCCTTCAGCCAGAAGCGGCGCGAGGAATGCCCGCAGCCGTCGATAATCGTCGCAAAGTCGTCGGGCGCCTCTGCCACACGCTCCCGCATCAGGGAAGCCCGCCATTGACCGCTCTTTGCGGTCCCCAAGGCAGCGCCCCCGCAAGGTCGCGTATGCGGGCCAGACCGCCGCCCTGCAGCACTGCTCGGGTTTGATAGTGTTAACCTCAGCTCGTCCGAGTCCCAGCTGGCGCAGCAAATTTAATGTTTAGGGCGTGAAAGAGCCAGCCCGGATCGCGTCCATGGCGCAGGCAAAAGCCTTTAATTAAAGTATAAAATGGGGAATACGCTCGAATACCGAAATAGCTAATTAGCTATTTAGGGAAATTTGCGAATGTTTGTTGCTGATAAAAAATTTAGATAAGAAAAGACTCGAATTCCACTATAATTTTGCTATATTAATCTGATCGCAATCGAGATGTGTGTCAGGAGTTCGAACGAAATGTTTTCGGAGCAATCGAAGAGACCAATCGCCAGCTACATCGAAAAGTGGGCAAATGCCTCAGTGTGTAGCTATGAGGATATCGCCATCATGGCCGGGTTCACGAAATCCGACATCATCTATATGTTCATCAGCGGCGAACGCAGGGTTCCCTTAGATTGTGTTCCGGCCTTGGCTGGAGCGCTGGGGTGCGACGGCAACGAGCTCTGGATCCTTGCGCTCGAGCAATACTTCAAGCCTGAGATTCTCCGACAAATCCAAGAGATCTCCACACGTGACCATTCGCCGAACGAACGCGCGTGGATCGCCGCTTTGCGGAGCATATCAGGGCGCGCTGATCCTGAGCTCACTCATGAGCGCTCGAAGCGTCTCCGTGAGATCCTGCTGGACTGAGGACAGCCTGCCTCCGAGATCCATTTGGCCTGTGGTCTATTGATGAACGATCACCAACTTCCCAACGTCGCAGTGCTTATAGATGCCGAGAACGTTTCAGCCGGATATGCAGATCGGTTATTCGATCAAGTCGCATCCATCGGGTGCGCTACTGTAAGACGAGGCTATGGCGACTTCACAGGGCTTTGGTCTGCGTCCTGGGCTAGGGCTTTCGAGCGGCACGCCATCACGCCACGTCAACAGTTCAGCGCGGGGAGGGGAAAGAATTCCGCCGACATCGCTTTGGTTATCGATGCCATGGACCTTTTGAACCAGGGTGGTATTGGCGCAATATGCCTTGTCTCGGGCGATAGCGATTTTACGCCTCTTGCTCTGAGAATTCGCGAACAGGGCGTCCCACTCTTTGGATATGGAAACGCCAAATCCCCCGAACGGCTTCGCAACGCATGCAAGAAATTCAGCTATCTCGAGAACCTCGGCATCCTGCCCCGAACCATGCCTTGGCGCTCGTCCAAGACATCGCTCCAACCGGTCGAAGAAGCAGTCACTCTGCTCCGACGTGCGATAGCGCACACCGAGATCCAGGACAGTTGGGCACTCATCGGGGAGGTAGAGGTGCAACTCATCCGAATGAGACCAGATTTCGATCCTCGAACCTACGGATTCGATAGCCTGCTCGAATTGGTGCGCCGCATAAAGGGGCTTGATGTCGATCTTCGCGATGATACGGGGCCTAGACTACGACTGAAACGGAAAGTCTCGAAACCACAGCCAGCGGGGACCAGCACGATCGGCAGCGCAGCGCCTTCGGGAAGAGTGCCACGCGCAATGCCTGTTGGCTGTCGTGTGCGCTAATGCGTCCCCGGCATGGCCGCCAGTGTTTGTCAGGCAGATCGGTATGGGCGTTACTTTGGAAGGCGCGCCGGTCTCATCGGGCCGTTTGCTATAGGCGCCCAGACCTGGCCGTTGGGACGTGCTTCAGAACATCGATGCTCCTTCCTTTCGCCTGCCCCTGTATTTAAATGGACGAATCATCCGGAAGGAGGCGCTCCAATGATGATCTTGTTAGTGATGGTCGTCGGCGGGCTCGTGGTGACGGCCTCGTATGTGTCGAAGTGGGACTTCCAGAAGCGCATGAGGAAGTTGCGTGCCGATGAAGCAGCATTCAGAGATAGGAAGTCTCAGCCCGACACCGGTAACGATCATCGCGCCCAGTGAAGGCGCGATGTGCCAGCAGCCGCGCGGTTATAACGAGCGATGGAGCCGATTCAGATCATCAGGCAGAATAGCCGCGAACTCACGCCGGGAGGCACGGGAAATGGCGTTCATTTCTACGAGGGTCGAACAGACTTGAGCTGATCGATCGGTCAATTCGATCGCCATGTCATGGTGAATAGCTATTCCGAGGACAAGATCGGGCTTGTTCGCGCGGGATCTCTCCAATCTGGAACCGTGCTGGACGGCGGCAAGCCGATGGGATTTGCCAGACGCCGTCCAGTGCATAAGCTGATCGGCCGTGCAGAACAGATGTCTCGGACAGGCCCGTCCTGCAATGCGTTCAGCGCGCGGCAGGGTATCTCAAAGTTGATAGCCTTCCTTCGCCAAACTCCACCCCGATCCGAACCGCAACGGGGCGGCAGCAATGGAACTCCCTTGTTTCAGCGCCTTAGGAACCAATCGACATCGGTCGTCATTGATCTCCAGCCGATCGAAGTCCTAGGTTTACCCGCGTCCGTTCATGGGGATGCCTTATGGCGCCACCAGATACGAAAATTCCAGAACCACCCCTCCTGGTGGGATGCTCGACGCTTGAATGCCCTAATTCAAATCTGATCACGAGACTGCTCCCGGGCTCGGCCATCTCCAGCTAAGTGGTCCATGTCCACGTGGAGGGGGACATATTCCATAAAGTCAGCTTTCGACCAAAGCCAATATGTCCACCCTAAGTTGACGAAACGTTCCCTCTCAAACACCCGATTGAAAAATGGTCGCGAGGGAAACATGCGCGCCGCCGCCTCAAAAGGCTCGGGGCAAACGCGGCATACAGCGCCATCACTCCCTGCGACGAGACATACCGCAACGTTGACGGCACCAAGCCACAGAGCCACCCGACAGCGGGCACACCCAAGTTCCCAGCCAATCGGAAACCCAAGCATCGCAAGGACGAATACATATTCGACCGATGTGCAGGTCACTGTAGAGGGGGGTCGGGTGATGCCTAGGCCGTAAGGGGAAGCGCTCGGATCCCGAATGCCGATCAACCCAAAGTGCAACGGGTGGTCCTCTTCGCAGTCAGGTGGCGGCTCAGCGACGAGCAAGGCGTAGAAGGTGCGAATAGGTTTGAAGAGTGACTGTAGCGTTAGAATTCCGCACTCCTATGGTGGGAAAATCCACTTTAATTCCCGGGTATGCCCATCCACCACCTAATCGGCGTTTGCGAACGCAGCCAAGGTGACTGACCATTGAAGCTCGGCACTAGTTGGCCGAGAAATGACCTGGAAGTGGCCGGAAAACTCAGCCTATCAGCATGGCCCCCAACGCCATAAGCGAAACAGTTTCGTTTTTCGCGACTGCGGAGTTGGGCGTGACCAGACTCGAAAGTCTCTCGTCTGCATGGGCCTGCTTTCCCAATGTGGAAGACGGTCCCTCTGGTGGCGCGTAGGCGGCCGTCCAGTGCATGTGGCCAGTCTCCATTAGCTACGGCAATCGCCTTTTTCTTCCGGCGCCAGCCGCGAGCGACAAAGCTCACTAAACTTCTAGACCGTGGATTGACATTTAACAGTTAAGTGTTAAATAGAGAATGCCACGTCGAATTGGGGAGCCACACATGGTGAAGACACCCGCGGAATATCAGCGCGCCTACCGACAGCGAAAAGCCGAACTTGCGAGGCTTGGAGGTGATCCCACTGACAACCTTGCGAAGGAGCCGTTCAATGAATTTCTGCCCCACGACGGCAATTGGGCCGTGATCGAGGAAGTGCTCGATTGCGTTGGTGTCATGCCGCCGACCTTTGACGCTGACACTGACGATCAGTGGCAGGAGGCATGGGACGAACCCTACCGCGGCTCAATTGGCCGAGCAGAACGCATGGTTGGTGCTTTCCTCGATGCCGCCTCCGGTCTTGCCGATGCCATTGCCCGTTTTAAGCGCAAAGAGATTGACCGGGCGATTGCCGAGCTCGAATCCGCAGACATGACCAACGCGGCGACAAAGAAAGAGGCGCTCGCTGAAATCGTGCGCCTCAACCGAATACGCGACCAACTCGATAAGCAAGTGCGCTGGTCGCTCCCGCAATGGAAAACAAGAGGAGATTCAAAATGACTGAACTTGCACCGAAAACGATCGAAGAGACGATTGAAGACCTCGACCTTGGCTCCGCCGATCTCGGCCAGGTCGAGGCCGACCTCGAAAATGACGCAGGCGGAAAGTCATCTGATCATACGATAGGCAAGACCCTGCCGCGATCGGCATCGGTTAGGCTCCCCATTTACAAGGCTTTCAAGCCAGCGGTTGCCAAGCTTGCTGAGGAAGCGGCCGGCCGTATTCATGGCCACATCGGAAGCGCCAGACGCTGCGCCGCTGAAATCGGCAAGGAATTGCTGTCAGTCAAAGACAAACTAGCTCATGGCCATTTCGGCAAGTGGCTGGAAGCGGAATTCGCTATGACCGCACGCACAGAACTTCATGAACATAGCGCGCATGGTCGAGACCACTGACGTCGCGCTCGATCTGTCTGATGGGAGCTTGCGGCTTCTAGCTGCCCCGAACGCTGCCCCGGTCCGCAACAAGATTGTCGCTGATCTCAAGGCCGGAAAGCCAGTGCCGACATCGAAGGCCATCAAGCAGGCAATCGCTGAATCCAACGGCAAGACAAAGGCATCGGCTGGAGGTGCACCAGAAAGCGCAAGATCTCCGGTGCCAACGTCAAAAAGGGACATAATCGCCAATGCCAAGGATGAGGGCATGGCACCGGCAAAGGACGCGCCCAGCAGAACGGCGGCCAATGACGTGACGTCGGCCGTGGCCTCAGGGGCCACACTAACGCTAGGAACCACAAGCCCGACGGTGGCTACGGCTGAATCGCCATGGACAGAAACACCGTCGACCACCTCGAAACCGGCACCATCGAATTCAACGGCGTCTATGTCCCCGGACGAGGCGGCGACCAGGTTGATGAAAATACTTGCAAGCGTTCTGCCAAGGTTCGCCACGCTCTACCACATCGCCGGTCACGAGGTGTTCCGATCACGAGGTGTTCCGAAAGGCTATGACCGAAGCGCTGAAAAAGGCCGAGACACAGCCACAACCGAATAAGCAGGCGGCTTAGCTTCGGCCGGCGGAATGACACGAGAAACAAGCCTGCCGGTCCTTGGGCGGGCTCTATTTGCGACGCTCTATGATCGAGCCCGGGGTTAGGCTCGATCACGTTCAGTGAATGAGCAGTATTGGTGTGCTCATATCCTAGCCGCGCCTATTCTGCAGGAGCTCTACCTTGAAGATGAACAAAATCCGTCGAATGGTGGGATCGCATACAAGGCGAATCTCGACGGGTCAGCAGGGCGCACGTCTATACTGCTGGGCCGGTCGAATGGTAGCCGCATTCCATTTTCCGGAAAGGGCCGTGTAGAGTCAGAAAGCCTGTCGCCTGTTTAGTATATATGTAACATAGAATAGATAAGAATAGAATATATACGAAGCAGGCGACAGGCTTTCTGACTTAATGTCCCAATCATCCTCCGGCCCGACCGCCGACGGCGGGATAACCTCGGGCATTAGATACGCTGAAGCAGTTTGTATCTCGTTGCGGAATGTCACAATCGTTGAACAAACTTTGACCGACTGCTGGCAATCGCCCTCCCTATAACGACAGGCGCACGCGTGTGGCCGCACAAACTCGACACCCATAGGAAGCCAAACATGGAACTTGATCGATCTCTCACTGACGACGAAATGGAAGCACGGTTCCTGCACAACGTCGTCCTGTTCCACGACGATATCAATCCCGGCACGCCGCTGGATGAGACCAACCGTGATACGTCCGGCGACGTCGACCCGGTGGTGGCAGCGCTCGACAATATCGACGGCCCCTTTACCGACGCAGAGATTGGGTGCCGGGTGAAGCTTAAAGAGATCAATGGGTGCTTGGCCGCGCCGGCAGCCGCCTATCACTTCGACATGACGCCCCAAGTTGAACAGACTGCCGCAGAGAAGCGCCTCGCCACCATCAATAAGATGGCGTCGAGATATCAGCGCAGCGGTGCCGCTTGGCAGGACGATGAGCGCTCGCCTCCGTCCGACGCGTGGGAAAAGGCCCGCAGTCAACGCCTCGCCCGCAAGGCCGAACAGCGGCGCGCGAGATACGCGGCCAAACTCGACCGAGAGGAAGCTGAAGGCCGGCCCGTTAGGCGGCACCGGTCACTCGCCGGCATGTCCCCCGAGGAACGCAAGGCGCGAAAGGCCGAGCAGGACAAGCAGGCACAGCGCCGTCGACGCTCCAAAAAAGCCTTGATAGCGGTCACCCAGGCGCGCGGGACCTTGCTCCCGGAATGAGTTTTGACCGGGCTCTGACAGACCGCGACTGCACTGTCCTCTCGAACGGATAAAATAGATACCAAACAAGCAAAATAGCCTTGGCATCTTTGCGAGCAAATGGGAGTGCTCGAATTGTGTATCACCAGGTTGCGAGATTTGAATCGGCTTAGTAGAAATCGTTGGGGCATCCTCGATCCGACTTGCCAGTCTGGTTTCGAGTAAGATCAATTTGGGGGAATTTTGGGTTCTTACGCGCAAGTTCAGGGGCACTATCACAGCCATCGCATAACGTTGGATGGCTTCGAGCAGGACGCATTCACACGGTCTCTGACAGCGGCGCGGGTCGAAATGAATCCGCATCAGGTCGAAGCCTCTTTGTTCGCCTTGAAGTCACCGCTCTCGAAAGGTGTGCTGCTTGCCGATGAGGTGGGTCTCGGCAAGACGATCGAGGCTGGGCTCGTTATGGGCCAGAAATGGGCGGAGCAGAAACGCCGTATCCTTCTGATTGTCCCGGCCTCACTGCGCAAGCAGTGGGAGCAGGAGCTGCGGGAGAAGTTTTCGCTGCCTGCAACGATCTTGGAGTCCGCTACCTACAAGATCTTGAAAAAGGAGGGGCGAGCCAAGCCGTTCCGCGATGCTCCTGGAATCATTATCTCAAGCTATGAGTTCGCGGCGCGATGTGCCGATGAACTCGCATTGACCAAGTGGGACTTGGTGGTGTTCGACGAAGCACACCGGTTGCGCAACGTCTACAAACCAGGTGCTCTCCGATCGAAGCTCTTGAAAGACGCCTTGAAGGATCCGTTCAAGGTGCTGCTAACGGCAACGCCGCTACAGAACTCCCTTATGGAACTCTTTGGCATCGTGTCGATGATTGATGACAATCATTTTGGCGGCGAGGAGGCCTTCAAGACCCTCTACACTGGCGCTCGCGCCACGCCTGCCTCTCTCGAGGCGCTGCGCGAGCGCCTTATACCGGTCTGCTACCGCACGCTGCGCCGGCAGGTTCAGGAGGCCGGTCACATAAACTTCACCAAGCGTAACGCTGTCGTCTTCGACTTCGAACCGCCCAGCCTCGAAGTCCAACTCTACGAGAAGGTGTCGAGCTTCCTGCAGCGCAAGGACACCATCTCCTATGGTGACCGTGCCAACCAACTCGTGGTGCTTCAGGTCCGCAAAATCCTAGGGTCTTCGACTTTTGCCGTCACCGGTTACCTTCGGTCGCTGATAGAACGTCTGGAGAAACGCCAACGCGTCGACGAGACCGTTACCGACGACATCGAGACGATCGCGGAGATCGCTGAGGAACTGGAGGACAAAGAGGATGGCGAAGAACAAGTCATTGATGCGGCTTTGTTGGCTGTCGAGTTGGACGAGCTGAAGTCGTTCCTGGCCCTAGCAGAGTCGATAGGCCAAAACGCGAAGGGCGAAAAACTCCTCACACAACTCCCCGGCATTCTCGATGCAATCTCAGGCAAGGGGGGGCAGCGCAAAGCCGTAATCTTCACGGAAAGCGTTCGCACACAGAAATACCTGAGCGAGCTGTTGGCTGCCAATGGCTACAACGGCCAGATCGCGCTTCTGAACGGGTCGAACAGCGATCCCGTCAGCAAGTTTCTCTACCAGGCTTGGCGGGAAGAACACGCCGGCACTGACAGGGTATCCGGCTCGCGGACCGCAGATATGAAAGCGGCGATTGTCGATGCCTTCCGCAGCAAGGACAAGACGATCCTCATCGCAACAGAGAGCGGCGCCGAGGGCATCAACCTCCAATTTTGCTCGCTCGTGATTAACTTCGATCTTCCATGGAACCCGCAGCGCGTCGAACAGCGCATTGGTCGGTGCCATCGCTATGGTCAAAAGATCGACGTCACCGTGGTCAATATGCTTAACCGCAAGAACCAGGCCGAGCAGCGAATCTACGAGCTGCTCGATCAAAAATTCAAGCTATTCAGTGGCGTATTCGGATCAAGCGACGAGGTTCTCGGCACCATCGAACGCGGCGTCGACTTCGAGCAGCGAGTCCTGGGTATCGTCCAGTCCAGCCGAACCGAGGCCGAAATTGTTCAGCAGTTCGACGCTCTGACAGCCACGCTGCAGGATCGCATCGATTCGGACATGCAGTCTGCCCGCGCGAAGGTTTTGGAGCATCTCGATCAAGATGTCGTCGCTCGGCTGAAGGGTCGCAAAGGCGAACTCGATAACGCCGTGAATGATTTCACACGGCGCCTCATCATTGTGGCCCAAGCCGAGTTGTCAGGCGCCAGGTTCCACCACGACGCAATCTTTAGGTTCGACTACGAAGGCAAGACCTGGACGACCAAATGGCCCGACGCTGATGACCACGACTGGCAGTTCTTTCGGCTCTCAGACGGAAATCTCGCGACGGAGATTGTCGAAAAGGCAAAGGCGCGAGGTGAGCCGTCTAGCCCGACATCGGTGCTTTTCACGCTGGCCGACTATGCGTTTCCCGGACAGCTCGCCGACGTCAGGAATTTGGTAGGGAAATCAGGTCTGCTGCGTGTTTCGAAGGCGCAAATTCAAACGCGCAACTCAGCACGGGAGGAGCTCCTGCTTTCATGCGTGACGGATGATGGAGTTGCGATACCCCCGGAAACAGCTGACCGCATGCTTATGATTCCGTCAAAAGCTCAGGAATTGCGGGACCCCATTGATGCTTCTGGCCTTCAGGGCATCGAAGACAACCAGTTTTCGGCTTTCTCGGATCGGGTGAAGAGACAGAACTTCCGCTGGCTTGAGGAAGAGGAAACTCGGCTGGACAACTACGCCAAGGACATCGAAATCGAGCTAGATGCGCAGATCGGCGTGCTCGACACCGAGATCAAAGGGCTGCGCAAGGAGCGCCGTTCGCCTGATGCGTCAATGGAGCAGAAACTCGACCTGGGACGCAAAATAAAGAAGCTGGAAGGCCAGATGGATGACCTGAAGCTCTCCAAACACGAGCGACGCCGCGAGGTGCGAAAACAAGTATCCGACATGCTCGACGAGGTGGCCGAGAGCTTGAACCAGCAACCGCAGAAGAACCTGCTTTTCACTATTCGCTGGTCGGTCGAGTAGCTAATATGAGAAGGGCGCCGAGCTCGAGTTACGGTGAGTTCGCCAGCCTGCCGATTGCTTGCGATTTGTATCTTGATTCTTTTTCAGGCCCAGCCTGGGAGGTCCGGTCTCTTCGATATCGTTCGGGCTGGCTAATGGTTTCGCGGGCTACGATGGAAACGTCATTCAGTTCTTGGACTGCTCCGCTAATCGCCTGTATCGACGACGATGGTGAGTCAATCTCACCATGGCTATCTGCTAAGTTTTTTGAATTAGGGTGCTCACTTCCAAGAGATCCCGAAGACTCGCCACCAGTTGAACTCGAGTGGGCGTCTGAGGCGCTCTATTGGGATTTCTTGGGTGCATGCGATCTTGAGCATCTATCCATGCTTGAACAGTCCGATGCCGATCTCGATCGCGCTGTTAGCAGGCTAGAAAACCGTGGCCGCAACAGTCTTGAACAGGTCGACGGTTACATCGAAAATCTCAGGCGTTGGCTACGGATCGAGCCTCGCGATGGAGAGCAAAAGGCGCGTGTGAGTGCTCAGATCGATCTGTTAGAACGAAAGCAGATGGATGCTCAGAGATGGATGCAAGCTAGGGTGATGAAAATCCGAGAGGCTCGGGACAGTTTTGAAGCAGAGGTGATGGACGCTCTCTGTTGCCATGGAGAAATCGAGCATCTCTATACCATGCATTGGAACGTCCGGCATGGCCGAGATGCCCGGGATTCGGTGCCGAGGTCGACACCGTCGTTTCTTTCACCGACCGACCACATTCGCCAAGCTCACGTTAACCGTGATGTCCATGCCCATCAGCGGGTGCGTTGGCGCTCACAGGATGCCAGTGACACTCTTGGAAGCAAACAGGTGGATCGCATTCCGCTAGAAGAACGACGCGGCGAGAAATTGGCCGCGATCGTCCGAGGTGCCAAAGTTATCCCGGCGAAGGCAATGCCGGAGCAGCGTGTCAGCGATGTTGGCGCCAAATCAACACGCGACGGCGATTTTGCGGGCCATTCACTACTGATCAGCATCCATCCGGAAAACCGCAATCCGGAGGAATTCCTCGCAGAAATGGAACGGAAACGGGCAATTGCGTTGAGACATCGCGAACGAAGCCGCCGCCAAGCAGAATTGAGACGGACTCGGCTTGCCGACGAGCTGAAAATGGCAATGGAGGTCAAAGTAGCAATAGACCAATCGCCAGTCCAAGCGGCGCCAGACGTGCAGGTCAGATCGCAGCCGTCGGCAAGTCATTCTTCTTCGGATGAACGAGAAGATTTGCTTGCGCGTCGGCGTCCAGAGGACGAGCAAGAGCACGTCTCCGCCACAGCAAACGTCAAACAGATTGAGTGCGATGTCGAAAAAACAGAAGCTTGAACTGACCTGGATCGGCAAGGACGACCGACCGAAGCTCGAGCCGCGAATCCTGATCGAAGATCCGTCGCTGTCGCATTACGCGGCAGCGCGCAGGTCGGAAGCCGACATTTTCGACAACATGCTGGTTCATGGCGACAACCTACTGGCACTGAAGGCGCTGGAAGCGAATTTTGCGGGCAAGATCAAATGCGTATTCATCGACCCGCCATACAACACCGGGAGCGCTTTCACGCATTATGATGACGGCGTTGAGCACTCTCTCTGGCTTAACCTGATGCGCGATCGTTTAGAGATGATCAGAACGCTGTTGTCAGACGACGGCTCGCTTTGGATCACCATTGACGACAACGAGGCGCATTATCTTAAGGTGCTGTGCGATGAGGTGTTTGGGCGTGCCAATTTCGTGGCCACAATAATATGGCGCAAGAATTATTCGCCAAAATCAACAGCTCGCCACTTTTCCGAAGATCATGACTACGTAATTGTTTATGCAAAAAATGGTGACCGTTGGTCACCAAACCAAATGGCAAGGTCAGATAAGCAAAACGCTGCATATAGAAACCCTGACAATGATCCGCGAGGGCGATGGAAGCCAGGTGACTTGTCGGCCAGAAATTTCTACAGTAAAGGTATATATTCGATTACGTCTCCGTCCGGACGAGTAATTGCCGGGCCGCCGAATAAGAATTATTGGCGCGTGGAGGAGAGTAAATTTTGGGCTTTGCACAGAGACAATAGGATATGGTGGGGGAAAGACGGGACAGCAATTCCTCAGATAAAGAGGTTCTTGTCTGAGTTGAAAGAAGGGATAACGCCACAGACATTTTGGTCACACGAAGAGGTCGGTCATACTCAAGAAGCAAAGCAAGAATCTATCAAACTTTTTGGCGCAGACCCATTTAGCACGCCAAAACCTGAGCGGCTTTTAGCCCGAATTGTAGGCCTTGCTACTGCACCCGGGGACCTGGTTCTAGACTCCTTTGCCGGCTCGGGCACAACCGGTGCAGTCGCGCACAAGATGGGTCGGCGCTGGATAATGATCGAACTCGGCAATCACGCCGAGACCCACGTCGTGCCACGCCTGAAGAAGGTAATCGACGGCGACGATTCCGGCGGTATCACTGAAACGGTCGGTTGGAAGGGTGGCGGAGGGTTCCGTTTCTACCGGCTCGCACCCTCACTTCTCATCCACGACAAATATGGCAACTGGATCATCGCGAAGGACTACAACGCCGCAATGCTCGCCGAGGCGCTGTGCAAGCACATGAGTTTTACCTACGCGCCTTCTCAGAACGCCGACGAATATTGGAACCACGGCTTCTCGACCGAGACCGACTTCATTTACGTCACTACGCAGAACCTGACACATGATGCGTGTCGGAAAATCTCGGAAGACGTCGGGCCAGACCGCTCGCTACTGATCTGCTGCAAGGCGTTCAATGCGAGTCCGGACTCCTTTGAAAATCTGACGCTGGTGAAGATCCCGACTGCGATCTTGTCGAGATGCGAATGGGGCCGCGACGACTATTCGCTGAACATCCGAAACCTGCCGCTTGCACTGGACGAGCCGGAGGAGCCACGGACGCTCGGACGTTCCCGCAAGAAGGATTCAGGTCTGCCGCTTTTCAACCTCAGCGCCGACGAAGACGAGGCCTGAGATGAGTGAGGACCGAATTCGCCGCCAGATCGCACAGCGCCTGTCGCTGCGCGCGCCACAGGAGCAGTCGCTCGATATCTTGGCTGACATCGTCGGCCGCATTGGCCTTGCGAAGGGCGGTGACTCAGTCGCAGCACTCGATGCAATCCAGGTCGCCTATCCTTCTGTGCAGGATTTCGAGCGCGACTTTCCCTCTCTCTGCTTCGCCATCGCCACTGGCGTTGGCAAGACCCGCTTGATGGGCGCCTTTATTGCTTGGCTCTACCTAGCGGGCCGCTCGAAGAATTTCTTTGTGCTGGCTCCAAATACGACGATCTATGACAAGCTGGTCGGCGATTTCTCGAAACAGGCGTCGCCGAAATATGTTTTTCGCGGCATTGCCCAGTTTGCCCAAACGCCACCTGTCATAGTCACCGGCGATACCTGGGAGGAGGGGCGAGGCGTGCGAGGCTCCGACCTCTTCGGCGGTGAGGCCATCGTCAACATCTTCAACGTCGACAAGATCAACAAGGACAAGGGGCGCATCCGCACAATGCGCGAGACCATCGGCGAATCCTACTTCGACTATCTGGCAGCACTCCCCGATCTTGTGCTGCTAATGGACGAAGCCCACCGCTATCGCGCAAGTGGCGGCATGAGGGCAGTAAACGAATTGAAGCCGGCGCTCGGCCTGGAACTGACGGCAACGCCGAAATCCGTCGGCGCCAAGTCAACCGCGTTTCGCAACGTCGTCTTTGAATATGGGCTCGGCAACGCCATGGCCGACGGGATGGTGAAAGAACCTGCAGTGGCGACCCGAGCGGACTTTAACCGGGCCGATTTCAACGACCACCAGCTCGAGCTCATAATGCTCGAAGACGGCATTCACTATCATGAACATGTGAAGGTGGAACTCGACCTTTACGCCCGTCAATCAGGTCGGAGCCGAGTGCATCCCTTCGTGCTGGTCGTCGCCCAGGATACGACCCATGCAAGCGCGCTACGCACTCGGATCGAAAGCGATGAGTTTTTCAAGGGTGCCTATAAGGGCCGGGTCGCGGAGGTTCATTCAAATCTTCGGGGTGATGAAAGCGACGAGGCAATCCAGCGCATGGTCGGGCTGGAGACCGACAATCTCACCGAGATCGTCATCCATGTGAACAAACTAAAGGAAGGGTGGGACGTCAACAACCTTTACACGATCATCCCACTCCGCGCGTCTGCTTCCGACATTCTAACCGAGCAGACGCTCGGCCGCGGACTTCGCCTGCCCTACGGCGAACGCACTGGCGTCGAGTCGGTGGACACGCTGACCGTGATTGCGCATGACCGCTTCGATGAAGTGATCAAGCGAGCTAGGGAAGCTGACTCGCTTGTGCAGATCAAGACGCTGACGATCGGCAAAGGCGGGGACGTTCCGGCTGAAACAGAACGAGTGATCGATATTCCTGTCTCGTTCGAGGTAGCCCTGCTCGGCAGAGACTCAGCATTCCAAGGGATGCAGGAACAAGCTGCCATCTTCGAACATGTCGATGACCGGAAGGTCGTTGAGTCAGCGCTCGATTTCATCACCCGCAAGTATGAGCGACAGCTCAAGGGGGGCGTTCACGAACTGTTGACGCCCGAAGTGCGAAAGCAGCTCGCTGCGGACATTAGGCGTGCCCTGCAGCCTGCCCAGGGCTCGCTGGAGGGCATAGTCGCCCAGCCGCGAGTCGAAGAGATCGTCGGCATCGTCACCGCAAGCGTTGCCGAGAATACGATCGATATTCCTGAGATCGTCGTCATCCCAAGCCGAGAGGTAAATTTCTGGTTCGACGCCTTCGATCTGACGGGCCTACAGACAATCCGATATCAACCGCTGTCCGATCGGATCCTGATCCGGAACCTACGGGACCAAAACCAGCGCGAACTAGCCCGCTCGATCTCCGGACCGAAGGAAGGCCTGCTCGAAAACTATGTCGTCAAGCACCTCATCGACTACGACCAGGTCGACTACGACTCACAATCCGATCTTCTCTATCGGCTCGCCGGTCAGGCAGTGTCACATCTGCGAACATACCTCGCGACCGAGGACGATGTAGAGAATGTCGCGCTCGCGCATGGAAAGGCGATTGCCGAGTTCATCTTTGCGCAGATGAAGGGCCACTATCGCGAGACGCCGGCGGACTACCAGGCAAAGCTTGTAAGGTCATTTCGGTCGCTGAAGCCGCTGAGCGTCAGCATAACCAGCATCGCGAAGATGCTCGACATAAGCTCGGCTGCGAGGCCACTGTCGGAGACCAGAAGTTACGTCTTCAAAGGCACCCGCAAGAGTCCCTACAATTTTCACAAGTTCCAGTCTGATACCGAGCGCCGCTTCGCTGCGCTGATCGACAGCGAATTCGAGAAAGACGTGCTGCGCTGGGTGAAGCCAGGCCCTGGCCAATTCCAGATCGAATATCGATCAGGCAAGGCCTACGAGCCGGACTTCGTCGTAGAGATGTCGGCGCACAAAATGATCGTTGAGATTAAGGCCGACGGTGAGGTGAGTGACCAGACGGTTCAGGACAAATCACGCGCGGCTTGCGAGTGGGTTAAACATGCCAATCGGATGTCGACGGATACTGCCTCGAAGCCCTGGGGCTACGCGATCGTGCCCGAAAGCGCGCTTCTCGAAAGCGCGACGCTTGCCGGCCTGATGGCAAAGCACAGGTTGGCCTGATCCGCCTGCGGGCATCTGTCGTCGATTCCTATTTGGCAGGTTTTTCCCACCAGAAACTCTAGCCATTTGCCTGCTCGGTGCTTGGACAGGTGCTTTCCGCGCAAGAACATCTCGGCCATCTCGGCCATCTCGGCCATCTCGGCCACCTCGGGCGCAGCGGCGAGGCTTGGGTCGGAGAAGGCATGGAAATAGTGGATCGGTTGGCCGCGCAGGGACACCAATAGTGCCCTTTCTGCGCTCAAGATCTGCAGAGTTCTCCGATCATTAGTCATTACCGAGCTTACTTCGGAGACGCCAACGATCTTCTCTGGGAGACCGCAGAGAGAAACCCAACTATCCGATGTCTTGGAATTGGTGAGTTTAGAGGCGAAAGGCACCGGGCATCTAATCGCATGCCCGAGTATCAGGGAAAGCTCATCAATGAGAGTAGCGCCGGTGGGGGGCCTGTTAGCCGAGCTCGACCCTCCAGCAGAATCTGGCGACGATCGGTCACTCACTCATTTGAAATAAGCCTGTGTTTATAGATGGAGAACTCAAGCGAGAGTCCTATTTTCTCGCCTGTGTCGTGCTAAACGCGGGCTTCGGAGGGGCCGGCAGTCTGAGTGACGTCAACGATATGTCGGCGTCGAACAGGATAGGGGCCAATACAAAAATCATCCTTGAGCAGATCGACGATGCCCTAGCCACGGTCGCGCTGCTGACGCAGGCGCAGGTGGAACACGGCCTCGCCTATCTGCCGATCTTCGAACGCCTGGAGAGGGGGCGGGAGCAGATGTCCAGTCTGAATGATCGGCTCGTCCGCGCCGTCGCCCGCATTATAGGGAGTGACCTGAGACCCTGAAGCTCCTCCAGTTTTTGGTAGAGTCTGCCCCGCTCAAGGAGACGGACGAATGAAGCGTTCACGGTTCACGGAAGAACAAGTCATCGCGATTTTGAAGGAGCAGGAGGCGGGAATGAAGACCGCCGATGTGTGCCGCAAGCACGGGGTCTCGGAAGCGACCTTCTACAAATACAAGGCCAAGTTCGGTGGCATGGACGTTTCCGACGCCCGCAAGCTGAAGGCTTTGGAGGAGGAGAACGCCAAGCTGAAGAAGCTGCTGGACAATGCCATCCTGAAGGATATCGCTGCAAAAAAATGGTGACGCCCGATGCCAAGCGATGCGCTGTGGCCCACGCCTGCGAGCGGCATGGGTGAGCCAGCGTCGGGCGTGCAAGGCTCTTTTCGTCGATCGCTCGAGCGTTCTCCACTCTCACGCAAACGCGGGCAGCAATCGAACTATGGAAGGAAGACTACAACCGCAACAGACCACACTCAGCCCTGGGTAACATCACGCCCATCGAATTCGCCATAAAAATGGCGCTAGAAAACAGGCCGCATGAGGCCAGAAATGAAGCGCCGGACTCTCCATTGAAATGGAGGGAACAAGGGTCTCAGGTCAAGAGATCTTCTTAGGCGCCATAGAACGGCCGAGCATCCTGACAACAGGAAATCCACGAGTCCTGCTCATCTAACGACCGTGATCTTGCGCGAGAAGAGCAATTAATGCTTGTGGGTTGAATTTCGCCGGTGATGCTTATCGGAGATTGTATTCCAAACCGAAAAATGCTCACATGGTAATCGGGTTAGGGGGGTTACTTGGATCCTGAGTTCGGATGGTCGTATTTGTCGGCCAACGCATTGGCGCGGGCGCGAGCACATCTCGACGACGGCAGCCAGGGTGTGCGCGACGAGGTAGGCTTTCTCACTTTGCATCAGCGATATGCGGACCGGTTTTTCCCCGGCACCTCGGTTCTGCACACTCGTGCCCGATACGCTTTGTTTGTGCCATGGCAGTTCGAAGACCAGCAGGGCCGCCCCGAGGCGGATGCGAAGCGTGCGCTCGTGCAGGCTGAACTGAGGCTAGCAGGGCGCTTGAAGGAATCGGGCCAGGGCGGAGTTATCGGCGGGCAGGTGCATCCCAATCCTGCGGATATCCCACCGTCCACCATCTACTGGACCGCGCTCTCGGCTTGGGGGATTCTGCGCCGCGATCCGCTGGACCGCCCGCCGACGCGACAGAAGGTGCGTGCACTCCTGGGTCCGTCCAGGCGGACCGTGGATGCGGACAACGAGCCGCTCATGGGGTTCACCGCGCCCTTCGTGACTCTGCCGGCTCGGCCCGCCAATTGGACAGCCAATACCCCGCTTACGTTTGACCTTACCGCTGACGAGGGGAGCTTCCTAAAAGAGCGCCTGAGTCAGGTCTGTAGCCCACCCACATCGAACACTCTGTCACTGCTTGCCCGATTGACCAAGGACGGGATAAAGCCTCCATCCTCCTTGTTCACGTCGCAGCCAATTGTCAGGAGTCGGGCGGGGCGTGACCGCGGTCCGCTTGAGCGCGCAGAGGCGATGTCCCACCTTGCCGCGATCGGTCGAGCAATCTACGCCGCCCTGGTGGAAGAGCTCCGTGACCGAAAGGACGGCAAAGAGGATACGCCTCGCATCCATCGGGACGATCTACTCCGGATCCTACACGAACACCGCGAGCCCGCCCTCTCGCTTGGGCGGCATGTCATAAACCTCGTCGAGGACGACATAGGCTCTTTGCCTGCCGCACTTCGCGACGTGCTCGTCACCACTCTGGCCTGGCTGGACATTGGTAAGCGACAGCCCGACAACCTGCTCGAAGTGTATGCCATGGCCGAGGGTCGCAAGCGAGGTCGGGCTCGGCTGCCCCAAACCGGAGACGGACGCAACCGACGGCTGGAGTGGCGTTCGCAAGATCATCCTTTTGCCGAGCCACTCCATTATCGGTGGGGCCAGGTCCGACGACTTCTCAGCGATATCCGGATGTCCCAGGCATGAAGATTACATCGACGCCTTGGCCAAGCCAGTCATACCTGAAGGCCCTGCGGCCGGAGCCCGGCGCAGGCGTCGAACTCGCGCTGCTTGCTGCCTATTCCGCGGACCCGGTTGCGATTGTGGCGGCCCTGTTGGCGCTGGTGGCGCGTGACAATGACGACACCGACGGCAGCCGAAGAGACCTCGCCGACGCCATTGAGACCCTCCGCGGCAAAGCCAGGATCGTGGTTCAGCGCGGACGGCTCGCCAAAATGCGCCACACGCCGCGACTCACCGGCGTGCTCGACCAGTTCTTGCGGGAAGTCCCGTTCGACGAGCGCGAGGGGAGCTGGCATCCCAAGGCCGCCCTGATCAGGTTCTGCGGCGTTAAGGCGTCGGAATGGCGGCTGTGGGTCGGTAGCCGGAATCTGACAGCGCCAGAGAACCTGGACGTCGGTTTGGTCTTAGTCGGAGGCGGCCGCCAGGGTCGGGTGATCCCAGGTGTGGAGGGGATCGCCCACGCTCTAGCCGTCCAGGCGGATCTGCCAGGCGTCCGGCCCGATCACCTCGCCGCTGAGGTGGCCGCGCTACGCTGGCGGGCGCCGGCAGGCACCCGGATCGACAGCATCTTCATGGCCAAGGGAGACGGCCGGTCGAAATTGCCGACACTGCCGAGGCGCGTCGACGCACTCACCGTGGTCAGTCCATTCATCGATGCCACCTTCCTAAACCACGTTGCCAAGACCGAAGTCGCCGATGGGCGGCGCATCCTCCTGTCGACGACCCGCGAGATCGAGCGCCTTGCCGCGACAACAGCCCGCTTTGGAGCGCTTTACGCCCTTGATGCGCCCGACTACCCTTCCTCCGACCCTGGCTCTCCCGTCGCTGAGACGGCGGGCGCCGCCCTCCTTGAGACGGAGACATTGAACGCGGGCCTTCACGCTAAACTACTCCACTTTCGGATGGGGACGAAACGCAAGCTCTGGCTTGGGAGTGCCAATGCGACGGCACGGGCATGGACAGGCCGGAACGTTGAGATCATCGTCCAGGCCTCTATCACTGAGACGATAGAGGCAGGCCTTCTCGTGCTTCTGGGATCTGCTCGGACAGTCGATCCCATTGCACATGAGAAACTTGTGGATGTCGCGTTGGAGGCGGACGTGTTGGACGTCGCGCGAAGCCAAGTCGCATCCGCCTGGCGGGCCGGTATCCGCATCGATGACACCGGGCTCACCCTCGTGCACGCTGCGGCGACCCCGCATCCTCATGACCTCACGATTCACCTCGAGGTCGGGCTTATCACGGGAGACTTCGCGCCCTGGCCGCGCGGGCAGCAAGAGATCGCCTTCGGTCAGGTGCCCCGGGATCAGCAGACCGAACTCATACAACTCGCCGTATCGAAAGATGGGTTGCGGCGGGAGTGGATGCAGCGCGCGCCAGCGGAACCGCCCTTAGGCCCCGACCGGGACCGTGCCGCCTTCGTCCGTCTTCTCGGGGTCCGAGGCTTCCTACTCTGGATCGCCGGCCTTCTCGTTGGGATAGCCAATGCCGGCGATGACGACAGCTGGACATCGGACGAACTCCCGCCTGCCAGACCGCCCTCGACCCTACCGGCGTGGCGGGTCGACCAGGCATTGCCAACCCTAGAGGAAATCTTGGGCGCCTGGGCGCGAGACCGGAACGGCTTTGACCGGGCAGATAGGCGCATCAGGGACTACCTCCCCGCCGTGCTTGAACAGGCAGTCGTCGACGACCCCGCCGGCCACGCTCAGCTCGAAGCCTTCAAGGAACTTTGGACAATGGTCCGCCACGGACTAGGGACACGACGATGAGACCTCCCAAACGGTTCCAGACTGCAACGGTGGACCGAGCCCTCACAGCATTCTCCTCCAAAACCGGACTCAGGCGTTTCCTAGTCGCGGACGAGGTCGGCTTGGGCAAGACCGTGGTTGCGCGCGAGATCGTCGGACGGTTGGCTAAGCGGAAGAGTAAGCCACTCGTCGTATTCTACGTCTCGAACGGGACTTCGGTCGCTACCCAGAACAAGACCCGTGTGGTTGAGTTCTTGCCGGAAGCGGAGCGGAAGCGGGCGATCGATACTCCAGACCGCCTATCCCTAATCGCGGTTCTCGCCCCTCCAACGACCCCGGTCGTGGTTTACGCCCTGACACCGCATACTTCGTTTCCGAGAGTGGGCTCGGCTCTTACGGGCGGGCGCATCGGCGAGCGCGCCTACATCTCCTTGCTGATGGAGAAGGCTTTTCCATCGGCGTGGAGGGCGATGGGTTCTGATTACATGCGACTTGATGCCACTTCGGGCTGGGCAGGTGCCCTTGAGCGCGCGCGGGAAAGGCTGGAGGCCGCGCCCGTAGGCCTGCTCGCCCGTTTTCGCGAGGCCCTCGCCGATGAGTTCGAGGCGCCTGTGTCCGCCACAATGCGCGCCCATATACAGGGGAAGCCGCCACGCGCCTTCATCGGGCGGCTTCGACGGGCGCTCGCCCTTGCCAGCCTGCGGCACCAGCCGCCGGACATCGTCATCTTCGACGAGTTCCAGCGCTATCGGCACATCCTAGACAAAGGCGGCCAGGCAAATCCGCTGGTGAAGGCGCTTCTGGCGTCGGGCCGGCGCGGGCCGGCCCTGCTGTTCCTGTCCGCGACGCCCTACAAACTATTCGCGACGCGATGGGAGGAGAGCCGGGGCGCCCAAGCGCACAAGGAACTATTCGATCTCATCGAGTTCCTCGCCGGAGCAGACCTGCGCGGCGAGTCGGAAAGGTTGTTTGGGTCTTTCGGCGAGGCATTACATGAGATCGTTTCTTCGGGAGACGGCGATGCCGCTGCAATGGAGGCCGGCGTCCGCAAGGCGGCCGGGCTGCGCGATCAGCTGAAGGCGTTGCTTGAGCCCGTAATGGCTCGCACTGAGCGGGTGGGTGGACTGGCACTGAACCGCATTGATACGGGCACAACACCGCTGCGCGCACCCCTGTCAACTATGGATGTAACTGCCTATAGACATCTTGTTGGTTCGTTCGACGACAAGCAGCGCAGCGAGGCCTTGGCGTATTGGTCATCCGTGCCCCTGCCGGCCCAGTCCCTGGGCGTGGGGTATGCAGCTTGGCGCGGGCGCGAGTTCAAGCCAATGAAGGGCCTCGTGACAGTCAACGAGACTATGAAGCGCAAGCTGGACGCGCCGGCCGATTGGCCCGACGCCAAGCTCCGAGCACTAGGTGCGGCCGCACCTCCAGAGCAACTCGCAATGCCTTGGGTAGCACCGTCTCTCGCTTGGTGGCCCCTTCAGGGCGGCTGGGCCGGGGAGGGGGCTGATCCGAAGCTACTTATGTTCAGTCGGTTTAAGGCGACGCCCCCAAGCGTTGCGGCCTTGTTGAGCTTCGGTGTGGAGTCGCGGTGGCTGAAGGGAGACCGCGGGGGCTATGGGATATATGTCAAACGGCGCAGGCTAAAGCTGTCGGACACTCCAAATCCGGTCATGGCTGCCTTCCATCCGTCGCCGTGGCTGATCCGAAACACCGATCCTTTGGCGGTCGCCGGAGTTGGCGCGAGTCTCGCGAACGTGCGGCGCCGCATGCGAGAGCAAATTGCTAAAGCGCTAAGGGAATTGAGACCGGCTATCCATGTGGATCGTGGGACGGCAAAGGCGCGCCGACGACACCAGCCGATTGGACGTCTCTTGCCCGCCCTTGAGAAGCGGGTCGGGACAGCGGAGACCTCGGCGGACGCGTGGGAAAGAGTCGTCGGCGCCGATGCGAAGGCAAAGTTGGCCATAGAGGCCTGGAGGGCCACCCCAGCTCTCACCTCCATCTCGCCACTAGAACTGGCCGACCTTGCTGAATATGCCTTGTCAGCGCCGGGCGTCATCGCTGGACGGGCGCTTCTCCGCCATGCCGGCGGCGCACTTGGTGATGGTTATCAAGCACTAGTCAGGCTGTGCTGGCAGGGCCTTCGGGCTTACCTCGATAATCCAGTGATGCTCGCGGCGCTGGGCGGCGCTAGCAGTGTCGAGGGCGTTATGAGGGCCGCTTGGGACGGCAATCTTGAAAGCGTTCTGGACGAGCATTTCTGGATCCAGTCCCAGAGCTTGTCCACGGCTCAGGGCATGGCAGACGACCTACGCGCTACCCTGACTCTAGTGGCTGGCGGCTTCAATTTCCACCCTATCGGCGGGGGCGACCGTATCAGGTTTCGCTGTCACGTCGCGGTGCCTTTTGGCGACTCGGAAGCCGCTGCAGCCGAACCCGGTGAGGAGGATCGGACGCCTGTCCGCCCGGACGAGGTGCGAAGGAGTTTCAACACTCCGTTTTGGCCCCACGTGCTGGTCACGACCTCTGTCGGCCAGGAGGGATTGGACTTCCACCCATGGTGCTCACGAGTTGCGCATTGGGATCTCTCGTCCAATCCGCTGGATCTGGAACAACGGGAAGGACGCATTCAACGCTATGCAGGCCTTGCTGTGCGCCGCGGGCTAGCTCGGGAGATCGAGCCGATGCTGTGGAACGGGGAGGATCGCAGGTCGCCCTGGCTTCGGTTGGCTGCTATCGCTGACGCTGACCACAGCGACTGGTCCGGGCTTCGCCCGTGGTGGATCTTCGACGGTGCAGAGATAACCCGCTACATATTCGAGCGCCCTTTCGGCCGAGACGTCAGCCGTTTCGCTGCATTGCGCGAACAAAGGTTCATCTACCGATTGGCCCTTGGGCAGCCCAACCAGGAGGACTTCCTAGATATCTTGACCAGGAGCGGCAAAGCGGCCCTGGATCACCTTCAGCCGCTCGCGCTTGATCTGTCAGCTTTAGGGTTGCGCCGACCCACCGAAGTGGACGCCAGCTCGTAGCATCGCTGGGCTGAGCGAGGGACTGAAATGTAGGTCTGTCTCACTTCGCGATGCCTGGAAAAGGGGCTAGTGTCTCAATTTGAAATTTGACGCTTCGCTTGTCGCGATGCCGGCCGAATTCCTATATGATTTGTATGTTTTGGCGGAAAGCTTTGGAGCAGGTCGGATGGAGACACTTTCATTCGCTTCGCGTGCCGAGTTTGTGCGGCGCGCGAAGCAGATGGCCAAATACCTGAAATATGATCGCGTGCCGGTTGGTAAGCAGACTTGGACCTATGGGGACGGTAGTGGCGTCGATACCGAATGGGGCCAACGCGGGGGCACAGTGGCAAGTAACTTTGGGTATATGGCCAGCATCGCCAACGGCAATCTGAAATCGAATCGCGACCAGACGCTTATCGATGACATCGATCTGCTAGATGGGGTAACCATTACAATTGACTGGAGCGAATAGATGCCCACCGGACCTAGAGGCCACAAGCGCCCGGCTGACGTAATCAGGAATTTCGTCCCGTTACGCGCATTGCCACAGGCGAGGAAGACGACGTGATTAGGCTCGGCTTTGAGATTTGATGTGACCGGGTAACGTCATAGTTCCGAGGGAGGTTGCACTATGCCTGCCTATTCCGGAAAGGCCCAACCCTATTTGGATGCGATCGCCGAGAGTGTATTTACCTCCCAAGAGGTAAGAGATTGGCTGCTCAGAGGCACGGCTGTTGAGGGGAGTTACACCGGCAGTCACGTTCTGATTGATGAGCAGCGTGCCGTGCGGTGGCGAATTCGGCCTACAAGCCAACCTTTTTGGGCCAACTACTGGTGCGGTCGTGATAGCCGCTGCAGTTGTCGGATCGAGGGCAGCAAGGGGCTTGAATCCGATGCCATCTTCTTCTTTCGAAACTCATTAGATCGTGTTCTGGCGGTTCACATCGAATTCAAGCATCAGGGAGAGCCTTTCCGTTTTGGGCAGCCCGAGGCTTACCCTCTCCGTGCAAGCTGCTTTGTCAAAACCCACCAAGATCGGCCCACTCTGAACGCACACGACGATTGGACAACTATACTTTTCTGCGGTGCTGAGTCGCGTTCAGATCAAAGACTTTCGCATTTTCAACGTGTTATCACGCATGCTGAAGCCGGTCGAATGATGAAGGCATATCCGAGCGGCTTATTCCTTTAAATCAACTCCTCTGTGATCCTAGTCGGCGCCTTTGAGGTCTCGCCAACCGTAGGCGAACGGGGGAAATTGAGTGCCTAGGCCAACTGCAGACCGGACGGCATATGACGGCCCGAAGGACCGGAACATCGCGATAGATACATTCAGCCTGCCTGCAATTAACAATATGCGCGTTGGATTTATCGCGGCAGTGGCGCAGCCGGGTCGCGCAGTTTATTCACAACAGCTTCTTGCGGCCGGCAGCAGGCCATTTTGTCAGCGCAACACGGTCGAGTTCTCTACAACTGGATAGAATGGTCGTCCCCAATCCTCGCCGGAGTTGTCCATCATGACGTCGATCATGATCGGAATGAGAAACCCGAGGATGTCCGCGCCGTCACGAAGTTGGTTGCGGTTGGTGCTCGAGTTCCAAGTTGCACCCCCGTGGACAAGCTGGTTGCGGAGCACATAGAGGCGGTCGAACAGCATCGACAGGATGTTGGCGGTATCGCGGGCCATAAGGGCGCCGTGGAAGGCGCGCCTGGCGGCATTGAATCGTTGCTCCCAATCGTCGTAGCCATCGATCCCGTTCTGATGGGACCAAAACGGACCAAAGACGAAGCAATTCTCTAGAAACAAGCGGATAGGGCCGGGAAAGCGTGTCCAGACCGCGTCATAGATGCGGCGGTCTTTGTCGAGGTCGCGAAGCATTCCGAAGAACCATGCGAACGCTTCACGTTCACCTCGCACGTCGCGCTCGTCCGCGTAGGCCGCGTTAAATGCGATCCAGAGGAAGAGGAACGCGGCAGCAGGATCGTTGGCTTCGGCTTCAGCCCGTCCAATCCAACTGATCGACCGATGGACGCGAAGCCCGAAATTCTCGGGGAAACCCGCCCGAAGTTGACGCTGCTTTTCCTTGAGCGCCTCGAATTTAAGCCGAGCTGCCGCGTTGTCCTTCATCGGTTCATTCCGTCCGTTCATCGTATTCCGCAGGCATATCGGGAAGTGCGCAGAGCGTGTTCACGAGACGAATCTGCTCGACCGTCGAACACGAGGTTTGCAGAAGTCGAGGCGAAAAAAATACGAGGCTCAGGGCCTTGCCGCGACTAACGGCGACATTGAGCCGCTCGCGGGAAAAAAGGAACTCGATGCCCCGTGATGTTTCTTCCGCTGAAGACACAGTCATTGAGACAATGGCAACTGGAGCTTCCTGCCCCTGAAACTTATCGACGGTTCCTGCTCTGATGTCGGGCAAAGCTTCGACCAGAGCGTTCACCTGCGCGTTGTAAGGAGCGACAACGATGATATCGTCCTTCCGTAGCGTGCGCACCAAACCGTCACTGTTGGTCCATTTTCCGGCAAGCAGAAGGTCAATCTTCTCACGGATTGCAATGACCTCTTCAGGACATTCCTGCGCGCGCCCTTGGTGGGTTACCGGAATCCGCCATGCGCCGGCAATCGGCAGCCCCAATGAATGGATTGCTTGCCGCGATGTCGTTTCGTGTGGATGCAGCCGACCTTCGTAGAACTGCGATGAAATGAAGCTGCAGAGATCGGGATGCATGCGACGAGTGACAGGAAGAAAAATCCCCCGGTCCGGCGCAACGTTCTGCCCTTCGCCTAGAACCCACTCGAGGCAGGAGAGATTTGCCGGATCAGGATGCGCTCCCTGAATCACCTGAGGAAGTTGGCGCGGGTCACCAACAAGAACAAGATTCTTAGCCGCATTCGACATTGCGACCGCATTTGCGAGGGAAACCTGCCCAGCCTCATCGACAAAGAGGTATTCGAATGCACCTTCAAGTTGGCCTCTCGAAAGCAGCCAGGCCGTCCCGCCGACTACCTGTGCTGTTTCAAGTGCAGAATCGTCGTTGTTCCTCACGCTGGCGATGGCCTCGTAACCAACCGGTGCCTCGC
Source organism: Mesorhizobium sp. SARCC-RB16n (assembly GCF_008520305.1). Lineage (GTDB taxonomy): Bacteria > Pseudomonadota > Alphaproteobacteria > Rhizobiales > Rhizobiaceae > Mesorhizobium. The sequence continues at coordinate 117,434 of NZ_ML703264.1, read as the reverse complement.
CAGTGTCGGCCCCAATCTTGTGGGCGAACTGGACCTGCGCAAGTGTCAGGCCAACGTCGGCGTCATCCCGAAGCGCATCTACGCAGGCTATAAGGACGTTGCGGATGGCTTCGTGGCTATTGGATGTGACGGCGACACGATGGCCGTCCTTGACGAGTGCCAAGATGGCACGCGCGGCGACATAGGTTTTGCCTGTGCCGGGCGGGCCCTGGACTGGCAGGACGGTCGCATCCATCGCCCGAATGGCTGCTATGGTCCCTCGGAGGGGATCTGCCGCCTCATTCAGGGGAAGCGGTGATACACTTTTGAAGCGCGGCGGATTGCGTGAGAGGAGATCCTCGGCCGCCTTGTTCGTGCGCTTTCCGCATTGGTCTCCGATAACCTTGCGAACTGCGGAGGGAATTGGTTTGGCATCTCGTGCGAAGGTTGGAATAAGGTCAAGACGGTCCGGGAGCGTCTCGCCGGAGCTAGGCCCCATTTTCAGCGTTACCCGGCGAGCACCCCGGTCAAGCGATGTGATGCCGACCTGTCCGAAACCGCCTTCGAGAGCAAACTGCGAGGATTTGCCAGGCCTGAGCTTCGTCTCCTGCGGCGGGTATCGGTAATCTCGCTCATACGACCTCTTTACCGGCCGTTGCGGCCCGTCAGCGACGAGGCCGCCAAGGCATTCCATATCATCGCAGAGCTCGTCGAAATCCTTCGCAGCGGCGTCGAAGACAGCCCACGCAGCAGGTTTGCGCTCGCGCCAATGGAAAACGCCGAGGTCATACAAGAGCCGCCGACGGTCCTCGGGCAGAGTGGATTCGAGCAGCAACTCGGTGAGGTCGTCAACCTCGGTTTCTGCCTCCACTGACTTCTCGGTGTGGCCTTCGCCGACTTCCAGCCAGCGCCCTTCCGGCCGGATTGCGAGTAGCCAATCGCGCAGCCGCTCCGTCGAGACGCAGTCGATGCGATTGTAGTCCTCGATCTCGTCCAAGATTGCGGCGTCATGGCTTTCACGCCACTTCTCGTAAGCGACAACGGATCCACCTGCAGTCGTCACCTCGCCTGTGCGCGAAAGATCGTAGAAAGCCTCCATGTCCTTGATTGAATAGGATGGCTCAGATGCGTAGACGCCTCCCCGAACAACGGCATAGAGGTCGATGAAACGGCGCTCCCTCAGCCACCGGTCGAGTTGCGCTTCGCCGACGCCATGCCGAGTGGCGAGCTTGCGAAGAGCGCTGATTTCATACGATGCGTAGTGGTAGATATGAGCTTGCGGGTTCTGCGCTATCCTCTGTTCGAAGAGGGCAAAAAGGGCGACAATCGCCTCCTTCTCCTCCGCAAAATCATGAGCCCAGAACGCTTTGAAAGCCTTCCCATCCCAGACCCCGTGTAGGTATTCGAGGCCCTCGGTGTTGGTTTCAGCATAAAACGGGTCACCTTCAATGTCGTAGTAAAGATCGCCCGGATGTGGCCGGGGCATCAGGTCGAAGCCTTTGCCGGGAAGGGGAGGCCGCAGCGCATAGGTCGGTTCGCCAGTCTTTCGCTCATGCTGCAGTGCTGCCTGAGTCCTGAGCTTCTCAAGTGTCGCCTCGGCCATTTTCGGCACGCGGCCGCGTTGTTGGGCGAGATTGGCCATCGTTGTGATGCCGGTGGCCTCAAGCTTTTCGACTTGAGCTCTTGTCATGCCGGCAACGCGAAAAAGGCTGTCCTCTTGCTCCCACTCTTCCGCGCAGTGTTCGCGCCATCGGCAGAGGCTACAAGTCGCGCAAGGCACAGGCCGGGTCTTCGTTGGTTCGACTACGAAAGACTCGAGCCTCTCCCGCGCCGCGCGAGCATACGCAGCGTATTCAGCGAGACGGAAACTGAAACGCTTGCCGTCACCAAGCTCCACATGTGCATGTTCTGGACTACGGCCCTGGGCAGTTGCTAGCAGGTCGGAATAAAGGACGAGTTGCAAGACATGAGCCGGGGCAGGTTTGCGCTTCAGCTTGGTGTCTGTAACCTCGTAAGAAAATCCCCCGAGTTTCGAGGGCAAATCAACCCGCTCGAGGAAATCGGAGTATCCGCCCCACATGCCTCCTTCGAGCGCTCCCTGGAAAACAATGTCCGGGCCAGTTCGAAGCGCGTCGAGAGTGGCTTCGACAGCATCATCAAAGGCGATCCCATCCTTTTGAATCTTGGTAATGCTCTTTCCGCTTCCTTCGAGCCGCGCCAGATGGGCCGCTTCGTGCGCATCGCCATATCTTTGAAGTAGGGCCGCGTCTTCACTGTCAACCGCCGGCTTCGGGCCCTCGCCTGCAAGATGTGCGAGGTCTAAGCGTGCTGCGTGCGAGCAGGCCATGAATCGCATCAAGTCCGAGGCCGATAGGCGAAGCCCGTTGCGGTCGCGTCTCATTACGCGGCATCCAATACAGATTCCTGGCCGATAATTGCGAGGCCCCGACCTCCAAGATCTCGGAAGGCTCTCTGTCGGCATGAAAACACAATGATCTGCAGATCTTGTGCCTGTCGCGTCAAGGCGTCGAAGATACGCTCGATGCGGTCGTCGTCGGTGTAAACGATCGCATCATCGAGAATCACTGGCGCGGGATTACCTGCCTTCGCTAGCATTCGAGCAAAGGCCAGCCGCACGAGAAGCGCTATCTGCTCCTTGGTGCCGCCTGACAGGATGTCAAAGTCTTCCTCCGTTCCGGCTCGAACCAGAGCCGTCGGCAGGACTTTCTCGGCATCGAAGCGAAGCTCAGCCTCGGGCCAGAGCAGTCGGATGAGTGGTGTAAGCTCCCGCAGGACGGGCTCAACGTAGCGGTCTCGTGCAGCAGTTCTGGCGGATTCAAGTGCCTCGTCCACTATCTGCAGGACTGAGACCTCGAACATGATCTCATCAAGTCTGCGCCTCGCTGCTTTCAGTCGGATCTCGACGTCGGCCAGCTCTTCCTCGACGGCCTCCGCAGCATGCATCTCGATCGCCGTATCCAACTTTCCGAGATCAACGCAAATGCGTTGGCGGTCCTGTTCGGCGCGTGTGATGACCGATCGTGCACGTTGTAATGCAGCCTTCGCCGCTTCAAGATCAGGCGCCACGGCCAAGATTGCTTGGCGCTGTCCAATCGCTTCGGCCAACGCGGCCCGATGCACAAGAAGCTCGTTCATAAGGCGCGTCTTTTCGGCCTCGGCATCTTGGAGGCCGCTGACTGCGGAGAGCGCCCTGGAGACCCTCTCCGCTGCGCTTTCTGCGGCTGCGGCAACACGGGCCGCGGCCGTCTGCGCTATTTGGAACGCACAGCGGGCTTTCTCAAGTGTGCTGGTTGCTTCTGCAAGAGCGTGTTTTGCTGCTACCTCGGCCTCCTGAGCCTCTCTTGCGCTCGGAAGTTCGGGTTCCGTCTCCACGGGTTCAGGCAGGCGCGCGATACTTTCCCGCAGGGCTTCGATTCCATGCGGCGCCGCCCCGTTTAACTGGTGCTCGGCACTCCGGTATCGAGCTTCGGCCTCGAGACGGAGATGCGCGGCTGCTCGAGCGGTCTCCATAGTCTCGTAGCCAGACGCTTCAAGTGCGTCGGCAAGAGCTTTCTCGGCTACCGCAAGTGTATCGGCGGCAGACTGTGCACCGGGATGGACCGTTAGGTGTCCAATGCCGTCAATCTCCAGCGTGGCGCCATCGGGTATTGCGACACGATTTCCATTGGGCATCGGCTTACCGTTGAGCGCGACACCATCTTTCCGCCCAACGGCATACTTCATCGTGAGAGCGACGGCCTCTATCTCGCGTGCCTTTCGTAGAACCCGGACCTCTCCAACCCGGTCCTCCAATTGACGCAGCACCTTGTCTGTGAGGCCAACCTTGGCGTCCGCTACGGCTTTCTCAAGCTCGGTCCGCAAGCCTTCGGCTTGGGCCAGTCGAAGCGTAAGCTCCGCTCGCCGCTCTGCTGTCGCAGCGCATGTCTGAGCACGTAGTGCCCTTCGAAGGATTTCAGAGGCAGTCTCGGCAGATGAGAACGCCTTGTCGAAACTCCTTCTCGCCTCGATGAATACACCCTCAGCTTGGCGGTGCCGCTCGTCCTTGATTGCGGCGTCAGCCTTGGCCAACTCAAGGGCAGCTCCGGCACTCCGTTCTTCAGCAAGCGCGGCCTCGATTGTCGCAAGCCTCTCCTGGGCTCGTTCCATCTCAAGGCTTTTCGATCTTTCTGCTTCGATCGCTCGCTCAAGTGCTTCTGCATGACGGGATGCCTCGTCATGGGCGGCCTCCGCCTCTGCGAGCCGCGTCATCCTTCCCGAATCCTGCTCGCCGTCTTCAAGACTGGCGAGTTCGCGCCTTAGATTGCGCCGGCGATCAAGTTCCGCCCATAGAGACGCCGCCTTGGCGGCAAGCCCATCGCGTCGGAGATCGAGAGCCGAGACCTCGTCTTCCGTGGACTTTAGTGGGCCGCCAACTCTCGCTTTTCCGCTGCTGGTCAAGTAGCGGTCAAGTTCCCTCCGACAACGGTCCCGCGTCGCGTCCATGCGACGCCCGCCAGTCATTGCTTCGACCTCGCCGGTGACTGAAGAGAGCAAGTCGCGCCGTGCTGAGTGGGCGGATTCGCCTTCGTCGAGACTGGTCAAGCCCTGTCGCACCCAGAGGAGACCGGCCGGCCCCCCTTCCTTCGGCGCTTTCAGCACCTCGGCGAGCCATGTCTCGGCATCGTCCGCCTGCTTGATCAGGTGCCCGCCGCGGAAGACCTTGGCTTCGCCCTTGCGCGTCTTGCTCCAACGTTTTTCCACCTTGAAGCGGTTGTCGTTAATCTCAATTTCGACCGCCACTTGAGGATCACCGCCGGAATGCGGCGCAAGACTCGCGACCTCTTTGTCCCAAGACCTGTAGCCTTTGAAAAAGAGCGCGTGGAGCGCATCAACGATGGTCGACTTGCCGCTCTCATTCGGGGCCGAAAGGACGTTCAGCCCGGTTCCGATACCCGTGATCTCAACAGGGTCGGTGAACCGTCGGACATTATCGAGGCGTATCGCGAGGAGCTTCATTGCGTCTCTCCCTGCACATAGTTGTAAAGGCGCCTAAGTGCCGCCGCGGCGATCACCCGATCCGTGGGGGGCGTTGCCGCGTCTTCAGACCTCTGATGGAGCCCTTCAGCTGCCAACCGAAGTGCGCCGTTCAACGCAATTCCGTCGAGATCCTCCAGGCTGCATTCGGTCGCGAGATCTGCATCGTCGAATTCGAAATGCCAGAACTCGGGCTTTGCAAGCTCTGCTGCACGTGTCAGCGCCATGCGCGCTGGCAGGCCCAGCCAACCGGTGGCTCGAATTCTGAGAAGCATGTCCCGCCTCGCCTTGCCTTCGGCCGGCAACAGCATCTCCAGGGCAGCTACTGCATCTTGTGCAGGTGTGAGTGGAAGTGGTGCTTCCTGCCAGTCGAACTGACCGGTCTGAATGGTGTTGACCTCCGGCACCGCGCCCGGAGCCAGGAGAGTAACAGCGAGGCAAGTGCCGGGGCCGCCGTGCTTGAATCGATCGCGCTCAGGCGTGCCAGAGTAGAAGGTGCGATCGCCGAACTGCTTCAGTCCGTGCCAATCACCAAGCGCTAGGTAGTCGAGCCGAGCAGACTTGGCACGATCGGGGGGGATAATTTCGGCGCCGCCGTCCTCGGACCCAAATGTAAGGACTCCGCCATGTGCAAGCCCAATCCGGAGGTAGTCCTCAGGAGTAGCGCAAAGGGGCATCCACTCAGTCAGGTCGCGGCCGGGAAAGCGGCGAGGCACCGGAGCGGGCAGGACAACCACCCGCGGCGCGATCTCGATTGGTTCCGGCGCATCAAGAAGATGAACGTTCGCGGGGGCGTGGGCGCGGACGCGACCCCAGAGTGCCTCAGCCGCCAGGCTGTCGTGATTTCCAGGGAGAATCCACCATTGAAGGCTTTGCACGGAACTCATCGCAGCCAAAGCGTGACGCCAAACGGCGTCGGACGGCGTTTCCGTGTCAAAAACGTCTCCAGCAAGCATCACGTGGCTTGCGCCGTGATCTTGTGCGGAAGCGGCCAGACGTCCTATCGCCGCGTGCCTCGCCTCTACCAGGCGACCGCGCGCGTCTTCCGGAAGGTTGCCGAACCTGCGACCGAGGTGCAGATCGGACGAATGAATAAAACGAAACATGTGAAGATCACCAGAGCCAGATTGAGGCGGACCCAACAGTGCGATCCGAATTCAAATGAGCTATCATGCGAGGGTGTCAGAAGCTGTCATGCAGAGGAGTGATCGCGAACGTTGAAAGGTTGAATTATCGAACAAAGTGTGAACATCAATCAGGGGAGTGCATCAAAATCATCCCTCCGGGCGGCGTGAACGATATCTGCAAGCTCTTTGGGTTTGATGACCTGGACAGTGTCCCCCCATTGGTAAAGGTGCCAGGCCATCTCAAGCCAGCCAGAGGCCTCGAACCGCACTTCAAGTGCGCCATCTTCAGTTACGCGCACTCGTTGGTTAGGATGAAAGCGCCATTCCGCAGCGCGATCGGCCGCTTCAGGAGCGAAGCGCCACACGACCTCACCGAACTGGCTATCGTCTTGGAATGATCCGAACGCTCGCGCTGCATGCGCTGCAAGATCAAAATCGAAGTCTCGCGCAAACCATTCGTCGGTCACTTCAACTGCTCTAATTCGGTCAAAGCGGAAATGCCGAAGCTTCAGTCCTTTGTCAGGCTGCCTACCGACGAGGTAGCGCCGTGCTCCGAGAAGAACGCCGTAAGGTTCGACAACACGGAGACTGTCATTGTAGCTGAAGCGAAGCTTGTATGGTCCGCGAAGCGCTTCGGTCACTGCGTCTGTAACGGCCTGGGCAACGGCAACGAATGGCCCAGGCCTTGCGGCAACTCCATGAACTTCCAGCATCGCTTCCGCATCAGCTTCCGCGCGCCGTGCCTCCGTGACCGGCAGCGCTGCCAGAAGACGATCACGAAGACTCGCCAAAGCGCGAGCCTGCCTTGAATCACCGCTTTCGCGAAGGCGAGAAATGGCGAATTCGAGCCCCTCGAGCTCCTCATCCCCGGAGAGCCGCAATCTAGCAAGTGGGATCTCGCGAACAATCCAGCGCCGTTCTCTCGTTTGATCTTCGACGACATCTACAGCGTGTGGAAATGCCTCGGAGAGCGCTGAGGTCATGCGCTGCGCAGTTCGATGGCTTACCTCGAAATGCTCACAAATATCTGTAAGCGTGACGCCGCGGAACCTTGAGCAAGCGAAATCAGCCAGTCTGAGAAGCTCGTTTGCCTTGGAATAGGACATGGTGTTTCCAACAACAGACCCAATGCTCGAATAGCCCAACGGGTGACGAGAATCGGCCGTTCTACAATACACAGGCAGATCGTGCTTCAAACAGCAGCGCGACCACTGTTATCCCCAGAGAATTTTTCTTCGCAGCACTTGGACTATGGATTTCGAGTCTGTCTTTAGCGGCTTTGGGGACGTAAGTGCGGGCCAGTGAGGTCAAATTTTCTGCCACCCGAGGGGCTTCCGGTGCGAAACGACTATCAAGAATGGCTGACGGCTCAAAAATATGAACCAATCACCGCCAAACTCATGTTGCTCGGCCTCGTCCAGCCCGCGCATAAACAGCGGGTAAAGTTATCTGCTTGATCACCTCGAACAAATTCGCGATGCCGCCTCCTAGAAAGTATCGCTTTTTGAACGCAATTCACCTGTGATCATTCTTGCAAACTCTTGATTCCAACAGCGGCAACAACCTAGTCTAGATCAGACAAAAAGAAAAAGGGGCTTGGGATGGTCAACGCCTTAATGATGCGCGCGAAGTGCGACGGCAACTGTGCTGCTGCCGGGGCCGGATTTGTTTCGATCCGCAATTCTGAATTTCGCGATCAGACAAATGCTTGAAGTCAACACAAAGGCGATTTCCAAAGTTCTGGAGGCGGCGAGGCGCAAGCTCCTCGAAACCGGAACGCGAAACCGGCTGATCCACGTCAATCGGGCCAATCAGCGCGCGAATTGCCTGAATGCGATCAACGAACGCTCGGACGACATTTTCGCACTCCTGCGCCTTCAGGGTAAGCGGATGCGCTTCAAGGCGATGGGGAAGGACAAGGTGGAGGAAGGGCAGGAAATGCTGCTCGCCTCGTCCGACGATGATCGCGAAGCCGGTTCCGAAAGGTATGGCGACAATTTCATCGAGACGCCCCTTGGACCGGAAGCGCTGGCGCGGCGTCTCCTGCGACTGGCTCATGATGCAAAGTCGGCGGAAGAAGAACAGGGTCTCAACATCCTCTATCTGGCCATGGGCTTCCTGCGTTGGCGCGAGAGCCCGACATCCGAGATCCAGCGTGAGGCGCCGCTGGTCCTCCTGCCGGTGCAACTGGTGCGGAACGAGCGGACCTCGACCTTCGATATCTTGTCTCGCGACGATGATATCACCACGAACCTTCCCCTGCAGGAGCGGCTGAGGCAGGATTTCGGGATCGTCCTGCCGGAGATCGATGAGATCGAAGGCTGGAGCCCGTCGCAGTATTTCGCGCTCGTGGCCGAAACGGTTTCAGCACAATCGGGCTGGTCAATCGATGCCGACGGCATGCAGATCGGCTTCTTCTCCTTCGCCAAGCTACTTATGCACCGTGACCTCGACCAGGCGAATTGGCCGGATGGCACGCTCTCCGACAATGACTTGCTTGCCGGGCTTCTGGCCGAGGGGTTCGAGGCCGATACACCGCTCTTTGGACCCGAGGACAAGCTCGACGACCACCTCGATCCGTCGCAAATCATCCAGGTGATCGACGCCGACGCCTCGCAGACCAAGGTGATCGAAGAGGTCCGGAGAGGCGCAAGCCTGGTGGTGCAAGGACCACCAGGAACTGGCAAGTCCCAGACCATTACCAACATCATCGCAGCGGCGGCTTACGATGGAAAGTCAGTGCTTTTCGTCGCCGAGAAGATGGCTGCGCTTTCGGTTGTGCATGACCGTCTGGTAAAGGCAGGACTGCGCGACATCTGCCTTGAACTGCACTCGCGCACGGCCAACAAGAAGGCCCTGGCGCAGGAACTCGGCCGAACGCTCATGGCCAGTGCGCGTGCTTTGCCGGGGGCCGCCGATCCCGCCCAGCTTCGCCTCACCCGTGACGAGCTGAACCGGATCACGGCGCTGTTGCACACACCTCTTCCGCCGAGCAACGAAAGCCCCTTCCGCGCAATCTCGGAAATCATTGGCTTCATCGGTCAGGGGGCAAAGGCACCCTCGATTTCCGAGGAAGGTTTGGGGACTCTGACACGGGAGGAACGCCAGCGCGCGCTGGCGGCGATATCCAGTTTCGTCGCGGCGCTGGAAACGGCGGGGCCGTCTGAAGCGCATCCATTCCGGGGAACCATGGATCTCGATCTGCAACCCACTGATTTGGTGCGCCTTGGGAACGAATTGGCCGCAGCGACGAACGCGATCTCGGAGCTCTGCAGCGCGTCGGCGCACCTTGTGCAGACACTTCACCAACCGAAACCGCGCACCCTGGCCGAGATCTCGGCTATTAGCGCAGGGATCGAGGCGTTCGGATCGGCCCCCTCTGGGGCAGCGGCATCAGTAGTTTCGCTGTTTCCGAATGCGAACCAACCCCGGCAGGCCGAAGCGTTGCGGGCTGGTGCAGACTGGGCGGCGGCTCAAGCTACCGCAGCAGGAAAGTTTGCAACTCCGGCTTGGAACGCCAGTATCGGCGCGGTGCGGCAGGCAATCGTGCGCGGCCAAAACTCCTTCTTTGCGCGACTTTTTGGTTCCTATCGCCGCGCTTCCGGTGAATTGGCGAGCCTTCTATCAGGCTCGCTGCCTAAAGCACCCGCAGAGCGACTGGCGCTGGTCGACGAACTGGCGGAAGTCCAGAATCGACGCAAACGCCTGGCCGAGGAAGAAGGTTGGCTGGAGACGGCCCTTGGCGCCGAGTGGCGCGGTGAGCGCACACCTTTCGCGGCCCTGCTCGCCATCAGCGAATGGTTGGCAGGGATCAAGCAGTCGGGGGCCGTTACCGAGGCAGCTCACGTTACGGAAGCGCTTGCCGCATTTCCCGATCCGCGCGGCACTGCGCGCGACCTAAGGGCCCGCATCGAGGCTTGCAGCGCCAGTTTGCGGGCACCGATTTTCCGATTGCGGCTTGATCTTGCGCAAGCAGGAATCGGCGATTCGCTCGAAACGGCTCCGCTGCCTGAACTGGCCAGCGCTTTTGCCCAGATGGCGGCGGACACCGGACGTTATGGGAACTGGGCGGCACTTGCGCGCAGCATCACCGCGGTATTCGGCAATGGAGCCGGGGCGATCGTCAACGCGGTCGACGAGGAACGTCTCGCGTCCCACGAAGCCGAACGCGAGTTTGCCTATGCCTGCGCAGAGGACCGCTGGAACGCGGCACGTGCCGCACGACCTCAATTGAACATGCTACCTCAGCTCGATCGGCACGACCTCGTGCATCTTTTCGGCAAGCTGGAGAAAGATCGCATTGAGACCGCCAAGACCCTGATCTTGTCACGCCATTTCGAGCAGATGCCGCGCGGCACGATGGGAGAGATGGGTATCATCCGCGGCGAAATCGGACGCAAGCGTGGCCATAAACCTATCCGCTGGGTGATGAAGAATGCGGGTAGCATGGTGCAACGCATCAAGCCGGTAATGCTGATGAGTCCGATTTCGGTCGCCCAGTTCCTGCCGCCCAACAGTGTGACCGTCGACCTTCTGGTGATTGATGAAGCATCCCAGATTCGCCCCGAAGATGCCTTGGGCGTCGTCGCCCGAGCCCGTCAGATCGTGGTGGTGGGCGACCAGAAGCAACTACCCCCGACTTCGTTCTTCGACCGTTTGGTCGACGATGTTGAAGATATTGAGGACGAGGACGAGGATGCGCCGCTCGGCGCCACCGCAGCTGACATGGAAAGCATCCTGTCGCTGTGTGAGGCACGTGGCCTCCGTTCGCGAATGTTGGAATGGCACTATCGGTCGCGCGATCCATCGTTGATCAGGGTGTCGAATGCCGAATTCTACGGTGATAACCTTGTTCTGCCACCATCACCGCTGCAACTCGACGATGACTACGGATTGAAGTTTCGACGCGTTCCAGGCGTATACGCACGCGGTGGCAGCGGACTTGGCCGCCAGGGCACCAATCGGATCGAGGCACAAGCCCTCGTGCGAGGGATGGCGGAACACGCTCGAGCATGGCCCGACCTTTCTCTCGGAGTCGTCGCCTTCTCAAAGGCGCAGGCCGACATGTTGACTGAGCTGCTCGAACTCGAGCGCCGTCACGATCCTGTGCTGGATGGCTTCCTGCGCGAGGGACGACATGAGGATGTGTTCGTCAAAAACATCGAAAACGTGCAGGGTGACGAGCGCGATGTCATCCTGATCTCAGTGGGCTATGGACCGCAGGAGCCCAACGGTCCGCTCGCTTCTATGTCTTTCGGACCAGTGAATGGCGAAGGTGGTGAACGGCGGTTAAACGTCCTCTTCTCCCGTGCGAGAGTTCGCTGCGAAGTCTTCGCCTCCTTCGACCCAGGTCATATCGACCCAACGCGCAGCAAACGTGAAGGTCCGCGGGTTCTGAAACGCTTCCTCGACTTTGCCAAGACCGGAATCATGGAGGAGCGCGTGGCCAGCGCCCTCGATGCCGACAGCCCGTTCGAGGAAGATGTAGCCGCGGCAATCCGCTCACTCGGCTATCTGGCTGATGCACAGGTCGGGACGGCTGGGTTCCGGATCGACCTTGGTGTGCGTCATCCCGATCGTCCGGGGCAGTATCTGTTGGCGGTGGAGTGCGATGGTGCCACCTACCATGCCGCCCTGTGGGCACGTGAGCGTGATCGTTTGCGTCAGGATGTCCTGGAGAACCTCGGCTGGGGTTTCCATCGCATCTGGAGCACCGACTGGTTCCATCATCGTGTCCGCGAGATGCAACGGCTGTCCGCAGCACTTGACCAGGCGAGGCTGACGGTTGAGGACGGCATTCGCGTGCGTGGTGCAAATCACGGGGCTTTCCGGCCAGCTCCGCTGGAGCAGGAAATTGCGGACCAATCGGTCGAAATCGCCCACCTTACCTTGACGGCCCCGGCCTATGTCCGCGCCGAGCTTTCCGTGCGGTCCAGCCTTGAGCCGCACGAGGCTCCCATTGCCCAGCTTGCGGACCTAGTTGTGAAAATCGTCGGGATCGAAGGCCCGATCCACATCGACGAGGTGGCGCGGCGCATTACTTCTGCTTTCGGCAAATCGCGGGCCGGCAATCGTATCGTCGAAACGGCCGGGCGGGCCGCCCGTCTCGCTACGCAGAGAGACCACGCGGTGAGATGGACAGGATCATTCCTTTTAACATCTGACCAAGCCCAAAACCCGCCCATCCGGGACCGCTGTGCCGAAACCGGCAGTCTGCTTAAGGCCGCCTATCTCCCACCCATGGAAATAGCCGCCGCAGCTCAGCGAATTCGTTCGGAAAGTGGGGGCATGCCGCCCGAGGACCTAACCCGCGCGGTAGCGCGGCTCTTGGGATTTCAGCGAGTCGGAAACGATTTGGCAGAAGTGATCAATGATGCTCTCATGGCGCCCGACGGAGCGCGATAACACAGTCCGAGGGAGTTCGCTGGCCAGCCTTGCAACGGGCGCTGATCTACCACCACGGCGCGTATGGCTCGTCGTAATTGGATTTCCATTCGTCGTGCTTGGGGACATGAAGCAGGGTCTCTTAAATAGAGGCTTGATCTAGAACGCCTTTAAGAATCAGAGAGGGTTTTCGGTCTTTGGCGCCCAGAAAAAGCCACGGGATAGGAGTGATTTTCCCGGTCATTTTTCGACCGTCACAGCGTTACAAATGATGACGTAAGTGGTTGATTTTACTGAAGTTACTCAGAGTTCAATCCTCTCTCGCAGCACCAGATTTTCCGAAACCATCCCTTGTGCTGGCACTTCAGGTCTGTCCGTACCGATCGGCAGCCGCCAGAAATGTGGACAGTCCGACGGCGCCTGCCGTTGGCGCGCCGTGATCGGCCGGAAGACGACATGGCCTCCGCCAAAAAGTGGCATTAGGCAATCTCCAGTCGAAACGCGTTCCCCGCGTGACACGATTCATTAACCAAGATGCTGTTCTTCGACATGACGTGTTGTCGGATGGCTGCCTGTGCGCCTGGCCAAGCCGCCGCCGGGGGGAGCGCTGAAAAAAGGCTCTGGATCCGGCGAAGACGTCAAATCGCCCGAAACAGGAACGATGTGCAAGGCATGAACGTGATTGAAAGCGAACAAAACGCGCCCGGCGGTTTCCGCTGGTGGACACGGTTGCCGGCCTTCATGGTCGCCTTCTTCTGCATGTGCATCACCGATGCGTTCGCCGAAACGCGCGCTCTGCGAATTCAGCATCTGCATACGGGCGAGAAGGCCGAGATCGTCTTCAAGCGCAACGGGCGTTACGATCAGGCCGGATTGAAGAAGATCAACTTCATGTTGCGCGACTGGCGCCGCAACGAGCCGACCAGGATGGACCCGCGCCTGCTCGACCTGGTCTGGCAGGCTTACCGCGCCAGCGGCTCGACAGCCTATATCCATGTGGTCAGCGCCTATCGCTCGCCGGCGACCAACGCCATGCTGCGCGGCCGCTCGAAGGGCGTGGCCCGGGAAAGCCAGCACATGGTCGGCCGCGCCATGGACTTCTTCCTGCCGGATGTGCCGCTGAAGAAGCTGCGCGACATCGGCCTCAAGATGCAGGGCGGCGGCGTCGGCTATTACCCGACCTCCGGTTCGCCCTTCATCCACATGGACGTCGGCAATGTGCGGCATTGGCCGGGCATCAGCCGCCAGGAACTCGCCAGGGTCTTCCCGAACGGCAATACGCTGCATGTGCCGAGCGATGGCAAACCGTTGCCTGGCTACGAGCAGGCGTTTGCGGCCTACAAATCGCGCAAGGCCGCCGGCACGCCCAACATCGAACTGGCAAGCGCCGACAGCGGCCAGCGCAGGCCGGCGCGCGGTCTGCTGGCGTCGCTGTTGGGTGGGCGCGGGGCGGACGAAGCGAATGATGCCGCGCAAGCGGTGCCTGCGCCACGCAAGCCGGCCAAGTCGGTTGAACCCAAACAGGCCGGTGAACCCAAGACGACCGGACAGGGCACCGCCATCGTGGCGCCGGAGGCAGCCCAGCGGGCGGATATCCAGATCGCTTCCGCCGGTCAGGCCGAAGAAACGCCTGCGAAGACGCCTGAAGCGATCGTCATGGCGATGGCGCCCGGCACGGTGCCGCTACCCGCTTTCGCACCGCGCACCGGGCTCGCGGCCAGCATTCCAACCCAGCAAACCGTGCCGCTCGCCGTAGCCAGCGCATCTCCAGCGCGGGCTGAGCCGGCGGCAGCCAATGCCGAAATTCCTCCGGCCAAGGTGGATGCCGCTGCCGCGGCCGGCGCACCGGAGATGGTGGCGCTCAACATCCCAGTGCCGACGTGGCGACCGCAGGACCAGGCAAGTGCGGCGCACCAGCCGGAAGCCAAACCCGCCGATGCCATCGGTGCCTTGCTGGCCATGCATCACGCCGATGATGGTCTCGATCCGCTGGCTGGCCAGCGGATTGCAGTTCCTGCGTCGAAACCCGAAGATCGTGCCAGGACCAGCCCGAAGGCCGACCGTGTCCAGCCACGTCTCGATCCCGAAACCACCGCCGTCATTGTGCCGCTTGAGACAGGTCGCCGCATCACCGGCGGAACCGCGTCGGCAGCGGCGACTATCATTGCCGCCAATCTCATCCGCACGGCGCCCGAGCAGGTCTATCTCGATGGGTTCAAGCCACGAGGACAGACGTCCGATCACCGCCGCTTCACCGGCTCCGCTGTGAAATTCCTGCCCATCGCCAGCTTCAAATAAAGCTGGAGCGCATCCTTTCACTGGCTACGAGAAGCCGCCTGACCGGTCGTTGGCAAACGGGCGCCAGTCCGGCTATGAACGGAAAAGATGTGGAGGGCAGTCAGCTTTTCCGTTGGAGCGCAACATGATCACACGCCGCGCACTTCTCAAAACGGCCGCCATCGCCGGCGTGAGCGGGGTCGGGCTTGCCGCCATGGGCAGGAGTGGCGGCTGGACCGCGGCCACGCCTGAGCCGGTGGTGCTGCAGACGGCGAAAATCCAGGCGAGGCTCATGGATGTCGGCCAGACCAACAATGTGCTGACCTACGGCAACGCCGGAATGCCTCCGGTGCTGCGAATGAAAAAAGGCGAACCCTTCGCCGCGCGTCTCGTCAATGCCATCGACGATCCGACGACCATCCATTGGCATGGCATTCGCCTGCCGAACAAGATGGATGGCGTGCCCTTCCTGGTGCAGCCCTATGTCTACACCGGCGATCATTTTGACTATGCCTTCACGCCGCCCGACGCTGGCACCTTCTGGTACCATCCGCATTGCAACACACTGGAGCAGATGGGGCACGGCCTGACCGGTGTGATCGTGGTCGAGAACCCGAACGATCCGAAATTCGACGCCGAATATGCCCTCAATCTGCGCGACTGGCGCCTTGGCGACGACGCTCAGTTCATCGACCAGTTCCGGCCGCGCGATGCGGCGAGAACCGGTACCTACGGCACGATGCGCACCGCGAACTGGCTCGACCAGCCGCAATATGACGCTCCGGCCGGCGGGTTGGTGCGGCTGCGCGTTGCAATCACCGATGTCACCCGAATCTACGCCTTTCGCGTCGACGGCGCCGAAGCTGACGTCATCGCACTGGACGGCAATCCGGTGCCACAGCGCTTTTCGCCCGACGCCTTGCTGCTGGGGCCGGGGCAACGCATGGAACTCGTCATCCGCATGCCCGATGAAGAGGGCGCGATCGTCAGCCTGCGGGACGTCAGGGGCACCAGGCCAAAGGTGCTGGCGACGCTGCGCGCGACGGGCAACTCGCTCAAGCGCGATAGTCGCGATCTTGCATCGCTGGAGGCCAATCCCGTGGCCGAGGTCGATCTCACCGCTGCCCAGCATATTTCGCTGGCGCTCAGCGCCACGGCGGAGAACGTCCCGAGCGACAGCATATGCGGTTCACTCGGCTACAGTTTCTGGGCGATCAACAAAGTGCCGTGGCCGGGCGATACGCCCGATCCGACCGCGCCGCTGGCCGAATTGAAGCTGGGCAAAAGTTACATCATCGACATGGAGAACCTGACGCCGCAGTCGCATCCGATGCATTTGCACGGCATGAGCTTCAAGGTCCTGTCGTCCTCGACGCGTCCGGTGCAGCCGTTGATTTCGGACACCTACCTCATCCAGCCCAATGAGAAGGTGAGCCTTGGCTTCGTCGCCGACAATCCCGGTGACTGGCTGCTGCATTGCCACATCATCGAGCACCAGAAATCAGGCATGACGAGCTACGTCAGGGTGGTCTGAAAGCCAGGCCATCGATAGCTTGCGTTGTCCGCTGCCTACTTGCGCAGTTGCGCCTCGATTTCGTCGAGCACCTTGTCCTTGCCGACGCCGGTGAGGAAGGCGAGGCCCTTGATTACCGGCTTGGTCACCGAGGCCGAGATCGGCGTGGTGGCGACGATGAAGTCGACGCTATCGGCCAGCCCCGGCACTTCGGTTGCCTTGGCCTGCTGCGCGTTGAAGGTAAGACCGCGCGCTTTCATCGCTTCGGTGACGGCGACATTGACCGCCGTCGAGGTGGCGATGCCGGTGCCGCAGGCAAAGAGAATTGTCTTCTGTCTGGCCATCTTTGCTTCTCCTTGGTTATCAGCCGAGTACGGCACGCACGTCGTCGAGCGTCCTCGCCGACCTCAAGCCGTCCAATGCATCTGGATTCTGGATAGTGGCCATGACGGACTGCAGCGCCTCAATCTGCTTGTCCTTGTCATTGATGGCAAGCAGGAAGACGAAGCCGACAGGTAGCGTCTCGTCGGGGTCTTCCATGTTGGCGAAGGTCACCGGCTTTCTGAGAGTGCCCATTGCGATGCCGGGCTTCAGCACATGTTCGGGATCGGTGTGCGGCACCGCGACATTGTCGGCGCGCTCCAGCGGCAGTCCCGTCGGGATGGTCATTTCGCGGCGCACGACCGCGTCGGCGTAGGAGCTTTTGACATAGCCAAGGGCCTCGAGCCGGCCGGCGAGGATGCGGATGATCTCCTCATTGGTCGAGGCATCGGACCCGAGCACGATCGCTTCGGGATCCAGAAGCTGCATGAGGCCGTCGGACATGTCTTGCTCCGTCGATGAATCGTGCGCCCCGGGGGAGGCGCACGATTGTTTCAGATTGAAGCCGCTGACGCTCAGGCGGTGCCTTCGACCGGCTCGTCCTCGGCGCCCGCTGCCCGCTCCCAGCCGAGCGTATTGCGGCGGTACAGTACGAACAGCGCGGCGATGATCACCGCGATGACGATGATGCCGGCGAGGCCAAGTCCCTGGATCGCCTCGATGATCACGTAGGGCACCCACAAGAAGCCGTCCACGACCGAGGTGATCTGCAGCGCATCCGCCGGCAGCTTGAAGCCCGACGCGACGGCCGCACTGGTGAACAGCGGCGCCAGCGCGTTGGCGACATAGAAGCCGATCGCCAAGGTCACCGTGCCGATCACCACCATGCGGAACACATTGCCTTTGACCAGCGGCGCGGTCATGGCGACGATGAACGGGATGACCGCCAGGTCGGCGAACAGGATGACGCGGTTGCCCGGAAGGATCACCGACAGGATGATCGCGATCGGCACCAGGATCAGCGACGACGAGATCGCGGCGGGATGGCCGATCAGGATCGCCGAATCGAGGCCGACGAGAAGCTCACGGTCGCCGGTGCGCTTGCGCACGAATTCCTGCGCCGCGTCGGAAACCGGAAGCAGGCCCTCCATCAGGATCTTCACCATGCGCGGCAGCAGCAGCATGACCGCGGCAA
The DNA here is from genome assembly GCF_008520305.1 of Mesorhizobium sp. SARCC-RB16n. Taxonomy (GTDB): domain Bacteria; phylum Pseudomonadota; class Alphaproteobacteria; order Rhizobiales; family Rhizobiaceae; genus Mesorhizobium. The sequence continues at coordinate 99,604 of NZ_ML703264.1, read as the reverse complement.
GTGTCATGCCGGTGCCCAGCACTTTGGCCAGCACAGTGCCGAGGTCGCCGGCATTGTAGAAGGCGATGGCGCCAAGCACGAGGCCGATGATGAGGCCGAGCACGACAGGTTCACCAAACACGCCGAAGCGGCGCTCGATGGTTTCGGTGTTGATGTTGATGCGGTTGATGCCGGGAATGCGGTCCATGATCCAGTTCAGGATGATGGCGATCGGCAGGATCTGCGCCGAGGCGAGGTGCGGCACCGAGATGCCGGGAACGCCGTAGAATTGCTGCACCGCGCGCGCCGACCAGTCGGCGAAAAGCAGCGAAAGCGCCGCGACGAGGGCAGCGATCGCAATGCCGTAGGCCAGATTGTCGGTAGCGGCCACGACAAGCGAGCCGACGAAGGCGAAATGCCAGAAATTCCAGACGTCGACATTGAGCGTGCGCGTCATGCGTGTCAGCAGCAGCACGATGTTGACCAGGATGCCGACCGGGATGACCCACAGCCCGACCGAGGAGCCGAATGCGATCGCGGCCGCCGAGGGCCAGCCGACATCGATGATGTCGCGATGGATGCCGGTGTTGGTGACGATGGCCTTGGCCACGTCGCCGATCGACGTGAACATCAGGCCAAGCACAAGGTTGATACCGATGAAGGCGACGCCGATGGTGATGGCGGCGCGAAAGGCCTTGCTGACCTTGGCGCCCAAAACCACGGCAATGATGAAAATGACGATCGGCAGCAGGATTGTCGCACCGAGCGTATCGATGGCCCCCTTGAGGCCAGCGAGTAGAGTATCCATTCTTCCTCCCCTGGAGCCGCGGGGCCCTGCCCGAAATGCTCCGTTGATCTCCCACGCCTTTGCCGCGCCTTGGCGGAAAGGCCTCCCCAAACCTAACGAGAGGCGGAATGCACATTCGAACACGGAATGAACATTTGCCTTTCTCAGGAAACGAATGTTTTATTCCGATTGTCCACAAAAATGTCAATTGCCAACCCTTTGGGCCAATCGGCCAAAGTGAAGGCGTTTTTCCCGGAGGATTTTCGCTGGGAATCGCCGCCCGCGAGTGGTTTCGTTGGCACAGGCGACCTGTCCCTGCTAATCCGGCCCTAAATCAAGAAGCTGTGGACATCCCTGCATGACCAATGTCGCCTTGACGGGACTTGCCCGCGATCTCGCCAGACGCTCCGCCGAGGGCCGGCCCGTGCGTATTGGCGTCATCGGCTCCGGCGAAATGGGAACCGACCTCGTCACGCAAGGCATGCTGATGCCGGGCATTTCGGTCTGCGCCGTCTCCACCCGTCGCCCGCACACCGCACGCGACGCCATCCGCATCGCCTATGGTGACGAGGCGATGGCGGTCGAAGCCGACACCGCATCGAAAATCACCGGCGCGATCGAAGCGGGAAAAATAGCCATCACCTCGAGCGAGATGCTGGTGACCAATCCACTGATCGACGTCGTCATCGACGCCACGGGAAACCCTGGCGTCGCCGCCGATTTCGATCTGATGGCGATGGAGCATGGCAAGCATCTGGTGATGATGAATGTCGAGGCCGACGTCACCATCGGCTGCTACCTCAAGCAGCAGGCCGACCGGCTTGGCGTCGTCTATTCGGTCGGTGCCGGCGACGAGCCGTCGAGCTGCATGGAACTGATCGAGTTCGCCTCCGCGCTCGGCCTGACCATCGTCTCGGCCGGCAAGGGCAAGAACAATCCGCTCAACCATGATGCCGTGCCCGACGACTATCGCGAGGAAGCGGCCCGCCGCAATATGAACCCGCGCATGTTGGTCGAGTTCGTCGACGGCTCCAAGACCATGGTCGAGATGTGCGCCATCGCCAACGCCACCGGGCTGGTGCCTGACGTGCCTGGCATGCACGGTCCCAAGGCCGATCGCGACGACCTCGTCAAGGTGCTGATCCCGCGCGAGGACGGTGGCCTCCTGCTGAAGAAGGGCGTCGTCGATTACACCATCGGCAAGGGTGTGGCGCCCGGCGTCTTCGTCATCGTCGAGGCGACGCATCAGCGCATCATCGAGCGCATGGACGACCTGCATATCGGCCACGGTCCTTATTACAGCCTGTTCCGGCCCTACCATCTGACGTCGCTGGAAGTGCCGCTGACAGCGGCCCGTATCGTGCTGTTCGGCAAACCCGACATGGTGCCGTTGCCGCGGCCGGTTGCCGAGGTTTGCGCCGTTGCCAAGCGCGATCTCGCGGCCGGCGAGACCTTCGATGCGATCGGCGAAACCTGCTACCGCTCCTGGACGATGACCGTCGGCGAAGCCCGCGCCCAGAGCGCGATACCGGTCGGCCTGCTCGAGGGCGGCAAGGTGCTGCAACCGGTCAGGAAAGGCGAGTTGCTGACCGCCGACAATGCGGCGCCCGACCAGACGACACGGCTGTTCGCCTTGCGCCGGCTGCAGGATGAAATGCTGTACGGAAAATAGGTCGTTGTGGCGCTGTCATGACAAATGCACTACATTGTAGTGGCAAATGTCGCTGAGGATCGACCAATGAACCTCCAGATTAGAGACCCGCGTGCACGTGAACTGGCACAGCGGCTCGCCGCCAAACGCAAGATTTCGATGACCGAAGCGGTTATCGAAGCGCTCGAGTCTGAATTGAAACGGGAGAGCCGGCACATTCCCCTGGCGAAACGGCTGGCTGCCATCGCCGATGAACTTAAAGCCAAAGCCGGCCACGGCGGCCGACCTATGAGCAAGGATGAAATCGACGACATGTGGGGACATCCCTGATGGTCGTCGACACCTCCGTAGTCGTCGCAATTCTTTCAGGAGAAGGGGATGCCGGCGAGTGGAGCAATCGGATCGCGGCTGCACCTCGCAAGATTACGTCCGCGCTGGTGGTGCTCGAAGCGTCAATGCGGCTTTCTACGATGCTTGCTATCGAGCCGGTGGTCGCGGAAAAGGCGATAGAGGCGCTTCTGCACGAGGCTGAAATCGAAATTGTGTCGATCGACGCCGGCGACGCCAAGCTCGCGATCCAGGCGTTTTCAGACTACGGAAAGGGAAGTGGGCATCCCGCGCAGCTCAACCTTGCCGATTGCCTGTCCTATGCTTGCGCAAAGAGCCACGGCTCGGTGTTGCTCTACAAAGGCAACGACTTTTCGTACACCGATCTCGCCTAGCGGACATTCCGCTTATTTCCCCAGTTCGATCGACCTCAGCCGTGCCGCTTCCACCGCATCGGTGAGCAGGTTGGTCAGCCGGTCCTCGCCCATCAGCACGCCAAGCGCGGCTGCCGTCGTGCCGTTGGGGCTGGTCACTTGCTGGCGCAGCACGCCCGGATCCTCGCGGCTTTCGGCGGCGAGCGATGCGGCGCCGTAGACGGTCTGCATGGCGAGCAGCCTGGCGGTCGCCGCCGGCAAGCCGGCCTTCTCGGCAGCCATGGTCAGCGCCTCGATGAAATGGAAGATGTAGGCCGGACCCGATCCGGACACGGCGGTCACCGCATCCATCAGGCCCTCGTCATCGATGGTGGCCACTTCGCCGTTGGCCGACAAGAGGTCGGCGACGAAACGCCTGGCGTCGTTGGAAACCAGGGGATTGGAAAACACCACCATCATGCCCTTGCCGATTGCCGCGGGCGTGTTGGGCATGCAGCGCGCGATCGGCGCGCGGTGGCCGAGGATTTCCTCGAAGGTAGCGACGGGCGTGCCGGCGGCGATGCTTACAAAAGTGGTGCGGCCGTCGCCGAAACGCTTGTAGGCGGCGGTGACGTCACGGATCACCTGGGGCTTCACGGCGATGACGACGAGTTCAGGCACGGCATCGGCCGGAATCGCGCCGGCTTCCACCGCCGTGCCGCAGCCGATCGCGGCGGCCCGATTGCGCAGGTCGGCGTTGGGTTCGATCACGAAAACGGTCGACGGTGCAAGCTTGCTGGACTTCAGCCAACCCGAGAGCATGGCGTAACCCATATTGCCGCAGCCGGCGAGAACAAGCCTGATCGTCATCGAGAGCCCCTCCGAGGAAAGGCATGACATAGACGCTCGCGGACCGGTGGGAAAGCCCTCTCAGGGCCGATGAGCAGGCGTGCGCACCGCGATCGGTCGCAGCGACACTTGCCTGAGGCCCAGCACGCCGAGCACGAAGAACAGCCAGACCGGATCGCCACGATGGAAGAAGAAGCTCTCGAGGCGGAATGCGCATAGAGTCGCGCAATGGTGCGATGAAGAAAGGTGTTGAAAGCTCTTGCAGCCATGGCGTGAATCCTTGCCATCATCTTCCGGAAATTAACCTTTTGTTTCCTATGCCTGTTTAGCGTGGCTTAACGAATGGCCGGCCGTCGCTGCCAAGCGACTGAAGGGTAAAGCTCCACGACAATGGTTGACAGGGAAAACCGTGAGGGCTGGAAGCGCGAGCGCTCCTTATTGGCGCTTGGCGAGGCCTTGCGTGGCGAGGACGACGCGTCGCTGGTGTCGATAGGAGACCGCGCGGACCCCTCATGGCGCCAGGATGCCGCCACCCGACATCGCCTGGCCCGTTCCCGGCGCGAGACGAAGCCGAGCCCGCCGCAGTCTGTCGCCGGTGGCGCTTCGCGGTTCCCCCCTGACGAGGAGCAGCCGTTTGAAGCCGACGACGCCTGGCGTTCGCGGGGGCAGATCGGCACCAGCGATCTGCCACCCGACATGCCGCGCGCAAGGCTGGCTCCGGAAGGCCTCCAGCGGGGGGTCGCGCTCATGATGCAACCAGATCCCGCGCAACGGGCAGAGCCGACCCGTCCTCCAATGGCGGTGCGGACGAAAGCCCCGGGAGGATCGGCACACTCATATCGAAATTGCGAAAGGCCATGTCCCGCAAGCCGTCGGCCGAAGCCGACGACGACATGTCCAGCGAGTTCGCCTTACCCGCCTTTGCCGACAACGGCCGGCCGGCCAACGCTCCGATATTCCCTGGCTATCCGGAGTCCGGTTTCGGGCCTCGGCAGGCGGCTGGCCTGGATTATTCGCAATCATCTTTCCAGCCAGGCACCGATGCCGGGTATGGGCGCCAGATGGCCTCGCCCTCGCGTTCGCCCCTGATGCCGCGACAAGCGCCGTATCCAGCTCCGCCCTTGCCGTCCTCTCCCTATGCGCAGCCGCTGGGCTATCCCCAGGGGCAGCCTCGGTCGCAGACGGGCCATCCCTACGTGCAAGCCGCGGCGGGGCCTTATGCAGCACGGATGCCGTATCCGCCACCGCCCGCTCCGACGCAGTCGCCGGCCCATCCAGCCGCTCCGCATGCAAGGCCACTCCCGGTCGAGGAGGGTGGCGAACAATCATCGGTCGAAGAGATTCGCGCCAGCCTGCGCGAATTCCGCGAAGCGGTCCGCGAACTCACGGAAAGCCGCACCCGTCGCCGCTACTTCTGAGCCACCAGATAAGTTGCGGAGGCCGAACAAAACCGTGCCGGTTTCGCGTAAACGGCATGGGAAGGCGCTTTGACGGGATTGCGGGCTTGTATTTTCGTGACAATGCCGCGCTGCAGATTGCCGGCGCCGCTGCTTTGTGTTTTCCGAAGGCGGCAGGCGGAACGATGTTGAGGGTGGTTCATGGCCGAAGTGATTGACGGAAAGAGCGTTGCGGAAGACGTAGTGGGAACAGTCAAGGCGCTGACCGCCGAACTGGTCGCCAGGGGCAAGGCCAAGCCAGGTCTCGCCGTTGTCATCGTCGGCGAGGATCCGGCGAGCCAGGTCTATGTCGCCTCCAAATCCCGCACCGCCAAGGAATGCGGCTTTCATTCGCTTCAGCACACGCTGCCGATGGAAACGTCAGAGCAGGCGCTGCTCGAGCTCATCGCCGAACTCAACGCCGATCCGGCCATCAATGGCATCCTGGTCCAGCTTCCTCTGCCCGCCCATGTCGATGCAGGCAAGATCATCCAGGCGATCGCGCCGCAGAAGGACGTCGACGGGTTCCATTTCATCAATGTCGGCAAGCTCGGCACCGGTGAACTCGACACGGCCTTTGTTCCCTGCACACCCGCCGGCTCGATGCTCCTGATCGAGCGCGTGCGCGGCAAGGACCTGTCGGGTCTCAACGCCGTCGTCGTCGGCCGCTCCAACATCGTCGGCAAGCCGATGGCCAATCTGCTGCTTGCCGCCAACTGCACCGTCACCATCGCTCACAGCCGCACCAAGGACCTGCCGGCGCTTGCCCGCACGGCCGACATCCTTGTCGCCGCCGTCGGCAAGCCGGAGATGATCAGGGGCGATTGGGTAAAGCCCGGCGCCACCGTCATCGATGTCGGCATCAACCGCATTCCCGCTCCCGAGAAGGGCGAGGGTAAATCGCGCCTCGTCGGCGATGTCGCCTATGCCGAAGCGGCCAAGGCGGCTGGCGCGGTCACGCCGGTGCCCGGCGGTGTCGGGCCGATGACCATTGCCATGTTGATGGCCAATACGTTAGCTTCGGCCTACCTTGCGGCCGGATTGAAGCGGCCTTCCTTCTGAGCCCGGGTTGACCCTGAAAGCCGCAGCATTGCCGAATCCCCCTGTTTCTCCGGAACGGCCGGTCACGAATGATCCCGTTCAAGGCGGCCGGCAGTTCGCTTTCCTGCTGGTCGACAAGTTCTCCATGTTCTCCTTGGCCGCCGCGATCGACACGTTCCGGTCGGCGAACCGCCTGCTTGGCCGCGATTTCTATGGCTGGACGACGGTGTCCGCCGATGGCGATTCGGTGATGGCCTCCAACGGCCTGCCGCTCAAGATCGACTACGCGGTCGCCGATCTGCCGCCGGTCGATATTCTTTTCGTTTCGGTTGGCCTGACCACCGAATTTCCCGGCAAGAGCAAGGTTCTGGCGGCCTTGCGCAGCTGGGGCCGGCGCGGCAACGCGCTTGGTGCCTTGTCGGTCGGATCCTACCTGCTGGCCGAGGCGGGCCAGCTCGAAGGCTATCGCTGCACCATCCATTGGGAAAACCGCGCCGGCTTCGTCGAGCGCTTTCCCGACATCAACTGCACGGGCAATGTCTTCGAGATCGACCGCAAGCGCTACACCTGCGCCGGCGGCACCACCTCGATCGACTTGATGCTGGAGATCGTGCGTGGCGATTTCGGCTCCAACCTCGCCAATGGCGTCGCCAACCAGTTCCAGCATGAACGCATCCGCTCCGCCGGAGATCGCCAGCGCGTCGGGCCGGAGCGCGACCTGACGGGCAAGTCGGAGAAGCTCAGGCGCATCGTCGAACTGATGGCCGACCATCTCGACGAGCCGCTGTCGGCGGTGCAACTCGCCAAGTCGGCCGGCCTTTCGGTGCGCCAGGTGGAGCGGCTGTTCTTGCGCCATCTCAACGTCACGCCCGGGCGTTACTATATGCGGCTGCGGCTGGAGCGGGCGCGCGAATTGCTGCGTCAGACCAACATGCCGATCCTCGATGTGGCGATCGCGACGGGCTTCACCTCGCATTCCTATTTTGCCCAGAGCTATCGGCTGCAGTTTGGCCGCCCGCCTTCTGAAGAGCGCCGCACGACGTACTGAGCAGGCTTGTGTCCCGATGAGAGGTCAAATAGCCTCCCCATCGCGGACGGGGTGGCTACTCAGGAGATTTCGATGGCGGGACTTGCACGGAGCGTCGCTGCGGCGATCGTCCTTTTGTCGATGACGACATTCGGCTTCGCGGCCAACAAGGTCATCATCATTCTCGATGCCTCCGGTTCGATGTGGGCGCAGATCGATGGCAAGCCCAAGCTGGAAATCGCCCGTGAATCGCTGAGGACCGTGCTTCAATCGGTTCCCGCCGACGACGAGATCGGCTTCATGGCCTATGGCCATCGTGAAAAGGGCAGTTGCGACGACATCCAGCTCATCGTGCCGCCTCAGCCGGGTTCGGCAAGCGCCATCTCGGCCGCCGCCGACAGTATGAAGTTCCTCGGCAAGACGCCGCTGACGGCAGCCGTCAAGCAGGCGGCCGAAGCGCTGAGATACACCGAGGACAAGGCGACGGTCGTCCTCATCACCGATGGGCTCGAAACCTGCGGCGGCGATCCTTGCGCGCTTGGCAAGGAACTCAAGGCCTCGGGCGTCGATTTCACCGCCGATGTGGTCGGCTTCGGCCTGACCGCCGACGAAGGCAAGCAGATCGCTTGCCTCGCCGATAACACCGGGGGCAAGTACATCCAGGCCTCCGACGAGAAGGCGCTGCAGGAAGCGCTGGTCGAGACCGTCGCGGCGCCGACACCGGCGCCCGAGCCAGCACCGGCACCAGCGCCGGAGCCGGCAAAGCCCGAGTTCAATTTCATGCCGACCGTGGTGCTGGCCGAGGGCGGCGATCCCGTCACCGACGGCAATGCCTGGGAAGTCTACAAGGCCAAATCGGACGGCACGCGCGGCAACAACATCACCACCGAATACGGCGACTACAAAGCCAATCTGGAACCGGGCGACTACGTCATCGTCGCGCGCGACGGCGAGGCCAAGGTCGAGCAGAAGATCAAGATCGAAGCAGGCCAGGTCTACAAGCCGCTTTTCACCCTGAATGCCGGCACGCTCATCCTGCATCCGCGCCCCAGCCAAGGTGCCGATGTGGCCGGCGGTGCGGCTGTCGTGATCGCTTATCCGGGGGCCGACAACCCTCCGACCTATTATGGAGACACCAAAGTCGTGTTGCCGGCCGGCGACGAGAAAGTGACCGTCACGATCGGACAGGGCGTGGTTACAGAAACGATCCCGCTCGCTGCCGGCAGGGTGATCGACAAGGACATTATCGTCGGCATCGGCCATGTCGTTGCCAACGCATATTATACGGCCGGCGGCGACAAGGCCGACGGTTCAGGCATCGGCTTCAAGGTGCTCAAGGCCAAGAAGAAGATCGATGGCACCCGCGACGAGGTCACTTATGCCTATGGCCCCGACAGCAAGTTCGACCTGCCGCCCGATGACTATGTATTGATCGCGACGGTTGACCTCGCCGTCGTGGAACAGCCTTTCAGCGTCAAGGTCGGCGAGTTCCAGGACCTCAAGGCCGCCATGAATGCCGGCGTGCTGGCGATCACGGCGCCCGGCACCTCCAAGATCGAGATTTTCGAGGCGAAGAAGGACATCAATGGCAATCGCAAGTCGATCGGCTACGCCTATGACGAGAAGTATCAGGCCGCGCTAGCGGCTGGCGACTACACGGTGGTCTCGGAGAAATCGGACAACACCAAGAAGGAGGGCGCCGTGACCGTGAAGGCTGGAGAGCGGGTCGAACTGACGGTGCAATAGAGATTGCGATTTTGACCAGCAAAAAGGGCGGCCGCGAGCCGCCCTTTTTCATGCCGCATGGAATGCGTCAGGCGGTTCCGAAGGCGCTGCCCCCGTGGTCGGCGCGGCCCACCAACTGCCGGAAGCCGGCGAAAAGCTCGCGGCCGAAGCCGAATTCGTTGCCGATGAGATCGGCTTCGGCGGTGCGGCGCAGCGCGAACTCCGTTCCGGGCACCAGCACCTCCAGCGTGCCGGCATCGGCATCGAGGCGGATGACGTCGCCGTCATGGATACGCGCGATCGGTCCTTCCTCGACCGCTTCCGGTGTCACGTGGATCGCCGCGGGCACCTTGCCGGAGGCCCCGGACATGCGTCCGTCGGTGACCAGCGCGACACGCTGGCCGCGATCCTGCAGGATGCCAAGCACGGTGGTCAGCTTGTGCAGTTCCGGCATGCCGTTGGCCTTCGGCCCCTGGAAGCGGATGACGGCGATGAAATCACCGGTGAGCGTACCGGCCTTGAAAGCGTCGTTCAGCCCCTGCTGGCTGTCGAACACCTTGGCCGGCGCCTCGATGACGCGTCGCTCCGGCTTGACGGCCGAAGTCTTGATAACAGCATGGCCAAGATTGCCTGAAAGCACCTTGAGACCGCCGGTCGGCTGGAACGCTTTGTTGAACGGCGCCAGCACCTTTTCGTCGCCGCTGGCACGCGGTGACGCCTCGCGCACCACGCTGCCGTCGGCGCCAAGTTTTGCCTCGACCGCATAGGGCCGCAGGCCTTCGCCCCACACCGTCTGCACATCCTCGTGCAGGACGCCTTCGTCGAGCAGTTCGCGGATCAGGAAGCCGAGCCCACCCGCGGCGTGGAAGTGGTTCACATCGGCAAGCCCGTTCGGATAAACCCGTGCCAGCAGGGGCACCGCTTCCGAGAGGTCGGAAATGTCCTGCCAGGTCAGCGCGATGCCGGCCGCCGCCGCCATGGCGATCAGGTGGATCGTGTGGTTGGTCGAGCCCCCGGTGGCGTGCAGCCCCACAACGCCATTGACGAACGAGCGTTCGTCGATCATCCGCCCGACCGGCGTATAAGCATTGCCGAGCGCGGTGATCGCCAGCGCCCGCTTCGTCGCTTCGCGGGTCAAGGCGTCGCGCAATGGCGTTCCGGGGTTGACGAAGGAAGCGCCCGGGGTGTGCAGGCCCATGATCTCCATCAGCATCTGGTTGGAATTGGCCGTGCCGTAGAAGGTGCAGGTACCTGGCCCGTGGTACGATCTGGACTCGGCTTCCAAGAGTTCGGCGCGACCTGCCTTGCCCTCGGCATAGAGCTGGCGGACCTTGGCCTTCTCGTCGTTGGGCAGGCCCGTCGTCATCGGTCCGGCCGGGATGAACACCGCCGGCAGATGGCCGAAGGTAAGTGCGGCGATCACCAGTCCGGGCACGATCTTGTCGCAGACGCCGAGATAGACGGCGGCATCGAACATGTTGTGCGACAGGCCGATCGCCGCAGCCATGGCAATGACATCGCGCGAAAACAGCGACAGCTCCATGCCGGGCTGGCCCTGTGTCACGCCATCGCACATCGCAGGCACGCCGCCTGCGACCTGGGCGATGCCTCCGGCCTCGCGCGCTGCCTCCTTGATCACGGCGGGGAAGGTCTCGAAGGGCTGATGCGCCGACAGCATGTCGTTGTAGGAGGTGATGATGCCAAGATTGGGCACCTTGTCGGCGCCGAGCGCCAGCTTTTCCGAAGGGCTGCACACCGCGAAGCCGTGGGCGAGGTTGCCGCAGGACAACACCGACCGGTTGGCGGTCTGGTTCGACGCTTCGGCGATACGGCTGAGGTAGCGCTCTCGACCCGGTTTGGAGCGCTGGCGAATCCGCTCCGTGATGGCTTCGATATCGCGTCTTGCGGTCATGGCATCAGGTCCTTTCAGGCGAGGTCCCGGAAACATCCTCCCGCCGTTGCCGGGACCACTCATAAACTTGTAGTCAGGGCGCCCAGAAAACCTCCACGGGCTTGGGCGATGCGTCGAGCACGGCGCGGATCGGCTTGCGCGGTCCGGGCGCGACAGCGTTGTCGAAGGCGATGCGCTTGTCCTCGCCCTCTATGTGCAAGGCGAGGAAACCCGCGTCGATGATGCGGGCGAGTGTCAGGGTCAGCCGCGGCTCTCCGGCGCTTTTGGCATGAACGGGCAGGATCATCCTGTCGGAGGCCGGGTCGAGCAGCTTCGGCAGATCGTCGGCATCGGGAAAGAACGAGGCAGTGTGGCCGTCAGGCCCCATGCCGAGAATCACGACATCGAGCGGCCAGGGCAGGGATCGCAGTGCCGCATCGTCCGATGCGGCAGCATCCTCGATGCCGGCCGCCTCGTGGTAGAGTGGAACGAAACGGGCAGCCTTGGCCGCGTTCTGCAGCAGGTTCGCGGCAACCAGCCCGGCATTGGATCGCGGCGAGGAGGCCGGCACGAAGCGTTCGTCGACAAGCGTCACGACCACCTTGTCCCAGGCGATCGGCGCCGCCGAGAGCGCGGCGAAGAACTTTGCCGGAGTCGTGCCGCCGGAGACAGCCAGCAACGCCGTCCCGCGCTCGCCGATCGCCTTTGTCAGGCGGTCGGCGACGCGGCCAGCCAGCGCCGAGGCCAGTTGCGGACGGTCGGGAAAAGCGTTCCAGTTGTAGCCGGCGCTGGTCAATTGCTCTCGTGCCATGTCCGCCCGTCACGTTCGATCAGCGCTATCGAGGCCGACGGCCCCCATGTGCCTGCCGTATACCCCTGTGCTTCCTGCTTGGCGCCTTCCCAGGCATTCTGGATCGGGTCGATCCACTTCCAGGCGGCTTCCACCTCGTCGCGACGCATGAACAGGGTCTGGTTGCCACGGATGACATCCATGATCAGCCGTTCATAGGCGTCGGGCGCGCGGCCGTCGAAAGACTGCGCGAAACTCATGTCGAGCGAGATCTGGCGCAGCCGCATGCCGCCCGGACCTGGATCCTTGATCATGATGAACTGCTTGACGCCTTCATCCGGCTGCAGCCGGATGACCAGCTGATTGGCGAAGATCGGCCCCGCGCCGCTATCGCCGAAGATCGAATGCGGGATCGGCTTGAACTCGATGACGATTTCCGAAACCCGGGTCGCCAGCCGCTTTCCGGTCCTGAGATAAAACGGAACACCTGCCCAGCGCCAGGTGCCGATCTCGGCCTTGATGGCGACGAAGGTCTCGGTGTTGCTGTCCTTGCCGAGCTCCTCGACGTAACCTTTCACAGGTCCGCCGGCCGAGGCGCCGGCGCGATATTGGCCACGCACGGTGTGCTTTGGCGCTTCGTTGCCGTTGATGCGCTTCAGCGCCCGCAGCACCTTCAGCTTCTCGTCGCGCACGGCGTCGGCGTCCATCGACGACGGCGCCTCCATGGCGACGAGGCAAAGCAGCTGCAGCATATGGTTCTGCACCATGTCGCGCAGCGCACCGGCCTTGTCGTAATAGGTGACGCGATCTTCCAGGCCCACGGTCTCGGCGACGGTGATCTGCACGTGGTCGATATGGGCGGAATTCCACAGCGGCTCGTAGAGCGCATTGGCAAAGCGCAGCGCCATCAGGTTCTGCACCGTCTCCTTGCCGAGATAATGGTCGATGCGGAAAATCTGGCTTTCGTGGAAGTCGTCGCCGACCAAGTCGTTGAGCGCCCGCGCCGAGGCGAGGTCGCGGCCGATCGGCTTCTCCAGCACGATGCGCGAATTCGGCGTGATCAGATTGTGCTCTTTGAGCTTGTGCGAGATATCGCCGAACAGCGCCGGCGCCACCGCCAGGTAGAAGGCGCGGATTTGGTCGCTCTCGCCGATAGCCTTTTTCAGCTTGTCGAAGCCGGCACCGTTCGTCGCATCGGCCGAGACGTAGGAAAGCCGGGCGAGGAAGGTCTTCAATTCCTTGGCGTCGATGTCGGCCGGCTTGACGTGGTCCGAAATCGCCTGCTTGGCGAAGGCCCGGAATTCCTCGTCGCTCATTTTCGAGCGCGATGTGCCGATAATGCGCGTCGGCTCCGAGAATTGATGGTCGCGTTGGCGATAGTAGAGCGACGGCAGCAGCTTGCGTTCCGACAGGTCGCCGGTGCCGCCGAAGATGATGAAGTCGAAAGGGTCGACGGGGATGATCTGGCTGGTCATGGTCTGTCCGCTCTGACGCCGGTCGCGAGTACGCGGCTGATATATTCTAATCGATTTAAATTTTCCAGTGCCACGGTGTCACATCGAGGACCATCCCTGGATATTGATTGGGTCCACATGTGCGCGCTTGACACTGGCGCCAGCCGGAGGCTTGTCGACAAGCGACGACTGCCGCAAGCTTTCGCAGTTGCAGCATAGAACGTGAATGTGACGAAAGCCAATGCATGTCGCCCGGAAGCGTCCTCGGTTCCGGGATAACGACGTGCATAAAACAGAAGCTTACAGCAGGTCGGGCGAATCCTATTCGC